>CBDDLR010000002.1:0-1169700 GCA_965230765.1 Sunxiuqinia sp.
GCCGCTTAACGGTAGAACTGCCATTGATACTGCAGGGCTTGAGTACAGTTGAGGTAGGCGGAATGTGCAGTGTAGCGGTGAAATGCTTAGATATTGCACAGAACCCCGATTGCGAAGGCAGCTTACTAAACTGTAACTGACACTGAGGTACGAAAGCGTGGGGAGCGAACAGGATTAGATACCCTGGTAGTCCACGCCGTAAACGATGCTCACTCGCTGTATGCGATACACAGTATGCGGCCAAGCGAAAGCATTAAGTGAGCCACCTGGGGAGTACGTCGGCAACGGTGAAACTCAAAGGAATTGACGGGGGCCCGCACAAGCGGAGGAACATGTGGTTTAATTCGATGATACGCGAGGAACCTTACCTGGGCTTAAATGTAGGTTGACAGGACCTGAAAGGGTTTTTTCTTCGGACAACTTACAAGGTGCTGCATGGTTGTCGTCAGCTCGTGCCGTGAGGTGTCGGGTTAAGTCCCATAACGAGCGCAACCCTTACCGTTAGTTACCATCAGTTTGGCTGGGGACTCTAGCGGGACTGCCACCGTAAGGTGAGAGGAAGGTGGGGATGACGTCAAATCAGCACGGCCCTTATGTCCAGGGCTACACACGTGTTACAATGGCCGGTACAAAGGGCAGCTACCTGGTGACAGGATGCCAATCCCTAAAGCCGGTCTCAGTTCGGATCGAAGTCTGCAACCCGACTTCGTGAAGCTGGATTCGCTAGTAATCGCGCATCAGCCATGGCGCGGTGAATACGTTCCCGGGCCTTGTACACACCGCCCGTCAAACCATGGAAGTTGGGGGTACCTGAAGTCTGTGACCGCAAGGAGCGGCCTAGGGTAAAACTGACAACTGGGGTTAAGTCGTAACAAGGTAGCCGTACCGGAAGGTGTGGCTGGAACACCTCCTTTCTGGAGCTTGGGTTAAGATTGGGCATTTTTTCTTTATCACTACTTTTTTAAAAGATATCAGGGCAAACGCGGATAGCTGTCGGCTTATGGCTTGTGGCTTGAAGCTGCAGGCATTCACAGACAGTCCCGTAGCTCAGCTGGTTAGAGCGCTACACTGATAATGTAGAGGTCCCCAGTTCAAGTCTGGGCGGGACTACAAGGTCCACCAGTTCAATCCCGATAGCTATCGGGATGGGCGGGACTACCATGAAGTAGTTCAGGGTTTAAAATTTGGGGTTAAAAGTTGATTACAACTCGCAACCCGGAACATGCAACCCGGAACTCAACATTTGGGGGATTAGCTCAGTTGGCTAGAGCGCTAGATTTGCATTCTAGAGGTCAAGGGTTCGACTCCCTTATTCTCCACCAAAAGAAGTGCCGGAGTACATAAGTACAAACGTACATAAGTGAAAGGGGACAAAAAGTTCGAAAAGGCAAAACGTTCATTTTATTGAAATATTGGAACAAGATGGTATGCCAGGCGGCATTTTATCCGGTTCGATTCCGGTTATATCAACTTACTTGAAGTTATTAGCTTAAAGCTAACAGCTGAAAAGTTAAAGTTCTTTGACATGTTGGGAAAAAATAAGAATGTAAAGAACATTCAACCTTAAAACAACAGAATTAACAATAATCGAGTTAATCAAGGAGAAAGTTATTAAGGGCGTACGGGGGATGCCTTGGCTCTCAGAGGCGATGAAGGACGTGATAAGCTGCGAAAAGCGACGGGGAACTGCAAATAAGTTTTGATCCGTCGGTATCCGAATGGGACAACCCACCCAATTTATTGGGGACCCGGCCATGCCGGGGGCTAACCCAGGGAACTGAAACATCTAAGTACCTGGAGGAAGAGAAAACAATAGTGATTCCGTTAGTAGTGGCGAGCGAACGCGGAAGAGCCCAAACCAAAACGGTTCCGGCCGTTTTGGGGTTGTAGGGCCACAACATTCGACCAAACATTAAATGGAACAGTCTGGAAAGTCTGGCCACAGCGGGTGACAGCCCCTTACATGTGCATTGTTTGGAAGATAGTGGTACCCTGAGTAGGGCGGGACACGAGAAATCCTGTCTGAATCTGCCAGGACCATCTGGTAAGGCTAAATACTACTGAGAGACCGATAGTGGACCAGTACCGTGAGGGAAAGGTGAAAAGCACCCTGAACAAGGGAGTGAAATAGTACCTGAAACCGTACGCTTACAAGCTGTAGGAGCCCCGATTATTACGGGGTGACTGCGTGCCTTTTGCATAATGAGCCTACGAGTTAGTCGTCACTGGCGAGGTTAAGTCCTTAAGGGACGGAGCCGAAGCGAAAGCGAGTCTGAACAGGGCGTTCAGTCAGTGGCGCTAGACGCGAAACCTTGGTGATCTACCCATGGGCAGGTTGAAGTCCCGGTAACACGGGATGGAGGACCGAACCAGGAAACGTTGAAAAGTTTTTGGATGACCTGTGGGTAGGGGTGAAAGGCCAATCAAACCGGGAAATAGCTCGTACTCCCCGAAATGCATTTAGGTGCAGCGTCGGTCATGAGTCTTATAGAGGTAGAGCTACTGATTGGATGCGAGGGCTTCACCGCCTATCAAATCCAGACAAACTCCGAATGCTATAAGATGCTCACCGGCAGTGAGGGCATGGGTGCTAAGGTCCATGTCCGAGAGGGAAAGAACCCAGACCATCAGCTAAGGTCCCCAAGTGTATGTTAAGTTGAACAAACGAGGTCCGATTGCTTAGACAGCTAGGATGTTGGCTTGGAAGCAGCCATTCATTTAAAGAGTGCGTAACAGCTCACTAGTCGAGCGATTGGGCGTGGATAATAATCGGGCATTAAACATACCACCGAAGCTATGGATTTATGGTAGGGGAGCATTCCAGTGGCGTTGAAGCAGTGCCGTGAGGCATTGTGGAGCAGCTGGAAAAGCAAATGTAGGCATAAGTAACGATAAAGCAGGTGAGAAACCTGCTCGCCGATAGACTAAGGTTTCCTGATCAACGCTAATCGGATCAGGGTCAGTCGGGACCTAAGGGGCAGCCGAGCGGCGAACCCGATGGACAACCGGTTAATATTCCGGTACCCTTGTTACTGCGATGGGGTGACGAAGTGATGAAAGGACCGCGTGCTGACGGAATAGCACGTTGAAGGGCGTAAGTTTTGAGAGTGGCAGGCAAATCCGCCACTTGAGCTGAAACCTGACAGTACCGTGAGCCTTCGGGCAAGCGGACAGTGTCCCTAAGGGCTTCCAAGAAAAACCTCTAAGCTTCAGGTAACAAAGGCCCGTACCGCAAACCGACACAGGTAGTCAAGGAGAGAATCCTGAGGCGCTCGAGTGATTCATGGCTAAGGAACTAGGCAAAATGGCCCCGTAACTTCGGGAGAAGGGGCGCTCGAAAGAGCCGCAGTGAAAAGGCGCATGCGACTGTTTATCAAAAACACATGGCTTTGCTAAATCGAAAGATGATGTATAAGGCCTGACACCTGCCCGGTGCCGGAAGGTTAAGTGGGGGTGTTATCTTCGGAGAAGCACTGAAATGAAGCCCCGGTAAACGGCGGCCGTAACTATAACGGTCCTAAGGTAGCGAAATTCCTTGTCGGGTAAGTTCCGACCTGCACGAATGGTGTAACGATGTGCGCACTGTCTCGGCCATGAGCTCGGTGAAATTGTAGTCTCGGTGAAGATGCCGGGTACCCGCAACGGGACGGAAAGACCCCGTGAACCTTTACTGCAGCTTCACATTGATTCTGGGTAAGTGATGTGTAGGATAGGACGGAGGCTTTGAAGCGGTATCGCCAGGTACCGTGGAGCCATCCTTGAAATACGTCCCTTTGCTTATCCGGGACCTAACGTCGCAAGACGGACAGTGTGTGGTGGGTAGTTTGACTGGGGTGGTCGCCTCCAAAAGTGTAACGGAGGCTTCCAAAGGTACCCTCATGACGATTGGTAACCGTCAGGAGAGTGTAATGATACAAGGGTGCTTGACTGTGAGACTGACAAGTCGACCAGGTGGGAAACCAGGGCATAGTGATCCGGTGGTTCCGTATGGAAGGGCCATCGCTCAAAGGATAAAAGGTACTCCGGGGATAACAGGCTGATCGCTCCCAAGAGCTCATATCGACGGAGCGGTTTGGCACCTCGATGTCGGCTCGTCACATCCTGGGGCTGGAGAAGGTCCCAAGGGTTGGGCTGTTCGCCCATTAAAGTGGCACGCGAGCTGGGTTCAGAACGTCGTGAGACAGTTCGGTCCCTATCTGTTGTGGGCGTTGGAAATTTGAGAGGACCTGCTGCTAGTACGAGAGGACCGCGGTGGACATACCTCTAGTGTACCTGTTGTGGCGCCAGCTGCATTGCAGGGTAGCTATGTTTGGAAGGGATAAGTGCTGAAAGCATCTAAGCACGAAGCCTGCCTCAAGATGAGATTTCCTTTAAGGGCCGTTGGAGACGACAACGTTGATAGGCTGCAGGTGTAAAGTCAGTGATGGCAAAGCCGAGCAGTACTAATTGCCCGAAGGCTTTCCCTTGTGTTCTTTAAGGTTGTTTCGATTTATGTTCTTATTCCCGATATGTTTAAAATATTTAAGTGTTGGTCCCGGTAACTACCGGGGTGCAAACAAAGATTTTAGGTGATTATTGCGGCGGGGCCCCACCTCTTCCCATTCCGAACAGAGAAGTTAAGCCCGCCAGCGCCGATGGTACTGCAGAAATGTGGGAGAGTAGGTCGTTGCCGAACTTTCAGGCCCTGGGTTCTTTTTGAGCCCAGGGCTTTTTGTTGATAAGCACTTCATAAATTCAATAATAATTAAAATATTTGCCCGTTCCTGTAGTAGAATTTTGTACTAAATGGCCAAACTAAAACAAAACTGGTTCTATCTGGCAGCACTTGTTTTTGCAGTTGCCCTCCCTTTCTCTGAAGGACTTATATCTACTTCAATAGGCTTGCTTTTAATTGCTTCTCTAGTTCTATTCAATAAAAAGAACATAAAACAAAATATTGTAGAGAAGAAGTATTTGATCATATTCTCATGTGTATTTTTTGTTTATGTGATTTGGTTATTGGCTACAAATGACTGGAAATGGGCTGTGTATGATTTGCAAAAGAATATTTCTTATTTGATTATCCCCATTGCTTTTTTTCTTGCCCCTTCTTTCGATTCAATACAAAAAAAACGGATTTTGACAGTCTTTTCTTTGGCTGTACTCATTTCTTCATTAATCACATTCATTTATTTCTATTTACAAAAAGAACACTCTGTATTGGGGGCACAAGAATATGGGTTTATTCACCATATACGCTTTAGTTTTCAATTAATATTTGCTTTCATTTTATTTTATGCACTCTTATTTAAGCGTTATACAGCGTATCCATCAATAATAAATATTGGAGTTGTTGCTGGAAGTATCTTCTTACTCCTATTTCTCATTTGGCATCAATCATTAACAGGCTTAATTACATTGCTGGGTGTTGCTTTTATTGCAGCAATTCTTTTTACAAAAAGAATCAAAAGTCAAGCTTTACGAATAAGTGTTTACATGGTACTTCTGCTGCTGGTAATCATACCTGTATTTTATCTGAACTATGCGGTCGACCGTTATTATTCAATTGATAAAGTAAATGTGAGTGAATTGGATGAGTTTACCAGTAAAGGGAATCGTTATAGGCACGACCTGGATAATGGTGCAATTGAAAACGGACATTATGTTTGGCTGTATGTATGTGATAAGGAACTGGAAGAAGCTTGGAATGCAAAAGCGAAATTAAAATATAACGAACTGGATAAAAATAAATATCAGGTAAAATATACGTTGATCCGCTACCTGGCTTCGAAGAACCTAAGGAAGGATGCGGAAGGAGTGAACCAGTTAACCAAGCAAGATATTCAGAATATTGAGAATGGAATTAGCAATTACATATTGGCGAACCGTGGATTGTCACTTTATCCAAGAATATACGTGAGTATTTGGGAGATCGATACTTATCTGAAAACTGGTAGTGCAGATCATCGGTCGTTAGCCCAGCGAATTGAATACACGAAGGCAGCATTAACCATCATTGAAGAGAATTTTTGGTTTGGCGTTGGAACCGGAAACTGGAAAAAGGCGTATGCGGATGCCTACATAAAAAATGGATCGAAAATGAAACCAGAGCGTTTTGGAGATGCGCACAACCAGTATCTGAATTACATGGTGAAGTTTGGTTTTGTAGGTTTATTGATAATTATGACGTTGATTTTCTATCCAGTTATTAAATTGAAAGCTTATAAGAATCCCACATTTATGCTTTTTTTTGCCATCATGCTAATTGGTAATTTTGGCGATTCCAATTTTGAAACACACGTAGGATCTAACTTTTTCGTATTCTTTTATTGCTTGTTGATTATGCCAGGTGAAAAAGAATTAACCAAGTAGCTTTTCCCAATCTTTCATAATCTTATCGAATGAGAATTTAGAGATTGCTGATTCTCTCGCTTTCTCACCCATTTGTTCTCGGATCTTGGGATGATTAGCCAGATAAATAATTTTATTCGCAAATTCATTTAAGTTCGGGTGTTCAACCAAAAAGCCATTTTTGCCATTTTCAATAATTTCAGGATTACTGGTTAAATTGAAGGCAACAGGAACTTTCTTTTCTACCATTGCTTCAACCATGGCATTTCCAAATCCTTCCCATAGTGATGGGAAAATGAAAATGTCAATAGTTTTTAAAAAGCTTTTAACATCCTGCAGAAAGCCAATCAGCTTAATTTCATTGTTTAATCCGTTATCATCAATTTGCATTTGCAATGATTCTTGAAGTGGTCCGCTGCCAGCAATTATGAGCTTAAAAATCAAACCTTTCTTTTTTAATGTTTTAGCGATCTCAATTAATAGAACCTGTCCTTTTTGTTCCACAAGCCGTCCAACATTCCCCAGAATTATCTCATCATTCTCTCGGTAAGAGATTGCTTGTACAGGCCGTTTGTCCCATTCTTCAAAATTAATTCCCCGATAAATTACAGGAACATTTTCTTCATTCAGCAGAGGTTTTAAATGAGTGAGGAACGTTTTTCTGGTGTCCATTGAATTAGGGACTGGATGCGTAACCACTTTTGTTAAAAGATATCGGTTTAAAAAACTATTTTTTACTGGAACTGCCAAACCGCGCATGTAAACAATATTTTTCACACCTGCTTTTTTAGCGGCTATTGCCCCGGTTTTTAGATCCGCTGAAGAATTTAGAAATACTGTATCGATGTGATTTTCACGAAAGAATCGTTTCAATTGCCTCCTTTTAAAAGGATTCAAAAACGATAAATTGCCAATTTTTACGGCAAAAAAAGGCAATCCTTTTTGCTTTGATTTTTCTTCCAGCACGGAGCCTGAAGAACAAACAATCCAAACCGAATAACCTCGCTTTGCAAAGTTCTCTGCATATTCCAGGTGAGCCTTTTCACCACCTCCCCAAAACGATGTAGAATTAAAAAAACAGACATTCTTCATTGGCGACATCTTAAGAGTAAAGGTAATTTTTTCATCTTTTTTTGTTACTTTGTTTTTCGAAAAAATATCCAATGATACAAACAATCACACTTCTTGGTGCAGGTAATCTGGCAACCCGTGTTGGGTTCGAATTAAAGAAAGCCGGATTAGAAATTGTACAAGTTTATAGTCGTACTGAAGAATCGGCTTCAAGCTTGGCAACAAAATTAGGGGCATCTTTTACAAACAATCCGGAACAAATAAACACGAAAAGCGACTTGGTATTGATTGCCTTAAAAGATGATGCAATTTTGGAAGTGTTGGGACAAATTGATGTGGAAAAATCATTCATCGCCCATACTGCCGGGAGTGTGACACTGAGTATGTTAACCCGTTATTCCTCAATTTGTGGGGTGTTTTATCCTCTTCAAACATTCTCTAAAAACAGGGAAGTCGATTTTTCTCAAATTCCTGTTTGTGTTGAAGCTAACACGTTAAAAGGGAAAAAACTTTTGATGGAACTTGGGGGAAAAATATCGAATGAAGTTCATGAAATTAATTCGGACGAACGCAGGGTGTTACACCTATCAGCGGTTTTCACCTGTAATTTTGTCAACCATTTTTATCATCTTGGGAACGAACTTCTGGAAGCAGATGGGCTGGATTTCAATCTTTTAAAACCACTTATTCAGGAAACAGCTTCAAAAGTAATGGAGCTAAAACCGATTGATGCCCAAACAGGACCAGCAGTTAGGTACGATGAAACAATCATTAATAAACATTTAAAAATACTTGAGCAAACACCCGAACTAAGAAAAATCTATAGTTTTGTTTCTGAAAGTATTCATCAAACCCATAAAAAGAAATAGCATGGCGTTTTTCAAAGAAGAACTTAAAAATATTCGGGCATTCGTGTTCGATGTGGATGGTGTTTTATCTTCCGATACTTCACCCTTAAATGAAGATGGTGTCCCAATGAGGACCGCGAATGTGAAAGATGGTTATGCAATTCGCAATGCGATTAATATGAACTACCAGGTCGGAATAATTACTGGTGGTGGACTTGAAAGGGTGAAACTACGATATGAAGCAATAGGTGTTCATCATATTTACATGAGTGTTCGCGACAAAGTAAAATGCCTGCATGATTTTATGGATAAAACAGGTGTAAAAGCCAGTGAGGTTCTTTTTATGGGAGATGACCTGGTTGATTTTCAGGTAATGAAAATGGTTGGGATAGCCACCTGTCCGATAGATGCTGTAAGCGAGATAAAAGAAATATCAAAATATATTTCAGATAAAAAAGGAGGGGAAGGCTGTGTACGTGATATTGTTGAGCAAGTAATGCGCGCCAGGGGGGATTGGCACAATGAACATTCATTTTTTTGGAAATCAGTTTGATGGTACTTGAAAATTTAAATAAATACAACATTATCCTTGCTTCACAGTCGCCAAGGAGGCAACGTTTGCTGAAAGAGCTAGGTATTGACTTCGAAATTCAGGTGGCTGATGTAGAAGAAAAATATCCTGAGGAGTTGGGAATGACAGCTATTCCTGAGTTTTTGGCTGAATTAAAGGCAAATGCTATTCGGGAAAAAATGAAAGAAAACGATCTGCTTATAACCGCAGATACCATTGTTTGGAAGGACGACCAGGTAATTGGAAAACCAAAAGATGAAAATGATGCGATTCGCATTTTACACGAATTGTCTGGAAGCCAGCATCAGGTGATTACCGGAATGTGTATACAAACACTGGAGAAAAAATACTGTTTCCATGCGGTTACAGAGGTTTGGTTTGATGAATTGACCGAAGAAGAAATCCAATTCTATTTAAACGAGCACAAACCTTACGATAAAGCAGGAGCCTATGGAATACAGGAATGGATAGGCTATGTCGGAATCCGAAAAATTGAAGGATCATTTTATAATGTGATGGGGCTTCCCGTTCACAAAGTCTATCAATTCCTGAAAAAGTTTTAATTTTTACCGTTTCTGTTTAGAAACAGTCCAAAAAACTTGCTGATTTTGAGCTTGTTTAATTATTTCACATTCTACTGAAAAACAACTCTATGAAAAATTTGTACTCAAACAAACTAGTCATTATATTGGTTTTTTTCGCCTTTTTGGGGTGTAAAACCGGCCCCGAGAAAGTGGGCTTACTCATTCACAGCTTAGAGGCTGAACGCTGGTCAAAAGATAAACAATACATTACTGAAAAGATAGAGGAACTTGGTGGTGTTGTAATTACAAAAATTGCCAACGAAAATCAACAAACCCAAAACCAGCAAGCTCGGGAATTGATTCAGGAAGAAGAGGTTGACGTATTGATTGTTATCTCTGTTGATCAGAACAAGGCTGCCGAAATTGTTGATATGGCCAATGAGGCAGAAGTTAAGGTTATTGCCTACGACCGATTAATTCGGAATTGTTCACTTGATTTTTATGTTACCACCAATAGTATAAGCGTTGGGGAAATGCAGGCAAACTACATGGCATCACTTGTACCCAAAGGTAATTATGCCCTTCTGAATGGTGACAAAAAAGACAATAATTCGATGATGCTATTTCTTGGCCAGATGAATACCTTGCAGGAAAAAGTTGAGTCTGGTGATATTCGTATTGTTTATAGTGAATTTACCAATAGTTGGACCAGGAGTGAAGCCTACGAAAAAACAAAGGAAATTCTTGGGTTAAGAGATAGCATCGATGTTATTATTGCCGGAGCTGATGAACTGGCTTACGGTATTAACAGGGCTCTCCAAGAAGTTGGCCTTTTGGGGGAAATCAAAGTCATTAGTCAGGATGCAGACTTGAGAATTGTTCAGGATATTGTACGAGGAAACCATACAGCCACGATATATAAGCCATTAAAAGAAATGGGGCACAGAGCTGCCAACTTGGCCATGACTATTGCACGAGGAGATAAAGTTGATAAAGATTACACTACGGTAAGCAATGGGAAACGGTTGGTGCCATCCTATTTAAAAGAACCAAAATTGGTAGATATAAATTCAGTGTCATCTACTGTGATTGCTGAAGGATATCTAAAATCTGAAGAGATTTATCAATAGTTCCCAAAACAAATAAGTTTAAAAAAACAGTTGCCCTGAATTGATCAACATTTCAGGGTAATATCTGTTAAAAAAAACAATATCGAATTTTTTTATCCATTAAATTAATTATGAAACGGATTATTACGATAAGTGCACTTTTACTATTTTTCTTTTACACCCATGCAAAAGAAGGCATGTGGGTGCCTACCTTACTTGACAAATACAACATTGAAGAGATGAAAAAGATGGGCTTTAAATTAAGCTCAGAAGATGTATACAGTATTAATCAAAATAGCCTGAAAGATGCCATCGTAATTTTTGGAAAGGGGTGTACTGGAGAACTCATATCTAATGAAGGCTTATTGTTAACAAATCATCATTGCGGGTTTTCATACATTCAATCCCATAGTAGTTTGGAACATGATTACCTTACGGATGGATTTTGGGCTATGTCTCGCGAAGAAGAGTTGCCGAATCCCAACTTAACAGCGAAGTTTTTAGATCGAATGGAAGACGTTACAGATTCTGTATTAGTTGGAACAGATGGACTGAGCAAGGACAAAAGATTAGAAAAAATAGACGATAATATTTACAAAATTCAACGTGCTGCTAGCGATTCCGGACGGCTTGAAACCATTGTAAAGCCACTCTTTTATGGTAACCAGTACTTTCTATATACTTACAAAGTTTACCGTGATGTTCGGCTAGTGGGGGCTCCTCCTTCTGCTATCGGCAAGTTTGGTGGTGACACCGATAACTGGATGTGGCCGCGCCACACAGGGGATTTTTCCATGTTTCGTATTTATGCCGATGAAAACAATGAGCCTGCAGAATATTCACCTGATAATGTTCCCTTCCAACCCAAAAAGTTTTTAAAGGTGTCGATGAAGGGGATTCAGCCAGAGGACTTTATCCTGATTTTAGGTTATCCAGGGAGCACGGAGCAGTATTTACCCTCTCAAGGTGTGGAACTATTAATGAATCAAAGCGATCCGGATAAAATAAAAATACGCACAAGGAAGCTTGAAGTTTTGGCTAAGCATATGGAAGCTGATCCCGAGGTTCGAATTAAATATGCCAGTAAGTACGCCAAGACAAGCAATTCGTGGAAACGTTGGCAAGGAGAAATAAAAGGGCTTAAGCGGCTAAATGCCATTGAAAAGAAAAAGGCATTTGAGAAGGAATTTAAAAAATGGTATTCTCAAAACGATTCGCTTTCAGAGAGATATGGAAATGTGCTTAATCAGTTCCAAAAATATTATATGGATTTGTATGCGTACGATCGCGCATACAATTACTATGAAGAAATTATTTTTGGTGGCACAGATATTTTGAAGCTGGCTTCAAAGTTCCCCAGGAGTTCAAAAGCATGGGCAAAAGCTGCCGAAATAAGTAAGGAGTATTACATAGAAATATTGAAAGAGGAACTAAAAACTTACTTCAAGGATTACGACAAGAAAACAGATGAAGATGTTTTTGTAGAGCTGATGAAGATGTTCAACAAAAACCTTAATCGATCATTTCAGCCAGAAAGTTTCGTGGAATTGATGCAGAAATATGATGAAGAAGGTCTGCGAAAAAAAGTGTACGGGAAATCAATTTTAGCCGATGAAGCTCGTTTAAAGCAACTGGTCAATAATTTGAATACAGCTAACTTGAAGAAATTGCACAAGGATCCGGTAATTAAGCTATATATTGACTTTCGGGCGCATTACCTGAGAAATGTTGACATTGTATATTTTGGTGTGAAGAATGAAATTGAGCAAATCCAGCAGCTTTATATGGAGGGCATTCAGTCGATGAAGAAGAATGAAAAGCTGTATCCGGATGCTAACTTTACCCTACGGGTTGCTTATGGGAAAGTTGAAGGTTATAAGCCACGCGATGCCGTTAGCTACAAACATTTCACTACACTGAGTGGCATCATTAAAAAAGATGATCCAGATGTTTATGACTACAATGTGCCGCAGCGATTACGCGATTTATATAAGGAAAAAGATTATGGGGTTTACAACGAGGAAAACTATTTGCCAGTTGCATTTACGGGTTCGGTTCATACAACCGGAGGTAACTCAGGTAGCCCGGCAATAAATGCGAATGGAGAGCTGGTTGGCTTGAATTTTGATCGTTGCTGGGAAGGCACGATGAGCGACATCATGTTCGACCCCGACCAGTGCAGAAATATCATGCTCGATATTCGCTATGTGCTTTTTATTGTAGATAAGTTTGCCGGTGCTGGTTATCTCCTGGATGAAATGGAAATGGTAAATTAATATTTCCAATTACGAGGTATGCATTAATAGGCAACGTATTTAAAATGGTATTTATGCTACAGAATGAATTGGCTTGTGGACTGCTCAATAAATAAATCAAAACCTGTTTGGCCCTTTGCTTAATTCTATAAGCATTTTTTGAACTGAACGACTGCTTAAGTCATGTTTATTTAACCAAATTAATGCTGATTCAATTGTTGAAAATGTTTTTGTTTTGATTGGAAATGAATAGAAGAATACTGAAAATAGTGTAGAAAAAGCAACTTCATTGGGTTTGCTTGTTAAATATGCTCCAAATCTCTTATCCAATATTTCAGGATGTGAATCGAAGAAATCCTTTATCATCTCAATATCGTCTTTGGTGATATTAAAGATTGCATCCCGAAAATCATGAATGATATTGTAAGTAGCACTGTATAATTTATCTTTTGAGATAATTTCCTTTAGATGAAAAATATCACTCATGCGAATTTCTCCGGAATAATATTCCAGGATTAAACATTCTTTTTCAAGTATCTGGTAAGAACCGAATTTATCCATAGATTAAGTCAAAACATAAATTTATTTGAAATACTAAGATAAACTATTTATATATATGTTTATTATCGGAACTACTAAATCTGCAAGTAGTTGTTTGTGATTATTTGTCAAGATGTTTACTAACATTTGTTAGAAATTAATTACTGAGAGTAAAGAAAAGATTGGAAAGGCACAACGTGTTTTGAGCAAGTAAAAACGAATTTGCTTACTGATCAGACAACACACAACAGATAACAGATAACAGACAACGGGTAACTGATAACTGATAACAAATCATAAAAAAAGCTACCCACCTGTTGGCGGATAGCTCATTTCCCGTTAAGTCAAGTTATTACTAACCTGTTTTATTTGCCTACCTGGTCAAGCAGGACTTAGTTGACTAATTATGATTGGTTTTCTTCCCATTATCCAACTTTGTTTGAAGGGTCGGCTTGCCATTCGTAAAAAGCACCATCATACACCTTTACTTTGGTGTAGTTTAGCACTGATGTCAGTGCCAAATAAACCACTCCGGCACGTACACTTGTTTCGCAATAGAGTACAATCGTTTTATCTGGTGTAACCCCTTTTACCGCAAAAAGGCTCTTTAGTTGATCGGCTGGCTTTAAATTTCCTTTGGCGTCTAAAATGAGTTTGTAATCAATGTTAATTGCCCCAGGGATATGTCCTTTCCTGATCTTGCTTTCAGCACTACCCACAAATTCATTTGGCTCGCGAACATCAACCAGAACCATGCTACCATTGCCATTTGCTTTCTTTACTTCTTCAATTTTTGCCAGGATTGACGGGTTGGGGTTTGCCACGAAACTTGCCTTTGCCACTTTCGTCGGTGCTCCGGTTATCGGTTTTCTGGCTGCTTTCCAGCTTTTCATGTTGCCATCAAGCATTTTTACATTTTCAGCACCCAGGTATTTCAAAATCCAATATAACCTGCCTGAATATTTTCCTGAACCTTCATCGTAAACAATAATTTGTTTGTCAGAACCAACACCTTTGGCTGAAAGAATAGCTGCAATTTCATCCGCAGGCTTTAGTAAACTTTTAATAGGTCCATCTTTGTCCAGTTCGGTATGTGGTATATTTACAGCATTGGGTATGTGTACCTTTTTGTAGTCGGTTGCCTTTCGTGCTGATACGATAACTACATCTGGTTTCTTGAGCAGTTTTACCAGCTCATTGGCTTTAATCAAGTCTTGCGCATTCCCTGTTGAGAGAATCCCAACTAAAAATGCAATCAGTATTAATCGTAATGTTTTCATATTATTTGTTTTTAAAATCTAACTTGAAGTTGAATCATTAAGCGATCATTATTTATTTCTTGTGCTTGCTCAGCTTTATATTCGTAGTTAATCTGAAGCCTTGTCCATTCGTTAAAGAAATAATTGATGCCGTAAGTGGTCACTTGCTCCAGGTTATCATCAACATCCATGTCAGCATCAAAAAATTCATACTTTAATACAGGTTGAATATTCCAAGGTGTATCAAAAACACCCATTACAAACATACCCGAGCGCTTTACATCGCCCTGAACAATTTCGGGTGTGCCGCCACATCCCCCGTCAACAGTGTATGAACCTACATCTTTACCGTAAATGTATTCAGCCTGAACCAACAAGTTCCCTTTTTTGAATTCAAGTTCAGCCCCATACCTGGTGCGTTCATCGTCTTCAGCTCCGGCTACAGTTGTTTCCGACTTTCCGTACTTGAAACTACCTCCAACATTCAGGCATTCTGTTGGGTTAAATATTACCCGGCCTATAAACTCTTTGTAATTGTCATTGTCTTCGGTTAGCAAGCCGGTACCGTTTGTCATTGCTACAGAGTAACGTAGAAGCGTTGTATCCGAACCTCCCAACAACATGATACCCATATCGCGATCGGGTGAAGTGAGTTCGCTAACAACCTTTGAGCGGTTGATGGTGTGCAGGCTATGGCATGGTGTCCCCAGTTCAAGTCCGAACGGCACTTTAAATGAACCAACACTTATTTTTGCAAAATCATACCTGTTGTAGGTAATAAATGCATCAAGCAAATAAGCTTTTGGGCCATCCTTTTTAAAGGGGCTTGTTTCCATCAGGAAGTAATATGAGAAATCGTAAGGAATGTTTCCCATTGCACCTATACGGGCGCGGTTAAAGTTAAATGTTGATTCGGTATCATCATAAAAAGTTGCATCGTATTGTGTTTGCAAATACCCAAAGATATTTACACCCTCTTCTGAAGCGGGTTCGGCACATCCTTGTGCCCAGGAGTTTATTCCTATAACTGTTATAAGAACAAAGGCAGCTATTATTTTTTTAATCATAAATTTCAGTTTAAAGTTTGAAATTGAATTCTGCCTTTTAGTTGCTAACGTAGTTTAGGTTTTTAGGATTTGAATCGCCTCCCCATTGGTTGCTCGACCATGCAGAATTTGAATTGTACAATCCGTTCATTCCAAATTTTAGGCTATAAGCATCGTAACCAAGAACACGCAAAAAAGCAGTAATGACTGCCGATGTTTGTCCGGTATAGCAATAAGTCACTACCTGCTTTGATGGGTCAAGATTATTAACGCTTTCATCGGTTATGCCTAAAGGAAGAATTCGGTATGCACTGTTAATGTGTCCAAATCCTGTATGGTCAGCTTCTGAAAAGTAGTTATTTATAAAGTAATTTGAAGGACTATTCAATACGTCAGTTGGGCTTACACCTTTAAACCCCTCTGCTACAACTGCTTCTACTCTTTCCTTTAACAATGCCGCTCCATCAGATGTACTGCTAATAATCGTTGGATCGCCAAATGTCTGGTTGGCAATTGCAGCAGCACTGGTCCAGTTGTTATGTCCATCTGCAATATTGGCAATGTTTGGAGTCCATTTGTCGAAAGCGGGGTTCCATCCGCTCATTCCCCATTTAAGTGCTTGTGCATCATGATGCCCGTACAAACGAAGCAAGGATGTGGCAAAACAAGCTGTTTGTCCGGTGTAGCAAACTACCAAGATTGGTTTTGTTGCCGAAGCTGCAGCAGTTAGTATGTTTGAGAAAGGAACGTTTACTGCCCCATCAATATGTCCGCTTGCATAATCTGCAGCGCTACGAATGTCCATGATGTATTTGGCACTTAGGTTGCCATCAGCAGGAGCACCCATTACAAATTTTTGGTCGTTGGTATTTTTGATCACATGGTTTAGGTCCATGTCAATCGATTTTAAATGATCGGTCAAGATCTCAAATGCAACAGCTTCATTGTTATCGCAATCGCAAGGGTCTTGTTTACAACTGGTAAAAGAAAATGTTGCAACAAATGCAAACAAGATTGTGTAAATCAGGTACTTTTTCATTTTTCTTTAAATTAAGATGAGTAGTTAAGTTTTATGTTTAGCATCCACCTACTTCTTCAACTTCACCATGAGACTCCAGCTCAAGGTTCTTTTCTTGTAACAGTGGATAGTTTAGTTCCCATTTCTTGAACCCGCCATCGATGTATTTTACATTGGAATAGCCCAGTTTCAGCAGCGCATCAACAGCAAGAATACTTCTGCTGCCTTTTTTGCAGAAAAGAATGAATTCTTCATCTTTAGCCGGAAAGTAGAATCCGGCATTTTCCCAAAATTCTTCTTTCCCAATATTGAATTCCAGTGTGCCACGTGGGATGTTTACCGCTCCGGGTATGTATCCGTGATTATGTTCTTTTGTCTCCCGAACATCAATCAGGTTATACATCTCGAAACTGTCCATTTTAGCTTTTAGCTGATCGATGGTGATTTTCTCCAGGTTTACAGCAACGCTGGCAACCAGTTCATCAGCATTCTGGAATTGTTCTTTTTTTGAGCAGCTATAGTTTATTGCCAGGCATGAAATACACACCAGGCTTACAATTAGTTTGATCGTTTTCATAGTGATTGATTTATTTTTCAGGTTCATTTTCACGAAGTTGTTTCTTGAGTAATTCCCTTTCAGCAAGGCGCTTAGCAGTGGTGTCGATTATAAATCCTTCGAAGCCATTTATTTCATCGTTTATCCGAACCGGGGAGATGGTGAGGGTGTGGTATCCTTCTGTGCCATCTTTGCAGATTCGTTTTACTTCACCGTGGTTTATGGTTTGACCATTCAGCACTTTTTCAACCGAATCCTCCAGTTCCTTAAAGTCTTCTTTTGTCCTGCTCAACTGATAGTGCTTCCCGATAATTTCTTCTTGCGAGTCATACTTGTAAAGTTTTACCCAGGCATCGTTTACATCTCTGTAAATTCCTTCCTTGCTAATACAGAAGTAGCCTGCACCACTTTTAGAGATTGCATCTTTGAACCGGGTATCCCTTTGGGTTTCGTTGGTGCCGGTTTTTTCCCCGGCATCTGCATAGGCTTTATTAATTAGGGTTTCCTTGTTGACTTTTGTGCGAACTTTCTTTCGGGTCTTAAGCAGGACTTCCTCTAGCTGGCTGGTCACTAATTCCTGCGCAGATTCTTCGTCCATTTCTTCCCAGCCGGTAACCATAGCTTTCATTGAAGATAGTGGTTTATGCCCGGTTGTAGTAAGGTAAATGTGTGCAATTACAAAAGCAAATAACATAAAAGCCCCCAGCGTGTGAACGATGGCCACAATCTCCAGGCTTTGGAGTTCAAATCCCCGGATTGGGTAATGAAAATACAGGTATAAAAAACCTGAGATTACCTGAACGGGGATAACTAAAATCTTCAAGCCAAGATAAATAATGCGTTGAAGCGGGTTGAATTTGTTGTAAACCAGTTTTTTTGTGGGGTGGTCAGACCCTTTAAATATGCCTGTAATGTAATAGCTAAACTGTGCCTTTAAAAATTTGGTTGTGGGAATGTATTGTTTCCATTCCCCGGTAGTAAAATGCCAGAACACAGCAAACACAATCAAAACCAAGAAACTCCAGGCCACAAAGTTGTGGACCTTCACAGAAAGCTCATAACCCAATAAGTTATATGAACTGTGAATTTCGAAACCTGTAATAAATAGTAAGAAAATAAGAATAGCCTGAGTCCAGTGCCAAAACCGTTCGAATAGTTTATAAATATATACTTTCATTATTCTAGCTTTTTAATGTTTTATTTTTTCTGAAAAGGACTCTTAAGAAGCCGTGTATCATCACTCCAAGTACTGCAATTACAACCAGGCCAATTCCGAAAATGTCGGCAACAACATTTTTATCACGGCCAGGTAAATAAAAATCATCTAGTCCGGCCAGTCTTCCATTGTTCCTTGTGTGGCAGTCTTTACAGGTGAGCGATTGTTCTTTAGGGGCAACCATGTGGTTTAGTGGCCAGTACATTTCGGTTTCAACAAAATCGTATTCGCCACTGTAGGGCAAGCCAAGGTATTCCATACCCGATTTTGCAGCAAGGTGCCAGTCGAAATCTTTCCAGTAGGCACTGTCGCCTTTTTCGGGCGACCATAGTTTTGGTTGAATGAGTGTGTTGTTTACTGGGTCGTAAATTTGTTTGCCCCGGTGAACTTTCACTGGCCATATTTTTGCCGGATGAACCGAACGTTGATTGTTGCCTTTGTCAAGGTACGAGCCATCCAGGCTGTTCATTTGAACCGGGATCGTGTCAATTTTATCGGTAATCAGCTGATGGTTTGCAATTCCGTTGAACCAGTAATATTCCGGAACCACATCTTCATCATAAACAAATGTACCTTTTATAGATAGGTAATTGTGGTTTCCATCCGCATCATTTTCATGAAGCTCATGCCCGTCATCATCCAGTCTGCCTGCAGTTGACCAGTCCCATATCATCTTAGTTGCATTGGCTTTAGCATAGCTTGGGATATGGCATGTTTGGCATGCAACCCGCATATTGTGTTCATTCAGAAGATTATCAGCATGTGGTGCATCGGTGTGGCAATGCTCGCAGGTAGCCCTGTTTTTATTTTCAGATGATAGTGCATACAGCTTTCCTGCCATTTGATGATTTTTTGTAACATGGCAATCCACACAGCTCATGTCCTCGCCATCAATTGCCATATGTACATCTACTTCCCGGTCACAATCCATCAATGCCATTTCCAAATCACCGTGTTTGACATTATTGCCGCCACCACCCCAGAAATGACAAACTCCGCAGTTAATCCTTCCTGGTTTTCCAACATTTTGGGCAACGTAATTTAAATCAACAGACTCATCAGGATAGCCTGCGCCTCCTTTTTTCTTTTTATAGGTATTTGAATTGTCGTGGCAAACAAGACAGTCAACATTTAACGGATCGGTAAAGTCAAACGTTTTGTCAGCGTAGCCATAACCAATGTGGCAACGGGTACAGGTAGCTTCACTACCCGAAACCCCCACGCAGAAGTTGTTTAAGATGTTTTTCTTCCCAATGGCAACATGACCTTTCCCTTCCAGTTCTTCTGTGCGTTCCCACATCCAGTGGTTGGTTTGCATTATTTCCTGGTCTCGTTCTGTATGGCAGGAAATACAAGCCGCCGTTACATCGTGTGCCGAAGCAAATTCTTCTTGAAGCTGTGGGAACGAGCTGTGGTCAGCAATGGGTTTGCTTGCCCGGTCTTTTTTCCAAATGTAGTTTTCAACTTTTATTTTATCTTTTTCAGTAGGTGCTTCTTCCTGGTTTTCATTCTGGGAAAATGCGGTAAGTGAGAAGAAAAAGATGAAAAGTGTGAACAGTATTCTTTGATTCATAGTTGTATTGTTAGAATAGTGAAATACGTCAAACCAAAGATATAGTCCACATTTTAGCATTTTGTTGAAAGGGGCAACAAGTAGGTTTTCTTTATAATTGATAATAATCTGAAAAAAATTGAGGTGGATCAATTTTGGAATTGATTGTGATTCGTGATTGAATTAATCTCAATCTGATTTGCTATTTTTACGATATGGAGAACAAGTATACAAATACTTGTACAGTAATAAATAACCTGATTAATTGTTTCGAGGAACTTACCGATTCTGAAAAGGAACTGGTAGAACAAGAAAAGGTCGTTGTTACTTACAAGAAGGGCGAGACAATTTGCAAACAAGGCGCTTTTGCATCACATATTATCTATTTAAAAGAAGGACTTTGTAAAGTTTATCTTGAAGGGAAAGATAAAAACCTTATCCTAAAAATTTCCCCATCCAATAACCTGATCGGGCTACCATCTATTTATGAGGGGAACAACGTTTTTCTTTATTCGGCTTGCACTTACCTTGACTCAACAGTTGAGATGATTGATATTAATTTATTCAAGAATTTGATCCGAAAGAATCCCAAATTTGCTTTTCGTATCATCAATATATTGAATGAGAACACAGTGCAAACCTATGGGCGTTTTTTCTGCCTCACGAATAAACAGCTTCATGGTAGAATGGCTGATATTATTCTGTGCCTGGCTGATCGGATATATAAAAGCCAACGATTTAACCTTCCTCTTTCCCGGGGCGACTTAGCTGAATTGACAGGCATGTCAACAGAAAGCGTTGTCCGGGTGATCAAAGATTTTAAAGATGATGGGTTGATCATTCAGGAAGGCAAGGAGTTCGAGATCAAGAATTACGAGATGCTCGATAAAATAAGCCAACTGGGTTAGAAAAGATTAGCTATTCCCAAACTGGTATATCAACGAAATTTGTTGCGACTGGTCCAGGTCACTTCCGTCAACTAAGTGAAGCGACCAGTTGAATTTTCCTTGCACATGTTTGCTTTTAATGAAATTCCAAATCAGGTCTGTGCGTACATAGCTGTCCACATCGTAAAAACGGTCGCCCATGGTAATGCGGTGCCCCTGACCGGCATGCCAGGTAGTTTTTATTCCAAGCTTTTTCCCTTCAATATTCATTTCGCCGACAAAACTCCAGGCAGCTAGGTATCCATCGGTAACGTTTCTTTCTTTATAAAATGATCCCATCGTTCCGAATTTAATATTGGCTTTTTCAGTTGATATGACTTCACTAAAATCTGTTCCCAGATAAAAAGCTAAAGCAGCATTATCCTGAATGTGAAAGTTTGGGTCTCGGTGCAACCTTCCTGCATAATGGTACATCACTGCAAAATTCTCAAAGTAATAGTTGCCTAAGTCAATTTGCCCAAATGAACCGGCTAAAAAGGTCTCATTTGCGGTTTCTGTTTGGCGTCCTGTCCAATCTACAAAGCCAGCCTGATAACCCCAGTCCCAGGTGTGCTTTCCATACAGTCCTTCCACATTTGGACGGTAGTATTGAATCGTATCTGTTAGCATTCCAAGTGGGTAATTAATTAAGTCCATTCGGGGGAAAGCACCAAAATAAAACGCTGATTTCGGATCGTTATAATGATAATAAGCAGTCAGTATTGGTTTATGAAAATCAATGTCGCTGCCAAATTCAAATAAGTGGCTTAAACCAATTCTAACCTGATGGTTTTCTTCCAGTGTAGTTCCGATTTCAAAAGCTGCCCGTTCACCCAGGATCGTTTGTGAGTTTGCTTTTCCACTTTCTGAAAATTCGCGGTTGTCGCCGATACCGTGGAAAAGAAAATCGTATTCCAACTTTTGAGCAAATAATTGAACGGTTGAAAATGTGAATATGATTAATAGTAAGCGCAGTTTCATGACTGTAATATTGTTTTTTATTATAGTTTTGTTAGCCTACAAAGGAATGATAAAATATCGAAATGAAAAAAGTTTTAGAGGGACAAAAATTCATCATTGGATGGTTTCTTTACATTGTTTTAAGCCTTGTTCAGGCAACTTTCATGGACATACATTATGATGAGGCATACTACTGGGTTTATTCCCGGTTTTTAAGCTGGGGCTATTTTGATCATCCACCCATGGTGGCGCTGGTAATTTTTCTGGGAACGAAGCTTTTTGGTGGGTTTCTTGGACTAAGGTTCTTTTTTGTTGTCCTTTCGTCTATTTCTTTTCTTGTTTTATGGCAGATGGTGAAAACCTATTTCCGCAATGCATATATCTTTTGGTTAATGGTGTTCTCAATCAGCTTGTGGTTGCCTTATACGCTTTTTGCATTGCCCGATATTCCATTGTTTTTCTTTACCGTGCTGTTTTTGTGGTTGTATAAAAAATACCTCGAAAACAAGAGCTGGTTAATTGTATTTGCACTAGCGTTGGCAATTGCCGGAATGATTTATTCAAAGTATCACGCAGTACTTGTATTGCTTTTTATTTTCATTTCTAACTGGAAACTCATCCGGGAAAAAACAGCATGGGCATTGGTCGTGTTGGTTGCAGTTTTAATGCTTCCGCATGCCTTTTGGCAAATCGAGAATCAATTCCCAACCTTTAAATATCATTTGGTTGATAGTCATCAAACTAGCTACAAGGTTGAAGTTACAATTAATTATATCGCTTCGGCAATCTTATTAACAGGGCCACTTTTAGGATGGTTGTTTTTATTTTCTGCATCAAAGTATTCACCTAAAAATACATGGGAAAGAGGATTGAAATGGTTGTTTGGTGGAGTGTTTTTGTTCTTTTTGGCTGCATCGTTTGTTGGCGATAGTGAAGCGCATTGGCCGCTGGTTGCCTATATTCCAATGTTTATTTTGGCCTATATCTATTTCGGGGAACAACCGCGATGGTATAAAACGATAAAAATCCTTGGTGTTGCAAGTTTTGTTCTGGTACTGATCACACGTGTTTTTCTGATTGTATCTGACCCGAACGACAGTATAAAGCCAATTGAATCGATGTTTGGATGGGAAAAAGAAGTAAACCTGCTAAAAAGCGAAGCTGGAGAAAGGCCGATCGTTTTCCAGGATGCTTATCAAAAGGCTGGGAGGTATGCATTTTTTGCAAACAGACCTTTTACCACGCATTCATTGAATTCCTGCTTTAATCGATATAACCAGTACGATATTTATCCTATTGAAGAAACTATTCAGGGAAAAGATGTTTTGCTTGCAACAACTGATAGTTTGCAGGCAGACTCGACTTTTTATGTTTTAGAAGGTAAAAAGAAAACCTGGTACTTGCGGGATGTGAATAATTTTAGGTCTTTCAATCTCCTCGAACTGAATGCAGACACCAGCCTGATTCAAGTTAAGGATAAAAAACTGAACCTTTCTTCTTTAGAAATAAAGAATACTTATGAGCGTGAAATTCAGCTTGAAGGGAACCCTGATTTGCCAGCAAGTTTGCAATGCTATGTAAAGTCTGGCAAGGTCTGGAAAAAAGTATCAGAGCTAGAGTTGGATGACCCCAACCTTTTACCGAACGAAGTAATTGAGATTAAGGACATTAATTTTCACTTGCCAGATACTTTAAGTGGAAGCTACTTCGGACGGATTTGTTTGCAGAATGGGCCATTCAAGCCCATACATTCATGCATTGCTTTTGATTTGAAGATTGACTAATCGCACAAAATGTACATATCCCGCTTGGGATTTATCAATAATACAGGTGTCTCATTGGCTTTTTTGATGATCTTTTTTTCAGGAAGGCCAATAATCACATCAATTAGGCTGATGTTTTTACTGGAAGGTGAGATAATGATATTTGATTCACTCTTGTCGCATACCTGTAGGGCTTCTTTATTTAACCTAAAACTTCCGTTTTTTGCTTCTTTGAACTGAACATTTAGCTGTAGGTTGGAAAGAAGTTTTTTGATGAATTTCAGGTTTTTACTCACATTCCTGCTTTGATCCGAATCGGTGTCAGAAGCACTTAATACAAGTATGGATGACTCATTAAAACGTCCAAAATAGGAAGCCCAAAGCGAAGTGTCCTTCATCACCTTTCTGAAATCAACCGGGAGCAATACTTTGTTGTATTTCAATTCTTCTTCATGACTACTTTTTACAAACAAAAAAGGAATGGAACTTAACTGGAGGGCAGAAAGTTTTGATTTCAGTTTGTTTGAAGAGGTTACCAGCAATATTCCATCGTATTGTTCAGCAACCCTGTCAATGCATTCAATCAAGCTGCCTTTCAGGGTCAGGCTCGAGATGGTCATCCCCGGCAAATCCTTTTTCAATTTACGAATGATGGTTGCAAGGCTTTTTTGAATAGCCAGTTTTTCATCTCTCCCTTTCTTTCCCAAAGCATGAAAAAGGCAAAGCTCTTTTTTGAAAATATCTGCAACCCGTATTCCATGAACAATTGCATCATTCATTGATTGCGAAAAGTCGCAATGCACCATTATCCGCTGATTAGATAAATTCCCCATCTCCCTCAAATCTATTAAATTTTACTTACTGTGACAAAAATGAGTTTTTAAACACGCACACGGTATGAAATATATCAGATGTTGGCAATAAGCATTCTTGTAATTTTGAAACAAATTAAAAAACAAATCATGCTAACACGCGAATTAATCTGGCCAAAAAGTATCGTTGTAATCGGTGCTTCAAATGATGTCTCCAAGCCGGGGGGCAAACTTCTTAAAAACCTGATTGATAATAATTATAAGGGCGAACTATATGTGGTTAACCCCAAGTCTGATGAGGTTCAGGGAATTAAAAGTTTTAAATCTGTCTCCGAGTTGCCACGGGTAGAAACGGCTGTTTTAGCCATACCTGCTAAGTTTTGCCCTGATGTTGTTTTGGAACTTTGCCGCGATAAAAACACGCAAGGTTTTATCATTATCTCTGCTGGTTTTAGTGAAGAAAGTGAAGAAGGTAGGAAACTTGAGGAGCAAATAGTAGAAACCTGTAACCTTTATGGTGCTTCATTAATTGGACCAAACTGTATTGGTATTATTACTCCTGAACATGCGAGTGTATTCACAACCCCTGTTCCAAAACTTGACCAAATGGGCTGTGACTTTATTTCCAGCTCTGGTGCGACTGCAGTTTTTATTATGGAATCCGGTATACCTAAAGGTTTGCATTTTGCCAGCGTATTCTCGGTTGGTAATTCTGCACAAGTAGGAGTAGAAGATGTACTTGAATTTATGGATGATGTGTTTGATCCGGAAACCAGCACGCGCATCAAGCTACTTTATATCGAAAGCATTAATAATCCCGATAAATTATTGAAACATGCTACTTCCTTAATTAACAAAGGCTGCAAAATTGCTGCAATCAAGGCAGGAAGCAGTGATGCAGGAAGCCGGGCGGCATCTTCGCACACCGGGGCTATGGCAAGTTCTGATTCTGCGGTAGAAGCTCTATTCCGCAAAGCAGGAATTGTTCGCTGTTATGGACGTGAGGAATTGACAACAGTTGCCAACGTGTTTATGTGCAAAGAAATGCAGGGTAAAAATGTGGCAATTATCACCCACGCCGGGGGACCTGCTGTTATGCTTACCGATGCATTGGAAGCCGGAGGTTTAAAGATACCACAAATACAGGATCCGCCTAAAAAAGAAGCGTTGAAAGAAAAGCTTTTCCCAGGTTCTTCAGTAGAAAACCCTGTCGACTTTTTGGCAACTGGAACTGCAGAACAGCTGGGTGAAATTATTGATGCTTGTGAAAATGATTTTGATGATATTGATGCCATGGCTGTTATTTTTGGTAGCCCGGGCTTGTTCAAAGTGAAGGATGTTTATGAGTTGCTCGATAAAAAAATGCACTCTTGCAAAAAACCTATATATCCGATATTGCCTTCTGTTATTAACGTAAAAGATGACCTGGCGCATTTTATCGATGCCGGAAATATGAACTTCCCCGATGAAGTATTATTAGGAAGGGCACTCACCAAGGTTTACAATACTCCAAAACCACAGGATGACAGCGTTTACCTTGATGGAGTTGATATTCCAAAAATACGCCAGATTGTTGAAAAAGCTGAGAATGGCTACCAACCGCCTGAGGTGATCCACCAATTGTTTGATGCTGCTGGCATCCCAAGGGTGAAAGAGATGGTTGTTGATACTGAAACCACTGCGGTTAAAGCTGCAGAGGAGATTGGTTTCCCGCTGGTGATGAAGGTAATTGGTCCGGTTCACAAAACGGATGTTGGAGGTGTAGTGCTGAATGTTCGTGACATGGACACCGTTAAGAGAGAGTTTGACCGATTGATGAAAATCCCTGAAACAACATCGGTGTTAATGGCTGAGATGGCTTCTGGAATTGAATTATTCCTGGGTGCTAAGTACGAAGAAAATTTTGGGCACGTGATTCTTTGCGGAATGGGGGGAATTATGGTTGAAGTACTGAAAGATGTTACTTCAGGGCTTGCTCCACTGAATATGGATGTTGCCACTTCAATGATCAAAAACCTGAAATCCTATAAAATCATCAAAGGTTACCGAGGGCAGGAAGGCGTTGATCAAAAACTGTTTGCCGAAATTATGGTTCGCCTGTCGAGCATGCTGCGTTTTGCTGTTGAAATTAAAGAAATGGATATTAACCCATTACTGGGCTCAGGCACAAAAATACGTGCGGTAGATGCACGAATCAGAATTGAGAAGTAAAAAAGTTGGAAGCTGGGAGTTTGAAGTCGGAAGATTTACAATCCTACGCTAGCGCGGATTTGAAATCCGTGCTTAAACAGAACAAGTATAAGAAATGTGATAAAAGAAATTCCTGCTGAGGAATAAGGAGTATGTCCAAAAAGTAAGCATAATTGTGTATTTCATGAAATTCAGTTTTACACTAATCCTAAAGGGAACCTGAATTTCAACGACTTCCCTTTAGGGAATGTAAGGGTAAAAGTCGTTGAGGGTGCAGATAAGGTACTTTTTGGACAGCCTCTAGCAAAACTATCGTCCTTTTCCAGATACTACCAACAAATCACCAAATAAAAAGAAACCCCGGATTGGCTGACCCGGGGTTCTTTCATTTTAGTTTAGTAATAAACTTATTCTTGGATTAGAATTGGTTCTATTCTTCTTCCTGCTCGGCAGCGTATGCAGCAAGCAGCTCGTCTTGTACCTCTTGAGGCACTTTTTCGTAGGCATCAAATTCCATGCTGAACATACCACGACCCTGAGTAAGTGAACTAAGGGAGGTAATGTATTTGTTCATTTCTTTTTGAGGCACTTTGGCGTTGATTTTCTCATAGCCTTTTTCGCTACCCATTCCCATAATCAGGGCACGGCGTCCTTGAAGGTCGCTCATTACATCACCCATGCGGTCACTTTGTACAAGCACTTCCAGGTTGAAAACAGGCTCCAGGATTTTTGGTCCTGCATTTTTAAATGCCATGGAGAATGCGTTACGTCCGGCTAGTTTAAATGAAATTTCATTGGAGTCAACCGGGTGCATTTTACCATCGTAAATATAAACGCGGATGTCACGTGCATATGAACCGGTAAGTGGCCCTTCGTTCATCTTCTCCATAATTCCCTTCAGGATTGCAGGATGGAAACGTGCATCAATTGATCCACCAACGATACAGTTGTGGAAAACCAATTTTCCACCCCATTCCAACTCGTGCTCTTCCGTACTACGGACTGAAAGCTTTTGTTCTTTCCCATTCATGTTGAAAACGTTCTTTTCAGGAACACCTTCTACATAAGGTTCAATTATCATGTGTACCTCTCCAAATTGTCCTGAACCACCCGATTGTTTTTTGTGACGGTAATCAGCTTGCGCAAATTTTGTAATCGTTTCGCGATAAGGGATTTTTGGATTAAGGAATTCAATTTCCAGTTTGTAAATGTTGTTGTAGTACCACTTCAAGGTGTTGATATGGTATTCACCCTGACAGTGAATCAACATTTGTTTCAATTCTTTTGAATACTCAACCACGTAAGTTGGGTCTTCATCATGAATTTTTTGGAACATTTCACCCACCTTCTCTTCGTCAGCTTCGTTAACAGCTTTCAAAGCAACCGTGTGGCGTGCAGTTGGGAAGTTAACCTCTGCAAATTTGTACATGGCTGATTTTTCACTCAGCGTGTTGTTTACGTTTACATCTTTCAGTTTAACGGTAGCACCAATATCGCCAGCAACCATTTCACCAATTTTTGTGCGGTTTTTACCAGCCGAAACAAAAATTTGAGAGATGCGCTCTTTGTTACCAGTTTTGTGAATGATCAAGTCCATGCCTTCTTTCACGGTACCACTCATCACTTTAAAGTAAGTGATCTCACCAACGTGTTGCTCAATCGTAGTTTTGAAAACGATCATTGAAGTAGCTGCACTTTCGCTTTTATCAACTTCTTTTCCGTTGACTTCAGGAATTTCAACAGAGTCTGCTGGGGATGGGGTAATGTTTCCAATGAACTCCATCAAGCGGCCAACACCTTTGTTGTGTTTTGAATCGGCACAGAAAACAGGGAACAAACTGCGGTCTTGCATACCCAAACGAATACCCTGGCGCATTTCGTCTTCACTTAATGAACCTTTATCGAAGTAAAGCTCCATCAACGCTTCATCATTTTCAGCAGCCATTTCAACCAATTCGTTGTGCAATTCATCGGCACGGTCTTTTTCATCTGCAGGAATATCCAGAATTTCAGGTTTGCCACCATCAGCAGGGTATTTGTACAGTTTCATTTTCAATACATCAATGATTGAATCGAAACCAGGGCCTGCGTTAACCGGATATTGTACTACAGTAACTTTATTGCCGAAAATACTTTTTGCCTGCTCAACGGTTTGGTCAAAATTTACATTGTCATGATCCAACTGGTTGAAAAGGAAGATCATTGGCTTGCCCGCTTTTTCGGTGTAACGGCAAACAGCTTCAGTTCCTGCCTCAATTCCCTGAGGGGTATTAACAGTAACCACAGCACTACCTACAACATGAAGGGCAGAAATAACAGCTCCGCGGAAATCATCCATTCCCGGAGTATCTATGATGTTGATTTTTTTATCACCTTGGAATGTGTGCATAACGGTTGAGAAAACCGAGTTGCCATATTCGTGTTCAATGGGTTGGAAGTCAGATACCGTGTTTTTGCTGTTAACTTCACCTCTACGATTAATCACTCCACCCTCAAACAGCATGGCTTCTGCAAGGGTGGTTTTCCCACTGCCGGCATTACCAATTAAAGCAATGTTCCGGATTTGATCAGTTTTATAGACTTTCATTTTGTTCGATTATTTATTGGTTAAAATAATAGCGGTTAATGCATTGGTTTACCCAATGAGAGCCACCAAAATTAGTAATAATTTCTTAACAAACAACCGGGCTGTTTTTGCCTGAATATGTTATAAAAATGGTTTTGGAAACGGAGTTTAGGTTGAGATTAAATCTTCCTACTTAACGGATCATTTTATGCCAGAATTTGAATTCACTTTTTGATTACTTGAGAATGTTAATTTTATGGAAAGTATAATAAACATGAATTATGTCATGCTTAGTAGCGCAACCATTTTTGTAAATTAAACATCTCTTAGGCGTGGATAATTTGGGAAAAACAAACTGGTGCTATTTATGTGGCATTAAATAATGTATTGATTAACCTTAAAACCCAATTATCATGAGGTCACCACCCTTACAGTCTAAAAGTATGATCGGGAAATCCGGTCATAATCATGTTTTGTATAATCTTAAAACAAACCAAATGAAAACAACTATTTTAAAAATCAGTGTCTTTTTTCTACTCTTTGGCCTAATGGGGGCTGGATGTGTGAAGGATGAAGACTCTTCAAACACGATCCTAGACGGAGAATGGACTCTTATCGGCTCAGGTGATGACTCAACTGGTGAATATGAATCAGAGCCAACTTCTGAGCCTCAATCATCCTATGTCGTTTTTGATAACGGAAGCCTTAATGCTTTCTCAGTAACTAATAAAACATATGACGTAACTTATATAATCAATGAAAATAGAATTAGAATTACTGATAAGGGAGGAAGAACTAAGGTTGGAGGCGACACGGAATGGGGGCTAGCTTTTTTGTTATCAATCAGTGATATTATAAAATTTAGCCTTATTGAAGATTCTTTAACAGCATATTACACCGAAACTAAATATTTGAAATTTAAAAAAGAAACCAAATGAGTAAAGTTATTTCTACTACAATTATATTTTTATTTTTTATAGTAAATGCATTTTCCCAATTAAGTACAAAAGAGAATCCAATATCCTTTAAAGAGCAAATCAAGGATAAGGATATCCCAATTATAACCATGCCAAATTTGGATCTAGGGTTAGTGAAAAATGAAGAAATCCTTGATAGTATAAGTGGTTTCCCTCCCCGGTTTGGATTTGATTTTGATGTTAATATTGATCTTCTAAATTCCGGGAGATGGAAGGACTTGCCAAATAAGAAAGGGAGACTGTGGCAATTAATGATATCTTGTCCTGATGCATTATCTATTAATCTGTTGTATGATAGCTTTCATATACCTGAGGGTGGAAAATTTTTTGTTTACGGAAAAAACAAAAAGAAAGTATTGGGGGCATTTACGAAGCGAAATAATAAAGGGAACATGAAAAAACCTGGAAGTTTTGCAACAAGTTTAATTTTGAGCGATAGAATTGTATTGGAGTATTTCGAACCCAATGATATGAAAGGGGAATCAGTAATATCAATTGCAAAGGTAGTTCATGGATATAAGTATATTAAGGTAGATAAACTTTTTGGAGATTCAGGGAATTGCAATGTTAATATTAATTGTCCTCAGGGAGATAATTGGCAAGATGAGAAAACGAGCGTTGCGTTAATTATTGTTGGTGGAACAAGATGGTGTACTGGTTCTCTAATTAATAATACGGGTGAAGATGGAACTCCTTATTTGTTAACTGCAGATCATTGCCTGGAGTCTAGTGGATTAGATGCGATTTCAAATCCAACTGCATCAAACTGGACATTTTTATGGAACTATGAGAGCATAGATTGTGAAGATGGAGCTGATTTTAATCCCCCATCGACCTCTGGAGCAACAGTAGTTGCAAATAATTCTGCATCTGACTTTGCTTTGCTTGAACTTGACGAAAGTCCTTATGATTTAGAACCTTCTCTTTGTCTCTTCTATAGTGGATGGAGTAGGTCTACTTCTGCTCCGCCCAATACTACTTGTATCCACCATCCTTCTGGTGATATTAAAAAAATATCAATTGATAACGATTCTCCCTCTTCAGATGGGAACTATTGGAAAGTTAATGATTGGGATACTGGAACAACAGAAGGGGGATCTTCAGGTTCTCCTCTTTTTGATAATAATCAAAGAGTTATTGGGCAGTTAAAAGGAGGCGATGCTGCGTGTGGAAATGACTTGCATGATATTTATGGTAAACTTTCTGTTTCTTGGAATAATTCAACGGATAGAAGGCGCAGATTGAAAGATTGGTTAGATCCTTTGGGGACTGGTCCAATTACTTTGAATGGAGCTTATTTATTTCCTGCAAATAATACAAATATTGCTGGCTCCAATCTTGTTTGCAATTCTGAAAACTATTCAATAAATAATTTACCATCCGGTGCAACAATAAGCTGGACTCAAAGCTCGAATTTGACAAGAAGTTCGTCGCAAGGTTCAAACCCTTGCTCGTTTAGTGCAAATGGTTCTGGTTTTGGTTGGGTTGAAGCGACAATTTCTACAGGTTGTGGTGATGTTACTTTACAAAGAAAAGATGTTAGAATCGGTTCGCCAGTTACAACCTTTATTGTTGGCTCAATGAATCCTAGTCCTCACCAAACAGAAACTTACTATGCAACAGGGGACTATTACCCAGAATACCCTTCCGCTTTTGATTGGTCTGCACCTGGGGCTAGCAGTGTGGAAGAATATGGGGATCATGCCCAGATAAGGTTTAGTTCACCTGGGTTTTACACTATTTCTGTAAAGGCTTATAATGGCTGTGGTTGGGGAAATGAATATTCCCTGCCTGTTCAGGTTATGGGCTACTACAGTATGTCCATTTCTCCAAATCCAACATCGGGAGAAGCTGAGATTGCAATTGATACTCCAAGCGAAGAGAGTGTTCTTAAGTCAGGATCAATTGGGGCGTCTGAGCAAAGTAAAGATGTTGAATGGGATTTGGAAGTATATAATCAGGGGCAGCTTCTAAAGGCAAAAAAGACAAAAATCAAGTCCAAATCACATAAAATTAATACCAGGGGATGGAAGGAAGGTGTTTACATTGTGAAAGTAAAAGTCAACGATGAAATAATTACCGGGAAACTGGTTGTTCAGAAATAATTGTAGAATGCAATCAGCAACAGAGGCTCTCACTTTAATTGAGGGCCTCTGTTTTTTAACGGCCAATTGTGAATAACTAATAGGGGCTGTTTGTTTGTTGTTCATCGTTTTCCCCTATTTTTAGGGTGTAAATAAACGATATGCCTCGTTTTCCACATTATAAACAACCCGATGCTATGGACTGCGGGCCTACCTGCCTGCGGATGATTGCCAAATTTTATGGTCGTAATTTCAATCTGAATTATTTAAGGGAGCAATCCCATATTTCACGTGAAGGTGTTTCTTTGCTGGGCATTAGTGATGCGGCTGAGGCAATTGGCATGCGAAGCCTTGGCACGAAGGTTACCTTTGAGCAGTTGGTGAAGGACGTGCCTAAGCCATGCGTTGTTCATTGGGATCAGAACCACTTTGTGGTGGTTTACGAGGTTCGAAAAGAAAAAATTTATGTAGCCGACCCTGCCTTTGGCTTGGTTCGTTACGAAGAGAAGGAATTTAAAAAGCACTGGCTGGCAACGGTAAAAGATGGGGAGCAAAAAGGAATTTGCCTGATGTTGCAGCCAACGCCGGAGTTCTATAAGCTGGAAGATGATAAAGACGACCGATCGGGGTTTGGCTTCTTGTGGCGGTACATGCGTCCTCACAAACGACTGGCAGGTCAATTATTGCTTGGCTTTTTGGCGGCCAGCATCATGCAGCTGATTTTTCCGTTCCTTACCCAAAGTGTGGTTGATGTCGGGATCAACAACCAGGATATTGGGTTTATCTACCTGGTGCTTATCGCGCAGTTGGTCTTGTTTATTAGTTGGATGTCAGTAGACTTTATCCGGTCCTGGATACTGTTGCATATTTCAACCCGGATCAATATTTCCATTATCTCCGATTTCCTGATCAAATTAATGAAGTTGCCAATTGGTTTCTTCGACACCAAAATGATTGGTGATTTGATGCAACGGATTACCGATCATCGCCGTATTGAGCGTTTCCTGACTACACAAACATTAAATATATTATTCTCACTCTTTAGCTTAGTTATTTTTGGAATTGTGCTGGCCCTTTATAGTTGGAAGATTCTGCTGGTATTTGTTATTGGGTCAGCGCTTTACCTGTTGTGGGTGTACATGTTTATGAAACGCCGCCGGCAAATTGATTATAAAAAGTTTGCCCAGTTATCGGAGAACCAGAGCATGCTTATTCAGCTAATCACAGGAATGCAGGAGATCAAGCTGAATAATTACGAAAAGCAAAAACGTTGGGAGTGGGAGCGAATTCAGGCTCGTTTGTTCCGGGTGAATGTGCAGAACCTTACCGTTGACCAGTATCAGCAGGCTGGATCAATTTTTTTCAATGAAACCAAGAATATCATCATCATTATTATGGCAGCCATGGCTGTGCTAAATGGTAGTATGACGTTGGGTATGATGATTGCTGTGCAATACATTATTGGTCAGTTAAATGCTCCGCTAAACGACATGATTAATTTTATGCACCTGGCTCAGGATGCGAAGATAAGTTTGGAACGCTTGGGTGAAATTCATAAAAAAGATGATGAGGAGCTAAAAGATAAGCCGAAGATCACATCACTCCCTGCAGAAAAAGCAATTCATGCGCAGGGTTTGGTTTTTCAATACGAAGGGCCGCATTCACCTAAAGTGCTTAATAATATTAACTTGTCAATTCCTGAAAAGAAAGTAACGGCAATAGTTGGTACCAGTGGAAGTGGCAAAACAACATTGGTAAAACTGATGCTTGGCTTTTATGCCCCAGTTGATGGAAAATTAAGGGTTGGGGACACTGATCTGCAAAATTTCTCTCAGCAATGGTGGCGTACAAAAGTGGGTGCGGTCATGCAGGATGGTTTCATCTTTTCTGATACCATTGTAAATAATATCGTGGTTGGCGATGAGTATGTAAACAAGGAAAAATTACTTTTTGCAGTTCGCACTGCTAATATTCAGGAGTTTATTGAAAGCTTGCCTTTGGGATACAATACTAAGATTGGTCAGGAGGGGCACGGGTTAAGCCAGGGGCAAAAACAACGTATATTAATAGCACGTGTTATTTATAAAAACCCAGAGTACTTGTTCTTTGATGAGGCGACAAATGCCTTGGATGCTAACAATGAAAAGGTAATCATGGAAAACCTGAACAAGGTTTACGAAGGGAAGACTGTGATTGTTGTGGCTCACCGATTGAGTACGGTGAAAAATGCCGACCAGATTGTGGTTCTGGATAAAGGTGAAATTGTTGAAGTGGGTAACCACGAAGAATTAACCAATAAAAAAGGAGCTTATTACAACTTGGTGAAAAACCAGCTGGAGCTTGGAGGATAGTGATATGACTGCATGGCTTAATTGTTATACTGCTGTTTGTTTCTGGGAGGATGATCTTCTACTTTCAGCTATACAACCATTTAGCCATTTAACCATTTAACCGTTGTTGTTTTGCCAGACAGAAACGAAAATATCGAAATTAGGAGCGATGAGGTTCAGGAGATCATCGGGAAGTTACCATCGTGGTTCTTGCGCAGTGGCTTAACCGTGATTCTTATTTTTGTGCTATTCTTGCTAGCCGGGGGATGGTTGTTTAAATATCCGGATATTATTAGAGCACGAATTGTGGTGATGTCTGAAAATCCACCTGCCCATATTGTTGCACGCACGACAGGAAAGATTGATCAGCTTTTTGTAGCTGACAAAGATACCGTAAAACATGATCAGGTGATTGCCATTTTGGAGAACACGGCCAATCATGAAGACGTTCTTGAGCTTCAAAAAAACCTACTTGAGCTAGACCGTTTCTTTATCACATTTGATACATTATATTATAAGGAGTTGAGTCTTGATTACAGCCTGGGTGATATTCAGGCTGAATTTTCAACCTTTCTGCGCCTGTATAATAATTATATAAGTTTTATCCGTTTGAATTTTTATCCGCAGAAAATTTCTTCTTTAAGAAAACAGGTGAGTACACAGCGAATGTATTACGACAGGCTTTGGACACAGCGCAAAATTGTAGAAGACGAATTTAGTATAGCGAAAGGGCAATTCGATCGTGATTCAGGCCTGTATGTACGGGGTGTAATTTCGCTTGTAAATTTTAACGACTCAAAGGCAAAGTTACTGCAAAAGAAATACGCCTTTAACGATGTACGTACAAACCTTGCAAAATCTGAAAATGAGCGTATTCAGATGGAACAGGATGTAATTGATACTGAAAAAGAATTTGAAGACCAAAAGCTAAAACTACAGTCTGAACTAATTGAAGCATTAAATAATCTAAAGAGCCGTCTGGATTACCTGGATAAAGCTTTTGTGCTTAAAACACCCATAGCAGGACAGGTTACGTTTACTAATTTCTGGAGCAAAAACCAGCAGGTAAAAAAAGATGATGTGGTGTTTACGGTTGTTCCTGAAAAAGAGAGTAAGATTATTGGTCGTGTTACTTTGCCCTTAAGAGGTGCAGGTAAAGTTGAACCAGGGCAGCGGGTAAATATTCGGTTTGATAATTTCCCATATATGGAATATGGCATGGTTCGCGGCACAGTGAAATCCATTTCCTTGGTGCCTTCAAATGATAATTATATTGCTGAAATTGATCTGCCACAAAACTTGAAAACCAATTATAATCTTTCCTTAACATTTAGTCAGGAAATGAAAGGGGATGTTGATATTGTCACCGAAGATCTTCGGCTGATTCAGCGTTTCTTTAACCCCATAAAATCGTTGTTTAAAGACAAGGTGATGAACTAGCTGTCCTTAAACGAGATAAATTCAATAAAAAATATAAAAAATACTTCATTTTTTTCGTGAACTAATTTGAAAATTAGTACTTTTGCCCTCCGTTTTTGGATAGTTATATCCGAGATACGGCTGTAAAGTGTTGTTATTTACGAAAATAAGGATACCTTTGCAGGCTGTTTTTTTGAAAGTTTAATTGATAATAAAAATAGTTGTATGCCAACGATTCAACAGTTAGTAAGGAAAGGACGTACCGTTCAGGAAGAGAAAAGTAAATCTCGTGCCCTGGATTCTTGTCCGCAAAGACGTGGTGTTTGTGTGCGCGTTTATACAACAACACCAAAAAAACCTAACTCGGCGATGCGTAAAGTAGCAAGGGTAAGGTTAACAAACGGGAAAGAAGTGAATGCTTATATCCCAGGAGAAGGTCACAACCTTCAGGAACACTCTATTGTATTGGTACGCGGTGGTAGGGTTAAAGACCTTCCAGGTGTTCGTTACCACTTAATTCGTGGAGCCCTTGACACAGCAGGTGTAGAAGGTCGTACACAAAGACGTTCTAAATACGGAACAAAAAAGCCAAAGAAGTAAACGGTTGAAAACCGTTTAGTGGTTTGGTTGAGTAAAGGAAGTCCAGAGTGGACGACTTGAAGCTCGAAATTTTTAACAGCCAATTTGAATAACGCTAAAGAAAAATAAAATGAGGAAATCGAAACCAAAGAAGAGGATCATTTTACCTGATCCAAAATTTAATGACGTTCTTGTTACACGATTTGTAAACGACCTAATGAAAGACGGTAAAAAAACCGTTGCTTACCAAATATTCTACGATGCCCTTGATATAGTGGGTAGCCGTATGAAAGAAGAAGAACTTTCACCCCTCGATATCTGGAAAAAATCACTTGAAAATATTACTCCTGCCGTAGAAGTAAAAAGCCGTCGTGTTGGTGGTGCTACTTTCCAGGTACCAATGGAGATTCGTCCAGAACGAAAAACCGCTATTTCAATCAAAAACTTAATATTATTTGCCCGTAAACGTTCGGGTAAATCAATGGCTGATAAGCTGGCTGCTGAAATCCAGGCTGCATTTAACAATGAAGGTGGTGCAATCAAGAAGAAAGAAGATACGCACCGTATGGCTGAAGCAAACAGGGCATTTGCACATTTTAGATTTTAATAAAATTGGTTCATTAGTTTAATAAGGATTAGATTATTGGTTTAAAAAAATGGCAACAAAAGATCTTAAATTAACAAGGAACATCGGTATCATGGCTCACATTGATGCCGGTAAAACTACCACTACAGAGCGTATCTTGTTCTACACTGGTTTAACTCACCGTATTGGTGAAGTGCACGACGGTGCCGCAACAATGGACTGGATGGAGCAAGAGCAGGAGAGAGGTATTACCATTACTTCTGCTGCTACAACTACTTTCTGGAAACATGAAGGTAGTGAGCACAAGATTAATATCATTGATACTCCTGGACACGTTGACTTTACTGTTGAGGTTGAGCGTTCGTTGAGGATCCTTGATGGTACTGTGGCGCTTTTCTGTGCAGTAGGTGGTGTTGAAGCACAATCGGAAACTGTTTGGCGTCAGGCTGAAAAATATGGCGTTCCACGTATTGGCTTCGTAAATAAAATGGACCGCCAGGGTGCTGACTTTTACAACGTTGTAAACGAAGTAAAAGAAAAACTGGGTGCTAACCCTGTGCCAATTCAAATTCCAATTGGGGCTGAAGCATCTTTCGAAGGTGTTATCGACCTGATTGAAATGAAAGCCGTTAGATGGCACGAAGATGCTCAGATGGGTACTAAATACACTTTGGAAGAAATTCCAGCTGAATTGGTAGACCAGGCTGAAGAGTACCGTGGAAAGTTGGTTGAGGCTGTTGCCGAATTGGATGACGAATTACTTGAGCGTTATTTCGAAGATCCAGAATCAATTACTACTGAAGAAATGAATAAAGTAATCCGCAAAGCTACAATCGCTGGTATTATTGTACCAATGATGTGCGGATCTGCTTTCAAAAATAAAGGTGTTCAGCGTTTGTTGGATGCTGTTTGTGAGTACCTGCCAAGCCCACTTGATAAAGGTGAGATTAAAGGTACTGACCCATTATCTGGTGACGAAGAAATCCGTAAAGCTGATACTGAAGAACCACTTTCTGCATTGGCTTTCAAAATTGCAACTGACCCATATGTAGGTCGTTTGTGCTTTGTTCGTGTTTACTCTGGTAAATTAGAAGCAGGTTCAACTGTTTACAATTCACGTACAGGTAAAAAAGAACGTATTTCTCGTTTGTACCAAATGCACTCAAACAAGCAAAATCCGAAAGAAGTGATTGAAGCTGGTGATATTTGTGCATGTGTAGGTTTTAAAGATATTCGTACTGGTGATACACTGTCAAATGCAAAAGCTCCAATTTCATTGGAAAGTATGGATTTCCCAGAGCCAGTAATTGGTATCGCTGTTGAGCCAAAAACACAAAAAGATTTAGATAAACTTGGAATTGGTCTTGCTAAACTAGCTGAAGAAGATCCAACATTCCAGGTTCAAACAGATGAAGATTCAGGTCAAACCATTATTCGTGGTATGGGTGAGCTTCACCTGGAAATTATCATCGACCGTTTAAAGCGTGAGTTTAAAGTTGAATGTAACCAGGGACAACCTCAGGTTTCATACAAAGAAGCTATTAGCCAGGAAGTTAGATTACGTGAAGTGTTTAAGAAGCAGACTGGTGGTCGTGGTAAATTTGCTGATATCATCGTAAATGTTGGTCCAGCTGATGATGGAAAACCAGGATTGACATTTATCGATAGTGTAAAAGGAGGTAACGTTCCTCGTGAATACATTCCTTCGGTACAAAAAGGTTTCGAAACTGCTATGTTGAATGGTCCACTTTCCGGATTCCAGGTGGATAGCTTGAAAGTTGAGTTATTGGATGGTTCTTTCCACCCGGTTGACTCGGATCAGTTGTCGTTCGAAATCTGTGCCCGTCAGGCGTTTAAGAATGCAGCTTCAAAAGCTGGCCCAAAATTGCTTGAGCCAATGATGAAAGCTGAGATTGTAACTCCTGATGAGTATATGGGTGATATCATTGGTGACTTAAACCGTCGTCGTGGTAATGTTGCCGGAATGGAAGATAAGTCAGGAGCTCGTGTAATTAAAGCAACAGTTCCATTGGCTGAAATTTTCGGTTACGTAACTGTGTTGAGGACACTTTCATCTGGTCGTGCAACTTCATCAATGGAGTTCTCGCACTTCGAAGAAGTGCCTAAGCAACTAGCTGTTAAAGTACTTGAAGAGTTACAAGGAAAAGTAGAATTATTATAATAGATTTATTTATCTCATCATGAGTCAAAAGATCAGAATTAAGCTGAAATCGTATGATCACAACTTGGTTGACAAGTCGGCTGAAAAGATCGTAAAGACTGTTAAAACAACAGGTGCTGTTGTTAGCGGGCCAATCCCACTTCCAACGCACAAACGTGTTTTTACGGTATTGAGATCAACTTTCGTGAATAAAAAATCACGTGAGCAATTTCAGTTGTCTTCTTACAAACGTTTGATCGACATTTACAGCTCAACAGCTAAGACAATTGACGCCTTAATGAAGCTTGAATTACCAAGTGGCGTTGAAGTAGAAATTAAAGTGTGATAACCTGTAAAAACGAAAAAAAATGACAGGATTAATCGGTAAAAAAATCGGAATGACATCCGTATTCAGTGTTGAGGGAAAGAATATTCCATGCACTGTGATTGAAGCCGGACCTTGTGTTGTAACACAAGTGAAAACGGCTGAAACCGATGGCTATGACGCACTGCAAGTGGGTTACTCTGATAAAAAAGAGAAAAACACAACAAAAGCAGAATTTGGTCACTTCCAAAAAGCTGGAACTGAGCCAAAGCGTAAAGTTGTCGAGTTTCGTGATTTTGAAGGTGAGTACAAATTGGGTGACACCATTACTGTTGACATCATCAACGAAGAAAGTTGGGTGGATGTAACTGGCGTATCAAAAGGTAAAGGTTTCCAGGGCGTTGTTAAGCGTCACAACTTTGCCGGTGTGGGCGATGCTACACACGGTCAGCACAACCGTCTAAGAGCTCCTGGTTCTCTAGGTGCGTCTTCGTACCCTTCTCGTGTATTTAAAGGTATGCGTATGGCTGGCCGCACTGGCGGTGAGAATAAAACTGTTCAAAACCTGAAAGTTTTGAAAGTTATTCCAGAGTCAAACCTACTAGTTGTTAAAGGATCAGTTCCTGGAGCGAAAGGATCATATGTAATTATTTATCAGTAATGGAAGTACAAGTATTAAATACAGCCGGAAAAGAAACCGGAAGGTCTGTGAAGTTAGACGAGCAGATTTTCGGTATTGAGCCCAACGACCATGCCATTTACCTGGATGTAAAACAGTACATGGCCAACAAGCGTCAGGGAACTCATGCAGCTAAAGAAAGAGCTGATATTGTTGGAAGTACTAAAAAGATCAAGCGTCAAAAAGGTACTGGTACAGCAAGGGCAGGTAGCATTAAGTCTCCTTTGTTCCGTGGTGGTGGCCGCGTATTTGGACCACGCCCAAGAAACTATGGTTTCAAATTGAACAAAAAAGTAAAAGCTTTGGCCCGTAAATCAGCACTGACTTACAAAGCTCAGGCAAGCGACATCTTAATTTTGGAAGACTTCTCTTTGGAAGCCCCAAAAACAAAGGAAATGGCGAATATCAGTAATAATCTGAAAATTACCGATAAAAAGTCACTTTTCGTTTTACCAGACGAAAATAAAAACATATATTTGTCCTCCAGAAATTTACAGAGGATATCTGTTATAACTGCTTCAGAATTAAGTACTTATCAGGTGATGAATGCCGGAAAAGTAGTATTTTTTGAAAGCTCAGTTGGTAAAGTTGAAGAACAATTTAAGCAATAAGGGGGTAAAAAATGGATATTTTGATTAAACCCATAGTAACGGAAAAAATGACGGAGCAAGGTGAAACCTTGAACCGTTTTGGCTTTATTGTTAAGAAAGATGCCAATAAAGCTGAGATTAAAAAAGCAGTTGAAGACTTATATAACGTTAACGTGGCTTCTGTGAATACAATGATTTATGGTGGTAAACGTAAAAGCCGCTTTACAAAATCTGGCGTAATCGCAGGAAAAACATCAGCTTACAAAAAGGCTGTTGTAACGTTAGTTGAAGGAGATACAATTGACTTTTATAGTAATATATAATAAATAAACATGGCAGTAAGAAAATTAAAACCAGTTACACCGGGTCAGAGGCACAAAATTATTGGTGCTTTTGATACAATTACTGCATCAACACCTGAAAAATCATTGTTGAAGCCCATGTCGAAGTCTGGCGGACGGAACAGCCAGGGTCGCATGACAATGAGGTATATAGGTGGGGGGCACAAGAAGAGATACCGTGTGATCGATTTCAAACGCGAAAAAGATGGTATCCCTGCACGTGTTGAGTCCATTCAGTACGATCCAAACCGTACGGCCCGTATCGCACTATTGGTTTACACCGATGGTGAAAAAAGATACATGCTTGCTCCAAACGGATTGCAAGTAGGCCAAACTGTTGTTAGCGGTACAGGATCAGCTCCTGAAGTTGGAAACTCTCTTCCACTTAAAGAAATACCTCTTGGAACTGTTATACATAACATTGAGCTTCGACCCGGTCAGGGTGGTGTGATGGCGCGAAGTGCCGGTACTTCTGCGCAATTGACCTCTAGGGAAGGTAAATACGCAATCGTGAAATTGCCTTCCGGCGAATCCAGAATGGTACTTGTTTCTTGTAAAGCTACCATCGGTATTGTTGGAAACACTGAGCACAACTTGGAAAGATCAGGTAAAGCTGGTCGCTCACGTTGGTTAGGAAGAAGGCCACGCGTACGTGGTGTAGTAATGAACCCGGTTGATCACCCAATGGGTGGTGGTGAAGGCCGTTCTTCAGGAGGACACCCTCGTTCACGCACAGGCTTGTTAGCTAAAGGTTACAAAACCCGCGCTAAAAAGAAAGCTTCCAATAAGTACATTGTAGAAAAACGCAAGAAATAATAAAAGGAGAAGAATATGAGTCGTTCATTAAAAAAAGGCCCTTTCATTGCATACCATCTTGAGAAGAAGGTAGAGGTAATGAATGAATCAGGCAAAAAGTCTGTTATCAAGACTTGGTCAAGGGCATCAGTAATTTCTCCTGACTTTGTAGGGCATACCATCGCTGTTCATAACGGGAATAAATTCATTCCGGTTTATGTAACTGAAAACATGGTTGGCCATAAGCTCGGTGAATTTGCACCTACAAGAACATTCAGGGGACATGCCGGAAATAAAAAGTAGGCATTAGTTTCTCATTAACTTTTAAAAGAATTCACGATGGGTGCTAGAAAAAGAAATAGAGCCAACGAAATAAAGGAAGCTAAAAAGACACAATATTTTGCAGTATTGAAAGACTGCCCAACTTCACCACGTAAAATGAGGCTTGTAGCCGATATGGTACGTGGAATGGAGGTAAACAGGGCTTTAGATGTCTTGAAATTCTCGCCAAAAGAAGCTTCTCGTAGAGTCGAAAAACTTTTGATGTCAGCTATTGCCAACTGGCAAGCTAAAAACGAAGGTGTTCGACTTGAAGATAGTAATCTGTACGTCAAAACAATTGCAGTAGATTCAGGACGTATTTTAAAACGTCTGCGTCCAGCCCCACAAGGCCGTGCGCACAGGATCCGCAAGCGTTCGAACCACGTTACTTTGTACGTGGATAGTAGAAATGTAGCAAACGATAACGAATAAATAGTAATACATGGGACAAAAAGTTAATCCAATCGCTAATCGTTTAGGAATCATCAGAGGATGGGATTCCAACTGGTTCGGTGGAAACGACTATGGTGACAAGCTGGTTGAAGATACCAAGATCAGGGAATATTTGAATGCCCGTTTGGCAAAAGCAAGTATTTCAAAGATCATCATCGAAAGAACCTTGAAGCTTATTACCATCACCGTTCACACGTCACGCCCAGGTATTATTATTGGTAAAGGTGGTCAGGAAGTTGACAAACTTAAAGAAGAGTTGAAAAAAATTACCAGCAAGGAAGTTCAAATCAACATCTTTGAGATTAAACGCCCTGAACTTGATGCCCGTATCGTTGCCAATAATATTGCACGCCAAATCGAAGGTAAAATTGCTTACCGTCGAGCCACGAAAATGGCAATAGCCTCTACTATGAGAATGGGAGCACAAGGTATTAAAGTTTTGGTATCCGGTCGTTTGAACGGTGCTGAAATGGCCCGCTCCGAAATGTATAAAGACGGTCGTACTCCTTTGCACACGCTAAGAGCTGATATCGATTATGCTTTGGCTGAAGCTTTAACAAAAACCGGTTTAATCGGTGTTAAAGTTTGGATTTGTAAAGGTGAAGTATATGGAAAACGTGACCTTTCACCAAATGTTGGTCAAAAACCAGGTGCTCCTGGTGGTAACCAACGCGGTGGCCGTGGTGGCGGTTTCAGAAAGAAAAGAAAATAATTGGAAAACCTTTTAATTGAAAAAGGATGTTACAGCCGAAAAAGACAAAATTTAGAAGAGTACAAAAAGGACGAATGAAGGGGAATGCCCAACGTGGCAATCAACTTGCATTCGGTTCTTTCGGTATAAAGTCGTTGGAAGAATGCTGGATTACTGGACGCCAAATTGAAGCGGCGAGGGTTGCAGTAACAAGGCATATGCAACGTCAGGGTCAAATATGGATCCGAATTTTCCCCGATAAACCAATTACCAAAAAACCTGCAGAAGTAAGGATGGGTAAAGGTAAAGGTTCTCCTGAAGCATTTGTAGCTCCGGTAACACCAGGTCGTATCATTATTGAAGCCGACGGCGTACCATTCGAAATGGCTAAAGAAGCCCTTCGTTTAGCGGCTCAAAAATTGCCGGTAACTACAAAGTTTGTTGTCAGACGTGATTATGTTGAATCTAGTAATGATTAGTAAAGATGAAAACATCAGAAATTAAAGAATTAACAGACAAGGAAATCCAGGAAAGAATACAACTGGAATCAGAAACCTTGGTGCGTCTGAATATGAACCACGCGGTTTCTCCATTGGATAATCCGATGAAAATCAAAGATACCAGGAGAAACATTGCACGCCTGAAGACCATTCTACGTCAAAGGGAAATGAATCAAAATCAGAATTAATTTGTAGAAATGGAAGCAAGAAATCTGAGAAAAGAGCGTATCGGGGTTGTGGTAAGCGACAGCATGGAAAAAAGCATCGTTGTTGCAGTTAAACGAAAAGAAAAACATCCGATTTACGGAAAATTCGTTAACAAAACAACCAAGTTGTACGCCCACGATGAAACAAACACCTGCAACGTTGGTGATACTGTAAAGGTAATGGAAACAAGACCTTTAAGTAAAAGCAAACGTTGGAGATTAGTTGAAATTATTGAAAGAGCTAAGTAATCATGATACAACAGGAATCAAGATGTGCAGTAGCCGATAACAGCGGCGCGAAAGAAGTGCTTTGTATCCGTGTTTTAGGCGGAACAAGAAAGCGTTATGCTTCGCTGGGCGATACAGTGGTAGTTACTGTAAAAAGTGCTATCCCTAGTAGTGATTTGAAAAAAGGTACCGTTTCAAGAGCAATTGTTGTTCGCACCAAAAAAGAAGTACGTCGCCAGGACGGATCTTACATCCGCTTTGATGACAACGCAGTGGTGTTATTAAACAATACTGGTGAAATGAGAGGTACCCGTATTTTCGGCCCTGTTGCAAGGGAACTTCGTGAACAAAACATGAAGATTATTTCACTTGCACCTGAAGTACTTTAATGCATAAAACAAAAAAAATGCAGAAAAAATTACATATCAAAAAAGGTGACACTGTTGTTGTTGTTGCTGGAAATGACAAAGGCCAGCAAGGTAAAATCCTTGAAGTAATCAGGGAAAAAGACAGAGCAATTGTGGAGGGTGTGAATATGGTGAAAAAACATACCAAACCTAATGCGGAAAACCCACAGGGTGGTATCGTTGAAAAGGAAGCGCCAATCCACATTTCCAACCTAATGCACGTTGACCCCAAAGGTGGCGAACGTACTCGCATGGGAAGGAAGCTCGACAGCAACGGTAAATTAGTACGTTATTCAAAAAAATCTGGAGAGGAGATTAAGTAATGTCTTACGAACCAACACTTAAAAAGAGATACTCGGAAGAAATCGTTCCTGCTTTGAAAAAGGAATTCGATTACAAATCTGTTATGCAGGTACCGAGATTACAGAAGATTGTTCTTAACCAAGGTGTTGGAGCTGCAATAGCCGACAAAAAAATCATTGAAGTCGCTACAGACGAAATGACAATGATTGCCGGACAGAAAGCAGTCCAAACCGTTTCAAAAAAGGACATCTCTAACTTCAAACTAAGGAAGAAAATGCCAATTGGTGTGCGTGTTACATTACGCCGCGAGCGCATGTTCGAATTCCTTGAGCGACTAATCAATATCTCGTTACCACGTATCCGTGACTTTAGAGGTATTGAAGGAAAAATGGATGGACAAGGTAATTACACATTAGGTATCCCTGAACAAATTATTTTCCCTGAAATCAACATTGATAAGGTTTCAAAAATAAACGGGATGAACATTACTTTTGTTACCACAGCCGACACTGATGAAGAAGGCTTCGCCTTACTGAAAGAATTAGGTTTACCTTTTAAAAACGTAAAAAAGAATTAAGCTATGGCTAAAGAATCAATGAAAGCCCGCGAGGTGAAAAGAGCAAAGCTTGTTGAGAAATACGCCGATAAAAGGGCTCAACTTAAAGCAGAAGGCGACTATGTAGGTTTGCAAAAACTACCTAAGAATTCATCGAAGGTACGTTTGCACAACCGTTGCAAATTAACCGGAAGACCAAAAGGTTACATGAGGCAATTTGGAATTTCAAGGATTAACTTCCGAGAAATGGCTTCAGCTGGTTTGATCCCCGGTGTTAAAAAAGCTAGTTGGTAAACGTTTTAAACAAAAGTAATGAGTAAAATTACAGATCCTATAGCAGACCTGCTGACCAGAGTGCGTAATGCTCAAAAAGCTAAGCACAGAGTGGTTGAGGTACCTGCTTCAAACATAAAAAAGGAAATAACCAAAATCTTAAAAGATAAAGGGTATATCCTGAATTATAAATTCGAAGATGAAGTAAACTTCCAGGGCAATATCAAAATTGCGTTGAAGTATCATCCAGAATCGAAAATTCCAGCCATCAAATCAGCCAAAAGGGTTAGTAAACCTGGTTTGAGACAATACTGCAACAGTGATAACATTCCACGCGTATTGAATGGTTTAGGTATTGCAATCTTATCTACATCAAGAGGCGTGATTACTGATAAAGAAGCTCGCGAACTAGGTGTAGGTGGCGAAGTTTTATGTTACGTATATTAATAAGGAGGAAACGCAATGTCAAGAATAGGTAAATTACCAATCGCTATACCAGCCGGAGTTACCATTAACGTATCCGATGATAATGTGGTTACTGTTAAAGGTAAATTGGGTGAGCTTACGCAACAGGTAGATCCCGAAATTGAAGTAGCTGTTGAAGAAAACCAAATCGTGGTTAAGCGACCAAACGAGCAAAAGAAATACCGTGCAATGCATGGCTTATATCGTTCGCTTATCAATAACATGGTAGTTGGTGTTTCTGAAGGTTACGAAATTAAACTGGAACTTGTTGGTGTAGGTTACCGTGCTGAAAACCAAGGACAATTGTTAGACCTTGTTCTGGGTTATTCTCACCACACGTATTTGCAACTTCCTCCAGAAGTTAAAGTTGAAGCTGTAACAGACAAAAGGAGCAATCCTACTGTAACTCTTAAAAGTTGTGACAAACAACTTATCGGGCAAGTTGCTGCAAAAATCCGTTCACTACGTAAGCCAGAACCATACAAAGGTAAAGGTGTGAAGTTTGCGGGTGAAGTATTGAGAAGGAAAGCTGGTAAATCAGCGGCCGCTAAATAGTAAATTTTAGAAATCATGGCTTTAACGAAACAAGAAAGAAGATATAGAATCAAAAAGAGAATCCGGAAAATTGTATCCGGTACTGCTGAAAGGCCACGTTTAAGTGTTTTCAGGAGTAATAAGCAAATGTACGCACAATTAATTAACGATATTGATGGTACTACTTTGCTTTCAATCTCTTCATTGGATAAAGAAATCACCGCAAAAGAAGGAAACAAATCAGAAGTTGCTGCCACTGTTGGTAAAGCTCTTGCTGAAAAAGCTCTTGCTGCTGGTGTAAAAGAAGTTGTTTTCGATCGTAACGGTTATTTGTATCACGGTAGGGTAAAGCAATTTGCTGACGCTGCCCGTGAAGGTGGCCTTAAATTTTAATAATTATGGCAGTTAATAATATTAATAGAGTCAAAACAGGAGACATTGAACTTAAGGACAGGTTGGTTGCAATTAACCGTGTAACTAAAGTAACCAAAGGGGGTAGGACCTTCAGCTTTTCTGCTATCGTTGTTGTTGGAAACGAAGATGGTATTGTAGGCTGGGGACTAGGTAAAGCTAGTGAAGTAACTACCGCTATTGCTAAAGGTGTTGATGCTGCTAAGAAAAACCTGGTAAAAATCCCAATTCATAAGGGAACTATTCCTCATGAGCAAATAGCCAAATTTGGTGGAGCACGTGTATTCCTTAAGCCAGCTTCTTCGGGTACCGGAGTAAAAGCAGGTGGTGCAATGCGTGCTGTATTGGAAAGTGTTGGTGTACACGATATCCTTGCAAAATCAAAAGGATCATCGAACCCACACAACTTGGTAAAAGCAACATTTAACGCATTGCTTGAAATGCGCGATGCCAAAGCTGTTGCTGATCAAAGAGGAGTTTCATTAGAAAAAGTTTTTAAAGGATAGGAACTATGGCTAAGATTAAAATCACACAGATAAAAAGCAAGATTGGTTCCAACAAAAAGCAAAAAGCAACGCTTGAAGCTCTTGGAATTAAGAAGATGAACCAAACTGTTGAGCAAGAAGCTACAGAACAAATTCTGGGTATGGTCAACAAGGTGAGTCATTTGGTGAAAGTCGAAGAAGTTTAAAAAATATTTAAGAGATACATTATGGATTTAAGTAATCTTAAACCTGCTGAAGGATCCGTTAAAAAGGACAAGCGCATCGGACGTGGACAGGGTTCTGGCCGTGGAGGTACTTCCACAAGAGGTCATAAAGGTGCCCAATCGCGTTCTGGTTACAGCCGCACACGTGGTTTCGAAGGTGGTCAAATGCCTTTGCAACGTGTAGTTCCTAAATTCGGGTTCAAAAACATTAACAGGGTAGAACATAAAGCGATCAACCTGGATGCAATTCAAGCATTGGCCGAAAGCAAAAAGCTTACAGCTATTGACGTTGAAACATTGGTTGAAGCAGGTCTGGCTTCAAAAAGAGACCGTGTTAAGATTTTAGGAAATGGTGAATTGAAGTTGAAACTGGATGTGAAGGCTCACGCATTTTCAAAATCAGCAAAAGAAGCTATCGAAAAATTAGAAGGAACAACTGAAATACTCTAACCTGATGAAAAAATTTATCGAAACCCTAAAGAATATTTATAAGATCGAAGATTTAAGAGCCCGTTTGGGAACAACTCTATTCTTCCTTTTGATCTACCGTTTAGGATCGTTTGTCGCTTTACCGGGTATTGATCCGGAACAATTAGGAAAACTGCAAGAACAAACCTCGGATGGGTTGCTGGGGCTTTTGGACATGTTTTCGGGTGGCGCGTTCTCAAACGCTTCAATATTCGCACTAGGGATTATGCCTTACATTTCTGCTTCAATTGTAATCCAGTTGATGGGAATAGCCGTCCCATATTTCCAACGTTTACAAAAAGAAGGGGAATCGGGAAGAAGAAAAATCAACCAGATAACGCGTTATCTAACGGTTATAATTCTACTTTTCCAGGCACCTGCGTTTTTAACCAATATTAGAGTGAATATGCCTGAGGCTATTGTAATGGAAGCGACAATGTTTACCATTTCGTCAACCATTATTATGTGTGCAGGCTCTATGTTTATTATGTGGTTAGGTGAACGCATTACCGATAAAGGAATAGGTAACGGTATTTCGTTGATCATTATGATTGGTATTATTGCACGTTTGCCACAGTCAATCATTCAGGAATTCGTTTCCAGAATTGAACAGCAAGGTGGTGGTATGGTAATGTTCCTGGTAGAATTTGTGGTACTTTTCGTGATTTTCATGGGATGTATCATGTTGGTACAAGGAACACGCCGTATTCCGGTACAGTATGCAAAACGTATTGTTGGTAACAAACAATATGGTGGCGTACGTCAGTATATACCGTTAAAAGTGAATGCTGCCGGGGTAATGCCTATTATCTTTGCCCAGGCAATCATGTTTGTTCCAATGCAGATTGCAGGATTTGTTAATTCAGAAAGTATGAGTGGCTTTGCGGCTGCATTTGCCAATCAGACAAGTTTCTGGTACAACTTCACGCAGTTTACACTGGTAGTATTGTTTACGTATTTCTATACGGCAATTACTGTAAATCCGGTGCAAATGGCTGAAGACATGAAGAAGAATGGCGGTTTCATTCCTGGTGTAAAACCTGGAAAGAAAACAGTTGAATTTCTGGATACAGTCATGTCCCGCATTACATTGCCAGGATCAATTTTCCTGGGCCTTGTAACCATTCTGCCTGCGTTCGCTATGATGGCCGATATTAACTATCAGTTCTCACTATTTTATGGTGGAACTTCATTGTTAATCCTGGTTGGTGTTGTTTTAGATACTTTGCAGCAAATTGAATCTCACTTGCTCATGCGTCATTATGATGGTTTGATGAAATCAGGCCGTATTAAGGGACGTGCAGGCGGTGCCGGTTCAATGATGTAAAAAAACCAATAAGAAGAATTTTTATGGCAAAGCAACCATCAATAGAACAAGACGGAACAATCATTGAAGCTTTATCAAATGCTATGTTCAGGGTAGAACTTGAAAACGGGCATGTGATTACGGCGCATATCTCTGGTAAAATGCGTATGCATTATATCAAAATACTTCCTGGAGATAAGGTGAAAGTGGAGATGTCTCCATACGATCTGACCAAAGGAAGGATTACTTTTAGATATAAAAATTAAAATAGTTATATGAAGACTAGAGTATCCATTAAAAAGCGCAGTGCCGACTGCAAAATAGTGCGCAGGAAAGGCCGTTTGTACGTGATTAACAAAAAGAATCCGAAGTTCAAACAGCGTCAGGGATAATTAATTAACTTTGTAAAAATTTTATTTATGGCTCGTATTGTTGGAGTTGATATTCCTAATAATAAAAGAGGAGAAGTTGCACTAACTTACATTTATGGTATTGGTCGTAGCCGTGCTAACACTATCCTCACCGAAGCTGGTGTAGATCCAAGTTTAAAAGTACAGGATTGGAACGATGACCAATTTGCTGCTATCCGTGGCGTTATCAACGATAATTTTAAAGTTGAAGGTGAATTACGTTCTGAAAACCAGTTAAACATCAAACGATTGATGGACATCGGTTGCTACCGTGGTATCCGTCATCGTATTGGGCTTCCAGTTCGCGGACAAAGTACTAAAAACAATGCCCGTACACGTAAAGGAAGAAAGAAAACTGTAGCTAATAAGAAAAAAGCCACTAAATAATTAATTGAATTATGGCAAAAAAGACAAGTTCCAGTAGGAAAAGAGTCGTTAATGTTGAAGCTACCGGCCAGGCACATATTCATTCCTCATTCAATAATATCATTATTTCAATGACCAATAACAATGGAGAAGTAATCTCCTGGTCATCGGCTGGTAAAAAAGGATTTAGAGGATCTAAAAAGAATACGCCTTATGCTGCCCAGGTAGCCGCTGAAGAATGTGCTAAGACTGCATATGACCTAGGACTCAGAAAAGTAAAAGTATATGTTAAGGGACCCGGTAATGGTCGCGAATCTGCTATCCGTGCTATTAACAGCGTAGGAATCCAGGTAAACGAAATCGTTGATGTGACACCAATGCCACACAATGGTTGCCGCCCGGCTAAAAGAAGACGTGTTTAATTTTTAAAAACGGAAGAAAATGGCAAGATACAGAGGACCAAAAACCAAGATAGCCCGTAAATTTGGTGAACCAATTTTCGGACCAGACCAAGTACTTGAAAAGAAAAATTACCCTCCTGGCTTTCACGGTCAGGCTGCCCGTAGAAGAAAAAAATCTGAATACGGTTTGCAACTAAAAGAAAAGCAAAAAGCTAAATACACTTATGGTGTGTTGGAAAGACAATTCTCTAACCTTTTCAAAAAAGCATCTGCTGCAAAAGGTATTACTGGTGAAGTGTTGTTACAACTGCTCGAATCACGTTTGGACAATGTTGTTTTCCGTTTAGGATTGGCAGCATCACGTTCAGGCGCCCGTCAGCTTGTATCACACAGACACATCACTGTTAACGGGGAAATTGTTAACATTCCTTCATATCAATTACGTCCTGGCGATATCGTAGGGGTTAGGGAGAAATCAAAGTCGTTGGAAGTTATCGCTGATGCCCTTACTTCACATCGCTACAACCGTTACGCATGGTTGGAATGGGATGGTGCAGAAATGGTTGGGAAATTCCTAAACCGTCCGGAAAGGGAAGAAATTCCTGAAAATATAAAAGAGCAACTTATCGTAGAGTTGTATTCGAAATAATAAATTACTCAGTATTATTATGGCAATATTAGCGTTCCAAAAACCCGACAAAGTAATAATGGTAGAATCCGATGAGAAATTCGGTAAATTCGAATTTCGTCCATTGGAGCCTGGGTATGGTATTACAATTGGTAATGCACTACGCAGAATCTTATTATCTTCTTTGGAAGGTTATGCAATCACAACTGTTAAAATTGAAGGCGTAGACCACGAATTTGCAACCATTAAAGGTGTAATGGAAGATGTTACTGAAATCATCCTGAACATGAAGCAAATCCGTTTCAAGCGTGAAGTTGAAGATTTTGACAGCGAAAAAGTTTCTATCACGATTTCCGGGCAGGAAGAATTTACTGCTGGCGACATCAACAAGTATATGACCGGTTTCAGGGTACTAAACCCAGAGTTGGTTATTTGCCGAATGGAAGCTGATGTTAAATTGCAACTGGAAATCACAATTAATAAAGGACGAGGCTATGTCCCCAGCGCTGAAAATAAGCCGGTGGATGCTGAGTTTGGAGTCATTCCGATTGATTCAATCTTCACACCAATTAGAAATGTGAAGTATGCTGTTGAAAACTATCGTGTAGAGCAAAAAACCGACTACGAAAAACTCGTATTGGATATTGCTACTGATGGTTCAATTCATCCAAAAGATGCTTTGAAAGAAGCAGCCAAAATCCTGATTTATCACTTCATGCTATTCTCTGATGAAAAGATTACCCTCGATTCAGATGAGAAATTTGCAAACGAAGAGTTTGATGAAGAAGTGTTGCACATGCGTCAACTTCTTAAAACCAAACTGGTTGACATGGATCTATCAGTTCGTGCCCTTAACTGCTTGAAAGCAGCAGATGTGGAAACATTGGGTGAGCTGGTTACATACAACCGTAATGATTTATTGAAATTCAGGAACTTTGGTAAAAAGTCACTGACTGAGTTGGATGATTTGTTAAACAACATGAACCTGACTTTCGGAATGGATATTACTAAGTATAAACTTGACAAGGAATAGGTAGAAATGAGACATAATAAAAAATTCAACCATTTGGGAAGAAAAAGTGCCCACAGAAAGGCAATGCTTTCGAATATGGCGAATTCATTGATTTTCCATAAACGAATTACAACTACTGTTGCAAAAGCCAAGGCACTTAAAATGTACGTTGAGCCTCTTATTACTAAGGCAAAAAACGACACTACTCATTCTCGTCGTACTGTTTTCAGTTACTTAAAAAGCAAACAAGCGGTTTCTGAATTGTTCCGTGATGTTGCCGAAAAAGTAGGTGATCGTCCAGGTGGATATACACGTATTTTGAAAACTGGAACCCGTTTGGGTGACAGTGCAGAAATGTGTATTATCGAATTGGTAGATTACAACGAAAACATGTTGGCTGCGAAGAAAGAAAAAGCTAAATCACGTCGTTCACGTCGTGGTGGTGCTAAAAAAGCTACAGAAGCTGCACCTGCTGCTGCACCAGCAACTGAAGTTGTTGAAGAAGCTCAGGTAGAAGTTGCAGAGGAGCCAAAAGCTGAGGTTGTGGAAGAAGTTAAAGAGGAAGCTGCTGAAGTTGTTGAAGAAGCGAAAGAAGAAGCTGCTGAAGCAAAAACTGAAGAAGAGAAAGAAGAAGCTGCTGAAGAACCAAAAGCTGAAGCTAAGGACGAAGAAGAGAAAAAAGAAGACAAGTAATTTAGACTTCTATAAAAATTAAAAGCTGACCGATGGTCAGCTTTTTTTTTCCTTTTTCGCGAATCAAGCAATCAATTAGGCTATTTTCAGAATGTTTTTAATTCGACTTTGTAAATGACTTGCCTTAAGTGGTTTTATCAAATATTCATTAGCCCCGTTTTTTAAACATCTTCTACGATCCGATTCAAGGTCGCTGGTTGTGTAAAAAACAATGGGAATATTTTGATTGTAGTTATTGTCCATTTGCCGGATTTTCATGGTTGCTTCAGCACCATCCATAACCGGCATGAACAAATCCATTAATATTAGGTCGAATTTATTTTCCTGAACCTTTTTTAACGCCTCTAACCCATGATCCGCAGTTTCTATTTCGTAATCTTTTCGCAACGAAAGTGTAGCAAACTTTTGGTTAATCGGATTATCATCAACAACTAGAATTTTCAAGGTACTTCAGTTTAATTAAATATACTATAACAAATTTAACGAGTTAAATATTAAAAATCACCTATTTTTGCTAACTGAAATTATGTATTGGATAGCTCATTTACGGTATTTGAAATTAATATTAAATTAAGATATCATGTCAGAAGATAAAAAGATCATCTTTTCAATGTACAGGGTAAGTAAAACCTACCCCCCTCAAAAGAACGTTCTAAAAGATATTTCATTGTCCTTTTTTCTTGGAGCAAAGATTGGGATTATTGGTTTAAATGGCTCTGGTAAATCTACTTTACTAAAAATTATTGCAGGTCTGGAAAAATCCTATCAGGGAGAAGTTGTCTTTTCTCCTGGTTATACTGTTGGTTATTTGGAACAAGAACCAAAACTCGATCCTTCAAAAACGGTGAAGGAAGTTGTAGAGGAAGGAGTTCAGGAAGTGGTTGATGTGTTGAAAGCATATGAAGAAATCAATTTGAAATTTTCAGAACCAGAAGTGCTGGACGACCCTGATAAAATGGAGGCTCTGATTAATGAGCAAACAAAACTTCAGGAAAAAATCGATCAATACGATGCCTGGAACCTGGATTCAAAGTTGGAACGGGCAATGGATGCGCTTCGTTGTCCTCCTGGTGAGCAATCAGTAAGCGAACTGTCAGGTGGAGAGCAACGCAGGGTGGCTTTGTGCCGTCTGCTTTTGAAAGAACCTGATGTGTTACTATTGGACGAGCCTACCAACCACCTGGATGCAGAGTCGGTTCAATGGCTTGAAATGCACCTTCAACAATATAAAGGAACGGTAATTTGCATTACGCACGACCGTTACTTCCTGGATAATGTTGCTGGTTGGATACTTGAACTGGACAGGGGAGAAGGCATTCCATGGAAAGGAAACTATTCATCCTGGTTGGATCAGAAAGCCAAACGTTTGGAGCAAGAGGAAAAAACACATTCGAAACGAAGGAAGACTTTAGAACGTGAGTTAGAGTGGATTAAAATGACACCGAAGGCAAAACATGCCAAGTCGAAAGCCAGGCTGAACGCTTACAACCAATTAATGGATGAAGATGTGAAGCAAAAAGAAGAACGCCTGGAGATTTTCATTCCCAATGGTCCACGGCTGGGTGAGAAAGTGATTAATGCTGAAACCTTAGCAAAAGGGTATGGGGAACGATTGTTGATTGATGGTCTTGATTTTACTTTACCACCAAACGGGATTGTTGGAGTTATTGGCCCAAACGGAGCTGGTAAGACTACGCTGTTCAGGATGATCATGGGACAGGAGCAACCGGACAAAGGAAGTTTTGAGGTTGGCGAAACGGTAAAAATCGCTTACGTTGATCAATCCCACGATGACATTATTCCGGAGAAAACGGTTTACGAGGTGATCTCTGGCGGGAATGAACTAATTCAAATGGGCAACAAGCAAATAAATGCTCGGGCTTATATTTCACGCTTTAACTTTTCGGGTGCCGATCAGCAAAAAAAATGCGAAGTGCTTTCGGGTGGAGAACGCAATCGCTTGCATTTGGCTATGGCCTTGAAAGAAGAAGGGAACGTGCTTCTGCTGGATGAGCCAACCAATGATATTGATGTGAATACGCTTCGTGCTTTAGAAGAAGGTTTGGATCATTTTGCTGGCTGTGCCGTTGTTATTTCCCACGATCGTTGGTTTCTCGACCGGATTGCAACACATATTCTCGCATTTGAAGGGGACTCCAATGTTTATTTCTTTGAAGGTTCATATTCTGAATACGAAGAAAACCGTAAAAAACGCTTGGGTGATGAAGGCCCCAAACGGATAAAATATAAGAAACTGGTTAAATAAATTTTGAAAGGTCTGCTGATGCAGGCCTTTTTTAATTTTCATTCATTATTCCATACAGCAAGTCCTCAATCAAATCAATCGCTTTAGCCTGGCTACACGAAAAGTTATTGAGCATGATGGTGAAAAGGATTTCCCGATCTGTAGAAGTTTTAAGCTGCCCGGCATAGCAACGAACCCGGGTCATGCTTCCGCTTTTGGCTTGCAGGCTTCCGTTGGGAAACTTTTTGCGTTCAAATACATACAATGTCCCATTCGGTACTTTGGGGATGCTGCCAAAGAACTGATCAGCAAATTCACTTTCATTTTTCATGTAGTCAAGAACTTGAACCATTTGTTGGGCTGTCATCGCATTAAAACGTGACAGGCCACTTCCATCCGCCATGAAAAAACCGTTCATGTCAATTCCTTTGTCAGCCCAAAACTGCTTAATAATTTTTATCCCTTCTTTTGTAGTCCCCAATCCATGCTTTTCGTACGATAGCTGTTTGGCCAGGTGTTCTGCAAACAGGTTTACGCTTTCGTGATTGGTGACTTTAACGATGTCGGTTAATGAGGGGGAAACCGTTTCGGCAATTGTTATCTGTGACGATTTACCGTTATCAATGTCATTCCCCTCAATGGTAATCCCTGCCTGAAAAAGTTTCTGTTGCAGTTGGTGCGAAAGGAGTGAGGCTGGATCAGGAATAGAAGCCTTCACTACAAAATCCGCTTTCCCTTTTGGTATTGTTCCCCTTATTGTCCGTTTTCCGTTCAATGGGCTTCCAAAAACATAAGCCCGGTCCCGGTTTATGTTTGATGATAGTAGTTGGTTATCAAATTCCAACCCAGGTACCTTTGGTTCAATCTGGGTGATTGTTACTGGCAGATTGGTTAATGCAGGCGATGACAAATGAATTCGGCACATATTATCATATACCGACAGTGCCGAAGTTCCTGCACCATAATAATTCCCTAAATCTTCCCATATCCAGGTGTTCGGTATCATTTGTTCTTCATAAATAGTAGCTTCGGTCAGTATTCTTCCTGAAATGTGTTTGACGTTCCACGACAGCAATTGGGCAATCCATTTATCCAGAAAATGCGGGTTGAAATAATGCTCTTTAAAATACTCTGAGCCCAATGCCGGATCACCACCTCCACGAATGACAAGATCTCCCTGGATGGTATCCTGTATAAGTGCATTGCATAAAAGGCTGGTTTTAAAGTGATAATCAGTTCCCAGAATTTCCAATGCGGCTGCTGTAGTTGCCAGTTTCAAAATGGAACCTGGTACAAGACTAAGCTGCTGTTTTGATTGTGCAAGAACCTGCCCGGTATTCGCATCCTGAAAATAAACGCCAACACTACTATGTTCCAGCTCTGGTTGATTTTGCCATTCCTCTAATTTCTCCTGAAAAGAATTAGGCTGTTGGGCAAAACAAAAAGTATTTATCAATAAGAACCAAGTAAATAGTACTACGAATGGTATAGTTAAATGGAGAGAATAGTTTTGTTTTAACCCCCTTCTGTTCGCCCGATGACGAACATCCCTGCCTACCGCAGGCAGGTTCCCCTGTAGGGGGAAGAAAGAGATGGGGGTCAGTTTGTGGGCAGGAAGTGAAAGTTTTGCAAACTGAGTAATTTTAAAAGCATTTATGTATGATCTATACGTATAAAAAACCCTAATCATTGGTGGTTCAATTATTTTTGTAATTTTGACCGTCAAGGTATCTATTTCAACCAAAAAATAAAAATTAATGCTTAAAACGATCCTTATTGTTGGCACCGGGGGCTTTATTGGAAGCATTGCCCGTTACCTGACACAGCTTTTGGTTGAACGATACTTGCACAGTGCTTTCCCTTGGGGAACCTTTGCCGCAAACATGGCTGGCTGCTTCATTATCGGGTTGGTTTTTGCGCTGGCTGCAAAAGGAAATTTACTTAGCCCCGAATGGCGGATTTTTTTAACGGTTGGTTTTTGTGGCGGGTTCACCACATTTTCATCATTTGCCTACAATAACCTGAATATGCTCTCCGAGAACAATTATTTTCAATTCTTCCTGAACATTGGGCTGAGCGTGTTCCTCGGAATTGCGGCTGTTTATGCAGGAATTCTTTTCATTCGTTTATTATTCGGACAATAATCTAACATTTTTCTTTTTTCGCTGTTTTCTTTCTGATGCAATTGGCTTAACTTGTTAATCAATTAAACTTTATTACGATGAAAAAACAGGCAAGTGAATTGAAAATATATATTTCCGAGTCCGATAAAATAGGCTCAAAACCCCTTTATGAAGAGATCGTTAGAGAAGCCCGCGAGAAAGGATTGGCTGGTGCAACCGTTTATCGAGGCATCCTGTCTTTTGGGGCGAGCCATTCCATCCACACCATGAAAATATTTGCTTTGTCAGGGAACCTACCTGTTGTTATTGATATTGTTGATGAAGACAAATTAATCCGTCAATTTGCAGGAACGGTACACAAACTCATCGAAAAATCAAAAAAAGGTGCACTGGTTACCATTAAGAAAGTGGAAGTGCTGGAATACAAACCCGGTGATAAATTTAATCAGTTTAAGGCTTTCTAGATACTGGATATTTGATGCTGGATTCTTGAGAGAAAATAGTCAATCTATTTTGGTATGACTCTTGTTTCCATACGAGGATTAATAGTGAACCCATAGAATAGTCATGATGAAAGTTTTTTTTATTCTTTACTTATTTTTCTCTGCAAATATTTTAATAGCACAGTCTTTTATTGCTATTCCTGATTTTGATGAATGGAAAGGACATAAATTTTCATTGGTTGATTATGCTACAACTGATGGAGACACACTTAGTGAATCATTTTATCAAAATAAGGTTTGTTTTCTAATTTTTTACAGACTTGGCTGTCCTCCGTGCATGAAAGAAATAAGTACTTTAAATAAGATAAAAAAGCATTATGAAGAAGAAAATGGTTTCGTAGTTGTTGGTTTATGTGAAGCTAATCTTGAGGAATATAAAAGGTTCATTAAATACCATACTCATAAATCTGAAGCAAGTTCAAGTTCGAATTTAATGTTGAACTATCATACGATTCCAATACCTGAGTATCCAATTGTTCTAGTGGGACGTAAAAACTTCTTTAATAAGTATAAAGTAACCGGAGTACCTGTGAGTTTAATTATTGATAGGAATGGAGTTGTTGTAGAAGTATTTAAAGGGTTCTCACCATCAACAAAAGAGGATAAGGAAGTTTGGCTTCAAAATAATATTGAAACGATAGATGAGTTGTTAAAGAACAAGTGACAAAATAATTCCTATCATCCAAAATCCAGCAACTAATATCCCGCATCCAGAATCTAATTTAAGTTAGCCATCTGAGGTGAACCATTAAAGTATTTTGGATTGACATTTATAAATGAAAATACCCAAACAGAATAATATTTAATGGGGTGGTTATTGCTACTGTTAACCCAATATCAAATAATTACTATCAGCATAAAAAGCTCTGTATTGGTGAGCAAGAAATTACTAACTTTGGGCTGCTTTTTAAAAAAATCAGGCTTTAATATCCTGATTTACTGAAAATAACAGAATTTATTTAATTTATAAAAATTACGCACAATGTTAATTAGCGACGTAAAAGCAAGAGAAATTATCGATTCACGTGGTAACCCAACTGTAGAAGTTGACGTGGTACTTGAAAGTGGTGCATTTGGCCGTGCGGCTGTTCCATCAGGAGCATCAACTGGCGAAAACGAAGCACTTGAATTACGAGATGGCGACAAAGGCCGTTACTTAGGAAAAGGCTGTTTAAAAGCTGTTGCAAACGTAAACGACGTTATTGCAAAAGAAATTATTGGTATGGACGCTACTGATCAAGTAGCTGTTGATAGCAAATTACTGGAATTAGACGGTACAAAAACAAAATCTAACTTGGGTGCAAACGCTATGTTGGGTGTTTCTTTGGCTGTTGCTAAAGCTGCTGCTGAGTACTCAGAGCTTCCATTGTACAAATACATTGGCGGAACTAACGCAAAAACCTTGCCTGTTCCTATGATGAACATCATTAACGGTGGTTCTCACTCAGATGCTACTATCGCTTTCCAGGAATTTATGATTCGCCCAATTGGTGCTCCTTCTTTCCGTGAAGGTTTGCGTATGGGTGCTGAAGTTTTCCACGCCTTGAAAAAAGTATTGAAAGCTAAAAACCTTTCTACTGCAGTTGGTGATGAAGGTGGTTTTGCTCCTATGTTAGGTGGTACTGAAGAAGCTATCGAGTCAATTCTTACTGCTATTAAGAATGCTGGTTACAAGCCAGGTCGTGCAGAAGACGGCGGTGATATTTCTATCGCTATGGACTGTGCTGCTTCAGAGTTCTATAAAGATGGTGTTTACGATTACAGCATTTTTGAACCAAACGGAGTAAAACGTTCTTCTGATGAGCAAGCTGCTTATTTGGCTGAATTGGTTGCTAAATTCCCTATCGATTCAATCGAAGATGGCATGGACGAAGGCGACTGGGACGGTTGGGTAAAATTGAACGCTGAGATCGGTGACAAGTGCCAATTGGTTGGTGACGATTTATTTGTAACGAACGTTCAGTACCTTCAAAAAGGTATCGAGTTGGATGCTGCTAACTCAATCCTTATTAAAGTAAACCAAATTGGTACATTGACCGAAACACTAGACGCTATTGAAATGGCTCACCGCGCTGGATATACTTCAGTAACTTCTCACCGTTCGGGTGAAACTGAAGATTCAACCATCGCTGACATTGCTGTTGCAACTAACTCAGGTCAAATCAAAACGGGTTCACTAAGCCGTTCAGACCGTATGGCAAAATACAACCAATTACTTCGTATTGAAGAAGAACTTGGTTCTGCTGCTATTTACGGATACAAAAAAGTTTATAAGAAGTAATTCTTTTATGATACGCATTGGTTCGGTGACTTCAAGTTATCCAATCAATAAATGAACTGGAAAGCTCTCACGATTTGTGAGGGCTTTTTTTTGTCTCTGCGCTTTAGTTGTTGACTTAAAGTCATCAGTTCAACAACGTGAATTAAAAAATATGTATTTATTTTTCACCCTTTTACAGCTTTTAAATGTCTTTATTAAAAAGGAATTTAAACATTAAAAGAATTTAGACGATGATTAAAAAGGCTGAAGTCATAACCGGAATATTTCTGATCTCCATATTATTAAATTCATGTTTCCTGATAAAACCAAAGACTGAGGTAGCAGAAAACGAGAATAGCGAAAATAAAAATGATTCTACCGAGATAATTAAAATGCCATTTAAGCATAAGCGCGATCTAATTGAATACGAAGTTTCGGTGCTTAAAGGAACTGAAACCAGACATGGGGTTCAAAAGCGCTTTTATGAGCATGGTAGCGTGTATTCAAAGACTCCTTACGTGAAAGGTAAAAAACATGGTACTGCTTACACGTATTACCAGGAGTATAAAGGGGAAGAACCAAAGGTGTGGAAAGAACAACAATATTCTCATGGTTTGCTTTCTGGAAAATGTTGTCGTTACCACCGAAATGGCAAGCTTCAATCTGAATATGAATATAAAAACGGGTTGCCAGGAGTAGGCATTAAAATTTGGAAAGAATCAGGGGATGAAGTGAAACTTCCAAGATTAATTGTTTCAAAAGAGGAATCCAATGGCTTGATTCGGATTAAAGCAAGAATTTCCAACAATACCAAAAAAGCAAAATATTTCACTACAAAGTTGATTGACAACAAATATATTCCGAGAGACATGAAACCAGTAGATGTAGAAAGTGGAGTTGGAGAGATCGTTTTAACAAAAGGGACAAATAAGAAATATGTAACCATTGTTGCTGCCTTAAAAACCCCTTACCGGAATACATATTACTTAGCCAAAACAATTGCGTTATAATTGAAAATAGGTGTTGAAATGTAGCCATCCGTCACTAACGGATGGCTTTTCTTTTTTATAAAAGGTCAATTGCCAGCGTGAAGTAGAAGCTTCTGCCAGGAGAATAAATTGGTCGGGCATTGGCTCCTCTAACCGAGCGTGCAAGGTGTTCATAATAGGCTTCGTCAAACAAATTTTGTACGCCGGTTGAAAATGTACCCCATTTGTTAAACCTGTACGATACATCAATATCGACTACCTGGAAAGCAGGTGTTTTGGTCTCGCCAAATGAATTAGCAATCCTGTTTTGTTTAAATGAGTTCCTTAAGTTTAGTTCAGCATTTAATTTATTTTGAATGAATGAACCCAAAAGGCTATATTTCAATTGCATAGGCGGAATTTCCGGCAATGCTTCATCATTGTCATTATCCTTGCCATATGTATAAGCCAATTCAAAAACCTGATTGATGTTGGTGAATAACTTTTGCCTCCAACTGGCTTCAAAACCAGCAATTAAAGCTTTATCCAGGTTAATGAATTGTCGCACACCGGGTGATGTTCCCATTCTTGGCTGAAGGTCTTCCCTGATTTCCGAAGAAATGTAGTTTCTCAAAAACGATGAAAACAGGTTGATATTTACATGGGTACTTTCTTTTTGGTAATTGAATATGATGTCAACCTGGTTGTTGGTCTCCGGATCGAGATTCGGATCACCAATCAATTCGTAAGGGTCCAGTCCTATCGGGAAATAATTGATGAACCGTTCTGCAATTCCAGGACTACGCTGGGCTGAACCAAACCATAAACCCAGAGAGCTGGAGTTTGAGATAGTTTTAGTTCCGCCAACACTAAACGAAGGATTTAAATATTCGGAGCTTAAATCCTCGTACATGCTTTCGAACCCTGCTGCTGGTTTATCGGCCGTTGCATGGTTATAATCCAGGCGGCCGGAAAAGATGATGTGGAAGCCAGGTTTTTGCAAATGATATTCGGCAAACAATCCTGTCCTTGAAATCTGGGCGTTCTGCCAAACGTTGTCAACCATAACTTTTCCTGCCATTGGACCCATCAGCATTGTTCTGGTACGTTCGCCTTTTGCATTTTCAATTCTAAGGTCAGAACCAACATATAACCAATCATCTTCAAAATTGAAATGCAGTTCTGTTCTACCTCCAATATTTTCAGTTTCAGCATCGGTCACGGCATCGGCCATCCTCGGGTTCATCATTTTGCCCAGATTATCCATCAAGTGGTTTACCTGGGTGGTATAAAACGATGTTTCCCATTTGGCTAATTTACGGTTGAAAAAGTCGGCAGAGTGATTGATGTTAATCAGCCAGGTGTCATCTTCCCGCAAGTCCATTGGCAAAGCCGGAAAATCGACATCTTTAGCAAAGTTGTTGGCAGCCAGTAAGCTAATGGTTTGATTTTTGGTGAGCTTTAAACCAAGCTTGCCCCCAAAATTGTTGCGCGAAAAGTTAGCCGGGATTTTGAACCCTTCTCCATCTTCATAATCATTACCAGTAGAAACCGAGCCAAAAAGCTTCAGGTTGGCAAATGAGTTGGAGACAGATACCAAGCCTTCATTCCTGAAGAGTTCACCGTTCGTTTCATAACTGCTGCTTATTCTACCAGTGACCTCTGCCTCTTCTGAAAAATGGACATCAGCACTTTTAAAGTTAATAGTTCCACCAAAAGCGTTTCCAAAACGCAAACTATGTGGCCCTTTTAGCACCTCGGCCTGAACAATCATGTTTACAGGAACCTGACTGGAGGCTGGATCCATGCGGTTTGGACAGGCAGCACTGGCACACTGGCTGCCGTCAATAACCAAATTTAACTGATCGTATTTGTAACCCCTCAAAACAGGGTCAAATCCATAAGCCCCACTTTTTCGAATGGCAGAAATTGAACTGAACTGTTCCAGTAAATGTCCCGCATCATGAGCTAACTTCTCTTGAACTTGAAAAGTCAGTTGTTCTTTTTCCCCTGCATTTGGATGAATTTGCAGGTAATTGACTGGCATTAATAAATACGATTTTTGCTCAATTTCGAGCAATCCACTATTCAAGGCTTTTGCCAGTTCTTTTTCAGAAAATAGTTGATACCCGTATTGGATGTGTGATAGTTTTAGTGTTTGATTTTTTACCGGGTTGATCCGGATGAACCCATTTTCATCACAAACCCCTTTTTCTTCTCCGTACTGATAGTTAACATGACTAATGGGTGTTCCTGAATGTTTATCGGTAATCTTGATTTGTTTTTGTGCATATACTCCCATGTGTGTGATGAGTAAAGCACCAATAAGCAATATAAAATATTGCAATCTTCCCCCAAAGGAATAGCTTTTTGTTATCATAATAACTTGCTTAATGTTATGATGTTTATAGCCTTTTCAGGCAAAAAATGAATTAAAAACTAGTTAAGCAAGTTTACATTTAGGAGGGTGAAAAATAGATTCTGCATGTAAGGTTCCCTGAATATTCTGATAAAAACAGATTTTAGGTTTTAGGGGTTTTTCTAAAGAAATAAATTCTTTAGCCTGATTAAAAATGTATTGAATTTCAAGTTTAGTCTCATTTACAGGTAGTGTGCTCTCTTTGGTTTCATGTTGTTCGTCCAGTTCCTTTTTTAAATGGCAACAACCGTTGCATGTTGATTCGGGAACATCACGATTAATACACAAAAACTCAGCAATATAATCCTGGTTGATTTTGAATGAAACAATGACAAGCAAATCTGCAAAAAGATGCAATAAAATGGCTGCGGTAATTAAATATGACAATACTTGTTTCATTGACCAAGCAGGGCAAAAAGTTAGTGATATTACAGAATACAATTTGCATTGGGATTTGTTCATATTTTTACTGATGGCTCAAAGTCTTCTGGTGATTACCATAGCTGATAAAAAGCATTATTTTTGTTGGTCATGTACACACAGGAAGAAGCAAAGCAACTGAGGAAGTAATTCTGGACATTTTTTGGTGACCGCTGTGAGATTGTTCCAGAACTAAAAGGAAAGAAGAAAAAGTGGATGCTTTACGATACCAAAGTAAAGGGGCTTGATTTGAAATTTGATGCCGGGAGGAATTCAGCTGCGGTCATTCTTGAAGTAAACCACCGAAATGAAAATAAGCGTTTGCAGATTTTTGAATACCTGGAAAAGTATAAAGTGATTTTGGAAGAAGGATTTAAGGATGGACTTATTTGGGACTTCTGTTATATAAGGGAAAATGGGGAAGAAGTGTGCCGGATTTTTTGTGAACAGGATGGCTATGATGTCCATCGGCAAAACCAATGGCCTGATATTTATAATTTTTTTATTGCAAATATGTTGCTGCTTGAAACAAATTTTTTGGTCATTCGTGATTTGATTAAAGAAGAATTAAACCTTTAATAAATAAGGAACTTGAAAAGTATTTGATCATTTTTAACATTAACCCCCTACTGTGTAAAAGTTGACGTACAGTAGGGGGTCTTTTGTTTATAAAAGAGAACAAGTATCAGTTTTGGTGAACCAATCGTTCAGTTCTCTAAAAAGACGTTCTAAAAAGTGTCAGATTGTTTCTACAACACAATTTTCTGCCCCATATTGATTTTGTACATATCGGTCAGCTTCATTGTCGTTAATCCATTCTTTTCCGTCGGCAAAATATCTAAACTCGTATGATTCACCTTTATTCAAATCGATAACACTTGTAAAGTCCCCATTTTTAAGTTTCTTCATTTCAGATGATTCAATATCCCAATTATTAAAATCACCTGCCAGGGCAACCCGGGATGCTTCGTTTGCCAATCCTTTGGGTAAACGAAATGTTACTTTGCATATCGGTTTTGATTTTAGTTGATGTTTCTTTAAACTCATAATTAAATTTTTATATCGTTAATAAAAGGGTTCTAATTAAAGTGCGAAAATATTTTTCAATTTCTGAAATAATTGATTCTGTAAAATGAGATTAAGTGCATTTAGTAGAAACTTAATATTTGAAAAAAGCAAGCATTGTTAATAAAAAAAGATGGCTCAAACTGGTGTATGGCTGCTGTAGCGTGTTCAGCCGGGGATTATGGTTCGCCCTAGGCAAATAAATTCTTCTTGAGTAGAGTAACTATTAAAGCCCGAAATTATAACAGAGATCGGACTTTTTTTTCTTATTAAAATAGTTCCACAATTGTGTTGTGTTACTAAAAAATGCAGTTCTCCTGTGGCAGTATATTTTTGAATCCAAAATTCCTAAATAATATAAATAAATGGAGCATCTCTGACATTTTATGGCTGATTAAGCTTAAAGATTATTGTCCCTGACGTTAATAATTGTTAAAAAGAATTATTTTTGTCTTTTTTAGAAGCCAAATCTAATTTATGGAAATCAGCGACAGACAAATCTGCGACTTGCTATTATCCGATAATAAGCATGGTATGGATCTACTGTTTGAAAAATATTTCAAATCACTGGTTCTGTGGGCTGATACGTTCCTAAATGATATGGATGCTGCTAAAGACCTGGTTCAGGATTTCTTTGTAATTGTTTGGAACAGAAAAACATATAAGCATTGGAGCCCCGAAAAACTTCCTAGCTATCTTCATGTTTCGATAAAAAACCTTTCCTATAACAAGCTTAAGAAAAGGGATGTTTTAAAAAACACACACGAAATTGAGTCATACGAATTAATCTTGGAAGAATTTGAAGATAAAAGGGATATAATTGTTGCAAAAATCCTTGAAGAAGTTGAGAAACTTCCGGAAAAAGGCAGGGAGGTGGTGAAATGTATTTATTTGAAAGGGATGAAATACAAGGAAGCTGCCGAAGAACTTAACGTGTCTGTTTCTACCATAAAAACCCAGCTTGTTCGTTCGCTTAAAACCATCAGATTAAGGTCAAAGCATATCGATGATTTCATTTTGTTATATTTTTTCGAAAAAAAATAATGATTTCTTTCAACCTATTTAATATTTCTTCTGTACTAACAGCAGAAAACTACCAACAAACAATAGGTGATGAAAATCAGCGAAGAAAAATATCAGGAAATAACCGATTATATATCGGATGAACTTGAACCTTCACAGAAAGAACGGTTCGAGGCCTGGTCAAACGCCTCTGAAGAAAACCAGAAGGTATATCAACAAATCCTTAAAAAAGTATTATTTACCCGGTGGAGTTTAAAATCTCAACAAATCAATACAAAGGTTGAGCTTCATAAATTCAGAAGTCGAATTGACGGAAGAAAAAAATTCCTGCCATTTTTAGCTGTTGCCGCCAGCATTATAATTATTTTAGGTATTACAGCCCCATTGTTAATGAATACATTAAAAGATCAGGGGAAAGAAAATATCTCAGAATTAAATGTTATTGAGCCAGGTAAAAAGGGTGCACTGTTAACTTTATCTACAGGAAAGCAGGTTAACATTGAGGAAAATGACAACTCCATTCGAGAGATCGATGGCTCTACGATTAAAATTGATTCAAAAATAGGGCTGCAATATTCAAAACCAGAAACCGATAATCTGGAGGTGATTTATAATGAACTGAGTGTTGATCGAGGATATGAATACAATATTTTGCTTGCTGATGGAACCAGGGTGTGGCTTAATTCAGAGTCTGAGTTACGTTATCCGGTAAATTTTGTTGGAGATACCCGTATGGTTTTTGCCGAAGGGGAAGTGTACTTCGATGTAGCACCGGATAAGGAAAAACCGTTTGTAGTGAACACATGGGGCCAGCAAGTTATTGCCTATGGAACAGAGTTCTGTGTGAATGCATATGATGCAAATTCAATAAAGACTGTTTTGGTAGAAGGTTCGGTTGGAATTAAGGCAAACAACAAAAGCAGTGAGGTGATGTTACAACCCGGCGAGTTGGGAGAAACGAATATTCAAACTGGAGATGTTCGTGTTAAGAAGGTTAATGTAAGGCCTTATGTTGCATGGAAAGACGGAGAGTTTGCTTTTGATGACGAGAACCTGGAGAATGTTTTGAACCAGTTTTCAAGATGGTATGATGTTGAAGTATTTTTTATGAACGAAAGGGCAAAGAATATAAGGTACACCTGTGATATGAAACGATACAGTCAGATCAGTGAACTTTTGTATTTCTTTGAAGAAACATCGGACGTGAAGTTTGAAATAAATGAACGATCAATTGTAGTTATGGCAAAATAAAAAAGAAGCGGAAGGTTTTGGAGAACCTCCCGCTGAAATAATTAATGAATAAAACCATCGCACGGCTTTTATTCAAGTATAAACTTATCTCATTACAAAATTATGAAAAAAAAGATTTTTAATGCTATTCCGATCAAAAGGAATTGGCTCAAAATCATGGTGGAAATGAAAATGACGATTTTTTTAATTTTGGTTTTATCGTTAGGCGTGTCTGCTAGCAGCTTATCGCAGAACCAAAAAGTTAACCTGAATCTCAAAGATGCCCAGATATTGGATGTCTTTAAAGAGATTAAAGAACAAACTGGTCTTCGGTTTATCTACAATAACGACAAACTGGAATCGCTTGATAAGGTTGATATCAATGCGTCAAATGAGACAGTGAAAGAAGTGCTTGATGAAGTTTTTAAAGACAGCAAGTTTGAATGCCAATTTAAAAACAATGTTATTATGGTAGTTGACAAAAAAATACTGCCTAAAAAACAAAATCAACCCAAAAAAATTAAATTTTCCGGTACCGTGTACGACGCAAAAGGGGAGCCAATTCCCTATGCTGCCGTAATGATAAAAGGTACAACTTTGGGGGCAGTAACTGGTACCGATGGGGTTTTTGTATTGGAAGTACCTGAAGGGGAATACGGTTTTATTACTGCATCTAGTGTTGGTATGGTAACGCAGGAAATTGAAATCAAATCGCAAACCAGGTTCAGGTTTATATTAAAAACCGATATTGAAAGCTTATCAGAAGTATTGGTAACTGGTTACCAAACTATTTCTGCTGAACGGGCTACGGGTGCATTTGAGAATGTAAAAGTTGAATCATTATTGGAGCAAAAAACCACGGACAATGCACTGGATTTATTAGAAGGCGAAGTGCCAGGCTTATTGTACGAAAATATGGGAGAGGGTGAGCCAGCGCGTATTTCATTACGAGGTTTAAACAACTTTAATATGGGTGATAGTCAGGTTGATGATCATGCCCCTTTAGTTGTTTTGGATGGCTTCCCGATTAATGGTATATCAGGAAACACTAATGCTTTTGGTAATTATCTTACTGATATTATTGAAAAAATTAACCCTGCCGATATTGAAAACATCTCGGTACTGAAGGATGCAGCAGCGGCTTCTATCTGGGGGGCACAGGCAGCCAACGGGGTAATTGTAATTACTACTAAAAAAGGTAAAAAATCAGATAAGCCTCGAATCAGTTTTAATTCTTCCTTTTCGATACGTGAAATGCCAAATTATTCCGATGCGTATGTGGCATCGGTAGATGATTACCTTGAGTTAGATAAATGGTGGGCTGAAGAAGGTAGGGTTAATGCAGGGACTAGGTCTCGATCCTCTACAAATCCTGAAGGTGTGCAAGCCTATATGGATTATAACAATGGCGATATTTCTGAAGCTGAGTTAGCTGCTAAAATCAATGGTTTAAGGCAAAACTATTATATTAAAGAGTATAGCGATTTGTTTTTGAGAAACTATACACAACAGCAATACAACCTATCAATTAGCCAAGGTAACGAAAAATACACGTACAGGGTTGCTTTAAACTATCAGGATCAAAATAGTTTTAATAAAGGTGTGGGCAATCAAAACTATGGAACCCTTATTAATTTATCAACAGAACTGTTTAAGGGGGTTAAGTTTATTACCAAAATTGGTTTTAGCAAGCAAGACGTACAGAACAATGGTATAAATTCTATCTCAAGATTCGCTCCTTATACACGGATATTAGACGATAATGGCGATTATATTGCAATGAACCACGCGATTCATCCACGAGTTAAAGATGAAGTGTACGCGGAACTGGATCCCTATTTACCATTCGATTGGGATTATAACCTGAAAAGGGAGTTTGAGAACCAGGATAATAGCACCGAAGTAAGAAATACAGATTTCCAGGCACGCTTGGATATTGACATTTTTAAGGGTTTAAAGGCGGAGCTAACTTATGATTACCAGTACGGAAGAAATAAAACAAGGGAGTATGCTAATGAGGAAATATGGGATGTAAGAAATAGAATTATCGGTTCAGCTGTTTATACGGAAGACCCCATTAGTGGGGTATACCTACCAAACGGTGAATTTATCATTCCTCCCGGAGGAGGTACACTTGATGGTGATTCATACGCTTCCTGGTCAAATTACTACAGGGGAATGGTGAATTACACAGGATACCTTGATGCCAATAAAAAACACTTTGTTACGGCCATTGTGGGGATAGATTACGGTGATGAGCGATACGAAGGACAATCAGATGAAAGGTTATACAACTTTAATCCACGGTCATTAAGTTATACATCTGTTGATAATTTTCCTGATCCGAACAACACGGATCAGCATTGGAATCGAAGGGGGATTCGTAGAATATTTAATACTGCACGTGTGAATAGGAAACATGATCGCTATTTGTCTAATTATACCAATGTGGGTTATACTTATAACGATAAATACACGCTAACAGGTAGCTGGCGTTTAGACGATTCCAACCTTTTTGGTTCATCACCTAAATACCGTAATGTACCTTTATGGTCAACTGGTCTTAAATGGCGTTTGACAGAAGAAGATTTTATGAATGTATCTTTCCTTAATCGTCTTGATCTTCGTGTTAGCTATGGTATTGGCGGTAGGATTGATAAAAGTTCTTCACCTTTTTTAACTGCTCGTTTGGGAAATGACACCCGAACACAGGTTGAAGAAGCAAGCATTTCAGAGTATAAAAATGAGGAGCTACGTTGGGAAAAAACAGCAACCCTTAATGCGGGTTTTGATTTTGCTATGTTCAACAACAGGCTAACCGGTTCTTTTGAATATTATCGCAAATATACCTCCGATGTATTGGGCTATGTATCTGTTAATAGAACCTTTGGTGTGGAAGAACAGGTGTTGAATTATGGTGAAATATCCAATAAAGGATTCGACTTAAGTTTAAATTACCGAATCATTCAAAATAGTAATCTCAATTGGGATATGGGGGTATTGGTAAACCACAACGTTAATAAAGTTGAAAGATTTGATGGAACAGAATCGATTGCTTCTTATGTCAGCGCAGGCTTCCCTCTTGAAGGATATGGCTTATCAGATGTGTTTGCCTATCGTTGGGCAGGTTTATCGCCCGAAAATGGAACCGTACAAGTGTATAACGAAAATGATGAAATAGTTGGCTGGTTTGATCCAAAGCCAACAAAAGATGGCTTACAATATATGGGGCAACTGACACCTAAGTTCTTTGGTAATTACAGAAACAGGGTGAGCTATAAAGGGTTAAGCCTGGATGTGTTGTTAACGTACAAGTTTGGGCATGTGTTTAAAAGATCAACTTTCGCTTCAGATTTTTATTCTACTGGCGCACACGAAGATGCCTCAAGATATTGGAAGCAACCGGGTGATGAGGCCTTTACCGATGTTCCTGCCCTTACAAGAGGGGGTAATACCTGGACTTATCTTAGAGATGGTAGCCAGGTATACGAGGATGCTTCACTTATCAGAATTCAGTCAATTGGTTTAAACTACAAACTCAATAATAAGCTGTTTGCCAATAATTTTATTAAAAGTGCTTCCGTTGGGGTTAATGCACGTAACCTGGGCTTGCTATGGAAAGCTACTGATAGGGATATCGACCCTGACTATGGAAATCGTCAATATACCTATAAAAACAGGTCTACCTATTCGATGAATTTAAAAATTAATTTTTAATCTGAAACGCAATGAATAAATTTAAAATTATATATCTGTTTGTTGTCCTAATGGCCTTTGCAGCATGCGATAGGGATGAATTATTGGACATTGCACCCTATGGTAGTATTTTACCAGAGACAGTTGAAGACTTTCGCTTACTGTTAAACAATCGATCCGATATGGTGGGTTCTTATTTAATGGACACTTATCTGTCGGATGAAATAAATGTACCCGATAATATGTATGGTACTTATTTAAGTTCATCTAGTTCTCGTTATTATGATGCGTTAACATGGAGTGAACTATTTGGTTATGAAACGGAGGAAGATAGAGAGTACACCGAACTGTATAACACTGTATTAAATAGCAATGTTTTAATAGAGGAAATTACGGGTGCAGTTGGCAGTCAGGAAAAAAAGGATAAAATGATTGCTGAATTAAAGGTGCACCGTGCCTTTGCTTACTTTTCTTTGGTTAATCTATATTCCACACAATATGTTGAGGGAACAGCAGCAAGTGCAAAAGGGGTTCCTATTAAGTTAAACCCCGATTTTTCAGGAGCCACTCCAAGAGTTTCGGTTCAGGAAGTGTACGATCAAATATTGAAAGATATAAACGAAGCCATTGAAAGCAATGCACTCGAAACAACGGTCCCTAAACTAAACTGGCAGGCATCTCAGGCAGCCGCCTATGCGCTATTGGCAAAAGTACGCCTACAAATGATGGACTACCCAGAAGCATTGGATGCAGCCAATAAATGCCTAGGTATATATAACACCTTGTACGATTTTAATACCAAGAACCCTGATGTCCGCAACTACGACAATGACGAAGTAATTTTCCTAAAAGAAAAGTCAGACTTTTTACCTTTTGGCACAACACCTTATGCAGCCGATGATTTAATTGCTTTGTATGATGCCACTAATGATTTGCGTTTGTCGGATCGTTATTTAAAAGATGCAACAGGTTATTATTTCGACAGGGGAATAATTTGGCAGGGATATCAGCAATATATAGGCTGTTCTGTGCCAGAGATGTACCTTGTACGGGCAGAATGCTATTCAAGGATTAATAACGGTGCGGACTTTCAAAAAGCAATTGACGATTTAAATACGCTTAGAAGAACACGTTATGTAACGGGAACTTACAATGACTTAACAACGGTTGAATTACCCGATGCAGCAAACACCCTTTCTTTTGTGAAAGAAGAAAGAAGAAGGGAAATGGCCGACCAGGGCATGCGCTTATTCGATATTAAAAGATACCTGGCAGAAGGTGATGTAATAAATATTGTAAGGACTATTGACGGAGAGGTATACTCACCTGCCAATAACAACCGATTAATTGTACCTATTGCTCAAATAGTAATGCAATATGCTCCTGAGATTGAGCAAAGCGATAGATAAAAGTATAAGTAATGTAAAACGATCTGGACTCAGTGAGGGTGTATTGAATCTTAGTTGAGTCTTGATACAAACTTTTTAATAAAATGAAACAACAAAATAAATATAAGCTCAAGACATTGTTTGCCTCACTTTTGGCAGTACTGTTTTTTGCAGCCTGTAACGAGGTAGAAGATTACTCCATTGTTTTGGATTCTCCTGTAGCAGACTTCGCAGTTAGCGACACTTCAGATACAGGCTTAAACGGGTTACTAACATTTACCAATAAAAGCCTTAACGGGGTTCAATATTTTTGGGATTTTGGAGATGGGACTGTTTCTGAGGAAGTAGAGCCTATGCATTCTTATACCGAGGTGGGTACTTATACCATAAGTATGATTGCTCAAAACGGGAAGAATGGCAATTTTTTAACCAATAATAAAACCATTACCGTTGAGGTAACAACAGACCCGTTTGCATACTTTAGTGTGGATACGCTTTTAAAAGCAAAAAAAGAGGTGTCGTTTTTTAATAAATCAGCAAGAGCTAGCTCATATGAGTGGAATTTTGGTGATGATAGTATCAGTACCGATGAAAACCCTGTTCATATTTATCAGGAAGGTGGAAGATATGCTGTTACCCTAACTTCAAAGAATGATGAAGGAGAAGAAGCGGTTTGGACAACTTGGGTGACTGTTCTGGCTCCGTTATTAGAAGCGACCTTTGATGAGGAATTGATAACAGTTCCTGAGTTTGGATGGTCAACTTTCGATGGTGGAACAGTCGATAACACATGGAGAACATCTGTGTATAGTTCATGGTCAGGTTCTTATAGGTATTTCGATTATATAGAAATTTCTGCTTCTGAGTGGGGTAATCCTCAAGGTGTAGATGACTGGTTGATTTCGCCTAAAGTTACCTACGATGGTAAAGCAGGCTTATCGGTTGATATCTATCAGGGTATTTACCCAGGTTCTAATCCTGCTGTACCTATTAAAATTTGGATAGCGAAAAAGGCGCCCGAGAGTGCAGATGATTTTACAATAATGGTGGAAGAAGTCGTATTGGAAATTGGTTACCAGTGGGGTACTTATGAATTTTCATTGAAAGAACATGTTTCGGAAGGTGAAGAGTTTTATATCGGATTCCATGTAGGTCAAATTGGAGCAACTACCAGGTTAGACAATATCGTTGTCATCTAAAAACATGATACGTTCTTAAAGGACTAGATTTCAAGAGGAGCACCTACAAGTGTTCCTCTTGTTGTAAGACAACAATTCACATTAACCTTAATTAACCTAAATAAGGAACAAGGAGAAAGGAACAAGGAGAAAGGAATAAGGAATAAGGATAAAGGAAGAAGCAATTTACTACTTTCAATGGCATAAGCTATCCCGATAGCTATCGGGAGCCAACACCAAAAAGCAAAAAAAGGAAAAGAAAGAAAATTATATAAGGTAAATAGAACAAATAAAAAGTTAGTTATAGCATTAAGAGAGCCAAAAGCCAACACCCAATGGCTAAAAGCCAAAAGCCAACAGCTAATAACTAACAGCTAATAACTAACAGCTAGATTAAAATGAAAATCATACTGAAAATTGCAAAACTGCAGCTGCTCAACCTGATGTATTCGCCCATATCCTGGGTGGTGCTGATGGTTTTTGCGCTTTACTCCGGTATTCAGTTTACCGGTGGATTGGAGTCCATACACGGATTCTTTAAACAGAGACCCGACGGGATGAGCCTAATCACGAACCGCTTGTTTACCCGGGATTACTATGGTTACTTCTTTAAAATGAAGGAGCTTATGTTCCTGTTTGTGCCCATACTAACCATGGGTTTTATCAGTAACGAGATGAACAGCGGAACCATTAAATTGCTTTATTCCTCGCCTTTGAAAATCAGGAATATTGTTGTGGGTAAATATGTGGCTATGTTGGTGTTCAGTCTGGCTATCATATTGGTTATGGCAATGGCTATTATTGGAGCCGGCTTATTTATTCCCGGTATGGATACAGGGGTGACCATAGCCGGTTTAATTGGTTTCTTTTTACTGATTGCTACCTACTCAGCCGTTGGTTTGTTTATGTCTTCCCTGTCGCGTTACCAGATTATTTCCGGTATTGCAACCATAGCCTTTTTATATGTGCTCGATTTTCTGGGAGGTTTGGCACAAGACGTACCGGTACTGAGAGATATATTGTATTGGTTATCCATTTCAAACCATAGCACACCGGTACTTCAGGGATATATGGTGAGTACCAATATCTTTTACTTTATCATTGTGTCGGTTTTATTCCTGGCCTTTACAGTAAATAAACTGCATGCCGACCGCCAGAACAAAAAAGGAAAACAAAAAATAAGATTACAATCAGCAGCCTACCTGTGTATTGCCATTGTGTGCATTGGCATAGCTGCCATTCCTAAGTTGAAGGTGTATGGCGATATGACCGAAACAAAAATGCATACAGCCCACCCGGGTACACAGGAGATTCTTGATCAGCTAAAGGAAGACCAGCCAAAGGTTAAGTTCTTTGGACATGTGAATAGCCGTGATATAAGGCCTTCCAGAAGAAGGTTAAATGAGCGGAAGTTTTACAGTATTTATACGCGCTTTTTAAGAGATACTGAATTTGAATACCAAATGTTTTATGCACCTGTAAAATGGGATAGTTTCAAAGGAGAAGCTAAGAATTACAGCCCCCGCAAAAAAGCCGAAATGCTTGCCTATTACGAAGGCCTGGACATGAACGAAATTAAGGACCTTAACGAGTTGGATGCAACGGATCAGGAGGCTATAGGAATGTACGAAATGGACTTTGGTGTGCTGGAAAAAATTATTTATAAAGGTCAGCATGTCTTTTTAAAGCGGGAACGAGATGATGTGGCTCTTGATGCATTGGAAATTGACTATGCCACTCAATTTAAAACCTTGATACATTCTCCTTATCAGGTGAGCTTTATTACAGGGCACAAGGAAAGAAGCATTGAACGTGCCTGGGAGCAGGACTGGAACCGTATGGCAAAAGTATGGAAACACCGTTCGGCTTTGATAAACCATGGTTTTATAGTGAATAGCCGGGATATTACAAAAGGAGATGTAAAGGAGGATACGGATATCCTGATGATTCTGGATCCGATGATTGCCTATAGCGAAGCCGAACTTTCAAAAATCAACTCTTATATCGACAAGGGAGGGAATCTACTTATTGCGGCTGAAGGTGAAAACAGTGCTTTCATTAATCCACTTTTAAGCTTGATTAATGTAGAGCTTCAGAATTCTTCTATTGTAAGTGACCACACCGGACGTCTGGATGAGCTATGTATGGGTACAGTAAATAAAAATGCTCCAGGATTGCTTACCGATTACGGAATGCACGAAATAGAATTGCCGGGAGCATCTCCGCTTACTTATAAAGAAAAGGATGGTTTTAAGGTGACTCCATTGCTAAACACTAATGGCCAACAAACAAGTCTTGCAGGTCAAGATCAAAAGGAAAGCTTTACCGTAGCATTGGCATTGGAGCGCAATAAAAATGGCAAGCAACAAAAAATTGTGGTTGTTGGAGATGCCGATTTTGCTGCCGATAAAGTAATTATGAAGAATAGGAGGGATCCTTTTACAGCAAACACGCTGTTTTATAAAAACATTTTCCGATGGTTTACTGCCGGTGAATATCCTTTATTGTTCGAACCCATTGAAGGAAGCGACAACACGATAATCATGAGCAATGCCAAAGAAAAGGTATACAAGATCCTATACATCTGGATTTTCCCATTCGCCTTATTATTTATTGGCGGATTCATTTTCTGGAGAAGAAGAAGGATGTGATGTAGTTGTTAGTGTGTAGGAGTGAAACGAACTACACATTTACAAATACACATCCCGATGAAAATCGGGATCTCAATAATCAAAAACATAAAAAAATATTAAAAATATATCGAAATCATGTCAAATACAATATTAGAAATCAAAAACCTGTCGCACCGCTATACGAAGAACTGGGCTATCCGCGACATCAATATAGAAATGCGCAACAACGAAATCCTGGGACTATTAGGGTCTAACGGGGCTGGTAAATCAACCACCATGAATATTTTGTGTGGGGTATTGAACCAAACCGAAGGTGAGGTATTTATCAATGGGATCGACCTTCGTAAGAACCCCGAAGAAGCCAAAAAGAATATTGGTTTCCTGCCGCAAAAACCACCGGTTTACCCCGACTTAACAGTGGAGGAGTATTTGACACATACAGCACACCTACGTTTTGTGCCAGAAAAAGAAATTCCTGCAGCCTTGGAAGCAGCCATGGAAAAATGTGGTTTATTGCACATGCGCAAACGCCTGATCCGTAACTTATCAGGAGGTTACCAACAGCGTGTAGGTATTGCACAAGCCATTATCCACAAACCTAAACTGGTTATTTTTGATGAACCCACCGTTGGCTTGGACCCGAACAACATTGCGGAAATTCGCGAGTTGATCAAAGAGATTGCCGACGACCGTGCCGTAATCCTTTGTACACACATACTACCTGAGGTACAAATGATTTGTAGTACAGTAAAAATGATTGAAGCAGGTAAACTGGTATTTGCCGATACCATTGATGCTTTTAATAACGTGATTGAGCCAGATACCATGACCGTTTCTTTCGACAATCCCCCAACCAATCCCGAATTGATGGAAATAGACGGGGTGCTGGAGATCAATGAGAACAACGGAAAACTGGAAATCCGCTTTGATACCACCAAAGAAGTTTCTAAAAAACTGATTGAACTTAGTGTAAAAAACAACTGGCAACTCAAAGAAGTGGGCATCGAAAAGCAATCGCTTGATTTAATTTTTGCACACTTATCAGGGAAGGTAAAATAGTAATGGCATAGCGCATAGCTCATAGTGCAAAGCGAAACACTTTGTCCTCTGCTCTCTGCCCTTTGCCCTAAGCGAATTCATTATGAAAACAACAATAAGAATAGCAAAACTCGAACTGAACAACCTGTTCTATTCGCCACTGGCATGGTTGGTGCTGGTGGGCTTTAGTATTTTTACGGCTTACGAAATTATTCCGGATCTTACACACATGGCAAAAATCTTGGGTTTGTATCATACAGAGTCTGGGGGAATAACCCGTAGGCTTTTTACCCATGAAAAAATGGGGTATTTGGGGCATACACGTACCCTGTTAATGGTCTTAATTCCTTTAATTAGCATGGGAGTCATCAGTCGCGAGGCCAGCAGTGGTTCCATTAAGCTCCTGTACTCTTCACCTATTAAGTTAGGTTCCATTGTAATGGGTAAATACCTGGGGGTTATGGTTTTTGTGAGCATGCTGATGTCTATATCCTTGCTGGCTATATTTATCGGTAACTTTACGGTTGAGCACCTGGATTTTGGAAGTTTGATAAGTGTCTTTATCCATTTATACCTGTTTGCGGCTTTAATTGCTGCAATTGGGGTATTTATATCCACCTTTTCGGCTTACCCCATTGTGGATGCCGTAGCCACCATCGCCCTGGTTTATGGTTTAGATTTGCTGTATGGTTTGGTTGATGAAGTACCTGTTGTCAGTACCATTATGTATTGGATTGCACCCTCTCAGCAAATGGGATATGCCTTCAAAGGCTTGGTTACTTCACAGTCCCTGCTCTATTTTGTGGTATTGATTATCGTTTTTGTATGCTGGGCTTACTTTAGAATGGTGCTAAAACGCCAAACAAGTGCGGCCAAGTGGATGACCCGTGCAAAAATGACAGGCTTGCTTGTATTTGCCATGGGGGTAATTTACATCACCACCATACCGACATTGCTTTGGTACAAGGATATGAGTGCAACCCAGAAGAATGTATTGAGCCCGGTAAGTAAAGAGGCTTTGGTAGATTTGAAGGATCAACCCATTAAAATTACCACTTATGTGAATTTGTTTCATGGTGATACCCGAGGATTAATGCCGGAAGATCATGTTACTTCCAAAGATTTTTTCCATAAATATTACCTGGAATATCCACAAATTGAAATGGATTTTGTGTACTTCTACAAGCCATCACAATTGGAGGGGTATCAAAGAAAAAGTTTGCCCGGCGACCCCATAAGCCTGGATGAGACCATCAAGTATATGTCCAACTTATTGAAAATGGATATCAATGATATTCGCCATATCGATGAGTTGGGATTAAGTGATGATATTGTAAAAAACTACGCCAATTTCCATTTCAGAATACTGGAAAGTAAGGGTAAAAAAAGCATCCTAAAGTATAAATTTAATGATTTGAAGGCCTGGCCGGCTCAGGCACAAATAACGGCTGCATTCAAACGATTGGTAGGCAATAGCTATAAGATTGCTTGTGTAGAAGGCCACCGGGAAAGAGGGATGGATGTGAATGAAAAGCTGGCAAGTACCCGAACTGCTTATCGTCCAAAGATAAATTACCCTGAAAATTATGATTTAGCCATCTCTTCAGCCGACCAGCGACGATCTTTAATAAACAATGGTTTTGAAGTAGTGAGTTTAAACCTTAGCCAGGAAGTTCCTTCGGATGTTGATGTATTGCTTATTGCAGAACCCAAATCAGAGTTTTCAGAGCAGGAACTGGCCAACTTGAAAAAGTATAACGACAAAGGTGGGCACCTGATCATTACCTCCGGACGTGACAATGAAAAGATAATGAATCCGATTGTTGCAGATTTTGGTGTGGAATACCTGCCTGGAATATTGGTGAACGATAACCCCGAATATCCGGCTGATTATAACCTGGCGGAATCTCATGGTGAATTCAAAGAAAGTCTTCGTTTAAATATCCCTGTCGGGCTTGGGAAAGCCACGGCTTTAAAGCTGGATGAAAACAAGGGCTTTAAATCCTTTGTCCTACTTAGCTCAAAAGGCAAGGAAACATGGATGGATGCCACAGGACCAAACAAGTTTGGAGAGATTACCTACAACGAAGCCGAAGGAGACCAAAAAGCAAGCCTTCCGATTGCCGTTCAGCTGGAAAGAACAGTGAACAACAAAAGCCAGAAAGTGCTGATTGCCTCGGATGCCGATTTTTTGAGTAATGGAAGTCGTGAGGTAGGTAACGGAAGCTTTATGCCTTATTTGTCAAAGTGGATGACCAATGGCGATTACCCACTAGATATACCAGTTGTTGAAGGAAAAGATAATCGGGTAAGCATTGCCTGGGAAAACATTATTTGGCTAAGCTTGCTGATGTACTTTTTAGTACCGGGTCTGTTCGCCTTCTTTGGCGGCAGAATGTTGATGAAACGAATGAAGAATTAGTAAGAAAAGACACTTAGATAGTAGACAATTAGATACTTAGGATTCTAAAAGTCTATTGTCTAAGTCTCTACAAATGACAATCAATAATTGAAATAAATTTATAAAAAATGAAAAAATTACTATTAGTGGTAGTTGCCATACTAGGTATAAACTCTGCCTTTTCGCAAGGAATAGAATTTGAGCACGGAACTTTAGCCGAAGCATTCGCCAAGGCAAAAAAAGAAAACAAACTGGTATTTGTTGATATCTAAACAAGCTGGTGCGGGCCATGTAAACGCCTGAGCAAAGAAGTATTTCCACAAAAAGTTGTTGGCGATTATTTTAATCCACGTTTTGTGAATGTTAAAATTGATGCCGAAAAGGGAGAAGGTGTTGACTTTGCTAAAAAGTATAAGGTAACAAATTACCCAACATTATTATTCCTTAGCCCGGATGGCGAAGAAATGCATAGAGTACTTGGCTTTTCACAAGCAGATGGTTTAATTAAAGATGCTAAAATAGCCGAGGATCCTTCAATGCAATTAGAAGCGCTACAAAAAAGATATAATGAGGGCGAGCGCGATCTTGATTTCTTGATGCAGTTGTGTGCACAGCTAGGTAAGCAGAGAAAGATGGATGAGATTTATAAAATTGGGGCAGCCTACACAAAAACCATCGAGATGGAGCAATTGTACGACCCTAAGGTATTTCAAATGGTAACCTGGTCTACAATACTTGAATTCGAAGATGAGGCTTACCAGTTTATTTATAACAACTGGGATCAAATTATTGAAAAAACAGGCATACAAGAAAGGGAACTCCAGCGAACAATGCGAAAGCCGGCGGGTAAATATATTGGAAAAATAGCCGAAGACGAGAATAATAGTATTGAAGATATTGATAAGGCCATTGAACGTGTTAAAAAAGTCTTAGCAACCGTTAATAAAGAGGCTTTATATTCCGCGAATTATTTGGCAAAAGGTGATGCGGATAACTGGTATATCATACAGAAGCAAATACTGGACATGAAAATAGAAGAGAAAGACTGGAGAGGTATGCGCGTTGCTATGTACATGATGGCAGAGACGATTAATGAGAATAGCGATGTATTTGACGGGAGTGGTATGTATAAAAAGCTGATTAAAGATTTTACTCAGTTAGAAAAAAAATACGAGGAAAACTTCGATTATGGTGCTTACCAAAGCATTATACGTTTATACAAATTAGATGGCAACAAGAAAAAAGCCTTGGAATATTTAGAAAAATTTAAGTTAGACGCTGAAAAGAAGTTCATACCTACTCTAAAACGTTTGCCAAAAGACGAGCAAAAATTTATAGAAGAGATTGAGCAGATGTAGAGTATAATACGCTCGCTACCGCGCGATTGTATCGCGTGGTAGAATTGGAATCGAGCGACAATAAAGCATAACTAATTAAATTAATAAAAAGAAAAATTATAAAGAGAAAAATGAAACTTTCTTTAACTATTATGGAGTGATCATTTATTGAAACAATACATCCGATTAAATGAACGGGTATAATCCTGTCAATCAAAAAAACAGATTGGTAGATTTTATTTTAATTATCAGAGACTGTTGAGGGAAATCCTTTGCAGTTTTTTTGCTTATAGTTGATGATTAACCTTAATTAACCTAAAAAGTCAACGTTTTTTTCAACCGATTCGGACATCTTGTTTTCCTTAGTATAGAAAAAACCATAGAAAACGTTTAATAGGCATTATTGAAGTGAAAATGACAGCCTTTAAATGGCAAAAAATTGATCTAATGAAACGAGCATAGTAAAAAGATTTTTAATACACATAATGAGGATGATGCGAGTTCCATGAGTTACCATAAAAAATAACCAATTATAAACGAATGAAAATTATACTGAAAATTGCAAAACTGCAGCTACTAAACCTGATGTACTCACCCATATCCTGGGTGGTGCTGATGGTTTTTGCGCTCTACTCCGGTATTAGTTTTACAGATGGACTGGAGTCCTTACACCGAACGTTCAAACAGGTACCCGACCTGATGAGCCTTAACACGAATCGCTTGTTTACTCAGGATCGCTGGGGCTACTTCTTTAAAATGAAGGAGCTTATGTTCTTGTTTGTACCCATATTGACCATGGGTTTTATCAGTAACGAGATGAACAGCGGAACCATTAAGCTGCTTTATTCATCGCCTCTAAAAATCAGGAATATAGTTGTGGGTAAATACCTGGCCATGCTGGTGTTCAGTCTGGCTATTGTATTGGTTATGGCAATGGCCATTATTGGAGCAGGCTTGTTTATTCCCGGTATGGATACGGGGGTGACCATAGCCGGTTTAATTGGCTTCTTTTTACTCATTGCTACCTACTCGGCCATAGGTTTGTTTATGTCTTCCCTGTCGCGTTACCAGATCATTTCAGGCCTTGCGACCATCGCCTTTTTGTTTGTGCTCGATTTTCTGGGAGGCCTGGCACAAGATGTACCTGTACTGAGAGACATCCTGTATTGGCTGTCCATTTCAAACCACACCACACCGGCACTTCAGGGCTATTTGGTGAGTACCAACATTTTTTACTTTATCATTGTATCGGTTTTATTCTTGGCTTTTACGGTGAATAAACTGCATGCCGACCGCCAAAACAAAAAGGGAAAACAAAAAATCCGTTTGCAATCGGCAGGCTACCTGTGTATTGCTATTGTATGCATTGGCATAGCTGCCATCCCTAAGTTGAAGGTATACGGCGATATGACCGAAACAAAGCTTCACACGGCTCACCCGGGTACACAGAAAATATTGGCACAGCTAAAGGAAGATCAGCTTAAGGTCAAGTTTTTTGCACACGTTAACAACCGCGATGTCCGACCTCAATATCGGAAAAGGTTTGAAAGACGATATTATAGCAGTTACACCCGCTTTTTGCGCGATACCAAATTCGAATACCAAATTTTTTATTCTCCGGTAAGATGGGATTCGTTCAAAGGGGAGTTTAAGAATTACAGCCCCCGTAAAAAAGCTGAACTAATTGCCTATTACAAAGGTTTGGACATGGACGAAATTAAAGACATTAAAGAACTGGATGCAAAGGACCAGGAAATTCTGGGAAGGTATGATATGACTCATGGCGTTCTGGAAAATTTTGTTTACAAAGACCAGCAGGCTTTTTTTATGCAAACTCGTGATGATCGTGCGTTAAATGCAACTGAGATTGAATGGGCCACTGCTTTTAAAACGCTTGTACATTCGCCTTACCAGGTGAGCTTTGTTACAGGCCACAAAGAAAGAAGCATCGAACGTGCCTGGGAGCAGGACTGGAACCGTATGGCAAAGGTATGGACGCACCGTTCGGCACTGGCAAATAATGGCTTTATTGTGAATAGCCAGGATATTACAAAAGGGGATATTAAGGAAGATACGGATATCCTGATGATTCTGGATCCTATGCAGGCTTATAGCGAGGAAGAACTTTCGAAAATTAAATCCTACATCGATAAAGGAGGAAACCTTGTTATTGCAGCTGAAGGTAAAAACAGTGCTTTCATCAACCCTGTTTTAAGTCTAATTAATGTTGAACTTCAGAATGCTTCCATTGTAAGCGACCACACGGGGCGTGTAAGCGAAGTGTGTTTGGGAACAGTCAATAAAAATGCCCCAGGCCTGCTTATCGATTACGGAATGGATGATATAGAACTGCCGGGAGCTTCTCCGTTTACTTATGAAGAAAAGGATGGTTTTACCGTTACTCCATTGCTTACAACCAACAAGCAACACACAAGCCTGGCCGATAAAGATCAAAAGGAAAGCTTTACCGTGGCATTAGCCTTGGATCGCGATAAAAATGGCAAGCAACAAAAAATTATTGTGGTAGGAGATGCCGATTTTGCCGCCGATAAAGTGATCCTGAAAAATAGGAGTACCAGAGATCCTTTTACAGCAAACACGCTGTTTTATAAAAACCTATTCAGATGGTTCACTGCCGGTGAATATCCATTGTTGTTCGAAGATATTAAAGGAAGCGACAACACGATAATCATGAGCAATGCCAAAGAGAAGGTTTATAAGATCCTATACATCTGGGTTTTCCCATTTGCCTTATTATTTATTGGCGGATTTATTTTCTGGAGAAGGAGACGAATGTAGAAGGGCGCAGTGCAAAGCGCAAAGAGCTACGGGAAATAATATGCTGAAAACCGATAATTAAGCGTAATGTAAATCAAGCTCTGAAGGGGCGTAACACCATAGCCCAGGTCAGCACCCTGGGTGTAAGAACAGTAATCAATCCGACGCATCACAAACTAATTAAATATACAAAGAGACTTTGCGTCGGAAATTGAATAAAATTAAAATGAAGATTAAACCAGCACTCGGCACATAGCCCTGTGCACTAAGCAATAACATCATGTCAAATACAATATTAGAAATCAAAAACCTGTCGCACCGCTATACGAAGAACTGGGCCATCCGCGACATCAATATAGAAATGCACTCGAACGAAATCCTTGGATTATTAGGGTCTAACGGGGCTGGTAAATCAACCACCATGAATATTTTGTGTGGTGTTTTGAACCAAACCGAAGGCGAAGTATTCATTAACGGGATCGACCTGCGTAAAAACCCGGAAGAAGCCAAAAAGAACATTGGTTTCTTACCACAAAAGCCGCCGGTGTATCCTGATTTAGCCGTAGAAGAATATTTAAAGCATACGGCACACCTACGTTTTGTGCCGGAGAAAGAAATTCCGGCAGCCTTGGAAGCAGCCATGGAAAAATGTGGCTTGCTACACATGCGCAAACGCCTGATTCGTAATCTATCAGGTGGTTACCAGCAGCGTGTAGGTATTGCACAGGCCATTATCCACAAACCAAAGCTGGTTATTTTCGATGAACCCACCGTTGGCTTGGACCCGAACAACATTGCGGAAATTCGCGAGTTGATCAAAGAGATTGCCGACGACCGTGCCGTTATTCTTTGTACACACATTTTACCTGAGGTACAAATGATTTGTAGTACCGTAAAGATGATTGAAGCAGGTAAACTGGTGTTTGCCGATACCATTGATGCCTTTAATAACGTGATTGAGCCGGATACCATGACCGTTTCTTTCGACAATCCACCCACCAACCCGGAATTGATGGAAATCGATGGGGTACTAGAGATCAATGAGAACAATGGCAAACTGGAAATCCGCTTTGATACAAGCAAGGAAGTTTCTAAAAAACTCATTGAACTTAGTGTTAAAAACAACTGGCAACTCAAAGAAGTGGGCATCGAAAAGCAATCGCTTGATTTAATATTTGCACACTTATCAGGAAAGGTAAAATAGTAATGGCATAGCGCATAGCGCATAGTGCAAAGCGAAACACTTTGTCCTCTGCTCTCTGCCCTTTGCCCTAAGCGAATTCATTATGAAAACAACAATAAGAATAGCAAAACTCGAACTGAACAACTTGTTCTATTCGCCATTGGCATGGTTGGTGCTGGTGGGCTTTAGTATTTTTACAGCCTACGAAATTATTCCTACTCTTAAGCACATTGCAGAAATGATGGGTATGCGTAATTCGGAAGCAGGCAGGTCAATAACTGATTGGATATTTACCGGAGAACACCATACTTATTTTGCATACACGCGTGATCTGTTAATGGTCTTAATTCCCTTAATTAGCATGGGGGTCATCAGTCGCGAGGCCAGCAGTGGTTCCATTAAACTTCTGTACTCTTCACCCATTAAGCTGGGTTCCATTGTAGTGGGAAAATACATTGGTGTAATGGTGTTTGTAAGCATGCTGATGTCCATATCCTTGCTGGGTATATTTATCGGGAACTTTACAGTTGAGCACCTGGATTTTGGACGGCTAATGAGTGTCTTTATCCATTTATACCTGTTTGCAGCTTTAATTGCTGCCATTGGGGTATTTATTTCCACCTTTTCGGCTTATCCCATTGTGGATGCGGTAGCCACCATTGCCTTGGTATACGGTTTGGATTTACTGTATGGCCTGGTAGATGAAGTACCCGTTGTCAATGTTATTATGTACTGGATAGCACCCTCGCAGCAAATGGAATATGCCTATAGAGGTTTGGTTACTTCACAGTCCCTGCTCTATTTTGTGGTATTGATCATCCTGTTTGTATCCTGGGCTTATCTTAGAATGGTGCTAAAACGCCAAACAAGTACGGCCAAGTGGATGACCCGTGCAAAAATGACAGGCTTGTTATTATTTGCCATGGGGGTAATTTATACCACTACCAAGCCTGCATTGCTTTGGTACAAGGATATGAGTGCTACACAAAAGAATGTGTTGAGCCCGGTAAGTAAAGAGGCTTTGGCAGATTTGAAGGATCAACCCATTAAAATTACCACTTATGTGAATTTGTTTGGGGATGAAACCTATGGTTTAATGCCGAAAGATCATGTTACTGCCAAAGCTTTTTTCCATAAATACTACCTGGAACATCCACAAATTGAAATGGACTTTGTGTATTACTACAATCCACCGCAATTGGAGGCCTATCAAGATAATGTCATGTTTGGCAAACGCATTAGTTTGGAAGAGACCATCGATTATATGTCCAAATTAATAAAAATGGATAAGCGTGACATTCGCCATATCGATGAGTTGGGATTAAGTGATGATATAGTAAAAAACTATGCCAATTTTAATTTCAGAATACTGGAAAGCAAGGGGAAAAAGAGCCTCTTAAAGTATAGGTTTGATGATATGATAGGCTGGCCTGATCAGGCACAAACAACGGCAGCCTTTAAAAGACTGGTTGCTAAGTCCTATAAGATCGCCTTTGTAGAAGGCCACCAGGAAAGAGGAATTGATGTGAATGAAAAGCTGGCAAGAACGCGAAGAGCTTATCGTCCAAAGGTAAACTACCCTGAAAATTACGATTTGGCCATTTCATCAGCTGATGAACGGCATGCCTTAAAAAACAATGGATTTGATGTGGTGAGTTTAAGCCTTGCTCAGGAAGTTCCTTCGGATGTGGATGTGTTGTTAATTGCAGAACCCCAATCAGAATTTTCGGAGCAGGAACTGGCCAACCTAAAAAAGTATGCTGATAGGGGAGGTAATCTGATCATTACCTCGGGTCGTGGCAACGAAAAGGTGATGAACCCGATTGTGGCAGAATTTGGCGTAGAATACCTGCCAGGTATGTTGGTAAACGATAATCCAAACTATCCGGCTGATTTTAACCTGGCAGAACCGCAAGGTGAATTTAAGGAAAGCCTTTTGTTTAAGCCAGATGTACAGGTAATTAAAGCCACCGCTTTAAAGGTAGATGAAAACAAGGGCTTTAAATCCTTTGTCCTACTTAGCTCAAAAGGCAAGGAAACCTGGATGGATGCCACAGGACCAAACGAATTTGGAGAAATTACCTACAACGAAGCCGAAGGCGATAAAAAGGCAAGTTTACCAATCGCTGTTCAATTGGAAAGAACCGTGAACAACAAAAGCCAGAAAGTGCTGATTGCCTCGGATGCTGAATTTCTGAGCAATGCAAGGCGTTATCAGGCTCCGAAAGGAATCCGTGTTGCCAATGCAAGGTTCATGCCTTATCTATCGAAATGGTTGACCGGTGGCGATTATCCGCTGGATATTCCACGTCCTGAAGACAAGGACCTTCGAACTACCATAGCCTGGGAAAACATTATTTGGCTAAACTTATTGTTGTATGGATTTGTACCAGGTCTGTTTGTATTCTTTGGTGGTAGAATGTTGTTGAAGAGAATGAGGAATTAATAAAACCAGAAATGTAAAAATTAAGAGTATGTCCAAAAAGTAAGCATTATTGTGTATTTCATGAAATTCAGTTTTACCCTAACCCTAAAGGGAACCTGAATTTCAACGACTTCCCTTTAGGGAATGTAAGGGTAAAAGTCGTTGAAGGTGCAGATAAGGTACTTTTTGGACAGCCTCATTAAAACGATAAAACAATGATCAAACAATATTTCATACTTATACTGGCAGTACTTATACTGGCAGCCTGTGGTACTTCCGAGAAAAAGAAGGAAACAAGCACTAAAGAAAAGTTTGTTATCAGCGGTGAAGTCACCGGGAAAAGCGAAGGCATGGTTTATTTCTCTTTTTACAACGAATTAAAAAAAGGGGATTGGCTGCGAGACAGTGTACAAATTGAAAATGGAAAATTTACTTACGAGGCAGATTACATAATGCCCCGAAGGAGTGTTGTAAAAGCGACGAATGGCGATTATAGAAATGCTATTGAGTTTTATATTGGTAAAGAACAAGTTCATCTTAAAATAGATGCCATTAATGTTGCTGAAACAGTGATTGAAGGGGATGTATTCAACCAAGAATGGAGAGCCTTTAACAAAGAAATGGCCGAATACAGTTTTGTGCCAGGATTGGAAGAGGCAGGCAAGAACTTCAGAGATCGAAGTCGCCCTGAGGCGGAACGCAATGAGATACGTAACAAGATTTATGACCCCGGGATGGTTATCAAAAAGCAAAAAGAGGAAGAGTTTAAAATAAAGTACATACAGGAGCATCCTGCCTCTGAACTTTCGGTGCTTTTGGTACCTGGATTACTAGATAGAAAAAATGCTGCTTATGCAGAAGGTATTTTAAACTATTTTGAGCCGGAATTCAGAAAAACTCAGCCTGCCTTGAAAGTGATTGAGGGCCGCATTGCCAGTAAAAAAGATACCGATGTGGATGTGAAAACTTACCTGGCTGATGTACCCGATATTGCTTACCAGTTAGATAAGTCTTTTAAAGGCAAACATTTGGGTAATCTGGCTTATTTAGCTAGTATGAAGAATGATAGAATTTGTGGTGTTACATCAGATGGAAAGGTTGTGATATTTGATACAAAAGGAAAGATTTTGGGTGAGTTTGCTACAACCTATAAGCAAGATGTCACATCAATTGCTGCTGATGAAAATGACAATATCTATGTAAATTTCTTTGTGAAAATTAAGAAAAAGGTGAAGGTTCGCGGTCGTATGATTGAAAGACATACTTACGGAGAATCCCTATGTATTGTTTATGACATAAAAGGAAATAAACTAAGGGAATTTCCTTTAAAAGGCTTTACAAGACCTTCAGGGGCTAAAATCAGAGGGAAACAGCTATTGGTTTCGAATTGCTACGACAATGCTAGGATTTGCATATTTGATAGAGAAACAGGAAAACTGCTCAAAGAAATAGAAGGCCTAAGGGCATGTTGTGGTATCTTGGACTTTGACATTAACGAAAAAGGTGAATTTATTGTAGGTAACCTGGGGGCTTTCAGGGTAACAGGATATTCACCTGAGGGTAAGCACGAGTTCGACTTCGGACAACGTGGTCAGTCAATAGATGAGTTTGTAGGCTGCTGTAACCCGGTAAGCGTAGCTTCCTTATCTACCGGAGCAATTGTAACGGTTGAGAAACAACCTACCCGTGTAAAGATTTATAGCAAAAGTGGTGCAAGAGCGGTTGACGGCGTTTATGAATTGGTAAAAGGCTGTACTTATATCCCTCTTGCAGTGGATAGTAAAGATAACCTTTACTTGGCATCACCCGAAAAAGGCGTGGTGAAATGTGTTGCCGCGCAAGGTGCTAAAGAATTAGCAAGTGCAAACTAAGCTTGCTACAGCGCGAGTAAAATTATTATCGTGTTACCGCGCGAGTCCCCTCGGGTGGTTATTAAGAAATTTGGAGTACAAACTAAAAATAAATAAAATGAAAAAATTAATAGCAATCAGTTTGTTGGTTATGGGTATAGCCTTACAAACATTAACAGCACAAGTAGTTGTAAACGTAAATGTAACAGGTGATGATGTACGAGGCCCCGGAATTATTATGCTGGGGGATGAATTAATTAAAATCCTCCCGGAAAGTGAAGATAACAAAGGCAAGGGTACATTGGAACTGGATATTACGGAACCACAATTTATTACTTTCAGAAACGCCTGGGGTATGAATCACATTCGGTTTTATGTGTCGCCCGGTACCGAGTTAACGATCGAAGGGGAAAATAATAGAGCCAGAATTGGTTGGCCCGGAAGAGTTTCTCAACCTACAACTATTACCTGTAACGACGGAGGTATTAACCAGTTTTTGTTCGATTATCAGAAGGCCAATTCAAAAGAGTATTATGCTCCCTTTACTCAGGAAGATATCGATAATAAGGGTGCCAATATAGTGGAAAGATTTCATGCAATTGAAAAGAGTGTACAGGACCAATTGGCTAAAACCAATTTTTCCGAAGAGGTAAAAAAAGAAGTAAGCAACTATCTGACTTTCTTTAATATGTATGGACTATTGTGCATCCCTCAAATTGTTAAAGAGGCCGGGAATCAGTTTGAAGGTGGTGAAGCGTATTACCAACTATTGAATTCACTCGTAAAAGAAGATGAAAAGTTGTACAAGACACTTTATCTCTATTCGGAATACTTTTCGATGCTTTTGAGTGAAATAGCCGGAGCCGGCGGTGTAGAAGGCTATGAGCGTGCTTTAAAAGCGACAAAAAGAGCTTTGAAGTTCGAATCGAAGCTGATCAGGGAACGAATGGTTTTTCAGTTTACTGCCGGATATATTGCAAGCAGAGGTATAAAGGGTACTGAAGAGTTACAAAAACTATTTGCCGATAATGTAACCAACGAAGAATATAAAAAGGGACTTGAAGGTGTATTTGCCAGAGCCTCGCACATAAATGAAGGAGATATTTCGCCCGACTTTAATTATGAAGATATTAATGGCAATATGGTGTCCTTAAAAAGCCTGCGAGGAAAATACGTTTATATTGACATGTGGGCAACCTGGTGTGGTCCTTGTAAAAAGGAAATCCCGTTTTTAAAAGAGCTGGAACATGAATATGCCGGAAAAAATATCCACTTTGTAAGTATATCGAAAGACCGACCTAAGGATATTGAAAAGTGGAAAACCATGGTAAAGGAAAAAGAATTGGGAGGCATCCAGCTTTTTGCCAATGGCGACGAAGATTTTTCCAACGCTTATATTGTGCAGGGAATACCACACTTTATACTCATTGACAGAGAAGGGCGGGCACTTAAAATGAAAGCACCACGTCCGTCATCAGAAGAAATACGACCACTTTTGAATTCTTTAGAGGGCTTGTAAAATTAAGCTTGCTATCGTGCGATTGTATCAGGTGGGAATATATATAACAAAATGAACTTACAATTTGTACCTAAGGGACTCCTTCGGAGAAAGCCTGACCCCTCCTAACCTCCCCGAAGGGGAGGAATTCTCCCCCTTCGGGGGATTAAGGGGGTCATAAATCAATTGATTATCACACGATACAAACACTCGGTAACTATAAAATAAAAAGTAAAAAAATAATATGATGAAGAAACAGATATTAGGAACACTCCTTATGGTACTATTTACCATTGGGGCTTTTGCCGAAAAAACAACGGTACAATTTACATTCAAAGGTTATGAAAGAGGGCAGTTACAATTGGCTGCTTTGGGTAAACAACACAACTTAACTCCAAATGCTGAAAAAGTGGCTACGCTTGAATTGGATGTAACCCAAGGCTCATGGGCCCGCTTTTCTTATTTTGGCAGTTCGTGCTGGTTGTATTTGTATGTAACACCGGGTAACGATGTAAACGTGCAAATGGATTTAAGTGGGAAAATGAACGGAGCACCTAACCACTTAACTTATCCTTGTGAAGTGACATGTAATGATGGTGGAATCAACAACTATTTGGTAAAGTTCCAAAAGGAAAACAGCTCTTTCTTTGGTTTACCATTTAAAGAAGAAGAGATGTCGCTGACTGGCAAAGCCAGAGCTGATCGTTTTGACCAATTGATCAAGCATTACGAAGATGAGGTTGAGGCAACAACTATACCTGCGGAGTATAAACCGGTGGTTAAATTATATACAAAATATGACACAGGGAATGGACTCTTATGGTACATCTTTTCAAAAATGAGAAATCAACAGAACTATTATCAGGATGATGCCTACTATGAAAAACTGGAATTATTGATCGTTGATCAACCTGAATTAATGGGATTAAAAGCCTATTTGGATTTTATGAAATCTGCTGTTTTGTTTTCGTATGACAAAGGTGAGTTAAGCCCATTGGAATATACCACAAAAGCAGTAGAAAAAGTAGCCGGTTTTAATGGACCTGTGAAATACGATATAATTGCTCCTTATGTGATGGAGTATGTCCAAAAGCATGGTATTGAAGGAACGGAAGAAATGCAGAAAATTTTATTCGCAACTTATCCTGACCCGCGAGCACATGAATATTTCAATGGTTTTCTGGCAGAGTATAAAGGATTAGCCAAAGGAGCAACATCGGCACCTTTCAATTATCCTGATGTAAATGGTAAAATGGTATCATTGGAAAGCTTAAAAGGTAAATTTGTATACATCGACCTTTGGGCAACCTGGTGCGGACCATGTAAAAATGAAATTCCTTTCTTGCAAAAGCTAGAGCACGAGTATGCTGGAAAAGACATTCATTTTGTAAGCATCTCAAGCGATAAACCAGAAGATGCCGAAAAATGGAAAGCCATGGTAAAGGAAAAGAACATGGGTGGTATTCAACTGCATGCCAATGGCGATCAGGAATTTGCAAAAGCTTATAAAGTACAAGGTATTCCTCGATTTATTTTATTGGATAAAGAAGGTAAAATCGTTGAAATTAACGCACCACGTCCAAGCTCGGAAGAAATCAGACCATTACTGGATCAATTACTTAAGGCGGACAGTGAATTACCACAAGGAATCCGTTTTGAACACGGGACTTTAGCAGAAGCCTTTGCCAAAGCCAAAAAAGAAAACAAACTGGTATTTGTAGATACCTATACCGAATGGTGCGGCCCTTGTAAACGCTTAAGCAAAGAAGTTTTTCCTCAGAAAAAAGTTGGCGATTATTTTAACCCACGTTTTGTAAGTGTTAAGATTGACGCTGAAAAAGGGGAAGGAATTGAGTATGCTAAAAAATACCAAATAAAATCTTATCCAACCTTAATGTTTTTAAATGCCAATGGTGATGTAATGTATCGAATAAGTGGCTTTACAAATGCCGATGGTTTAATTAAAGATGCTAAGATTGCCACAGACCCATCGGCGCAATTAGAAGCACTGCAAAAACGATATGACGAGGGCGAGCGCGACCTGGATTTCTTGATGCAGTTATGTGCAGAGCTGGGCAAGCAAAGAAAAATCGATGAGATTTATGAAATTGGCGCAGCCTATACGAAAAGCATCGAGGTGGAACAATTGTACGACCCTAAGGTATTTAAAATGGTCACCTGGTCTACACAACTAAAATGGGAAGATGAGGCCTACCAGTTTATTTATAACAACTGGGATAAGATTATTGAAAAGACAGGCGTACACCCAATGAGCCTGGAGCGTACAATGCGCGATCCTGCATACTTTTACGTGGTGAAAGTGGCCAAAGAAGGGAATAGCATTGAAGACATTGATAAGGCCATTGAAAGGGTAAAAAAAGCCACAAAGATTCAAGACAAAGAAAAGCTATATGCCATGCATTATTTGGCAAAAGGCGATACCGATAAGTGGTATAGCACACAGAAGAAAAGACTGGACGGAGAAGTAGCGAAGGAAAACAACGGTAGAATGAGTTTCTATATGTTGCAAATGGCTAAGGATATTGATGAAAACGATGTATTTAATGGAACAAAAATGTGTAAAAAACTGATTAAAGAATTTACGCACTTGGAAAAAGAATACGAGGAATACTTCACCGATCATGGCTATAAAGGCCTTGTGCTTTTATACAAAGCGGATGGCAACAAGAAAAAAGCTTTGGAATATCTTGAGAAATACAAGGAAGAAGCTAATAAGATGTTCAACAAGTCTAAAAAAGGATTGCCAGATTTTGTAACTGAATTTATTGAAGAGATTGAGAACATGTAATTAAAAATAATTAAGATGAAGAAGGTACTATTAATACTCGTTGCCATATTGGCTGTTACTACTTCCTTTTCGCAAGGAATAGAATTTGAGCACGGAACTATAGCCGAAGCATTCGCCAAGGCAAAAAAAGAAAACAAACTGGTATTTGTTGATACCTATACAAGCTGGTGCGGGCCATGTAAACGCTTGAGCAAAGAAGTATTTCCACAAAAAGTTGTTGGCGATTATTTTAATCCACGTTTTGTGAATGTTAAAATTGATGCCGAAAAGGGAGAAGGCGTTGACTTTGCTAAAAAGTATAAGATAACAAATTACCCAACATTATTATTCCTTAGCCCGGATGGCGAAGAAATGCATAGAGTACTTGGCTTTACACAAGCAGATGGTTTAATTAAAGATGCTAAAGTAGCCGAGGATCCTTCAATGCATTTAGAAGCGCTGCAAAAAAGATATAACGAGGGCGAGCGCGATCTTGATTTCCTGATGCAGTTGTGCGCAGAGCTGGGCAAGAAGCGAATGATGGATGAGATTTATGAAATTGGCGCAGCCTATACGAAAAGCATCGAGGTGGAGCAATTGTACGACCCAAAGGTGTTTAAAATGGTAACCTGGTCCACACAACTGGAATTCGAAGATGAGGCTTACCAGTTTATTTATAACAACTGGGATCAAATTATTGAAAAAACAGGTATACAAGAAAGGGAACTCCAGCGAACAATGCGAAAGCCGGCCGGTAAATATATTGGAAAAATAGCCGAAGACGAGAATAGTAGTATTGAAGATATTGATAGGGCCATTGAACGTGTTAAAAAAGTCTTAGGAAGCGGTAATAAAGAGGCTTTATATTCCGCGAATTATTTGGCAAAAGGTGATACGGATAACTGGTATATCATACAGAAGCAAATACTGGACATGAAAATAGAAGAGAAAGACTGGAGAGGTATGCGCGTTGCTATGTATATGATGGCAGAGACGATTAATGAAAATAGCGATGTATTTGACGGGAGTGGTATGTATAAAAAGCTGATTAAAGATTTTACTCAGTTAGAAAAAAAATACGAGGAAAACTTCGATTATGGTGCTTACCAAAGCATTATACGTTTATACAAATTAGATGGCAACAAGAAAAAAGCCTTGGAATATCTAGAGATATATAAGTTAGACGCTGAAAAGAAGTTTATACCTGTTCTAAATCGTTTGCCGGGTGACGTGAAAAAATTTATTGAAGAGATTGAGAATATGTAGGAAGTTAAACTTACGAAGCATTAAATAAAGAAAGGCGTAAAGCATGCAAAGAAAAAAATACAAGACTCAATCATTTGCAAGCTTTGCGCCTTTTCATGTTATATCTTGTACCAAGCTGTAACTTTTAATTTTCCAGATATATTTTAACATCTAACAATTAATACAAAATGAAACGAATTATTTTATTTCTTGTAATGTTCTTAACTGTTGTGACAATGGAAGCACAACAAAAAAAAGTAGTTTTAATTACCGGAACAGCATCTGGTTTTGGTAAAGCTACTGCCGAAAAACTAGTTGAAAAAGGATATATAGTTTACGGTGGAGATATTCAGGTAGAAGCCAACCAATACCTGAACGAAATTGGTGGGCATGCATTGGTAATGGATGTTACCAAGGACGATCAGGTTAAAAAAGGGGTGCAAAAAGTTATTGATGAACAAGGACGTATTGATGTACTGATCAACAACGCCGGATATGGCTCCTATGCCACCATCGAAAACATTGATATGGATGAGTTGAAACACCAGTTTGATGTAAACGTTTTTGGCTATGCCCGCTTGCAACAAGAAGTTTTGCCGCACATGCGTAAGCAAAGGTCAGGACGAATTATTAATGTGTCGTCTGTAGTAGGAGAAATTTCAATACCAATGTTAGGATGGTATGCTGCCTCAAAACATGCTGTTGAAGGCATGTCAGATGCTTTACGTCAGGAGGTGAAACCATTTAATATTGATGTTGTAAAAATAAAGCCTGGGGCGGTAAATACCGGATTCGCTAAAGTAGCATTTGCAAAATTAGATGCATCTCACATCCCCGATGATTATAAATCAGCGGCTGACAATTTTAAAACTTTTTCAAAAGCGATGTATGCACGGGTTGAAGGTCCGGAAGGTACAGCAGATTACATTGTAAAGGCAGTTGAGGCTGAGGTACCAGAAATAGAGTATCTCACTACGCCAGATGCACATCGGCTATTGAATTCTAATGACTAGCGCTCAGAAAAAGCTTTGGAATATTTAGAGAAATACAAGGAAGCAGTAAATATGATGTTTGATAAAATACCAGGATTTACTGGAGAATTTATTGGAGAGATTGAGCAGGTGTAGGAAGTTAACTTACTTTGCTGCGTTAAATTAAACGATTACTTACGAAGCATTGAATAAAGAAAGGCGTAATGCAGCAAAGTATAAAAATACAAGACTCAATCATTCCCAAGCTTTGCGCCTTTTTGTTCGCTGTATGATTAACCTTAACAGATAATAGTTCCAGAATAATTTTCAGAAATAAAATCAACTAAAATGAAACAACTAAAAAACATAGCATTTATCCTGATGGCACTCTTGACTGTGGTCTCGTGTAAGCAAGCTGAGAAAAACGAAGGATGGACCCTGAATGGTAAAATTGAAGGTTTTGGGGACGGAAAGATAATTTTGAGTGTAAAGACAGGCATAGATAGAGAGCAAAAAACTTATGACGTCGAAGTTAAGGCGGATCAATTCAGCATCAGTGGCCCTGCTTTAGATGGCCCCAAAATTGCCAGGTTCAATTGTAAAGGTCCTACGAGAGCAATCATCCATTTTATAATTGACAACGGTATCACCACTTACGAAGGTAAGATGGTTGAAAAGGAATTCGAGTTCAATGGAGTGGTAACAAAGAGAAATGAGGTTGAGGATATCAGCCTTAAAGGAAGTATTGAAGTAGAGCATTATAAAAAAGTAAAAGAGCTCATGCGTCCTTATGAAAACATGACTGAAAATGCAAAGATTGGAAGTGTAGAATGGACAAAATTAGTGGAGAAACAGAAGCGGTTAATATATGATATTAAACTGGATTTTGTTAAAAAACACCCTAAAGCTTTATATTCTGCAATCCTTCTTGAGGATTTGTCACGTGGAGAAAACGCTAAAGGAATGCAGGAGTTATTGGATTTGGTAGATCCTAACTTGAATAGTCATCACATTCAAAAGATGAAGGAATATATAAAGAATTCGCTTGATGTGGATATTTCAGAGGTAATTACAGCCAGTAATGTTTCATACAAAGTTGAAAAATCATATAAGGGCTCGTCTTATTTGGATATTATTTACCTGGGGGTGATGAGCAACAATAATCTATGTGCTCTGGCAAAGGACGGAACGCTTAACATCATCGATCCGACAGGGAAAAAACTAAATAGCTTTAAACCCGAACTAAAAGCAGCACCATCTACCATGGCTATTGATGCATCTGACAATATTTACCTGATGGTACCAGTACAAAAGGAAGTGACCACAAAACACAGGGGCAAAACCAGAACGATGGTTGAAACGGTGGGGTTCGAATGTCAGATACTCGGGAAAAATGGTGAGCCTAAAAAAGTGTTGGACTTAGGTGCGCTAAAAACAGCAACCGGAGCAAGAATAGCCAATAATAAACTAATGGTGGCTGACTATAAGAGCAAAATTATTGGGGTGTTTAACCTGGAAACCGGAGCCAAAGAAGCAGCATTGGAAGATATGCGTCCTTGTTGCGGAATATTGGATTTTAGTGTGAATAATAAGAATGAAGTATTGGTTGCCAATCTTGGCGCTTTTCGTGTTCAGGCTTACGAATTAAGTGGTAAGCAACTATTGGCGTTTGGACGACGAGGTAAGTCGGTAAGCGATTTTCATGGTTGTTGTAACCCGGTAAGTGTTGCTTGCTTATCAAATGGCGCTATTGTAACCGTAGAGAAAGATCCAACAAGAGTGAAGGTATTCAGTAACGAAGGAGCCAAACAAATTGAAGGTATTCAAGAGTTGGTTGAAGGCTGTACCTACATCCCTATGATTGTTGATGCTAAGGATAACCTATACCTGGTTTCTCCTAAAAAAGGAATTGTAAAGTGTGTGTCGATCTAGTTTATTCCATAATATTATAATCGGTTTTCAAATTTAAACGATTTGGTTTAGGGGTGCTTTCCTGTTAATGATTGGGTATCGGAAAGTATTACGTTTGATTAGTTGGTAAGGAGCAAGCATTGTACAGGTGCTTGCTCTTTTTGCTTTTGTATTCAGAAAGTCACATAAACTTAGTCCATGCCAGAATCGTTTCTCCATTAATTGATGCCCTAAAGTAAATCGTATACAACTATCCGTAAATCGTATGTAGTAGGTTCCTATAATTAGCTATAACTTTGTATTACAGTTAAATATTTGTTGAAACTTAAAATATAAAATCATGAAAAATTATAAAGACAAAGTGGTAGTTATTACCGGAGGAGCAACCGGAATCGGATTTTCGTTTGCGAAACAATTTGGTAAAGAAGGTGCAAAAGTAGTTATAACAGGAAGACGACAAGACAGGAATAATGAAGCTGTAGCCAGCTTAAAAGAATTAGGAGTTGAAGCCGTTGCGATCGCATCGGATGTAACAGATCGTAAAAGTGTTGAAGAATTGGCCGATAAAGCCTGGGAACAATTTGGACATGTTGATGTGATATTAAATAATGCAGGAAACATTGTTCAAGGAGAAACCGTCATAAACTCTACTGCGGAAGACTTTCAAAGAGGTTTTGCTGTTAATGTTTTCGGACTTGTAAATGGAGTTTCAGTTTTCGGAAAAAGAATGATTGAACAAGGAACACCAGCTGCTATTTACAATGTAGGATCCGAAAATTCATTCTTTCATGGGGTACCACTGGGAGCTCCTTATGTGGCAAGTAAACATGCTGTACTTGCAATTTCAGAATCACTGCGTGAAGAAACACCTGATTTTATTGAAGTAGCTCATATTTGTCCGGGATTTGTAAAATCGGAATTAGGAGAAGAGGGTTCTATGCGGGATGCAATGGATACAGATAAATATACTTCAATTGCAATGAAACAATTAAAAGAAGGAAAGTTCTATGTTGTTTCGCATGCTTATAATATGAAGCGTATTAATGACCGTTATACGGAGGTTAAAGAAGCATTTGACAAATATGCACCGCGTTACGAAGGTGACGATGAGCATGATGTACGAACAATTGCGAAGAGATATATGGAATTAGGTAATAGATAGGCAGTTAAGATAAAATTCTAGATGGGAACAATACTTTTAATTATTTTAGGTATTCTAATTATAGTAGGAATTATTTTCTACCCAAGAATATATCTAATCATATTTGGTTATAATGAGGTTAGAAAGCTCCAAAAGACTTGTATGAATACAAAAAAATTCAATGATGATGTATTTATACTAAGGGACGGATTTACGAACCTGTTTTTGGTCAAATATCAGGATGGATATATAGCATTTGATGGTGGTGAAAAAGTAGAAATAACCAAAGCTGCTTTTAAGGAATTAGACATAAATCCTGAAGAAGTGAAGGCAGTTTTTTTAACCCATTCTGATGAAGATCATTGTGGAGCCGTTGAGTTATTTACAAAAGCTGATATTTATCTGGCTAAAGCGGAAGAATGCATACTTGACGGAAGCGTTACAAGAACCTTTACAAAGCACAAGGTTAAAATTGTAAATAAGCTTAAAGTTGATTATAAAACGCTTGAAGATGGAAATGTCTTTCAATTCGGTGATAAGAAAGTTGAATGCTTTCATACCCCAGGGCATACCCCAGGAAGTATGTGCTTTTTAGTTGACGATAATTATCTGTTTACTGGCGATCTGATAAAGTTTAAAAACGGGCTTGTTCAACCCTATTCTGAAATTTTTACAATGGACAACAATGAATTGATGCAGAATATAAGAAAGCTGGTTGCAAAAACTAAAGGTAGAAACATTCAATATGTCTTTTCAGCTCATAACGGCTATACAGATGACTACAACAAAGCTTTTCAGAATTGGTAAGAACCAATTAGTGATTGATTAACTTGTTCATAAACAATAAAAGAATAAAACATGTACCAATTTGTATATCCGGGTCAATATTTATTTGGGCTGGGAACAGTAAAAACAGAATTATCAAAGCAGCTTGAACGCTTTCGCTTTTCTAAAGTGTTGGTTGTAACCGATGAAATTCTTGTAAAAAATGGTGTGGCTAAAGCAGTAACTGACTGTATTGATAATGCTAAAGTTGAATACGTACTTTTTGATAAAGTTTTGCCAGACAATCCCTCATACCTAATTTATGAGGAAATAAAAGCTTATAAAGATGCAGGAATTCAAGGGATAATTGCAGTAGGGGGTGGAAGTACAATGGATTTTGCGAAAGCTGTAAATGTGATGATTAAATTAGGACTTGACAGTTTAGATCAGCACTTTACAACTCGAACAGGGTATTGGTGTACAGACGAGTTACTACCTTTAATTGCCATACCAACAACCGCAGGTACAGGTAGCGAGGTTAGTCCGGCAGCAGGAGTAAAAGATGTTGAATTAAAACGGAAGGAATCGATTTACGGACCGGGCTTAATTCCATCGGTTGCCATTGTAGATGGTGAATTACATCAGGGAATGCCTCCAAAAGTAACCATGTCAACTGGTTTGGATGCCTTGTCTCATGCACTTGAGGCGTTGTATTCCAAGGCACGTAATAATATGACTAAAGCTTTTGGTTTACAGGCAATAAAAATGATCGTTGAAAACTTACCCATAGCTGTTGAAAATGGTAAAGACCTTGTAGCTCGTCAAAACATGGCTGAAGCTTCAACGTTAGCCATGTTCGCTGGCATGCAAGGAGCCACGCATATAGGACATGGCGTTGCCCATGCTACTGGAGGACAATGGAATATTCCTCATGGAGTAGCTGTTGCGCATGTTCTGTTTCCTATGGTTGAATACCTTGCGGATGCTGTAAGCGATTCAACAGCCGATTTATTGACCATTTTTGGCACAGAGGCAGGCGAAAACCCAGGTAAATCATTAGCCAATGCCATGCGTAAATTTGCTGAAGGTATTGGATTGCCTAAGCTGGGAGAATTTGAGAAAACAAACCTTGATGAATTGGAACTGGTGGTGAAAAATGCACAAGGGCTGATTGCTCCTCGCGAACCTTATTTAGTAAAAGGATTGCCAAGTGATGAGTGGGTTAAGCAAATAATTAAAGAATCTATATAAGCTATGGGAGACTTCGATTTAACAGTTTTCATAGCAGGACTATTCTTTGTAGATTTTGTCCTGCATATTTTTCAATATTCACACCTGCAAAGGCAAAAATCATCATTAACAAGTGGGGTATTGGTATTTATGATCATTTATGCATTGTTGGGGATTCTTATGCTTCAATCCATTTCGTGGATTAAATATGTGGCAATGGCTATCCCCTTGTTTGGAGGCATAAGCTTGATTTTTACTTTAAAAAGGTTTATGCTGCCAAAGTGGATAAACTACAGTATCTTAATCGTTGATTTTTGCATAGTTGCTGCAATTATAGTTGGTTTAATCACAAATCAGTAATTCATATACAATTCTCAGTAAATTGAGTAATAGATAGTATTACCAATAAATGTAAATTTGAATAATTAAAACAATTACAAGTTATTTATCATGAATTGTGTAATAATCGTGAACTGAAACAAAGTGGAGGTCAACGAAGCCAATTCATAAAAAATTAATCATCATGAACAACAAAGTAGTATTAATCACTGGAGCTAGTTCTGGATTTGGAAAATTTACAGCTTTGGAGCTGATTAAAAAGGGATACACTGTATACGGTGCAGCACGTCGTGTTGAGCAAATGAAAGAGTTGGAAGCTGCCGGAGGTTTTGCCATCAAAATGGATGTAACCAGTGATGAATCTGTTGAGGCAGGTGTTCAGCAGATTATTAAAAAGGAAGGAAAGATTGACGCCTTGGTAAACAACGCAGGTTACGGATCGTATGCTTTTCTTGAAACTGCCAACATTGAACAAATGCAGCGTATGTTTGCCGTAAACGTATGGGGTACGGTGCGCGTATCGCAACACGTTTTGCCACACATGAGAAAGCAGGGAAACGGTAGTGTTGTAAACCTTAGCTCAATTGTTGGGAAAGTAAGTACTGCATTTTTAGGTTTTTACGCTGCGTCGAAGCATGCAGTTGAAGCACTTTCAGATGCAATGAGACAAGAAGTTGGACGTTTTGGAATAAATGTATCGATCATTGAACCAGGAGCCTTTAGTACCGGATTTGATGGAGTTGTTCTGGATGAAATGAAGCAGGTAAATGCAGGAGAGGCTTATCAACCTATTGTGGATAATTTTATTCCATACTTTAAAAACATGTACGAAAAAGCACCAACACCTGAACCTGTTGTAAATGCTATTATATCTGCCATTGAAAAATCAAAACCCAAAACCCGTTATGCGGTTGGTTCTGATGCAAAAGGTGGTATTATGATGAAAGGCATGTTAGGGGATCGTACATTCGACAATATAATGCTCGGTCAAATGAAAATGAAATAGATTGAAGAATTGTTTATGATGAAGCCTGCCGGTATATGTAATAGGCTACTATTTGCCGGTGGGCAATTATCATAAACAACCATCTCAATTACTAGGCTTGAATCCGTATTAAAACAACTTGGTACGTGAGTTTTTAAACTCGGGAAAAACTCCATTTGAATATATTTTATAAACCTTAATTTTAAATAGTTTTTGCAAGAAAACTGATAAATTTCCCTTTAACCCACTCGCACCCCTCGGTCCCCTAAAGGGGATGTGGCTACCACACAGTGCGTTGGAGTTTCCCCTTTAGGGGAATTAAAGGGGTGAGCGAAGGAATAACGAGTTTTCTTGCAGAGACTAAATAAGAGCAACTTAAATTCATAAGCTAATGAAACGTATACATAAAAGATTATTTACACTTGAAGGAATACTTTTGTCCTTAGTCGGTCCCGTACACATCATCTATTTGCTTTTCTTTGTAGGGGCATCAACTGTAGATACTGCTCAATATGCCGGAATCCTCACGATAGGGGCTCTTTACACCATATTTGGAATTAGTTTTCTTTTAAGAAAAAAAGCATTACTTCTGCCAGCCCTTATTGTAAATGCCCTTGGACTAACCGCAGTGCTAGTTTTACAGGAAGCCTCGCCATTATGGGCAATTGATCCCTATTTAATTGCAGTGGATTGCATTAGTGTACCAATATTGCTGTATTTGAATATTAAGAATTTTAAAACTAAATTATAAATCATGAATTTACTACAATCACTCGAAACATATGCATCTGCTCAAAAATGGGTAGGTGTAAATTTCATCATACTGGGTTCAATTTTGTTGATCTTGGCTGGTGTTTTTGCATTTTTCATTGCCAAATCGCCAATGGCATCTGGGATTAAATGGGGAGCTTTAGCTTGTGGGATTCTCATTATTGTAGGTGGATTTTCCTATATTAATTTCAACGAAAAGACAAAACAAGAATCAACAGCTATTTACGAAAAAAATGCAACTGATTTTGTGCAATATGAACACGAACGCATGGAAAAGGTTGATAAAGGTTTCATAGTATACCAAATCACATTTGCTGCATTTGTTCTTGCTGCGCTTATTGTGATTGTATTTGTAAAATCCCCGGTTTTAAAAGGTGTAGCTTTTGCCGTTGCAATACTATTTTTAGGACAACTGATTATCGAGGGATTTTCACATCAATCGATTACTGAGTATACTCAGGAATTGAGGCAGGAAGTTGAAAAAACAAATAATTAAGCATGGAAGAAATTGTAAGGGTTGAAAACATACATGATTTAAATAAAATTCTTAAACAGGATAAGCCCAGGCATCCCTTAATAAGCATAGTCGACTTTTCAAAAGTTGATTTTAGGGAAATGGATAATGTAAAGGTTTCTTCTGGTTTATATACCATCATGCTTAAAAACTTATGTCCTGGTTCATTGCGCTACGGACGTGATTTTTATGATTTTCAAGAGGGGACATTATTTTTTATAGCACCCAATCAGGTAATTTCGTTGGAGAATCCTGATGAAACAAAGGAAGTTTATGGTTGGGGGTTATTTTTTCATCCCGAATTGATTAGAGGAACTTCGTTAAAGAAAAAGTTTAAAGAGTATAATTTCTTCTCATACAGTTTGCATGAAGCACTTCACATTTCAGATAACGAAAGAGAAATGTTAAGTATAGCTGTACAAAACATAGAGCGAGAGTTAAGTTTAAATATTGACAAGCACAGCAACACACTAATTGTTTCAACCCTGGAATTATTACTCAACTATTGCAACCGTTATTACGACCGACAGTTTTTTACCCGGACAAACCAAAACAAAGACCTTATCATTAAATTTGAAGAGTTGCTTACCGCTTATTTCAATTCAGATGATCTACAACAAAAAGGCTTTCCTTCGGTGAAAGATTTTGCAAATGAACTGTGTTTGTCCCCAAATTACCTGAGTGATTTATTAAAGAAAGAAACCGGAATGAATGGAACTGACTACATTCAATATCATGTAGTTGAGCTGGCTAAGGATAAACTTTTAAGTTCCACAGTTTCAGTTAGTGGAATTGCTTATGATTTGGGATTTGAATACCCTCAATATTTTAGCAAAATGTTTAAAAAGAAAACTGGAATGACACCCGGAGAATATCGCCAAATGAACTAGAAAAGGACAACAGTAGTACAGGAATCGCATGTTGAAGTGACTTCTGTTTATTCATGAAAACACCTTGTTTGGAGCGATTAGGTTCGTTTTCTTTGATATCGCTGGCATTTGTTAGTTCCTTAATCAAATACTATTTTTGGGACTTTATGCGTGAGGATATCCTGCTTATAAAACAACTTAGGTCTGGGAATAAACTGGTGTTTAAACAAATGTTTGAGCAGTACTATTATCCCCTTCGTGGATTTTCAGGAAAGTTTATTTCTGATGAAGGTGCTTGTGATGACATTGTGCAGGAAGCGTTTTTAGGATTGTGGAACAAACGTAAAGAAATTCAAAATGGTAATGCTGTTAAAGGCTATTTGTATTCCTCAGTTCGCAATGCATGCCTTAATTACCTTCGACATGAAAATGTAAAGAAAAAATTTGAACAACTTGAGCAGGATCCCTACGCAGGGTCAGAAATTGAAGATGCTTTTTTAGTAGAAGAAGTTCATGCTGAAATTTATAAATCAATAAAAGAACTACCTCCCCAATCACGTCGTGTTGTGCTTTTAAGTGTTGATGGACTTGCAAACCCGGAAATAGCAGAAGAGATGGAAGTATCTGTGAATACAGTTAAGACGTTAAAAAAACGTGCTTATCAGGCACTTCGATCAAAGTTGAAAGGTGTTCACTGGATCATGCTGCTCCTACTCAGCTAAGTATAAAAGCTTTTGCTGGCTTCTTAATTGTTATTAGACTGTCCTGTTTTATAACACATTCCAGTAATCTGCCGATTTTTTTTTAATAATTGTCACCCTGTTTTGACGGATGCGTTTCTTAGGATTAAAATTGATCAATTATGAATCCGTCATTGTCAGATATTGCACAACTAATAGTAAACCATATTCGTGGTACTATTGATGAAAACCAGCAAAAAATCTTAAACGATTGGTTGCAAGATACAAATCGTAAAAAGCTTTTCAATCAAATCATTCAAAAAAAGAAGATCCTTAGAAGTGCTGAGCGATATGATACCTACGATATCGAGAAAGCCTGGAATAAGCTTGAGAAAGAAATGTCAAAGCCTAAACGCAGAAATAGCTGGTTGAAATATGCAGCAGCCATAGTTTTGCCTTTGGCAATTAGCTGGTTTGTAATTACCCAAATTCAACACTCGGCACAAACTGTTGCAGAAGCGGATACCCTTCAGCCTGGAGAAAGTAATGCTGTGTTATTCTTAGCTGATGGTAAGGTTATTGACCTGAAAAATGATACTTCGGGAACCATAAAACTGGACAACAAACTATTATTGGCCAGGGAAGCCAACAAGATCAAGATCAATTCTTCCAAAATGATGGAGAGTGAATTGATTAGTATGAATAAAATTGTCACTCCTGTTGGGGGGGAATACCAAATAGAACTTCCGGATGGCACCAACGTATGGCTCAATGCAGATTCATACCTTGAATTCCCATCCAGGTTTACCGGGAAAGAAAGAAAAGTAATTGCACATGGTGAATTGTATTTCGATGTTGCAAAAGACCTGGAAAAGCCATTTGTCGTGAAAAGTCAAGAGCTTACATTGGAGGTGCTGGGAACAGAGTTTAACCTGCGTTCTTACAAAGATGAAGGCAATATTGTTTCAACCCTGGTGGAAGGTAGTCTAAATGTTTCCAATGGTTCTGGCGATGAACTATTGTTGTCCCCCGGTTTTCAGGCAGAATTGAACAAAACCGACAATCAGTTGAGCGAAGAAGTGGCAAATATTGAAGAAGTGATTGCCTGGAAAGAAGGGAAGTTCACTTTTGAAAGCAAAGCATTGTGTGACATATTACGGGATCTGTCCCGATGGTACGACGCAGAACTAATCTATGAAAATGAAACTGTGAAACAAGAAACCTTTAGTGTTGATGTGCCCAGGTACAACGATATCTCAGGGGTGCTTGATTTAATTGAGGCAACGGATGAAGTAAAGTTTGAAATAGAAGAAAAGAAAATAATCATAAAATAAAGAAGAAGGGATGCTACCAACATCCCTTCAAAATTGAACTACGCGCAACTACCAATTGCGCATAATACTAACCAAGAATTCAAATGTATGAAAAAAATGAACTTGATTCGGCATTGTGAAAACGATGTCTGGCGAAAAACTTTAAAAGTTATGAAGCTAACGGTGTTTTTGTTCTTTATTGCAATTATGGGCGTTTCTGCCAGCGGTTTTGGACAAAATTCATCCATTACATTGAAAATGGAGAATTCAAGACTACAGGATGTGTTAAAGGAAATTAAAGCCACATCTGGCTATACTTTTGTTTATAACGACAGGGTTATAAATGATGTAATTGTTCCTAAGATTGATGTGAAAGACGACAAGATTGAAACTGTACTCGACGAATGTCTAAAATCAACAGGACTCACATATCTCATAAAAGATAATGTAGTGGTCATTAAAAAGTCTGTCGAGCAAAAGAAAAGCAATTCAATAAATGTTCAGCAACCTAAAACAATAAAGTTTACAGGTAAGGTAGTTGACGAGGACGGGGAGCCTGTTCCATCGGCAGCTGTGATAATTAAAGGTACCGTCAAAGGTGCTGCAACCGATATTAACGGTGAATTTTCATTTGAAGTACCTGTAGGAGAATACCAATTCCTGGTAGCTTCAAGCGTTGGGCTTGTGACACAAGAAATAGAAATTGCAGGTAAAACAGAGTTTCATTTCGTTCTTCATACTGACATGTCAGGACTGGATGAGGTAGTTGTTGTTGGTTATGGCAAGGTTGACAAAAGAGATCTTACCGGTACTGTTTCAACAGTTAAGTCTGAAGAATTGGCATTGGTAAAAACCCAAAGTGTTGAATCTGCATTGGCTGGTCAAGTAGCTGGTTTGCATGTTGCTGTTGCTAGTGGGCAACCAGGTAAAGGAAGTGTTGTCCATATTCGAGGTTTAAGTCAGATTAAAGGAGATAACCAACCATTGTATGTGGTAGATGGTGTGCCAATTATTGTGAATCCTGCGTTTGGAACTGGAGCTAATCCGCAAAATATAAGTTCAAGAGAGAATCCACTTCTTGCAATTAATCCAGAGAATGTTGAGCGAATTGATGTTTTAAAAGATGCATCGGCAGCTGCAATATATGGTTCTCGTGCGGCTAATGGAGTTGTATTAATCACAACAAAACGCGGATCGAAAAATCAGAAACCTAGTGTAAGATTCTCAACGAATGCTGTCATTCAAAATCCGGTAAATACCCATGATTATTTGAATGCTGAAGAATATATTGCAGCAGCTAAGGCACAGGCGACTGTTACATTAGATAATTCTCCTTATCCACCATTTTACTGGCCATTTCTTTATAAAACTGAAAATGCAATTATTAATGATCCTGACTATTTTGGCAATGCAGATATGGATTGGCAAGATGAAATTATAAATAAGAATGCATTGTGGACACAATACAACCTAAGTGTTTCAGGAGGTACCGATAAAACCAACTATATGATGTCGGCTTCTATTTCGGATCAAGAGGGTGTATTAACTGGTAATGAGTTTAAAAGATATAGTTTTAGTTCAAATATAGATTCAGAAGTAACGGAAAGACTTAAGCTTGGTGCATCCATTAATTACAATCACTCTACAAATAATACATCTGGAATTACATCATTAAATTCTGGAGGTTTTCGTCCTGATATACCTATCTTTAATGAGGATGGTTCTAAAGGATCTTTCTTTAACGCTGCACAGGACGTAGATGTAATTAATCCTGTTGAGGGTATTGGTAAAGCAAACAATAAAACAATTGCTAAAAACCTATTTGGATCTATTTATGCTGATTTCAAAATCTTAGATGGGTTAAATTTTAAATCTCAGTTAAACGTAAGTGTGGGTGATGCCACAGTTAGAAACTTTAATCCTTCTTTCAATAGGGCGTTCGCTGCGAGACAATGGGCAGAACCAGGAGCTACCTTGAATTCAAATAACAATAACTCATGGACAACATCTTTTGAGAATACTTTAAACTTTAATAAAACTATAAATGATGTTCATAAGGTAAATTCTGTGATTGGTGTTTCCTGGGATAGATCAAGGTATGATCTGGAAGGACATCGATTAAGAATTTTTCCAGATGACGAGCAGCTGATTAACCAAAATTCGGCAAGTATTATTGAAAATCACGTTAGTGATCATTTCGAAAATGGATTAAATTCACTATTTGGACGAATCAATTATGTATATGATAGTAGGTACATGGCAACTTTTACCGCTCGTAGAGATGGTTCGACAAAATTTGGGTCAGATAATCAATTTGGTTTCTTCCCTTCAGGTGCCTTGGCATGGAATGTTCACAATGAATCTTTCATGAATGATATTGAATCTCTGGATAAATTGAAATTGAGAGCTAGTTGGGGTAGAACAGGTTCTGATAATTTACCTGCTTTCTCTTATTTAGCATATTATCAGGCAGGTAATCTTTATAACGGAGTAAATGCCATTGGAGTTACCGGCGTACCGAATTCAAAGATTAAATGGGAAACTACTGATCAGTTAGATTTAGGATTGGAATTTAGTTTGTTTAACTATCGAATTAATGCAGAAATTGTTTATTTTGAGAAGAATACTTCAGATATTATTCTTTATGTACCTATTCCATTCGAAACAGGTTCAACACACTGGTCTGACAATGTTGCGGATGTTTCAAATAAAGGATGGGAGTTCGTAGTTAATGGTGATGTATTAAGAGGAGAATTTACCTGGAACTCGGCCTTTAATATTTCCTTCATCGATAATAAGGTGGAGAGTATGAATGGAGGAGCTACCGAGACTTTTGGCTCTCGCGGTATTGTTGAAGGTGAACCCATTGGAGTGATTACAGGTTATGATGTGTTGAGAATAGCCCAAACTCCAGAAGAAATTATTGATTTAAATACTGCAGCTGATGGTGGTGTGTACCAAAGTTCTTTAAAAGCACCAGGTGATTATATCTATAGGGATGTTGATGGTGATGGCAAAATTACAAGCGATGATAGAATTGCATTGGGAGATATCACACCAGACTTTTTTGGTGGTTGGAATAATCGTTTTAGTTATAAGAATCTCTCATTAGGAATGAATTGGGTATTTTCTTACGGAGCAGAGAAAGAATTTACTAAGATTACAGGATTGCAAACTCCGGATTTGAATAAAAACTTTGACAGAATTGTATTGGATACATGGAATCCTGAAAATACCGATGCGACCTACGCAAGATGGGGATCTTCTACACATGGTAGTCCTGGAAGCCCCTCCTCCAGGTCAGTGGAAGATGCTTCATATATCAAGTTGCAGTCTTTATCATTAGCTTATAAGTTACCAAATAAAATCATAAAAAAATTGGGTTTAACATCAGCTAAACTTTCGTTAATTGGTAATAATCTAATTACCATAACCGACTATCCGGGGCTTGATCCGCAGGATGCTAGCACGAGATTTTCAAGCACCGCCACTCAAACAGGAGATGATGGTTTTTCTTATCCTAATACGAGAACATATAGCATTGGTTTGAATGTAACTTTTTAATGAATTAAAGTATTGTAAAAATGAAAATTATAAGTTTTAGATATATATCAGTTTTAATGATTCTTTTGGTTGGAGTTACTTCTTGTGAACTTACCAAAGAATTAGATGACTACGAGCCATTGTATTCTTTAGTGGCAGAGACTGCTATCGATAATGAAGATGCGGCAAACCTGGCTTTACAAGGTGCTTACGCTTCATTTAAGAAACGGGATCAAGATGGTACCCCATATATTTTTGTTTTGCCTGAATTGATGGGTGCTTATGTTGCTCCTGGTGCTCTTCTTTCTTATTTTCCTGCTATATTAAACATTGCCTCTAATAATCCGGTTACAGATAGCGATGCTTTTGTGAATGGAATGTATTCGGGAATGTATAAGTTAATTAATAATACCAATTGGATTATTCAAGAGGTTGATTTATTGGATGAGGAAAAATTTACTAATCCTGATAGAAAGACGGAGATTTTAGGTGAGGCCAAAACACTTAGAGCATTAGCGCACTTCTATTTGTTAAGATTATATGGACAGTTTTATGATATTGATTCGGAATATGGTCTTGATGTAAGGTTAAGCCCAGCGATGGATGCATCTGCATATCCAAGAAAAACGGTTCGTGAGACTTATACAGAAATTTTAAAAGATCTTGATTTTGGAATTAGTAATAATCCTGATTTGACTGAACGCTACTTTGTTAATAAAACATTTGCCAGAGGTTTAAAGGCAAGGGTTCTACTTTATATGGGAGACTATGCAAACGCAGCAACAGAAGCAAAGAATGTAATTGACAATGCAGGAGGAGATTTTGCTTTGGCCCCGGATTTTGCCGGACAATTTCAGCCGCATTCATCTACTGCCGTATGGGATAATTCAGAAGTTCTATTTGGAACAAGTGGTAATAATGGCGCTGACAATGAAGACGTAGGAATGGGAACTTTATACGCCGGATTTATTGCAGGTGGAATAACCCAAAATTATATGGACATGGCAGCCGGGACAATAGATGTAAATACTACGCCTGTTGTTACAATTAATTATGATAGCAATAGAGCTACAACTATGGCAACAGGTGCAGCGCCATACAGTGTGAATAAATATATCGTTGATAATAATGGAGAATACGAAATGGTTTATCATATGAGGTTTGCTGAAATGTATTTGATTTTAGCCGAGGCTAGTGCAAGAGCTGCTTCAGCAGTTACAACAGAGGCTTTAGATGCTATAAACACTTTAAGAGTAGCACGTGGTGCAGCTGAACAGGTTGGTGCTCCTGTTGGAGGCTTTGCAGAATATCCTGCAGAAATAAGCTATGATCAGTTTTTAGAAGCGGTGAGGGTTGAAAAGGCAATTGAATTGGTTGCGGAAACAGGTGAGTCCTGGTTCGATTTAATTCGATACGATTATGCTGATGGATTTGGTTCTGGATTCCAGGTATCAGATCATAAACCAACGGCGACTAATTCGGATAAGTTTATACTCCCTATTCCACAGGCTTCAATCGATGCTGCAGGAGGAGTAGTGAAACAGAATCCTACGTATGAATAAAAGAATCAATAATAAATGAATTGAAGGGTAGGAGGCTTTATAAGTCTCCTATTCTCGATTTATCGCAAACAGTATTAACCTAAATTAGCTAAGGTGGAAAGTGATAGTTGCAGGGGGTACAGCTGATTTGTCAACGAATTATGATTTACCATTTTCGATTAGGAAGTAAAAATGATTAAGCAATTATTCACAAAATAAAAATGTATACAATGAAAAATATCAAAACAGCATTATTGATTTGCGCAGTACTAATTCTCGGTATCTCCTGCCAAACGAAGGATGAACAGGATGGTTTCTTAATAGAAGGAACTGTTATAGGTATGGATGATGTGTATATAAAATTGTGCGAAACAGGAGATTGGAGAAATTCGCGTGTTATTGATAGTACCTTAATTGAGAACGGTAAGTTTACGTTTAAAGGTAAGTTAGAGCATGTAGATTTATTTAAATTGGATATTGACTCAAGAGTTATGGGGTTAGTAATGCTTGAGAATAGCAAGATTAAGGTGAAATTTGATCTTTCTGACATGGATGATAATACATGGTCTGTCACGCCAGTTGTGAGTGGTTCAAACAGTCATACACAGTATACTCAAATAAAGGATAAGGCAAGTGCGGTATTTAAAAAGGAAAAGTATAAAGCCATAAAAGAACTCAAACAGCAGGTTATTGCAGCTAAAAAATCCCAAAAGAAGGAAGATATGGATAAAGTTTTGGCTCGTGGTAAGGAATTGGAACCTTTAAACAAGGAGATGATTGATGAGAGCAAGAAAATAAAATTTGATTTTATTGATCTTAATCCAACATCTCCTGTGGCAGTTCATGTCATGGGATTTGAATTCACCGAGGGAAAAATGGGCAAGGAGAACATAAAGAAATATTACGACTTTTTTCAAGGTGATGCCAGGAAAACACCATTCTATAAAGAGCATATGACCAAGATTTATAAAAACATATTTGAAAAGGCTGCTGTGGGAAATATTGCTCCTGACTTTACCCTTAACTCTGTAAATGGGAAGCAAATAACCTTGTCTCAAGTTGAAGGAAAATACCTATTGGTTGACTTTTGGGCAAGTTGGTGCTTACCATGTCGCGCTTCATTCCCACATCTGAAAAAAATAAGAGAAAAATATTTAAAGGATGGATTTGAAATTGTAGGGATAGCAACAGGAGATACTGAAGACAAATGGCGAAAAGCAATCCAGAAAGATCAAACTACATGGATTAACTTGTTTGATGAGAGCGCAAAAAGAGGGGTTTTAGGAACTGTAGCTGAAAAATATGGAGTGGCTGGTTTACCCAATGTATTTTTAATTGATAGTGAAAGAAAGATTTTGCTTCGAAATCCTTCAAAGGATGAGTTGGAAGCCAAATTGAAAGAATTGTTAGGAGAGTAGGCCCCCTATTTCGGAAGTGACTCAGGCCAGCTGAGCCACTATCCTCAATTGAGTATGTCCAAAAAGTAAGCATAAATGTGTAATTCATGAAATTCAGTTTTACCCTAACCCTAAAGGGAACCTGAATTTCAACGACTTTCCTTTAGGGAATGTAAGGGTAAAAGTCGTTGAAGGTGCAGATAAGGTACTTTTTGGACACCCTCAGCGGTAGCCGGAAGCTTCGAAGAAGGTCCGGCGATAGCGGGGGGTATAGATTAAAATTTTATAATTAAAAATGAAAAAATTAACAACAATAATTGCAGTAATCCTAATTAGCTGCACCACCTTTTCACAAGGCATAATATTCGAACACGGAACTTTTACCGAAGCATTGGCCAAAGCTAAAGCGGAGAATAAATTCGTATTTATGGATTGCTACACAACCTGGTGTGGTCCTTGTAAGGTTTTAGCCAAAAACGTTTTTCCTCAACCTGAAGTGGGCGAGGTGTTTAATGAACAATTTGTCAACTTAAAAGTAGACATGGAAAAAGGCGAAGGTATAGAGCTGGCTAAGAAATATGAAATAAAGGCCTATCCAACACTTCTATTTATGGATGCTGATGGTAAAGTAGTGCACAAAGTGGTGGGTGGAACTGATGTGGACGGCTTGATAGAGCATGCAGGTATAGCTGCCGATCCTTCAAAACAGATTGAGGCCCTACATAAAAAATATGCAGATGGAGAGCGTAATGTAACGTTTTTATCGGAGTACATTAAGGCTTTGGCAGCTGCCTATGAGCGGGATAAAATGTTACCAATCGGTCAGGAATTTATTGCCAATACACCCAAAGAAGAATTGATTAATGTGCATGCTTTTACCGTTATCGGTTATTCCAAAGTTTTGGAGTATGGCAGCGAAACGTATAAATACTTTATTGCCAATAAAGACCAGTTTATTGCTGCCGAAGGTATTGGACAAGAAGAATTCGATGGTGTACTGGTACAGTGTGTGATTCCTCATCTCATGAAAAAAGCCCAAACTGCTGATTCATTAGAAGAGCTGAATAAGGAGATTGCAAAAGTAAAAGAAGGCTTTAATTCACCACAGTTGTCTATGATAGAGGGATTGCTTATTAGTACCTTCTATCTGTCGCACCAACAGTATGTTAATTGGTATGAGTCCAGTATAAAACATGCCGAAGAATTAAAAAAGCAAGATGCCCAAATGGCAGAAAATATATTGATTCAAACGGCTTATCGAATAAGCACCAGTCCTAAGTTTGCAGATGCTGGATTATACCCGAAAGCCATTGACCTGGTGAAAGGTTTGTTAAAAGAGAATGCCGAAATTACAGTTGGATATTACTATTTAGCCAGCCTTTACAAAGCCACTGGAAATAAAGAGAAGGCACTTAATAATATAAATACTTTTATAACCAAGCATGCAGAAAAGGGTGGTCAAAACGATCCCCGCGTGGAGAAATTGAAAAAAGAAATTGAGGCGATGTAAAAAGAAGCAACCTCAAAAAAAAGATATTAGGGCAATCTTCCATTTGGAAGATTGCCTTTTTTATCTCGTAATGGTTTGCTTTTATATGCTACGCTGACTTTGATTCGCTTTCGCAACTGACTTTGTATTCAGCAATGATTTTTATAGCCAGCAATTCATTTAAGCACACTTCGCTTAAGTCTACCTGTGGGGGTCGTTTATACAATACCGTTTAATTCCCATTCAAAAAAAGTTATCTTAGCACTTCAAATGCATTATTTTTGGACGATTCGATAATTATAAAGAACGAGAAAACATTTAAAACTCTTTATTCAGAGTTTTATCGCCCCTTATTTTTTTATGCCCAGAAATACGTTAAAGACGAAATAGCGTCTGACGATATTATTCAGGAGGTATTTGTTCGATTATGGAACCAATACCGGAATGAGACTATCAACTCAATCCGGTCTTTTCTTTATCAGGCTGTCAAAAACGAGTGCCTCAATTACATAAAGAAAGAAGCGTTAAAACACAATTATAAGCAACAAACACTAAAAAGTGTATCCGAAGATGATTTGATTTATTCATTATATCTATATGAAGAGGAATTATTCAGGCAAATAAATTCGCTGATTGAATCAATGCCAGGTCAACGTAAGAAAATATTTAAGATGGTGGTTAAAGGATTTGACAACTCAACGATTGCAGAATTGTTGGATGTTTCGATTAACACCGTGAAAACACATCGACTTAAAGCCCGCCAGTTTTTAAAAGAACAGCTGAAACACGTACTTCAAATAGTTATTGGTATTGGTTAAATAATTTATTTGTAAAAAAAATATCATTTTCGGTTCACCCCTCATCGGTTTTCAGTCTTCTTCATTTAAAAAGGCTACAATAAATGGAGAATCATACATCAAAAGACATAGGGTTTGCCGATAAATTATTCCAGTTAATTTCAGGCAACTTATCTGAAGAGGAAGAAACAGTGCTTCTCGCTCAGATTGAAAAGGATCCCCAACTTAAAAAGTGGTTTAATGAAGTCCGTAAACGGGAATCATTAGAAAAAAAGTATGATGATTACCAATCAATCGATGTGAACAAAAAATGGATGGAATATTCCAGGAGGTTGAAGAATAATTCATCTAAAAGAAGATTGTTTGCAATGCGTATAGCGGCAAGTATACTTTTGATTGTTTCACTTTCAATTATAGTATATCTGTTGCAATTCCAACCTTTTGCTGAAGAACAGATAGTTCAAGACACAACTTTCAAACCTGGAACTCAAAGGGCAACATTGCGTGTGGCAGGTGAAATGGAATATGATCTTTCCGATGTGCAAAATATTGAGACTGAACGAATCCAAAATAATGATGGGAAGCGATTGGCTTACAAGTCTGCCAATTCTAATAAGTTAAAAAAGATAAAGCCCAAATTGCACACAGTGTGGACTCCCCGGGGCGGTGAATATAAATTGACCCTTGAGGATGGCACAAAGGTTTGGTTAAATGCCGATAGTAAGGTTCATTTTCAGGTTCCCTTTGCCGATTCTATCAGGGAGTTATTTGTAGAAAAAGGAGAAATCTATTTTGAGGTAAGCAAAAACGGAAAACCTTTCATTGTCAATTCTGCAAAAGCTAAAGTGAGGGTGCTGGGTACCGCTTTTAATTTTAGGAACTACGAAGATGAAACCTTCACCAGCACAACTTTGGTGGAAGGACAGGTTGAATTTCAGCCAATCTCAAATGGTAACGAAGAGGTTTATATCCTTAAGCCAGGTTACATGGCTGAGTTAAATGAAACATCTGCAACAGTAGTTATTGATGAAGTAGATATTCAGCAGGTAACAGCCTGGAAAGATGGATGGTTTTATTTTGAAAACAAAACGGTTGAGAACATCATACATGAATTATCTCGCTGGTATGATTTTGCGTATGAAATTGAAAATCAGTCGATAGCTAATAAACAGTTTACGATGAAAGTAAAACGTTTTAAAGAGTTAAATACCATTTTGGAGATTATTGGCCGTACAGAATCATTAACTTTTAAAACAGAAGGCAACAAAATTACAGTGAAATAAAAAAAACGAACCGGGGAAGTGTTGCACCACCTCTCCGGTTCTTTCAAATACAAACTTATAAAGAATGTATCATTAACAATTTAAAAGTATGAAAAAAAATGCAAAAATGCTGTGCCATCCTGTATATAGGATGTACAGAAAAACATGGCTGGTTATGAAGCAAATTATTTTTTTATCTCTTGTCTTTATGGTTCATGCCCATGCAAATACTTATTCGCAGAATGCCCATGTTAATTTGGATCTTAAGAATGCGAATATAATTGAACTCATAAAAGAAATTGAGAGACAAACTGACATGGGATTCGTTTATGACGTTAAAGTAGTTAATAATACTGATCAGGTAACGTTAAAGGTTCGTGATCAGTCTGTTGATGAGGTATTAGAGAAAGTGATTGACAGATTCGGGCTTTCGTATGAAATATATGAACAGACTATCATTCTGAAATCAAAGGAAGAAGAAGCGCCTGTGGAGGAAATGGAACTCCAACAACCACAAAAAACAAAATTTATTGGGAAGGTAATAAACGAAAATGGGAACCCAGTCCCTTTTGCTACAGTTGTTATTAAAGGAACTACACTTGGAACAGCAACTGATGAAAATGGGAATTTTTCGTTTACAGTAATTGAAGGCGATTACCAAACACTTGTAGCTTCCAGCATTGGGCTTGTGGCACAAGAAATAGAAATAGCTGGTAAAACATATTTTGAATTTGAACTTAAAACCGATGTTTCTGGAATTGATGAGGTAATGGTAATTGGCTATGGGGCAATTTCAAGGGAAAAAGCTACCGGAGCAGCAACAAAGGTAAATCCTGTTGTCCTTCAGAACTCCCCAAACGTTTCCTTTGCAGATGCTCTAATCGGGATTGTTCCCGGTCTTCTAGTCGAAGAAAGCTTCTCAAATCCGGACACACCTCCTTCACTACTTCTTCGGGGAGTTGGTTCAATCAATGCAGGAACAGAACCGTTGGTTGTTGTTGATGGGGTACAAATGCCAAATGGATTTAGTTCCGCTTCAATAAATGCAAATGACATTGAAGGAATGAGTATCCTTAAAGATGCTGCTGCGACCTCAATCTACGGGTCACGTGGTTCAAATGGAGTTATATTAATTACGACTAAAAAAGGTAAACAAAACACAAAACCTCAAGTAAGCTTTAATGCACGCTTAGGGGTAAGGTCAACAAACAATTCATTTGCGGATGATATTATGTCAGCTTCAGAGAAGCTAGATTATGAAAATTCACTAGGACTATATCCTGCTGACGATGCTGATGCTCAAGCCCTATTGGCATCAAGAAGATCATCAGGGAATAATATAAACTGGTCTGACTTGATGCTTCAAAATGAATTTAACGAAAGATATGATATTTCTGTGAATGGTGGTGGCGAAAAGTCAACATATCACGCCTCAATTGTTTACGATGGTGTTGATAATATTTTTGGGAGCAACTACGAACGATTCGTTGCTAAACTGAGGCTTGATTTTGAAATAGCCAAAAACCTGAACTTTGGGATTTCCGGAAATTTTGGCAATACCAATAATAAAGACCGAAGAACTACCGGAAACCCCGTTTCAAACTCATTCTTGTTAAATCCATGGGAAGATGTGTATGATGAGGATAATAATCCATTAAGAACACTCAATTATGCCATTTCTGGTTTTGGTGTTCCTTATAACCCATTGTTCTTTCGTGATAATACAGAAATTGAATCTACCAGAAGAAATATTTATGGAAATGCCACTTTAAGTTACAAACCTTATGAATGGTTAACGCTAAATGGAAATATAGGAGGTAATTTTAATCATTCAAGGTCTTCCAGTTACGAAAAGGTTATAATTGCCGGAGGAGAATTGACCAGAACAAACGGGGACAACAATAATTATACAGGAACAATTACAGCAACAGTTGATAAAACAGTTGACCTGCATTCATTTAATTTTGTTGCAGGTTACGAATTCAACGAAAATGAAAATTATTCACAATTTGCTACTGCAAGAAATTTCTTATCGGATGCTACTCAGATAATTAATGCTGCCCAAGATTTATCATACATTCGGGAAGGTATGTCACATTCGGGTTCGGTCAGTTATTTTTCAAGACTTAATTACTCGTTTAACAATACCTACAATTTATCCCTATCAATTAGGAGGGATGGTTCATCAAAGTTTGGTGACAATAACAAGTGGGCTAATTTCTGGGCCGCTGGTGCCTCATGGAACATACACAAATCGCTAAACCTTGACAACAACAGTGTATTAAGCACATTAAAAGTAAGAGGTAGCTACGGTACATCTGGAAATGATTTTATTGGAGACTTTGACCCATTGTCATTGTATCAATTTAGAAATTCTTATGACGGGAATGATGTTGCAACTTTATCAAGAGGAGAAAACCCAAATTTAACCTGGGAGAAAAACACGAATACCAATATCGGTCTTGATATTGGACTGAACAAAAATAGGACTTTCGTAACTTTTGATTATTATATTAGGGATACTTACGATTTAATAAACAATGTACCTATTCCCTTGCAATCAGGATTCGAAGATTTAACATCTAATATTGGAGATTTTAGGAATAAGGGGATTGAAATCAGCCTCAGGTCATCAATTATCCAAAGCGAAAACTTTTCATGGAATACCAATTTAAATTTTGCATTTAATGAAAGTGAAGTATTAGACCTTGTTGAAGATGATGATATAATTCAACGCGGGAATGTTGTATTTAAAAAGGGTTCGCCAATACGTGCGCTATATCTTGCTGAATGGCTTGGAGTAAACCCAGAGACAGGTTTTAACCAATACTTAAATCCTGACGCAACTGGCGAAGATGACAGAATTATCGAATTTTTATCGACAGACAGATCTCCAAACCGATCTGAAATAGCTTCCTTAAGAGAGGTGACCGATAAAACAGGCACTCCTAAATATCATGGAGGTTTTACCAATGTATTTGCATTCAAAAATTTTGATGCTTCAATTTTGATTTCATTTGCAGGCGGGCATTATGTTTTAAATGATGCGAATTATGATTTGCGCAATGTTGTTTTCTTAAACCAACACAAAGATGTTTTAAGTGCTTGGCAGCAACCTGGAGACGGGTCAACATTAGCAGTAAGAGCTCTTAACAACAGGAGACCGACATCAAGAAGAACTGAATCAGACTATGCCAAGTCAACACAATTTCTTCAAGACGCCGACTATGTTAAGTTGAAAAACATCACAATTGGCTACACACTTGATAAATCATTAAGCCAAAAAATAGGTCTTGACAGATTGCGTTTTTATGTACAAGGTCAAAATCTGTTAACTATTACAGATGTAGACTACATTGATCCTGAATACTCTTCATTAGGTGGTGTCGGATTCTCATCAACCATTGTCAAGGGATATTCATTTGGAATTAGTGCAAACTTTTAAAAACATAAGACAATGAAATCAATATATAAATTTACATTTTTAAGTCTTCTTATATTCTTTGTAAGTAGCTGTGAGGACAACTTTATTGAAAAGAGCCCACTTGACGAAATCGCCCCGGAAACACTCTTTGAAACAGACTTAGGCTTCAGGACTGCACTTGACGGTGTCTATAGTGAAATGAAAAACGATTTCTTAGGTTACAACTTCTGTATTTATTCAATACCTGAAGCCATTAACGACGATATAGTTGCCGGTAGCCCTTTTGGGTTTACGTTTGAAAATACACATGCGGACATATATCCGCTAAACTACGATTCTGAAAAATTTCAGTTAGAAGGATTTTGGAAAATTGCTTATAGTGCAATTAATAATGCCAACTCGATTATTAAATATGCCCGCTTAAGCAACCTGGATTCTAAAGATGCATATTTAGCTGAAGCACTTGCCGCAAGAGCAATGTTACACTATGATTTGTATCGGTTCTTTGCTCCTGCTTTTAACAGTGATGCAAATGCCTTAGCTGTACCTTATCGATTGGAAACGGATAACCTTCTTGATCAAAAAGCCAGAAACACTACCCAGGAAGTTATTCGTTTTATCGTCAAAGATTTGGAAGAAGCAGTAGCAATTGCAACTGATGATGTTGACAATCGCAGGCTCTCAAAAACAGCCATACAGGCACTGCTAGCAAGGGTTTACCTTGAAACAAATGATTTTGATAATGCCATCAAATATGCAAATGATGCCTTGCTAAATACGCAATTCGGTTTGAATACTGATGCAGCAACTCTTGAAAATCAATGGAGATTTGACGAATCAAATGAAATCATCTTCAAAATCCGGTTTGACGACTCGGAACAAGCCTTTAATGCTTCACTTTTTGCAATTCCTATTTATTTTAGTTTCCCCTATTATGCTTCAAATGATTTAGTTAATTTGTATGATCAGGACAATGACATCAGGTTTAACATTTATTTTGAACCTGACCCAATGGGTTCTGGAAATTATTATCCGGAAAAACATGTTGGATTAAGAACTGCCAATGCAGCAACTTTCAGCCCTGGAGGTATTGATGTAAAACTGATCAGAGTCCCAGAGCTTTACTTAATTCTGGCTGAAGCGTATCAGAAAACCGGGGACTCAGGTTCTGCATTAACCAACCTAAATATATTAAGAAATGCACGGGGAATTGGAGATTACAGTGGTAGTGACCTAGTCAACGAAATAATGAACGAACGCAGAAGGGAATTGGCATTCGAAGGATTTAGGTTCACCGACCTTAAACGTTTAGGCCTAGGTTTCAGCAGACCGGATGGTTCTGGCCTTGAGGCAAATAGTCCTAAATATGCTTTGCCTATTCCAAAATTGGAGATAGACCGTTCTGGTATTCAGCAAAATCCATCTTATAATTAAAAGTACAAGAAATGATAAAAAATGAGCAGAGTTAGTTTATCTAGCCTGCTCATTTTCATCTAGAAAAGAAAACTATGAAATGTTTATTTATAATAATAATTGCCATATTGGCAACTGCTTGTTGCGAGCAGAATGATAAGGAAAATGCGAAGGAAGAAAAATTCCATTATTCTATTGATTTGAATGTTACAGGACTAAAAGGGCCTGTTATCCTTCTTGACAGAACGACTCGCGAACCAGTACAAACAGTTTATTCTAAAAGTGAAAAATTTGAACTGGAAGGTGAATTGCCTCTCGATAAAATGCATGCCACTTTTGTTTTGCACTTTCCATCAAAATATTCCAATCCATATTTTTATCCAATAAAAGAAGCTTGTGCGGTTAACTTTGAGATGGATAGCTTAACGACAGTAGTAGCTCATTACGATTCTTTACTTTTTGCCAAAATAGAAAACGTGCACATGAAGGCCGTTGAAGTATTTAAGAAAAAGAACTTTCCTGCAATTATAGAGTTTGAACAGTTCAATATGCAAGGGTTGAAATCATCTAACGGAGAAAGAAGAAGTACAGAAGAGCAAAAGGCTTATGCCAAGCGTGGAAATGCTTTATTAAAAGCAGTCTCTGATGAAATTATTAGTAATGCTGGTTCTAATGCCGATTCTGAGGAGATGGCTGTTATTATAGCTGAATGGGGAGGGCAAATTGGTGTTGAAAAATTGGACTCATTGGCTGCATTGTTAAGTCCAACAGTTAAAGAAACTGCCGCATACAAAAGAATCATTGCTGTAAGCGATTACATCAAAAAACAGGCTGCCCCGCTAAGTCTAAAAGTGGGGGGGGAAGCTCCTAATTTTTCATTACCGGATGAAAAAGGTAATATTCATTCATTGTCTGATTTCAAAGGAAAATATTTGGTAATTGATTTTTGGGCATCATGGTGTGGACCATGCAAAAAAGAAATGCCCTTTATGAGGGAACTTTATGAACGATATCATTCTAAAGGACTTGAAATGTTGGCAATTTCAACAGATTCGGATCGGTCAAAATGGATTAAGGCCAATCAACAACTAAATATGCCTTACCTGCAATTACATGATGAAAAAGGGGAGGCTTCAAAAAGCTATTATGTAAAGGGAATCCCGTTTGTTTTACTTATTAACCCCGAAGGCGTTATTACAGCCATAAAAAGAGGCGAAGAATTGGAAGGTCAAATCAAGAAGGTGTTAAATATTACAGAGTAAGTTATGTATAGAATATTGCTTGTTTTGATACTGTCTGGGAACATTAATATCTCAAATGCACAATCGAAAGATTTATTCTTGAAAATATGGAAGTTTAAAGTTCAGGTTTCAATGTCGGAACAAACTTCTGCTAAACTTGAGAAGTTTAAAAATGATAAAAGTGACGTTCTGGATAAGATTGCGCAATTGGAATCTGAATATTATGCTGACGAAGGTCGATCAGAAGAGATAAAGAATCAATTATTAAAATTATACAAAGAAAAGCGAAAACTGGTTGATTCAATAAAGAATGAAGCAATTAATAATCAAGATGAAGCTTTGTTTCTTGATCTTGTTGAATTCATAAGGCCTGAAGATTTAAGAAAACTTCTTGAATTTAAAAACCTGGATGCAGAAAGAGCCAAAGCTTACCAACAGTGGTTAAAAGAAATAGCGAACTCTGAAGTGGGAATAAAATTGAAGCACTTTACCTTAAAGAATGAAGAGGGGGAATTGATCAAAACCGAAGACTTAAAAGGTAAAATTGTTTGGATTGATTCATGGGCATCAAAATGCAAACCTTGTATTAAAAAGTTAAATCAGGTAAAACCGGTTTATAACAAATACCACCATGCAGGTTTTGAAATTCTTGCTGTAAGTTGGGACTATACTTCATCTGGTTATATGAAAACAACTGAAGCGGCAAAAGAAGATTGGAAAAAGATCATCAATAGATTTGATTTTAATTGGATAAATGTATTTGATGAGAAAGACCAAATAATGAACGGATACTATGGAGCTACGGGTAAGAATATTTTAGTTGATAAAAATGGGGTAATTATCGCATATGATTTAAAACCATTAGAAATAGAACAAATACTGGAAAAGGAACTGGATTAAAAAAAAGGCAATCCTCCATTTGGAAGATTGCCTTTTTTATCTCGTAATGGTTTGCTTTAAGATACTACGCTGACTTTGATTCGCTTTCGCACCCATCTTTGTATTCAGCAATAATCTTGTTAACCTGTTGAGGAGAAACTCGTCCGTAAACTTTTTCGCCAACAAGGACAACAGGGGCAAGCCCACAAGCACCAACACAACGTAGGCAGTTGATGGAGAATTTACCGTCTTCGGTAGTTTGGCCAACCTCGATATTTAACTGACGTTTAAATTCTGTAAGAACTTGTTCTGAACCACGAACATAACAGGCAGTACCCATGCATATTGAGATTGGGTGCTCACCTTGTGGCAACATGGTAAAGAATGAATAGAACGTAACAACACCGTAAACTTTTGCTACAGACATGTTCAATTCCAGTGCAATAACTTCCTGAACTTCTGCTGGCAGGTATCCAAGCTTGTCTTGTACACCATGAAGCACATTGATCAGCTCGCTTTCTTCATTATTAAATTTAGCGCAGATTTCCTTGATCAAGTCAATGGTTTTTTCTGCAAGTTTTATTTTTGGCATGATGTGAAATTTTTATGTTTAAAAATTTTTGTCATTGATTGTCATTTGTTGTTGATTCGTTGATCTGTTTCATTTAATGAATATTGAATGACAATGATTGACTACAATTTAGCTTCTGTCAAAATACTTAGTGTGAAGCAGATGGTGTGCTTTGTCGCTTAATGGTTCACCCAAATATTCTTCATACAATTTCTGGATGTATGGATTTTCATGCGACTTTCTAAGTACTTTGTTTTTATCTTCAGAGTATATTGCTTTTTGACGTTTCTTCAAAATATCAACATCACCATGGTGATATGGCTGACCACCACCACCAATACATCCACCTGGACATGACATGATTTCAATGGCATGGAATTCGCTCTTACCTTGCTCAATTTCTTCAAGCAGCTGGCGGGCGTTTCCTAAACCATGTGCAATACCAATGTTTATTGGCAGGCCGTCAAAATCGATGGTTGCTTTACGCAAGCCTTCCATACCCCTTAGTTCTTCAAAGTCAAGTTTTTCAAGGGTTTTGCCGGTGTGCACTTCGTATGCAGTACGAACAGCTGCTTCAATTACACCACCAGTTGTTCCAAAAATAACAGCAGCACCAGTAGACTCTCCAAGTGGTTGGTCAAAATCTTCGTTTGGAAGTGATTTGAAATCGATGTTAGCCAATTTAATCAGAGAAGCTAGTTCGCGTGTTGTTAATGCGTAGTCAACATCTGGGTTTCCATCCACTTTAAACTCATCACGGCTACTTTCGTATTTTTTGGCCACACATGGCATGATTGAAACCACAACCAAATCTTCACGTTTAACTTCCATCTTTTCAGCAAAGTACGTTTTTGCAATTGCTCCAAACATTTGCTGAGGTGAACGGGCAGTTGAAGGAATATCCAACATAGTTGGGAATTGATGCTCGAAGAACTTAACCCAAGCAGGGCAGCAAGATGTTAAGATTGGAAGTTTTACATCTTTATCACCAGCAAGGAATTTGTTCAAACGGCCAAGAAGTTCTGTTCCTTCTTCCATAATGGTCAGGTCAGCTGCAAAATCAGTATCGAATACATGATCGAACCCAAGGTTGCGAAGTGCAGACGCCATTTTTCCGGTTACCAGTGTTCCGGCTTCCATTTCAAACTCTTCACCCAATGCAGCACGCACTGCAGGTGCAGTTTGTACGATTACCTTCTTGTTTGGATCAGCTAGTGCACGAATAACAGCACCCGTTTGGTCAACTTCAGTTAACGCAGCGGTTGGACAAACAGCCACACACTGTCCGCAATAAGTACAAACTGAGTGGTCAAGATTCATTTCAAAGGCAGGTGATACTACTGCATCAAACCCACGGTTAATGGTTGAAAGAACGCCTACTGTTTGTGTTTCGTTACACATGGTTTCACAACGACGGCAAAGAATACACTTGTCCACATCACGAAGGATGGCTGGAGATGTATCTTCACGGTAAGTAGATTGCTCACCTTCATAATGAATCTCACGGATACCTAGATCCTGAGCCATGGTTTGCAAGTCGCACTGACCAGATTTTGCACAAGTCAAACACTCGGCAGGGTGATCTGAAAGAATCAGCTCAACAACTGTTCTACGGGCATTTACAGCACGCAATGAGTGTGTGTTCACCACCATTCCTTCAGCAACTTCAGTTGCACAGGCAGGGGCTAGGTTTCTGCGGCCTTCTACTTCAACTACACAAACACGGCAGCCGCCCGGTTTATTTTCAATGTTCATGTCCTCCAGCTTCATGTAGCAGAGGGTTGGGATGTCGATCCCTATACTGGCGGCAGCTTTCAGGATGGTTGTTCCTGCTTTTACAACTACCGGTTTATTATCAATGGTTAATTTGATCATTTCCATAATCTTCAAAATTTAAGCGATTTTAATCGCGTCGAATTTACACTTTTGATGACACACACCGCACTTAATACACAATGACTGATCGATGAAGTGAGGGCTTCTCTTTTCTCCGGAGATGGCACCAACAGGACACTGACGGAAACAAAGTGTACAGCCTGTACATTTTTCATCTTCAATCACATACTGAAGCAATGACTTACATTGTCCTGCTGGACATTTTTGGTCTATTACGTGTGCTTCATACTCAGCGTAGAAATTGTTGAGGGTTGACAATATCGGGTTTGGTGAAGTTTGTCCCAACCCACAAAGAGATGTATCTTTAATGATATCGCTTAATGCTTTCAGGCGGTCAAGGTCTTCTGGTTCACCTTTACCTTCGGTAATTTTATCAAGGATTTCATACAGACGCTTGTTACCGATACGGCAAGGTGTACATTTACCACAAGATTCATCCAGTGTAAATTCAAGGTAAAATTTAGCGATAGCAACCATACAGTCGTCTTCATCCATAACGATCATACCACCAGAACCCATCATTGAGCCAGCTGCAAGTAGGTTGTCGTAATCAATCGGAGTATCGAGGAAGTCTTTGGTCAAACAGCCACCTGAAGGGCCACCAGTTTGAACAGACTTAAATTCTTTTCCATCTTTTATACCGCCACCAATGTCGTAAATTACTTCACGAAGTGTGGTACCCATAGGTACTTCGATCAAACCAACGTTGTTGATTTTTCCTGCCAGTGCAAATACTTTGGTACCTTTTGATTTTTCAGTACCAATGCTGCTAAACCACTCAGCACCTTTCATCACGATAGGAGGGATATTGGCAAATGTTTCCACATTGTTTACATTGGTTGGTTTACCCATGTAACCGGAAACAGAAGGGAAAGGTGGTTTAAAAGTAGGTTCACCACGAAGGCCTTCCATACTGTGGATAAGTGCAGTTTCTTCACCACAAACAAATGCTCCAGCTCCATAACGGATATCAATATCGAAGTTGAAATCAGTTCCGAAAATACCTTCACCAAGTAACCCGTATTCACGAGCCTGGTCTAATGCAATTTTTAAACGCTCAATGGCCAGTGGGTATTCAGCACGGATATATACTACACCAGTTTGGGCACCAATACAGAATCCACAAATAGCCATAGCTTCAATCACCGTGTGTGGGTCGCCTTCCAAAATTGAACGGTCCATGAAAGCACCCGGGTCACCTTCATCGGCATTACAAACCACGTATTTTTCATCACCTTCAACTTTACGGGTAATGTCCCACTTCAAACCAGTTGGGAAACCACCACCACCACGTCCGCGAAGGCCGGAGTCCATGATCAACTTGGTTGCTGTCTCAGGAGTGTACTCACTTAAGACTTTTGCCAATGCCTGGTAACCATCGTTAGCCACATACTCATCAATGTTCTCAGGGTTGATGAAACCGCAGTTTCTTAAAGCAATACGGACTTGTTTTTTGTAGAAGTCCATGTTTTTGCTTTCAATGATTGTTGAGTCCGAATTTGGGTCTTTATATAAAAGTCGCTCAACTTTACGACCTTTTACCAAATGTTCTTCAATAATTTCTTTGGTGTCTTCTGGAGTAACAGAAACATAAAAAGTGTTATCGGGCTGTACTTTTACGATTGGCCCCTTTTCGCAAAAACCAAAACAACCGGTATGGATAACCTGAATATCATCTTCAAGTCCAAGCTCGGTTAACTGGTTTTGAAAGTTTACTTTGATCTGTTCGCTTTGAGATGCTTTACATCCTGTACCTCCGCAAACCAATAAGTGCATATTATAATCAGCCATTATATAAGGGTTTTATTCATCAATGGTTTTGTAATTAACCGGGATAATTCCGTCAACAAGTTCGTTTTTCACGATGTGTTTGTCGATAATTTCCTGAGCTTTCGCTTTATCAACAAATCCGTAAATCACGGGCTCTTTGCCAGGCATAGTCAATTCAATGGTTGGCTCAGCATAGCAATAGCCCATGCAGCCTGTTTGAGTAATTAGTGCGTCGACGCCTTGATTTTCAAGTGCTTCGATGAAATAGTTCATGGTTTCTTTAGCACCTGAAGCAATACCGCAAGTAGCCATAGAAACTTTTACATTAACAAGGTTTTCAGGATTATCGCCCTGCTCCCGAATTTTAATTTTAGACTGAACGTCGTCTTTCAACTTTTTTAAGTCAGCCAATGATTTAATCTTAGTCATGTTCTTATGCTTATTTGTTTTTAATCAATAAGTTATGTAATGATTCCTGCAAATATCGATTCTTTGTTTAAATAAATATCTAATTTTTGTCATTATTCGCTAATTTGAATTTGTTCTAAATTCTCGCTAATCATCTGTTTCAGAAACTGTTGTATTTCTGGATGAGAAATTGGAACTCCATCAAGCGAATTTTTTATTTCAACAGTGTCAAAAATATATTCACCAAAGCTTGTTTTATGGGTGTATTTTATTTCTGAATTTGATTCATTGTTCACCAAAATCATCAAAGTCCCGGCAATGTCCCCGAGTATGGGCCTATCAATGTGGGTTAAGCCCAACTGTGTTTTCAACTGAGTCCCTTTCCCTAACTCCGAGTAAATTTCAAAATCACCTCCGGTTTGTTCTGCGGTTTGTTTTAATAACGGAATTCCCATGCCAATTTTTCGGGTGGTACGTGTTGTGAAAAATGGGTCGGTTACTTTTTCTACCTGCTCCTTGCTCATGCCAGAACCATTGTCTATTATTTCAATAAGGAGATGATCTTCAGCAGGTGTTTCAGTAATTTTTATTTCAATCAGGCTGGCTTTGGCACGTATAGAATTTTGTGCAACATCCAGGATATGTAACGATAGTTCAATCATACGTCAATGCTTACGCTGCGTCCATTTTTCTGTGTTAATGCCCATTTAATTTCCTGGAAAGAAATATCGTGCATGTGAAAGGTGGTGTAGGTATTTCCCAGGTCTTCAATGTAATGAGCATCTGAAGCTTTCACCAAACTCCGATCGTTGTGTAAATCAAATTTTTCGCGTACTGCTTTTTCAGAAGCGACACGTGTAATTTGAAGTGCATCGACTTTTAAATCAGGAGGAATAAAACCCAACTGAGTAAATATGCTGTTGATTGGTCGGTCAATATGTGCCGGGATGAACAGCCCATTCAGTTCGTGGATCTTCTTTTCTATGGTGTCAAGATCAATCATTAGTGCACTTGCGAGGTAAGGTTCAATCTCATCAATAATCTCATTTTTTTCATTCACCACAACCTGATAGCCAAAGTAGCCGGGATGGTTTGGAATATTTGGAATGTGTTGATCCAGGAAAAACTGAAACTCATCGCGGGAGTAATCATCTTCGAACAGGCAAACTGCATGGACTTCCTCCGAACTGTTTATTTCACAACCGTTGACAACAAACAAACCCGAGTCCTCAGCCATTTTTTTTACAATACCGCATTGGCGGGTACTGTTGTGATCGGTAACAGCAATGATATCAAGTCCATGATTTAGGGCACGGGCAACAATCTGATCCGGGCTCATGTCCAAATCAGCACATGGCGATAAAACCGTGTGTACGTGCAAATCGGCCCTAAATTTCTTCATGCCTACTTCTTCAGAAATTCATACAACTTCCCGGTAATCTCAAAAGTAGATAGTTGAGTTGAGAGAATAGGTATTTGCTCATCGTTACTACGTTCAATGGTGTTTTCTTTTGCCTCGAAACCTTTGACCAGAATAACTGCGGCCAAATCTTTCAAAGAAGCAATGGCCATAACATTTTGATGCACCTGTAAGGTAATCCATACTTGTCCTTCGGCAGAATGTCCCATTACATCGCTTAGTAAATCGGAAACATATGCGCCATTAATTTCCCGGTCAAGACCTTCCTCACCGGAAACTACTGTTAAGTTTAGTTCTTTTACAATGTCAGAAACCTTCATTTCTTTTTCCTCTTTTATTACAATCAGCCTGAAAACGGCCAGTTCCCCATTTTTTTTCTATGTTTTTAAATGCCTTTGATGCCTTGATTTTTCCTTCCTCCTGCCAGCGCTGTTGCATAAAAATGCAATCAGACATCTTGGCTTTTCCCTGTACCATATCTTCAGCCAAAGCATGGCAGTTAGGGGCACCACAAGCACCACAGTCAATTCCCGGAAGGAAACAGATGATCCGTTGTGCTTTTTTCATCTTTTCCAAAGCACGGGTCCTGTTTTCATCCAGTTTAAAAACCGAATCAGGCTCTATTTTGTCAGTGATTAAATTTGATTTTATTTTTTCAGTATCAATTTTTTCAGTGTCGATTTTTATATCCCTGGATGAAGGGTATCGTTTTGCGCGTTGTTCAAGTCGTTCAACTGTTAAGAAACGGTTTCCTGACATCAGGATGCCCCCGGCACAGCTTTGGTCACAGGCTCTTAATTCAAGAAAATCAAGGTCGGGAACTTCTTCGTTCTCCAGTCTTTCAAGAAAACGGACTACGTTACGAATACCGTCGATGGCCAGGCTCCGCTCACCAAAACGTCTTGATTCGCCACGTGTAAGGCTCCATAAAATGCCATCCCTGGTTAAGTTTTTCCTGCGTTTGCTGGTATCTGGTGCATTCCTGTCGTCAATTACTCTCATCACATGGTTGTAGATTGAGTTCATATTCAGAATGCCATCCACTGCAGATTCTTTTTCACCAACAGGGCTTTTTACTGAAGCTATTTTTGCAATGCATGGGGTGACATAAAAAACGCCAATTTCTTCACGCTTTGCGCCATTCTTTTTAAGTTCCTCAATAGCAAAGTTAGCTCCCAGGTCGTGGGGCGCTTTTCGCTGAATCAGGTTCTCCAACAATGACGGGTAGCGAAGTTTAATCATTCGAACTACCGATGGGCAGAAAGTAGAAATATGTGGCTTTATTTCTTCTTCATTGTTGCAATATTCTTCTATCGATTCTTTTAAAACCTGAATGGGTTGTTCTACTTCAAACACATGGGTAAAACCAGTTTTCAGCAATGCAGCATAAATCTGGTCTTCAGAATACTTCTCTTTGAATTGACCAATCATAACTGACGGGAACAGTACAACTCTATATTTGTATTCTTTGATTTTGACCAGGTCATCCTCTTCAACGTAAAAAGCTTTAACAGGACAAACACGCATACAACGGCCGCAGTCAACGCAACGACTTGGCTCAATAATTGCCAGCCCGTTTTTTACACGAATGGCCTCGGTTGGGCATTCAATCATACAGTGTGTGCAACCAATGCATTTTTCAGCATCTACTTTTAAGGCATGATAAGTATTAACTGCTTCCATTAAAAAAGTTTGTCATTGTTAAGGTTGTTCCTTCACCAACCACCGACTCTAGTTTAAATTCATCAGTGTTTCGTTTGATATTGGGTAGTCCCATTCCAGCGCCAAAGCCCATTTCCCGTACTTCTTTGCTGGCAGTAGAATATCCTTCCTGCATTGCCATATCAATATCGGGGATTCCCGGGCCCTTGTCAGTTATCGTTATCTCAATTCTTTCGTCTTCAATGTTTACGTCTATTTTACCTTCAAAAGCGTGGGCAACAACATTCACTTCAGCTTCGTAAAGAGCAATCACAATGCTTTTTATGCATTTTGCCTCAATGCCCAGTTGTTTGAGCATTTTTTTTACTTCGCTTGATGCATGTCCGGCATGAGTAAAGTTGCCACCTTCTATTTCATAGGTAAAATTCATATTAATATACTGGTTTTAATCCTGCATTAAACAATGCGGCACTTGCCCTAAACATGGTAAATGGTGACTCAATGATGCAGATGTTGTTTTCTTCAGCAAGTGTTAGCATGTCAAAGCTAATCTTTTTATCTCGAACAAAAACAATGTACCGGATATCAGCCATTTCTGCTGTCCGTATTGTTTGTAGGTTGCAAAGTCCGGTAATTAATAAAAGGTGGTCTGTATCTAGTGTGAGTACATCGCTCATAAGGTCAGAGCTGTAGCCTTTTTCGATCTTCTTTGTGCTTGATTCCCTGCCGCAGACAATGCGGCCATTAACTAATTCACAAACTTCGTTTACAGTCATGCGATTTTTGTGTAAAGATGGTTGAAAAACATGAATCTTCGGAATTTTTCTTTCGATTCTTAAGTCAACTTTAATATTTAGATTGAGTTGAAATAGCGGAGAACGGAACAGAAAAAACGGAACATGTAATAATTTAATTTTCGTACCCAGTTCTTCTTTTTCCCTTTTTCTCTTTCCCCCTTTTTTTTACCTTTATACAAACCGAAAACATGTTTAACCGAAGAACGCAAACTTATGATATACGATGAGAAGTCTTTTCACCCTGATATGCTGGAAAATCCTGAAGTGCACCAAAAGATAATTGATGCGTTGCCCATTCCCATTTTTTATCGGGATATAAATGGGGTTTACATTGCCATAAACCGTGCTTACGAGAAACTTATTGGTTTGCCTAAAAGCCAGTTGATTGGAAAAACAGTTTTTGATTTGCAGCCACAGGACTTGGCAGAGATTTACGCTGCACGCGACAAAGAAATGGTTGAAAGCCCGGGGGAGCAGATGTACGAGACAAAGTTCATGTACACCGATGGAACTATGCATGATGTGGTATTCAACAAAAATGCCATAAAAAACAATGAGGGAAAAGTAATTGGTATTGTTGGCTCAATTTCCGATATCACCGATTTGAAAAAGGCCGAACGAAAACTCGAAAAGGCTAAAGAATCTGCGGTAATTGCTTCAGCGATGATGCATAAGATAAAAGCGGGGATTGTTATTGTTGATAAGAATATGAAGGTAGTAGATTCAAATGAAGGATTTGCTCAGTTGTTTGGGGAGGAAACCATCGAGTTATACGAAGCTATTCCCGGCTTGAGCGGGGCAGATTTCAGTGAGTTGGTTCCTGAAGTGGTCTCGAAAATGTTTTCTACCCTTATTGCTTCCGGCGAGAATATGTTGGAACGTGACCTGCGGATCCAGAATAAATTGTTGAATGTTTCAGTGATCACCATTCATAAAAATAGGGTGGTAGGGGCACTGATCCGCGATATGTCTGCGCCTTCATTGGTGCGTGAGGAAATTATTAGCAGGGCGCAACGGGTAAATAAACAAAACCTGGAAACCGTGCAAAAAATCGCTTTCCTGTTGGGCGAGAATGCATCCCTGACAGAAGAACTATTGAATTCCATTATTGAATCATACAAATACGGCGAAGAATAAAAAACAGGAAGCTGGGAGTTAGAAGTTGGACGTGATTTGCAGTTCAGCTTATAGCTAAAAGCTTGTAGCCAAAAGCTAAAACTATGGCAGATTATCATATCGAAATCGATTTCCAACAAGATAAGCCAAAGGGCGAGGTGGCCTGTGGCGATGTTTTTTATAGCAGACGAATTAAGGAGGAGAACCGAACCATTTTGGTATTGTCCGATGGGATTGGGCATGGTGTTCGGGCCAACGTATTGGCTACGCTAACAGCTTCTATGGCCTTAAACTACAGTTCTTTCCATACCAAACCAGAGGTTGCTGCAAATATTTTCATGCGTGCACTACCAAAAAGTGGCGATGGCAAAGAAAATTACGCCACATTTACCATCATTGAGATTGAAGATGAGGGGATGGTGCGAATTATTAATTACGACAACCCGGCGGTATTCATTTATAGAAATGGACAGCAGTATTTCCCGAAAGAAATTGAAACCAGTATCCGCGGTAAAGAAAACGTGGGAAAAATTCTTCGCATTCGTGAATTTGTTCCAATGAAAGAAGACCGTATTGTTTTTATGACCGATGGTGTTGACCAGTCTGGCCTTGGGTCAAAAAAATACCCAATGGGATGGGGGATGAGCAATATCAATTATTTTATTGAAAGCCAGATAGAGCGCGAACCAAACATTTCAGCGGCAAAACTGGCGCGAAAAATTACTTCACGTGCAACAGTAAACGATGATTTTAACTTGAAAGATGATACCAGTTGTGGCGTGGTTTATTTTCGCGAACCACGGGAATTCATGCTTATCACTGGGCCACCGTTTTATAAGATCAAGGATAACCATTTTGTAGATATGATCCAGGATTTTAAAGGCAAAAAGATTATTTGCGGTGGAACGACTGCCGAGATTATTGCCCGTGAGTTAAACCTGGAAGTACACATTCAGCACCGTTACCACACAGAAGGTATTCCACCAAAAGCAGAAATGTTTGGTTTTGAAATGGTAACAGAAGGTATCCTTACCCTTGGCAAGGTTGAAGAAATATTGGAGAATTACTCCAGCGGAACCACACTTGGAGAAAGCCCACCTGAGGAAGTCGTTAAACTGTTATTGAAACACGATCATATCCACATCGTTGTAGGAACCCGTATTAACTGGGCACACCATGACCCGGACCAGCCAGTGGAACTGGAAATCAGAAAGTTTGTAGTTAAGCGAATCGTTAAATTGTTGGAAGAAAAATACTTTAAAAAAGTATTTGAGATGTATGTTTAGTTTGGCTAACCAAAATAATGTCTTGACGATGAGTCTAAGAATATTATCAGACTGTGTGGTACTTTCCTTTTAAGCCACTATGCAGTTTGAGCGGGTTGTAAACGCTGATATTTGCCATATCAACAGCCATTTCTCATACAAGATATTAGGCACTGGCATTTTTGTTAATTAAAATCGTTAATTCTCAAATTGCTGCTAATTCTTTCAATATCTTCTTTGGGGATATCTATTTCTGTGGCAATTTTTGTCCAAAGCCCTACTGCTGCAATAACTTCTTCTAAAATATGATTCGCCTTTTTTATGCCAAAAGTTTTGCCCAGACCCAGTAAGTCATCTTTTGAAAAATTGTCAAATTTGCCATTTATTGATGATTGGTGAACGTTTGTCCATCTTCCTCCATCTTTATATTGGTATGTAATATCATAAGCTGGTGATATTTGCCATTTCCCTTCTTTGTTCATTAGAAAAGAGAAGTTTTTTACATGGTCATCATGATTTCTTGCAATTACATTAAAAAGTGTTCTTCTGTATTGTTGTTCAAATTGATTGTAGGTAAGCTGAAGCATTTTCATTACTCTAAATAAAGTTTCATAACTACTTGCTCTTTGGACTTTATAATCAATCCCGGCTAATGCCCCAAAAGTTTGCATATGGATTTTTTCGCCATTATCAGTTCTGTCAAATCGTTTGGTTAGAAAATGAAATCTATTGTTTTCTTCATGCAAATAACTTTCAGATATATCAATGCCAGCAGCTTTTGCAAGTTTATAATATGCAAATTCGATTTTGCCCAAGCCAGCACTTTCTCCAAGTGTCTTTTCATTAGCACCATCAATTTTGAGAAGCCAATATGAATAGCCTTCTTGTTGAATAATATCGCCTGGCCTAATTTCGAGAATCTTATTATTAGGGTCTGTTTTTATCGCAACCAAAGCTTTAGCGCGAGCTCCACCAACAGAAGTTCCAATTCGTAATATTTCCGACAAACTTTCTTTATCTAAATCACTGTAAGTTATTTCTTCTTTGCCCTCCAATACTTTTTTTGCTACTTCTAATAACTCGGAAACGTCTATATTGTAATTGGATTTTTCTTTATGGTTAATCGGTTCATATTCTAGTGCACCCATGCCCCTTTTCCCTACATAGGTTAATCTGTCGACGGGATTTATGTCAATAATTGATAGATTCTTTTGCCTAAGCCATTCTTTCATCATCATATTCCCAAAGTCATCTGGCATTGAGTCTGATAGGAGATATGGCAAGTTGTGAAAGTTAGAATGGTCTCGATTGGTCTCAAAAATTCTTTCTTGTTTTGGCATCACTATAGGAGATGGCTCTATCGTTTTATTAATAAAATCATTGCTATATTGGAAGGTAGAATTTCCTTTAATATTATTCCATTCTATTGAACCTATTGTTTCATCATGTAATTTTACCTCTACTATCATAGCTATTTAATTTTTTTTGATGCCCGCTTTCTTTCTGTTTTCAATTTTGCCTTTTCAAATTTTAATTTTAGTTCTAAGTTTTCTCCTATTCTAAATACTGATTCTAAATCTTTAATTCTATTTAATCTTGACAATATCCTTATTAAGCTTTCAGTTGTGGTAGATTTTCCTTGCTCTATTAGGCTAATCGTTGAAACACTTAAACCAACTTCCTCACTCATATCTTTTTGGGTGAGATTATGTTGTAATCTTATTTTCTTTAGCCTTATGCCAATCTCTTTCAAGATTTCTTGTTCAGTTAAAAACAACCAGTTATCCATTGCGCGTTAATTTAAATATTGATAATTTAATAGTTATGCTTCGAATTGAATATTAACTAATAATATTTAATTAGTTATTACAAATATATTGAATTTGATTTAACTATTGAAATATTCATATTTAATAATACAAACAATTACTAACTATTGATATTTCGCAAGTTGAAGCATCATTCTTTTTGCTTGTGCCTAAATGGTAAACTGTATGGGGTCGGGCCGGATTTTGTGCTGAAATCCAGTCAGATTGATAGGAGTGTAGCTTTACGATTTGACAAGTCAAACCGAAAATTACCCCGCTTGGTATGTTACAACTTTTTATATGTCGTTTTTTTACTATTTGTATTTATCAATATCAAGATTCATAATGTAAAAATTAAGTGAGCCGTTATTGCTTGAAGAAAGACAAGAACTAAAATCTTTATAGCTTTTAACAGCATTTTCCTTAGTCCCTTTGGGTATTCGTCCTGAAGTGAAAATTAAATAGTTTCCATCTGGTGTGACATAAGGGCTGCCATCAATCTGATCGCTGTTAACATCCTCTCCCATATTAATGGGGTTGGACCAATCGGTCTTGTTTTCTTTAAAGCTAATGTATAAGTCACTATTGCCATAGCCATCAGGCTCATCAACTCTTACAAAAATTATATAGGATTCGTCCCTCGCCACAAAAGCATCTGCCTCCTTTTTTTCGGAATTAATATTGGCAGGTAGCTTCACTGGCTCTTGATATTTTCCATCTTGAAACCTGGAATAATAAATATCAGAATTACCTCCTTTATCAGAGTTAAAGTATATGGTCTTATTATTAGTCATAACAGGATAAAATTCATTTCCTGATGAGGCTATTGGAGAACCCAAGGGGTGGGGTTCTTGCCACAGACCATCTTTTAGTTCTGAAGTCCAAATATTAAAGTTAAAGCCTTCGGGTTTTCCTTCGTAATCTTTGAAAGTAGAGAACAACATTAGATTTCCATCAGGTGAAATTTGAACATCCGCTGTCGGAATATCATAGGATACAAACGGGGCAAACTCAGGATCACCAAAGTTCCCGTTTTCAAATTTTTGAAAGGTAATTCCTGCAATACCCAATTTTTGCGATGTTGCTGTATAGTAAATAGTTTTTCCGTCAGGGCTAAAACTCGTGTTGAATTTATCAATCTCTGTTGATACAATTTCAGGATGGAACTTGATTGGTTTATGAACAACAGAATCCAATTGGTAAGGATGACTTAAGGTTGTTGACTTTTGTTTTTTATTCAAGCAGGATACAAGAAATAATATACACAAAAGTGCAATTAGTTTATTATTCATTACAGTTTAAGGTTTTATTAGTATTATTGACATACAATGCCTGGCAAAAGCTGTATTTTTAATATATTGTATCATTCAATTTGGGTTACCTTGTTTTCGTACGTTTTTAATATTTACTTACAAATTCTATAATTTCAGCCTTAAAATTATCTGGATCACTAATATACGGTTCATGGCTCGAATTTGGCAAAATTTTATAATATTTGTCGTTATCTGATGTGCCGAAATTATTAAACACATCCAATCCTTCCTCCGGTACAATTAAGTCATCGTACCTGCCCCAAATTAGTAGTGAGGGGATTGTCACATCAGAAACTGCTGTTATCAGATTCTTACCTTCCGCATCTTCATTTAGTTTATCATTAACAATTTCCAGGTTAGATGACAAATAAGCTGGGAAAGGGTTGTAACCTGAGAAAAACCCGATATCAAGATACTGACGAGCCGAAAGTGATGCTAATTCTTCTGGTATTATTATTTCACCGGGCCAACCCACAAAACCTCTCCATTCATTCTTTTGCTCCCGGGTCGTTATAATTTGATTATTACTTGTCCACTCAAGAGCTTCCGTCCAATGATCAATCATATTACCTTTTATAATTTCTTCGTTTGCAATGTTTACTAAAAATGTTCTACGGTATTGCCAACTTAAATCAAAATCAAAATTGTAAGCTCCGTCAACCGAAATCCAACCGCTTATTTTATTTTGGTAATCAGAATTCAGCAAATAGTTTACCCCAATAAATCCACCAAAACTTGCCCCCATTAAATAAATATCAGGATTTTGATATTTTGCATTTATTACTGAAACAATTGCATCCAGGTCTTTAACAAATTGGGAAACTGTCAGTAATTCTTCGTTAAAATTTCCTTGTGCATTACCACAACCTCGTTGGTCATAATAAACCATGGCAAAGTTTTCTTCAAGTCCTTCCGACCAATTGAACATATCTGCCTTTGCTACATCAATACTTGTAGAACCAGGCCCACCATTAATATAAATTATAAATTTTGAGGAAGCTGTATTCCCTTTAACCCAAACAGGTAATTCTGTTCCATCAATTTTCACGTGAAAGAAAGTATCTGTATTCGGCTCAAGTTCGAATTTCTCACAAGAGTTTAATACCGTTAGTACGGCTACGATAATTATATAGTGTAATTGTTTCATTGTAATTATTTTAAACTGAATTTTATACCTATTTCAAGTGCAAAATATCCAATCCCATTAGGAAAATTTGGGACTGCGTACATAAACTGAGGTTTTATGAAGTAAGCAAGTGGCAGATTCTTTTGGATACTTAAATCCTTTCCAAATGAGATGAAGTAATTTGTGGCAAAATAATTATGCCCAGCAGTTGTTTTGTTTACTTCACCATTGCTACCTACTTCATACGTGTTAGGAATAAATGTTTTAAGATATCCAGCTCCAATGCCGAGTTCATAAAATCTCCCTTTGGGGTTTTGTCTTTTATACTTTACTTCTGGTATTAAAAACAGTCCGGTTTGATACCTTCTGTGGTGAAAAAATCCTAAAGCAGGGCTAATGATAAAACTCTTGTTAATTTTTTTCAAAGAATCTCTTTTAACCTTATCCCATCCCTTTATTTTAAAATCAGAACTGAGTTTTAATCCTGGGTGCGTAATCATTTCACCATAATACGAAAAAGACACTGATTCGAGGTTTTTAAATTGTGCCCAGCAATTAGAAACAATGAAAATAAAAACCAATAATGATATAATTCTCATACTTTTTTTGTTGCAAATCTATCGCATCAAAACAGTTGAGAATTGTAAAAAATCAGCATTAACATTTTATTTTTTTGAATTCACCTCTTGTATTCCAATTTTATAAGTAGCCAGCTGTTTTGGCGTTAAACCGGAGAACTTACTAATCTCTTTAATAAAATGTGCTTGGTCATAATAGTTAAATCCAGAATTGCTACAGTAAGCATTAAATTCTTTTTTAACAGAAAGGAATTGGTTGAAAAATCGTACTAACATGCTGTATTTCTTGGGTGATAAGCCTAGATTTTTTTTAAACTTCCTTTCAATTGTACTAGCGGAAATATTAAACATTGTAGGGAATTCACGAATTGTACAATCTCCCTTACAACTATCTATATGACTTACAATTTTTTCAAAAATATCATCTCTAAGGTTGCATTGAGAATTTAGGTAATTATTAAAATAAGATTCAATTAGTTGGATTCTATCTTGCTGTGAAGAGGCCTTGAATATTTCTTTTTCTAAATCTAAAACTGATTGACCAAAACATTCTGCAGGATCCAAATTGTTATTGATGGTATTGATTATCTCAGTTTTACAAAATAGATAAAATGTTTTTGGAATAAATCTTACACTAATAATTGGACTTTTAACGACAATGCAATCTTGAGGGGTTGTTCGAATTCCTGCTAGTTGACTTTTTCTTATTTTGTATTCCTTTGTTAATGGAAAAAACCGTTTAATATTTGAGTCTGTAAATATTAATTCGATTGAATTATCTGGTACAAGCAGATGCTTATTATTTTCAGGGTTAATGGCTGAATAATTTTCCCACCAGATACAATCTATAATTTTTGATAACGGTCCTTGTAGTTTTATTTCAGTGTAATCCCAATCCATTTCTCCAATATTGACTAAAAGTAAAATTAATCAATCTTATCCTCAATCCCTTTATCCATAATGCTTTCCATTCAACTATTCATTCCAAAAAGTTTTAAGATAACAAAAATCTTTGGATATTCAGATTACTAAATTATTAGATCACGGTATTCTTGGATTGTTAGACCGATTACTGAAAACCGACAACCGACAACCGATAACCGATAACCGATAACCGATTTCTGACACCCAAAACCCAATCCGTAACTCGATACTAAAAAAACAATTAGGGTGAAAATGGTAGATGATGAATAAGCGTTCGTGAGCATATAAAAAAGATGCCTTGATCGCACCTCTCTTTTTATATCTTATTTAATTCTTCAGTCAGCTCTTTTTCAGCAATATTCATTAGGTTCTCAAATTCATCGACATACTCAGGGTAAGATTCAATGTCTTCGAGTTGCTGGGTTTTTAATTGCAGTTCCTTCAGGCGTTTTCCTAAATCTTCCATCCCAAAAGTCAATACCGAAGATTTGGCTTTGTGTGCCAGTTCTCCCAATTCTTTCCACTTGCCACTTTCAAGATGAGAGCGAAGCCCTCCTCTGAACTCTGGAAGCTGGTCAAAAAACATCTGGATAAACTCTTTTACTATTTCAGGTTCCCCACCTGTAATTTCGTTTAAATATTCGAGGCTTGTATATTTTTGTTCTGACATAGAAAATGGAATTTTACTTATGCAATATTAAGAAAAAATAGGTTATGGGAGATAGAAAATAATGCTGTAAATTGTATTCGAAATAGATTTTTTTGGTGTTGATGATGATTTATTTCATGGATATTCGATATTTTGACCCATATTTTTGCGCACAAATTAAGATTTAAACAAATGAAAAAGACAGCCTTCAATAAATATCATAAGGAAGTTGGTGGAAAAATGGTTGAATTTGCAGGGTATGAAATGCCTGTTGAATTTACCGGGATTAAAGACGAACACATGGCCGTAAGAAACGGTGTGGGTGTTTTTGATGTTTCACACATGGGTGAGTTTTGGGTAAAAGGCCCAAAAGCCAAAGACTTCGTTCAAAAAGTTACCACAAACGATATTTGTAAACTAACCCCGGGGCAGGCACAATATTCTTGTTTCCCTAATGGGAAAGGTGGAATTGTAGATGATTTGCTGGTTTATTATTATGAAGCTGAAAAATACATGTTGGTGGTAAATGCTGCCAATATTGAAAAAGATTGGGATTGGGTTGTTTCGCAAAATGACATGGGGGCAGAACTCGAAAATGCTTCAGATAATATAAGTCAGCTTGCTATTCAGGGACCAAAAGCAATCGAGGTATTGCAAAAACTTACTTCAGTTGATTTAAATAGTGTAAGCTATTATACGTTTGTAACAGGAGAGTTTGCCGGCGTAAAAGATGTGATCATTTCGGCAACAGGGTATACAGGTTCAGGCGGTTTCGAGCTGTACATGCATAATGGCGAAGCAGCAAAAGTTTACGAAGCCATATTTGAAGCTGGAAAAGAATACGATATAAAGTCAATTGGTTTGGGGGCGAGAGATACGCTTCGCCTTGAGATGGGATTCTGTCTGTACGGAAATGATATTGATGATAACACTTCACCAATTGAAGCCGGATTAGGGTGGATTACCAAATTTAACGACGATAACCAGTTTGTTGACAAGGACTTTCTGTTGATGCAAAAAACGGAAGGTGTAACCAAAAAACTGCGTGGTTTCGAAATGATTGACCGAGGGATTCCACGCCAGGGGTACGAATTGGTTGATGCGGAAGGCGTGACCATTGGAAAAGTAACTTCAGGTACACAATCACCCATGTTGAATAAAGGTATTGGGATGGGGTATATCGTTAAAGAGTACTCGGCTTTTGGAACTGAAATATTTGTAAAAGTGCGGAATAAACTATTGAAAGCTAAGATAGTTAAAATACCTTTTGTAAGTCTTCAATAAAGGGGAACTTACAGCTTTACTGGGGGGCCTGTCTATAAAAAGACAGGCTTTTTTCGTCACTATTTATATATGAAAAATCTACGCTTGTTATACAAGACAAATTACAATTCTAAATGGGTGAAAAACGTAGCGTAAAAAAAGTGCGGAGGCATGATGTTTTAAAACTTGATTTTTTTTTATCTGAATGATATTTCTCAGAGATAAACAATGTGAATTAGCGTTAATTTGTTTTAGAATTTGCAATTTTGGAGCAAAATTGTTTTAATCCTTTAATAATTGATAAAATGAAGAAGCATAATTTTTCTGCTGGACCATCTATTTTACCTCAGTTTACAATTGAAAAAACAGCTGAAGCTATTAAAGACTTTGCTGGTACCGGGCTTTCTGTAATGGAAGTATCGCACCGGGGAAAAGAATTTGTTGCAGTAATGGAAGAAGCTCAGGCATTATTCCGCGAGTTGCTTAACATTCCTGATGATTATTCAGTATTGTTTTTAGGCGGCGGTGCATCTACGCAATTCTGCATGATCCCTTATAACCTGATGAAGAAAAAAGCTGCTTATCTTAATACAGGTACATGGGCAGCGAAAGCGCTTAAAGAAGCAAAATTCTTTGGTGAGGTTGTTGAGGTTGCTTCTTCAAAAGAATCAGTTTACAACCATATCCCAAAAGGTTACGAAATCCCTGCGGATGCTGATTATTTCCATTTCACATCGAATAATACCATTTATGGTACTCAAATTCGTAAGGACTTTGATCTGGATATCCCTGTGGTTTGTGATATGTCTTCAGATATCTTTTCAAGGGTATTTGATGTCACTAAATATGGACTTATTTACGGTGGTGCACAAAAGAACCTGGCTCCTGCTGGTGTAACATTTGTTATCGTTAAAAATGAATTGGTAGGTAAAGTGGAACGTGCTATTCCAACGATGCTTAATTACCAAACACACATTGATGCAGGTTCAATGTTCAATACACCTCCTGTTACACCTATTTTTGCAGCCTTGCAAACATTAAAGTGGATCAAGGAAAAAGGTGGTGTTGCTGCAATGCAAAAAATTAACGAGGATAAAGCAGCCTTGTTGTATGACGAGATTGACAGAAACCCATTGTTTGCTTGTCCTGTTCCTGAAAAAGAAGATCGTTCATTCATGAATGTTTGTTTCGTGATGAGTGAAGGAAAAAAAGAACTTGAAAAAGAGTTCCTGGAATTTGCTACATCAAAAGGAATGTCCGGAATGAAAGGACACCGTTCAGTTGGTGGTTTCAGGGCTTCTATCTACAACGCAATGCCTGTTGAAAGTATTCAGGCTTTGATTGATTGTATGCAGGAGTTCGAAAAAATGAAAGCATAATTTGTTATTTGATATAGGAAGGTGGATTGATTTCCACCTTTCGTTTATTAAGTCATTCTAAGCATGAGGAACGGCTAAAGTAACTACTGGTTACTTCGATTTGGCTTGCAATGACATTTTATTTTTTAACCTATAAAATTGAATAAAATGACAAGAGTTTTAATTGCAACCGAAAAGCCGTTTGCGAAAGTTGCGGTTGCTAAAATGACAGAAATCTGCAAAGAAGCAGGATTTGAAGTTGACCTTCTTGAAAAGTACACCGACAAGTCTGAATTATTAAAGGCTGTAGAAACAGCAACTGCCATGATTGTCAGAAGTGACAAAGTGGACAAAGAAGTGCTTGATGCTGCAAAAGAGTTGAAAATTGTAGTAAGGGCTGGTGCCGGATACGATAATATCGATACTGCATACGCCAAGGAAAAAGGTATTGTCGGTGTTTGTGTAATGAATACCCCTGGGCAAAACTCAAACGCTGTGGCAGAGTTAGCTGTAGGCTTAGCTATTCTAGGAATGCGTGAGTTCTTTAGCGGAAAAGCAGGTGGTGAATTGCGCGGAAAAGTCCTTGGTTTACATGGTTACGGATATGTTGCCAGAAATGTACACCGCATTGCCCGTGCTATGGGAATGACCGTTAAAGTTTACACACGTTACAGCAAAGCTCAGGCTACTTCTCAAGGTATCGAAGTTACCAATTCACTTGAAGAGCTTTACGCAGTTTCCGATGTTGTTTCTATTCACGTTCCTGCAAAAGGTGAGCACATTAAATCAGTAAGTAAAGATGTTCTTCAAAACCTTAAAGAAGGAGCTGTCGTTGTAAATACTGCGCGGAAAGAAGTAATCAACGAAGAAGAACTTTGCCAGTTTATGGAAGAGCGTACTGACGTGAAATACTTGTCAGACATAGCTCCTGACTGCATTGATACGTTCAAGGAGAAATTTGAAGGACGTTACTACTTCACACCAAAAAAGATTGGTGCACAAACTGCTGAAGCTAACATGAATGCAGGTGTTGCAGCAGCTGAACAAATCGTGGCTTATATTGAGACTGGTGACAATACGTATCAGGTAAATAAGTAAAAGTCTCCATTTAGTTTTAAGAAAAAGTGATTTTAAACCACATGTTCATTCATTTTTACTTTAAAAAAGTGAACGGTTTAAATTGCCCAATAGTTAAAAAAAGAAAGATATGGCTACAATAAAACCATTTAGAGGCCTTCGCCCACCAAAAGAAATTGTTAAAGATTTGGCATGTTTGCCTTATGATGTGATGAACTCACAAGAGGCAGCGCAAATGGCTGAAGGAAAAGAAAATTCATTGTTGCACATTACCCGTGCAGAGATCGATTGCCCGGCAGGAACTGATATTCATTCAGAAACAGTTTACAATAAGTCGGTTGAAAATTTTAAGAATTTCCAGACTGAAGGTTGGTTGCAGAAAGAAGACGAACCTAAATATTACATTTACGCTCAGACCATGGATGGTCGCACACAGTACGGTATTGTTGGTGCTGCTGCTTGCCAGGATTACCACGATGGCATCATTAAAAAGCATGAGCTGACCCGTCCGGATAAAGAAGAGGACAGGATGATCCTTACCCGTTATTTAAACGCAAATATCGAACCTGTATTCTTCTCTTATAAAGCAGTGCCTGAGATTGATGCGATTGTATCGAAGATTGTTTCAGAACAGGAAGCGGATTATGATTTTGTTGCTGAGGATGGCTTTGGGCACCACTTCTGGGTGATCAACGAAGCGGAAATCAATGCAGAAATCGAACAGTTGTTTGCGACAAAAGTACCTGCAACTTACGTTGCCGATGGGCATCACCGTACAGCAGCTGCTGCACGAATTGGCGTAGAGAAAAAAGGTCAAAACAGCAACCATACAGGAGAAGAGCCTTACAACTATTTTATGGCTGTTCACTTTCCGGATGACCAGTTGCAAATTATTGACTATAACCGTGTCGTAAAGGATTTAAATAATCTTACAGAAGCTGAATTAATTGAAAAGCTTGAGCAAGGTTTTGACGTTGAAAATATGGGTTCTGATATTTATAAACCTTCAAAACTTCATGAATTCAGTATGTACCTTTCTGGAAGTTGGTATAAGCTAACTGCAAAAGAAGGGACTTACGATGATAATGATCCGATTGGTGTGCTTGATGTGACGATCCTGTCTAATCAGGTTTTAGAACCAATATTGGACATTCAGGATTTGAGAACCTCTAAGCGAATTGATTTTGTGGGCGGTATCCGCGGATTGGCTGAGCTTCAAAAACGAGTTGATTCGGGTGAAATGAAAGTCGCTTTTGCACTTTACCCGGTTTCCATGAAACAATTGATTGATATTGCTGACACAGGTAATATTATGCCTCCAAAAACTACCTGGTTCGAGCCAAAGCTACGCTCTGGTTTGGTGATCAATCCAATAGATTAAGATTTTTAAATCAAAGCAATAAAAAACCCCGGGGAGCTTTCTCCGGGGTTTCTTTTTATCGATTATCAATTAATCTTCAAGATCGTCTTCTTCATCCCCTTCATCTTCAAAGGTTTCTTCGTTGTCGTCACCAAGATTATCCGCAATGTATTCCAATTCTGCGTATTTATCTTCGTACTCTGCTTTTGACTCATCCTTTAAAGTACCTTCATCATCGTAATCTTCGTCATCGCTGATAATGTTGTCAGCCTGCTCGGTGGTCATTCGAACCAAATAATACTTTTCATCGGTTTCAAATGGTAAGGCGCTAACCAGCAACCCATCTTTGTTCGGAAATGTGATTAGGTATTGGGCGAATCCATTGGGATAAACCAACTTTATTTGTTCCTTGATCGCATCGTCAAGTTTACCGTAGTCTTTTATAACTTTTGGCTTGTTCGGTGTCATTTTTTTTCCTCCAAATCTTGAGAGTCCAAAAGGACAAATTTGTCAACTTTTTAAAGGTTATTTTTTTCGAAAAATACAAAATTGGATGAATAAATAAATAGGTTGGATAGCATTGTTTGAAAAAAAAAATCAACACCTTTTTAATTTTTCAATTCTGATGAAAGTGTTTGTTTTTAATGCTTTGTAAATCAGTAGTTTCTACTGGTGGATGTCTTTCGTTTTTATCACGGGCATGTTTTCTAATGAGTAAAAAGCATTGATTATTCCTACTTTTTTATAAGAATGAATGTCTTTTTCTGTGATTGTTTTTTCAACGATTAAATCAGACTCAAGAAGCCGATGTCGCTGTGTGCCTTTTAATAGCGGATTTCGTGGTGTGAACCATGTTTCACCATCCGCAAATAACAGGTTTCCTGTATAGCTGTCCGTAGCTTTTCCATTTTTAATGATGATGATATCATCGCATTCGCCTCTGAGGCTAAAAAGATGGTTCAGGCGTTCCCGGTCTGCATATTTATATTGGTAGTTAATTTCATCGTCATGGACCAGTTTCAACGATTTTATCTCACGAAGTCGATAGGGTAGGAATTCAATCTTCTGAATTTTTTCAGCATACGTTATTCTGCATCGAAACAGTCCACTTTTTGCTTCTTCCGGAATTGCAATCTCATGCTCAAGTGAAATGGGATCTTTATGGAATAGTTCGCTGCGGGCATGGTCAAATCTTTTTTGGTGAAAGTCTAGATTAGCAAGCTTTCCATCTTCTAGTTTTATGGTTTCAAGCAAAAGGCACATATACTTTTTTTATCAGCTCCAGGTATTCATCTTCGCATTGGCTCATGTAAGTAATTCCGCCTCCGCTTTTGAATACCAGTTGGTTATTCTGTTGCTCAAGATAGCGAATTAAAACACAACTGTCCAGATCCTGTCCGTCGTAGATTCCAAAAATACCAGTGTAATATCCCCTGTCGTATTTTTCTGCTGCTTTAATAATTTCAACAGTCTTTTTCTTGGGTGCCCCGCTAATTGACCCTGCCGGAAGCATTTTAGCAATAATTGTCCCTAGCTGCTCGTGGTAGTTTTCAGGTAACTGACCAACAATCTTAGAACTCATTTGCAACAAGTCAGACTTATTTGATTTTATGCGGTCAATGTATCGGAAGCGGTCAACCTCAACCTGGTCTGAAACTGTACTCAGATCGTTGCGGATTAAATCAACAATGGTGTTGTGTTCTGCCAACTCTTTTTTGTCACTCTTCAAAACGAATTCGGCATTTTTCGTATTGGCATCAATTGTGCCCTTCATGGGGTTTGAAGAAATAATCCCATCATTAATGCGCACAAAAATTTCCGGAGAAAAACAAACGAATTGATCTTTTAGCAAAATCTTGTACGGGGCGTTTGCCGTATGGAAAATATCTTCCAAACTATAATTGGTCGATATACGTGTTGGCATCGTTAAGTTAAGTAAATAACTATCGCCGTTGTAAATATGTTTCTGAACCAGTTCGAATGCCGTTTGATAACGTTTGTATGAGACCGGCATTATTTCCCAGCTAAGTTTGTTCTTTTTAATTTCAACAGGATCAAAGTTGCTGTGAACAGGGGTTTTCCAAAGAATTTCATTCTGGCTCTCATCCCACTCAAAAATCAGTGGTTTCTGAAAATCAAAATCGAATAAAAAAACGAATGGTTTTCTTTTCTTCCCAAACTCATTCATCTTTAATATGATATTCTCAATCCTGTTCTGCATGAAGGGTGCAAATATAAAAAATAGACGGTCAATAAATCCATGATACTTCCCCAATCCCTTTAAAAAAGCGAAAAAATAGATGTTTGATTCCATCTGCTTTTGTAGATTTGTACATCAAACTATTGAGATGGATATTGCCGGAAATATCGAAAAATTAAAAAAAGAACTTGACGAGCATATTTGCCTGGTAGCGGTTTCAAAAACAAAACCAAACGAAGATATTTTGGAAGCCTACAGCACAGGGCACCGGGTGTTTGGTGAGAACAAGGTGCAGGATTTGGTAAAAAAAGCAGAAGAGCTGCCCAACGATATTCAATGGCACTTTATTGGTCACCCGCAAACAAACAAAGTTAAATATATTGCACCCTTCATTAGCCTGATTCATGGGGTTGACTCCATTAAGTTGTTGAAGATGATAGACAAAGAAGGCAAAAAGAACGATCGGGTGATTAATTGTTTGTTGCAGTTTCATATTGCTGAAGAACAAACAAAGTTTGGTTTGAATTTGGCTGAAGCGCAATCAATTTTGGAGAGCCCGGAGTTTACAGCGTTGGAGCATGTGAGAGTCGTAGGTATTATGGGCATGGCAACCTATACGGATGATGATGAGCAAATAAGAAAAGAATTTAAGGGATTAATGTCAGTTTTTAATTCATTAAAAGAAACTTATTTTGCAGAAGACGAATTGTTCACTGAGATTTCAATGGGTATGTCTGGCGATTATGAAATTGCCCTTGAAGAAGGCAGCACCATGATCAGGGTGGGCAGCTCAATATTTGGTGAACGTGTTTACCATTGAACAAGCAATAGCTTTTGTGGTTTTATAGAACAAAAAAATCTAACTAATACTTTAAACAATGGCGAATTTTGAAACTACCTATATGGGTTTGAAACTGAAGAACCCAATCATCGTGGCCAGTTCAGGCTTAACAAATTCAGTTGAAAAAATTAAAGGTTTGGAAGCTGCCGGAGCAGGCGCTGTTGTGTTAAAGTCAATTTTTGAGGAACAGATCAACAATGAAGTTTCTTATTTGATTGAAAAAGATCCTCAAAATACGTACCCCGAGGCTGAAGATTATATTCGCAGTTATACGCGCAATAATTCAATTGAACAACATTTAAACCTGGTTCGCGATGCCAAGCAGGAAACCAATATTCCTATTATTGCCAGCATTAATTGCATCAGCTCAAAAGAATGGATCAGTTTTGCCAAAGATTTTGAAGATGCAGGAGCAGACGCTTTAGAATTAAACTTGTTTGTGGTTCCAACCTCCAGAAATGAATCGCCTGATGATATTGAACAGGTTTATGTTGATGTTTTGAAAGAAGTAACCAGTCTTGTTAACATTCCTGTTTCTGTAAAAATAGGGTTTTATTTCACCAACCTGATTGCCATGGCCGAAAAACTGATGGCCAACGGTGCAGCTGCGGTGACTATGTTTAATCGCTTTTATGAGCCTGACATCAATATTGAAAAACTGGAGATCACAGCTTCCGAAGTGTTCAGCACTTCAGCTGATATCCGCCGTTCATTGCGTTGGGTGGGCATGGTAAAAGCTGCTGTTCCAAAATTGGAGATTTCAGCTTCCACCGGTATTCACGATGGCACAGCGCTGATTAAGCAATTGCTTGCCGGGGCGCAAACTGCACAGTTATGCTCGGTGGTCTATGTTAATGGCGCACAGGTAATTGACGGCATGCTGAAAGAGCTTGAAGCTTTTATGGCGAAATGGAACTTCGAATCCATTGAGGACTTCCAGGGAAGGCTTTCCTACTCAAAAGTGGGTGATCCGTTACTTTACGAGCGTTCACAGTTCATGAAATACTTTTCAAACCGGAGCTAAATATTGCGGATAAGCGGATAGTATGGTTCTCGTTTGCCATTCAACTCCGGAATGTTTAACCGGATGTTAAGGCTTTGCATGAGTTCAAAGTAGCCACTTGTTGGTAGTTGAGTAGAAATCATATATCCCAGCCTAAATCGTTTCAAGTCGTATTCGGCAGAAACTGCCAGCCGGGTTTTATTATTTTTTAGGTTGTGCAAGGCTGCCAACCCGCCAGACCACCTGAAATACTGAAAACGGGTATCCGCAAAAACCAGGGTTCGGGCTTTTGTGTAATCAACGATTAAACGGGGTTGCAGGTATACCCGCTGCGATAAAAGTCCCCGGTGTTTGTAGTCGATCGTTTTCATCCAGTGTGCAACAATTCTTGATTGTTGTCCGCCAGTCAGGATAGTGTCAGCGAAAATTTCATATTCCTGAACAAGCATAAAACTAACTCCGATATTCCAGTCATAATCAGCCAGGATTAAGCCCGCCTTTAAAGACAGGTCAGTTGATTGCGATGCATCAACTCTGACTGAATCAGTTAGTCTCCCTGCCAGGAGAACACCTAAATCTCTAGCCCGTTGGGATACACCAAAGCTCACCGCCGGAATAATAAACTGGTTTCGATTGTGTTTGAAGAATTTGGAAAAGGAGGCCTCCCCAAACATCGAAAATGTTGAATCAATTGCGTTGTTTGTTGCCCCTGCGGTAAAACCAATTCCTAACTTTTTATTAGGCCGATAATAATCTGCAGATATAATTCGTGTGTAGCTTGGTGTGTTGGATGATCGGCTGGAAACAACTGTCCCGTTGATTCGTTTCCCAAATGTTGTACCGGCAAACGAGGGATTAAAAAGTAGTTTGTTGTTGTATTCCTGAATTTGGGAATGGTATTGCCCAAAACAAGAAATGCCCAAAAACAAGCAGAGTAAAACTAAATATATTCCACGTCTTTTAATCATTAAAACTGTTGCGGGTCAATACCTTGGGCAAAAACAGGAAGAAATTCCAGGATGTCATGCAAAAGCTGTTTCTTTTCTTCTCCACATTCCAGAATGGCACGTTTTATTTTATTAGATTCTTTTTCAACAATTTCCTGCGATATTCTGCCATACATGTTTGTAATGACTGTATGGGCTTCAAAAGCCAGCATAAAATCACCTTCAATAATTAAATCGACAAACAAAGATAGGTGGTTGCTGTAATCCAGTCCGTTTTCCCAGCAGGCAGAAACAATGGGTTGAAGCTCCGGATCTTTTCGGTGGTTTTCAATGGCTTCAATAAGAAATGGTACTGCATCACGGTGTTTTAGTTCTGAAAGAAGTTTGCTGATTTGCTTTTTTATTTCTGAATCATCAGTTTGGCAAAACAGCTCAATCATTTTTGGAAGATAGGCCGAATTGCCTGACTCACTGATTTTTTTGATGGCTTTTAATGCCGTTTGCGAATTGCCTGATTGAAGGTCGTTCAGAATAGAAGGATCGGTTTTAAGAAGCTTTTTCTCTGTCATGATGCCAAATTTTAAGCTTCAAAATTAACATTTCCCTTTATAAATCAAGAACCCAAATAGCAGTGATTTGTTGTTTGCTTTGTTAATTTTGCAACTCAATTTCTTTTATGGATAAAACCAAAGAGTTGGGCGAAACCAATGTTGCGCGCCTAATGTTCAAATATTTCATACCAGCCTTTGTTGGGGTGTTTGTGAATGCCCTCTACAACATTGTTGACCGGATTTTTATTGGGCAGGGTGTTGGGGCGTTTGCACTAAGTGGCATCTCGGTTATTTTTCCGGTTATGCTCATTATGATGGCCTTTGGTATGCTCATTGGTATTGGAGCTGGTGTGCTGGTTTCCATCAACATGGGAAAGCGCGACATCAATAAGGCTGAACATGTTTTGGGAAATAGCCTGATGTTGATGGTGCTGGTTTCTGGCTTGATTTCAGCAATCGGTTTTACTATAAAAGACCCCATGCTCCGTTCGTTTGGTGCTACTCCGGAAACTATTGAATATGCAAATGATTATCTGAACATCATTTTGGTTGGTGTCATTTTTCAGGTGGTTGGGTTTTCGCTGAATAATGTGATTCGCTCGGAAGGGAACGCTAAAATTGCCATGTATTCCATGTTGCTGAGTGCTGGAACAAATATTGTGCTCGATCCCATTTTCATTTTTGTGTTTGATCTGGGCGTGAAAGGTGCAGCTTATGCCACCATCGTTTCCATGATTTTGTTGACTGTTTGGGTGCTGCTACATTTTAGAAGTAGCCGTTCGGTGGTGAAAATTAGGTCGCAATATTTTCGCCTGGACTTTCCAATTATTAAAGAAATCCTGCTCATTGGTATGGCGCCTTTTTTTATGCAGATTGCCAATTCCGTAGTTCAGGGTTTGCTCAATACCAAACTCATTCGGTTTGGAGGCGATTTAGCAGTCGGTGCAATGGGAATTATTAATTCGGTAGTTACGCTGATCATCATGTCTGTCGTTGCAATCAACATGGCTTCCCAGCCTATTATCGGTTTTAACTACGGGGCAAAAGATACCAAACGAGTAAAAGAAACTTTACGGATTGCCATGATTGCCGCTACCATTATTTCCATTGCCTGTTTTGTTTTGGTTGAAGCCATGCCCGAGTTTATTGTTAGCACATTTAATGCGGATGATCCTGAACTCATGAAAATTGGGAGCCAGGGGCTCCGATTAGCTTTGCTGGCCTTACCATTGGTTGGTTTTCAGGTTGTTATTGGCAATTACTTTCAATCGGTTGGGAAAGCAAAAATTGCGGCCACACTAACTTTGCTCCGGCAGGTTTTTGTGCTGATCCCATTGCTTTACCTGCTGCCTAATTTTTATGGTTTACAAGGGATCTGGATCTCCATGCCCATCTCCGATGTATTCTCTGCCATGGTCGTTACTTTTTTCATTACCCGTGAATGGAGGAAGTTGGGAAGCCCTGAAAGGGCGTAAGATTTTAGCCCAGGGCATCGCCCTGAGGTTGATGCAAGGCATCAAACAGGCGCACTGGTTATGTTGATTTATTGAATGAATTTTTATGCGCCGATCAAGCAATTGTTGGAAAAATATACCATCCACATCTAACCTTATTTTCTTAAAACTCGTTAAAGCTAACAATCAGGTTCAAGTAACGCTAGATAAGGCTTATCATGAAAAATCTTATTCTGTTTCTAATTGTAATACTCACTTTTTCCATTGCCCCTGCAAATGCCCAAACTGTTCCAACGGTTGAGGAAGTAAAAACCTTTATCAATGATAATCATTTTCTGATTACTTCCCGGGAAGGGGAAGTTCTTTATGGCACTTACTTTTTTATTGAAGTACATTATTGTCCTGACGGCAAATATGGACTTTACGGCAAGAGCATTAAGCGTACCGTAATGGGAAACGAGCAGCATAACAACTGGCAGGAATTTGGAACCTGGAAAGTCATTAATCACAATGGCGTAACAGGGATTTTTTATAAAACCACAGCCTTACAGGAAAAGTTTTTCCCGGTTTATCGTTTGGCCAATGGAGACTTCTGGATGGGTGAAGGAATTACCATTGTTAAGAAAGGAAAAGCAATCTGTAAATAGCTCACACACTCTCCCTTTCTAATCTTCAAAGCTTCCTCCCGATAGCTATCGGGATTCAAGCTCTATATTTTTAGTTTTTCCAGTTTTTTGTTAAAACCTTCAAGCTCCTCAAAAACGCCTTCTTTCATTTCCTTTAATTTGCCTTCGTACTTTTCAAAAAGGCTGTGATAGTAAGAAATGCCTTCCTGAATATTCTTGCGGAATGTGCGGAAATAACCCAACTGCTTTTCTTCAGGAGATGAACCCAGTTCATTCAATCGGTTTTCCAGGTAATCAACGTACATGCCCAACTCTTTTACAAACAAATTCGGACGTTTAATCCCTTTCAAGAGGTTAATCTTTCCGTAAATGTGGTCGGTCATTTCTTTTAGCGAATATGTTTTTTTGAAATAGGCAATGTTTGGCCCCGGGCAAATGCTCACGCCAGTACGTTTACTCTCTGGTTCAATATGATTGGCCAGGTAGGTTGAATTGCTCAAGCCCTCGCATAGGCATTCTTTTTCGGCAAGCGTTGCTTTTAACGTTTTTACATCGCCTTCAGCCTGTTCTGTTTCATCAACCTTCAACTTTAAATATTGCTTCGATGCGGTGCAAATAGGCACTTTGGTAAATTCGGAGTTGAAAGCCAGAAAACGCTTGGTGCAGGGAAATCCCTGTTTGTCTTCGTCAACCGATTTTTGAATGTTCACTTGCTGGCTGCTGCCTTTTACGTTGTTGAAATAAACACCAAGGGGCGATGCATTGCTCAGGTACAGATCGTCTTCTTCTGCATCCTTCAACAAGTTCAGGCTTTGCTCGTCAACATTACAAGCTTCAGGAACAAGCATAAACGGGCTACCCCAGCCAACATTGTCAAGCTTGTACTCATCCATCAGAAAACTGTGTTCTTCGTTTGTACCCAGGCCACCCTGCGCTGTGACTTTCATCTCAGGAGCAACTTCTGGCGGGGTAATGTTTTTATCTTCCAAGCCTTTCTGGTAAACCTTAAAGGTTGCTTCCAGCAGTTCGTTTCGTTTTTCTTTAAATTCATCTAAAATGGGGCCCATCAAAAATCCTTGTGTTGCAAAGGCATGTCCACCACAATTTAGGCCGGACTCAACCCGGTATTCTGAAACCCAAATTCCTTTTTTTGCAAGAAAACGTCCCTGAACCATGGCAGAGCGGTAATCGCTCACTTTCAGGATAATCTGCTTTTTCAGTTCACCATTTTCATTCGGGTAAAAATCCTCGAACTTCTCCAGGTAACTGTACAGGCGTGGGTTCATGCCCGCAGATAGTACCAGCGATGAACTAAGCGTACTGTTGGCATAACCGCGAAGTGCAGAATGGGCATCGTTATACTCCGATGGCAATTGCTCCCCATCTTTGTAACGCACCTGATCCAGTTTGGTCATAATGTTTACATCAATGCTTCCTGGCAACAGGTGTTCCTTTACCCATTTTTTAGCATCCTTCAGGCTGGCATTTTCAAGTAGGTTGTTCAGCTTTTCTTTTATCTTTTTCGATTCTGGCAACAAATCCAAATATTTCTCCAGTTCGCTTTCTTTTTGGTGGATGGTTTGAACCAGCTCATCGTATTTCTCATGAACCAGCTTGTCCATCATATCCAGGTAAGCCGTAATTCGTTTGGCACGAAAATCTTCTACTTTTGAAGAAATGGCTTTGAAAGGAAAATCGAATTTAATGCTGTAGAATTCGCGCATTTTTTCCATCAAAATGTCATCAACCAACGATATAACAGACGAAATACCTAAATGAGCTACTTTTACGGGCGTATCAACCGTATAGCCCAGTCCCATAACCGGGATATGAAATGAATGATTTTGCAATGTCATAGTTTAATTATCAAACGAGTAGTTGAAAAAAAGAACAAGATGGAATGTCCCATTAAGCGCAAAAACTCAACCTCTCAATTTATGCACCCAAATATAGCTCTTTGTAATCCCTTAGAAAAATAAAATGCCGGAATTAGTAAAGATTAACAGAACGGGTTGCGTGTTACGGGTTGCGTGTTGCGAATTTCGAGTTGCGTGTTACGGGTTGCGTGTTGCGAATTTCGAGTTGCGTGTTACGGGTTGCGTGTTGCGAATTTCGAGTTACGGGTTACGTGTTGCGGGTTTTGAGTTGTCGGTTATCGGTTATCGGTTGTCGGTTGGTTTTTTGTTTCCAATACTTTGCCAGCGCGGATATGTATCCGTGTACTACTATCGATTTAATTTAAACCAAATTAAAACCGTCATTCCGGATGTAGCGTAGCGGAAGTCCGGAATCTGTTTCAAATTAGTGATTGGTCATTGGTAATTAGTCAATAGTGTTTTGATTAGTTGGAAAATCCACTAAAGACATAAACAGATTTTCAAGTTCTTTGCTCTTGACTCTTTGCTCTTGGCTCTTGATTCTTTGTTCTTGGCTCTATTTTTCCTAACTTACAGCTCCTAATTTTAAACAAATGCCCCAAAAGCAAGAAATAGAATAGTTGCCATTGTTATTGAAGATCAATTAAGTGACACTATTGGTGGTGTATTAAATAGGAAATAACAATAATGATGATATTCAATAGTTAACGGCAAGCAAAAAAAAACGCAAAATCAATAAACTATGCATAGAAAATTAACCACAAATTCAAGATTAGTAAATGAATTATTCGCTAATTACATAAGTACATTTACTGCATTTTGTGAATTAATTAACAATTCAATACAAGCTAAGAGCAAAAATATTTGGATTGATGTGGATTATACATCTGAAGATGAGATACACCCTCTTTTGATAAAGGAAATAACCGTAAAAGACGATGGTGTAGGTGTGCATATTTCTGAAATTCAGAAGAAACTATTAGATATTGGAACAGCCAATAAAGATGGAGGAAAAGGGATTGGAAGGTTTGCATCATTTCAAATAGGACAGAATGTTAGTATTGAGACAGTTGGGTATTCTCAAGAAGAAAATAATTTTTCTAAATCTCAAATACCTTTATCCTTTGATAGTTTTGGCAAAAACATTAATGTCTCAGAAGTTGATATAATTACAAAGGAAGAAATACTTGCGGGTAAAAATCATCAACCTTACTACAAGGTTACTATTTCGAATTTGTACGATTCCAATGTAACGGAAAATGAACCAAAAAAGAAAATAATAGATAAGTTTTTAAGTTCAAATTTTGCTGACGCCATATTTGAACGTTATCCGCTAAAGATCTTTAATCAAGAAATAAGCTTTCATCTAAATGGAAAGAGATTAAATCCTAAAGATTTTGTTGTTAGTAAACCAATAAAAAAGGTGTCAATTTTTTCAGATTCTAAAGGAAAAGAACATAAAGTCCATTTTGATTTTATGCAAATTAAAAAGTATGACAAAATCAAGGTTTTCTTGACAACTGCCAATGCTGGTTTAAATACAATCGCAAAAGGGTTTGAATTTGATGCAAACTGGTTAAGCCCTAAGATTGGAGGATGGTTTATTTATATCACATCTCCAACAATCTCTGCCGATCTATACAGAAACATTGACTTAGATGATTTAGACGAAGATTGGAAAAAATATAGAGGTTTAATAAAAGAGAAGTTGACAGGTTTCTTTAAAGAAAGAAATGTTGAGTTTGATAATTTCACTGAGAAATTAAAAAGTGACGACTATTATCCTTACAAGGAGAAATCCAGTTCAAAATCAAAAGTGATGCTGTTTGATAAGCTTGCTTATTTAGTCGAAGACAAATACCATATTCTCAACGAAGAAAACATGTTGAGAGAGATAATCTATCCGTTAATTGATAGAACTATTTCAAATGGAGAGTTGGATAAAATTCTTGGAAGTATATTGAAACTAAATAAGAAAATGACTTCAAAATTTTCAGATTTGTTAGAGGTAACTGATTTGGAAAATATTATTGAATTTTCGGATAAAGTTGCTTCTAAGATTGAAGATATAGAATTCTTAGAAAAATTAGTTTATAGTGAAATTTCGAAGAATGTTAAAGAGCGGAAAGAACTTCATAAATTTTTAGAGAAAATGCTTTGGGTATTTGGCGAAGAATATAATGATACGACTAAGCTGCTTTCGGATAAAAATTTACGAAATAATTTAAGTCAATTGAGAGATGATTGTTTAGTATACAAGCCATCAAGAAAAGAAGATAACATCAATACTGAGATTGAGAAAAAAGTAAAATCTATTACGGATTTATTTATGTATAATGAACGAGTTCTTGATTACAAAAGAAGGGAGGTTTTAATTGTTGAATTGAAAGCACCTAAAGTTAAAATTAGCCCAAAAGAAATTGGACAAGTAAAAAAATATGCAAGAGAAATTGAAAAATTAAATGCACTTAGTAATAATATAAATTTTAAAATTCTGTTGATTAGCTCTGAAATCAACAGTGATGCACAATTTGATATTGATGGTAATCAAAAGGATAAAGATAATCCTTATCTATTTTTCAGAAACGAAAACAATAATATTGAAATCTGGATAATGAAATGGTGTGATTTAATTGAAAATGTTAAAAGAAAACTTAAATACATGGCTCATGTATTAGAAACTAAAGATATTGATGTTCAGGAAAAAGCAAGCCGTGATTTTGAAGAAATAAATTTTGAGAAAGTTAATTCGACATTGAAAAAAGTAGCTGTATAAATCTCAGCTAGCGCGGATATGTTATCCTTGCTTTGTAGTCGTCACAGCTTGCAAATCTGCACCAGCGATGGTTAAAAATAGATAAGTATGATAAAGACAATATTAAGTGTATGCATTCTATGCTTTGTTTTTAATGGATTTTCTAATACAAAGGAAAAAGATGAATATGTAATTGAAGAAAAATTTGCATTTGATTTCGGGTTAGGGGTTAATTCTTTTTCTGGGGATAATGATAGTTATTCTAAAATTGCGATTGATTTTGGAGTGATTTATGAACAAGAAGATAGATTCTTACTTGGTGTAGATTTTTCATTTTCACCAAGAGAAAATCATGAAGATACAGGTGCCGATGGAAGTAGGAGCACTCATGTTAAGTGGGATGGTCAAGCAATATGTTTCGAGGCATATTTAGGACGCAAAATGTTCAATAGAGCATCATTGTTCGCAGGGGCTGGTGCATGTTTTTCAACGGAATATGAAGTCATGAAAGGATATTCGAATTTGTCATCATACAAAAGAGATAGCAAGACATATTTTAGCCCAGTGTTAGGTGTTATGTACGAATTTCCGATGACTTTCAATGAATGGTATTTGAAATATGATATGGCCGTAGGAGGTTATGATCGGTTTTCTTTGAGTGTTGGATTGAAATTTTAAGGGATAAGCTCAGCATGCACACATAAATTACCCATTTTAAAAAACTAGAAAAATATGGATAAACAAAAATACCCGGGAGTTTCAATAAGAGTAAAAGCCGTTGTAACAGACTCAATCATATTGGTTGTTTTCATGGTAGGAGTAGCTGCTTTGTTTGAGCGTTTTGAAAATGTACCTGACATTGCAAGAATACTAGCGTTTGTTTTTATATTTCTTCTTTATGACCCACTTTTTACCAGTGCTTTTGGTGGTACATTTGGACACATGATTTTCGGCATTAAAGTTAAGCGGGATAAAAATCAAGATAAAAATATTCTTTTCCCGTTGGCTGTAGTTCGGTATGTGATTAAAGCTTTGTTGGGTTGGATTTCTTTATTAACCGTTTCTGGAAATAAAAAAGGGAAAGCAATCCATGATATTGTAGTGAAATCAGTTGTTATTTATAGGGAATAAACTTTCTAGCGCGGATATGTTATCCGTGCTTTGTTGTCGGCACAAATATCAATTCTGCGCCAGAGAAGGTTTTTTGATCCCCTCCGTCATCCCGGTTTCCCGGGTTTTCTCGTCCCCCTATTTTTAGGGGGACAAATCTTTCAGCTGAAGGATAGACAGTAAATCTAATCCAGATAGCTGTCGGGATCAATTATCCAGGGACCAGCATCCAGTATCAAGTATCTAATTTCTCTGCTAACGCTTGTGCTGTGTATGATTTGGAGTTTTTTATCATGTCCTCCGGTGTGCCTTCATAAACTACTTGTCCGCCATTTTTTCCGCCTTCGGGCCCAAGGTCAATAATCCAGTCGGCTGATTTAATTACTTCCAGGTTGTGCTCAATAATGATGATGCTGTGCCCCCGATAGATCAGCGCATTTAGTGAATCCAGCAATTTGCTGATGTCGTGAAAGTGCAGCCCGGTGGTAGGTTCATCGAAAATAAACAGCGATGGCGAATCTTTTTCTTTTGCTAAAAAAGCAGCTAGTTTTACCCGCTGGCTTTCACCGCCCGATAGGGTAGAGGAGCTCTGTCCTAATTTTACGTAGCCCAGCCCAACATCCTGCAAGGGTTGCAGTTTCTTTGCAATTTTCTTTTCAGTAGAAAGCTTGCCTTCCTTAAAAAAATCAATCGCCTGGTTAACGGTCATCTCCAAAATGTCGTGCACATTTTTGCCTTTAAACTCGATTTCCAGTATTTCGTCTTTAAATCGTTTGCCTTTGCAGCTTTCACACACAAGGTGGATGTCAGCCATAAACTGCATTTCAACTTTTATAACGCCTTCGCCCTGGCATTCTTCGCAGCGTCCACCATCTACATTAAACGAAAAGTGCGACGGTTTAAAACCCTGGTATTTTGAAGCTTGCAAGTCGGAAAATAGTTTTCGAATCTCGTCGTAAGCTTTTAAGTAGGTCACCGGATTTGATCGGGATGATTTACCGATTGGGTTCTGGTCAACAAACTCGATGGAAGTGATGCGTTCAAAATCGCCTTTTACAGCATCGTGCTGTCCGGTATTTTCAGCATAACCACCCAGCCGTTTGGCTACTGCCGGATACAGTATTTTGCTCACCAGTGTTGATTTTCCCGATCCACTCACACCAGTTACCACAGTCATGTTGTTCAGTGGAAATTTTACACTAACATTTTTAAGGTTGTTCTCACGTGCACCCAACACTTCAATGCAGTTGTTCCATTTCTTCCGCACTTTGGGAACAGCAATCGTTTTAATCCCATTTAAGTAATCGGCAGTTAAGCTTTTTCCTTCCTTCAACAATGTTTCATGATTTCCCTGGAAAACCAGTTCGCCACCATGCATACCTGCTTTGGGGCCAATATCTACAATCTCATCGGAAGCACGGATAATATCTTCGTCATGTTCAACAACCAGCACCGTGTTACCAATCTTTTGCAGCTTGCGCAATACGCTGATCAAACGCTCGGTATCTTTTGGGTGCAGCCCAATGCTGGGTTCATCTAAAATATAAAGCGAACCAACCAGGCTTGATCCCAGCGAGGTTGCCAGGTTAATGCGCTGCGACTCGCCACCCGAAAGGGTTGCCGATAACCTGTTCAGCGTTAGGTAGCCCAGGCCAACATCGGCCAGGAACTGCAAACGGCTATTTATTTCTACAAGAATTCGTCTGGCCACTTCTTCTTCATGGGCAGTTAATTTTAGTGTATTGAAGAAATCAAGCAGCTCATTGATTGGTAGCAATACCAAATCCTGAATGGAGCTGTTGCCCACTTTAACGTATCCGGCTTCTTTTTTCAGGCGAGTACCACGGCACTCCGGGCAGGTAGTTTTTCCCCGGTAGCGCGATAACATCACCCGGTATTGTATTTTGTAACCTTTGGCTTCAAGCATGGCAAAAAAAGCATCGATGCCTTTAATGCCAGTCCTTCCTTTCCAAAGTAATTGCTTTTGTTCTTCGGTAAGTTCATAATAAGGTTTGTGAATGGGGAAGCCATGGTTTACCGCCTTTTCAATAAAACGGTGTTTCCATTTTTTCATGGTTTCACCTTTCCAGCAGGCCACCGCATCCTGATACACCGATAGCGATTTATTGGGAATCACCAGGTCTTCATCGATGCCAATGACTTTGCCGTAACCCTCGCAGCTTGGGCAAGCACCAACAGGATTGTTAAAGCTAAACATGTGCTCCGTAGGTTCGTTAAATTCAATGCCGTCTGCTTCAAACAGGCTTGAAAACTTCTCTTCCTGAACACCTTCTTCCGGGTATATTTTTATGATACATTCTCCATGGCCTTCAAAAAATGCAGTTTGCACCGAATCGGCCATCCGGCTAATGTTGTCATCATCCCTGCTGGCTTGAAGTCGGTCTACAACCAGGTTGCATGACTTTGAGCAAAACTCTTCTTTCTTTTCCAAAAGCTGATCGATCCGCTGGATGCCGTCTTTTGTTTCAATTCGTGAAAAACCTTGTTGCAGTAGTAGCTCAGCTTCTTCCAAAACGGAACGGCCGTTTTTGGGCTTCAAGGGCGAACCGATGATTAAACGGGTTTCTTCGGGAAAAGAAGTAATGTAATTCACCACATCGCTAACCTGATGACGCTTTACTTCTTTGCCCGAAACTGGAGAGATTGTCCTTCCAATTCGCGCAAAAAGAAGCTTCATGTAGTCGTAAATCTCGGTTGAAGTACCTACTGTTGAGCGTGGGTTTCTGGTGTTTACCTTTTGCTCAATGGCAATGGCAGGGGGTATTCCTTTAATAAAATCGACCTCGGGTTTATTAATTCTGCCCAGAAATTGACGGGCATAAGAAGAAAGACTTTCGACATAGCGGCGTTGCCCTTCAGCATACAAGGTGTCGAATGCCAAAGATGACTTGCCGGAACCTGAAAGCCCCGTGATTACTATAAACTTGTTGCGAGGAATCTTTAACTCAATGTTTTTCAGGTTGTGAACCCGAGCCCCTTTTATATGGATTTCCTTGGCGGAATTAGTCGTCTTAACCATTAACCTTTTTTAACAAATTGGAAATAAATTTGGTTTTTTAACAAAAAACGTAGAAATTTACCGAGTACAAAAATAGAAATATTGTTTTACCCACATTTAAAAACTGTTCGCCTATAGAAGAATTTTACTTTTTAGTTTATCAGGAAATATAAATTGGAAGTAATGTTCAGTAATGAAAAATTGAACGACAACACGCTCGTTCAGCAATTTGTGAAAGGTGATCAGTCAGCAATCGAAACCCTTGTTAGCCGACACAAAAACCGCGTATTTACGTATATCGTGCTATTGGTGAAAAATCAGCAATTAGCAGAAGATATTTTTCAGGATACGTTTATCAAAGTAATCCGTTCCCTTAAAACCGGAAGGTACACAGAGAATGGTAAGTTTGTTTCCTGGGTATTGCGTATTGCCCACAACCTGATCATTGATCACTTCAGGAAAGAGAAATTAATGAGTACAACATCGAATGACGATTCGGAGTTTGACTTGTTCAATTCTCAAAAGTTTTCAGACGAAAACGTGGAGGACAGATTGGTTTGCGACCAAATAACAGAGGACGTACGCCGACTAGTTGATGAACTGCCAGATGACCAGCGACAAGTTATTGTTATGCGCCACTATATGGGGCTTAGCTTTAAGGAAATTGCCGATCAGACTGATGTGAGCATCAATACTGCCTTGGGAAGAATGCGTTATGCATTGATTAATTTGCGTAAGCTGATAGAAAAAAATAATTTACAACTCACAAAAATTTAATTGGAATGCAATAAAGTTTTTTTTAGGCCGTTATAGAAACAGAAAAATTAATAATGGCCTATGAATAAAAACTCTACCTTTTATTTTTTTAATACATACGATGATGAAAAGATTAGTTCAGAATTTCTGAATTCATCTGGGGAGAAATGTAACGTGGGAAGAAACAAGAACTATCAGGAAATTTTTTCACCTTCGGTAAAATCAGTCAATGCAATTTTAAACTTCGCAAAATCTTACGATGTATTGCATACAAAAGCAACTGGTTGTATTGAAATGAACAAGAACTAGAACAAAAAATCTTATTTTTAAAGAAAGCATCTTGACAAAGGTGCTTTTTTTATTTACATTAGTGATATCAAAATAATATCAAAAAAATAAATATTAATATCATGGAAAAAGTTAAATCAGCTCAGTCAGGTTATTTGTTTGTGTTCATTGAGGTTCTATTATTGGCTTTTTTAATTACAGGGTTTGTTAATGGAATGATTCTTCCAGCCATAGCACTTTTGGTGATTTTCATTTTTTTCGCAATTGGTTTTATGATTGTTAATCCAAATGAAAGTGCCGTATTGGTTTTGTTTGGTGCATACAAAGGAACTGTAAAAGACAATGGTTTCTTTTGGGTGAACCCGTTTTATGTGAAAAAGAAGATTTCGCTACGTGCCCGCAACCTCGACAGCGAACCCATAAAAGTAAATGACAAAATTGGAAATCCAGTGATGATTGGAGTGGTCCTTGTTTGGCGCGTTCAGGAAACCTTTAAAGCAGCTTTTGATGTAAACGATTATCAGCATTTTGTTGATATACAGACTGAAGCTGCAATTCGTAAATTGGCAGGTTTGTACCCTTACGATAATTTTGAAGATGAAGATGCAGAAATAACGCTAAGAAGCGGCGGGGAAGAGGTTAACGATGAATTGGAAAAGGAAGTAACCGAACGTTTGGCAATTGCCGGAATTGAAGTCATGGAAGCCCGGATTAATTACCTGGCGTATGCACAGGAGATTGCACAAGCCATGTTGAAACGCCAGCAAGCTACTGCTATTGTTGCAGCACGTTTTAAAATTGTTGAAGGTGCAGTGAGCATGGTTGAAATGGCACTTGACGAATTGAGTTCAAAAGAGATTGTTGAGCTGGATGAAGAAAAGAAAGCGACCATGGTCAGCAATTTGATGGTGGTGCTTTGTGGAGATAAAGAAGCTACGCCAGTAGTGAATACAGGAAGTATCTATTAACTATTCAATTATGAAAAGAAAGGTTGAAAAAGAATTTCTTGATGCGATGAGCAGAAATCCTGCTAATTGGCGGGGAACGCTCTACTTTAATAAGAAAGATCCTCGAATAATAGTTCCAAAGTTAAACAGACGATTTGGGTGGACATACAATTTTGCCAGTATTTACACCTATATATTTCTCTTCATCTTTGTCTTGATTATTGTTGCTTCTTCAATCTATTTATAAAATTCAATGCCATGAAAACAATTACAACAATTCTATTTTTGATTATTTCAGTTGGTCTATTCGCGCAGACTGAAGAAACGGTAAAACTAAAAACGGAGACAGGAGAACTCGAAGGCACCCTGTTAATGCCTGCTGAAAACGAAGGGAATGTTGTAGCCTTGATTATTGCAGGTTCAGGTCCGACTGACAGGAATGGGAACAACCCGATGATGCAAAACAATTCGTTGAAAATGCTGGCAGAAGGCCTTGCTGAAAATGGAATAGCTTCATTAAGGTACGATAAAAGGGGAGTTAGAGGAAGCCAGTCAGCAGGCCTTCAGGAGTCTGATATAAGGTTTGAGCACTATGTAAATGATGCAACTGCCTGGGCTAGTTACTTAAATGACAACCCTGATTTCAAAGAGATCATTGTTATTGGTCATAGCGAGGGATCGTTGATTGGGATGCTGATTTCGCAAAAAGCTGAGGTGGATAAATTTGTCTCCATTGCGGGAGTTGGTATTCCTGCAAACGAGATAATTCGTCGCCAGTTAGCTGCACAGCCACCTGTGGTTTTACAGCAAGCCAATCCAATTTTAGAAAAGCTTGAAAAAGGTGAAACAGTTGAGAGTGTTCCTCCAATGCTGAATGCACTTTTTAGGACAAGTATTCAACCATACATGATATCATGGTTCAACTATGATCCAGCAGTGGAGATTGCTAAGTTGAATATTCCCATCCAGATCGTGCAGGGCTCAACTGATATTCAGGTAGAAGTTGAAAATGCTGAAATACTTGCAGGTGCAAATAAATCTGCAATAAAAGTTGTATTAGAAGGAATGAACCATATAATGAAGGAAGCTGATGCTGATCGCATGAAAAACTTTCAAACCTACAATCAACCAGATCTTCTTTTAAAAGATGGTTTGATGGAGGTTTTAGTTGATTTTATAATTAAATAAACTTGAAAAGTGCATAAAGTAATCTACAAGGAAAAACAGTTTTATCGTAAGACAGCCGGATTTTATGTCTCGTCTGTTCTGATGTTTTTGCTTGTAATAGTCCTTTGTTTTGCACTATTTAATCAAGTTTGGGATGATGCTTCAAAATCGTATAGCGGGCAGGTAGATCCACAATTCCTCAAAACTTTTATCGTAGTTATTGTTATTGTTCTATGCGTTTTTATTACAACATTTAGATTAAAGCTTGAGGTAACTATCGATGAAAAAAATGTTTGTTACAAACTATCATCATATAGTAGAATTCATATAATTGAAAAAGATCAAATCAGAAGTTTTGATGTTAGAAAAGGAAAAAGTATTAAGCGGTTTAAAGGTCTTGTTTTTAGAAGAATCTTTAGGGTTCGTAGAAATACTTTTTTGATTAAAGGAGATAACGCAATATGTCTTCATTTAGTGGATGGGAAAAGTATTCTATTGGGAACACAAAACCCGGTAAGGTTCAAAAGTGCGCTAGAAAGATTTAAACAAAAAGAAAAGAGTAGAAGGGATGGCTAAAAAGAAATCATTTGTATTACGAATTGATCCGGAGCAATATGCTGCGTTGGAACGGTGGGCTGCTGATGAGTTCCGCAGCATCAACGGGCAATTGGAATGGATCATCAATAAATCACTAAAAGAAACTGGCCGGAACCCTGATAAGAAGAATAATAAAAACGAAAACAAATAAAACCAACGAATTATGAAACAATCGTATCAATGTGCCAAGTGTGGCGGGCGAAAACCGGAAGTTGATGAAATCCGAACCACCGGTTCAGGTTTTACCAAGTATTTCAACATTCAGAACAGGCGGTTTACTGCCATTTCATGTGCCAAATGTGGTTATACTGAATTTTATAAAGGCGCTCGTCCAAGCGGAGCCAGCAGCGTGCTGGACTTCCTTACCAATTAATAAGTGTAAATGCATTTAGTTGTGTTGCTCTATTTGTGTTTTAGTTGCTGGTACTACCGGTGTAAAAGGAGTCATCATTGCATTTAAGAATAAAACGTACCACATAATGATTGTTGCTTTAGGGTGAAAGATTAAAGTGGATTGCATCCACCTAAGTTCGAAGAAGCTGGTTAAGAGAGCGAAGCTCTACTTAGCCAAGGCTTCGTAGAACGCCTGCCTGCCGATAGGCAGGAAGGTGGAGCTGGCGGGAATCGAACCCGCGTCCAAACGAGGAAGCTATAGGCTTTCTACATGCTTAGCCCTGACTTAATTTTCGAGCAATGGCTGGATCAAGGCCACCGACCATTACCTTAGCTTCTTAAGTTTCGCTGGTTAATCAAAGCACTTAACCAACTAGCCCCGATTTATTGCACCACCGGATCGGATAGCTTCAAGGCAAGTAGCATCCGGGCGATGTCTCGTCCTAGCACCTAGTGCCGGGATTAAGCGTTTAACCTACTGTGATTCGGTTACGCAGCAAGAGCGTAATTGTTTTCGCCAATTAAAAGTGTGATCATTGAGATTTACGGGCAAACAACCAACGCCCGACATGCTTACATATCTCTTCTACCCGCTGTCAAAACCAGTCAGCCCCAAAAATAGAAGGACGACAAAATTACAATAATTTCGTTAATTATTACAGGAATGCATAGAATAGTCGTATCCAATGTGTGAACACCTGAATGAATTATCCGTAAAACTATTTAATGATTTCATTTTTGCCCATATGGATTACCAGTTTCAGTTTGCTGTTGCTACATGCAACATTTCAGGACAATGAAATGCAGTGGCTTCGGCATCAAATGGTAAAAGAACAAATTGAAGAGCGTGGAGTGCGATCACCAGAGTTGTTGTTTGCTATGAAAAACGTGAAGCGGCATTTGTTTGTTCCGCAGCACTACTGGCACATGGCTTATTCTGATGGACCACTGCCTATCGGGCATGGGCAGACCATTTCCCAGCCTTTTATTGTAGCTTACATGACGCAGTTGTTAACGCTCAGACCAACCGATAAGGTACTTGAGATTGGAACGGGATCAGGTTACCAGGCAGCAATTCTTGCAGAACTGGTTGATGAGGTGTATACCATTGAGTTGATAGAGCCCTTGGGCAGGAAAGCTGAAAAAATACTAAACGATTTGAATTACGATAATGTGAAGGTCAAAATAGGGGATGGTTACGCTGGTTGGGAAGAACATGCTCCTTTCGATGCAATCATTGTTACTGCTGCAGCAGACTCTGTTCCACCACCTCTAATCGAGCAACTAAAAGTTGGAGGTCGAATGGTGATACCAGTTGGAAAATCGTCAAAGGTTCAGAAGCTACAGTTAATTCAAAAAAAAGAGAAAAAACTCGTTACGAGAAATATCATACCGGTGCGGTTTGTCCCTTTTGTGCACAATCCTTCAGTAGACTAAAATTGTGCGGGTGTGATCAGTATCTGCAATCATTTTATTAACCGCAAAGAACGCAAATGTTCTTGTCTTAAATAGTTAAGTTTGAAATTGAAGGCAATAACCAATCTTGATAGCTACTGGGACTAATGACCAATTATCCAATTTCCTAATGACTATAAATGATTACTTAATGACTATCAATGACGGATCATTCTTAGTGTGGCACCTCTTGGTCATCAATCTTTTTTTTAACTTTGAGACTTTCAAATCTGATAAGTCATGATAAACCGAATAATAGTTTTTCTATTCATCGCATTCTCCTTTTTACCATTTCTGTCAAAGTCTCAACAAGCACCGGTTCATCCTAATGATCAGGTACGTTTGGTTGTGGTTGTTAACGTGGAACAAATGCGGACGGATTATATCCATCGCTATTGGAACAAATTCAGGGAAGATGGATTTCGTAAACTTGTTAGACAGGGTACGGTTTGTACCAATACAACCATGGATTTGCATGTGCAAAAAAATGTAGTTGGTGTTCCAACCTTGTTTACAGGAACCTACCCGACAAGACACGGTATTGTTGGCGAAAACTGGTATGACAGGCTTCGGAAGAATGATGTTGATGCGTTGAATGATGACTATTTCATTACCGTTGGGAGCGATTCCAAAGAGGGGCAGGTTTCAGCAGCTAGTTTGTTGAGCCCATCCATTGGTGATATCTTAAAATTAAATACTGCCGGAAAGGCCAAAGTCTTTTCAGTGGCGTTGAATGCTTCAAGTGCTGTTTTTTCTGCAGGACATGCTGCCGATGGTGCTTACTGGCTGGATACACAAACAGGGAATATGATTAGCAGTTCTTACTATGTCGATCTTTTCCCGGATTGGGTCAGGGAATTCAACAATAAAAAGTTTGCCGACCTTTATACGAGCCGCGACTGGACAAGCCTTTTGCCGGAGAGTAGTTATGAAGAAAGCCTGGAGGATGGTTATATTCTGGAGAAAGGATTTTACAATCGGTGGAATACTTTCCCATACAAGCTTAGCAAACTGAAAGAAAGGGCAGGGAGCTTTAAAATTTTGAAAACGGTCCCTTTTGGCAACACCTTGGTCAAGGACTTTTCTGTGAATTTGGTTGAATCTGAAAATTTGGGACTAGACGAAATCCCGGATTTGTTGGCAGTCAGTTTTTCTTCTACGGATTATGAGATTGGCTCATTCGGTCCTAGTTCAATGGAGATGCAGGATTTATACCTTCGCCTTGACCAGGAGTTAGCTAATCTGCTAAGCTTTCTCGATCAAAAAGTGGGCAATGAACACATGCTTGTTGTTCTGACTTCTGCTTGTTCGGCGAGCTATCCGGTTGAGTTCATGAAAGAAGAATATCGAATGCCTGTTGGATACGTTTCACCGGAAAGTATGGTTGCCTTGCTAAAATCGTATTTGAATATTTCGTTTGGGCAAGATGATTGGATTGAGTTTGAAAGTGATCAACAGATTTACCTGAACCGTGATTTGATTGAAAAGAAAAACCTTTCGTTAGAAAAGGTGCAGCAGAAGGCAGCTTCGTTTATTAATCAGTTTGAAGGAATAAAACTGGCCATGCCGGCAAGCGCATTTGAAAAAGGGGAAAACCAAGGACAGCTGGCAGCAATGGCGAATTCGTTCAATTTCAAAAGATCGGGCGATGTGCTGTATGTGTTGGAAGATGGCTGGCAGCCAAAATACAAGTACAAAAGAACCATTTACAATGACAACACCCGCATTCCCATGATTTGGTTTGGCGATGGTATTCGGAGAAACCGGATCCTCGAAAATGTTGAAGCCGTGGATATGGTCCCAACCATATTTGAACTATTGGGATATGATCCCCCTGCAAATATCCAGGGGAAAGTCATACAAGGTTTGTTTGATTAGTCCCGATAGCTATCGGAATTACTCAATGGTAATCTCCCGAACTTCTTTGGCAACCTGAATTACTGGCCTGCGATCAATTTTCAGAAAATCAGCAAATGAATCAGGCATTCTTCGGTAATTCATTTTCGCTTGTAAAAACAGTTCTCCACTTAAATTGTCAGGAATGGTGAATGAGTAATTTTCTGTCCTGATTTCAAGTGGGTTCAGCCGATTTTCAATTTCCTCAACGCAAAACCACTGGGCATAGGTAAACTTGCCTTCACTGTCTAAAAAGGCACTGTGGTATAATCGGTCACCTTCAGGCAGAGCATCACGCTCGAACGGCTCTGAAAGCTTGCTGTGAGAAGGGTAGGCTACTTTTTCATTGCTGGTGATGAAATATTTGTCATTGAGATCATCGGGGTTTTTAGGCACTGGAATATGTAGCAATTCTTTCCCGGTTTTGTCAACGATGGACAAACGAAGCCAAACATCCCGTTCTTCGGTTGATCCGGTCGGAAATTTATGACCTGTTGCAACGGCTTGCACATCCACCGAAAAATTAACTTTTTCTTCAGCAGTAAAGCTTGTTTTTGAAAGCTTAATTTCAACACGGGCAGCACCTTCAACAAAACCTGCAAATCCGCCACCCCACCAGTGATCTGAATTGTGCGGCCTGGTGATGCCCATTTTTGCTGGTTTGCCTCCCATTGTAGGCATGTGGCAGGTTTGGCAAACGATTCCACGTGCAGGATAAACACTTTCGCTGTATTCGGTAAACGTAGCTTTTACCCAAATATCGTATGGGTTTAACTCGTTGTGGCAGGATGCACACATCTCGGCCATTTCGAATAGTTCGTTGGTAGCTGTTTCATGATGTGGTGACCATGGAAATTCCAAGTCTCCAAATTTGGTGTCAATAGCTTCTGTCGCAGATGAAATATAATCAAAATTAAATGGAGGATCGTTTTTGAAGTTGTCAATGGTATGGCAAAAATCGCAAAAAACACCACGATCCGCCATGTTTTTAAATCCGTTTCCATGTTCCCAGTGATTGTCCGGGTTTGACGATCGATCGGGAACAAGTTTCCCGGCTAAAAATGCACTAGGCGAATGACAGCCAATACAGCCTTCTTTCACATTGGCAACCTCTGGTGCAAAACTTTCCGAAGCCAGGACAAGGTCATAAAACTGCTTCTGGAAAAAATCACCTGTAAACGCTTTTGAATGTTGTGACATATTCCATCGCTCGAATTTCTCCTCGTGGCAGCCCATACACGTCTGTGGATCTTCAAAAAAATGATAAGGTTTATGTTGGTCTTTAGCTTGCTGTTTTAGTTCCAATTTGCTTTGTGAAAAAACAGTAATTGGAAAAATGCAAAAGGTTATATAATAGATTATCTTTTTCATGACTTAAGTTTAAAAGAATCCGATGGATAATATTGATTTGAAAACAAAATTGTCAGCTGGTTCTGTTAATCCAATCCCAAAACCAGTATGCCAGGTAATCATCCCTTTTTTATCAAGAACCAGATCAACAGTTGGGAAGATGTACGATTTGGTATTTTTGAACTGGTGCAGATCGCTTAATTCACCCATTTTTGAATAGAACTCGACACCCGGTTGAATGCGTAAACTTTTTTTGTAGTACCAGCCTCCGTTCAGAGCAAACTCCACACCTTCTTCAACATCTTCACCGCTAATTTTTTTCTCGAAGGTTGGGTTAAGCACGAATGTGTTAAAACCGTAGTCTTTTTCAAGGATCCATTTAATTTCAATTTCTTCGGAATTTTTATACCCTTTTTTAGGAAGAATATATTCCACATACAGACCCAAATCAACCGGGCGTTCTCCTTTTTCCCAAAACCGACCACGAAACATCAGGGTTTTAGTTTTAACCCGTTTTAAATCCTGGCCTTTGGGTTGCTCATAATCCAAATAGAAACCAACAGTCCATTTATTGCTCAGGCCGTACTCTAGTTCAAGCGAGTGAGCTGTTAAACCGCATCTGTCAACATCTTCACCAAAAAAAGAGTATTGATGATCTGAATTTAATGCGCTGAACCAATACACAACTTCTTTTTCGCCAGCTTCTGCTGTTTGGTATGGGTAAACCCGAAATAGTTGACTAAATGAATAAGTAGGTAGAAGTAAAAGAAAAAACAGAATGATTTTTTTGATTTTCATCGTTAGGTGATTTGGTCTTATGCTAATTTAAGCAATATAAAACCTTTTAAAAATGCCCCTGAGTAATTTAGATTTAGACTAAACTTACTTCTTCTGTTTTAGTAATTCTTCCAGTCGGTACATTTCATCACGCAAGCGGGCTGCTTCAATAAAATCAAGTTCTTTGGCGGCAGCTTGCATTTCTTTTTTTGTTTTGGCAATGGCTTTCTCCAATGCATCGGCACTCATGTATTGTACCACCGGATCAGCAGCAACATCGGGGTGGCTGGCACCACCAGAATACGGCTCAGACTTGTCACTCCGGTATTCGTAGCCAATGATTTCCCGGGTGGGTTTCACAATGGCCTTTGGAGTAACGCCGTTTTCTTCGTTGTATTTCAGTTGCTTTTCCCTTCGGTAGTTGGTTGAGTCAATGGTTTTTTGCATCGAGTCGGTGATCTTGTCAGCGTACATGATTACCATGCCGTTGAGGTTCCGGGCAGCCCTTCCGGCAGTTTGGGTAAGCGATCGTTCTGAACGGAGAAAGCCTTCTTTGTCTGCATCAAGTATGGCAACCAACGATACTTCTGGTAGGTCAAGCCCTTCACGCAACAGGTTAATCCCGACCAGCACATCAAAACCACCTTTACGCAATTCTTCCATAATTTCAACACGTTCCAGCGTGTCAACGTCCGAATGGATATACCGGGTTTTTACGCCCATGTTTGCCAGATATTTACTCAGCTCCTCTGCCATTCGTTTGGTTAAGGTAGTCACGAGTACCCGTTCGTTTTTCTCAATGCGTAGGTTAACCTCGTGCATTAAGTCGTCAATCTGGTTGGTTGAAGGACGAACATCAATGATGGGGTCAAGCAATCCGGTTGGACGGATAATTTGTTCAACCACTACGCCTTCCGATTTTTCCAACTCATAATCGGCTGGGGTAGCACTTACAAACATGGTTTGGTTAACAATGCTTTCAAACTCTTCAAACTTAAGCGGGCGGTTATCAATAGCGGCAGGTAGCCGGAATGCGTATTCTACCAAATTTATTTTTCGTGAATGGTCGCCACCGTACATGGCTCGGATTTGCGGAATGGTTACATGGCTTTCATCCAAAATGGTTAGAAAATCATCCGGGAAATAGTCTATCAAACAGAACGGACGTGTTCCAGCTTCACGCCCATCAAAATAGCGTGAATAATTCTCAATTCCCGGGCAATAGCCCAGCTCGCGCATCATTTCCATATCGTATTCCACCCGTTCCTGAATTCGTTTGGCCTCGAGTGGTTTTCCAATTTCACGGAAAAACTCAATTTGTTTTACCAAATCATCCTGAATTAGATGAATGGCTGATTTCATGCGCTCTTTGGTCGTTACAAAAATATTTGCCGGATAAATGATGGCTTCATTTAATTCTTCAATGGTTGTTCCATCAACCGGTTCAAAGCTGTAAATTTCTTCAATTTCATCACCCCAAAAAACCAGGCGGACAGCAGTATCTGCATAAGCCAAAAATATATCAACGGTGTCGCCTTTAACCCTAAAATTGCCACGTTGAAATTCAATTTCATTTCTTGAATACAGGGCATCAACCAGCTTGTGAAGCAACTGATTTCGATTGATGATTTGTCCTTTATGAATCTTTGTGACGTTAGCATGAAAATCTTCGGGATTGCCAATTCCGTAAAGGCAGGAAACGGATGAAACAACCACTACATCACGACGCCCGGAAAGAAGTGCAGAAGATGTACTCAATCGCAGCTTTTCAATGTCTTGGTTAATCGATAAATCCTTTTCAATGTAGGTGTCTGTAACCGGTAAATAAGCTTCAGGTTGGTAGTAATCGTAATACGAAACAAAATATTCCACAGAGTTATTGGGGAAGAACTGTTTCATTTCGGAATAAAGTTGAGCAGCCAGCGTTTTGTTATGGCTCAGGATCAGGGTTGGACGTTGAACTTTCTCAATAACATTCGCCATTGTGAATGTTTTCCCAGAGCCAGTAACCCCCAACAACGTCTGGAACGGCACGCCCTGCTCAATTCCTTCAGCTAGCTGCTTTATTGCTCCCGGTTGGTCTCCCGTAGGTTTGTATGGTGCTTCAACTTTAAAATCCATTTTTACTTAAATTCCAATAATCAGTCACAAAATGTCAATTATTGTCCAATGGTTACCTGATAATATTTTGTTACATCTTCAACCATCATTCCGGCAGTTTCTGCAGCCCGAATACCCAGAATACCGTCTTCAAAAACCTGACAATCTTTTGGTTCTACTCCAATCAGTTCAGCACATTTCAAAAATGTTTCCGGGTGTGGTTTGTGGTTTTTTACATCTTCTGCAGTCACCAGAAAATTAATGTATTCATCAATGCCAATCATCTTTAACGCTTTTAATGAAAGCCGCCTGGCACTCCCTGTTCCTATTGCCATCGGAAGTTGTCCGTGATATTTCTTTATGATCTCAACAACGGGTGCAACAGGTTTTATTTTATCCATGTTTCGTTCGTATTCTGCTTCTTTTTCATTCCCCATTTCTTCAGGATCAATGTTTTTGCTGAACATTTCGTTGAGTTTTTTTACCGTTTCATAAAGAGGAATACCTGCCAACTGCCCAAAAAGTTCAACTGTGAAGTCAATTCCATGCTTGGCTGCTGCGTTCCTCCATGCTATGTAATGGGTAGGCATGGTGTCTGCTATCGTGCCGTCCAGATCAAAAATCAATCCTTTTGCACGTGGGTTTATATCTAATTTGTTCATGTTCTTTGCTGAAGATTGAGCCTAAAAATAACTAAATAATGCGTATTGATGGCATTTTTTTCTTTAACGAAAAATCATCACTTTTGCTCAAAATCTTGATGATGGAAGAAACGTTGTTTAAGAACCTGGTTTACATGGTTCAGATTGCTTTGTTTGCAGGGATTTCCTTGTTGATTGTTGCATGGGTTGATAAAAAAGTATGGATTGAAAAAGCAGCCCAACTGCTTTATGTTGCTATGGGGTTGGCAGCGGCATGGTTCCTTGCATCCGGACAAATAGCCCTTCCTGAAACAGAACTAAAAGAGGTTACCAAAGAAGTACGGCTGATGTTTATTTTGGTTGCCCTGGTAGCTACTTCCGTTGTTGCTTTGGCGGCATTCTTGCTTCGTTTAAACAATAAACCGAAGCTTGTTAACTGGCTGAACATCATCATTGGGCTGGCCTCAGTAATGCTGTTTTTTATGGTTTATAATTTGATTAAGTGATAATTACATCACGAAATTAAAAATAAACCCAACCATTAAGATTCCACTGGCAACTATGCCAATAAAAATGGCAATCATCTGCCATTTTAATACTTTTTTCAGAATAATGATTTCTGGTAGGGAAAGCGCAATGACCGACATCATAAAAGCAAGGGCAGTTCCTAGTGATACCCCTTTTTCAATCAATACACTCACGATTGGGATAATACCTGCAGCATTCGAATACATGGGTATCCCAAAAAGAATAGCCAGTGGCACACCGTACCAATTATCATTGCCGAGTAGTGAACCTAAAAAATCTTCAGGCACATAGCCATGTGCCCCAGCACCGATAGCAATACCAATGACTATGTACAGCCAGATTTTACCGACAATTTCTTTCACTGTTTCATAACCCGCTTTTATTCGTTCTGAAAACGGGATTTTAGCTTCTTGTTGATCTTCATTACTCGATTGGACTTGAAATACCCATTCGGCAACATATTTTTCAAGTTTCAATTTTCCAATCAGCCAGCCGGAAAAAATGGCGATAAATAGTCCGGTCACCACATAAATTAACGCAACTTTCCAGCCAAACAACCCAACGAGTAAAACCAATGCTACCTCGTTAATCAGCGGAGCTGCAATTAAAAAAGAAAACGTAACGCCAATGGGGATTCCAGCTTCAACAAAACCAAGAAACAAAGGGATTGCAGAGCAGGAGCAAAATGGTGTAACAATGCCCAGCAACGAAGCAAGAACGTTACCTGTGAAAAGCGATTTACCTTCGAGCATTTTGCGGGTTTTCTCAGGTGAGAAGTAGCTTCGAATCATTCCAACAAAGAAAATGATGAGTACCAATAGTAGCATTACTTTGGGTACTTCATAAATGAAAAACCGGATTGTTTCTGTCAGGTGACTTCCAGGTTTTAAACCCGGGATCAGATGAACAATCTTTTCTGAAAGGATTTGAAGGTTCAGGTAAAGAAGTACCCAAAGGGGCAATAGCAAAGCTGGTAACAAAAAACCTTTGAATTTTTGATTGGCAACGATCACTTTTTCTTTCATTGATCAGATAAATAAGAAACTTATATAATATATTCCTGCAAGAATAAAGATTACTGCAACAACTCTGCGAAACCATTTTTCAACAAGCTTGATGCTGTTATAGATTTTGCTTACAGATCCCACACTGAATGCGATTAGCCAGGCAAAAATGATGACAGGCAAACCTGTGGCAAATGCAAAAACAATGGGTAGGTAAAGCCCTTTTACACTGGTAATGGTAATGGGTATCAGCATTCCGAAGTAGATAACCCCGCTATACGGGCAAAAAGCCAGTGCAAAAACAATCCCAAGCAAAAGAACACTCCAAAAATTATTGGTCAGTCTGCTTTCCATTTTTTCTGAAAGCGAGCTGCCTCCACCAATATTAAGTTTGATGATCCCCAGCATGAACAAGCCGATGAGGATCAAGATTGGGCCAATAATTTTTTCTCCCCATTGTTGAAGAAAACCTTCGATTTGAAATTGACCGGCACCAAAATAGAAAAGCAAGCCAATTGCTGTGTAGCTAATTGCCCTTCCAAGCGTGTAAATCAAACCGCTGTAGAAAACTTTTCGTTGGTTTTCAATTTCTTTGCTAACAAAGCCGATGGCTGTAATATTGGTTGCCATCGGACACGGACTGATTGCGGTCATTATTCCCAATAAGAACGCCGTGAAAACAGGGAACTGGGCATTCTCCAATAGTTGGTGAAGAAATTCCATTATAGCAATGGGTCAATGGTTGATTTGACTATTTTTTTGAATTCATTTGGTTTTACCCGTGCATACAAAAATGCTTTACTGGTCAGGTCAACAACCTGTTCGCCTTTTACAATCAATAGGGTTTGCCCATTAATCTTATACTTTTTCACCAGTAGGTTGTCTTTTTCCTTTTCGCGATTGATGGATAAAAAAGCAACTTTGTCTCCATAATAATTTTTCAAGGCCTCCTGAGTTCCCGTTTCAACTGCATTGCAGGTAGCACAGCGGCGGGTTGCGTGAAAGTAATAAGCTTTTACTTCGGTGTCTGCTTTTTGTTGTTCACATAAAGGGGTTTTTGATGAAAGGCATTCCTTTTCTTTTTTGCAGCATTGGGCTTGTGCCGAAAATGTTCCTACTAAAAGGACAAGGGCGATCATTGTGGTTAGCTTTTTCATTTTTATGAAGGATTAAGCGGTTAGTATTTCAATCATTTCTTTTACACTTGGTACTTTCCCTTTTAATAACACTTCGCCATTTACCACAAGGGCTGGGGTTGTTAGTACACCAAGCTTCATAATCTCAAGCATGTCTTCGACCTTGATAACCGTTGCATCAATGTTGGCTTCTTCAACAGCTTTTCGGGTAACTTTTTCCAGTGTCTTGCATTTTTGGCAGCCAGGACCTAATACTTTTATTTCCATTTTTTTTGGTTTTTATTCGTAGTTCGCAGAATGGCGAACATGGTTTTAAAATTTTTATTTGTTCAGAAATTGGTTAAACAGTTTTTGGGCAATCTCCCAGTTTTGTCGGTTTATACAATATTTAATTTTTGGTGATTCAATTTCACCTTGTATGAGACCAGCATCCTTTAATTCTTTTAAGTGTTGCGAAAGGGTTGACTTGGCAATCGGAAGGCTTTCCGATAAGTCGCCACTGTAGCAACAAGATTGATTTGTAAGCAATTCAAGAACGTACATTCGAACAGGATGTCCCATTGCTTTGGCAAAGCGGGCAGCCTGCTTTTGTTCATCAGTAAAAATTGATAGTTGCTCCATAGTTTGTTCGTAAAATTACGAACAAAAATAGATTGAATAATTGGAATACCAAAAGAATTTAATAGTGCTAAAAATTGATAAGGGATTTGCTTATGAATTTATTAAACTGTTACCAAATTAGGCTTGTTAGATTCAAATTGTTTTTGAAAGATGATTACATTTGTTGATCAAATTTTACAGCATGAATGAATACATTGAACTTTTAAGGAAAATGATCCAAACCCCTTCTTTTAGCAGGGAAGAAGAACCTGTTGCTGTTATGATCAGGAATTTTCTGGATGAGAAAGGGATTTCATTTTCTATGAAGGGATACAATACATGGGCGAAGAATAGAAATTGGGAGAATGGGAAACCAGTTATTCTGCTGAATTCACATATTGACACGGTAAAACCAGTAAAAAACTGGACGAAAGATCCTTTTGCTGCTGAAGTGCATAGTGACAAACTAACCGGGCTTGGTAGCAATGATGCAGGGGCGTCACTTGTAACCTTGTTGGCTGTATTTGTGCACCTTAACCAACATGAACAATTGCCTTATAACTTGATTTTTGCTGCATCTTCGGAAGAGGAAATTTCGGGTGCGGGTGGCATGGAAAGCCTGATCCCTGAACTTGGAAACGTTGACCTGGCAATTGTTGGAGAACCTACCCAAATGCAAATGGCGATTGCTGAAAAAGGTTTGATGGTGCTTGACTGTGTGGCTCACGGAAAAGCGGGACATGCAGCACGTAATGAGGGGGAGAATGCACTTTATAAGGCTCTTGAAGATATTCAGAAATTGCGCAATTTTCATTTTGAAAAATCTTCTGAGGTTTTAGGCGAAGTGAAAATGTCAATTACTCAAATACAGGCTGGTTACCAGCACAATGTCGTCCCCGACCAGTGTAGCTTTGTGGTGGATGTGCGTACCAACGAGCATTACTCCAACCAAAAAGCTTTTGAGATTATCGATTCGCTCGTTGAGTCGGATGTAACGCCACGCTCGTTTAAACTCAATTCTTCCGGGATTGAACTTGACCATCCAATTGTTAAAAGAGGGATTGAGCTGGGATTAAGTTATTACGGATCGCCAACAACTTCTGACCAGGCAGTTATGCCTTATCGTTCCATAAAAATTGGCCCTGGCGACAGTGCACGTTCCCACACTGCTGACGAATACATTTTGATTTCTGAAATTGAACATGGATTTCAGGTTTACCTGCAATTGTTGGATGGTTTGCAATTCGTTTATTCATAAATGATGGTTGTTAAGAATAAACTGAAAGAACTGATTGTGAAAGCAGTTACTGATCAGCTAGGTCAGAAAATTCATGCCCTTAAAAGTGCAATTGATGCCTCGCGTGAATCCAGGGATAATGAGACCAAGAGTAGTGTTGGGGATAAGTACGAAACTGCCCGTACAATGATGCAGCATGAAATGGAGAAGAATCAGGTTCAGCTAAAAAGGATACTGGATCAAAAAGCTGAGATTGAGAAAATAGATCTTCAACAGAAATTTGAAAAAGCTGAATTTGGTAGTTGCGTGAAAACGAACAGTGGCAATTATTTCCTTTCTATAGGTTACGGGAAAGTGGAATTAGAAGGTGATAGTTGGTATTGTATTTCCATTGCGTCTCCTATTGGCAAGCAGTTGTTTCAAAAAACTATTGGCGATTCATTTGAATTTCAGAACAATAAGAGTTTGATTGTTGACCTGTTCTAGTGTCATGTCAAACAATCTATGACTGAAAAGATTCCTTCGTCACTCGATAGTTATCGGGACTCCTCGGAATGACGTCATTGCGAAGACGACAGGGGAGGATGGAGCAATCTTTGCCTGACATCTAAGACTTGGTTTATCACTTGGATGGTATTTATCCAATTATCAACGAACATCTTTACAATATCATAATATTTCTATGACCATTTATTATTGTTCTTTTTAATTTGTTCGGGTATATTTCTGAAAAAAATTAAGATGAAGATACTTCTATCAATTGCCCTAATTTTGTTCGTCACTTCTTGTGGTGCTCAATCAGAAGAACACATACAATCAGAAATAACCATTGCATTTGGTTCATGCAATAAGCATGACAAGGAGCAACCTTTGTGGGATGATATTTTGGCTGACAAACCAGATGTTTGGGTTTGGCTGGGCGATATTATTTATGGCGACACAGAAGACATGAATTTGATAAGAAGTAAATACGATTCACAAAAGCAGAATTCAGCATATCAGGCAGTTATAAATCAGACAAAAGTAGTTGGTGTTTGGGATGACCATGATTATGGAGCCAATGATGCTGGAAAAGAATATTCGAAGAAACAGGAAAGCCAGAAAATATTGTTCGATTTTCTTGATATTTCTAAAAACGATTCGATTCGTAATCAGGAAGGTGCATACAGCTCACATCAATTTGAAGAAGGTGACTTGAGTGTTCGATTGATTTTGCTTGATTCCAGGTATTTTCGTGACCCATTAGAGCGGATTGATGGCGTTTATCAGCCAAACCTTGATGGGGACATATTGGGAAATAAGCAATGGGAATGGTTCGAAAATGAGTTAAACACATTTCAGGAAGATGTGCTAATTATTGGAAATGGCATTCAGGTTATCTCTGAAGAACATCGTTTTGAAAAATGGGCAAATTTTCCAGCTGCCCGTGAGCGCTTTTTTTCACTGATTGACCAGTACAACATCGGGAATGTTATCCTTTTAAGCGGTGATCGGCACATTGCTGAGGTTTCAAAACAAAAATACAATAACACAATTTTTTATGATTGTACTTCAAGCGGGCTAACCCATTCCTATTTATCGTATAAAGGAGAACCGAATAAACACAGGATAAGTCCTGTTGTGTCGGTATTGAATTATGGATTGCTGAATGTTGCAAAAACTGAAAATAACTTATCCATAGAACTGAAGATTAAAGGGAATTTTTCAAGTGAATACTTTTCTTTTTTAATTGACTTATAATCATTTTTTATACTTTTAGGGGGCAAATCTCAACGGTAAAATTGAATGATTTTGGTATAAGCTTCTTGCTTTTATATCAATTGTTAATAAAAATCTTCGTAAATTGTATGAGTGTGCTTGCAGTGCTTTTTCTCATTGCTTTGCAAATGAGTAATTCTAATGAAACTTATATGGAGGTATAAGAGATGTCTGGAGTAAAATTGCCTGAAGAGATTTTTAGGGCAATCGCCGATTATACTTATGACTGGGAGTGTTGGTTTGATAATAATGGTGATTTGCAGTGGGTAAATTTTGCCGTTGAACGAATCACTGGCTATACGCCTGAAGAATGCTATGGGATGAAAGATTTTCCCTTGGCATTGATTCATGAAGATGACAAAGAGCAAATTGCCTGTTATTTTGAAGAAGCCAAGAAGGGATCAAGTGCAAATGATGTCAGTTTGCGAATAAATCACAAAGAAAATTTAATAGTTTGGGGTGCGGTTTCGTGGCAACCAATGAAAGACACGCTAGGGAATTCCATTGGCTTTAGATCGAGTATTAGGGATATCACTGACCGAAAGGAGATGGAGGATTCCTTGAGGGAAAGTGAAAAAAAATATAAAGACATCTTTGAGGGACTAATTGATGTATTTGTAGAAACTGGTTTAGATGGGACCATTTTAGAAATTAGCCCTTCAATTGAAAATATATCTGGTTTTACCAGAGAAGAAATGTTAGGGACAAATGCCCTTAGTTATTACGTAAATGAAGAGGATCGTGAAGGACTGATTAGGGAATTGACAGAAAAGGGTGCAATATATGATTATCAGGTAAACTTCAAAAGGAGGGATGGTGAAACTCATTCAGTGTCAATAAATTCAGTTCTGGTAAAAGATTCAAAAGGTGACCCAATTAAGACGACCGCTTTCCTAAGAAACAATAACGATAGGAAAAAGGCAGAAGAAGCTTTGAAAAAAAGCGAAGAATACCATCGTGAACTTATTGAGAATATATCTGATTTTATTTTAGTTGTTGATGCAAATGGCAATATTTTGTATGAGAGGCCTCAGCAAAAAATGTACCTGGGATATGAAATAAATGAAGACATTAGTAAGCATGGTTTTGATTATATCCATCCAGATGATATTGCCAGATTAAAAAATCAACTTGCAGAATTAATTAAACATCCTAATAAAACAGAGCCAATAAATTATAGATTGAGAAAAAAGAATGGGGAATGGATCGAATTGGAGGGTATGTGCAAAAACCTTCTTGACAATCCAGCTGTGAGAGGTGTTATAATTAATTCAATAGATATTACTGAAAGGAAAAAAGCTGAAAAAGAGTTGATTCAAGCGAAAGAAAAGGCGGAAGAAAGCGATAAGCTCAAATCGGCGTTTTTGGCTAATATAAGCCATGAAATAAGAACACCTATGAACGGCATCCTTGGTTTTACCAGTTTGTTGAAAGAACCTGATGTTGATGAAGTTAAGCTGAAAAGATATGTCGAAGTTATTGAAAGAAGTGGCGAGCGAATGCTCAACATTATCAATGAAGTGATTGATATATCAAAGATTGAAGCAGGTTTAATGAAGATAAGTCTGGATGAGGCAAATGTTAATGAGCTGATTGAAAGTTTATATAATTTCTTTCTGAGAGAAGCTAATAGTAAAGGCATTTCTCTTTCGTTTCGGAATGGTTTGTCACACGATAATTCAGAAATCAAAACTGATGCAGACAAATTAAATGCTATTCTCATCAACCTTATTAAGAATGCTTTAAAGTACACTGATAGCGGATCGATAGAATATGGGTATAAGTTGAAACCTTTAAAAGATAAGTCAACGAAAGAAGATCAGCCTTATTTGGAATTTTATGTAAAAGACACAGGTATTGGTATTCCTGACGATAGGCAGGGTGCAGTTTTTGACCGTTTTATTCAGGCAGATATCTTTGATGTGAAAGCAAAACAAGGTGCAGGCCTTGGTTTGGCAATCACAAAAGCTTACATTCAAATGCTTGGAGGGGAGATTTGGCTTGAAAGCAGTCCTGGAAGTGGTTCTACTTTTTACTTCACCATTCCATATATTGTTTCCAAAGAAAAAAAGAAAACAAAAGGGCAGGGCAAGTACCTTAATGGAGCGCATAATATGCCTGACGACCTCAAGATTATGGTTGTTGAAGATGATGAGGCTTCTGTAATGCTGATTAATGCAATTGTTAATAAAATCAGTTCAGAAGTATTGATCGCTAATAATGGAAAAGAAGCCGTGCAGCTTTTCAAAAAAAATGAAGATATTGACCTTATATTAATGGATATAAAAATGCCCATTATGAATGGCTTCGATGCAGCCAGGACAATACGAAAATTCAATAAAGATGTTGTGATTATCGCACAAACAGCTTTTGGCTTGGCAGGGGATCGTGAAAAGTCTATTGAAGCAGGTTGCAATGATTATATTTCAAAGCCAGTATACAAAGATGAATTGTTGGATCTAATACGGGTCCACTTAAAAGTATAAGTTCGTTCATTTTGGCTAAGTGATTGCAATTGAGTATGTTCAAATCATAAGTTGCAGTGGCCTTATTTTAATGAATTTCATGTTGTGGTATAGGGCTTCTTTTAATTTTTATGAAATTATTTAGATTTACTTTCGATTTAATTTTGCAATTTCAAATTAATTCCTACATTTGCTCCAACAAGTTTATCAGATGAAACATTTGGCTATCATACAAAACGTAATCCTTCTCGTAATTGTGGTCATTTCCCAGTCGAAGTGAGGATGTAGCGTATTGGTCAAACTGATAGCCATTCTCACAAGAGGGAATGGCTTTTTTTATTTTTAAAACATGATGAATCAATTAGTATCAACATATAATCTGCTCGTGGTCATTATCGTCCTTATTCTTGGTTTTCACTGAGAAAGGCAGATGATTGTTGAATAAAAAATATTCAAAAGCCTTTCTCAAATGAGAAGGGCTTTTTTTAAAACGAAGAAATTATTTTTTGATATGCAAAAGAAATTACGATCAGCGACAACAACAGAAGGGCGCAGAATGGCAGGGGCAAGAAGCTTATGGCGTGCGAATGGAATGAAAGAAGAGCATTTTGGGAAGCCGCTTATTGCAGTAGTTAACTCATTTACACAGTTTGTTCCCGGGCATGTACACCTTCACGAGATTGGTCAGTTTGTAAAGTCAGAAATCGAGAAACAAGGTTGCTTTGCAGCTGAGTTTAATACCATCGCCATTGATGATGGGATTGCAATGGGTCATGATGGCATGTTGTATTCACTGCCTTCACGCGATGTAATTGCAGATAGTGTGGAATATATGTGTAACGCACACAAAGTTGACGCCATGGTGTGCATTTCCAATTGTGATAAAATTACACCGGGGATGATGATGGCAGCCATGCGTTTGAATATTCCTGCGATATTTGTTTCTGGTGGGCCTATGGAAGCCGGAGAAATTGATGGCAAACAATATGATTTGGTTGATGCCATGGTAATGGGTGCCGACCAGAATGTTGATGATGAAACATTGTTGAAAGTTGAAAAAGATGCTTGCCCAACTTGCGGAAGTTGTTCTGGCATGTTCACTGCAAATTCGATGAATTGTTTGGCCGAAGCACTGGGAATAGCTTTGCCGGGAAATGGAACTGTATTGGCAACCCACGCAAACCGGAAGAAGCTTTTTGAAGATGCGGCAAAGCAAATTGTAAAAAATACGTACGCTTATTACAAAGATGGAAATGACAAGGTACTTCCGCGTAATATCGCAACCCGCAATGTATTTGATAATTCCATGAAATTAGATATTGCCATGGGGGGATCAACCAATACGGTACTGCATATACTTGCAATTGCTCATGAGGCAGGTGTTGAGTTTTCCATGAAAGATATTAATGACCTTTCAAGAGTGACGCCTAATCTTTGCAAAGTTGCGCCAAATGGTCATTATCATATACAGGATGTAAACCGGGCAGGAGGTATTTTGGGTATCCTTGCAGAAATGAGCTATGCTGGTTTGTTGGATGTTTCAGCAAATCGTGTTGATGGACTTACGCTCGCTGAGGCCATTGAGAAGTACGCAATTAATAATGGTGAAATCAACGATGATGCGCTGCGTCTGTACAAATCTGCTCCAGGGGGAGGGCGTAACCTGGTAATGGGTTCGCAAGAAAACTATTTCAAAGAGTTGGATGACGACAGGGAAAATGGTTGTATTAGAAGTGTGGAAAATGCATATAGTAAAGACGGTGGACTTGCTGCGCTTTATGGAAATATTGCAGAAGACGGCTGCATTGTAAAAACTGCAGGTGTCGATCCATCGGTCTATCAATTTAAAGGAACAGCCCGTGTGTTCCATTCGCAGGAAGAAGCCTGTAATGGGATTTTGGGCGACTCTGTCCAGGCTGGTGATGTGGTTGTTATCCGTTACGAAGGGCCAAAAGGTGGTCCAGGTATGCAGGAGATGCTGTACCCAACATCTTATCTAAAATCAGTAAAACTAGATAAAGCCTGTGCGTTAATTACTGATGGGCGTTTTTCAGGAGGTACTTCAGGTTTATCCATTGGGCATGTTTCTCCGGAAGCTGCAGCAGGTGGTGCTATCGGGCTTATTCAAGATGGCGATCCAATTGAAATTGATATTCCGGCTCGTAAAATCAATGTGTTGATTGATGAAGAAGAGCTGGCAAAACGAAGAGCTGCAGAAGAAGCAAAGGGAAAAGAGGCTTTCAAGCCTGGCGAAAGACCACGAAATGTAAGTAAAGCTTTAAAGGCTTATGCAAGTATGGTTTCTTCGGCAGATAAAGGTGCGATACGATTAATTGACTAAAAAATAAAACAAAATAATATGGCTACAAGACGAGTAACAGGATCAGAAGCTGTAATCCTTTCTTTATTGGAAGAAGGGGTTGATACAATTTTTGGGTATCCGGGTGGAGCAATCATGCCGGTTTACGATGCCCTTTACGATTACGATCAAAAAGTTGAACACATCCTAACACGGCATGAACAAGGTGCTATCCATGCTGCCGAAGGCTACGCCAAAGTGACCGGGAAAGCAGGCGTGTGTTTTGCAACCTCGGGACCTGGTGCAACCAATCTCATAACCGGGATTGCTGATGCGATGATTGATTCAATTCCCTTAGTTTGTATTACAGGCCAGGTGGCATCGCCACTATTGGGTACCGATGCTTTTCAAGAGTCAGACGTGGTGGGTATTTCAATGCCAATTACTAAGTGGAATTTTCAGGTTACAAGGGCAGAAGAGATTCCAGAAGCGATTGCAACAGCCTTTTACATTGCTCAATCAGGCCGTCCAGGGCCAGTGCTTTTGGATATTGCCAAAGATGCTCAGTTTGCCGAAATTGATTTCGAATATAAAAAGTGCACAAAAATCAGATCGTATATTCCTGAAATTCCGGTAGATCCGTTTAAAGTGAAGGCTGCTGCCGAGCTAATTGATCAAGCTAAAAAACCATTACTTTTGTTTGGTCAGGGTGTAATTATTTCACAAGCTGAAGATGAATTAAAGGCATTTTTAGAAAAGACAGGTATACCGGCAGCGTGGACATTGCTTGGTTTGTCAGCTTTGCCAACCGATCATCCATTAAATGTTGGGATGTTGGGTATGCATGGTAATTATGGACCGAATGTTAAAACCAATGAAGCCGACCTGATTATTGCTGTGGGTATGCGCTTTGACGATCGTGTTACTGGTCGTGTAAGTGGGTATGCTACTAATGCGAAAGTTGTTCACCTGGAGGTTGATCCGGCCGAGATCGATAAAATCATAAAAACCGATGTTGCTGTTTTAGGGGATGCAAAAAAATCACTTAAAATGTTAATTGATAATGTGAAAGAGAACTCGCATGATGAATGGCTTCAGGAGTTTAGGGAATGTGACCGAATTGAGAAAGAAAAGGTGATTGACCATGATCTATTTCCTGAGAAAGAAGGTTTGACCATGGGTGAAGCTGTGAGAATTGCTTCTGAAAAAACCAATCACAACGCAATCCTTGTTACCGATGTAGGTCAACAGCAAATGGTTGCTTCTCGATATTTCAAATTTACGCAGTCAAAAAGTAATGTTACTTCAGGTGGTTTGGGCACAATGGGTTATGGAATTCCCGCCGCTTTGGGGGCGCAATTAGGTGCGAAAGATCGGGCGGTTGTTGCGTTTGTTGGCGATGGCGGCTTTCAAATGACCTTGCAGGAACTGGGTACCATCGTTCAGAATAAACTTCCTGTAAAAATTGTTTTATTGAATAATAACTTCCTGGGAATGGTTCGCCAGTGGCAGCAATTGTTTTTCGAAAGAAGATATTCATTCACCGAATTGCAAAACCCTGATTTTGTAGCAATTACTAAAGGCTTTGGAATGGAAGCACATAAGGTTACAAAACGTGAGGATCTGGAAGATGGCATCCAGAAGATGGTGGATCACGATGGACCATATTTGCTGGAAGTAGTTGTAGAAAAAGAAGACAATGTGTTCCCAATGGTGCCTACCGGCGCTTCTGTGTCTGAAATCCTTCTTGAACCCTAAACTAAAAAATGAACAAGATGAAACAGGAATTTAATGTTACCATATTTTCTGAAAACCATATTGGGTTGTTGAACCGAATTACGATCAATTTTACACGACGTAAAATAAATATCGAGAGTTTAACGGTTTCTGCATCAGCGTTAAAAGGTGTGTCAAAATTTACAATCGTTGTAAATGAAACTGAAGACCGAGTGAGAAAGGTTGTTGGGCAGCTCGACAAAATGGTTGATGTGTTGAAGGCATTTTACCACACCAACGATGAAATAATTTATCAGGAATTAGCGCTTTATAAAGTTCGAACAGAGGCTTTATACGAATCTGATAAAATTGAAAAAATTGTGCGTAAGGCCGGGGCCCGGATTCTTGAAATAACAAAAGATTACACCGTTATTGAAAAAACAGGGCACAAAGAAGAAACCCAGGAACTATTTGAACATCTTAATGAATTTAAGGTCATGCAGTTTATACGTTCGGGGAGAATTGCGATTACGCGAGACCCAATTGAGCGCTTGTCCGAATTTTTGAAAGAGCGTGATGCCTTTTTGGAAGCAATGGATTAATTGAGCAAAATATAATGGATGGCATCTTTAAGTTAGAGATGCCATCCTTGTGTTTACTGTCACTTTTATGAAAAAGGAACAGGATAAAATACCCGTTTATAGTTTGCAAAGTTTCAGTTCCCCTGAGCGCAAAAGTCAACAATTTCAGGTTGAGCTGTTCGATGCAAGCAGGCACTTTAGTGTTGAGTATCCGCACAGGCATGATTTTTTCGAGGTGCTCTTCCTTCAAAAAGGGTCTGGTTTCCATGTGATTGATAGTAACAAATACAGAATAGAACCTCCCTGTGTGTTTTTTATGTCGCCCGGCCAAGCCCATAAAATTGAATTCTCGCACGACATTGAAGGGTATATTTTTATTTTCACGGCTGATTTCTACCTGGCTAATCGTAGCAACCAAAACAGCTTGTTAGAGTTCCCGTTCTTTTATAGTTTACATCAGGATAATCCTCCTCTTCAGATCAATGATGAAAAAGACAAACTGTTTCTGGAACAACTATTTATTAGAAGTATTTCTGAGCTTATAGAGGGGCATGAAACTGTTCTCGACACCTTGCGGTCCATTTTGGATTTGATCCTGACAACCTGTGCTTCACGATATCCACAAAAGGATGAAAACCAGGTAAAAGGGAAAGGGCACCTACTGGTCAAGCGTTTTCTGCATTTGGTAGAAGAAAACAACTTTAAAAACCTTTCATTAAAGGAATATGCAGGTTTGTTGGCAATTACCCCTAACCACTTAACACAAATTGTAAAGCAATATACCGGTAAAACGTCCAGCCAGATTATTAAAGCTAAACAGGTACTGGAAATTAAGCGACTGCTGGTTCACAGTGATTTAAGCGTGGCTGAAATTGCTCAGCAGCTAAATTTTGAAGACCAGTCTTATTTTTCCAAGTTTTTTAAACGTGAGTGCGGTTATTTACCATTGCAATATCGAGTGGAGATGGCACGTTGATGTGATTTTTACCAGTGTAGTTGTTTGTGTAAATGGTTGAAATATAAATGGAAATTAAAATATTGATCAGCTAAAAAATGTTAAATCCATGAAAATTACCAAAACATCAAGGTTTTTTACTCGTAACTCTGTTTAAAATTCTTTTGTTTTGTATTGACTTAAAGTAAATCATATTCACAAATAAAATATTCAAAAAATGGGAAATTATTTCAACACGTTACCACTGCGTCTTCAATTGGAACAATTGGGAAAATGCGACTTCATGGATGAATCGGAATTTTCAAATGGCGTTGAAAAATTAAAAGGTAAAAAAATCGTAGTTCTTGGATGCGGTGCTCAAGGTCTTGCTCAAGGTCTTAATATGAGGGATAGCGGACTTGATATCTCTTATGCAATCCGTCAGGTTGAAATTGATGAAAAACAGGTTTCTTACCAAAATGCAACTGAAAACAATTTTGAAGTAGGCACATTCGAAGAAATGGTTCCTAAAGCTGACTTGGTGCTAAACCTTACTCCCGATAAATACCACACACCTGTAGTAAATGCAGCAATTCCTTTAATGAAGCAAGGGGCTTGTCTTTCTTATTCGCATGGTTTTAACATTGTAGAAGAAGGAATGCAAATACGTGATGATCTAACCGTAATTATGGTTGCCCCAAAATCCCCTGCTTCAGAGGTGCGCGCAGAGTACCTTCGTGGATTTGGTGTTCCAACCTTGATTGCTGTTCACCGCGAGAATGATCCAAATGGAGACGGTTTGGAAATTGCAAAAGCATACTGTGCTGCAACTGGTGGGCACAAAGCAGGTGTTCTTCATTCTTCATTTGTTGCTGAAGTAAAATCAGACTTGATGGGTGAGCAAACCATTCTTTGTGGTGTGCTTCAAACAGCTTCTATTCTTTGCTTCAATAAAATGATTGAAAAAGGAATTGATGCCGGATATGCTTCAAAATTAATCCAATACGGTTGGGAAGTTACAACTGAAGCGTTGAAGCTTGGTGGTATTACACACATGATGGACAGGTTGTCGAATCCTGCTAAAGTTGAAGCATTCAAACTTGCAGATGAGTTGAAATCAGTTATGCGTCCATTGTTTGAAAAGCACATGGATAATATCATGGACGGAACGTTCTCATCAACCATGATGGAAGACTGGGCTGCTGGTGATAAAAACTTGTTAGCATGGCGTGCTGCAACCGGAGAAACGGCTTTCGAAAAAACACCTGCGGGCGATGTTGAAATTTCTGAGCAAGAATACTTCGACAATGGTACTTTGATGGTAGCCTTTGTTAAGGCTGGTGTAGAGCTGGCATTCGACGTAATGTGTGAAGCTGGTATTAAAGCTGAATCGGCATACTACGAGTCACTTCATGAAACTCCACTTATTGCCAATACCATTGCACGTAAGAAATTGTTCGAAATGAACCGTGTAATTTCAGATACTGCTGAGTACGGTTGTTATTTATTTGATCATGCAGCAAAACCATTATTGGCTGATTTCATGACTAAAATTGATACCAATGTAATTGGTAAAAACTTCAATGATGGAATTGATGCTGGTGTTGATAACAAAGAGCTTATTGAGATTAACGACAAAATTCGTTACCACGAGGTAGAAATTATTGGAGAAGAACTTCGCGAGGCCATGGAGGCCATGGAAGCAATTATCTAAATGATTGAAGACTTACATCGGATGATTCCTCAAGGTCATCTGATGAATAACAATATTGTGTATAAGGGTGTAGTCTTTTTTAAGATTGCACCTTTTTTGTTTGATGATTATTGAACAAGTCTGGTCATTTTGGGTTAATTTTAGAATTCATTTAGTTCAAAAATAAAAACCACATAATATGTACGATTGGTTCATTAATTTAAGCCCGATTTATCAAGCACTTATGGCCACTCTTTTTACCTGGGGTGTTACTGCTCTTGGGGCAAGTATGGTATTTTTCTTCAAAAAAATAAATAGAAAGGTTCTGGATGGAATGTTGGGTTTTGCTGCAGGTGTAATGATTGCAGCAAGCTTTTGGTCATTGCTTAATCCAGCAATAGAAATGGCTGAAAAAGCTGGAGGTTCTTCCTGGATGCCAGCCGTTGTTGGCTTCTTAACTGGTGGTGCTTTCCTTTGGTTGGCCGACCAAATTATTCCTCACCTTCACCTTGGTTTTCCAACCGAAGAGGCAGAGGGTGTCCATACTTCATGGCGTAGGAGCGTGCTACTTGTTTTGGCAATAACGCTTCACAATATTCCTGAAGGACTCGCAATTGGTGTTGCGTTTGGTGCTGCTGCAGTTGGAATTCCTGAAGCATCATTAGCTGCTGCAATGGCATTGGCCTTGGGGATAGGGATTCAAAATTTTCCAGAGGGAGCTGCGGTTTCTGTTCCTCTACGCAGAGAGGGCATGTCAAGAGGGAAGAGCTTTTTGTATGGGCAAGCTTCAGGGATTGTGGAACCAATCGCTGGGGTTATTGGTGCTGCTGCTGTTGTGTTAATGCAACCAATTTTACCATACGCTCTTTCATTTGCTGCAGGTGCCATGATTTATGTTGTTGTAGAAGAGTTAATTCCAGAATCCCAATTGGAGAAAAATACTGACATTGCGACCATTGGTGCGATGTTGGGATTTGCGGTGATGATGACTTTAGATGTTGCCTTGGGATAAATTTTAGAACTGCACAAAAGTACAAAATAGTTGCGATTGTTAAGTAGTGATTTGCATTAAATAATTACCAAATCTTAGCTTCTAAAACATGTTCTTTTGTAAAACTTTTCAAGCATTAAAGGTGTAAATTTCACCAGAAAAAATTAGCCATTATGTATACAATAATTGAAGGGACTTACAAATTGACTTCGTTTCAGATTGAACGTTCAAACGGAGAACAAGAATTTCCATTTGGTGAAGATGCGATTGGTTACATACATTACACGTCAACCGGACATTTTTCTGTTCAGTACATGCCTAAAGATCTGGATCAAAATCCAGCGGAGTTACAGGATATTAAACCTGTTTCATATTTTGGAACTTATGAGTATAATCGTGAAAAAGATTATGTGATACACCATATTGAAGGATCATTTTTTGCAAAAAGTGACGAAGGACTGGACAAAATTCGCCATGCTGAAATTCGTGGAAAAAAGCTGAAGCTTGTAAGTCCGCCAATGAGTTGGAGGGGTGAAGTAGGTGTAGTGGCTACAATTACTTTTGAAAAACAATGGGAGCTAACATAAGAAGAAACCAATAATGGGTTTAAGGTAAAAATGCTCCGTGATTTTATTTCATGGAGCATTTTTCTTGTTCAGAACCCAGGTTTATAGTCCCATTGCATTTCCTGCAACCTTTAAAACAGACTCAAATTCTGCAATAGATTTTAAATCTATTTTACCCGCTACATATATTGCAGTGTTTGAACTCACCAATAGGAATTCATTAGTCTTATCGTCATTTTTCTTTCTGAAATAGGTAATCTTCTCATGTTGACTTTCTGAAGTCATCAATCGAATAAATCCTTTCAGATCGGCATTTGTCAAAAATTCGTCATAAATATTGACATATTCCTGGTCTACTCTTCTTGTCGATTCTACCATTTTTAGTTCATTAATTTTACTTAAATACTCTTTCAACTCTGAACTCATATTCTCTGTTTCTGAAAGCATTTGAAACATTTCTTTTGATACATCAAAATATGAAACATGATCCTGTTTCTTTAAAAGATCAAAAGTATTTTTAATTGATTTTTGACCGTTCTGAGCACTAACAATTATGCCTAAAAATAGAAATAAGAATACTAATTTGAATTTCATAAGAATTATTTTTATTGGGTTTTTATTTTAATGCTTTTTAATCTTACCATCTCATTTAGAGGTTTTTGAAGTATTTCTGTTTTTTCAAAGCTCACGTAACTTTGATGTAATTTGCTGGAAAAAGTATTCAAGGCATAATTTGTATTTTCCATTGCAGCTTTTAGTTCCTTTTCAGTTAAATTTGTCTTGTCTCTGGAATGTTTTTGTTGAAAAATCCAGCCAGCAGTTATCAATAATAATATGGATGCAGCATAAGGAAGATATTTTCTAAAATACAAGTACCTTTTAGGGGTTGTTTTTATTCTTGCAAATGGATCATAATCAGTGTTTGCTTCTTTTTTTGAATCCTCAATTAAGGTCTTGTAAGCTTTTAAGAATTGATATTCTTCAGATTTGTTTTTCGAATTTTCAAGAACATTATCTATTGGTTCCGTTCCATCAAAAAATTCAGTTATATTTTTTTCTTTACACATTTTCCAGTTCCTCCTTAAATAGTTGGTGAAGTCTTTTTCTTCCTCTTGAAACGTTGGCACGTATAGCATTTACCGATAAATCCAATATTTTACTCATTTCATCATAGCTGTATCCTTGAAAGTCTTTTAATTCTATTGCAATCCGTTGTTGTAATGGAAGGTTTTCCAATTCTTTTTTTATTTGTTCAATTAAGTTATCCTGTTCATAATTTTGTAGTGCAACAGGATTGATTTCCATGGATTTTGAATAGTCTTCAAATTGCTTATTTCGCCGTAGAACATCAAAACAGTGGTTTCTTAAAGAACTCATGCAAAAACATTCAATATTTTGGCTGGCGTCCAATCTGTTTTTTTTCTCCCACAGTTTGAGAACAACTTCCTGAACTGCATCCTGAGCGTTTTCTTCATCTCTCAATATGCTTAGTGCAAACCGAAAGAGCTTGTCTTTTATTTTCAGAATCATTCCTTCAAACTCTGCTTGCTTCATAAAGTGGATTAGTCATTTTTATTTGTTTGTTCATTTGTATTACGAATGAAAATAAGATTCATTACTTGTAAAAGAAATTTTTGAATTAGTTTTCTCTTAAAATGTTGCTGCACAGACTTAATTTGAAATTGATTCTATTGAGAAAATTAAGACAGTGAAATCTTTTTATTAAGGATTGTAAAAAATAATGCCTTCAAGTTTTCATTTTAAAATTATTTTGTGATATTTGCATGAAATCATTGAAATAATGACACGATTTAATCTCATTTCTATTCTCAGTATTCTACTCGGTATTCTACTTATTGGAACGCACGACTGAGAATGGTATGGGTATAAACTATAAGAAATTACATAGAGCCATTCTCACAGAGGATGGCTTTTTTAATGCATAAATTTTTAAACAACAGATAATAAAATCAATTCGTTATGAGCGATAAATTGTACATTTTTGACACCACTTTGAGAGATGGGGAACAAGTTCCCGGATGTCAGTTGAATACCGTTGAGAAAATTGAAGTGGCTAAAGCATTGGAGGAATTAGGCGTTGATGTAATCGAAGCCGGATTCCCTATTTCCAGCCCAGGTGATTTCGAATCGGTAGTTGAAATCTCAAAGGCTGTAACCTGGCCAACAATTTGCGGATTGACCCGCGCAGTGAAAAAAGACATTGAAGTTGCTGCAGATGCCCTCAAGTTTGCCAAGAAACCTCGTATCCACACAGGTATCGGAACTTCATATTACCATATTCACCACAAGCTCAACTCAAATCCTGAAGAGATTCTGGAGCGAGCAGTTGAGGCTACTAAGTATGCCAAGAAGTTTGTTGAAGATGTAGAATTTTATGCTGAAGATGCTGGCCGTTCAGAAAATGAATACCTGGCAAGGGTTGTAGAAGCTGTTATTGCAGCAGGAGCTACAGTTGTTAATATTCCTGATACAACTGGATACTGTTTGCCACATGAATTCGGTGAAAAAATTAAATTTTTGATGGACAATGTCAAGAACATTGATAAAGCAATTATTTCAACACACTGCCACAACGATTTAGGAATGGCAACTGCGAATACCATTGCCGGGGTTATGAATGGTGCCCGTCAGGCAGAAGTTACTATCAATGGTATTGGTGAACGTGCAGGTAACACTTCGTTGGAAGAAGTTGTTATGGCCTTGAAAAGTCGTTACCAGTTGTTGGATATAGAAACGAACATCAATACGAAAAATATTTACCGCACAAGTCGCATGGTTTCCAACTTAATGAACATGCCTGTGCAGCCAAATAAAGCAGTTGTAGGTAAAAATGCATTTGCGCACTCTTCCGGAATCCATCAGGATGGTGTATTGAAGCACCGTGAGAATTACGAAATCATGGATCCAAAAGATGTGGGTATCAATGAGTCTTCAATCTTGTTGACTGCCCGTAGTGGACGTGCTGCCTTGAAGCACCGTTTGGAAATCCTTGGTTTTGAATTGGAGAAAGATAAAGTTGATGAGGTTTACGAGGAGTTTTTGAAACTGGCTGACAAGAAAAAGGAAATCCGTGATGACGATATCGCATTGTTGGTAGGTGATGCTACACGCAAAGAGCGTCGTATAAAATTGGATTACTTACAGGTATTTTCAGGTAAATCGTTGAAGCCGATGTCCAATGTTATTTTGGATATTGCTGGTGAAAAGTTTGAAGCGACTGCTTCGGGCAATGGACCAGTTGATGCCGCGATTAAAGCAGTTAAACAAATTATCCACAGACAGGTTATCATTGATGAATTCCTGGTGCAAGCAATTAATCATGGGAGTGATGATATTGGTAAAGTACACATGCAGGTTGATCATGATAATAACATCTATCATGGGTTTGGAGCAAATACGGATATTATTACAGCATCGGTTGAGGCATTCCTTGATGCGATCAATAAAATACCAGTTGGATAATTAGTATAAACCTTTTATTGGAAAGAAGATTTGTAAATAGATATGGAAGCTAAAACTTTATTTGATAAGATTTGGGATTCGCACGTTGTGAAACAAGTTGAAGGAGGTCCAAACGTGCTGTATATCGACAGGCACTTTATTCACGAAGTAACAAGTCCAGTAGCTTTTCTTGGATTGAAAAACCGTGGGTTAAAAGTGTTCCGTCCGGATCAGACAACTGCAACGCCAGATCACAACGTTCCAACGATTAATCAGGAATTGAGTATCAAAGATGAATTGTCTCGTCACCAGGTTGAAACCTTGAAAAATAATTGTGAAGAACATGGCATTACCCATTATGGTTTAGGCTCAGATGGGCACGGTGTCGTGCATATTATTGGTCCTGAAATGGGACTGACACAACCTGGGATGACCATCGTTTGTGGTGATAGCCACACTTCAACCCATGGGGCTTTTGGGGCTATTGCATTTGGAATTGGCACCAGCGAAGTAGAAATGGTATTGGCCAGTCAGTGCATTATGCAGCCAAAACCAAAAAAGATGCTCATTACAGTTGATGGGGAACTGAAGGAAGGTGTTACGGCAAAAGATGTCGTTTTATACATCATTTCTCAAATTTCGACCAGTGGTGGAACAGGGCATTTTGTTGAATTTGCAGGTTCTGCAATCCGTAGTTTAACCATGGAAGGACGGATGACTGTTTGTAACATGAGTATTGAATGTGGAGCACGTGGTGGTATGATTGCTCCGGATGACACAACTTTCGAATATATTAAAGGAAGAGAGAAAGCACCAAAAGGAGAAGACTGGGATAAAACACTGGAATATTGGAAAACACTTAAAACTGATGAAGGTGCTGTGTTTGACACGGAGTATCGTTTTGATGCCGCTGATATTGAACCCATGATTACCTACGGGACAAATCCGGGAATGGGTATTGGCATTACACAAACGATTCCAACTGGTGAAGAGCTTGAGGGTACAGATAAAACTACTTTCATGAAGTCGTTGGGGTACATGGATTACCAGCCCGGAGATGCGATGAAAGGCAAAAAGGTTGATTATGTTTTCCTTGGGAGCTGTACCAATGGACGGATAGAAGATTTCCGTGCGTTTGCCGATTTTGTAAAGGGTAAGCAAAAAGCTGAAGATGTAACTGTATGGCTGGTTCCTGGCTCAAAGGCTGTTGAAAAGGAAATTCTTGCTGAAGGTCTGGATAAAGTTTTTAATGAAGCAGGAATGGCTCTTCGTCAGCCAGGCTGTTCTGCCTGTTTGGCCATGAACGATGATAAAATCCCGGAAGGGAAATATGCTGTGGCAACTTCTAACAGAAATTTTGAAGGACGCCAGGGACCTGGTGCACGCACAATGCTTGCAAGCCCAATCACTGCTGCCGCAGCTGCTGTGACTGGAGTTATTACCGATCCAAGAGAATTGATGTAAAAACAGTGAAGTGCAATGCGCAAAGTGCATAGCGATAAAAACCGCAAAGCTCTTTGCCCCATGCTCTTATCTAAAAAATATATAATGGGATACGATAAATTTTCAATTATAAAAACACCGGCTGTTCCACTGCCGATTGAAAATGTGGATACTGACCAAATTATTCCTGCCCGATTTTTGAAGGCAGTTGAGCGTAAAGGGTTTGGCGATAATTTATTCCGTGATTGGCGGTATGATAAAAACGATCAGCCGATTGCAGATTTTCCATTGAATGACGAAAGATACAGTGGTAAGATATTGGTAGGTGGAAAAAACTTCGGAAGTGGTTCAAGTCGTGAACACGCTGCGTGGTCTGTTTATGATTACGGTTTTCGCGTGGTTGTTTCCAGCTTCTTCGCTGATATTTTCAAAGGGAATTCATTAAACAACGGGCTTCTTCCGGTTGTTGTTTCTCCTGAATTTCTTGAAAAGATATTTTCAGCAATAGAAGCAAATCCAAATACAGAATTTGAGGTTAACCTTGAGAATCAGAAATTCACCCTGTTAGCAACTGGTGAATCTGAAAGCTTTGAAATAAATCCATATAAAAAACATTGTTTGCAGAATGGATTGGATGATATTGATTATCTCGTGGATATGAAAGATCAAATTCAAGCATTTGAAAATTAAATATTGTAACAAATGACGGGAAAAACAGTAGTAGTAGAGAACCAACTTCTCAGTATCATGGATACAACCCTGAGGGATGGGGAACAGACTTCAGGGGTTTCATTTACCGATACTGAAAAATTAAGCGTTGCCAAGTTATTGTTGGAAAACGTAAAGGTTGATCGCATAGAGATAGCCTCAGCAAGGGTATCAGAAGGTGAGTATAGTGCTGTCCGTCGAATTATGGATTGGGCCTCAGAAAGTGGGCACATTCATCAGGTTGAAGTCCTTGGATTTGTGGATGGTAAAGTTTCCCTGGATTGGATCAATGAAGCTGGTGGCAAGGTGATTAACTTGCTTTGCAAAGGTTCGTACAAACACGTTACACAGCAATTGAGAAAAACCCCGGAGGAGCATGTTGCAGACATTCAGAATTCAGTTGATTATGCAAATGAATTGGGTATTGCCGTTAATGTTTACCTGGAAGATTGGTCAAATGGGATGCGTAATTCAAAGGACTACGTTCATTTTATGGTGTCAAGCCTGAAAGAAATGAATGTAAAACGGATAATGCTTCCCGATACTTTGGGAATCCTTGATCCGGATGAAACCTATGATTTCTGCAAAGAAATGATTGAAGCATTCCCTGATGTGGACTTTGACTTTCATGCTCATAATGATTATGACCTGGCAATCGCGAATGTGTTCCATGCTATTCGTGCTGGAATCAAGTGTGTGCACACAACTGTAAACGGGCTAGGCGAACGAGCAGGTAATGCACCCCTTTCAAGTGTCATTGCTACCATCAAGGACCACCTAAAAATGAACACCAACGTCAACGAAAGCATGTTGAACCGCGTATCCAGGCTTGTGGAGACTTTTTCCGGTATTCGCATTCCTACTAATAAACCACTTATTGGTGAGTATGTATTCACACAATGTAGTGGTATTCATGCTGATGGTGATAACAAGAATAACCTTTATTTCAATGATTTGCTTCCAGAGCGATTTGGAAGAACAAGAACTTACGCCCTGGGCAAAACTTCGGGTAAAGCAAATATCAAAGCCAATCTTGAAGATATTGGAATTGAATTGGAAGCTGATGCACTTAAGGCAGTGACCAACCGTATCATTGAACTAGGAGACAAAAAAGAAACAGTTACTTCAGATGACCTGCCTTATATTGTCGCTGATGTGTTGCATGAAACCATTGAGCAGAAGATTCATGTGAATAATTATGCAATGACACACGCAATGGGATTAAAACCTTCCGCATCTGTTAGCATAAATATTGACAAGAAATCTTATGAGGCGAGTGCTACAGGTGATGGGCAATACGATGCATTTATGAATGCATTAAAAAGTATTTATAAAGAATTGGATAAGCCATTCCCCAAGTTAACTGACTATTCGGTCTCAATTCCCCCTGGAGGAAAGACTGACGCTTTGGTTGAAACGGTTATTACATGGGATTTGGATCGTGAGTTTAAGACCCGTGCTCTTGATCCTGATCAAACTGCAGCTGCAATAAAAGCGACTATTCGAATGTTAAACATTCTTGAGCATAACTCGTAGACTAAAAAAAATAACCATGAAGAGATTTACCGACAAAGGGACAATACATATTCCCAAAAATAAAATTAGTAGGCCATCCCGAAAAAAAGCAGAAGTAGCGCCTGTTATTTTAAAGGAATGCTATTGTCCAAACGGACATTCATTGCTTGATGATAATATTCATATCAATGAAAATCATGCGATGAAGCTGAAAGTAGTCAGTAAATCTGGTGATAAAGGCTTTGTTGCACTAAGCCCTGTTTACGGCGATTATTCAAGGGTAAGCATCGATATAAAATTAAATAAAGGAGATATCCTGGATATTTATTGTCCGGAATGCGATGAAAAACTTCCAGCATATGTTGATTGTACGTTGTGCGATTCACATATGATTACAGTATTTACAACTTCTGAATTAAGTTATTCAGATTGTATTTGTATCTGTAAACAGGTGGGTTGTCATAACTCAAGTATAAAATCAAACAGAGGTATCTTAAGATCAGTCAGAAATAATCCCCAAAAATAAAATCATAAAAGAATGAAATTAAAATTAGCTGTTCTGCCCGGAGATGGGATTGGACCAGAGATTGTTGAGCAGGCCATGAAGGCTGTAAAATCTATAAGTGAAAAATTTAATCACGAATTAGAATACGAATATGGATTAACTGGAGCAACTGCCATCGATCAGGTTGGTGCCCCTTACCCGGATGACACGCATGAGCTGTGCATGAAGTCTGATGCGGTATTGTTTGGAGCAATTGGCGATCCAAAATTCGACAATAACCCAAAAGCAACCGTACGTCCGGAACAAGGTTTGTTGTTGATGCGTAAAAAACTTGGACTGTATGCGAATATCCGTCCGGTTGAAACATTCGAGTCTTTGTTGCACAAATCACCACTTCGAAGAGAATTGGTTGAAGGTGCTGATTTTGTTGCCATTCGTGAATTGACCGGTGGTATTTATTTTGGTGAAAAAGGCCGAAAAGATAATGGAAATACTGCTTTTGATACATGTACTTATACGCGTGAAGAAGTAGAACGTATTATCAAATTGGGTTATGAGTTTGCCATGAAGCGCAACAAAAAACTAACCATTGTTGATAAGGCCAACGTATTGGAAAGCTCTCGTTTGTGGAGAGAAATTGGTCAGGAAATTGCACCAAGCTATCCTGAAGTTGAAACCGAATTTATGTTTGTGGATAATGCAGCCATGCAGATTATTCAGTGGCCTAAAAATTTCGATGTGATGGTTACCGAAAACATGTTTGGTGATATCCTTACCGATGAGGCGAGTGTAATTACCGGGTCACTTGGTTTGTTGCCATCAGCTTCAATGGGTATTCACACTTCGGTGTTCGAACCAATTCATGGTTCGTACCCACAAGCTGCCGGAAAAGATATTGCCAATCCAATAGCAACTATACTTTCAGCTGCCATGATGTTTGAATACGCTTTTGACCTGAAAGCTGAAGGCAAACTGATCAGGGATGCTGTTGCTGCATCAATGGCCGCAAACTATGTTACCGAAGATATTGCAGAAGGAAAAGCTTATAAAACGTCCGAAGTAGGCGACTGGATTGCCAAATGGATTGCAGAAAACTAGATTCAAGATATTAGATACTGTATTGCCCTGTCCGTCAACTGATGGATGGGGCTTTTTTAATTCGTTTTTGGTTCGCAGCAAGTTACCTTTTCTTTTCTGAAAAGATTGATAAAAAGGCTAACAAAGTTAAAAGGATGTCATCTTTTCATTAGATGACATCCTTTTAACGATTCTCATATCTTAAATTTTTAAAAATTTCTAAGGCTGCAGGAAAAGGCTGCAACGCCCGCTCGAAAATTCCCAACGAGTAAGCTATTGTTAGGCCATAGTTGGTCAATGGTACATTGGCTTGTCGGGCTTTCATAATCCTTGAAAGCATTTCTCGTCGGTTCCACATGCAGGCACCACAATGAATAATTAGTTTGTAATCTGCAATATTTGGTGGAAAATCATGCCCGCGTGTAAATTCGATTTGCAGTTTGCCACCCACGTATTGAGACAGCCAGCGTGGGATTTTTACTGTTCCAATATCTTCACCAATTGGGTGATGTGAACATGCTTCTGCAATCAGTACTTTATCACCTGTTTTTAACTTATCAATAGCCATGGCACCTTTTACCATTTCAGGCAGATCGCCCTGGTGGCGAGCAAACAATATGGAGAAACTGGTCAATGGAATTTCAGGAGGTGTGTCGGCTGCCACTTTTAAAAAAGCCTGGCTGTCGGTAACTACAAGCTTTGGGGGTTTGTTAAAGCGGGAGAGTGCTTCTCTTAACTCCCGTTCTTTTACAACCATGCAAAACGAATCTCCATCCAGCAAATCGCGAATGCTTTGTACTTGTGGCAGAATTAACCGGCCTTTTGGTGCTTCCTTGTCAATTGGTACAACCAACATGGCTGCTTCACCAGGACCTACAAGATCTGATACAATGCTAGGGCGATTAATAAAATCATCAGGCGCATTTTTTAAAATGGTTTGCCTAAGTTGAAGAATACCTTGTCCATTTATGGCAGCTGTTTCAACAAATGGAATTTTATCATTTGTAAAGCTATTCTGTAGACACTCGGTTATTTGGTAAATATCCGATTTGTTCATTACGATAACTACGGGGATAGCTCTGTCTTTAAATTCGTTAAGCAGTTTCTCTTCGAATTCACCCCAGTCGTTGCTATTTGATACGATAATCCCCAGATCAGTTCTATCAATTGCAGCCCAGGTTTTTTGAATTCGTTTTTCACCCAGTGCGCCAACATCATCAATCCCGGCAGTATCAATAAACAACACTGGCCCAAGTGGTAATAATTCCATGGGTTTTTCAACCGGATCAGTTGTTGTACCTGCAACTTCAGATACAATAGAAACCTCTTGAGCGGTAAGCGCATTCAAAATGGAAGATTTACCGACATTTCTTTTTCCAAATAACCCAATATGTAATCGAAAAGATTTTGGTGCCCTCATAGTTATTTTTTCAAACCGAAAAGTACAAATACATTGGCTTTATTTCAATGATTTCTTTTAATAAAGTTGCTTGTAAGCAAATAAGAGGGTGTCCAAAAAGTACCTTATTTGCACCTTCAACGACTTTTACCCTTACATTACCTAAAGGGAAGTCGTTGAAATTCAGGTTCCCTTTAGGGTTCGGGTAAAACTGAATTTCATGAAATACACAATTATGCTTACTTTTTGGACACCCTACTATAAATAAAAAAGAGGCTACGTTTGGCAGCCTCTAATTCTATGTTTTAGTAAAGTTTTTACTTTTTGTCTTTACATTCTTTTTTCTTGTCACAGCATTTTTTCTCACTGCAACATTTTTTGTCTTTTGAACATTCTGACTTTTCTTTTTTAGCTTCTTTCTTTTCCTTTTCGTCGTTATCGGTTACTTGCTCAATTACAACATCTGGGTTAGTTGTTTGCATGTTAACGGCAAAAGTTACTCCGAAAGCAAAAACAATAGCTAATACTAAAACTAATTTTTTCATGGTTTTCTAAATTTTTTCAGTTAATAATCACTTGCAATCTATAAAGAATCATTCTAAATTAAAACTGTATTAACAAACGTTTAGAAATTTAATTGAAAATAGTTTTAAAAACCAAGTTTATTAATTGCTTCAGGTGATATGAGTTCCTCGAAATGATTTTCATCCAGCAAGTTTTTATCCAGCACTATTTGTTTTATATTTCTACCTGAATGATTTGATGTTTTAACAAGTTCGCTACACTTTTCATAGCCCAACTCTGGAATTAGAGCTGTAACCAAAGCGGTGCTGTTCAAAACATGCTCTCGGCATTTCTCCTTATTTGCGGTAATTCCCTGTACGCATTTTTCATTAAAAATTTTTGCTGATTGATTTAGCAGGCTTAAGCTTTCCAGCAGCGAGTCGGCAATCAGCGGCATAAAAGCGTTAAGCTCCAGGTTGCCAGAAGATGCTGCCATAAACAAAGCATGATCATTTCCGGAAACTTTCATTGCAGCCTGAATAATAGCTTCCGGGATTACCGGGTTCACTTTCCCTGGCATGATAGACGAACCTGCCTGCATAGCTGGAAGATTGATTTCGCAAAGCCCGGCTGTTGGTCCGCTGGACATCAAGCGGAGATCGTTTGCCACTTTGATAAAATTGGAAGCACAAGCTTTTAATATTCCAGACACTTCTACAAAAACGTCAGTATTTTGGGTATTCTCAATTAAATTCTCTGCCCTTGCCAACCCGATCCCTGTAAGTTCACGAAGCCTGTCGGTCACCCTGAAAATGAACTGGCGCGGGGCAGCTAAACCGCTTCCAATAGCCGTACCTCCAAGGTTCACAACCCGAAGACGCTCTTCACATTTATATATCCGCCAACGGTCACGGTTAAAGGCTTCAGCGTACGCTGCCATCTCTCTGCCTAATGTTGTTAATACAGCATCTTGCAGTTGGGTGCGTCCAATTTTTACAATGTCTGCAAATTCCTTTTCTTTTTGCTGAAATGCTTCCTGCAGTTGCAACACCGATTGTTCCGCCTGCCTAAGTAAAACGATGGATGCCAGCTTTAATGCAGTAGGGTAGGTGTCGTTGGTTGACTGATGTAAATTAATATCATCAAGCGGGGAAACCAATTCATAATCACCTTTTGACTTCCCTAAGATTTCCAGTGCCCGGTTTGCTATGATTTCATTTACACATAAATTGGTAGAAGTACCTGCTCCTCCCTGAAGGGCATCTACAACAACATGTTCACTCACATTGCCATTGGCCAGTACCCGGCATGCACGTTCAATGGCCTCAGCTTTGTCTTCTTCCGGGAAATAACCAAGTTCTCTGTTTATTTGAAAACAAGCAAGCTTAACCCAACCAAATGCTTTGATTAGTTCCGGATGAACCATTCTGCCAGACAATGGAAAATTTTCAATCGCACGGGCGGAATGCACTCCATGCAATGCATCTGCCGGAATCTCTTTTTTCCCAATCAGGTCAGCTTCACTACGGGTGTTTTTTTTCATCTTCCTAAATTTAACAAAAAACATCCTTTTTGCCGTCATTCACACGGTCAACCAGTTTCCTTGCACGCTCTTTAGGTAGTCCATCCATGCTGGAAATCGTATTTTCTACTAATTCAATTCCAACTTTTCGTGTTTCTTCCGAAGCATAATTGTTCAGGTATTCCATAAAGCTTGAAAGTGCATTTGGCCCGCAATGTGCTTTTATTGCACCTGGTTTCGCTAAGTCCATAAAATCCTGTCCGGTTCTTCCCAATCGGTAGCAACCGGTGCAGAATGAAGGCACATAGCCCATGCCTGCAACATCTTTAATTACTTCATCCAACGATCGGTGATCACCCAGGCTGAACTGCCCATCAACTTCCTGTCCGGCTTCATCTTCATAACCTCCAGGGTTTGTGCGGCTGCCAGCAGAAATTTGTGAAACACCCAATGCAAAAGTATCTCTTCTCATTTGTGCAGTTTCCCTGGTTGACATGATGATGCCTGTGTAAGGAACTGCCAAGCGAAGAATGGCAACTATTTTTCTAAACTCAAGGTCAGATACTGCAAATGGTGGGTGAGAAGCAATGTCCGATCCGGTGGCTGGTTCCAGCCTGGGGACACTAATTGTGTGTGGCCCAACTCCGAATACTTTTTCCAGTTCAAAAATATGCTGCATCATAGCAAGCATTTCAAAACGGTAATCAAACAACCCGAATAGTACACCAATTCCAACGTCATCAATCCCTGCTTCCATAGCACGGTGCAGCGCCATTGCCCTGTAATTGTAGTCTCGTTTCTTGCCGCCAAGGTGTACGTTTTTATAGGTTTCATGGTGATATGTTTCCTGAAAAATCTGATAAGTACCAATCTTCGCATCTTTCAGTTCTTTGAATTCATTTTTTTCAAGCGGGGCAACATTTACGTTTATTCGCCTGATATCACCTTTTTCTGTTTTTGTGTCGTAAATGGTTTTTATTGAATCGAGAACATACTGAAATCCTTGTTTTGGGTAGGCCTCTCCAGCAACCATCAAAACCCTTTTGTGCCCTTGTTCAATGAGAGCCTCCGTTTCCATGGTAATCTCTCTTTGTGTCAGAACACGGCGCACAATGTCTTTATTTTTTGCCCGAAATGCGCAGTAAGTACACTCGTTTCCGCAAAGATTTGAAATGTAAAGTGGTGCAAAAATCACCAGGCGTTTTCCGTAAATCGTGTCTTTAATATGGTTTGCCGTTTCAAATAATTCATGAAGTTGCAGTGGATCAGTAATTCCGGTAAGTACGGCAACTTCTTCAAGGCTAAGTCCTTTCATCTCTTTAGCCTTTTCAAGTACATCTCTAACTTGTTGTGTGTCTGGTTTGCTGTACTTGCTTAGAATGTTGCTGATTTCTTGTTCGTTGATAAAAGTAGAAGTAGTTGTATTCATGATTTATTTTTTTGATAGACCTGATTTTACTTGTACGCCTTGAATTGCGCCTAAACGTCCGGTAAGTTTACCAATTTCATCAGTAGAGCTGTTCACTACCAAGGTGATGATGGTGATATTGTCTTTGATATTGGGGATGCCTGTACGGGCAAGAATTATTTCTGAATGAGATGAAAGCAAATCATTCACTTGTTGCGAACAATGCTCACGATCTTCAATAATAATTCCCACAAAACCCAAGCGATTTTCACTTTCCATGATTTTTGGTTTTTGCGGGAAGAAGTAACAATCAACGATTCCCTTCTTTAAAGGTCAATCATCAATAGTATGTCAACTTATTAAATCCCTTGAAGTCAGTAAAAACTTACCTTCCCGCAGGTTTTTATGCAAAGGTAAGCAAAGTATTGCTCATAAAACCATGATGATTGTCTTGATCAATAGAATTTTGTAGACTTAGCCTCTGTAAGCCTTCAGTTCTTCAACCGATTGATGAATTAATTGCTCCAGGATGTTAATATCAATATCTGTCAGTTTATTAAAATAGAGGCAGGATTTTCCTACTTTGTGTTTTCCTAATTTTGAGAACAGATCTCCCAGGTTTTTGTCATTTTCGCATGACATTAGGTAAACCGAAAAGTTTTGCTTACGCGGAGAAAAACCAGTTAAAAACCAATCACCTTCACGACCGCTGGCATATTTATAATGATATTCACCAAAACCAATAATTGAGTCACCCCACATGATTGGCTCACACCCGGTCACTTTTTTCATTAATTCTAAAATTTGGTAACTATCGACACGTTTTTGCTCATTGTCAACTTTTGCAAGGAACTCATCAACGCTTGTCTGGTTGGGTTTTGTTTTTAATTCTGCCATGACTACTTTTTAAATCATAACAATAGATGAGCATGTTCAGTTTAATTCAGAAAAATACATAAGATATCCAATCTGTAAGTAAATTTTGAATAGAACAAAAACCTGATAAAAATGTGCGAATTGAATTTAGAGTATTTCTTATATTCGCATCGTGAAATCTTTTAACGAATTAGTACAGCAGGAATCTTTCTCAAAGGAAGATTTAGTCAGGCTATTAAAGTCTGAAGGAGAGGAACGTAAGCTTCTGTTTGAGGCAGCATTGAAAAGGAAAGAGCAGGTGGTAGGCAAGAAAGTTTACTACAGGGGGCTTGTTGAATTTTCGAATATTTGCTCGAAAGACTGCTTGTATTGCGGTATAAGAAAAAGCAACAAGAATGTTTTCAGATATGAGGCTTCCGATAAAGAAATTATAGAGGCTTGTGAATTTGCCTGGAAAAATCGGTTTGGTTCTGTCGTACTTCAATCCGGAGAGATTTCGTCTCCTGCGTTTGTCGATCGGGTAGAACGATTGCTAAAAGGGATTAAAGAATTGTCGCAGGGAGAGCTAGGTATAACATTGTCTTGCGGTGAGCAAAGCAAGGAAACCTATTTGCGTTGGCGAGAAAGCGGTGCACATCGATTCTTGTTGCGAATTGAAAGTTCGAATCAGGATTTGTACAATAAAATTCACCCCAATAACGATCATCACAGCTTTGAAAAGCGGATCAGTGCATTGCACTTATTAAAGGAATGTGATTACCAGGTTGGTACAGGCGTAATGATTGGCTTGCCTTTTCAAACAATGGAAGATTTAGCTGACGACTTGCTGTTCTTCAAAAAGATGGATGTGGATATGGTTGGCATGGGGCCATTCATTGAACATGAAGATACACCGCTTTATGAATTCAAGGATAGTTTGATGAGCAAGCAGGATCGATTTGATTTGGCTTTGCGAATGGTGGCTACTTTGCGTTTGTTTATTCCCGATATTAACATTGCAGCTGCTACAGCACTTCAGGCTATTGATCCTGCTGGTCGAGAAAAGGCCTTGAAAGTTGGAGCAAATGTGATTATGCCTAATTTGACACCGTGTGATTACCGCAAAGAATACCAACTTTATGAAGACAAGCCATGTCTTGATGAAGATGCTGAACTTTGTAGAAATTGTTTGGAAGCACGTGTTGAACTTGCTGGAAGCGAAGTGGCTTATGATGAGTGGGGCGATTCACCACATTATTTTAAACGGAAAAATAATCCTTCGAAATAAGCTTATCTTGCTGGGTAGGGCAAGTAGGTTGTTGCAACCGATACTTCAATGTTTTTTGCAATTTGAAAACGAACGGCTCTTGGTATTTTAATTCCAAAATCAGAAGGTAAGAGTGTGAACTTTGAAATACCAAAAATGGTATCTGCAAGTTGTTGAAGCGTAGCATCTACCTCAATAATCCGATTCTCCCCATTGATATTTATCCTTCCTTTAATTTTTACTGGCTGTTGCGTCTCAGTACTCAAGTCCAGTTTTTCAAAATCAATGATTTCACCGGTAAATGTTGCCCTGGGATTATTTTTCGATTTAATGTAATAATCAACAAACTGTTTCTGCATCACATCATTTTTGAAATCAAATGACTCAATTAATACCGAGAAATTAATTTCACCTGTTTCAATATCAATGAATGAAAGAACTTCATTACTCTTAGCTGTGAATTCTGCAACAACTGTTGTTGATGTAAAATCTATTTCACCAGTTTCGGTATAATAAATTGATTGTGCTGAAACTTGAAAAGAAATAAAAAGAAAAAATAATATTGATGATAACCACTTCATTGTATCCTTCCTACTTAACGAATGAAATTGTTCTGGAGAAGTTAAATCCAAAGTGGATTCCTCCTGAGAAAAAGTCTTTATTTTCATCTCCCCAAATAAAACCAACTTCCTGCATGGAGTTATTGTTGCTAATACAAAGCTGAAATACATTCCCGGCAGTTTCAATGTCTAAGCCAATCGCAAAAGCATCCCGGTGATCCTGGTCAATATTGTCTTTTCGAAAACCAAGAAAATATTCTGCATTTAACGTCAGCCGATTACTTAATTTGTGTTTTCCACTTATACCTAGCGCGTAAAGTGCTCTGTTATTTTCAGCTACATGCAATTTGTCGCGGTAGATAAAAGTTGGGGTAAGCTGCATTGTGAATTTATCGCTGAATTTCCGAGCAATTAATAGCTGATTCGTGTATGCGAGTCTGGTGGGAAAATTATTTTCGTATTCCCAGTTTGGATTCCACTTCGTTGTAAAGGCTTCTGTTGTAAATAAATAAGACATGTAGAAGGGAGTTGTTTCATCCCGTTTGCTTTGGTGCAATATTTTCAGCTTTATAAAAGCATCAAATGTTTTTTCCAAGTTTTCTCTCCCAAGTCCAAAAGTTAACCAATCTGTAATACCATATTCAACTCCAATATGTCGAGTGTTTGTGTCAAAGCCAAACAGGTCGTTTACTCCATCTTTGATTGAGCCAAAACGTTCGGAATACCTAAACTCAAGATGTCCGCCACCGAGTTGTTCAACAGATTGCCCGTTGATAACTCTCGTTGATTTAAAAGCGGTAGTTTCTTTGTTGCTTTCCAATTGCTTGTGACGTTGTAATAACTCTCTAATTGTCTGAGCATTCGAAATGGCTGGTGCAATCACTAATAATATTATAATGAGCCTTTTTATCATTTTCTTCAGTTTAAAGAATAAATAAACCCTGTCTTTTTAAAAATTTGAATGCGCAATTTACAAATCCTAGATTGCTTAAAAAAACAAAAGAAATAAAATCATTTTTATTTAATAATGATTTTTAAAGATTTAGGTTCAAAATTGTTCAATATTCTATAAGGTAAAAGCGTAACCAATTTTGAAGAAATAGCTTTTATCCGTTTGTCTCAGTTCAAAATCATTGTTGTTTCGGTAGTTGTCCGAATATCCTAAAAACAAGACTGTCTGTGGATTGAGTTTATAAGAAAGCAACATTTGCGTAAATAAGCTTTTCTTCCTTGGTTCAGGAGGATCATTATACATGGCAATATTGTATTTGTAATGTCTGTATTGAATGATAGTTCTGAAAAAAAGGTGACGAGTAAATTGGTACTGCAATGTGGCGTCTGAGATATAGGCCTTGAAAATATTTTCGCCTTCATAGTTTAGCCGATCAAAAATAAAGCTATAATTGATGTTAAAGTGCTTCCCAAGCATGTATGTAAACCCCGGATGAATATTAATTTGTTTTCCAAGCCTTGTGTTTGAATAATCAATTTGATCTCCAAATCGAATATTCAAATAGGTATGGATGTCTCCAATGGGTCTCATGCAGTGATGGATGAACCATTTATTTTGGCTGAAGTACTGGCCATCATACAATTCTTTTTGGTAGGCGTATTGTACGAAAGAATGAATTTGCATAGTGCCCAGAAAAACCAACGTTGCCTCGTACCTCTCATTCAGCAAATTATCATTCATGTTTTCTGCATACCTGTAATTATTTTCCAAAATGAAATTTGACCACCACTCGTCAGAGTTTTTGTTAATGAAAGTATAATCAGAACCAATTAAGAACTGTTTATACCCAACCCGGGGCACAAATCCCTGATCAGCTCTGAAATCATCTCCATAGTGTTCATAAGACATATAATAATCAAAGTTTCTGGAGTTGTGAATAAATGTTACATCAATAACCTTATCTGCAAAAACACCATCAGGTTGTTCAAAACGGGAAACAACTTTATCGGGGTACTTGGTTGTTGAACCCCCTGCCATAAATAAAATCCGGTCTTTATTAGAAACTCTTAGGTTTCCATCAATTCCATATACTCTGTTAAAGTAGTTGTCGCCCTGGCGATCTGTAAATAAAAGTCCGATCGTATATTTATTCCCAATGTCTTTCTTATATCGAAGAACTGAAGCATATGAACTTTGATTTATTGAGCTGTCTTGTGACCCCTGACTGCCTGGGAATATCAGGTTAGTAACTTCATCTTTAACAACGTAAGTGCCTATCGTATGGGATTTTTCCTTCCCAGTTAGTTTCATGCCCCATTCGGGATTCCTTAACGACCGGGTGTAAACTGCGTTAATTTTTGTGTCGAAGAAATCAGATCCTTCTGTAAAAAATGGCCTTTTTTCCTGAAAGTAAATTGCAAAGGGTTCATTGATATCAAGGATGGCAGCATCCGCTTCAACATGGGAAAAATCCGGATTGAGTGTCGTCCCCAATGTCAGGTTTGTAGTAATCCCCCATTTTCCTGTAAAGCCTGGTTCTAGCTTTTTGTGATCCCACTGAAAGTTTCCGGATGTTCCATCAGTTCTTGATCGATTCAAATTTAGTGAAAGAGTAGGTGACAGCTCAATATTTTTCCCAGGCTCTGCTCCTTCAAAACCTTTAATCTTCAAAGCCTGACAAAGATAGCAGTTATTCTCGCGGTCTCGTTCAAAAGTGGCAATGTGATGGCGTACATTTCTGGGGTAGCTTCTCACGGCATCAAATCCCCAAATCTGCTCCCCATCTTTATTTTGAAACCTTAAACTGCTAAAAGGAATGGACATTTCAACAATAAACCCTTCATCTGTAATTCTCCCGTTTGAATCCCAAATGGCATCCCAGCTGTCGTTAAAAATGTTGCTTTCAATTGCATCACATTGAATTCCCAACGGATTGCATAAAAAATCAAAAGCTCTTCGTTCATCATCATAGGTATCCAGCACTACACCAACCCAGTCATCATTAAAGATCCGATCCCTGTCTGTGTAGTGGGCACGGATCTTTTCCGGTTCGGGGTCGAATGCCTCAAATGCAAAATAAACATGGTCGTGATTATGGGCAACGTAAACAAACGTTTTTACAGGGGAGGGAATATTTTCACCCGGATCAACCTCGTAAGCGAGTTCGATTTTTGTTGCTTTTGCCCAGAAGTTTTCATCCAGTTTCCCATCAACATTTATTTTTTCTTCAGTCTTTGATACATGGAAAGTTTTGTTGGGAATTGAATCACCTTCAGGGCTTAGGGCAATTTCAAAAGAAAATGCACAGATGGACATAGCCATTTGGCATGTGATTGCAAGGATAGTTTTCATGGTTTTTTCTATGGTTTAGGTTAATGACGAGCATAAAACCTAATAGTAACATGAAAGATAGGTAATAATTTAGAATAGCTTGTTACAGATAAAATGACATTTTTTTACAAAAAAAGCCGCCCTTGAAAAGAAGGACGGCTTAATTGATTGATTACTATTTTTAGAATCGTTCTCTCTTAATGTACTTGGTATGAAGTAGGTGATGTGATTTTTCACCAAGGGCTTCTCCAAGAAAATCTTCATAAATCTTTGCCACTTCAGGATTATTGTGAGATTTTCGTATTGGCATTCCCGAGTCTTCTGCGTAGATTGCTTCTGCTCGTTTCTTCCTAATTTCCGGATTGGTTGGGATTGGTTGTCCTCCACCTCCAAGACATCCGCCTGGGCAAGCCATAAATTCAATAAAGTGATAGTTGCCTTCACCAGATTTAACAGCATCCATGACCAACTTCGCATTAACCAGGCCGTGCGCAACAGCACACTTCAGCTCAACTCCGTCAAGGAATGCCCACTCTTCAAGAGGCTTTTCAATTTTTATCGTCGCTTCCCGAACACCTTCCATGCCCCTTACAGGAGTAATGTCTAGGTTTTTAAATGGAACCTCACGACCAGTAACTAACTCGTAGGCGGTACGAAGTGCAGCTTCCATAACACCACCTGTAGCACCAAAAATAACTGCTGCACCAGTTGAATCACCCATCAGACGATCATACTCTCTTTCAGGAAGTTTGTCAAAATCTATCCCTGCTTGTTTGATCATGATAGCAAGTTCACGAGTTGTAAGAACGTAGTCCACATCACGATAACCGCTGTCATGCATTTCAGGTCGGTTCGCTTCAAACTTTTTAGCGGTACAAGGCATTACTGAAACTGAAACAATATTTTCAGGATCAATCTTTCTTGCTTTGGCATAGTAAGTTTTAACTAACGCACCAAACATTTGTTGTGGCGATTTACAGGTTGAAAGGTTGCCCAAATAGTCTGGGTACATGTGTTCAATGTATTTAATCCATCCGGGTGAACATGACGTAGCCATTGGTAATTGCACCGTTTCATCTTTTTCAACCAACGCTTTTTTAAGGCGGGTGAGCAGCTCGGTTCCCTCTTCAATAATGGTAAGGTCAGCTGTAAAGTCTGTATCCAGTACAGAATCAAATCCCAATCGTTTAAGTGCTGATACCATTTGAGCAGTTACCCTTGATCCAACAGGTAATCCGAGTTCTTCTCCCAATCCAACACGGACTGCAGGTGCAGTTTGAACAACAACATGTTTATTTGGATCTGAGATGGCATCCCATACTTCTTCAATGTAGTTTTTCTCAACTAAAGCGCCAGTAGGACAGTGGTTAACACATTGTCCGCAGTTGGTGCAAACCACATCGTTCATTGTTTTTTCGAAGAAAGTGGCAATTTTCATTTCATCACCTTTATAAGCCACGGTAAGTGCGTTTACACCTTGAAGTTCGGCACAAGTCCTTACACAACGTTGGCAACGGATACATTTACTGTCATCCTTCACAATAGAAGGAGAGTACATGTCAATCGTGTAGTTCTTCTCAGGAGCAAGACGAATGAAATCCTGCGTCATGATTTTGTATTCAGAAGCTAATTCCTGCAGTTCGCAATTTCCGTTTTTGTAACACTTTGTACAATCTGATTCATGTTCAGAAAGTAATAATTCAATAATGTGTTTACGCGAATTTCGAACTTTTAGGCTGTTTGTCAATATTTCCATTCCTTCTTCGCAAGGGGTTGCACATGCTGCTGCCAGTCGTTTTTGGCCAACAACTTCAACAACACATACACGGCAGTTACCTGCAACGCATAAATCCTTGTGATAGCAAAGTGTAGGAACAATAACTCCCAATTGATCGGCGGCATCCAGTATTGTTTTACCTTCTTCAAGTGCTACTGGGATACCATTTATAGTAAGATTTATTTTTTTTGCCATGATTGTAATTTTTGGATTAGTAGATCATTTCTTCTCTGAAGTTTTCAACGATGGACGAGAATGAGTTTGCAACCGATTGTCCAAGTCCACACTTCGCAGTCATTTGCATGGTTTCAGAGAGTTTTAACAACTTGTCGAGGTAAGAGGCTGGTTTTTCCCCTCGTTTAACAGCTTTAATGCCCCTCAATAATTGCTGACAACCTACGCGGCATGGGGTACATTGTCCACAGCTTTCTTCATTGAAGAAATCCAGATAGTTATCCAATACATTAAACATGGATCGAGAGCTATTGAAAAGCATCATTGATCCTCCGGTTGGTAAAGAAATACCAGTAAGTTTACCTTGATATCCAATGGTTGTTTCTTCAAAACGCTTTCGGGGTACCAAAAAACCGGATGCACCACCAACCTGAACGGCTTTGGTGTCTCCATCGCCAAATTCATTTACAAAATCCTGAAGGCTCATACCAAGCTCAAGTTCGTAAATAGCTGGCTTCGGAGTATCTCCTGATACTGAAAACAACTTTGATCCACGAGAATATTGAACACCCAGGTCATAAAATTTCTTGGATCCATACTTAAAAATGGTGTATGTGTGAGCAAGCGTTTCAACGTTGTTTATAACAGTTGGAACACCCTTATAACCGAATGTTGTTGGGAAAGGTGGTTTATTTCTTGGTTCACCTCTTTTCCCTTCCATTGATTCGAAAAGGGCTGTTTCTTCTCCACAAATGTAAGCACCGCTTCCCATGAAGATTTCAATCGAAAACTTGAATCCGATCTCATTGCAATAGTATTCAAATTCTTTAATCGCTTTTTCAAGGTCAGGCACAAGGAATTTGTATTCACCACGTAAGTAGATATAACCTTTTGATGAGCCAATTACATGCGCACATGCAGCCATTGCAGTAAGTACTTTGTAGGGAACCTTGGTTAAAATTTCACGGTCTTTAAACGTTCCGGGTTCACCTTCATCTGCATTGCAAATTACATATTTTATTTTGGCTTTTTCTTCAGAAGATAATTTCCATTTTAATCCAGTAGGAAAACCAGCACCTCCACGTCCTTTGAGTTCAGAACTCATGAGTTCATTCACCAGTTCGTTTGGTTCGCGCTTCAGTGTTTTTTGCAAGATTGTTTCCCAATCGTTTTCATTTTTAAAAATGAAATCTGCTCTTTTTAGTTGATATGTTGCGGCAACCATAATTTTCGTTTTTATTTTTTCATGTATGAAGTAAGTATTTCACGAATCGATTCTGGAGTAAGTTCGGTATGAACATCGTCATTAATCAACATGGCTGGGGCTTTGTGGCACCATCCCAGGCAATTGGTCTCCAGAAGCGAGAACTTTCCATCAGGGGTGGTCTCTCCTAAGTCAATCTTCAACATATCCTGAATAGCCAGCAATATTTGGTTCTTTCCTTTCATGGAGCAAGTAATCGTTTTGCACACACGAATTACATACTTGCCCATTTTCTTGTGTTCGAGGAAAGAGTAAAATGTGGCTGTTCCATACACTTCTGCTGCCGGTAAATCAAGTTCACGGGCAATCTCAACCATGGAATACTCGGTTAAATACTTTTCTTGTTCAACAACACCCTGTAAAATTGGAAGTAGGTTTTCCCTGCTTCTTCCATGTTTATCAGCCAGGGTTTTAATCAGATCCTTAACGGGATTCATAAAAATCAATTTATAAGTAATGTTTTGATGAGAGAAATTGGTAACTGTAATGATAAAGACGCCTATTAAAAGGCCAGGTCAATGTTGTGTATTTTTTCCCAACTTAGGGAGATCAGATCGTTCTGTATAAAAATAGAGAAGTGGGACTTGATAAACTACTGGGAATTATCAGGAAAGCCGAAAATGGGCGTGTTCTGCAACACAATTGACCTATTGATAAACAGACTAATTTTAAATAAGAAGTTGTCAAAAGTTTAAATAAACCAGTTATTGAAATCATGAATTTAACTGAGACTGTTATTTTTGTGAGAAATTCAACGTGTATGGCTATTGAAATTGAACGAAAGTTTTTGGTGAGAAAAGAGCTATTGCCTCAGCCTTCTTCTAAAATCCCTATGAAACAGGGATACTTGAGTGTTGACCCTGAACGATTGACCCGGGTTAGAATAGCTGGCAATAAAGCATTCCTGACAATAAAAGGGAAGGGGAAAGGGTTCTCTCGGCCTGAGTTCGAATATGAAATTCCATTTGAAGATGCAACAGAGCTTATTAAACTTGCCATTTTCCCTCCGATAGAAAAAATCCGATACATTATTAATGTGGGTGATAAAAAATGGGAGGTGGATATATTTGATGGCGCTAACAAAGGATTAATAATGGCTGAAATAGAGTTAAGCACAGAAGATGAACGAATTGTTTTGCCGGAATGGATTGAAGAAGAGGTTACTGGGGATTTGCGATATTTTAACTTTGAGTTATCAAAAAAACCTTTTTCGAGCTGGTAGCCCATTGTGGCTTAATTTTTGATTAGAATCACGTTTTTAAAATGAAATACGTTAAGAAAGAGCCTAAATAGGATAAGCATGCAGAAAAAAAATATTGTTGCCGGATTGTTGCTGATTGTCATTTGTTTGAATTTTAATACTGCTTTCCCAAATTTTTATCCCAAAAAGAAAAAAACGAGTCAAATCGATTCTGTGCAGGTAAGCATTGATTACTTAAAGTATTTGTTGGAAGGTAATGATGGTTGGGTTCCTCAATCAGAAGAAGTTGGGCAAAACCTCAGAGGTCTTCTTCATTATTTCGAAGATGAAAAACTAGATTCCATTCTGTACAAAATTGATCAACAACAAAAAAGTGGAGTCAATGAATATTTTACCCGTTCGGCAAAAATGGTTGTTGATAGTTTGAGTGTTCCGGGTTTTATTTCATTTAGCGAATTGCAGGAACAACTTAAGCGTGTTGACCGTGATGTGAAGAACAATGTTATTCGTGATGAAATTGCTGTTCCAGAGGAATTGTTTGAGAACCTTAACCAAAAAGTCCGCTTACTTAAAAGAGGTGAATCCCATCTTCTGCTCAAAGATTCTTTAGTGGTTTTACCAGATAGTCTTTTAGAATTCCAATCGATTTCCGATCCTAATGAACTTAGCAGGTCCGATTATGAGCGATACAGACAAATGGACAGTTTGAAAACTCGATTTCTTGAACAAGCCCGGCAGCAATTTAATAATGAATTACTGCAACATTACATTGATTCAGTTCGGAATAACTATCAGGATGAATACATCAATATTTTATCGAAGCGGGAACAAGACAACTTTTCTGAAACTGTAACACAACAGAACCTTCAACTTCTTACAGCCCATAATGATTCAGTAAAGAAAGAAGTCAATAAAAAATTAGTTAGCTTTCTTGATATTTTAACACAGGAAGCCGAAAAGGATTCACTTGATTTTTGGATTTACAACCATGAAAATGATTCCACCCAAATATGGTTGCGCAAATACTACCGGGATCATCAGCGTTTTTTTATTAAAAATGAACAGAAAGATTCGCTGGGTATCAGAATTCAGAATATCGATAAGAATGCGATCAAAATCCTGATTGACGATGGAGTTACATTTTCCCGTTTTTCTGAAAAACAAAAACGCGATTTTGAATTTCAAAAGTTTGTTCCCGAAAGAGGATTGCGAAAGGTGAAAAAGCTTTATAACATTTCTACACCATGGAGGTTGGGTGGTGATGGAACAGTTGGTTTCACACAAACATATTTGAGCAATTGGAAACGAGGTGGTAAAAGTGCACTTTCAACACTCTTGGTTTTGAAAGGTTTTGCAAACTATTCGTTCAAAAAAATTAAATGGGAAAACAATGCAGAAATTAGAACCGGATGGTTGAAGCCCGGTGATGATAAGATTCAGAAGAATGCCGATAAGTTTGGTTTTACCTCACGTTTTGGGGTAAGTGCATTTAAGAAATGGTATTACAGTGCGGAACTTGATTTTGAAACACAGTTTTTCTATGGATATAATTATCCGAACAGGGATAATCCAATCTCAGGGTTCCTTGCACCTGCAAGAACCTTTTTAAAACTTGGTTTGGATTACAAACCCAATAAAAATTTCTCATTGCTCCTTTCCCCCCTTACTTCAAAAACAGTTTATGTAAGGGATACCGCAAAAATTGATGCCAGCAAGTTTGGGATTGAAGATGGCAAGAAACGTTACTGGGAGCCTGGTTTAAATGCGGACGTCAAATTCAAAAGAGACCTAACGGAAGACATTGCATATGAATTAAAGTACAAGATGTTTGTCAACTATAGTGCTCCTTTTTCAAAGTTTGATATTAACTGGGAAAACAACTTTGTAATGCGCCTGAATAATTTCATCAACATGCGCATGATGCTCCATTTTATTTACGATGACAATGTGAAGTTCCCGATTTATGAAATGCAAGATGGTCAGCGAGTTGAGGTAGGGAAGGAACCTAAGTGGCAAATGAAAGAATTTATTACCATTGGGTTTTCGTATAAATTGAATAAACCAATCTACAGAAGGGATAGGGTGAACTAGTCGTTACCTACCTCGTATTTTATACTTTTCAACATTAAATTCGCAAGCATTTGAAAATCATTTTGAAAAATAATTAAAGTACTTATATTTAACCAAATTGGATTTTCAAAAAACTACATTATACTAATTTCTAAACTTAATTCAACTTCTTATGGTTATAGGACTTCTTAAAGAAGAGCTTCCCGAGAAGCGAGCTGCCCTTTTGCCGGAACATGTTAAGTATCTGGTTAAACTAAAAGCCGAAGTGCTTGTAGAAAAGGGAGCAGGGGATTCAGCTTATGTTACTGATGAAGAGTACACCGAAGCAGGAGCTTCGATTGTCGGATGTGACGAAGTGCTTGAAAAAGCTGATTTGCTGGTTAAAATTTCAGAACCAAACGAAAAGCTGTTTGAAAAAGTTAAGTCTGATAAAATTTGGCTTAGCGAGTACAAACCTTTGTGGAACAAAGAGCTTGTGAAGAAGTTCCAGGCGAAAGGTATCACCAGCTTTAGTATGGATTCAATTCCAAGAACTACCCGTGCTCAAGCAATGGATGTGTTGTCATCTATGGCAACTGTTGCAGGATACAAAGCTGTGTTGGAAGCAGCCTTCTCATTGCCAAGCTTCTTCCCCATGTTTATGACTGCAGCCGGAACTATCCGTCCTGCTAACGTGCTGATTTTAGGGGCTGGGGTTGCTGGTTTGCAGGCAATTGCTGTTGCTCGTAAGCTTGGAGCACAGGTTGAAGCTTTTGATGTACGTTCTGCTGTAAAAGAAGAAGTACTGAGCCTTGGGGCACGCTTTGTTGAGGTTGAAGGTGCCACTGAAGATGCTGGTGCTGGTGGATATGCTGTTGAACAAACAGAAGAGTACAAAAAGAAACAGCAGGAAGCGATAAATAGTCATGCTGCAAAAGCCAATGTGGTAATTTGTACAGCTCAAATACCTGGTCGCAAAGCTCCTGTTTTAATTTCTGAAGAAGTAGTAAAAAGCATGAAAAATGGGTCAGTAATTGTTGATCTGGCTGCTTCAACGGGAGGGAACTGTGAAGTTTCTGAAGATGACAAAACTGTTGTGAAACACGGTGTGACGATTATCGGACAATCTAATTATGCTTCTGATATGCCATTGGATGCCAGCAAAATGTTTGGTAAGAATGTGATCAATTTCCTTGAATTGATGATTGCAGAAGATGGTTCACTGAACCTGAATTTTGAAGATGACATCGTAAAAGGAACTTGCATTACCCACGAGGGAGAGGTACTTAATGAACGAGTAAAACAAGCTTTAAATAACTAGATATGGAATCAATATTAGAATATATATTTACCTATAAGGAAGCGATATTTATTATCATCCTTTCGGTTTTTTTAGGGATAGAAGTAATCTCTAATGTTCCTGCCATTTTGCATACCCCTTTAATGTCGGGTGCTAATGCCATTCACGGGGTCGTTATTATCGGTGCCATCATCGTAATGGGGCATGCCGATACAACTTCGTCACTTATCCTTGGTTTCCTGGCTGTGTTTCTGGGAACACTGAATGTTGTTGGTGGTTTTGTGGTTACCGACCGCATGTTAGAGATGTTTAAGAAAAAACCTAAAAAAGGTGAATAACAACTAAATCTACGAGAAATGGAATTTATTGGAACTTATATATTAGAAGTCAGTTATATCATCGCTTCTGTCCTTTTTATCTTAGGACTTAAGATGCTTAGTAATCCGAAACAGGCTCGCTCTGGAAATACCTGGGCAGCTGTAGGTATGACGCTTGCAATTATTGCTACAATTTTGTGGCACAAAAATGAACATGGAGAATCAATTGGGAATATCCCACTTATCCTTTTAGCAATTGCAATTGGATCGTTAGTAGGTACCTTAATTGCTAAAAGGGTTAAAATGACGGCAATGCCTCAGCTTGTTTCCCTGTTTAATGGTATGGGTGGTGCTGCAGCGGCATTAATTTCGTTGATGGAATTTCCTCATATGAATCCTGAGGTTATTGCCCAACATGGAATGATGAACGGACAAGCAATTGCTATTCTTTTAGGACTATTAATTGGTAGTGTCTCGTTTTCCGGTAGTATGATTGCATTTGGAAAATTGGATGGAAAAATTGGAGATATCCGTACTCCTATCCTTCGTTATGTAAATATTTTACTCCTTGTAGGTTTACTTGCTTTCCTTGCAATGTTCTTGCTTAAAGGAAATGTTCAGCCTACTGAATTAATGCCTTTGATTTACGTTTTCTTTGGTATTTCATTGCTTTATGGTATTCTGTTCGTAATGCCTATTGGTGGTGCCGATATGCCAGTTGTAATATCATTGCTGAACTCTTTCACGGGTGTAGCAGCCGCAATGGGTGGTTTCCTTTACGATAACCAGGCCATGTTAACAGGTGGTATTTTAGTTGGATCAGCAGGTACAATCCTTACTGTTTTAATGTGTCAGGCTATGAACCGTTCACTAATGAATGTGATCATTGGGGCATTTGGTGGTGGCGGTGCAGCTGGCGATAAAGAACAAGGTGTAATGAAAGAAATTAGTCTTTCAGATGCCTCTGTATTGTTGAGCTATTCTCAAAATGTGGTTATTGTTCCTGGTTATGGTTTGGCAGTAGCACAGGCACAGCATATTTGCCATGAGTTGGATAATTTGCTGGCAGATAAAGGAGTGAATGTGCGTTATGCAGTTCATCCGGTTGCGGGGCGTATGCCAGGGCACATGAACGTATTGTTGGCTGAAGCTGATGTACCGTACAACCAATTAGCTGAAATGGAATCCATTAATCCGGACATGCCAAATACCGATGTTGTGGTTGTAATTGGAGCTAATGATGTGGTAAACCCTGCTGCCTTGACTGATCCTTCCAGCCCAATTGCCGGAATGCCTATTATCAGGGCTCACGAAGCCAAAAACATCATAGTAATGAAACGTGGTCGTGGTAAAGGATATGCAGGTATTGAAAACGAACTGTTCTTCGATGACAAAACACGCATGCTATTTGGTAATGCTAAAGACAGCCTTCAAAGCTTGGTAAGCGAGATCAAGAGTTTGTAACAATTTGGTTTTAATTATACTAAAATGGCATCTTTCTTCGGGGAGGTGCCATTTTTTTACTGTGTGTTGGAACTTTTTCTTAACGGCACTGTAAAATAAAAACAAGTTCCTTGTTCTTGATTGCTTGTGCCCCAAATTTTGCCGTCGTTGAGTTGGGTAAATTCCTTACAGACTTTAAGTCCAAGTCCCGAACCTTTTTCTTGCATTAATCCTGGGGCAGAGTCAAAATTTCCAGTTGTAAAAAGGCTTGGTATTTCGTTATGTGCTAAGCCAATCCCCGAATCACATACAGAAATTGTACAAAACCGATTATCTGTACTGGCATCAATACTAATCTTCCCTTTTTCAGGAGTGTATTTAATGGCATTGGATGCCAAGTTTCGTAAAATGCAGTTAAACAAATCTGCATCGGCAAAAATATGAATTCCGGGTTGAACGTTGATCGTGGTCTGAATTTCTTTTTCATGAATGATTGATTCAAACATGTTCATCGTTTCACAGATCAATTCATTCAATTCATGGTTGGCTTTTTTTGGGCTGATTCTTTTTAAACTAGCACGTGACCAATTTAAAAGGTTGTCCATTAGGTGAAATGCATTCTTTGCAGATTCATCAACAGCATACAACGATTTTTGCAACCTTTGAGCTGTCATGTTCTGATGTTTTTTAGAGAGGACATCTGTAAGGTTCTGAAACCAATAAAGCGGATTTCTGAGCTCATGTGCAATAATTGAAAACATCTTATCTTTTTCTTTATTGGCCAGTTCAAGTTGCTGGTTTAGCTTTTGTGATTGACTATGAGCTTCACGTTTTTGTTTGTAGCGGAAATATATTAAAAAACAAAATGTTATGGTAAAGATTAAAATGATCACGCAAAGCCAGATGATCCAGTTGCGTTTAGTCAGCGCAAGTTGTTTCAGATCATTTTCATGCCTTAGCTTAATGTTTTCATTTTCTTGTCTTTCCAAATCAAATGTTACACGAAGTTCAGCTAACTGACGATCGTTTTGAGCCTGAAGTTTATTACGTTCGGACTGTATAAGTTCCATGTGGTATTCCAATGCTTTTTTTGTGTTACCTAGAGCTTTGTGGCAATCAAATAAACCCTGATATGCATCGGTTTGAAATTCGGTAAGTTTGGCTGGGATCATTTGAGAAAGGCTTAACTCGAAATAACTAATCGCCTCTCCGTAATTTTTCTTCAGAAGAAAATTCTCCCCAAGTGTTATAGAGCTTTCAACCACCCCGGCATCGTAGCCCACCTTTTGGGATAAGGATAGAGCTTCATCAAGATATTTGTTTGCTTTGGAAAGTTTTCCGGTTTTGTTTCCTACCCGTCCCAGGTTTGTCAAGGCTTTTACAATCCCTTTTTTGTACCCTGTTTGATGGCAAAGTTCATGGGAGCGTTGAAAATATATTGATGCACTGTCATAGCTGGCAATGCTTAGAAAAGTTTCCCCAAGGTTGTTACACGATGTGGCCATTTCCCGGGGCGAATTCATTTCTTCCCTGAATCCTAAAGCTTTGCGGTGGTACTGAAGTGACTTATTGGGTTGCTTAAGTAATAAGTATATACTACCCAGATGATTAAGTACGTCGGCTTTAATGAGTTTATTTTCTGATTGTTGACTGTTTTCGTAGGCTTTCAGGTAATAGCTTAGTGTCATGTAAAAATCTTCTTCGCTTATGTAAGTCTTCCCGAGGTTTAAATACATGCTTGTAGTTTGCTCATAGTCTTTGAGCTGATGAGCCACCTCAAGAGCTTTTTCATAATACTCAACCGACTTTTTGAAATCACCTTTTGTATGGTAATACTTTCCAATCTTGTTTAATGATATGGATTCATGTTGCTTAAAGTTATTTTTTATAGCAATATTGAGCGATTTTTTGAAAAATGTAACCGCATAGTCATATTGTCCCCAGTCGTAATAAATATGGCCTAGTTCAATGAAAGATATGCATGTGCCTTTTTCGTAAGTTGTTGATTGTGATATCTTCAATGCTTTTTGAAACAGCTTCAATGCTTCTTTATTCTTCCCTTGAAGAGTAGAAATGCCACCTAGTTGAATAAGAATATTGACCTGCAAAGTATCATTCGTTAACCCTTTACATAAGTCTAACGCTTCCAGACAGGTCTCATGTGCCAGCTCCAACGAGAAATTTTGCTGCCTAATCGATTCTTCAAGCTTTTCAACAACCAGTTTGTAATTAGGATTTTGATTGGAATAAACAGGTTTGGCAACTATTTGAAAGAGAAAAAATAAACCAATAAATAAATATTTGTGCTTCAAAACGTATTGATATTATTGAATAATTCCATGCTGAATGGCGTAGCGGGTAATCTCTGTGTTGGATGAAATATTTAGCTTCTTGAGAATGTTATTGCGGTGATTCCCAATGGTATTTTTACTGAGTTGAAGTTTTTCTGCAATCTCCGATTTTTTAATTCCTGAAGCAATCATAAACATGATTTGGAATTCACGGTCGGTTAGGTTTTTGTGGGCAGGTCCGGTGAGTGGTTGGGTAACTGCATCAGCCAGTAGTTCACTTTGAAGAGCTGTGAAATATTTTTTACCCCTGGAAACCATACGTAATATTTCAATAATCCTGTCAGGCTTTGTTTCTTTGTTTACGTATGCCGAAGCTCCAGCCTTAATCATTCGCATGGAGTAAATTTCATCCGGGTTCATGGTGAAGATGACCACAGGAAGTTGAGGCCATATTGTTTTGATATCTTTTAATACATCTAAGGCGTCACGGCCAGGCATTGAAATATCAAGCAAGACCAAATCATATGAACCTTCCTTGAGTTTTTCCAGCAATTCATTTCCATTCCTCGCTTCTCCAGCTATCACTAAGTCCAGCGTTTCTTCCAATATTAATTGTAAACCTGTACGAACGACAGCATGATCATCTGCTATGATAATTTTCTTCTGAGCCACTTTCCCCCCTCTTTCTACAAGGTAAAAGTAGAAACTGATGTTAAAATTTCTATTAATAAATGATCAAAATTCTTTTAAGTAAACCTTTCGAGCACTCATCAAAGTTATTATTTCCATGTTTAAAACAGGATAAAACTGAGCTGTAGCCCAGTAATTGATAAGGACTTAACATGTAAGTAACCCGAACTAGTCAAAACAGCTATTCGGATATCATTATTAGTGCTATTTATCTTGCCTGCTGCCAGCCATAATTTTGCCACGGTAAAAATCTTTCAACAAAGGAATTTCATTCGAGATAAAAATTGCGGGATAGGTTCTTTCAGGAGAAAATAAAATGAAGAAGAATACTTGAGCTGGAATGATAAAAAGGAGAATAAAATAACATGATTATTTGCCAATAAATTTTTCCAAAAATAATAACCAAAATCAAACATGTAATGAAAAAGTTTTTTTACTTATTAGTTCTCTGTTTATGTGTGGCATCGTTAAATGTTGTTGCAGATAACGAAAATGAAAACACGGTAAACACCGGTAACAAAGGAGGTATTACCGGACATGTTATCGATGAAAGTAACCTTGGGCTACCGGGTGCAACCATTTACATCAAATCAATCTCGAAAGGTGTTGTGACTGATATTAACGGGAAATACCAAATGGTTGGTTTGCCAGAAGGTAAGTACACAGTACAAATTTCATATGTAGGTTTTAAAACTATTGAAAAAGAGGTAACAGTTGTTGCTAAAAAGAATGTCAGTTTAGATGTAAAGCTTAGCGATAATGAGGTGATTGGTGAAGTTGTTGTGAAAGGTAATGCAGGTGCTGACTTGAAAGCTCTGAACCGCCAGTTGACAGCTCCTTCTATTATGAACGTGATTTCTTCTGACCAGGTTGGGCGTTTTCCAGACCCAAACATTGGTGATGCGTTGAAAAGGATTCCTGGTATCTATGTACAGTATGACCAGGGTGAAGCAAAACTGGTAAGTTTACGTGGTACAGACCCATCAAAATCTACCATTAATATTAACGGTTCTGCCATTCCTGGTACAGGTGATAACCGTGCGGTTGGTGTGGATGCAATCCCTGCTGACATGGTTCAGGCTATTGAAGTAACCAAAGCTCTAACTGCCGATATGGATGGTGATGCCATTGGTGGTTCAATCAACCTGATTACACGTAAAGCACCATATTCAAGAAGGATTTCAGCAACTGTTGGAAGTGGTTATAACTTCCTTACACGCGAACCATTGTTTAACGGTAACATCATTTATGGTGATCGTTTTATGGAAGACAAATTAGGGGTAATTGGATCAGTTTCTATTTACCAGCAAAAATTGGGATCTAATGCTCACCAAAGCCCTTGGGAAGAAACGATGATCGGTGATGAGGAACATTTTATCCCTCGTTATTTAAATGTTGAGCAAACGTTGATGGAGCGTCTTCGCCAAAGTTACACCTTAGGTTTGGATTACAAATTCAACGAAAACCACAGTATCTCTTTTACAGGAATCTTTAACGATTACAAAGACTGGAGACAGAAGTTCACGCTGAAAGTTGACGATATTGGCGGAAAGTACAAAGACTACAACTGGAAACGAGCAGCAGGCTTTGAAGGTCACGATGTGTTCGATGATATTGATGATTACAATGAAGAGTTAGCAGGTGGTGCAACCAACATCATTCTCGATGAAGACAATAACGGTGTTGATGACAATACCGGGCAAATGTTTATCGACTACGATGCACAAAACCCAACATTCTATCCTGAGTTGGAAAGGCATATCTATTCCGGTAAAAATGACAAAAACGCAGATCATGTACACAAGCGTATTTTCAACTATGCGTTGGAAGGTGATCATATTTTTGGAAACTTAAAGTTTGATTGGAAAGGATCATACACAAGGAGTGTTGAAAATAAACCTGAAAGAAGAGAGGTTGAATTTGAAAGTGAAAACGAAAAAACAGTGGTGATGGATTACTCAAACCCACGCAATGTTTTTGCTGATAAAGGTTTCGATTTGGTTGTTAACCGTTCTGATTTTGAAGGAAAAACATCCGATGAGCTAAGAAAAATCGACACCTGGTACCTTGATGGTTTTAAAGGTTACAACGACGAATCGAATGTGAACCAATACCTTGCAGAGGTGAATTTCGAACTTCCAATAAATGAAGGACCTAATGAAAACATCCTAAAGTTTGGTCTGAAAACAAGGGGAATGGATAAAGAAAGGCTTCGTCTTTCTAAGAATAAATGGTATCCTGCCGTTGACGAATCAGGAACGTATAACTGGAGATGGTTCTGGGAAGAAATTTATAACAATCGCCTGGATGCTGGTGAATCACTTTATGGTGATGCCATTTACGAAGTAGGTTCATCGCTTGACCCAGCATGGGTTGGTCACCAAAACCAGCAGTACGATACAAAAAATGAAGATTGGCAAACGGTAAGCTACTATCAGGATTACCGTTCATCAAACTACTATGCAAAAGAATACGTGAATGCAGCGTACATCATGTCAACGCAAAAGATAAACAGTCAGTTAACCTTGATTGGAGGTTTGCGTTTGGAGCAAACAAAATTGGAATACGAAGGAATGAACTTCCTTTCTCGTGCCAATCAGTATGGTGAAATTATGAAGTCAGAATCAGACTTCCTGAACTTGTTGCCTTCGTTCCACGTGCGTTATGCTCCAACTAAAAAATCGGTATTCCGTTTTGCTTATACCCGTACAATTTCCCGTCCATCGTATCGCGACATTGTTCCTTACGTGAAGATTGATGTGAAATACAACGAATTCGAGCAAGGAAACCCAGACATTAAACCAGCGTTATCAAATAATTTCGACCTATTAGGTGAAATTTATACCGGATCACGAGGTTTGATTAGTGGTGGTATTTATTTCAAAAACATCCAGGATTTTCGTATGGATCGTATCGACATAATTCCATGGGATGAGATACAACATTTAGTACCTACTCCAGACGATTTGCAAGCTCAAGGTGTGGAACAAGATGCTGTTGATTATTACAACAAGTATTATAAAAGAGCTGTGGGTGACGACTTTGAAAAATATACACCTGATAATGGTGGTAATGTAAACCTTTTGGGTGTGGAGCTTTCAATACAACAAGAATTAAATTTCTTACCAGGATTCTTAAGGAATTTAACCCTTTACTCGAACTACACGCACAACTGGTTATTCGAAAATGATGATGAGAATGTTCTTCCAGGAACTGCTGAAGATATCTTAAATGCTTCATTGGCTTACGAAACAAAGAAGATCAATGCCCGTGTATCTTATAATTATACTTCTTCATTCCTAAATTCTGTAGGTAAAGGTGAAAAGTATAACATATATTACGGTGCCGTAAATTATGTTGATGCCAATGTAGATTATTTCATCACTCCAAAACTAATTTTCTTCGCATCTGTAAACAACCTTCTGGATCAAACCCAGAGAACTTACCAATGGAAAGAAGATCATACATACAACGATTTGGTAAATGGAACGAGGGTACAGTTCGGTTTTAAAATCAATATAGAGTAGAGGAATGTTTGTATGAAAGTATCACCGGGATTTCTGGTGGTACTTTTTTAACTTTAAGCAAAATTGACAAATAATAAATTTCAGCAGATGAAAAATTTTAATATCCTATTCGTAATCATCACTGTTTTGTTTCTGTCTTGTCAGCAACAATCAGTTGAAGTAGCAAAAAATGTAGCTCAAACCCCGGATCGTATTATGCTGACAATCCCTGATGATCCGGCAACCAGCAGGGCTGTTACCTGGCGAACTTCCACTGATGTTACGAAGCCAGTTGGGCAGATTGTAAAGGCAATGGCAACACCATTTTTTGAAGAAGAAATAACCACTGTTGAGGGTACATCTGCTTTGTGGGAAGAAAATGATTCAACAGCAATGGGGCATAAGGTGATTTTTAAAAACCTGGAACCAGAAACCATGTATGCTTACCGGGTTGGCGATGGCGAAAATTGGAGCGAATGGTTTCAAACCACTACTTCTTCAAACGAGAACAAACCATTTAATTTTCTTTATCTGGGTGACTTCCAGAATGATATTAAGTCTTTTTGTTCACGTACCATCCGACAAGCCTATTCCCATTTTCCTAATGCCGAGTTCATTTTGTTTGCAGGTGATTTGGTTAGCCGTAGCGAAGAAGGGTACTGGGATGAATTTTTCTATGCAGGCGATTGGATTTTTGGTACTATGCCATCGGTAGCAACACCAGGAAACCATGAATACTATAAGCAGGGAGATGGCAAACCAAGGTTATTTTCCCGGCACTGGAACCAGATTTTTGTGAACCCTGCTAACAATCCTGAAAACCTGGAAGGAAGAACATACTACATGGATTACCAAGGTGTGCGTTTTATTTCACTTGATTCACCTGCTATTGGTTATCGTGAGAATGATGCGAAAAATACTATCGTCTGGCTACATGAGACGCTTTCCAATAACCCAAATAAATGGACGGTATTGTTTACCCACTATCCGGTTTATTCATGTTCTCAGGGAAGGAACAATGAAAAATACCGTGAAACAATAAAACCAATTCTCGAAAAGTATGGAGTTGATTTAGTTCTTCAGGGTCATGACCATACATATTGCCGTGGGCAAAACCTGGGTAATGTGAGTGCAGAGTGCAAAAATCCCCCCATGTATATGGTATCTGTTTCAGGTCCTAAAATGTATGGCTTGAATGTAAAGAAATGGGGAGACCGCGTTGCTTCACAAACACAGCTTTATCAAAATATCACCGTATTGAATGATACAGTTTCTGTAGAAGCATTTACTGTGACTGGTCAACTTTACGACAAATTCATTCTTGTAAAAGAAGAAAACAAACCCAATAAAGTGGTTGAAATGGAAGACCTGATGGAAGAATACAACGCAATTCCAGAAAGGGCACTTGATAGATACTCTAAAGAGGAAATGAAAGTATATAAGGAAAAGTTTTAGGAATAAAGGTTAATTTAAATGTAATTGGCATCTTCCTTCGGGAAGGTGCCAATTTTTTGTATTAGTTACTTGAAACTTGATATAGTTTTTTTATCTTTCGCTGGTCAAAATGAACAAATGCCCCAAAATCAGAAATAGTTTTTTTTAATAAGTCTATTTGATTTCTAGGTGACATTATTTATAGCTTAAATACATGCAGGATAAGCCTGTATTAAATATTATAAATAACTAAAATTATAAAAATGAAAAAAGTTGTATTGTTCCTAGCTCTAGTCAGCTTGTTGTTTGTAAGTTGTAATGATGATGATGATGATGTTCAAAAAAACTATTTCAAAGTTGGTGATACTGAGTATGACATACTCGCTGGAGCTATAGAAAATTATGGAGAAAGTGGTGATGCTGGTTTTGATTATGATGGAAAGAACCTGGATTTGACTCTATATTCTTCAGGCCTTGCAATGGGGTATGATGAAGTAAATGATCCTATTTTGAAGGGAAAAGGACATGGCATTTTCTTTGAGATGTTCTCAAGTAGTTCATCGTTGATAGATCAGGAATATGTATATACTACTTCGAAACCTTATGCTATAGGAACGTTTGATGATGGAGGATATGTTATTAATTACAATTCTGAAGTGGAAGGATCTGGAACTGATTTGAGTATTTCAAGTGGTAAGGTTACAGTTAAGAAAAATGGGAATGAATATGAAATAACAATTTCATGCAAAGATGAGTTAGGAAATGATGTAAGTGGATTTTATAAAGGAGTACTTGTGGCTTTTGACTATACCTCAGATTTAAAATCTACTGAAATTAAGCCACAAAAAACGAAACGTATATTTAAATAGTTCAAATAGGATATCCATTAACAGATAAGAAAATGAAAAAAATAATTCCAGTTTTAATTGTTGTTTTATTATTCTCTAGTTGTGCAGTACACAATGGATTGACAACGAATCTAAATCAGCGTACAACAGACGTTGTTTTATCTAAGAAAAATTTTAAAGTTATTGAAAGTGTTCAAGGTGAATCAAATGCAATGTACATTTTCGGGATTGGAGGACTCTCAAAAAAAGCACTTGTCTCAGAAGCAAGGGCTAAAATGCTTGAAAAGGCAGATATTTTAAATGAAGCTAGAGCCATAATTAATGAGACGGTTGAAGTAAAGCACTCATTTTTCCCATTTGTTCGTAAGTATAATGTAACTGTTTCCGGTCATATTATTGAATTCTCTGAATAATAACCTTCAAAAATGCATAGTAAGTAGCCCCTTTCAACTAAATTGAATGGGGCTATTTTATTGTAACTTACAATCTACAGCTTATTTTCAATTATTGATCTGGGAGTATTGTATGTCAATTATACATAAAATAGGTATATATATGTGTAGGAATGCCCGTTGCATTATGCAATTTAATTCCTATAACACAGAATTATCTCGTTGATCAAAATCGCAATTCCAATGATAAAATGTTCGGATTCATTGATTTCATTTCATATTCCCTGACGGCTGATTTAAGTTTGTTTCATACAATTAAATTTGACGACATGAAACGATTTAAATTAAACAACATGGGAGCTATATTGATGAGCATGCTTGCTTTGATGATGGGATTTTCAAGCTGCGAAGTGGACACGGTAACAGATACTGAGCCAACAGAACAAAATGAGGAAAATTTACCTGATGTTTCGAATTACCCGATTGTTGGGACAAACCAAACTATTTTTTACGGTGCTAATTCTGAGATGAACGAACCGTCTTCAGGACAGGCTTTTTATGGACAGAATGCCCATTATCCGGGGAATGCTTTAAACTATGTCGATAATGGTGACGGAACCATAACCGATATGGTCACCGGGCTGATGTGGCAGAAAGACCCGGGTAGTAAAATGACCTGGCAGACTGCTTTGGATGGTGCTGGTGGGTTTGAGTTGGCTGGCTACACTGATTGGCGTTTACCTACCATTAAGGAATTGTATTCACTAATCATTTTTAGTGGTGAAGATCCTAGTGGGTATACTGGTAGTTCAACTTCGGGGCTTGTCCCTTTTATCGATACCAACTATTTCGAATTCGAGTATGGTGATACAAGCGTTGGGGATCGGATTATTGATTCACAGTTTGCCACATCGAGTATTGATGTGGGCGATTCGGATTTTGGAGGCGGAAACCTGATGTTTGGGGTGAATTTTGCAGACGGAAGGATAAAAGGCTACCCTACGGGAGCTATGCCTGGGCAGTCGCAAGGCAAAACATTTCATGTGTTGTATGTGCGTGGAAACACAAACTATGGCAAAAACGATTTCAGTGAAAACAGCAATGGCACGATTACCGATGAGGCAACCGGCTTAATGTGGATGCAGGATGATTCGGGGGAAGGCATGACCTGGGAAGAAGCGTTGGCCTATGCTGAAGGAAAAGAATTTGCAGGGTATACCGACTGGCGATTACCCGACGTGAAAGAGCTTCAAAGTATTGTGGATTACAGCCGTGCACCGGGGGCAACCAATTCTGCTGCTATCGATCCGGTTTTCAATTGTACCGCAATAACCAATGAAGCTGGGCAAAAGGATTTCCCGTATTTCTGGTCAAGCACCACGCATGCCAACATGCAAAACCGGGGTGGGGGAGCTTATGTGTCATTTGGTCGGGCAATGGGATACTTTGGTGGACAATGGCAGGATGTTCATGGTGCTGGTGCACAGCGTAGCGATCCAAAGGTTGGTGATCCTGCAGATTATCCAACCGGGCACGGGCCGCAAGGGGATGCTATTCGAATATACAACTTTGCACGTTTGGTTCGAACAGCACAATAAACAGGTTAAAATATAAAAATTGACGTTATGAAATCAAGATTAAAATTGCTTTTAGTGGGATTGGTATGTGTGTTGATAACCAGTTATGTTCTTGCTCAACCACACCATCCGGGACCGCATAAGAAGCTACCGGATTCAGCTAAGGTTCAGGAGATGTTTGAGGATTTTTCAATACATATAGAACTTGATCAGCAACAAAATGAAATTATTCAAAAAATCTTTCAAGATCATTTCAAGAAGGCGAGGGAAGTTTTGAGAGAACGGAAAGCGCATCAGGATCAATACAAAGAAACAATGAATGAGATGATCGATGAAGAAGAAGTGAAAGAAATGCTTGATGAGCATGCGAGTAACCCAGGGATTAATGCAAGGAATAAGGATGAGTTTTTTGATAAGCACGATGGGCATTTTGATCAAGCCGGAACAATGATAAAACAAGAAAAAGCAAATCATAAAAAAAATAGGCAAAAATTGCATGAGCTGAGAATGGATTTTGAAGCCGAGTTGATGAGTCACCTAACCAGGGAACAACTGATTAAATTCAAAGGGTTTTTAGATAATCGAAAACCTGCAAGCAATATGTCAAGACCAAAAAGATAAATCAATCACCATGGGTTTCCTGTATTTTGTAAAAGAAGGAAGTCCAGGGTTTCTTTTAAAAAAACAAAGTCAAAACTCTATATTTGTAACTATGCGGAAACAAGCAGGAAAAAAAACATTGATGCATGCGGAATATCTAATCCTATTCGTGATTTGGCTTGTAATTTTTGCATCGCCAATTTTATTGGGTCAATCGTCAGGTAGTTTTAACTGGAAGCATGTGATTAAAGTATGGCTGGATTTTACTCCATACTTTTTATTGTTTTTAATTAACCGCTACCTGTTATTGCCTTTCTTGTTTTTTAAGGGCCGGCGTGTTTTGTTTGTTGCTGTGGTTGGCATCCTCATTGGGGTATTTTCATTTGGAATGGATAGCTATCGCAAGCAGAATAATCGGGGTGCTGAACAGCAAAGGCATCCTTCACGGGAAGAACAGTTTTTTAACAGGCCTCCTAGGGTTTTCGGACTGGAACCACCTCCACCTCTTCACCAACCAGTACCCAAAAGGCTTCCGCAATATGCCAGTTTTATCATTATTGCCCTGTTAATGGTTGGCTTCGACACGGGCTTGAAGGTTTCCGTAAGGCTGGTACGCGCTGAGCAGGAGCAGGTAAAACTTGAGAAAGAAAATGTGGAAACCCAGTTGGCATTTCTTCGCAACCAGGTAAGCCCTCATTTTTTCATGAATACCCTGAATAACATTCATGCCCTGGTTGATTTTGATAAAGATGAAGCAAAAGAATCGATCATCCGGCTTTCTGGCTTAATGCGCCACCTGCTTTATGATTCTGAAGAGAAACTTATTCCGGTTAGAAAAGAAGTCGAGTTTATTCAGAATTATATCGAGTTGATGAAACTTCGCTTTACCGAACGGGTAACAATTAGCCTGGATTTGCCCAATGATTTGCCTGAGCAATCCATTCCGCCTTTGCTTTTTACATCGTTTATTGAAAATGCGTTTAAGCATGGGGTTAGCTACAATGCGCCATCGTTTATACAGGTGGTTTTGTCGGTTGCAGAAGATCGGTTGAACTTTCAAATTAGCAATAGTAATTTCAGCGTGGAGGCTTTGGGTAGTGCATCAGGAATTGGATTGAAAAACATTCGTCAGCGACTGGATCTTCTTTACAAAGACAATTATAAACTTGATATTCAGAACCAAAGCGATATCTTCGCTATAAACCTTTCAATTCCTTTATGATTCGATGTATCGCTATAGATGATGAACCGCTGGCACTAAAGCAAATGGCGGACTACATTCAGAAAACCCCTTTTCTGGAATTAAGAGGGGAGTTTGAAAGTGCACTACAGGCGATCGGTTTTCTTGAAGAAACTGAAGTGGATTTAATGTTTGTGGATATCAATATGCCCGATCTGAGTGGGATGGATTTTGTGAAATCGCTGAATAATGCCCCCAAGGTTATTTTTACCACGGCCTATAGCGAATATGCACTGGAAGGCTTTCGTGTTGATGCGATTGATTACCTTTTAAAACCGATTGGATATTCAGATTTTCTGAAGGCGGCAAACAAAGCAAAAGTTTGGTTTAGCTCTCAACAGTCAGGCACTGATAAAGTAAATAGCGATGAGAACTTCTTGTTCATTAAATCTGAACACAAGCTTATCCGTATCAATCTTAATGATATCAGGTATATTGAAGGAATGCGTGAATACGTGCGAATTCATTTGACCAATCAAAAACCAATTATGAGTTTGATGAGCATGAAAAAAATGGAAGAATACCTTCCAGAAAAAAGTTTTATGCGGGTGCATCGTTCGTTCATTGTTAATCTCAATCAAATTACAACCATTGAACGAAACCGGATTATCTTTGATGGTAAAGTATACATTCCGGTGAGTGAACAGTACAAGGAAAAGTTTCAGCAGTACTTAAATGATAACTTTTTGTTGTAACTAATTTTCCAAATTGCCTTATAATTCGTATGTTCGATCAACTTAGATGTTGTATCCAAACAAGATTGCTCCAATCGCATTTTGATAAATTCTGAAGCATGAGAATGAATCAGTATATTTTGTTATTTATTGTTCTTCTAGTCTCATTTTTGTCATGTAATAAAAATGATGATGCAATAGTTCCTGACGAAATGGAGTATCAGGTTAATTGGACTGAGGCAGCGGATAGCAGCAGCACAAACTTTATATACTCTTATTGGAACAGTACGCGCAACCATTTCAATTACAACAATAATGGACTAACTGATTTTCATTATTGGCCACAGGCACATGCCCTTGATGTTTTGGTGGATGCATACGTTCGTTCTAACGACAATCTTTATAAATCAAAAATAGACTCATGGTACTGGGGGGTAAGGCGTTTTAATGGCAGTACATTTATCAATGAGTTCTACGACGATATGGAGTGGAATGCCCTTGCCATGCTACGGACTTTCAATTCGGTGGGAGATGAACGATTTAAGCATGCGGTACTAGATTTGTGGGCTGATATTAAAGGAGGTTGGAATAATCAGGCAGAGGGGGGCATTGCGTGGAAGAAAGACCAGCCTTATAGCAAAAATGCAGTTTCAAATGCGCCAGCAAGTATTCTTTCTTCCAGGTTGTATCAGCAATTTGGGGATGTAAAAGATAAAGAGTGGGCTGAAAAACTTTATAATTGGGAGAAGGAAACTTTGTTTGATACTACAACCGGGGCTATATATGACCACGTGGATGCTCGAACTGGATTGGTTAAGAAAGATTGGATATTTACCTATAACCAGGGGACTTTTATCGGTGCAGCTGTTGAATTATATAATATTACTGGAGAAAAAAACTATTTGAACGATGCGAAAAAAGCTGCTGATTATGCACTGAAAAACCTAATTGTCGAAAATGATCAATTGCTAAAAAATGAGGGGGCTGGTGATGGAGGGCTATTTAAGGGCATTTTCATTAGGTATTTTACCCTGTTGATCCTTCACCCAGACATTGAAAATGATACGCGTGAACGGTATGTGGCTTTTTTAAAAAACAATGCAGAAACTTTGTGGAAAGAAGGTACCAATAAATCAAACCTTTTATATGGCACATACTGGAAAACTAAGCCAGGTTCAACGGTTGACCTACCTACGCAAATTAGTGGTGCAATGTTAATAGAGGCAATGGCAATGGTAGAACGTAATAAACTGTTAGAATAACGATATTAGTTTATTTTTGCCAGTTTAATTTTTCGATATACAGCATTCTGACTGTTCTCATCAATCAATTCTTCCAGTTTATTGTAAAAGCTTTCGTAGTATTTTTTCATCCGGTTGGGCTTGCGTTTACCCACATTTGTTTTAATGAATTTTGGTAGGGATAACAGGGTTCGTGGATAATCCATCAAAATCAATTTCGATTCTTCCTCAATGGCTTTAAGCCAAATTCTTCCACCAGTTTGCAGGTTGTCAATTTGAATGTTTGTATACGATTTGTTATTTCTGAAATCTTCGTCAACCAGTACTAATTGTTCAGTAGAAACAGGAATTTTGAGTGTAATTTTAATTTCAGTTAACTCTACTTCATGCTCATGTGAGGATTCAGGATAGTAAATGGTGGTTTTTTGATAAATGTTGTTTGCAAGTGGTTCAACAAAGTTTATAAAATAGCCTGTAGCTAAAATTTCTGCAAGTGCTTTTTCTTTTTTAATTAAGCTTATTTGTATTAAAGCACCTAAAACTAAAATAAGAATAAGTATTCCGACGATCAATGAAACAATTGGTGAGTCAAAAATTAAAATCGTACCAAAGGTCGAAAGTGCGCTGGGCAAAATGGATACCAGCACATCATAAACTGAGATGAAGTTTTGCCATTTCACGGAGTAACGGTTTTGTTTTGATTCAATAACAAGATATTTGGGAAATGGTTTTCTTTAAAAGAATGCTTCTCTAATACAATAGTATCTTGTCAAGATTGCTTCATCCTGCTTTGTCGTCTTCGCAATGACGTCATTCCGAGGAGTCCAGATAGCTATCTGAAGCCGAAGGAATTTTTTCTCATAAAGTTTGTTTGATACTACCTTAGTAAACTTATTCTCGATTTTTTATACGTTTGTAGCTGAAAGCATTGTTGTGAAACAAAGTCATTAAAAATGGAATCGGTACGTATTAATAAGTTTTTGAGTGAAGCAGGTTTTTGTTCCCGTCGTGAGGCTGATAAACTGATTGAAAAAGGGAAGGTTACAATTAATGGCAAAGTGCCCGAAATGGGCACGAAAATCAGCTTAGATGATGAAGTTCGCATAAATGGGATGTTGATTTCTGCACCAAAAGAAAAACAGGTTTATTTGGCTTTTAATAAACCAATTGGGATTGTTTGCACTACCGATACCCGGGTTGAAAAAGACAACATTGTTGATTTCATTAACTATCCAACACGAATATTTCCTATTGGACGGCTGGACAAGCCCAGCGAAGGATTAATATTTCTAACGAATGACGGGGATATTGTCAACAAAATTCTTCGTGCAAGAAATAATCATGAAAAAGAATACCTTGTGCGGGTGGACAAACCCATTACGAAGGAATTTATTCAAAAAATGGGCAATGGTATTCCTATTCTCGATACGGTTACCCGAAAATGTTTTGTTGAACAAACGGGCAAGTTTGAATTTCGGATTATTCTTACACAGGGTTTGAACCGACAAATACGGCGCATGTGTGAATACTTGGAATATCGGGTGAGAAAACTCAAACGCATTCGAATCATGAATGTAAATCTTGATGTTCCAGTTGGCAAGTGGAGGCACCTCACCAAACAAGAACTTAAAGAAATCAATCGGCTTGTTTCCGATTCTTCGAAGACTCATGAAGAAGATGCGGATTAAATAATATGAGTATCCTTCTATTTGTCTAACAGGTATTTTTTGCAGTCATTGATTGTTTTAAAAGACCGAAATAAGCATAATAGACTATTTAATGACTACTTAAAATGACATTGGGTAAATAAACGAACATTCATAAATAATATTTTGAGACGGTTTCTCTTTTTGATGTTATAGAATATAATTCATTTTTAATGACTTAAAGCATGATTCTGAGAATGTAATTCATCTAATTTCGTTTGTTCAATTGTTGGGATGGGCGATTATGAGGAAATTCTCAATATCTGATAAACTAATACTAGCTTCATTGTTAATAAGCATTGTAACAATATTCATTGTTGCATCTTATTCATTTTATAATGCTAAAGACGCTATCCTTCAAAGGGCTTTTAATCAACTTACATCTGTTCGGATTGTAAAATCCAACTTAGTAGAACAATTTATCTCAAATTGTATGGATGAGGTTGAACTTGCGTGTACTTCTTCGGATATTAAGGAACTTACAACCCGGATAAATCAATTCGAGGATCAGATAGAACCACTTTTGATTGATGACTTTAGGAGGAATGGGTGTTCATCGTTTATTGAAAAGATATCGAGGAGCTACTATAAGCGAATCATTATTGTTGGAAGCAACAATTTAAATTTATCGGTTCATGATCGCTATGGTGAACAGGTTCACGATCAGTATGATTATAATTCGCTGGCAAGCTTAATCAGCAAGCAGGAGAAGGTAATTGTTGAGGATTTGCTTTTACATGATGGTGCTAGCCAACCATTTATTCGAATTATTTCTGAAATAACAAACAAGGACGAGCAGGTTTTTGGTTTTCTGGTTTTCGAGCTTTCAACTGACCCTTTAGATCGTATCATGTTAGAAGAAAGCCCATCCAATGGATTGGGGATTTCAGGCGAATCTTATTTGGTAGGGGATGATTATTTAATGAGGAGCTCTTCTCGTTTTCAAAAAAACTCAGTGCTGAGAACAACTGTAAAAACGGATGCGGTATATCAGGCGTTTGAAGGAAAAACAGGAGAGGAGATTATAACAGATTATCGTAATATCTCTGTCCTGAGTTCTTTCAGTAAGATGAGTGTTTCAAATTTGAATTGGGTAATTCTTACTGAAATTGACTATGATGAAGTTACTGTGCCAATTTACCGGATAATGAATGAAATTATCTTCATCAGTATTTTCATCTTCTTTATTGTTTTGACCATTGTCTATATCCTTTCCAGAAAAATTACATACCCAATACAAAAACTAAGTTATGCTGCCGGAATAATTGGCAATGGTAACCTGGATGTTGTAGTTCCTAATTCATCAAACGATGAAATAGGGGATTTAACCAACGTGTTCAATACAATGGTTAAGCGGTTAAAGCAGCAATCAGTTGAGTTAAAAGTTGAACGGGAGAAAAGTCTTCGTTCGCTGATAGACGGGCAAGAGACTGAAAGACAAAGGATATCGAGGGAACTACACGATAGCCTTGGCCAATTTTTGATTGGCTTAAAGCTGAATTACGAGAGTTGTTTAAATAAGCTAAACTCTGGAAAATTCAGATTCGAAGACTTTAAACAACTCGGGTTCCTTTTTGACCAAACCATTCAGGAAACGAGAAGGATATCCAATAATTTAATGCCCGTTGCATTAACGGAATTTGGGCTGAATACAGCTATACGAAATTTGTGTAATGAAATAGCTGATAATGCGCACATTGAAGTAAAATTTGAAACTACTGGAACTTGCAATAATCTTTCTTCTACTGTTCGTACCTATGTGTATCGAATTATTCAGGAATCATTAACCAATACCTTAAAACATGCAAATGCAACACAAATGGATATTGTGCTGGAACAGGGATCAGAATTTGTAAAGTTGAAAATTGTAGATAATGGTATTGGGTTTAATGCTTGTAAAATATGGCCATCAAATTCCAATGGGATTCGCAACATAAAGGATCGGGTGGCATTATTAAAAGGGGAATTTGAGATTATGTCCAATGTAGGTGAGGGGACTCAGTTGAATATTCTTATACCAATAGAAAAAACAAAAGATGAGTGAAATTAAAATTGTTTTAGTTGATGATCACCAAATTGTGAAAGATGGTATCAAATCACTTTTGTCAGATACATCAACGATAAAAATTATTGGAGAAGCAAAAGATGCGTATGAATTTTTCACTTTACTTAACACGAAAAACCCAGATATTGTCCTTTTGGACATATCGTTGCCTTCAATGTCCGGAATTGAAGTGACCAAGGTTTTAACAGCAGATTATCCACATATAAAAGTGCTTATGTTGTCCATGTACACCTCAGAAGATTTTATTTTCAATGCGATAAAAGCAGGTGTTAAGGGGTACCTGCCTAAGAATACTACCCGGAACGAACTGGTACACGCCATCAAAGAAATTCATTATGGTAATGAATATTTCAGCAAATCAATTTCAAGTACAATCCTTAAAAGTTATGTAAATAGTGCTAAGTTTGGAAATGTAGCTTCTTCGGATAAGTTAAACAGCCTTACAGGTAGGGAGCAGGAGATATTAAAGCTTATTGTAGAAGGGTTAAATAACCATACCATTGCGGAAAGGCTTAATATTAGTGTTCGAACGGTTGAAACACATAAAACACGAACAATGAAAAAACTGGATTTGCATAGTAATGTTGAACTTGTAAGTTCGCGATCAAAAATCATATTATTGAAATTTAGCAGTTAGAAATACGTGATTCACGTAGTATATTTTACGAAAACACCCCATTGATTCGATCAATTATATCCTTCAGATTTGCTTAAGTATATTTTAAAACTTAAGCAATGAAAAAATCTAATCTAACAATCTTATTCTTAGTGTTATTATGTCTTTTGGGCAATTTCACGAATGCCCAGGAAAAAGAAAACCCGTTTAGTGTTAGCCTTGACCTGATGAGTAGGTATGTTTGGCGCGGGATGGATTTTGGAGGATCACCCAGTATTCAACCTGGTATTGAGTACAATAAAGGGGCATTCACAGTGGGTGCCTGGAGTGCTTATACCACTAATATGCCTGGAGTTCAGGAGGTTGATTTATATGTTGGCTATGCGTTAAGTGATGAGTTCTCGATCACAATAACTGACTACTTTTTCCCTGATGAAACAGATGCAGATTACGAATATTTTGATTTTGATGATAAAACAACTGGCCATGTTTTAGAGGCTACCTTGTCATTTAATGGAACAGAAAATTTACCTCTTTCTGTTTTTGTGGCTACAAACTTCTGGGGAGCAGATGCATTAAAGGCAGATGGGAAAATTCAGTATTCAACTTATGCCGAGTGTTCATATTCATTTAAAAACATTGACCTGTTTATGGGGATGAATTTATCTAATCCAGATGAAGAAATGGGTGAGACAGGTTATTTTGGAGATTCATTTGGCGTAACAAACCTTGGAATTAGCACATCTAAAGAAATTCAACTAACAGAATCTTTTTCATTACCAGTTTCAGCTTCATTAATTACAAACCCACAGGCCAATAAAGTATATATGGTTGTAGGGATTTCACTATAAACTAAACGATTTTTAAATTTAACTTAAACGATTATGGATTTTAATACAGGAACAACAACGTTTATGATATTATGTACAAGCCTTGTCATGTTAATGACACCTGGGCTTGCATTCTTTTACGGAGGTTTGGCCGGGAAAAGGAATATTCTTGGCATTATGATGCAAACTTTCGTTTCGCTGGGAATTACTACGATAATGTGGGTCTTGGTTGGTTATTCACTTTGTTTCAGTGGTGGGGAAGGAGCCATCATTGGGAACCTTGACTGGGCTTTTTTGAATGGTATTCCTTTCAATAATCCTTATAGTGGTGCAGACGGGCAATATCCCGAATATATTTTTATTGCGTATCAAATGATGTTTGCTATTATTACCCCTGCGCTTATTACTGGGGCATTTGTGAACAGGGTAACTTTTAAAGCTTATTTGTTATTCCTGGTTGCATGGCAACTGTTTGTATACTACCCATTTGTACACATGGTTTGGGGCGGTGGCCTGCTTGCTGAATGGGGTGTGCTTGACTTTGCCGGGGGTATTGTCGTTCATGCAACTGCTGGTTTTGCGGCATTGGCTTCTGTTTTTTATGTTGGAAAAAGACGCGATACCCAGTCGCCTCCTAACAGTATCCCTTTAGTAGCTATAGGAACAGGTTTGTTATGGTTTGGCTGGTACGGCTTCAATGCAGGTAGCGAACTTAAAGTTGATGAAATAACTACGATTGCCTTTTTAAATACCGATGTTGCTGCATCTTTTGCTGCGATTACCTGGTTGATCATTGAATGGGCACGTGAAGGGAAACCCAAATTTGTTGGGTTGTTAACAGGTGCGGTTGCAGGGCTTGCTACAATTACCCCTGCCGCAGGTTTTGTTCCTTTATGGGCTGCCATGGTCATTGGTATATCTGCTGGTGCAGTTTGTTATTTTGCTGTAATGTTGAAAAACAAACTTGGATGGGACGATGCACTTGATGTTTGGGGAGTTCACGGTATGGGTGGATTTTTAGGCACAATCGCATTGGGTATTTTTGCCTCTGCAGCTATCAATGGTCAGTCTGGTTTAATTGAAGGGGACTCTTCCTTCTTTTTTAAAGAAATTGTAGCAGTTCTTGGTGCTTCAGCCTATGCTTTTATTTTTACTTATGTAATGCTTATAGTAATTAATTTTGTTGCAAAAGTAAAAGTTACAGATGATCAGGAAACTTTAGGGCTTGATGAGTCTCTACACGGAGAGCAAGCTTATGATGAGGGTGTTTTGTAATTTGAGCTTATAAGATTTATCAATAAAAAGGTTTATCTAGCTCAAATTATGAGGGACTTTTCTAAGCCCTTTACATAAACATGAAAAAATACCGGGGTTTTCAAATTCCGGTATTTTTTTTGTACTCTTATTGAAACAGGGCCCCACTTATTGCTTTTCAAATATTCTTTTAGCCATTTGTTGGTGACACTTTTAGATCAGGTAATTGGTTGATTCAAACTACGTGCAAAAACATTTCGTGCAAAGAAATAGTTCTGTCTAGAAGAAACATTGAAAATAACTTACAGGAAAAAAGTTTGGCTAATTTCCTGTAAGCAGGTTCAGGAACATAATTCCTAGTTATGCCCTTCAAACTTGAAGGAAACTTTCATTTTCGTACGATAGCTCTCAATTTTGCCATCTTTAACGTGCATATCCATTGCAACTACTTCTGCAATTCTTAAGTCGCGGAGTGACTCAGAAGCCCTGGAAATAGCATTTTCAGCAGCCTTTTCCCATGATTCGGTGCTAGTTCCTACAAGTTCGATGATTTTGTAAACACTGTCTGACATGGTAATCTCCTTTCGTTAATTGGTGTAAATTTATTTACATAAAAAGAAGACTTCTGGTTTCGATAAACCATCTGTTTAGCAATATAAAAAGCAAAAAAAGAGCAGATAGTTAATGTAAGGGTCTCATAATTAGATTCATGTATATTTGCTGGATAGGCAATTATTGAAGGTCAGTTATTGAACTTATAGCGTGAAGTGTTATGAAAGTCAGATAATTATAGTTATTATTTCCCAAGCTTGTTATTGAATTTCAATTGCACCAATTTCGGGTAATCCTTCAATTTTATTTCCTAATAAATCTTCACCCTGGAACTCATCAATAATAATTCCTGCATTTACACAAGGAGAACCTTTTGTAAGCATGAAGTTTTTCAAAATTGCAAAACCTTCGCCAGTAGCATTCACATCTAAAAACTTAGGATCGGAAAATATTGCATTTGGATCATTGGGCAGGTTCCCAATTTTTCCAAAAAAGCAATTATTTGTGAATTTTGTTCCTTCGTCTTTTTTGAATTGAAAATTGGCTTTTTCAGAAACATAAAATATGTTGTTGGCAAAAAAGGTGTTTTCTGGCCATGTCCCTCCCCAATTGTCCATCTCAATAATTGTGCGGTCAATTTCTTTTTTAGGTTTTTTAGGAATGACGAAGACATTGTTGTAAATCTTCGAGTTTTCAACCGGCCCTGCTATGTGCATGTTGGGTGAGAACCATCCGGCGCGTTCGGTTGGGTAAGGTCGTATCCCATCGTTGATGCTGACATTGTACCTGACTATTGTATTCTGTGTTCCAATATTCCATTCAGTATCAATTATATCACCTTTGTTACAGACTAGAAGAAAGCCCCCATAGTTATCGTGACTATAATTGTATTGGATTATCGTATTTCTGCAATTCCAATCGGAATCAAAACCTTGACCATCCCATTTTGATTTATGCCCTGATACCTCATTAAATTGAATAATGGTGTTGTCTGAACTCCAAGGCCAAATACCTGCTGCCGCTTCTTCATGAGAAAGAATATCGGGGCAATCTCTCATTATGTTATGTTCTATCAAAGTCCCGTTGGTTCCTATTGGAATAATGCCATCACCAGGTATTTGTTCAAGAAGATTATTGCGTATAACCACCCCTATAGAAGGATGCCAGTTTGAACGATTGGTATATCCCCATGAAATAATCCCATTCCTTCCGCAATGGTGTAAATGGCAATTTGTTATTTGTAGGTCAATAAACCTTGTTTTAATACTATCACCCATATTTTGCCAATAGATGGCGGCACCTGCACCTTTACTTTTAACCAGGCTCCCATTTACGTGATGAACTTCCAGGCTATCCAGGATAAGGTGGTGGCAATCACCAAAATTCTCGGCCAAAATCGTAACTCCTTTTCGTTTAGCTTCCCGTTCTTCCCCTTCGTTGGTAACCTCCAGGTTTCTTAGTTCAATGTATTCAACATTGTGAAGGAGTATGGTATGCAGTTTCTCTCCTTTACCATGTATTGCCGGCTTTGATCCTTCACCATATTTGTTTACAAGAATTGGAGCTTCTTCAGTTCCTGAACCTTTTAGTTCAAGTTGCCCAACGTATTGCGTTCCTGCTTTAAATAAAACCTGGTCTCCTGCTTTAAAAGTTACTGAATTTACTTTTTCAAGCGAAGCCCAGGCTTCTGAAGTGGTGTGTCCAGAGTTTTTGTCGTTTCCAGATACTGAATCGATGTAGTACACAGAATTATTTGCGCAAGACATAGCTATTAATGACACACAGCATATAATGAATAATTTTATGAACGTTTTCATTTTGGACAAATTGATATTATTAGGAAACGATTAAAATGCTATTCCTTACATATGTAGGATTAATTAAAAATGTTCAGGTCCCAATTCGCATGCCAATTTATAGTCATTTTTTCTTCATCATCAAAGGTCAATGGCAACCAAACATATCTCGAATCTGGAAGGTTTGTTTTATTCCATCGGTCTGCCATAAATATGTATGCGTTTTCTTTTCCTTGTACAGGAATAACGTAAGTGCTTTGCGAAATGAATGTCTTATCGGCATTTTCCCCAACACATGGATTCCCTAGTTCTTGCCATGGTCCCCAAATTGAATCGGCTACTGCAGAGCGAGCAGGATTTGGGTCCCAACCGGTGCAATCAGAAGCAATAAAATAATACTTCCCCTGATGCTTAAATACGGCAGGAGCTTCCATAAATCGTTCAATGAAAACTCGTTTATATTTGCCAGTATGATCTAAATAATCGTCGGTAAGTTCAGCAATGTGGTGGGTGCCATTTGCCTCTGAAGAGTAAAAGTGATAAGCTTTCCCGTCATCATCAACAAAAATGGTCATGTCCCTTGCCATTTGCCCACCTTCATAATCCCGCTTCAGAATACTACCTTCAAGAGTATCTTTTTCTGTTAGGTTTATTGGCCAAAAACCAGCATTTGGACGCATGCTCCGGATATAGGTAAATGGCCCTGTTGGGCTATCGCTCACAGCAACGCCACTGCATGATTTTTCGTAATCCATGCTTTCAACATGTGCCCACATTACGAATTTATTGGTATTTGCATTGTAAACAACTTTAGGGCGTTCAAGAACCTTGCTGGTGTGTAAATCGTGATCCGGATCATCTTTTACAGCAGGCAAAACGTTTCCCTCGTATTTCCAGTTTAATAAGTCTTTTGACGAATAACATGAAATGCCTGTGACCTCCACTCTATATCCATCCCAGCTTTTGTTACATTCTGGCAAGTAAGTTTCACCAACTTTCATTTCACCATACCAGTAGTACGTTCCTTCGTGTAACATTATCCCGCCTCCGTGTGCATTAATAGGATTACCATCTGTATCCAACCAGACTTCACCAGGAGCAAACTCAGTAGGTTCTTTTGTCATGTTGCATGCAAAAAGTAATGTTGCAGCTATTCCTGCAAAAAAGATTTTCTTTAGTATTGTTTTCATTTTATAATATTAAGTATTTGTTTCCAGTTTGTCATTGTTTATTTGATCAGTATCAATTATTTATTTTAAATTCAGTTAGTTAACGATCAGTTTTGAAGAATAAACTTCACCAGGAGAGATAACCTTTACAATATAAATCCCGGTAATAATGTCGGTGTTCTTTTCAAACCGTATATTTTTTTTGAAGGTACTTTCGTATACAACATTTCCCTGCATATCATAGATGCATATTTTTTTCAAATTACCATCTGCCATCCGTATGTTGAAAAAGTTATCTGCTGGGTTTGGGTATATCTCGAAACTATTTAGATGGGTTTTAAACCCAAACGAACTTGTTGCCGTAGATTGATACTCGATAGCGCCAATATCATAGGTTTCGTTTTGCAAGTTGTTATTTAGTGCAAAATCCAACTCACCAGGTTCTATTTCAAATTCAGTTTTCAAATTTAATCCTGCATCAATTACAGGTGAATCAGCTTTTGGATTGCAAAAAGTAATGGTGTTGGCATCTCCAGCCACCCCAATGGTAATTGGATTTGTAGGGTCAGTTAAAAAGGGATCAATGTTGTACAAGGCAACATTTTGGTTATTTAATTTTTCAAACCCTGTGGCATCTTGCCATGCCGAAAGGCTGTAGTAGGTCTTTCCTGCCGATGTAAAATTATAGTTCCCCGATGGATTGTAATACAGGTTATTGTATACTTCGTTCCCTGTCGACTTTCCAATCTTCAGAATTTTATCACTGCCTTTGGAATAAAATATATTGTTGTAAACTTTTATGTTTTTGAGTGAATTTTTATCACCTCCATTGAAGGCAGTACCGTTATTTGAATCAGTGATGATCACCGTATTGTTGTATACTTCCGCACCCTCAAACGTTTCACCAATCGCATTAAAGAAATGAATTGGACTTTCATATTTATAAGCATCATTCACTGAGATATTGTACCTTATAACATTTCCTCCCCAAGGAATGCCCGTACCCGAGAAGTTGCCACCCATAAAGCCAGGACCTTCATTGTCATGGCTATAATTATACTGAACAATGGTATTGGTACAACCTCCATCTAAATCAAATCCTCCACCATCGCATCCTGTTCCATATTTCCAGTTATATGCTTCATTCTTTTGAATAATGAAATTATCGATATGGTTAAACCAGATTGCTACAGGGCCTCCGCAGGCTTTATTGTTGTCACCCCCATCGTGTACCACGTTGTTTTCTACTGTTGAGTTCTTGCCATGAGAAATCCATATCCCATGACCAGTATGTGAATCTGTATCTTCCGGATCTCCATGAATGTTGTATATGTGATTACCAGATACCAGAAAATCAGAATTACTATACGTTCCTGTTGAGGGAATAGGTTGCCTACCGTAGGATCGGATACCTGCCTCATAACAATCATGAATGGTATTGTTTTTTATGGTCACATCTTTCCACCCATTGTGGCTGCCATTGTTATCCCATGCCGAAATAAAAATTCCGGTTTTGAACTTGGATACTTCAACATCTTCGATCAATACATGTGTTTTCTTGGTATTATTACCTTCTGAGTTAAAAAACCAAATGCCTGATGCATTGTTCCCTGTTCCTTCAATTTTGATTTTCTTTATTTCCCATCCGGATGCGTTTATGTTGCTGATCCCTCTTTTTTTAGGGTCGGTGGATTTTATCGTAGCTTTACCAGAACCATAAGATGTAAGTACATTGGGATTTTCTGATGAAGCCCAATCTTGCCAGTTCAACTCAATGTTGCCCTCAAATGTTTTTCCACCTTCCAAGTGAATGGTATTCCCACCACCACCAAAATCGGTAGTATTGATTTTAGTCAAGGTTTTCCATGCAGAAGATTGGCTAAGCCCGCTGTTACTATCATTGCCTGATGGGGAAACATAATAGTCTTTAGCAGTGGTATTTAAGGTGAAGATTATTCCTGCTATAAAAATCAAGACTCTGATAAACATGATCAATTAATTGTGAATAAATATCTTCGATCGTTAAAAGTATAAAATACTTTTATAAAATAAAATACTATAATGTGAATTTTAAAGCATCTTTTCCAAATTAATATCAATTGAACTGATTACCTATTGTTTTGTGATAAGATTTTTTAGTTAATGAAACTCATAATAGTATTTCCCAAAGCTAAGGGTGAATTTATTTCTACTATTGTGAAAAGAGCAGCATTTTCAAATTCAGGATTAATTTTTTTTAGAAGTTTATATGAATTGATAAAAATAAAGAAATATAATTGGAATTCTTTTCACATGTCTGTTGTTTTGTATTCAGATTGTATCTAATTATTATCGCACAAAAACCATCAAAAATGAAAGAATTTAAGAAATATTTCAAAATTACTGCAGAGCCAAAAGATGTGTATAACGCATTAACCAATAAATTTATGCTCGAAATTTGGACAGGCGAAACTGCCATTATGGAAGAGAAAGAAGATACTGAGTTTTCGCTTTGGGATGGTAGTATTTGTGGGAAAAACCTGGAGTTTGTAAAAGATCATAAGATTGTTCAGGAATGGTATTTTGGGGAACAGGAAGAAGCTTCAATTGTGACCATTAAACTTCATGCTGAAAAGAATGGCACAAGCATGGAGGTAAAACATACGAATATTCCTGACGAAGCCTATGATAACATTGCTGAAGGCTGGACTGAAGACTATTTTAATGCGATGAACGAATTGTTCGAGCAATAGCAGCTAACGTTTTTCATGTTTAATTTTCATTAACTGTTGAAGCCTGATTATTAAAAAGGTTCTTCAATCTGCGACTATTGGTTTTCTTTATCAATAAAAAACTATGTGGATATTTCTGGCACTTTCATCGGCCTTTGTATTGGGAATTTATGAGGTGTTCAAGAAGCTTTCGGTTCACGAAAATGCGGTATTCCCGGTTTTGTTTTTTTCCAGTCTTACAGCTGGTATTTTTGTATTACCATTTATCGTTGGTTCAATTTATTTTTCTGAATTTTTCATTTCGATAAAGTTATTTGTTCCTTCAATAAGCTTGCAGGAACATTTATTAATTTTATTAAAAACTGCTATCGTGGTATGTAGTTGGATATTCGCTTTTTTTGCATTAAAACATCTGCCAATCACAATTGTCGCGCCCATTCGTTCCACAAGCCCATTGTGGACTTTGATCGGCGCACTTATCATATTTCAGGAAAAATTGAACCTTATGCAGTGGGCTGGTGTAATTACTACACTACTTTTTTTCTATTTGCTGTCCACGGCTGGTAAATTGGAAGGAATTCATTTTAGAAAAAACAAATGGGTGTTCTTTATTATTGCTGCCACTTTATTTTCGGCAACCAGTGGCTTGTATGATAAGTTTATAATTCGTGAAGTAGACCGACTTGCCGTTCAGGCATGGTTTTCAGTATATCAGGTTTTTCTATTAGGACCAATTCTGGCCGTTACCCGTTTTTCACAGAAAAAAGAAAAACGCATACCCTTTGAATGGCGGTGGGCAATTCCTGCCATAGCAGGGTTTTTATTGATTGCTGATTACCTCTATTTTTACTCACTCGATTTTGAGGACGCCATGATTTCAATAATTTCGGCGATTCGGCGGGGAGGAGTAATTGTGGCGTTCGCAACCGGGGCAATATTGTTTAAAGAACAAAATATTAAACGCAAGGGTGTTTACCTTTTAGGTATATTGACCGGGATTCTACTAATCAGTTTTGGAAGTATTTAAAACATACAACTTCTCGAACCGATTTTTGTTATCCATTTTATGATATTCAAGAATTAGCTTAGCTTTATAGTATGGAATCTTTAGTCTTGTATCAGGGCGATATAACAGAGATGCATGTTGATGTGATTGTTAACGCAGCAAATAAGTCATTGCTTGGTGGCGGGGGCGTTGACGGGGCAATTCACCGTGCGGCAGGTCCAAAACTTCTTGAAGAATGTAAAACGCTGAAAGGTTGTGAAACCGGAGAGGCCAAAATTACTTCGGCATACAGGCTGCCGTGTAAATATGTAATTCATGCGGTAGGCCCTGTTTGGTATGGTGGAAAGATTGATGAAAGGGAAAAATTAGCTTCTGCATATAAACGAAGTTTAGAGATCGCTGCTGAGCATAAATTAAAAACAATTGCATTTCCAAATATTAGTACCGGGGTGTATCATTTCCCAAAAGATTTAGCTGCAGAAATAGCTATAAAAACTGTGAGGGAATTTTTGCAAAACGAGAATTCGTTGGAACAGGTTTTCTTTTGTATTTTTGATGACGAAAATTATAGGATATACGAAGATTTGTTAAGCGATTTGTAAACCCCTGCTATAAATTGAAAAAGGACTACTCTCAATGAGAAGAATGAGGATTGAAATTCAGGTGACATTGCTGGCCATTTTTATTTTGGTGGTAGTTTTTATGTCTGTTTATCTGGTTTATCAGAGTCTTTCGCAAATTGTCAATTCCATTCATAAAGAAGCTCGGCCAGACACACAGCTAATATGGGTGAAAGAGGTAGCATCCCAATTGACGGAGGTTGAGAATACAGTAAAGATTTATACGCTCAGTAATGATAAAGAATACCTGGATTCTTATGAGAGCCTAAACCTTTCGATCGAGGAAAAACTTGATTTTCTTCAAAGCCTCAATGAAGTTGATGAACAAAGTCAGGTTTTTATCGACTCCATGGAAGTATTGACGATTCAAAAGTTGGAGATATGGTCAGATATGTTGGATGTTCATTTCTCAAAAGCCGATGCATCAACAACTTTCTCTGAATATTACGAAAAGTTAGATACAACCGAGGTTGTAAAGGATACACTTTATTTTGAGGAGCCTGTTCAGGAAGAGAAGAGAAAGGGTATTTTTAGAAAAATATTTGGTGGGAAAAAGAAAGAGAAGGTTGAGCCAAAACCCATTATTGTTGATAAAGTTGTTCCAAAAGAAAATATTAAGGCTGAAATTGAAGCCATTGAAGAAGAAATTGCATCTAATACCCAGTTAATTGCGGCAAGGGAAACGGAGCTGCTTCAGGAAAATATTTTGGTGACCGGTTTGTTGCAAGATGTGATTACCAAGTTGGAGCAGATCGAGCAGCAAAAGTTAATTCGTAAAACCCAGGATGCTGATTTATTGGCCGACATAACCTACAAGCGTCTGGCAATGTTTACTGGTGCGGCAGTTGTTTTAATGATCCTGGTTTTATTACTTTTCTATCGCGATTTGAGAAAATCGAGATCATACCAGCGCTTATTGCAAAAAGCAAAAATTGAGGCTGAAAAGCTGGCACGTGCCAAAGAGCTGTTTGTTGCTACAGTGAGCCATGAAATGAGAAACCCGGTAAATGCGATTTATGGACTAACTGAACAGCTGTTGAGAAGGCGACATGATTCTAAAACGCAAAAAGATATTGATGTCATCCATAAATCAACGCGACATTTGATAACATTGGTTAATGACACATTCGATTTCTCCAAAATTGAAAATCAAAAACTTCAGCTTGAACCTGTTGACTTTTTATTGGACGAACTGCTGGATGACCTGATTATTTACAATAAGCGAAATGCGCTTCAAAAAGGCATTCAATTGGTTCTTGATAAAGAAGGTACTGATGGTTTGGTTGTCTTTGCTGATCCGGTTCGTATAAAGCAAATTCTGCTTAACCTGCTTACAAATGCCATTAAATTTACTGATGAGGGCAAAGTGATTTTAAAGGTTCGTCGTGATGATTATTCTGATTCGGTTACCCTTAATTTTGACATTATTGATACTGGTATTGGCATTCCCGAAGGAAACCTGGAGCTTATTTTCAAGGACTTTGTCCAGTTGGAAACCGACGTGAACAAAAAGTCAGAAGGCACTGGTTTAGGGCTCTATCTGGTTAAGCGCCTTGTTGATCTTTTGGGCGGGATTATTTCTGTAAAAAGCCAGCAAGGGGTCGGGACTACATTTACGTTTAACTTACCTGTTCCAAAGGGTAATCCGATTAATGTACAGTCATTGAAGCCAGGGGTAAATATCCCAGAGGAACTGAAAAAGATCAATATCCTGATTGTTGATGATGAGGAGTTTAACAGGCATTTTTTGAAGAATATCCTTAATAATTGGGGATTAAAATACACTGAAGTTGTTAATGGTAGGGAGGCTGTTGATATTACCGGGCAGCAAACTTTTGACCTGATTCTGATGGATATTCGTATGCCTGAGATGAACGGCTTTGAAGCAGCCGAAAGGATTAAAGCAAGAAACTATCCTGCAAAAATAATCGCCTTGACCGCTGACAAGCAGGATGGTAACCTGAAAAAGTATGAAGATGCCGGGTTCGACAGTTTTCTTCATAAACCATTTGCAGAGAAAGATTTGTTGAAAACTATCCAGGAATCGTTGGGTGCATCCGAAGCTGAAGAGGAACAAATTCAGAAAGAAACTGATATTGAAAAAGCGGTAAGCATTGAAGATTTGGAACAGATGGCGAACGGAGATCGGATTTTTATGCGTGAAATGATTACCATATTCATCAGCACGAACAGGAACAATATGGAATCTTTGCTTCAAAATCTTGATGCTCAGAATTGGGATGAAATCGCAGACATTGCACACAAAATGGCAACTCCTGCAAAGCACATGAACCTTAAAGAAATTTATTCACGAATAAAAAAGATTCAGGAACTGGCAGAAAATGGGCACGATCAAAAGGAAATAACTTCTCATGTTTCGTTTTTGCAGGAAGAAATGAATGCAGTAAATAAATATTTCTCGAAGTTGTTAACTGAAATGGACGCTTAAGTCATCATTCTGAAATCTCGTTTTTTAGATCATAATCCATAAATATTTTTTATTTTTAAGTTATTAGACAGTCCATTATTTCGTATGATTAAACTTTTACATGGAATCAAAAGCCTTTAAAATTTTTGTAGTTGAAGATGATGAGTGGTACAGCCGCTTGTTGGTTCACAATCTTTCATTAATCCCAGATTATGAGATTCAGTCATTTGCAAACGGAAAAGATTGTATTCAGAACCTGAATCAAAATCCGGATGTTATCACGCTCGATTATCGATTACCCGATATGAAAGGGCTCGAAGTACTGAAGCAAGTCAAAGAGATCAATGAAGATATTCAGGTGGTTTTAATCTCCGAACAAGATGATATTGAGGTGGTCGTTGAATTGCTGAAGCAAGGGGCTTACGATTACATTGTAAAGTCAAAAGATATTCGTGAACGCTTGCTAAATACAATAAATAATATACGGAAAGGTGTCAAGCTGAGAAATGAAATCCAATCACTTCGGAAAGAGGTTCGCAAAAAGTACAGCTATCAAAATACAATTATTGGGAATAGCCCGGCTTCTAAGCGTGTTTTTGATTTGATTGAAAAAGCAACCAGAACAAATATAACTGTTTCTGTTACTGGTGAAACTGGAACTGGTAAAGAGCTGGTTGCAAAGGCAATCCATTATAATTCGAAAAATGCTAAAAAGCCATTTATTGCTGTAAATGTTGCTGCTATTCCAAAGGATTTAATTGAAAGCGAACTGTTTGGTCACGAGAAAGGATCGTTTACCGGCGCATCAGCTAGGCGGATTGGTAAATTTGAAGAAGCCGATAAAGGAACGTTGTTCCTCGATGAAGTCGCAGAGATGGATATCTCACTCCAGGCAAAATTGTTAAGGGCTTTGCAGGAAAAAGAAATTATTCGAATTGGCAGCAATAACCCAATTAAGACCGATTGTCGGATCATAATTGCAACCAATAAAAACCTAAATGAAGAGGTTAAAAAGGGTAATTTCAGGCAAGACCTGTATTACCGTTTAATTGGACTTCCGGTTGAGTTACCTCCACTGCGCCACCGGGGAAATGATGTTATTCTGATGGCTGACCATTTTATCAAACAGTTTTGCAAAGAAAATGGATTGGAAAAAAAGACCCTGCACTCGCAGGCGGTTAGTAAGCTATTAGCTTATTCATTTCCAGGCAACGTTCGGGAATTAAAATCAGTAATCGAGCTGGCTGTAACCTTGTCTGATGAACATGAGATTGATGCAGACAGTTTGATATTTGGAACGAGTGGTGAAGATGCCGATATTATGAATGATGAGATGACATTGCGTGAGTTTGAGATTCGGCTTGTTCAGAAATACCTTAAAAAATACGACAATAATACCAAGCTGGTTGCTGAGAAGTTGGATATCGGAGTTGCCACGATTTACCGCATGTTGAAGGAGGCAAAATCATAGTCCTTTTTATGGCTCAACTTCCTGTTAATCAATCAATCTGAAATGTGAATTATCATTTTGATAATTTGAGTGCACATTGTGTCTTTTTTTAAATTGCTCATCCCTAGTCAGTTGTTATTGTTTTTGTTTTCTGGCATGTGTATTGCTAAATGCCTACTTATATTAATATTGGTTAATAGCGTAGGAGATAAACAAAATGGACAAAAACAGGAAAAGCCAGTTAACAACGATAGCAGTTGCTTTAGTAATCATTTTAATTGGAACGGCTGGTGCAATTTATTTTTACACCCAAAAGCAACACGAACTTTCCACTCTGCAAAACAAGAACTATAATCTTAATGAAGTAATTTCCGAACGCGACTCAGTGGTAAATGAGTTGGTTTCTGCTTTTGATGAAATTGAAACAAACCTTCAACAAATCAGGGAAAAAAGAAACCAACTATCAATTGACACAAAGGGCGAGGGAAATAGAAATAGAAAACAATTTATCATCGATGAAATCAATTCGATGAATGAAATGATTGAGAATAGCCGTAACAGGATTGCTGAGCTGGAGAAGAAGCTTAAGAATTCGGGATTCCACTTAAATTCATTCAAGAAAAAAATAGCCCAGTTGAGTAAAACGGTTGAAGAACAAAATTCTCAAATTGTATTGCTTACTACTGAACTGGAGAAGAAAGATACCTTATTGGCTGACCTGAGTGATAAGATTGGCGAAATGGAAACTGAAATTGCGATCCAGTCAGATGAAATTGAAAGTCAACTAAAAATCATTGAAGATAAAGAGGTTGAGCTGAATAAGGCGTACATGGCCTACGGAACTTATAAAGAATTGAAAGAGAAAGGTCTTCTTACAAAAGATGGTGGTTTCATGTGGATGGGAAGGCACACCGCTATTCAGGAAGATTTTGAGCAAGATTATTTTACAGAAATAAATATAAAAGACACCAAAGTTATTCCATTGCATGCTAAGAAAGCGGTTGTGGTTTCAGAACATCCAAATAGTTCCTATTCCTTGGTTGAAGAGGATGGAATGATCTCTTATCTGAAAATCGACAATCCAGATGAATTTTGGAAGATTTCTAAATATGCTGTAATTGAAGTGAAATAGTTAGTCTATACAAACAACAACAAATATACTTATTAGCTTAGTTAGTTAAAGCTGTCCACATTGGGCAGTTTTTTTGTTTTGTAAGGATAAACTAAATCAATTTATCGTTGTTTTAAAAATCAAACTTAAATGTATAAACAATGGGTAAGCCAGACATAGCTGAAAAAGCACCTTTATTACTTGAAATGCAACCAGGAACTTATTATTGGTGTGCTTGTGGAAAAAGTAAAAACCAACCTTATTGTGATGGTTCACATCAAGGTACGGAATTTGAGCCCAAAGCAGTGACCATTGATCAGGTTCAATCCGTTTTTTGGTGTCGTTGTAAACGTACTGGAAACGCTCCTTTTTGTGATGGCACACATAAAGAGCTTTAGTCTTTAATACATCACAGTCTGTATCATTTCGTCAGAACTGTATTCAGGTAAAAAGTTGTAAAAGCTTACTTCCTTATCATTAAGTATTCAAACCGTCTAGTATAGTCAGCGGTTATTTCTATTATATAAATTCCTTCTTTTTGGTTATTTAAGTCAATCCTATTTGAACCACCAAATAATTGTTTTTGCATGACAATTTCTCCTGATGTGCTAATAAGCCTTATTGAATGTTTTTCACTTTTAGAATTGTTGTCAAGCATTATATAACCGTTGGCAGGGTTCGGGTAAACATTAAATGGATTCTCTAATTGAATAGCGGAGCTGTGAGTAGCTTGTCCCTTAATCAGTTCAATATGAGGCTTATTTGTATTTGAAGTGTTGTGAAAACTCACGTTTGCAGTAGAGGAAATAGCATGGCTTCTTGTAACAATCAGACAGATGTATTTCTTGCCATTTTCTTTTTGGTGTTTCATTGCAGAAGCCAACGCTGTTGATTTTGATTCAATATACTGGTTAAGGTCACTATCGTTCACTTGAAATGTATCAACAGCAGTATAGCCATTCATTGGGTTCAAACTGTTCCAGCTTGGTTCACCTTTACTATCAATGTCATAGTCTTTATAATAAAGTATAAACTCATTTTCGTTTCCCAGTAAAGAGTTATCGGTAGTTCCCGAATAAAATAAGTTTAGACTTGCAGAATCAACATTTTCATCAATTTCAGATAAGTCAAAGAATAAAAATGAATGCCTGTCCTGATCATTTCGTTCTTTCACTTTTAAAAGATTTTCTCCATAATCGGGAGCTGAATAAGTGTTGTCTGCCAGGTTTTCAACCACAAACCCGTTAAAGGCAGGGTAGGGGAAATTTTCAACAGGGACCAGGGTGCCACTTGGACTTGTACCGGTATACTCCAGACTAATTTTATTTAATTCAATCGTGTAATCAGAGCTCGCTGCATTTTTTCCGGAAATTTCAAATTTGAAACTTGCCCACCCGTTGTTCATAAAAATGTCATTACCCAAAACAATTGTCTCATTTTCTGGTGTCGATTGGTAGGTGTCATGCTCTTCACTAATCAGTAAGGTGTCATTTATGGTCACCTTATACGTGCCATGATCGTTGTCTTTTGAGTGGGTGATTTGTATTGAATAATATCCGGTAACATAAACAGGGACTTCAAACTTAATATTTTCACCCGACCCCCCGGCGTTAACGATCACTTTGGCTCCGTCTTCAACGATATTGCCAGTGATGTTATTGGATAATTGGTTGAGTGAAGAGAACTTTTTATTTATGGGATTAGAGACGGGCCAGTCAAGTACACCTGTAGATACCGTCCAGTCCATATATTTATCGTATAACTGTTTGAAAGTTTCAGGATTTGAGTCTTTTACATTGCTCAATTCTGTTGGGTCATTTTCCAGATCGTAAAGTTCCCAGGATTTGTTTACACTTTGTACCAGTTTCCAATTTCCGATCCGAATAGCTCTGTTACCTTCATGTTCCCAATAAAAAACGCGTTCATCTGAGGTTTCCCCTCCATTAATTAACGACCTGAAAGACTCGCCAGCGATTGGTGTAATTTCATTGCCATTATAGGTTTCAGGATATTCTACCCCGGCAACATCAATGCAAGTTGCCATAATATCAACAATGTGTGCGGGTTCATGGGTAATTAATCCGGAATTCTGTATGCCCCCTGGCCAATAGGTAACTAATGGAGTTATAATTCCTCCTTCGTGTGTTTGCTTCTTGTATTTTCTGTAAGGGGTGTTGCTAACGTTGGCCCAGCTTTCACCGTAAGCACAAAAGGATGTTGCTGAACCAATTCCTCCTGTTGTATTGTTTTTCCATGATGAAGCACCACCATTGTCTGACAAAAACATAACGATTGTGTTTGAGTCAACCTTCAGTTCCTTGAGTTTTGCAACCAACCGACCGATATTCATGTCCATCCGATCAACCATGGCTGCATAAACTTGCATTCGCCTTTCCCTGTCCATTTTATCGCTGGCTGATAAACTGTTCCAGCTAGAATAATCGGCTGGGGAAATAGAAACATCATTGCCTATGACACCCAATTCTTTTTGTTTCGTAAACCTTGCATCGCGGATTTCAGCATAACCACTGGAATATACGCCATCATATTTATCTACATCTTCCTCGAAAGCCTGTAGCGGATAGTGGGGGGCAATGTATGGCAGATACAGAAAAAAAGGTTTGTTTTCGTCAACCGATTCCTCAATAAATTGCATCGAATAATCAGTAAAGGCATCGGTAGAATACCAATTGGGGTCGTCAATGTTTTGCAAAGTTCCATTGTAAAACAAAGGTCTGTCCAAACCAACTGGTGGGTAAAAATAGAAACCACCTCCTTTTGGGCTTGAATATTCTTTTTGAAATCCCCTGGTTGTTGGCCAATATTGTCTTGCTGAGCCTAAATGCCATTTGCCACAAATAAATGTGCTGTATCCATTATCTCCCAATACTTCTGCAATTGTTACAGCATTTTTACTTAAATGCCCTTGATAAGAAGGATAGTTTTCATGTGCTGAGTCCATATCGCCAACGCCAGCCTGATGTTGATAGAGACCTGTCAGTAATGCTGCTCTGGAAGGGCAACAACGTGCAGTGTTGTAAAAGTGTGTAAACAAAACACCATTTGTTGCAAGACTGTCCAACGTTGGGGTTTGTATCTCACTTCCTGTGCACCCCAAGTCTGAAAAGCCCATATCATCTGCCATTATCACAATGATATTTGGTTTATCTTGCGCTGTTACCTTTTTTAGCGGGAAATAACAAAATATTGATAGTACTATAAAAGCGAATATTTTTATGCGATTGATATCCATGGGTGCTGTTCTCAAAAAATTGTTCGCAAGTATAATTATTTTTCTCGTTATTCTGTTTATGCCATACTATAAATAATCCCTAAAGTAGATTTTATGCGGGAAGTCCTCTCTGTTTGTAGTTTTGGTATGAAATTTTGGATGAAAAAAGAGCAAATACTTCTTTGCTCTTTAGTTTTTAGCTTTGAATTACTGTTTGTAAAGGCTGATTATCAGCTGTTTTTCACCATCTTTTAGTGATATATTTAAAAGATCCTGTTCATGATTTGCTACTCCAGAGATTGTTTTTCCATCTGGTCTTTTCCATTCAACAGTAAACACATTTTCGATACCTGAAGGGCTTAAGTTAGCAATTACTTGCAGGTTTTTGTAACCAAGCAATTCACCGTTAATTAGCAGTAATTTGATATTTTCATCCTCTTTGACCATGTCTACAAAATAGGTGTAGTTGTAATACAAATTCCCTGGATGATAAATATCTCCCTCGTTACTTTTTGTAACTGGCTTGCTGGCTTGCTGGGCAAGGGTAGTTATAGGTTCTGAATGTATTTTGCTTGCAACTTCTTCTACGATTTTTGTTTCTGCGATCGGCTCTTTCTTAATTCGTTGGTATTTCGTTTGAATTAGCGGAAGCTCATCGAGATCTTTCATTGCATCGGCAAAAGCTTCAGCATAACCTTCACTAAAAGCTTTTGATCGACCAACTCCTTCTCCTGTCCACACAATCTTCCCCATGCAGTCGTGTAGTTCGGCTTTCAGTTTGCTCCGAAGCATGTTTGGCAATTTTGTGACTTTTAGTTCCAGTGCATCACAAATATCTTCTGGCGTTTCATTTGTTTTAAACTTACATTGTATTGACTTGTCAATCAAGGTTCTTTGGATGCTGGAACTAAGTCCGTAAGGATTTAAACCACTACTAATTGTTGGCATTTGAGTAGGAATGATTACATACTTGTATTTTTCCTGGGCGAAGCTGCTTAGTATAAATAGCAGTGAAACTAAGAGAAGTGTGTATTTTTTCATTTCTAATATTTTTGAATTTGAGATATAATCTATTTGGCAAGCTAAAAAATATTTGCTTTCCATCCTAAAATCTGATATGATGAAAACGGTTAAATATGCTTAAAAAAATGAGGTCCTTCACAGTGCAAAGAACCCCATACATCAGAATATTTTAAATTGCTTATTTAATTTTGAAACGAATGCCCACATAGGTTTTTCGACCAAAAATTGGTCCCCAAACCAACGAGCTGTCAAAATAAGGTCCAAATGGGTCGTCACTCGCAATTATTGGATTAGCTTGCTTGTAGTTTGCAATATTCTCCATACCAAGGTACACCTCAAATCGTTCATTCCAAACTTTCGTAACTTGTGCGTTCATCAAAACAAAGTCTGGCGAATAATTGTCCATTTGATACTCTAGCGGATTGCTCGAAGTGTCCGGGATGCGTTTTTTACCTTTCCAGTTAATGGTATAATCGAATTTCCAATAATTACGGGTTTCGTAAGCCAGGTTCATAAAGGCTCGATGACGACCAACTAACGGTTTTTCGAGCAGGCTGCCATCATAGGTTGTTTTCACATCAAACCAACGATAAGCAAGCCTTGCATCCAGGCGTTTAATTACCTCATAATCTAGCTGTGCCTGGAAACTATTTGAATAAGACTTACCGTTCAGCTCATAAAAAACGGCCAATTGCGGACTCTGATCCAAATCCATGACAATTTGCTGGTCGAAATCTGTTCTGTAGTAATCGATACTGAAGCTGCCTTCACGGTAATCGAGCATAAACTTTTGAGTGAAATTAACACCAAAATTCCATGCTACTTCCGGATTGAAACCATAGGGTTTATCTTCCCTGTTTCCAAGAATTATCAGCTCTCGTGAACTGGCAAGAATGCCACTGTTTTCAGAAATGATATTGGCTGTTCGTTGCCCTCTTCCTACTGAAAAACGAAAAACAGATTTTTCCAAAGGTGCATACCTTACATGCAAACGTGGCGTTGTAAACCAACCAAATAAATTATGGTGGTCTGCACGAATGCCAGCGACTAAGCTGAAAGCATCGTTTGGAATGAAACTGTATTCAAAGAATGTTCCGGGAACAGATTCTTTACGATTAAAATTAAGTTCATTCAAGTCTTCATCGTATTTATCGTACTGAAAACTCAGTCCGGTTTTAAACGTGTGTTTGTCATTCCCAATTCTACTTTGGTAAATGAAGTTTGCATACAGTGATTGCTGTTTTGCATCGTAATCATTCAGCCCAAAGTAGCTTTCTTGTTTATGGGTTGAAGCTGCATATTGTGAACCAATTGATTTCCAGGGTTTGTCTTTAAAAACATAACCAAGCTTTGCCCAGGCTTCCAGGCGTTTGATGTCCATTTTCATTCCCCATGAGTTGTTTGTGAATGCATCACTTTCACTAAAGTCCATTTCTCCACCTTGGCTCTGGGTAGTTGTTCCTTTAATCCCAAACTGGAAGATCATACCATTATCGCCAGCATAATTCCACCTATTTAAAGCTGTAAGTGTATTGCCTGTTGGCATATCTAAAAACCCGTCTTCATTATGATCGAATTTTTTTGAATTTTCTTTGGCATGAAGTAATAGGGCGGTCGACCAATTGCTGTTCTTTACCCTATGGGCAAGATTTAAGTTGGCCTCAAGTCGGTTTTCGTTATTGGCGAAGAGATTCAAGTACATGCGATCAGCTGTTTCCGGTTTGCGCAATTCCAGATTAATCTGTCCCGCAATACTTTCATATCCATTCACAACAGTCCCTGTTCCCTTGTTCAGTTGAATACTTTCAATCCATGTGCCGGGAATAAAGGTTAATCCATAAATGGATGACAGTCCACGAATCCCTGGCATGTTCTCCTGGCTTAACTGCACATTTGGGCCAGACAGGCCTAACATCTGGATTTGACGAGCTCCAGTTACTGCATCGGTAAATGAAACATCAATGCTTGGGTTGGTCTCAAAACTTTCGCTCAGGTTGCAGCATGCAGCTTTGCACAATTCTTCTTCTCCAATTGTTTCAACTTTTATGCTACCAAGAAGGCTTATGTTTGTAGTTTTTTGCCTTTTTACAATGGAGACTTCTTCAAGTTCAACGTTGTTTTTCATAATAACTTCAAGAGAATCGCCATGACGGGCATGTATCGTTTCATTCTCGTACCCGATGTAACTGAAAACAAGTGCGTGTGAATTGTTGACCACTTCAATTTCAAATTTTCCATTCGCATCCGATGAAGTACCATTTGTAGTACCTTCCCAGAAAATATTTACCCCAATCAAGGGTTTTTTTTCTCCTTCTTCGTTGATCTCAGCTACTTTCCCCTTTACTATTTCAGTTGGTGCCTGGGCAAAACCAAAATGTATGGTAGATAAGAGCAGGATCAATATCCATCCTGTCTTTTTCATAATCCTGTCAATTAATGTTTGTGTCCCTCGTGGTTGTGATCGTGATGATCGTGTTCCTGGTCACGATATTGACAACAGTAGTGGATTTTATTGTATACTTCATCCGGTGCTTTTACCTTATCAGTATCATGCCCCATATTCGCAATCGCTTTGTGTATAGCAAGTTCATTTACCTTTTCAGGTTGAAATACAACTTTTAATTGATGGGTTTCTAAATCCCAATCGGCCATTTTTACCCCTTTGATGAGTGCCGCATTTTCAATGCGTTTTTCGCACATTTTGCAAACACCCTCAACCGTGAATGTGGTTTCAATAAGCTTTTTTTTGTCTTTGTTTCCAGCTAAAACCGAAATTCCGGATAGCATGAAAAAACATACTAAAGAAAATATATGAATTGATTTCATTACGTTTAATTTTCGTGAATAAATGTGATATCCAAGCTTGAGTAAAACTTAAGCCAAGAGTAATAAATTCAATAAAAAATTAACTGTAAAGGATTGGAGAGCAATTAATTTTCCAAATTGGAATATCGGGTGGTGGTGGGTTTTGTTTGCAGAATAATATCCGTTCTTCTTCTTCGAAAATAATCTCAATTATACTTTCGTCTTTGGTTGGAAGTTCTATTACCGGTGATTCAAAAACTATTCTTGAATCTATAAAAGAGAGTTGTTTATTTTCAAAAAGTATTATTGAAGATTCGTCACGACAGCAGTCATTACAGCAGTTTGAATTACAGTCACAACCATTCTGATCGGTAAATATTTGTACTGCTGCAATCTCATCGTGGCAATAGTGAACATTGACTGTAATTCCAACAGAAATTGCCAGATAAAAAAATGATAACAATATGACTAAAAGCTGTTTCATCACAACAATAATAACAAGAAAACCGGTGAAAAGCTTATTCCATTAAGAATTGTTAAGAATTTTGAATTTGTACTAAAACAAAAAAACCACCTAATTTAACAGATGGTTTTTTAATAGGATGTATTTTTATTTGTTGATTGATCGGTACTTTTTCCAGGCCCAAGGGCTTTTAACCCTGACTTTCCTGTTTAAATAATAATCTTCATGAATCAACCAGGTTACAGAGTCCCATTCAAATCCTTCTGTCCAAATTGGCTCCATGAGTCCAGATTCCCAGTGGTGCATCTCATCCAGCATCGATTCGAATTGACTGGTGTCAGAATCAGTAAGGTTAACTGTTTCTCCTAAGTCAGCTTCCAGATTGTACATGCGATAACCAAGATTATCAACCCGGATCATTTTAAAATCACCATCGCGAGCTGCAGCCATTTGGTCTTTTCTCCAGAACAATTTATTATGAGGGGCCTTCGATTTTTTACCTGTTAAGAATGGAATAAGGCTTACGCCATCCAGAGGCTTATCTTCTGAAACTTCTGCATTTGCAACGTCAACGCAGGTAGCAAAAATATCGAGTGATGAAGTAAGCCCGTCGAATTGTTTTCCACCTTGCAATTTTTGGGGCCAGTGAACAAAAAATGGAACCCGGTGACCACCTTCAAATTTGTTGCCTTTAAATCCTTTCAATGGAAGATTGGATGATTGGTTGTTATGAGCTCCACCATTGTCACTCAAAAAGAAAATAAGGGTATTGTCCAGAAGGTTTTCATCTTCGAGCTTTTTGGTAATATTTCCAACGGCTCTGTCAAGTGCCCAGGTCATAGCGGCTAGGGTTTGCCTTGAATGGCCATCAAACAAAGCAAGATCTTCTTTTGTGGCTTCCATAGGTGTATGCACTGCATTGGGTGCCCAATAGATGAAGAATGGCTTTTCTTTGTTTTTTTCAATGAAATCAATGGCTTTATCGGCAAGCCGGTCGGTCAGGTAACCATCAAATTCCTGGAATTTACCATTCTCCTGTGTGCAATGGGTATCTCCAGGCACATTATTTTTTTCATTACTAAAGTAGTTTCTCCCGCCAGCCAAAAATCCCCAGAAATAGTCGAATCCTCTTTGGTTGGGTTGGTATTCAAACTCATCGCCCAGATGCCATTTCCCAATAGCAGCAGTGGCATAACCAGCTGATTTCATGGCATCAGCAATGGTTTTTTCGTTTAGGTCGACACCCGTAAAGTCAGCAGACGGATTACACTCAAAGCCAAATCGTTGCTGGTAGCGACCAGTAATTAGCCCTGCTCTTGAAGGACCACATACACTTGCAGACACATGGGCATCGGTAAAACGAATTCCGTTGTTTGCCAATTTGTCTATTTGGGGCGTTTTTAAGTCTTGGCAACCTGCGAAGCCAAAATCAGCATAACCAGCATCGTCAACTAATAAAACAATGATGTTTGGTTTTTTAGTTTGGTTTGTAACATTATCGCAAGAAGCAGCAATTAACACTGTCAATAATAAAAGTGCTGATTTGAATAAACGATTTGATTGCATGATTAAATAGTTTAGCTTTTCTTTTCCCATTTTTCGGAATTATAATTTGGGTTTTTAGTTGGTATTTGGGCATCAACTTCCTGATACCAGTCAAACAGTGTCTGTTTTAATTCATAAAGCTTATCCAAGTTTTTATCGGCTAAATCATTCGATTCTGAGATGTCCTCTTTTAAATTATACAATTCATAAGAATCTGTTTCAAAGAAACGTATGAGCTTCCAATCACCTTTTCTGACAGCGCTATATGGTCTTGCACCTTCCAGGTGGTAATGGGGGTAATGCCAGAATATGGCATCTCTTTGTATTGTAGAATCTACCAAAGCAGGAGCCAGGCTTTTTCCATCAAATTCTAGTGACTCTTGCATTTTCAAGCCTGCCAACTCAATCAGGGTAGGGTAATAGTCGCAAGAAATTGCAAATTGATTAGATGTTGATCCTTTAAGGCTTTGTCCGGGATCTACAATAATGAGTGGTACTCTAACGCCCCCTTCGTACATATGCCCTTTGCCGTCTCGAAGTGGATGATTACTGGTTACTTTGTTTTCCCATCTACCTACTAAGCCTCCGTTGTCCGATGTGAATATAATGATGGTATTTTCAGCCAAACCTTCTGCTTTAAGTTGTTGGACAATTTTACCAACTGCATCGTCCATGTGTTCTACCATAGCAGCATAAACCGGATTTTTATGATGTTGTGTTGAATCAACAATGGATTTGTATTTCTCTACCTTATCTTTTTTTGCTTGAAGTGGCGTGTGAACATTATACAGCCAAAAGTTTAGGAAGAAAGGTTTCCCGGTTTTTAACGGATTGTTTTCTGCAATAAAGTTGCACGCTTCATTTGCCAATCTTTCGGTCAGATATTCATCTTCAGGCAGATCAGTTAAACGAGGATTTCCAAAGGGTGCAAAATAACCATTGGATCCTAATTTCTTGTTTCGGTTTGGCGCACCTTTTTTCCAGCCACCAATGTTTATGTCGAATCCTTGGTTTTTAGGCCAGTATAGTGAGTCTTCACCCAAATGCCATTTGCCTATATGCGCGGTAGTATATCCGTTCTGTTTGAATAAATCAGCCAACGAAACTTCGGCTGTGTCCATATACATGGTCCAATCGGGTACTTTCAGTTTTGCATCGGGCATTTTCCAGCCTTCAATCCAGTCGGTACAGTTAATCCTGGCAGGATATTTTCCTGTCATTATGCTTGCGCGCGAAGGGGAACATACAGTGCAAGCAGCGTAGGCATCTGTAAATCGAACTCCGCGTTCAGCAAGCTTATCTACATTTGGGGTTTGGTAATATGGACTGCCCATTACGCCGAGGTCGGTCCATCCAAGGTCATCAACCAAAATAAAAACTACATTGGGATTTAATTCTTCTGAATCAGGATTACAAGATACCAGCATAACCGATGCTAGTATCAAGTTAAACAGTTTAGATTGTTTCATTTCTCATTACTGGTAGGTACTGGTGGGTAAATATACTAAGTTTTTGTCATTCATGAAGGAAGAATAGTTCTTTTTTCGATTTTAACTTGATGGGTGAAGTGCTAATAACAAAAAAAGCCACTCGAATTGAATCGAATGGCTTGAGTCTATTAGTAAGTTGTTTGTTTATACTTCTAGTACAGTTTCCAGTTTTTCATATCCAGCTTCAACAGCCTTTAAGTTAAGCGGTATCAACTTGTGATGGCGTTCAGGAAGCGATTTCTCCAGGCCTTTCTCAATGCTATCCATACTTACAATTGGTTTTGCTTTCAGGTATGCGCCTAAAACTACCATGTTAAAGGTTTTTACGTTACCCAGGTCAGCTGCAATGATGGTACCGTCAATCTTGTAAACATTGATGTCTGTTCGTTCAGGATGGCGTGAAATACCATTTGGATCGTACAATAAAGTACCTCCGGGTTTTACCATGTTTTCAAACTTATCCATCGATTGCTGATTCAGTACAATAGCAGTATCGTATTCATTCACTACAGGTGAACTGATTCGCTTATCGCTCAAAATAACTGTAACGTTTGCTGTACCTCCTCGCATTTCGGGTCCGTATGAAGGAAACCAGGTAACTTCCTGATCTGCCATTACTCCGGAATATGCTAAAATTTTACCCATTGAAAGGACACCTTGTCCACCAAATCCGGCAATGATCATTTCTTCAGTCATGATTGCAGTTTTTAGTTTTGATTAATTTCAGTTTCACCTTTCACTCCATCTTTCATATCACCTAATGGATAAGCAGGGAACATGTTTTCTTCCATCCATTCATTGGCTTTTACAGGAGGCATTTTCCAACCCATGTTACAAGTTGAAACGATCTCAACAAAGGCAGTCCCTTTTTTAGCCATAGCGGTTTCGTAAGCTTTCGTAATTGCTTTTCTAGCTTTACGAATAGCTGCAGGAGTATTTGCTGTTTGGCGTGTTACATACGCAGTTCCTGGAAGTTGAGCAATTAGTTCGGTAATCTTCAACGGGTAACCATTTCGCTCAATATCACGACCAAAAGGTGTGGTTGAAGTTACCTGCCCAGGAAGGGTCGTTGGTGCCATCTGACCTCCAGTCATACCATAAATTGCATTGTTGATGAAAATTACTACAATGTCTTCTCCACGGTTACAGGCGTGCATAATTTCGGCAGTACCAATTGATGCCAAATCACCATCACCCTGGTAGCACATTACAACTTTATCCGGGTTTGTACGGGCAATTCCGGTAGCTACAGCTGGTGCACGTCCGTGTGCTGCTTCCTGCCAATCAATATCAATGTATTTGTATGCAAAAACAGAACATCCTACTGGTGCTACAGCGATTGCTTTATCTTGGATTCCAAGATTTTCAATTACCTCGGCAATTAATCGATGAACAACACCATGCGTACAGCCAGGGCAATAGTGCATGGTCGTTTTTGTTAGTACCTCAGTCTTTTTGTAAACCAGATTTTCAGGTTTGATAATATCTTTCACATCCATGATTTACCCTCCAATTAATTTTTGTTCCAATGCCTCAACAACTTCAGTAGGAGAAGGGATAATTCCTCCCATACGGCCAAAGTATTCTACTTTAGCGTCAGAGCAAGAACAGCCAACAGCAAGCTGAACATCTTCAACCATCTGTCCGGCACTCATCTCAACAGACAAAAATCCTTTTACTCTTTTTGCCATCTCGCCTATTACTTTTTTAGGGAATGGGAATAAGGTTATGGGGCGAAGCAAACCAACTTTTATCCCTTTAGCGCGAGCCAATTCAACTGATTTTTGGCATACACGGGCTGATGAACCAAATGCAACAAAAACATATTCTGCATCTTCGCATTCGAATGTTTCATAACGAACTTCCTCAGCTTCCATTTGCGCATACTTTTCTTGCAAACGCTGGTTGTTCATTTCCATTTTGTCTGATTCCATTTCCAGAGAAGTCACAATACTGCGCTCGCGATTGTGTTTTTTTCCGTTGGTTGCCCAGGAACCATATTTTTCTTCTATTTCTTCATCTGTCATTCTTGGTTTGAAATCAGCCAACTCAACTTTTTCCATCATTTGGCCAATTGCACCATCTGTTAGAATAAGTGCCGGGTTGCGATATTTAAAAGCCAATTCAAAGCTGAGGTCAACAAAGTCGTTCATTTCCTGAACCGAAGAAGGAGCCAGTACGATCATTTTATAATCACCGTGTCCACAACCTTTTACCGACTGGAAATAATCGGCTTGCGAAGGTTGAATAGTGCCCAGACCTGGTCCACCACGTTGAACATTTACAATTACACAAGGAAGTTCGGCACCGGCAATGTATGAAATACCTTCAGCCATTAGGCTAATACCAGGGCTTGAAGAAGAGGTCATAACTTTTTTGCCCGAACCAGCAGCCCCATACAGCATGTTGATGGAAGCTATTTCACTTTCTGCCTGAAGCACTACCATGCCAGTTTCATTCCATGGTTCCCTAAGCATTAGGGTTTCCATAACTTCAGACTGTGGAGTAATCGGGTACCCGAAGTAACCATCGCAACCACAGCGGATTGCTGCTTCAGCAATTACTTCATTTCCCTTCATTAATCTTAATTCTCCCATTATAGATTTTTTTAATTGTTATCAAAAATTATAGCTTAACACGATAAACGGTGATGCAAGTGTCCGGACATACTATTGCACAGTTTGAACATCCGATGCAGCTTTCAGGATTCTCCATAAATGAAAAATGATACCCCCTGCTGTTCACCTGCTTGTTTTGAGCCAATACTTGAGTTGGACAAGCAACAACACAAAGGCCACAACCTTTACATTCTTCCTTATCGACTACAACAGCTCCTCTAACTTTTGCCATAATAATCTTATTTTTATTGGTTAATCAGGTTTTTTAAGACCCGTTTTATTTATCATTTTTAGCGCAACGATTGCAAATCTAAATGATCAAGCAATTATTGTCTGCAACATAAGTTGCGAAATTATATCTTGTTTAGAATGCGCGTGAAGATGTTACGGTGTATGCCCAGGTACGATGCAACGTGCTGTCGTTGAATTCGTGACACGAGATCGCCATGGTCGTTTACGAATCGTTTTACACGTTGCGATGCCGTTAACGATTGAAGCATGTGAACACGCTTCATTGCCATTACGTAACTTTCTTCTGCCATTTCCCTGACTAGTTTCTGAAGCTTGGGGCTATTCTTCAATAACTCGTCAAATTCCTCTTTATAGATGTAAATAATCTTAGAATCTTCGTATGCCCGGATAGATTCTGTTGAATTGTCACCGGATAAAAAAGTGTCGTGACTACTGATGATACTGTTGTTTGGAATGTAGAAGAACCTGGAAATCCATTCTTGTCCGTTTTCTGAAATGTAGGAAGCGTACATCAGGCCTTCCAACAAAATACCCAATTTGCGGTTGGGTTCTCCATAGCCAAGAAAAGTCTCTCCTTTTTTCAACAAAACTGCTTCCTGGTCTACAAAGAATTCTTTGAGCTTCCCCAGTGTTTTGTTGCTTTTTTGTATCAACTTTTCTGTGTTCATCAATCAGTCGTCAGTGTCTGTTTTATTATGAGAAATCAGCTGCAAATTGTTCCAGCCTGATTTTTAAATCATCAAATTGGTTTCTGTGAACATGAGAGACGCATGCACGCACGCCTTCTTTTTCACTACCTGTATTTTTTAATGCAATAGCACTAATTCCATAGTACAACATGTTTCCAACAAGTTCTTCACCGGTCATTCCTGGGTAGCCGAACGTGAAATAGAAACCATCACCAATTGGTTCATCACCATCTTTTTCATAAACGATCTTAAAGCCGTTGTCAAGCAAAAGCTTCTTCATTACCTTGGCTTTTTCCCCGTATTCTTTAATTTCTTCAACAAAATTGAATTTCCCATCGCAAGCAGCTTTAAACATAGCAGCCAAAGCATGTTGTGCCGAATGACAAGTACCCGAAGATAATGAATATAATATTCTTAAAGTAATTGTGTTCCCAAATGTATTTGACTGAAAGCGCTTTGAAAGGTTTTCATATTCACGGTTAAAAAGAGAATCTGAAATAGCCATTACACCACAACGCTGACCGGCATAAGAGAAAATCTTAGAGCTGGAAATAAACAGCACATAGTGATCTGTGTATTTTGCGACTGAAGGTTGGTATGGTGGTTTCCCTGGTGTAAATAAATCTTTCCTGAAGTCCATGGCAAAATAAGCCAGGTCTTCCATTACAATTACATCATATTTTGTGGCTAATTCACCAATAATCTGCAATTCTTCTTCAGTAAAACAAATCCAGCTTGGGTTGTTTGGATTTGAATAGATCATGGAATTGATATGCCCTTTGGATAAAATGCTTTCCAGCTTATCGCGTAGTTTTTCACCACGGAACTCAAACACATCAAAGGTCTCAAATTTATGGCCCATGACCATCATTTGTTGCTTTTGTACCGGAAATCCCGGATCGATAAATAATACGGTATCTTTTTCTGAATTGGTGTTGCTAGCGGCAAAAAGCGCTGCGTATGTTCCCTGCATTGACCCAACAGTTGGGATACAGCCTGCAGGAGCTACGTCAATGTCCATGAATGATTTGATAAACCGACTGGCTTCTTGTTTCAGTGGCTTAATTCCGTCCATCATTGGATAGCTTGATGCAACCCCCGATTTCAAGGCTTCAATTTCAGCCTCGGTACCTACTTGCGCTGGAGGAAGGCCAGGTACGCCCATCTCCATACGAATATATTTTTCACTGGTTTCTTCTTCAACCAGATTAACCAGTGCAACCAATTCCCGAATGGATGCTTTTCCGATATTGTCGATTCTTAATTTGGCAATATTGTTATCAACTGCCGCTTTATTTATAGGTGTTTTGTTCATCTGTTTACGTGAATTTTATCCCAAAAAAAAGAAAGTATTCCGGATTTATCAAATGTGCCAGAGGTATTTCTGAGCATGTTCTTTAAATCAAAAATTCTTTCTAATTCAAATAATTAAATTGTCAGAAAATTGATTCCAAAATGATGAAATCAATAGAAATTCAGGTCATTTTTACGACCTGAATTATATCATGGATATTTGTCAGGTTTTTAGGGGCTTACAGCCCTAAGCTGAGCTTGATTGAGTCAATCCAGCCTGCAATTCTTTCGTCGGTCATTTCTGGCTCAAAGTCCTCGTCAATAGGAAGACCGATGAACTTTCCATCAATAATTGCTTCTGAATCCTCAAACTCATAACCAGCAGGATCAACTTGTCCTACAATGTTTGCATTTAGTGGCAGGATTTCCTTGGCCAGCATTCCCATGGCGTTTACAAAATGATCGGGATAGGTAACATGATCGCCTAAACCAAATAAGGCTACTGTTTTTCCTGCGTAGTCAGTTTTGCTTACTTCGGGGAAGAACTTGCTCCAGTCGGTGTTTGAATATTCGGAATCCCATGTTTCTTTACCCACGGTAGAAATTCCGAAGATGATTTTATCGTATTTTTCAATATCTGCCACACTCGCATCATTCACAGAAATAAGTTCAGCTTTATCGCTACCAATAATGTTTTGAAGTTTTTCTGCAACTCGGTGAACAGAACCTTTTTCAGGTCCAAAGAAAATTCCAATTTTACTCATATCAGCTTTTTTTATTGATTATGCATTGCAATTTCTCCTCTAGTATACTCGCCCAAAATAGATAAACTTGAAACATGTTTTAAAATTAAATGAATGGCATGTTCATAGTTCTGAATATCGTCCCATTCAATATCAACATGAAACGAGTATTCATTTGGACGACCTACTACAGGAACAGATTGAATCTTGGTTAGGTTTATTTTGTTTTCGGCAAATGTATTCAGCACCTTGGCTAATGCACCATAATAGTGTCCTACTTCAAAACAAAGGGATGCTTTATTATTTGCATTGCTTGTGTTTCCATGTTTATCGAGAACCAAAAAGCGTGTGTAGTTCTTTTTATTGGTTTCAATGCCCGACTCAATTACTTTCAAACCATAAAGTTCCGCTGAACGTAAATTTCCAATAGCAACTGCATCCATTAAGTTGTTCTCTTGCACAAATTTAGCTGATGCAGCTGTGTCCATTTTCTCAAACACCTCGGCGTTTGGAAGATGTTGCTCAATGTATTCAGCACACTGTTTGATAGCGATGGGGTGGGAGTAAATTTTGGTTACGTCCTTCATCTTTACCCCTTCGTTACCGATCAGGTTCATTTGGATGTGTATATATAATTCACCAAAAATTTTAAGGTGATATTCCCTGATTAAAGCGTAATTGTTTAGCAAGCTACCTGCAATGGAGTTTTCAATGGCCATTACAGCAACATCAACCTTGTCTTGATCGACTAAGTCGCATACACTTTTAAATGTTCTGCATTCTACAATTTCAATTTCTTCATTAAAATATTTTCTGGCTGCATCTTCATGAAATGATCCTGCAATACCTTGTATGGCTACTTTTTTCATTGAGGAATTATTGTGGTGTTCTCGGATTCCTGAAATTTGGTTAAATAAATACACAAATATAGAACGATATTTTTCCCTTGCTTACAGTTGAACTTAAAAATTAACAAAAAGAGAACTTGAAAGCTTTATTCTGCCTGTGTTTCTTCCTGTTTGTAGGATTCAAAAGCCTTCTCTAATTTTTCAGAGAAGTTTTTCCAGTTGAATGCAATCGCTAAAATCAGGACAATGATGAAACCAACTAAGAATTTTTCGTTTGTTGAAAGATTTTTTCGTTTACTCATAGCTTGTTTTCATGTAACAATGTAATTTCCCTGGAATGGAAAAATTAGTGCTTTTTGTATGAAGATATACTTGATTAAATAAATCGGGGTTTCGATTTAAAAGAAATACATCATCATTATTTCAAAACGATTGTTTGTTGCCTTGTGTTTTTGTGAATATAATCCATCTTTGAAATTAAAGTTGCCAGTACCAAAATTTGCCGAAGTGATCTCATATTCACCCACCAGTCTTATTTTGGATATGTTCAATGCAATGTGTGGTGCAATTCTGTAGTGGTTTTGTACGTTAGCTAACAATCCGGCAGTAACTTCATTGATTTGACCAACCACTAGCGGATCGGTTGTTCCAAGATTTTCGGCATAAGCAAGTAGTAAGCCTGCTTGCCATTTCTTTCCATAAACCACATTCAAAAGGCTTGAAAAACTGTTGTAATTCGTATAGGTTTCTTCGCCTGAACCAAGGTCTTTGGCTGATATTCCATATCCGCCCAGCATGGTTAAGTGGGTCATGTTTTGTCCGTAATATGCCTTAGTAGTAATAGACAGCAAGTTTGTTTTAAACTTTGCATAAGACATAATACTTGTGCTGGTCAGGAATGAATTTGAAACAAAGTCACCGCTTTCGCCATTAACCATCATTTTGGGTTTTATTCGTTTAAAGCTGGTGCCCGCACCCAATGTCAATCTTTTTGACCGATATTCAGCAGATGCGATTATTTCCGGGATTACTCCATTGCGTTGAGCCTGGTTGGGGGTTGAGTAGATGGATGCATCAAAATATCTTGAAGTGTATTGGTTTTCGTAAACAGCTGATCCAGACAAGGTGATTTTGTCTGAAACAAAATAGTCGAAGCGAATTTGCGGGGATCGGTTAAATGCCTGAAAAGGGGCACCTGTGTTTAAACCCGAAACGGTTGGGTACACTCCGCCACCCCAAAACGGATGCCAGTTTTGACCAACCAATAGTTTTGTTTTGTCCCACAAAAAATTGACATGGGCATGCCTGATACGAAAAAGGGTTGGTTCATTTCTGACAATGCCCCCAAAATCAAACTCAATTGTTCCAGAGGTTTTTGCATTAAAAATTACAGGCCCTTCTATTTTAACACCAAGCCGACTGGCCAAGGCCGATAAATTAGCGCTTGTTTGCTCATTAATATCTTTTCCGTTGCTGTCAACACCTGTATACAGCGGCACCAGGTAAAAAACGTCATGTGCAGCATCTAGTCCTTTGTAAGTGTCAACAAATGCTTCGCTCCTGATAAATCCATAAAAATCAAGAGCAATTTCATCGTTCTTTTTTTGCGCACTCACATTTAAAACGAGCCACAATGAAAGAGTAGCCAGTAATATCCTTTTCATTTTTAACTGTTAAAATTTGATCTGCGAATATAGTAGCCCTGATGGTAGGTTTTTCTGGCAAAAAGTCATTGATTGAACAAAATTTCGAAAAAATGGATAGCTGGTTTTTTTATTTAAGTTTCATGTTGTCAGGATATTGTGTTTCGATTTGTTTGTTTGAACCTACTCAAATGAATTTTTTTGAAGGAAAATTTAGGTATGTGTAACATCGGTTACAAAAAATTAATAATAGACCCTTTATTTTCATGCAGTAATAAAACACCAAACTATGCTTAAATTTCTCAGACCGCCTTCAATATGGAAATTCCCGGTGCTGATAGCCGTTGGAATTTTTTGCGGATTGGGGGTATTCATTTTACGCGTTTCAAATGCGTCATCTTACCTTTCTGATAAGCCTGAAACATGCGTTAATTGCCACATTATGGCACCTCAGTATGCAACATGGAAACACAGTTCACATCGTGAGGTGGCGCATTGTAATGACTGCCATGTACCGCACAACAATGTATTTAACAAGTACTACTTTAAAGCGAAAGATGGTTTAAGGCATGCAACTGTTTTTACATTGAAGAAAGAACCTCAGGTAATATTTATTAAAGAAGAAGGGGCTGGGGTGGTTCACCAAAATTGTGTTCGTTGCCACGAGAATCAACTGATGAATGCACAGCAGGCAGGATGCGTAGCAAACTACAAGGAAAACAGAACTGCCCGACCGTGCTGGGATTGCCATCGTGAAGTACCACATGGGCGTGTGAACAGCCTCTCCAGTACGCCCAACGCTCAGGTTCCGCTTCCTGAAAGTCCTGTACCTGAATGGATTAAAAAAATGAATGAATAACATTAAAAATTACACTAGATATGAAACCGTTAAATTCGCTTGTTGAAAAAAGACCTCTTGTTGGATGGTTGTTATTTTTACTAACCGTTGTTGTTGTTTTTCTTCTTGGATTGCTTGCTTCTTCCATTCTTGAAAGAAGGGCTGAAGCCAGTTTTGTAAATGTTCCCAAAGTGGAGATTTCAGAGTTTGAACCACGAAATGAAGTGTGGGGAGAGAACTATCCCCGCGAGTTCCAGTCGTATTATCAAACGGCTGATACTTCATTCCAAAGTAAGTATAATGGGGGCGCAATGATTGATATGCTTGAAGTTGATCCCCGATTGGTGGTGCTTTGGGCTGGTTATGGATTTGCGAAAGACTATAATCAGGGACGTGGACACTACTATGCAGTAGATGATTTGGTGAATTCATTGCGTTCAGGTGGTCCAACCAACGATAAAGATGGCCCCATGCCATCTACTTGCTGGACATGTAAAAGCCCTGATGTTCCTCGACTAATGGATCGTGATGGGGTAGATAATTTCTACAAAGGTAAATGGTCGCGTTTAGGCCATGAGGTAGTGAATACTATTGGTTGTGCAGACTGCCACGATCCAAAAACCATGAAGCTAAGAATTACCCGCCCTGCTTTGGTTGAAGCGTTTGAAGTAATGGGAAAAGACATCACCAAGGCTTCGCACCAGGAAATGCGCAGTTTGGTTTGTGCGCAGTGCCACGTGGAGTATTACTTCGATAAAAATAAGGTTGAAGGTGCTGCTTACCTGACCTTTCCATGGAAAAACGGGATGTCTGCTGAAGCGATGGAGAAGTACTACGATGACATAGAATTTAAAGACTGGACACACAAGTTAAGTAAAGCACCAATGCTAAAAGCACAACACCCAGGATACGAAATGTACCTGGAAGGAATCCATGCCGAACGTGGTGTATCTTGCGCTGACTGCCACATGCCATACAAATCAGAAGGAGGACAAAAATTTACCGATCATAAAATCCAGTCGCCACTTAATAATGTGGCTAATTCATGCCAGGTTTGTCACCGTGAGGAGACTGCCCAGTTGTTGACTGATGTGTTTGATCGCCAGGATAAAATTATCGAGAACAGGGACAAGCTGGAGGAGTTGATCGTTCGTGCCCATGTTGAGGCCAAAACTGCCTGGGATTTAGGTGCAAGTGAAGAAGAAATGAAAGAAATCCTGATTGGAATTCGTCACGCACAATGGCGCTGGGATTATGCTGCTGCCAGCCACGGTGGTTCATTCCATGCTCCAATTGAAACAGGCAGGGTAATTTCCACTGGCTTGACCATTGCCCAGGAAACCCGAATCAAACTTGCCCGTTTGTTGGCATCAAAAGGAATGAACAAGGAAGTACCTTATCCGGATATTTCAACCAAAGCAAAAGCTCAGAAATTCATCGGGCTGGATGTTGAAAAACTTAAAGCAGAAAAAGAAACATTTAAAGAAAACTTGTTGCCCGTTTGGCTTCAAAAAGCAAAAGAACGTGAAGATGCATGGGCTGTGGTAACCAAGTAGCAAAAAATCGTTGACATTTTTAATGAATCGTTGAATGACTGAAATTAAACTTCTAGAAGATTCATAAACCAAAACATTAACTATGAAAAAAAATTACAAACTAATAATAACTGCTGTATTCTTACTGGCCGGACTGAATGTTTATGCTCAGTTTAAGTTGAGCGGTGAGTTTAGACCTCGTACAGAGTTAAGCCACGGCTATGGCACATTGTCCAGTGACGATCAGGATGCATCTTTGTTTACTGCACAACGTACCCGGTTGAATGCCTTTTATAAAAATGAAAACATTAAGGTTGGTTTGGTTTTGCAGGATGTTCGTACCTGGGGAAGCCAACGACAGTTGGTAACCAACGAAGATTATGCAACTTCTGTACACCAGGGGTGGGCTGAAGTTTTCTTTACACCTGAATTTTCATTGAAAGCAGGTAGGCAGGAGTTGATTTATGATGACCACCGTATTTTTGGTAGTGTGGGTTGGGCACACCAGGCCCGTTCGCATGACATTGCAATCTTCAAATATGAAAAAGATTTCAAACTGCATGTGGGGCTAGCTCATCATGAAAATACCAATCGGAAGAACAATGTGTTTGACGGGGCAGATGCATACAAAAACATGCAGTACATTTGGTATCACAGGCCAATCGGAAAAGTTAACTTCAGTTTCTTATTCCTGAATAATGGGGTGCCGGATGTAAAAGCCGAAGGACAGGAAGTTTTTTATAGCCAAACTTTTGGGACACATTCAAGCTTAAAAACGGGGAAATGGAAATTTGCCACTAACCTGTATTTGCAAACAGGGAAAACCAAGGCAGATGTTGATCTGAGCGCATACAACCTGATGGTTGAAGCTGTTTGTCCAAGGGGAAATGTGTTTGGATTTGAACGTCTTTCAGGTACATCTTATAACGATACGGATGCTAAATCATTCACGCCATTTTATGGAACCAACCACAAATTCAACGGCTTTATGGACTATTTCTATGTGGGCAACCACGGTGGGAATGTTGGGTTGAATGACATCTACTTCAAGTACAACTATAAAAAAGACAAATTCAGTTTTGGTGCTCATATTCATTACTTCTCAGCTGCGGCAGATTTAGCTCCAAATGCAGATAAGTACCTTGGGACAGAACTTGACCTGGTTTCTTCGTGGAAGATTAGCCCGGATGCAAACATCAGTGCTGGTTGGTCGTTTATGTTTGCCGGAGATAGCATGGAACTGCTAAAAGGTGGAAGCAAGGATGGCGGCAACTATTGGGGATGGCTCATGCTGAGTGTAACACCTAAGTTTATTCAGTAATTAAGTTTTCAAATATTTCAAAAGACCCCCATCTCACTCTTCCCCCCATTGGGGAACCTGCCTGCCGGTAGGCAGGGATGTCTATCCCGAGCACTCGGGATGACAGAAGGGGTGTTATTAGATAATACGTTCATCAGCAAATACGATTATTTACTTTTACTGAATTCATTATTTCCATTTGGAAACTCTATCATTAGTTTGTCTCCGTAAATTGAATAATAATATGTATGCGGAACCGCTGCTTTGAAAAGAGAGCCACTATATTGTATCGTAATTGAATCTTCAGTGTACGAATAATGATAGCGATGTACATGATTCGGTGATCCAGATAAATATAATTCAAAATCATTATCGAAAAGCAAGGTGTCATTATTGTTTGAAATCCATGTTCCAATAAACATTGTATCCGGATGATCAATATTTTTACATTGGTAAAAAAGCGCAAATAGAAAAGATATAAAAGACAAGATGAAGAGGTCGGACTTTTTCATTGAATTCGTTTTTATACGAAATAGATGAATAACTTATGATTTAGTTGCGTTGTTTGATGAAAAGAGATGATTTATTATTCTTTTATCGATGAAGAAAGCTTTGAAAACCTTACGAAAACTTCATAAATGGCCGGGGATTATTATCGCGTTCCTTGCTGTTTTGTTTGCAATTTCGGGTGTGGTAATGAACCACCGACAATTGTTTTCAGGCGTTGATGTGAGCCGAAATTTATTGCCACCCGGCTACCAGTATGAAAACTGGAACCTGGCTGCGGTGAGTGGAGGGGTCCAGCTGGAAGATAGCGCAAACCTCATTTATGGGAATATTGGGGTTTGGAAGCTTTCGAATGGCAAATTCATCGATTTTAATGCTGGTTTCCCTAAAGGAATTGACAACCGTAAAATCTACAAAATTGAAAAGCTACACAATGGAACTTTGGCAGCAGCAACTCAATTTGGTTTGTATGCTTTTATGGAATCAGAAGAGCAATGGAAAAAGATTGAGATTCCTATTAAAGAAGAACGGCTGACCGATCTCTTTCTGAAACAAGACAGCCTGATGGTGATGAGCAGACATTTTTTGCTGAAGACCACTAATCTGAAAGAATTTGAAGTTGTGCAACTACCTGCACCTGAAAACTACAAACGAAAAGCTGGTTTATTTAACACGCTTTGGGAACTTCACAGTGGAGAGCTGTTTGGACTGGTTGGTAAGTTGCTTGTCGATTTGTTAGGACTGGTTACCATTGTGATGGCAGTTACAGGCTTGCTGCATTTTTTCTTTCCAAAAATTGCTAAAAAAAGACGGCAGAAGAATAAAGACAACTCCAGCTTATCGAAAGTTCGAAAGAAAAACCTGCAATGGCACAATGTGCTTGGATATGTGTTTATCTTATTTTTATTGGTTAACACAACAGCAGGTATTTTCCTCCGCCCGCCTTTGCTAATTCCTATTGCTACAAAAAAAGTAGGCATCATTCCGGGAACACATCTGGATAGCCCTAATCCATGGCACGATATGCTACGCAAAGGCTTTTGGGATGAAAACCTGAACCAATATATTTTCTCAACTTCTGAAGGGTTCTATTACGCTGATGAACATTTTTCAAAACCATTACAACCGTTCTCAGTTCAGCCACCTGTAAGTGTGATGGGCTGCAATGTGTTTGAACGGATTGGGCAATCACAATATTTGGTTGGTTCATTTAGTGGCTTGTTTTTGTGGGATATTCCGAGCAGTACCGTTGTTGATGCATTTACCCACAAGCCACCTGTAAAAACCTCAGGAAAACCAATTTCAGATCACATGGTAACTGGTTTTGTAGCGCTTTCTGAAAATGACCATTTTTTGTTCGAATATGATCGGGGAATGACTTCGTTTGAAAGGCATCCTGTTTTGGAAATGCCAGAGGAGCTAATTCAGAAAACACCTATCTCGTTGTGGAATACCGCACTGGAAATTCACACCGGGCGTATTTTCGAACATTTGCTTGGTCCATTTTATATTTTGTATGTTCCACTCGCCGGCTTGTGTTTAATGATGGTCTTGATTAGTGGTTTTTTGATTTGGTGGAAAGCGTATAGAAGGTGAGTTGCGGGTTGCGGGTTTCGGGTTTCGAGTTTCGGGTTGCGTGTTGTGGGTTTCGTGTTGTGGGTATCGAGTTGCGGGTTTCGAGTTGCAATTGTAGTTAAATGTAAGTTTTTGCTGGCAGCAGAATTTCTATTCAGAACATCATACTACGACCGGAGTTAGAGATTTCGAAGCGACACTTGTACGCTTTGTGATTGTGGCTATATTTGCATGGCAATAATCCATTTGCGATACACAATCCACATTAACAAAATATCAATAGACAATAAATGTTGGTGAACAGTTCAATATACTCCTTTATATACGATTATACCGAAAGTGAACTTTGTAAACTCGAATCGAGATGTATTTTTGGCGAAGAGGAAAAAAATAAACTACTCATTTCTGATAAAAAAGTAGATCCTTCAATTAGTCCCTTCATAAAAAGAAGGTTTGATGTGATTTTATCATCTGAAGATTATTCAACATTAATTAATGACATAAAAAACCTGGAGATAAGTGCTGAAGGCTTTAAGGTTGAATATGTTGTTATGGATGGTGACACGATTGAATATGAGCAAAGACTTGAAAAGCTAAAAGACATTGGCTATTGCATTGAAGGTACGCCTGATTATTACAATCCTTCAGTTAGCTATGCGGTTTGTTGTTTTAAGGGGAGGTGGTGTTTTGGAATTTTGGTTAAAAATAATCTGGATTGGAATAAGCACAAGCAAAAACCCTACTTATTCAGCAACTCGATAAATATAAAAATTGCGAAAGCCCTTGTTAATATTGCAGCAAATGCCAACACAGACAAAAAATTGCTAGATGCATGTTGTGGTGTTGGTACCATAATGTTAGAAGCCTGTTTTGCAGGATACACTATTGAGGGCTGCGATATTAATTGGAAGCTTTGTAGACAAGCGCGCGCAAACCTTGCTCATTTCAATTATACAGCAACTGTTTATCGTTCCGATGTAAAAGATATGAGCATTAGCTATGATGCTGCCATGATCGATTTGCCCTATAACTTATTTAGTTGTGCTGATGACGACACCATAAAACACATCATTGAGTCAACAGCTGCTCTTACAAACCGGCTTGTAATCGTATCAACTTCAGATATCACAAATATCATCCAAAAAATAGGATTGAGAATTACCGATTATTGTAGCGTGGGCAAAAGGTCTAAAAATTTCGCCAGAAAAATATGGGTTTGTGAAAGGAAGTAGGAATTTAGCGGACACTTGAGAATTACGGCATCATTTCCAGTCTCCTAAAAAGATTATAACTCAGTCAATACATTTAAAGAAACCAGGTGTTCAATAACACCCCATTCCTTTAAAAACCAATTTTGATCATCAATGTAGAATGAGCTGATGGAAGAATTGTTGATTGAAAACACCCGTGGATTATCCAGTGGAATGTTGAAGGTTCTATACATCATCATTTCCAGCACTAATCCGTGTGCAACAATCAATATTTTCTGGTTGCGAAATTGATTGGCAATAACTTCAATTTCTGAAACTATGCGCTGGTAAAGTTGCTCGGGGCTTTCTCCTTCTGGAATTACAAATTTTGGATCGCGTTGGATATAATGTGCATATTCAGTTGGGTATTGCTCTTTTATTTCTGCAATGGTCATGCCTTCCAATATGCCAAAGGAACGTTCGCGCAGGTTCGGGTTAAGGTGATGCGGAAGCAACAGGTTTGTGTTGATTATTCTTGCGGTTTCGGCAGCCCGTTCCAAATCACTGCTAAATAAAACATCAAACTCACGTTTTGCTAATGCCTTTCCAACCAGCTCAGCCTGCAAAATACCATTCTCCGTTAAGTCACTGTTGCAATGCCCCTGAATGCGCATTTGTGCATTCCAAACCGTTTCGCCGTGCCTAACAATTGTTATTTCCGTTGCCATTGTTTCCCAATTTTGTGCGAAGATGGAGCATTTCTTTACCAAAAAAAAGAAATCCGCATTAAAAAAGGATCAAGTTTTAATTAGTTGTAAAGCTTCAGTCCATCTTGCTAAAGCGGATTTGCAATCCGCTTTAATACCGATACTCCCCTCAGCCTTTCACTAGTTGCCGGATTTGTCCCCAATCAGGGGACGGAGGGGGTAATCCAGCTATCCTTAAAATAAACAAATGTTGAAAATTTGTTGATGTTTTAATGTTAGGCTATGGCTTTGTTTTGTTAACTTGTGCCTTAATTAAACAAACAAATGCCCCAAAAGCAAAAATTGATATAAGAAAAATAAAGGCAATAGTTTATACATATTAGTTAGGGGCAATTAAAATCAACATCCTAAAATATACTAGAAATGAATCAAACACTCAACAAGAAGGTAATTGCAAAAATAGAAAACGAAGTATGCCCAAGGCATGGGAAGTCCGCAAAATTTGAATGCAAAGGAGACGTTATTTCTATAGGAGAATACTGTTGCTCTGATTTCTATGACCTTTTACTCGAAAAGATACAAACTGAAAGAAATAATCAAATATTCAAAATGTAATAGAACTAAACAAAATGACAAAATCAAATATAACTAGCGTATTAGGTATCGTAGCCGGAGTTATAATTTTATGGTTGTTTATTGACCGTGAAAACAAAAAAAGTAAAATTATCGCTCTTGAGAAAGAAATTGACGAAAATGAAAATTTCAACGAAAAAGTAAAGACTCAGTTAAGGGACTTAATTGAAAACAATCCAGAAATAGAAACAAACATATCCAACGAGTTAGGACAAATTGCTGCATTAATAGAGATTAAGCAGGAAACAAAAGCCTTAATGTCATTATCCAAAATAATCGAAAACTTATTAAAACAGCTTTACAAGGGAGATAAGAAGTTAAAGGATATTGCTACTGAAAACAAACGAAAAAAACCATCATTTGCTGACTATTTAGAGTTCGCCCGATTGAAAGGTGATATTTCTTCTGAGGATTACCACTTAATCTCAGTTCTAAAGATTATTCGGAATGAAGAAGCTCATGAATTGGATATAAAAAAGGAACAGTCTAGGGTAGTAGCAATCTTCTTATCTGGGTTTTCAACTATCTTAAATTTATCAAAAATGAGAAAACAAATAACTGCCCCTAACAACGTGTAAATTTTATAGCGGGTAAGGTGGTCTCGCTGGCGGCGGATTCTCTATCGTCCGTCCCGTCCTACTGGACGCTGACAATCGCCTTGAATCCGCTAATAAAACTTACACCAAACCGTTAACCACAAATTTAAAACTGACGACAAATGAAAAATTTATTTCTGATTTCAACCATGATTATTGCACTCAGTTGCAGTACTCAAAGACAAAACGACTTATCAAATGACCTAACAATCAAAGAGTCGTTTAATACAACTGAAATTAATGACTTAACAAAAATCCAAAGTTTCTTTGACAAAAGTATTGGTTTGACGGAGAGTGATAAACAAGAAAATTTGGAAAAAGTGTACACAGACTTTTTTCTGCAAAACTCCGACATTGAAAAAATGTCAGACTTTAAACTATCGATTAATTTCAACGACCAAAAGGGAATGTATAATCAACTCGACAAAAAGACATTTGATAATATTTGGACAATTAGCTGTTTGACTAAACCTGACTCGAATGACTCGTTGAAATACATTCAATTAAATCGTCAAGGCAAATACGTGGAGTTTTTAAAGTCATTAGGGCAACAAGACAGTGTAATTAACAATTATTACAACTCTCTCGAAATCGCAGGAGATATTTCACCTACAATGGTCGGAGACTTAATTAAGAATTATAAAAATTATAACATCAAAGACCCAAAAGTCAGGCTAATAATTGCAATTCATTACTTGACACAAAACGACAAATTTGAAAGAAAAGAAAAATATTAAAAATCAGTGGTTAACAAATTGTAATATGGCAGGCGGGGTTAGTGGTGTGTCGTAAGCTGGATTCTCGCAAAATCGTTACGTCCTGCCGGACAGGAACGCTCACCGAAATTCGCTCCGCAACATTTACCAACCGTTAGGTTAATTTTGAATGATCCTAAATGAAGTTAAATAAAAGAATAATTATACAATTCGAGTCAAAACATACATAACAGGATAACTTAAAAAAGAGAATGATAAAGAAAAGAACGATGCTTTTAGTGCTATTCTTTTTGAGCATTAATTCTATTAAAGCCCAATTTGCTGAAAATAATGCGATTTATTATTCAGACGGATTGAACCTGGGGAATTATATTGGAATAGATTTAAATCTGAACTATGTATATAAAGAAAAGTATTCATTTAAAATTGGATACATTTATAATACAAGGAAACCTAAATCACAACCTGATGACTATTCTTCTGGCTTGGCTAAAGCATTGCTTTTTGGAGCATCAAATCCTCATGACCAAATGGAAAATTACCAAATTGCTTTGGGAAAAATATACAGCCTTAACGAGAATAGGACAACAAGAGTAAATTTGTCTATTGGAATAGGTTATACGGTAATAAAAGAACCAGAAGATTGGGAAAAAATAAAGTCTGGGTTTGTTTCCGAAAATTATACTTGGAATTATGAAAAACGAAATACATTTAGCTTAATAATTAGTCCTAAAATAGAATTCCCGTTCACTGCGATTTATGGTTTGACAATTTCACCTATGATACAAATAAATGAAGATAAAACCTACTTTGGAATTGGGTTTGGACAAATGATTGGGTTGCTAAGGAACAGAAAAAACTAAACACAAAAAAGTATGAATTTTATTGCGGATTGGTGGTTTCCCCAGAATCGGAATCTTTTTTAATTGTCCTCCTGATTAATAGGGACTGACAACTGCCCCAGCCGATAGGCAGGAAAATTAACAACGGCAACCAACAAGTAACCGTTAGTCTTATTAAAAAGAACGCAGCAAATATGAAAAAATTGACATTTATAATTTCATGCATTCTCACTCTTCCCGTTTTTGGGCAAACAGACTATAACAATTATTCAAAAGTCGAAGTAAAACAAGACTTAAATTTCGCTTTCGAGAAACTGATCAACATTCATCCTTTATTCCTAGACAGCAGTGAATTGAGTAGCTACAAAAATCAATTTTTGAAAATAGAAGAAACAATAAAAGACAGTATGTCTCAAAACGAGATATATAAAATTTTAGCTCCTATTTTTGCCTCAATAAATGATGGTCACACAGGAGTTATTACTCCAATGAATCAGCGAAAGGAATACACAAATGCTGGTGGAAAATCATTTCCTTTTTTTGTGGATATTCAAAATGATTCTGTTTATGTGTCATTTTATTGCGGAAACGACAAGTCTTTATTTCAAAAAGGAGAACAAATTCTTGAAATAAATGGAATAAATGCAACCGAGATAGTGAGAAATATGGAACCACTATTTTCGGGGAAAGCTATAAATTTTAAACAAAGAGAAGTTGCAAAAAAATTCAGATTCCTAATTTGGATGCTATATGGTTTTGAAGATAATTATGAGTTGTCGTTAAAAGACAATCAAAATACAATAAAAGAAATAACAGTTCCTGGCGTTTCGAGTTCTGATTTTATGAAAAACATAAAGCGTTTGCCTAAAGCCCAAAAAGACTTCTATGATTTGAAAATAAATCGAAGTTCTAAAACTGCTAGCATAAAAATAAAATCATTCGCAGAATTGAATGGATTTTGTGTATTTGCAGACAGTGCTTTTAGAAAAATAAATGAATGTAAAATAAATAATTTAGTGATTGATATTCGGAATAATGTTGGTGGACGCAGTATTGTCGTAGATTCCTTGTTGAATTATTTGACATATAAAAACTATGCTCTGTATAAAAAAATTCAAGTTCGTATTAGCCCTGAATTGAAAGATCATTATGAAAAAAGATACCCAGACAGGTTGGACTGGATAAATAATTATAACATTGATGACTTTGTAGTTCTCGATCACAACGAGAAAAAACCCATAAACAACTGTCATTATTTTAAAGGCAATTTGTTCCTTTTGACGAACAATTCAACTTTTAGTGCAGCAGCAACATTTGCCGGGATATTTAAAAATTTGAAAATGGGAACAATTATTGGAGAAGAAACAGGAGGTACAATATCCTACTTCGGAGATTTCTGGTTTTTAAGTACACCTAATAGCAAGATTAAATTTTATGTGTCTCCGAAACAATTTATACAATACGGAGGAGAAGAATACGACAGAGGTGTTGTTCCTGATTATATCGTTTCAGATACGAATAATTCAATCATTAACTATACAAATGACTTGATTGAAAAAGATTTTAAATAACAAACACATATCAAAGTTCATATTTTATAACGGATTGGAGGGTGTTTCTGGTGGCGGAATCTTTTTCTACCGTCCTCCCAAGTACACGGACGCTGACGCTCACCGAAATCCGCAACGACCACTTATAAGTGACCTTTACAGACAATAAAAACCTCGAAACAAGCCTGTGTGCAAAATTTTCAGTATTTTTGATTTAAGTATAATAAACGGATAAAATGAATAGTAACGATTCAAATTCATTATCAATAATAAAAGATATTGCACGTAAAGTTTTGCCAGATTGCAAGATTCTTCTTTTTGGATCGCGTGCTAGAAAAGACAATTCAATTGATAGTGATTACGACTTTCTTGTTATTACTAAAGAAACAATAGATATCCGTAAAAAAAGGGCTCTTAAATCAATTATGAGAAAAGAGTTAGCTCGTTGTAAAATCCCTGCAGATATTCTTATTCAAAGTGAAGAAGAAATAAATTCTAAAAAAAACATCACTGGACATATTGTTAAACAAGTTCTTAGAGAAGGAGTTGCTTTATGAATAAGGCAACATTTGATTTCATAAAACAGTGGCTATTAAAGGCTAACGAAGATTTATTGGTCGTTGATAAATTGACAGAACATGAAATTATCGCAACTTCCTCTGTGTGTTTTCATTGCCAGTAAACTGTTGAGAAATTTCTAAAAGCATTCTTAATTGCAAATGGAGTTGAAATTAAAAAGACTCATAATATTGAATATTTACTTTCTGAATGCGCTGACTTTGATAATGGAAGGGATTGACCGTAAAGAATTAAGTGAATTTGGAGTTGATATGCGATATCCAGGTGATATGTTTGTTCCAGACAAAGACGAGACATTAGAATACAAGAACCTCGCATTAGAAATTAAGGATTTTGTTGAAAATAAAATTGATAAAATTCTAAAATTAAAATAATTGCTGTTTGCGACGATTTTGAACATTCAATATGTTGTTGTAGCGCTTTTTAAGTGTCACAGCTCTATAATTCCGGTCTCTTTCCTTTCACCCTTCAACTTTTTCTGCTACAAAAATCAATGGCAGGTGATTGCCGCCGTATGGCTGTTTTTCAAAATTGGAGTAAAAAGTTGCTTTGCTAAAACCATTTATTTGAAGTAGGATTTCTATTTCGGCTTTTCTTACAGGCAGCAGGTACGAGGCATGAAAATGTGAATCGCGGGTTTCCTTAACAATGAGTTCGGTGTTGAAAATAAGCTTGTCGCCCTGCTTTTGGGGTAAGTCATACTTGCGGATAAAACCAATTTTATTGGTGTCAATCAGTGGCAGGTCCGTAATTTCATTGTCAAGGATATAATCGTAGTTTAAGATTTGAACAATTAGTTTCCCATTGTTCGATAGGTGTTTGCGGGCTGTAGAAAAAAAGCGCCCAATTTCAACCAAGGAGTCCAGGTGTACAAGGGTGTTGCCCAGGCAATAAATCCCATCAAAGAGCACTTCGGGAAAATCTTCATCCAGATCAAGCATGCTGGCTTCTTTAAATTGAAGATTGGCAGAAGGGAAGTCTTTCTTAGCAATTTCAATCATTTGCGGGTTCAAGTCAATTCCGGTGACATGAGCTCCCAGTGAGGCCAACTCGTTGGCAACTTCACCTGTTGAACAACCTGCATCGAGTAATTTCTTGCCCGATAATTTATGAATAACCGATTCGATAAAGTTGACTTTCTTAAAATCCAGTGGGAATATTTGATTGTAATAGTTGGCAATGGAGGTGTAAAAGTGTTGTTGGTCTATTTTCATGGGTTTTCCGGTTTGCAGTATCGAATAAACAAACACTTGACCTGAAATAATGTTTCAATACCCGAATATCTTTTTTTATTTCTCCCTTCTCTAACCAATGACTAATTGCCAATGTTCAATGTTCAATGTTCAGTGTTCAATGACCAATGTTCAATGTTCAATGTTCAATGACCAATGTTCAATGTCCAAATTTCTCTTCTCTCTTCTCCGTTTTCCTTTTACCCTTTCTCCCTTTTACCCTTTTATCTCGTTTAACAAGCCTTCGCAGGCATCTTCCAGAATATCCAGCACCAGCTCAAAACCTTCACTTCCACCATAATAAGGATCGGGTACGGAGTTGTGCCCATCTTTTGAGCAGAAGTCTGTCATTTTGTGGATTTTCTGCATATCGGCACTATTTCTGGCCATCTCCTGCAGGTCGAACACATTGTTGTCATCCATTCCAATGATGAAATCAAATTCATCGAAATCCACTTTGGGGTTTACAGGGCGTGAGATTGAAGTCAACGTATAACCTCTTTTGCTCGCATGTGTCTGCATTCGTCTGTCGGCTGGCTCTCCTGCATGAAATCCTATGGTGCCTGCTGAATCCGATTCAATCTGATCGGCCAAACCCTCCTTCGCTATTAATCCGTTAAAAACTGCTTCTGCACTGGGCGATCGACAAATATTTCCTAAACAAACAAATAGTACGCGTTGCTTCATAATCTGGTGTTTTAAACAAAAATAGATATTTAACCGAACCACGAAAATCAAACGATGCTAAAAAATTGTTATGAAAAGAATCAGTGTAGCTATTGATGAGGGTGTCCAAAAAGTAAGCATAATTGTGTATTTCATGAAATTCAGTTTTACCCTAACCCTAAAGGGAACCTGAATTTCAACGACTTCCCTTTAGGGAATGTAAGGGTAAAAGTCGTTGAAGGTGCAGATAAGATACTTTTTGGACACCCTCATCAATATATTTTGATATATGGCGAGTTTTAATGAGTTTTGCATTCTGATTTTTAGTCAATGAAAGATTTCACCAGTGGGAATGTTCCCAAGATGCTGCTAAGTTTTACTGCTCCAATGGTTTTGGGTAATATTTTCCAGAACCTGTATAATGTTGTCGACAGCATTATTGTTGGGAATTTTATTGGCAAGCAGGCCTTGGGGGCAGTTGGTGCTTCTTTCCCTATTATTTTTGCATTGATTTCACTGGTGATTGGTGTTGGTTCTGGTGCATCAACCGTAGTTTCGCAATACTTTGGTGCCAAACAAAATGAGAATGTAAAACGGACCATTGATACGATTTTTATTTTCTTCCTGGTGTCATCAATCCTGGTGAGTATTGTTGGGATTATTTTTGCCCGGCAATTATTTGTTCTTATAAAATTACCCGAAGAAATTATTCCTGAAGCTGTAACCTACCTGCAAATCTACTTGGCGGGTATGTTTTTCTTTTTCGGGTTTAGTGGTATCAACTCCATTTTGCGTGGGTTGGGTGATGCTAAAACCCCACTGTATTTTATGATTTTTGCTACTGCTGTCAACACTTTGCTTGATTTGCTTTTTGTGGTTGTGTTTCGTTGGGGGATTGAAGGTGCTGCTTTGGCTACCATCATATCGCATGCTTTTGCTTTTGTGGGGGCAATTATTTATTTGAACAGGAAACACTCGATGGTTAAACTCGGCTTTCGAAAATATACCTTTGACAAAAGTATTTTCAAGAGCTGTGTCCGTATTGGGTTGCCAACAGGTTTTCAGCAATCGTTTGTTGCAGTAGGAATGATGGCAATTATGGGTATCATAAATGGTTTTGGAACGAATGCTGTTGCAGCCTACACAGCGGCCATGCGTATTGATTCATTTGCCAAAATGCCAGCGATTACTTTTGCCCAGGCATTAACTTCGTTTGCGGGTCAAAACCTTGGGGCATTCAAAGAAAAAAGAGCCCGAAGAGGATTGGTTACCACACTTATTTTTTCTTTAGGATATTGTGTGGTTATTTCAGTATTGATCATCGTATTTGGCAATGGGATCATGAAGCTTTTCACACCAGATGCCGGAGTGATAAAAATTGGGCAGGATTATCTGATCATTGTTTCGTCGTTTTATTTATTGTTTGCTGTCATGTTTACCGTAATGGGCTTCTTACGTGGGGCAGGCGCTACACTAATTCCTATGATATCCACTTTTACAGGCTTGTACCTGGTTCGCATTCCAGTAGCTTATTTCCTTTCGGATGAAATTGGAGTAAATGGTATTTGGTGGTCTGAACCTGCAGGCTGGCTTGTTGGAATGAGCATTTTATGCATATACTTTTTTACCGGGAAATGGCGTGGAAAAGTGGTGGTGAAGAAAACAGGTGATGACAAACCGACTAAATCTGGTGCTTAATTAAATATTAATCAATATGTCATATTTATATTCATTTCTTTAGAATACTTTCAAATTGCTGTTAAACACGCCATTTGATTTTCATTTTTTAATATTCAGTTTATATTTGTATTCCATTAAAAAAACTACAAATACAGCCTGTCATACAACATTGAGCCAACAAAGGTTCAAAATTCAATAATTACTAATTTAAGGCTGTTTTTTTGATCTTTAACACTAACCGCAACTTGGTTGCACAAAATGAAATATCTTATGGATGCTATTTTCTGGATTGTTCCTATTTGTTCTGTTTTAGCACTCGTTTTTGCATGGATATTCTTTAAATCCATGATGAAAAACTCGGAGGGTACTCCCCGAATGATTGAAATTGCACAATATGTTCGCGAAGGGGCTATGGCGTACCTTTACCGCCAATACAAAGTGGTTGGCATTGTGTTTCTTATCTTACTGTTGATTTTGTTGGTACTTGCCTACCTTGGTGTACAAAACCCATTTGTTCCTATTGCATTCTTAACAGGTGGTTTTTTCTCTGGCCTTTGTGGTTTCCTGGGAATGAAAACTGCTACATTCGCCTCTGCCCGTACAACTCACGGAGCTTCTCAATCATTGAATAAAGGGTTGAAAGTAGCATTCCGAAGTGGTGCCGTGATGGGATTGGTTGTTGTAGGCTTTGGCTTGCTGGATATTGCTGCATGGTACTGGTTTTTGAACGAAGTCATCTTCACGGATGCGAACATGGCAAATGGACTTCATTTCCTTGGCTTGAATTTCGTTCATGCCGGAACTACTGAACCGCAAAAATTGGTTGAGATTACAGTGACCATGTTAACCTTTGGTATGGGTGCTTCAACCCAGGCATTATTTGCACGCGTTGGGGGTGGTATTTATACCAAAGCTGCCGATGTAGGTGCCGACCTTGTTGGTAAAGTAGAAGCTGGTATTCCGGAAGACGATCCGCGTAACCCTGCTACTATTGCTGATAATGTAGGTGACAATGTAGGTGATGTTGCTGGTATGGGAGCTGACTTATATGAATCGTACTGTGGTTCTATTTTGGCTACTGCCGCACTAGGTGCTGCCCTTCCTGCCGCTGCATTGAAAGTCTCAGGAATGGAAACCGGAATGGCTGTAATTGCCCCAATGATTGTGGCTGCAATTGGTATTGTCTTTTCAATTATTGGAATTTATATGGTACGGACCAAAGAGTCGGCCACGCAAAAGAACTTATTGAATGCGCTTCTACTTGGTACTGGTGGTTCTTCTGTTTTTATTCTGGCAGCAATGGCAGGTATGGCATACCTCGAATGGATTACCTGGGGTGTGTTTGGTGCTGTAATTATTGGTTTGGTTGCTGGTGTTGTTATTGGTCAGGCTACTGAATATTTTACTTCTGATGAATATAAACCTACACAAGGCATAGCCGGACAGGCGCAACAAGGCCCTGCTACAACCATTATTGATGGTATTGCAGTAGGTATGTATTCAACCTGGATTCCTGTTGTAACCATCGTGTTGGGTATTATCGGTTCGTTCTGGGCTGCTGGTGGATTCGAACACTTTGCCATGGGTGTTTACGGTATTGGTTTTGCTGCTGTAGGTATGCTTTCAACTTTGGGTATTACCTTGGCAACCGATGCTTTCGGGCCTATTGCCGATAACGCTGGTGGTAATGCGGAAATGGCTGAACTTCCTGCTGAAGTTCGTGAGCGCACCGATGCATTGGATATGCTTGGAAACACCACTGCTGCAACAGGAAAAGGTTTTGCAATTGGTTCTGCAGCACTAACAGCTATGGCATTAATTGCCGCTTACATGGAAGAAGTTCGCTTGTGGTTTGGTAAAATTGCCGATGAAGGTGCAGGGTTTGTTAGAATGGGTGAATATGCATTTTATACAGATGTTGCCCCTCAGTTGGAAGAAGGGGTGAAAGTGATCAAGCTTTCTTTGGCTTCTGTAAAAGACTTCTCGGCAGCTTATGATATTACCTTGTTCAACCCATTATTTCTGGGTGGTGTATTTGCCGGTTCCATGATGGCTTTCTTGTTTTGCGCCATGACCATGAAAGCCGTTGGGCGTGCTGCAGGCGCTATGGTGGACGAGGTACGTCGCCAGTTCCGCGAAATTAAAGGCATTCTTGATGGAACGGCTACTCCTGAATATGCCAAATGTGTTGAAATCTCAACCCGTGGTGCACAGCGTGAAATGTTGTTGCCTTCTTTAATTGCCATTATCGTCCCTGTTGCTATTGGTGCATTTATGGGCGTTGCTGGTGTGGTTGGGCTTCTTGCTGGTGGTTTAACTTCAGGCTTTACCTTGGCTGTGATGTTGAACAATGCCGGAGGTGCATGGGACAATGCCAAAAAGTATATTGAAAAAGGCAACTTTGGTGGCAAAGGTAGCGAAGCTCACAAAGCAGGTGTTGTTGGCGATACGGTTGGTGATCCTTTCAAAGATACGTCAGGCCCATCATTAAACATCCTAATCAAATTAATGACTATGGTATCAGTTGTTATGGCTGGTTTAACCGTGACCCTAAGTTTAATGTAAACAACTATCAAAAACGAAATACAAAAGGCTCCCGATTGGGGGCCTTTTTTGTTCTGTATTATCTGACTTTGCAAAAAGGTTAAAAGTTTCGTGTGAGCGGAATGAATAGCGAGGCAAGAATCCGGTGAACTAGATTGTTGGCAGTCGTATTATTCATTCTGTTTTATTGGGCAAACGGTATAATTTAGTTTACGTAACTGATTAATTAATCCTTCTTCACCAACTAAATGTCCAGCTCCAACTGCAATGAAACTTGAATTATCTTTAATTAAATTTGGAATCCTTTTCATCCACATGTTATTACGTTCGTCAATAAGCATCTCTTCTTGTATTTCTATAAATTTGTTGCTTTTCCTAAAAAATAAATTCGTGTTATTGGACAAAATGAGTTCTTTTTGTTGTTCTGCAATTAAGTTAAGGTCTTGTTGTAAATATGCAGTCAGGGTTTTGTTTAAAAAATCGTTTTTTAATGAATCTATTTTCTGGTGATTTTCTAAATAATAAATTAACATATCAACTTCGGTTCGATAGCTTAATTGTGAAAAAAGTCTTGAAATAGAATCTTTAATTGCCTGGTATTCTTCTCCTGAGTCCAAGGCTACGATATTCATGTTACGTTTCTTCGCTAAACTTATTAATTTGAAATCAAGAACATTATCTGCTAAGGAACTAGAGACTTGTTTATTGTTGTTAGAAAGTTTATTATCTTTTTTTGAGGGTTTATTGAATGAGTATTCTGCCATACTTTTTAGTTTAGACGGTCTTACATTGGCTTGCTTTAAAAATAGAAGAACCTTGTCTGAACTGATAACAGTTTCTAATATGTTCTTCTGCCTGACCGATAATAAATTTTCATATGTAGAATCTTTTACAGGCCAAGGTTTTAAATAACTATTTAATTCTATTCTGCTATCTTTTTTGCTTCGTTGTTTGATATCCTTGAATGTTGGATAATTTGCTTCGCATATAAGTTGGCTTGTGGAATTGTAAATTGAGTCAAAATCTTTGATAGAATCCAGAATCTGAATTCCGGAGGATCCATGAAAAGTTCCAAATAAATAGGATGGAATTTTAATGTCATTCCCTGTAATTTTCCATAAGAGTCCATGTTGAGGTAATGCTTCCTGCTGTTTGTATTTACAACAACAGAGAACGATTAATAAGAATAAGATAAATAACAGTCTCGTTTTCATGAGTTTAAAAATAAATTTAATTAAAATATCTGTCTTAGTAGTTTGGTAAATATAAGTTGCACTGTAGCTGGAAACAATTGAATTTTCCCGTGTGCCTGCTATTTTCTATTTCCACCATTCATAATTTATTTGCTCTACAGGATTCCATCCTTTATCAAAATACTTCTCATTTGGGTAAAATTCTCCGGCACCAATATTTAAATCACCTGAGTTTGGAATTCTCCATTCTCCGAAATTGCAAACCTTGGATTTTTTAGTTTTGTAACTAGTCCAGTTCCCTATGAATTGATTATTTATGTATGAATCAGAGAATCCTTTAATCGCGTTATATTTCAATTTATCGTTTGAATCAATATAGAATAAAGTAATTAGTATTCCACTAAATTTTCCTGAATGTTCTTGTGTTGAGTTCTCATAAAAATTATATTCACAAATTATTACCCCTTGTTTTTTTACAGAATCAATATTTACTAAAAAGTCCTCTCCAGGATGATAATCAAATGTAATTTCCCTTGCCAATTTTATTTTCATAGTCCCCATAAAATCACAAATATTCCCTTTCACATTTGATTTTCCATTAACGAAGTATTCATTCGGATTGTCTTCATTCTTTGTTATTTGAATAAAATGAATGTAAATCCGTTGGAAATCTTTTCCTATAAACCCTTTTAATTCTTGTCTTGTATTTGTAAATCCAGAAACTTGATAATCAATATCTGTTGATCCAGGCAAAATCCAAAGAGGGGAAAAGTTATAATTAATCAATTCAGATTTTATATCTCCTTTATCGATGTACCTATCGCTGTATTGATACTTTAAAAATGAATGATAAGAGTCAAAATAAATATTCTCTTGTCCATTTGTTATTAAAAATAGAACAATTAAAAAATTAGTCAAAATCAGCTTTTTCATGATAGTGTTATTGGTTAAGTTGAGTTTTTGAACATCTTTTATAGTTTTTAATCCCATTGTATCAGTCGTTATCCGCCTCAATCCATTCCGAATCAAACCACCATTCTAATTCAGAAATAAAATGTAGTGAATCACTTTTTAAATGCTTTTCGCCAAATGAATACCAATTTGCATGAAGAAGCTCCTTATTGTGTAATTTGCTTTTTACTAGACAAAATAGTACTGCAAAAGATATAACTTTTGTTGAGAGATTCTTTTTGTAATTCATTGTTGTCTATTTAATTGGATTACTGTTGGTGTACCACAACTAAATTAATGAGCAATTGTGTATATGTTTATTTATGTTTGCTTTTGGGGCATTTGTTTGAACATTGTGAGGTGAAAGTTAATAAAATACTTGCAGATCACAAAGCGTAAAGATCCAAGTACAACAAAGGACAACTGAAAACTTACAATTGAAAAGGAAACTCTTTTATTTCACAATCTTATAAGCTACCACCCGGTTATCGTTAAAAGTGGGAACGATAAGTAAATTCAATTCCAAAGCGAAATCGATGTCGGCAGTGTTGATTTTTTCTGCTGTGCTATCAACCATTTTTGTCATTTTATCATTATCTAAGTAGAATATTCTACCCACCCAGTTTGAGAACACAAAGTTGCCATTCTGGTCTTTCTCCAGCCCATCAATCCCTTTGCAATTTGTTTGAACGATTTTGATTTCTTTGGTGGTCATGTCCACTTGGAAAATGTTATGCGAACCAATAAACAGCTTACCTTTTTCAGCAAAAAGCCCATTGGTGCTACCTAACTGCGGGTCGTCCAGGAATAAGTTTATTTTACCATCATTTAGTACATGAATTACTCCCAGGTTAGAATCAGAGATGAAAACCTTTCCGCTTTTACAGGTGGTCACATCGTTAAGAAATTGTGCCCCTTCAACAGGGTATTTGTTAATAATTTTTGCCCGATCGATATCAATCTCAACTAACTCATCAATATCAGATACAAAAAGCTTATTGTCGATAACCGCCATGCCTTTTGGGGCATTCAATCCTTCAATCCATTTCAACTCTTTTAAGGTGCCATCAGTATTCAGCAAGGAAATGAATCCGTTGCCGTCTTTTTCACTTGGGTTTCCATTTATGTTGGCTACAAAAATTGCATTCAGTGAGTTTTCATAGAGAACAGATTCGGGTGTCTTGAATACATTGCCTGCATCCCAAACTTGAACCAGATGCTGGGCATTCGTAAAAACTGAGAATAAAAACTGTAATGAAAAAAGGAGGTGAAATTTTGTTTTCATGTTGATTAGTGTCTAAGTTTGAATGAATAACAAGATACAACTTTGAAAAGTTTTTGCTATAAATTTATCGGTATGAAAATATTGAGTTCTCTGATTTTTATTCTTTTTCTATTGCTTTCATCATGTACTATTTCCAATCGATTATTGATGTATGTTGGCACTTACACCAATGGTGAAAGTGAAGGGATTTATAGCTATTATTTCGATCAGCAGACTGGTGAAATTGAGCAGGCATTTGTTACTGCGAACAAACAAAACCCTTCATTCCTGGCGATTTCACCAAACAAGAAATTTCTGTTTTCTGTTGCTGAAGTTCGGGAAGGGGCAGGCTTTGATAGTGGATCAATTGTTTCCTACAAAATTTTGGATGATGGTAAACTGGAGAAAATCAACCAGGAGTCAACAAAGGGATTGCACCCTTGTCATGTTGCTGTTTCACCTGATGGGAAAACAGTGGTGGCATCCAATTACAGCAGTGGTAGTTTGAGCCTGTTCCATGTGGATGAAAATGGTAGCTTAAGCAAATCATTTCAGCAGATTCAACACAAAGGTTCCGGGCCAAATCCAAAGCGACAGCAAAAAGCGTTTGCGCACTCTGCTTTGTTTGACAAAAGTGGGGAAGTTCTTATTTCAGCGGATTTAGGGAACGACAAAATTGAATTTTATACAAAGACTGAAAAGGAGAAGTATAGTCCAACACCGCAAGCATTTGTAAAAATGAACCCCGGAGCGGGACCCAGGCATTTCGATTTTTCACCAGACCAGAATTACATCTATGTGATGAACGAGCTAGACGCGACAGTCACAGTTCTTAAAAAGAATGCCGGAAGATATGATTTGGTGCAGACTGTAAGCGCACTACCAGCCGAATACAGCGGAATCCGATCGGGAGCAGATATTCATGTGAATAAGGATGGCCGGTTTGTTTATAGCTCAAACAGGGGGCATAATTCAATAGCCATTTTTTCAAGGGATACTTCTTCCGGAGAAATTACTCTTTTGGAAACGGAATCGGTACGCGGTGACTGGCCTCGAAATTTTGCATTGTCACCAAATGGGAAGTTTTTGCTTGTAGCTAACCAGAACAGTAACAATATTGCTGTTTTTAGGGTAGAAAAAGAGACTGGATTATTGGAATTTACAGGTGTTGAGCAAAAAGTGCCCAGTCCGGTTTGCATAAAGTTCTTAACCGACTGATTGCAATCAAATAGTTAGGGCTTATTAACAAACCAATTTTAACATTTTACGTATCACTTTGTTGTCATCAACAGAAAAACAACCCAATCATGAAACGAATACCATTTTATCCCATTGTTTTCATTTTAGCATTCCAGATTATTCAAACTAGTTGCTCATCTCAGAACAGCGCAAAAGAGGAAAAATATTTGGTACAAGCAGCTGCGAATTATCAAAACTTCTGTGCAGGATGTCATGGTGATCAACTAGAAAAGTTTGAAGAGAAAGACTGGATGTATGGCGATGATCTGCAAAATGTAATTAATAGCATTGCGTATGGGCGAGAAGAAATGGGCATGCCGGCTTTTGATATCACTTTCGATAATGATGAAATTGCTGCTTTAGCAGAATACGTCAAAAAAGCTTTGCCGGAAGATAAGGAGATTTTGAAGCCCGCACTTTCTGCAAACAATATCATCGAATCAGAGGTTCAAAAGTTTTTGGTTGACACGGTTGTGTCAGGATTGGATGTACCGTGGGGCTTAGAGTTTTTACCAAATGGTGATTTGCTGATTGCCGATCGTAACGCCAAGTTATATCGATTTAGTAATAATCAATTGAGTGAGATTTCAGGATTGCCAGGAATTTTGGTGAAAGGGCAGGGTGGCTTAATGGATCTGGAAGTTCATCCTGACTATGATGAAAATGGTTGGTTGTATTTATCCTATTCCGGTTATGGCGATGATCAGGACAAAGCGTGTACAAACATCATGCGAGCCAAATTGGATGGAAATCAACTGGTGAACCAGGAAGTTATTTTTGATGGATATCCTGATTCAAATAAAGGCCATCATTGGGGGTGTAAATTGGAGTTTGATAAAAACGGATACTTGTTTTTTGGTATTGGTGATCGTGGAAGTAGGGATGTCAACCCACAAAGCCTGGAAAATCATTGTGGCAAAATCCACCGTATTTATGATGATGGTTCTATTCCTGAAGACAATCCGTTTGTAAATACCCCGGGAGCTATGCCAAGCATTTATTCCTATGGTCACCGTAATCCGCAAGGAACATGCATGCACCCGGAAACAGGTGAAATATGGGTGACTGAACATGGTCCCAAGGGAGGGGATGAGCTTAACCTGATCAAGCCTGCCGTAAATTATGGATGGCCGGTAATCAGCTACGGAATTAATTATAACGGAACAAAATTTACTGATCTCACCGAAAAAGAAGGCATGGAGCAACCAATAACTTATTGGGACCCTTCAATTGCACCATGTGGCACTACCTTTGTAAAAGGCGATCGGTACAAGAACTGGAAGAACAACATCCTGATTGGCTCACTACGTTTTCAATATCTGGAACGGGTTGTTATGGAAGGCCAAACGGTAACTCATCATGAAAAACTGATGGAAGGCATCGGTAGGGTACGAAATGTAGAAATGAGCCCGGATGGGTTTATTTATGTTGCGATTGAATATCCGGGTAAGATCCTTAAGCTGGTGCCAGTAGAGTAAAAGCTTATATTTTTCTGGATTCTTTTTTTTCTTGATTCCCTTTGATGAATTCCATTGGGTGGTAGAAAATCCTGTCCCTTAAAATGGATTGTCTCAATTTTCTCCAGTTTTCGACGTAGGTTATTCCTTTGCGCAATAAATCGTAGTATAGTGAAATCATCAGCAAGAAAGTGAATAACCAAATAATCGCAATGTTGAAAAGAACCGTATTAATTTTTAGGTCACCAAGGTATTTATATGAAGCATAAAAATGGGCACTTCCGTTTTTATAGGCAGGTTTTCTATAAATTGGTTCATCAGCTTGTAATATCTGGTTTCCAGTTAGATGAAGCTTCTTTGAAGAGTAGCGATTACGAATTATCGTTTCCAATTTTGCATTGGTGTTTTCATTTTTCAAGTCATTTAACTTGTCTTTATTTCCATCAAATTTATCCAGCAATGTTTTGTACTTGTCTTCCAGTGCTTTATTCGCAGCCTGGTATTGCTCTTGATATTTGTCTGAAGCGTTATTGAGAAAACCTGTCAGGATCGGCTTGGTTCGATGCGTTGCGTTTTTGTCGCCAAGCTTACTTACAGCCCAACCAATAGAATCATTTTCAGCATGGGTTATTTTGTCAAAGGAATTTATTATAAGAGGTTTTACCAAGGCTGCCTGGATGGTGTCGCCTTCATTCAAATAGAAATAATACGAATGCAGGTACTTTTTCAGTTCAGGAATAAAATGATAAGCCTTAAAGTTTAAATCGTTCTTAGTAACTTCTTCTTGAAAGAATTCTGCCCTGTAGTTGTTGTTTTTGAATTGGTTTACAGCTAATGCTTCATAGGCCCACCGTGAAGTCATCACATCACCAATAACCGGGGTGCGGTCATAGCTGCTTAGCGAATGGTGCATTTTATTGAAATCGATGATTACCCCGCTCAATAAAAGTTGTGGTACGAGCATTAACGGGATCATGATGTAAATGGTGACAATGGAGTTTAGCCCGGAAGAAAGGTTTAAGCCCAACAGGTTTGCAAAACAGGCCGTTGAAAACAAAATAGCCCAGGATGTGAAAGTCATGCCTTTAATTTCCAGCAACCAGTTGCCAATTAAAACAAACGTAAGAACCTGCAAGGCCGAGATGGTGAACAGGATTAAAATTTTTGACACAAAATAAGCCCCTTTGCTAAGGTTTAGGAATTCTTCCCGTTTTCTAATCCGTCGATCTTTAAATATTTCTTCGGCACTAATGGTTAGCCCAATAAAAAGTGCCACCACCACACTCATAAACAGAAAAGCAGGAATATTGTCGTTGTATCTGAACAGATAAATTTCTGTTGACGAAAATTTGGCAAAAAATCCGAGTAGAACAGCCAATACAGGGGCTTGCAGCAAGGCAATGGCAAGGTATTGTCGGTTAGCTCTTTTTGTGGCGTAATCGCGCTTAATAAATATTTTTAGCTGCTTAAACCAGGTTGGGGTTTTGAATAGAGCTTCCGGGATTTTCTCCTTTTTGCTGGGATTAAGCTTCATAAAGTCAATCACACGTGGTTCAACTTTTTCCTTGTACCGTTGATACCAATCTTCAGGAGATATCTTTCTGCGGCGGACACTGTTCCCAAACGGATCAACCATTCGGCTTTCGATGATTCGTAATGGTTGCTCTGCTTTAACGTTACCACAACTTAAGCATTCGCTTTTATCCGGGTTGATGTATTGGGCTTCCTCTTTAAAGTAGGAAATTGCTTCCATTGGGTTGCCAAAAAATACAATCCTGCCACCTTTGTCCATCACAATCATTCGGTCAAAAAGCTTATAAATGTCGCTTGATGGCTGGTGGATATTTGCAAATACCAGTTTGCCCTTTAAGCATTGTTTTTTTAACAGGTACATCACCTTTTCAGAGTCGGAAGATGACAAGCCGGAAGTTGGTTCATCAACAAATAGAATGGACGGCTCACGCATTAGCTCCAGGGCAATGTTTAAGCGTTTTCGCTGACCACCGCTAAGTATTTTTTTCAGTGGATTTCCAACCACCAGGTCACGGGCTTCTACCAAATCAAAATCGAGCAGTACTTGTTCTACAATTTCATGGATTTCTTCATCTGGAAAATCAGCAAAACACAGGCGTGCGTTAAATTCCAGATTTTTATATACGGTAAGTTCCTCCAGTAACAGATCATCCTGGGGCACATAACCAATTGTTCCTTCCAGAATTTCTTTATTCTTTGGATCGTGCAGGTCGTAGCCGTTAATGACGATTTTTCCGCTTTGAGGTTTTAGCTTGCCGTTTAAAACATTCAAAAGCGTGGTTTTCCCAACGCCGCTACCGCCCAGAATTCCAACCAGGTCTCCCGATCTTTCCTGAAATGATGTTGGATGTAATCCATAATGTTTCCGCCCAAAACGATATTCTATATTTTCAGCATTAAATACAATCTTAGGTTTACCTTTTTCCTGAATAAACCTTGACATAATACTGCTGTAATAAATTGGGATGATCCGTGAGGTCCTCAATATTCCCCCCTGAGGGAAAACATATAGTTTTCTTTGTTGGAGTCTGTGCCCGTTCAGGTACATATTCCTTGGGCCATGGTACTTCACAATTAGGGTGTTGATGCTTTGTATCCTAATTATTTCCAACTCATCGCGTTGATTCTCTCTGTAAAGGTGCTTTATGTTTTTTAAGTGATATTCTTTATTGCCATTTACAACAAAAAGGTTGCTTTTGTCTCTTACTTCCCGGATAGACAACAGGAAAAATGATCGTAAATCTTCATATTCCTTTTGGTTGATGTTTAGGTTTTTAGCAACCAGGTTTACAATTGCAATGTCTTCAGGGTCAGCCCCTCCATCTTTCTGAATAAAATTCAATAACTGGACTACAATCATAAATCGTGTTTCCAGATCAAATTGATTGTCAATCTCAGCGCATATCTCGGTTAAGTACTCCTGATTGATAATTTGTATCCCGCTTCCCCTGTTTTCGTATCGGATTGATTTTTTTTGGCTGTGATAGTATTTTACATACTTGTTGTAGTACGAGCAGTATTTATCAACCAGCTCACGATTAAAATTTTCATGAAGGTATGCATTAACTGACGCTTTTGCCAGTTCAGATGGTTTATTGTCATCATAGTCAGTTATGATGGCAAAAAGCTTCATCAGGTTTTCAATGATACCTTCGTACATTTTATAATAATTGGAAACGGGCTTCCACATCCAGACAGGAATGTAAAAGCCCGTTTTTATAAGTTACGAAATCTTATTCTTGAATATTCTTTTCGCGAATGGCTGTAATCGTTTTAGTAAGTTTTTCTACCTGCTCTTTAGTCATTGAAGTAGTACCTTCTTCCAGCGCATAAATTGCATTAATGGCTTTAATATCTTCCAGCGTACTTTTTAGAAGCTCAGAATCTGCATGCTTGCTTATCATTGTTTCCAATTCAGCAAGTGGGCTTTTTTGAAAAAGAATGGTTTCAAGGATTTTGGGATTTTGAAATGTGTTTTCAGAAATATGTGTGGTTAAATAAAGACCCTCAAAAACAGTTCCTGCAAGTACAAGGTAAGAAACATCTGTTCTTCCTTTTTTATTCAGGTAACTGTATGCTCCCTGGAACATTTCAGTTACAAGTTCAACCAGTTTTTCCTTGTTGTCAATGTTTGCTTCTAACCTTTCGGGCAGGTCGTCACTAAAAGCTGCTTTGAGATCGAGTTCTAAAGCCAGTTTTTCTGTGGCTTTCATGAAACTCTCAATCTCGGTTTTTTGATTGTACGTAGTAGCGTAAGCAAGGTCTGCAGTATAAATCCCCAGATTTAGTGCTTTCGCTTTTTCAGTAAAATAGCTTTCTGCGTTGTCAGGGGTATTGGTAATTCCTACAATAAAGCGTGCCTCAATATCATTCAGCATGTTTGTTACTTCAAAGGCTGAAGGCAGCGGATAACTGTAATCTTGAATTTCTTCTTTAATAACTTCTTCTGAAACTTTTGGGCTTTCTTTTTTGCCACTTTTGTTAACGCAGGAAGAGATCCCCGCGAGGAGAAGCACGGAAACTAGAGCAAATGAAATGAATTTAAAAGTTTTTGGTGTTTTCATCTTCATATTTTTTGATTTATAGAACTCGGTTTTCCTATTAATAAACGATTTGAGCCGTTTTATTACACGTGCTAAATTAATATAAAAATGAAGGCGACAGGAAAATTATGGTGAATTTTTAGCAATATTACCTGTATGTGAAATTAAGACAGTTTTGAGCTAATAAGCCTGATAAATTCTTCTCGTGTAGCTACCCGTTTAAAAGCGCCTGTAAAGTCAGATGTAGTGGTAATAGAATGCTGTTTTTGTATTCCTCTCATTTGCATGCATAAGTGTTGGGCTTCAATTACAACAGCAACACCCAGCGGATTTAAGGTATTTTGAATGCACTCTTTAATTTGCAGTGTAAGCCTTTCCTGCACCTGGAGCCTGCGTGCAAATGCTTCAACAACACGGGCTATTTTGCTTAAGCCTGTAATATACCCATTTGGAATATATCCAACGTGTGCTTTGCCGATGAAAGGTAACATGTGGTGTTCGCACATTGAGAATATTTCAATGTCTTTTACAATGACCATCTGTTTGTAATCTTCCTGGAACATGGCAGATTTAAGCATGGCTTCAGGATCCTGATCATAACCCTGAAGTAAAAACTGCATTGCTTTAGCAACACGCATTGGTGTATCCAGTAATCCTTCTCTTTGTGCATCCTCCCCTAAAAGACCCAGGATTTCTTTATAGTGATCGCTTAATTTTTCAGTACGTTCATTTTCGAATTTTTCAATTCGCTGATAACCACCTTGTTTGCCATTAAAAGTGTGCTCCATATTCTGTAATGATTGCTATTCCAACGGCAAATGTATGACTAAATATTTAATATTGTATTGTTTACTTAATTTGAATCATTTTTCAAGCTGTGGAAATGTTGATTAAACATGCTCGATATTCAAAAGATCGTCTTATTTTTGCATCCTTTTTAGAAACTCATTTTTTACTGAAGATCATCTTATTCAGAATAGTAGAGTGAAGATGTTAAATTCTATTAAAAAAAGTTTCATTTTCATGCAATAAAAAACAGTCCTTTCAAGTTATAGGTTTTGAATTGACTTAATTGGTATAGAAATCTTAATTTATGATTGTTGTAACGGGTGCAGCAGGATTTATTGGTAGTTATATGGTTGGCCGTCTTAACCGTGAAGGTTATGATGATGTGGTGATGGTCGACAAATTTGACGATCCATTAAAAATCTCAAACTACATTTCAAAGAATTATTCGAGTATTATTGACCGTGATGATTTTTTCACATGGTTAAATGATAATCACCACGAAGTGGATTTTATTATTCACCTTGGTGCACGAACTGATACAATTGGTCAGGAACCAGAGATATATCAGCAGCTTAACTTTCATTATTCAAAACAAATTTGGGAAAGTTGTATTCGCTACAGACTTCCATTAATATATGCTTCTTCAGCATCAACTTACGGTGATGGCTCATTAGGTTTCAACGATTGCCACAATGGCGTTAAAGAATTAAAACCACTCAATCATTATGCCCAATCTAAACATGATTTTGATTGCTGGGCATTGGAACAGGAAGTACAACCTGTTTTCTGGGCAGGATTGAAATTTTTTAATGTTTTTGGACCCAATGAATATCACAAAGGTCGGATGGCTTCGGTAGTATATCAAGCCTTTAACCGTATTACAGAAACTGGTAAAATGAAGTTATTCCGTTCTCATAATCCTGATTATAAAGATGGGCACCAATCCCGTGATTTTATTTATGTAGAGGATGTTGCGAATGTGATGCATTTCTTTATGAACAACCCTCACGAATCTGGAATTTACAACGTAGGAACAGGTGAAGCCAGATCGTATTTAGATTTAACTAAAGCTGTTTTCAAAGCGATGGAAATTCCTGAGGATATCAGCTTTGTTGATACTCCAAAAGATATCAGGGAAGGGTATCAGTATTATACTTGTGCAAATATTGAAAAGCTAAGAAAAGCAGGTTACAACAAAAAATTCACTAGTCTCGAGGATTCTGTGGAAGAGTACATTCAGTCTTTTCTTTTGGCCGAATACTGTTATTAACAAGCTTGCCCAACTAAAAGAGGCTGACATTTAGCCAGCCCCTCCAGGGGATCCGTCAAACGACGGACGGGTATTTCCCTGAGTCTATAAATAATTTCTTTTCTGGCTGATTTCCTTTCAGTCTTACATTGCAATATATCAGTTTAGTGTAAATGTAAAACCATAAAATTATAATGGGTATATACCGTATGGTCAATTACAACTCTGTGTGCTTGAATGCAATTCATTCTTTAAAATTGGTTACTTATTCGATTTAACTGAACTTTTTTTGATTTGCGTGTATAAAAGGTCAAAACACTTGCATACATGATTTTTCAAAAGAAAAGTAACCTATTGGGATGGATAATATTTCTCCTGTCTTTATTTGTCTATGTATTAACTATTGAGCCAACGTTGAGTTTGTGGGATTGTGGCGAGTTGCTGGTTTCCGCAACTAAACTGGAAATTAGCCATGCCCCAGGAGCTCCTTTTTTTATGCTTGTTGGGCGGGTTTTCTCATTATTTAGTTTTGGGGATTCTGAAATGATGGCGTTTTGGGTGAACATGGTTTCTGCTGTTTCCAGTGCTGCAACGGTTATGTTTTTATTTTGGACGATCGTCTGGTTAATTAGAAAAATTAATATTAAAAGTGAGCTGGGTGTGCTAAGCTCAGCTGCAATTGGAGCTTTTGCATATGCCTTCACCGATTCATTTTGGTTTTCAGCGGTTGAAGCCGAAGTGTATGCATTATCTTCTTTGTTTGTTGCCATTGTATTTTGGGCTGCTACTCGCTGGGAAAGGGAGGCAGAGGAAGCAAATTCCAGTCGCTGGATTGTATTGATTTTCTATTTAACAGGGCTTTCCATCGGTGTTCACCTGCTTAATTTGCTAGTGATACCTGCTATTTCATTAATAATCTATTTAAAGAAAAAAGAGCCTACATTCAAAGGGATTGTATTGGTTTTATCCGGATCGGGGGTTCTGATTGTATTCTTGATGAAGATTTTTATTCCTGGTGTATTTTCATTGGCTGGCCCCATCGAGTTAGCTGCTGTAAATACTTTCGGGTTTCCCAGGAATTCAGGCTTCTATATGTATCTGTTAATTCTGGTTTCTGTATTGGCCTTTCTTTTGTTTTATACCCACAGAAAGCAAAAAAGACTGTTGAACCTGATTGTGATCTGTACCATCTTTCTTCTACTTGGATACACTTCATATTTCGCTAGTTTCATCCGTTCAAATTCCAATACCCCGGTTGATCAGGGAAATCCTGAAACTACTTTTGAATTGATTAATTATTTGAACCGGGAGAGTTATGGTACCCGTCCAATTCTTTACGGGGAGAATTACGGTTCTGTGATAGAATCTTACAAAGATCGAAAAACTTATGAGTATGACGGGCAAAAATATTTTGAGACAAAACTAAATCCAAAAGTATACTACGAAGGGGCAACAAATTGTTTCTTTCCAAGACTGCATAGTAAGGAAAATGAACACCTGAAGGCATACCGTAATTGGGTGAGCATGAAAGGTGAAAAGGTTAGATTGAAAAATAGAAATGGTGAAAACGTTGAAACTACAATCCCCACGTTTTCTGAGAATTTGTTGTTTTTTCTAAGATACCAATTTGGGCACATGTACCTCCGCTATTTTATGTGGAACTTTGCAGGCAGGCAAAATGATGTTCAGGGATTTGGAGGCCCTGTTCATGGGAACTGGCTATCCGGAATTACATTTTTAGATGAACTTCGGCTGGGTGATCAAGAAAATTTGCCTGGGACAATAAGAAACAATAAAGCGCGAAATTCCTACTATTTTTTGCCGCTTATTCTCGGATTGATAGGCCTATTTTATCATTACAAAAAAGATAAAAACAATTTTGGGGTGTTGATGCTATTATTCTCAATTTTGAGCGTCGGGTTGGTCGTCTATCTTAATGAAATCCCGTTGACTCCCCGCGAAAGGGATTATGTTTTTGTAGGTTCATTTTATGTTTTTGCTATTTGGATTGGATTTGGAGCGTTGGCGATCATCCAGTTTTTTTCTGAAAAAATGTCACCTGTTCCGGGCTTAGTTGTTGGGGGTATTATTGCAGGAGTAGCTGCACCCGGGATTTTGCTGCAACAAAATTTTGATGACCACAATCGATCGGGAAGATATGCAGCTCGTGACCTGGCCAGAAACTACCTGGAATGTTGTGAACCTAATGCCATACTTTTCACGCACGCCGATAACGACACATATCCTTTGTGGTATTGCCAGGAAGTGGAAGGCATCCGTACAGATGTGCGAATAATTGTTATGCCATACCTTAATGCAAGTTGGTATATCACTCAAATCAGCAAGAAGATTAACGATAATCCGGGTGTGCATCTTAGTATTTCTGAAAGGAGATATCGCAGGGAAAATTTTGATTATTTCCCGGTAATCCCAAAAATTAAGAACTCACATTCCATCCAACGAATACTCGAATTTGTAGATAGCGATTCCACTCAATCGAAAATAGAATTGCAATCTGGTGAGAAAGTTAGCTTCATCCCAGTTTCTAACATGAAACTTAACATTGGGGATGAATTTATCCCTGTTCATTTAAATAAAAATTATTTGCTTAGGAGTGAGCTGATTTTTTGGGACATAATTGCCAACAATATTAACGAACGCCCAATTTATTTTACTTCAATGGCCGATCCAAAAAACTTTGGACTAGAGAATTATCTCCGATATGATGGGCTGGTTTATAAATTGATACCCGATTTCACGGCAGGAAACTCAGCCCTGGATATGGGTAAGGTTGATACAAACATTCTTTATGAGAATCTTGTGAACCGTTGCAATTGGGACAATCTCAAAGATGATAATGTGTATTTTGATTGGCATCATCGACGAATGATTGGGGTGACTTACACAAGAAAAGCTTTTTCAAAACTGGCGGATGCATTGATTAAGGATGGAAAAAATGAAGAAGCGATAGGTGTAATCAAGGAAGCCGATCATGGTATTTCCCCTGGGTTGTGGGCGTCGGATTATCATTCAATTCATTTAGCAGAAGCGTACTTCAATGCCGGAGATAATGAAAATGGGAAAAGAAGGATCGGGGAGATTCAGCGTGAGTTGGAAGAATGGTTAGATTACCTGGGTAGTTTTTCAGGAAGGCATAAACAGTCGATTGTTCAGGAGTATTCGATGAAGCTGTATTTGTACCAAATGCTTATGGAGCTAGCGAAATCACATGAACTGGAAGAGTTTTTCTCGATGAATGACAAGTTTCGCAATTACGTGGACTTTATTCAATAAACTATAAAACTACGCTATCATTCACCGAATGGGTACTTGGGATAATCAACGATGAATCAATTTCTATCGACTGGCTCACATGAATTGAATCAAGAGGGAATGTTGTTCCAGAGGAAATATCGAAATTATTATTCATAAGAAAAAATCCCAGGCAAAATGCAGCGATGGTGGTTTTAACACCCAGCCCTTGCAATGAAAAAAGCCAGGTAAACAGACCGGAAAAAGAATTTTGCCGAACCGGATAACTAGCTGATCTGGCCATGAATGCATGATCGAGCCTTTGTTTAACGTCTGGTGCTGGACCTGAAATTTGATCAGTCTGGATGATTTGTTTTAGTCGTTTGTTCTTCATCGCAATATTCTTTAAAATTCAATTTCATCTTTTAAGTGTGCAAACTTTTTTTCAAGAAATTTCCGGGTATAATGCAATCTTGATTTTACAGTGCCTTTTGGTAAATTAAGTATCTCGGAAATTTCGTTAATTGAAAAACCTTCACGGTAAAAAAGTAAAAAAGCAGATTGTTGATCAGTCTTAAGCAATGATAATTCATTGTAGATGTTGTTTACCAGCTCTTCTTTATTGATTTTGAAAGTTGAGTGGTCGTCAATGGATTCAATTTCTGTGGTTTGATCAGCCTCCTTTCTAACATCACGCCTGCGGTATTCATTTTTGCAAAGGTTATGGGCAATCGTAAACAGCCAGGTTGAAAACGTGTATTTGGGATTAAATAATTCCGGTTTCTCAATTATTTTCAAGAATATTTCCTGTAAAAAATCATTCGCAAGTTCCGGTGAGTTTCCCAACATTCGGAAGAAATAATAATACAATCGCTCATTGAATCGATTGTAAAGCTCATTAAAGGCAGATTGGTCACCAGAAGTAACCAGCACCATGAGTTTTTCATCACTAATTTGATTTTTTCTTCTGAACATTCTCTTTTGGTTGCTTCAAAATTAAGAAAATCAAACTGATATATGCAGAAATAATTACAATTGGGGCAAGGGTAATTCTTCGAAAACTAAAAATTCCCTGGTTAAATTGATCTGGTTGTGTGTTTTCCGGGCCACTCATTAGCAGGAACCCAATCAATAAAACAATCAGTATTCCTAAAAGCCAAATGTATTTTTTTCGATTGAAAAGCATATCAATAGTTTCTACTATTGTACACGCTTAAAAAGAAAGGTTCAAAAATTATTGTCAAGGTGAGTTTTTAGCAGTTTAAGAAGTTCATTAATTTTTATTGGTTTAGAAATGTACCCATTACAGCCAGCGTTAAAAGCTTTATATTTTTCATCGTTTTGGGCATAAGCGGTTTGGGCAATGATAATAATATCTTTATTGAACTTTCTTATTTCTTTTGTTGCTTCATAGCCATTCAGTTCTGGCATTTTTACATCCATTAAAACCAGGTCGATATTTTTGACTGACTTACAGGTTTCTACAACTTCGTTGCCGTTGTTGCAGATTGTAATACTTTCGCATCTGGGGGTCAATATTTCAGATAAATAAATACTGGTGACCTCATCATCCTCAGCAATTAAAATTGTTTTATCAGAAAGAAAATTTGAATCAATGATGTCTTTCTTATTAATATATCTGGTATTAATTTGATTTGGATCAGTTAGCGGAAGGGTGAAAAAGAATGTTGTTCCAATGTCAATTTCAGATTCAAACCAAATTTTCCCTTGCAACATTTCAACATATGCTTTCGTAATAGACAGTCCGAGTCCTGCTCCTTCGTAAGGTTTTGTAATACTCATGTCTGCTTGTACAAACCGATCAAAAATTGTATCATGAAATTTTTCGGCGATGCCAATGCCACTATCCCTCACATAAAATTGCATCGAATGATTTTTGATTTCGTATCCAAAATCAATATTTCCCTCCTTGGTGTATTTGATGGCATTGTTTAAAAGATTTATTAATACCGCTGAAAACTTTTCCTTGTCGGACTCGATGGAAGAGAGATGATCCGGCAATTCTTTGGAAACAAACAATTTTAATCCTTTTTTCTCTGCTTCAGGTTTAAAAAAATTATAAAGGTCGGTTATCTGTTCGTTGATGCTAAACCTGGATTTTTCAACCTCCATCTGTCCAGCTTCAATCTTTGAGATGTTGATCAAATCATTGATTATTTTTAACATACGATGACCGCTCTTTTGTATGACATCCACATATTTCAGCCGCTGGGTATCTGAAATCTGAATTTCCTTAAGTAGATCGGTAAAGCCAAGTATCCCATTCATCGGAGTTCTTATTTCGTGGCTCATGTTGGCCATGAAAGCTGATTTTAGCCGATCACTTTCTTCTGCTTTCTGTTTTGCCAGTAACAGTTCTTTCTCAACGATTTTCCGCTGGTTTATGTCGATATGTACACCTGACATTTTGAGTGGTTTTCCATTTGTACCCCATTGTACTACCTTACCCCTGGCGTTTATCCATTTCCATTGCCCGTTTTTACTTATCATCCGGAACTCAGCATCATAATATTCAAGCTGTTTTTTAAAATGACTAAAAACGATTTGTTCTGTCTTTTTTAAATCATCAGGATGGATTAGTTCTTTCCAGCGATCATAGTTCAATGGAATGATTTCTTCAATTTTATATCCCAACATAGCTGCATACCGCTCATTAAGAATAACTTCCCCCGATTCAATATTCCATTCCCAGGTCCCGGTATTGGTGCCTTCAATGATGTTTTCAGCTCTTGCTTTTTCTGAAGAGATTAAAAATTCGGCTTCTTTCTTTTCTGTAATGTCTGTGCCTGAACTAAATAATCCGATAATATTCCCATGTTCATCTTTAAAAATCGAATTGTGCCAGGCAATCATACGCTCTGTTCCATCTTTTCGTATAATAGAATTTTCATAGTATTTTACTGCTTCCAGGTTTCCTGAAATAATTTGATTAAATACTTCTTTGGTTGATTGGACATCTTTAGCAGGGATGTAATTTTCCATCCAGTTTTTTCCAATTACTTCCTCATTGGAGTAACCCAAAATCTCACAGCCTTTTGGATTAATTAAAGTAACTTCCTGATTTTTATTTAAAGCAACCAACATTACTGCAGCCACATCAAGATATTGTTTTGATAGCCTGCGCTCCTGGTCCAGTTTACGATGCATGTCAATTCGCTCAGTTATATCCCTGTTTATACCACGATACCCTTTAACATTCCCATAAATGTCAATAATTGGTCTGGCATTTGTTTCAATAATAACCTCTCTGCCATTTTTATGAATATTTGTATTGACAAATTGATTAATTGGTTTTACTTCTTTTACCTGATTGAAGAAATATTCTTTTACCCTGGATGCTTCATCGGGTTTCATAAAATCAAATGGAGATTTTCCAAGAAATTCTTCTGGTTTATAGCCCAATATTGCTTCAGCTTGTGGGCTAACATAAATACATTCGCCTGTTTCACTTATTTCCCATATCCAGTCTGATGTAGTTTCGACAAGACCCCTGAATTTTGATTCACTCTCTTTTAGTTCTTCTTCAACCCGTTTAATTTCTGTAATGTCAGAAACAGCTCCTTCAAGAACATTATTCTCTCTGTCGATAAATGCAGATAATGCAACCCAGTATTTATGGTAATTTTTATCATACATCTGAACCGGAAAGTTCATAATCTTGTCTTTTTCTTGAAGAGTTGATAATATTGTTTCCCTAAGTTCAGGGTTGACATATCTCTCTCGTGGGATATATTCATTCTTCAATAATTCAATTGTATCATAACCTGCTATGTTGGCCGCTCTTTGGTTGGCGTCAACAATTTGACCTGTATTCATGTCTGCACGAAATAATCCCACCTGAGCATTGTCAAATAACTTTTTGAACCGCTCCCTTGTCTCAATCACCTGCTTGTCAGCTAGTATCTTGTCTGTTATATCAAAGGTGCTGATAATTGCGATCGCTTTGTCATCAGTGGTAAAATCAATTTTTAGTTTTAGGTGAATTTGTTTTATTGTTCCGGTAAGTGTTTTTACTTCAGCTTGCAGTTCAACTTCAGTATCACCGTTAGCAATTGATATAGCCACTTTTTTTAAGGCTTCAACAGATTTTTCAGTGAAAATTTTGTTGAGATTGCCAAGAAGTTCTTCTTTAGTCTTAGCTTCATGTAATTTAAGTGCTGCCCTGTTCACATCAGTGATGATGATTTTATTTTGACAAGCAATCATTTCTTCAGGGTGAGCCTCAAAGTATTCTTCAAAATTCGTTATCCCCTTACTTTTCAGGTATTCAGTGTGTTGGTGCAGCCCAGAAAAATCTTCCTCCCAAAGAGGAATAGGAGAGTTGTTAAAAAGGCTTTTATATCTATTGTCACTTTTGGATGCAAGTTGTTCTTCCAACTCTACAATCTTTTTCTCAAGTTCCTCTCTGCTTAATTCGTTGCCTTTCATCAGATAAAAAGTTAGCTGTTGGGTAAGCATTCTCCTTAGATGTTGAAAGTTAAGTTATTATTTGCGTAAATGCAAAATCGTGAGGTTTATCTTAACATTTCACGCCTCAGTTTATTCGTGGAAAACTTTTCATAAAGCGAAACCAACACATCCTGTTTCTTTGAATAAAGGTTGTATTTTTGATTGCTGTCAACGAAAAGAATACAACATGGACGATAGACTATTAGCATTTAAGAAGCTTCTTGATATAATGGATGAGTTGAGGGAAAAATGCCCTTGGGATAAAAAGCAAACTTTTGAATCACTGAGAAAGTTAACCATAGAGGAAACCTATGAATTGGGTGATGCAATATTGCAAGGCGACCTGGATGAAATTAAAAAAGAACTAGGCGATTTGCTATTGCACATTGTATTTTATGCCAAAATAGGTTCTGAAAAGAAAGCTTTTGATATTACTTCAATCATTGAGTCTTTAAATGAAAAACTGATATACAGGCATCCACATATTTATGGTGATGTAGATGTAAATAGTGCCCGAGAAGTGGAACAAAACTGGGAAGAGCTTAAGCTGAAAGAAAAAGGAAGGAAAAAGAAAACAGTTTTGGAAGGAGTGCCAGCATCCCTACCTGCTCTAGTAAAGGCAAACAGGGTTCAGGAAAAAGCCAGTGGTGTTGGTTTTGATTGGGAAGAACCCGGACAGGTTTGGGAAAAGGTAAAAGAGGAAGTTGATGAATTGGAGCATGAAATTACTTCTGAAAATAAAGATAAAGTAGAAGCTGAATTTGGGGATTTATTTTTTGCACTGGTCAATGCTGCACGTTTATACCATATCGATCCGGAAGCAGCACTTGAAAGAACTAATTTAAAGTTTATGAATCGATTCAATTATCTGGAGAGCAAGACTTTAGCTAAAGGTAAAGATTTGAAGCAGATGACCCTTGAAGAGATGGATAAATATTGGGAAGAAGCAAAACAAAAAGAAAGATGATTAGATGCTAAAAAGGCTTTTAAATATCGTGCTGATTCTGCTCATTTCCAATGTGGTATTAGCACAAATTGATTCTCTTAGACTAAACAAAAACTATTTCAAGAAATATTGGGACGATACGAAATTAATTGTATCATCGCCATTTAGATGGGAAGGTAATGATTGGAAAAGATTTGGTTTGGTAGCCGGAACTGCAACAGCATTATTTTTTGTTGATGAACCTATTCATGAAGGGTTTCATTCCCTCGAATCAGAAAATCTTGATCGGTTTTCATCCAACTTTTTAGAACCGTTTGGTGCAAAATATTCTGTTATAGCAGCAGGGTCATTCGCTTTGTATGGTGCAGTAGCAAACGATTCAAAAAGCTTTACCACAGGACTACTAGCTGTTGAAAGTTTTGTTTTATCCAGCCTGTTGGTGCGTGTTCCTAAAAACCTATTTGGAAGAAGAAGGCCTGATGCAGGACCTGATGTGTTACCTTGGGATTTTGAAGGCCCTTTTCAATCTGTAGGATTCCCATCCGGACACACTACAGCAGTTTTTTCTGTTGCTACTGTTATTGCAACACAATACGCTGATACGAAATGGGTACCCATTCTTTCATACTCTGTAGCTACATTGGGTGGGCTTTCCAGAATTTACGATAATCGGCATTGGTTTAGCGATGTTTTTGCTGGAGCTGCGCTGGGGTTTACTGTTGGAAAGTTAGTAACAAATAGTAGCTTCAACAACAAAGTAGCATTGTACCCATATTCAACAAAACAGTTTAAGGGATTTAAATTGGCATTGACTTTGTAAAACGACAACTATATAAAGAATTTAGCAATGAAAAAACTGGTTTACATCATTACTTTGGCGATAGCAATTGCAGCATGTTCTTCAGGGCAAAAGGCGCTGGAGTCTGGTGACTATTTAGGGGCAATTGAAAAAGCTGTTAACAGGCTGAGCAATGACCCGGATAATCGTAAGGCTCGTCAGGTACTTACCGATGGTTACCCAATGGCAATTGAATATTATCAGGAACAAATAGATAACATTTTGAGTGGAAACGATCGATTTAAATGGGGGAAGACACTTGATGTAATGATGCGTGTAAACCATGTGAGTGAATTAATCAGGAGAATACCTGCGGCCAGGAAAATAGTTACGAACCCTAAAACTTACACTAGCGAACTGGCAGATGTAACCAGCAGGGCAGCAGAGGAAAGGTACATGGCCGGGCTGCAAAGCCTGGACAGGTCTGAAAGGGAAGATGCTAAAGATGCCTATTATCATTTCCTTGAAGCGGATAGGCTTGTCCCTTCATACAAAGATGCTTTGACAAAAATGGACGAGGCAAAGATCCTTGCAACAATGCTTGTCGTTATTGAACCAATTCCGGTTCCTTCAAGACGTTACGAACTATCAGCTGAGTTTTTCTACAACCAGGTGATTGAGCAAATGAACCGCAAGTTCCCATCTCAAAGCTTTGTGAATTTTTACACACCAGAAGAAGCGGAGCAGGTAAAACTCAAATATCCGGATATGGTTGTTTCCCTGGAATTCTTTGACTTCTTTGTTGGTAAAGGTGCACATTTTGAAGAAGTTGAGGCATTGAAAAAGGAAATAGAAGAAAAGATACCGATCAGAGTATCAGAAGATTCTGTCCGTTATGAAACAAAGACTTTCCTAAAAGAAGGAAAGATTAAAATAATTACAGATGAAGTTGCTTCAGGAGGCTTGTTGGAAGTGAAAATTGAAGACTTTCAACTCGGTAAACTACTGCTTGATGATCGTGTGCCAGGTGAATTTGTATGGAGAAACCAGTATGGGGTTTTTGTTGGCGATGATGAAGTACTCACCGACTATCATATCGAAGTGTTGAATAATTCAGCTGTTCCACCACCTCCGCCGCAGGACATGTTTATTGAGTTTACACGGCCAATTTATGTTCGTTTAACCGATCGGCTGACACGCTTTTTCAATCGATATAATTAGTCATCATTCTTTTTAAAATTCGGGCCCTGGTTTCCCAGCTTGGAGAAACATGGCTATAGCTAATCTTATTTAAAGTTGTAACTTTGGGCACGACAAAAAATTACCACATGATAAAATCGATGACCGGCTACGGGAAAGCCGAATTTGAAGTAGGGAACAAAAAAATCACCCTTGAATTAAAAGCACTTAATAGCAAGCAACTAGATATTAACACCAGGATCCCCACTTTGTACAGGGAAAAGGATTTGGTTATTCGAAAAGAAATCTCTGAGAAACTGGTGAGGGGGAAATTTGATTTTTCGTTGTATATAGAAAACCTGGGAGAAGAGAGCAATTCTGCTATTAATGAAGGTATTGTATCCGATTATTTTAGTCAGATGAGCAATGTATACCAAAAACTGGGTTTGACTGTTACTGAGGAAATTATGCAATCGGTAATGCGATTGCCCGATACGGTCAAGACTGTCTATGAGCAGCTTGATGAGCAGGAATGGGAAAATATATATGCTAATCTGATTAAAGTACTGGAAGATGTTGATCGGTTCCGTAGTCAGGAAGGAATTGCGCTAAATGAAGACGTACGCAGTAATGTCGCTGAGATTGAAGAACTTCTTGATCAGGTAGCTTCTTTTGAGAAGCAACGGATTGAGAATGTTAAAAACCGGATACAAGACAGCTTAAAAGAATTTGATCTAAATGGCAATTTAGATAAGAACCGGTTCGAACAGGAGCTGATTTATTATTTAGAGAAATTAGATATAAACGAAGAGAAAGTTCGCTTAAAAAATCACTGCGAATATTTCTTGGAAACCCTTGCAACTGATAAAGCAATAGGGAAAAAACTTGGTTTTATTGCGCAGGAAATTGGAAGGGAAATAAATACGTTGGGGAGTAAAGCCAATGAGAGCAATATTCAGCGTATCGTTGTGCAAATGAAAGATGCATTGGAACGAATTAAGGAGCAACTCTTAAACGTTCTTTAGGTATATGAAGAAAGGCAAACTAATCATATTTTCGGCACCATCCGGCGCAGGTAAAACAACCATTGTTAAGCATTTGCTCAAACAAGATTTTGGCCTGGAATTTTCCATTTCCGCAACCAGCCGTGCCCCACGCCACACAGAAACGCCAGGGAAGGATTATTATTTTCTTTCTTCAGGGGAATTTCAACAAAGAATAAAAAAAGATGATTTTCTGGAATGGGAAGAAGTGTATGCCGGAACGTATTACGGAACTTTAAAAGAAGAGGTTGAGCGAATCCGATGCCAGGGAAAGCACGTTGTGTTTGATGTTGATGTTGTTGGAGGATTGAATATCAAAGATTACTATGGGGATGAAGCTTTGTCTGTTTTTGTTCAGCCACCTTCCATCGAAGAATTGAGAAAACGTTTGGTTGGTCGCTCAACAGATTCGGATGAGGTGATTGAAAGACGGGTAGCCAAAGCCGAATACGAATTAACTTTTGCCCCAAAGTTTGATATTGTTTTGTTAAGTGAAGAGTTGCATGTAACTTTAGGCAATGCCGAAAAAATTGTGACAGACTTTATAAATCAATAAACAATGAAAGTTGGACTGTATTTTGGAACCTATAATCCAATTCATATTGGTCATTTGGTTATTGCCAATTACATGGTCGAATATTCGGAAATAAACCAGGTGTGGTTTGTAGTTAGCCCCCAAAGCCCACATAAAATAAAAAACAACCTGTTAGATGATTACCAGAGACTGGAGCTTGTTAACAGGGCCATTGACGGCGATGACCGCATGCGGGCAAGTAGCATCGAATTTAAGATGCCAAGACCATCATACACAATCGATACACTTACTTATCTAAAAGAAGAATATCCTGCTTACGAGTTTTATTTGATTATGGGATCAGATAACCTTGTAAGTTTGCATAAATGGAAAAATGCAAATGTGATTCTGGAAGACTATCAAATTCTTGTTTATCCCCGTCCTGGATTTGAGGGAAGTAAGCTTCTCGAAAACAAAAATATTCAGATTGTAGAAGCACCATTAATGGAAATATCATCATCAGCAATTAGAGAAGCAATTGCCGATGGAAAAGACGTTCGTCACTTCATTCCATTAAAAGCCTTTCGTTACATGGATGAAATGAATTTCTATCGATAATTAAAACATTCTTACAATAGTTTCATCTTCAAAAATTGGGAAAGCAGCTTCCCTTAAACCCATTTTGTGGAACAATGATGGGGGAACACCTATGTCAGCCAGGTAAAGTTCTCCAATGTAATCCCTAACTTTTTGGTTTAGAAATGCAGTTTTTGGTAAAGCCAATGTCATGGTCACATCCGCATCGATGGTTGGATCGTATATTTGACCGGAAGTAGAATCCATTCCAGAGGGTATATCTAGGCTCAAAATAGGGGCAGTATTGTCATTTGCCTCATTGATGAGTTTAGCAAATTTTCCTTCGGGTTGCCCCTGGAGACTGTAACCAATAAGTCCGTCGATGATTAGATGAAAACTACGCCCATTAAGACCATCCAGGATGGGGATATTCATTTTCTCAAGGATCTCATACTGGTAGAGTGTATCGGGTCGAAGTAATTTTAATGAACTACCTAAAATAAGGCTGACATCCATGCCCCAGTTAGCCAGTCTTCTTGCGGCAACCAATGCGCCACCTCCATTTCCCCCGGTACCCGCTAAAACCAAAACATTATCACCTCTTACAAGATTAAATCGTCTTTTGGCAAGCTCTGCAAGGCAATAACCTGCATTTTCCATCATTTGAAGCAACCCAATCTTATAAAAATCCATCATTAAAGCATCCACTTCTATCATTTGTTGGGTGGTAATGTATGGAATTGGTTTCATACCAGCTTGTTTGTTAATTATTTTATAAATGTAAAAAAGTGTTTGTTAATTCAGACTATTTTGTGTTATTTTTGTTTGAAACAAATGGAGGACATATCATGAATATATTTTTTCTTCCGGTTCCCACAGCCACGATCAACAGGTAAGTATCTGTCTAGCTTACAGAATGTCTTACCGTCCATTTTGTTTTAATTCTCTTTTATAAATCATTTAAAATTCAAACGTAATGTCAGACAAAAAATCTGTTTTGTCTTTGAACAAACTAAAATCCTTTAACAGGAAAGAGCTGTGGTCAGATGTTAAAGAATCGATTGCAGGTAGCAACAGGGATTTTACCGAGGTAAGTCTAGGAAAGGCAATATTTTTACTTTCCATACCGATGGTGCTCGAAATGGTGATGGAGTCCGTTTTTGCAGTAGTTGATATATTCTTTGTTTCCAAACTTGGAGCAGATGCGGTTGCAACTGTTGGAATAACCGAATCTGTGATGACCATTGTGTATGCGATCGGTATTGGGTTAAGCACTGCCACAACAGCCCTGGTTGCTCGGCGCATTGGCGAAAAAAGAGCAGGAAAAGCAGGCAATGCTGCCTTTCAGGCAATATTGGTTGGATTAATGTTTTCAATTATAATAGCTATTCCCGGGGTGTTTTTTGCCCGTGAATTCTTGTTGTTGATGGGAGCCAGCGAAACCATGGCTGATGAAGGGTATTGGTACCCTATGATCATGTTTGGAGGCAATGCTGTTATCATGCTACTATTTATTATCAATGCCGTTTTTCGTAGTTCAGGTGATGCTGCTACTTCAATGCGTGTATTGTGGATGGCCAATATCATAAATTTAATTCTCGATCCAATGCTGATTTTTGGGATTGGGCCATTTCCTGAGTTGGGAATAAAAGGTGCTGCAATTGCAACTACAATTGGACGAGGATTGGCAGTTTTGTATCAGTTTTATCTTCTTTTTAAAGGGAATGAACGGATTCACCTAGGCTTGAAAAACCTGTCTGTCCGTCCAAAAGTGATGTTGAAAATTTTAAAATTGTCTGTTGGTGGCATTTTTCAATACCTGATTGCTACATCAAGCTGGATTATTATGGTTCGTTTGGTCTCACATTTTGGTGCGGAAGTTTTAGCAGGATACACCATTGCAATTCGAATTATTGTTTTTGCATTACTGCCTTCATGGGGATTGTCTAATGCTGCTGCAACTCTGGTTGGTCAGAACCTTGGAGCAAACAAACCGTTACGTGCTGAGCGTTCTGTTTGGATCACCGGATACATTAACATGTTCATGATGGGCACATTGGGTATCATCATCCTATTAATTCCTGAAGCACTTGTAAGGTTATTTATTCAGGATATGGCAGTTATCGAAAGTGGGGTGACAACACTGCAATGGCTCGGAGCTGGATTTTTGTTTTATGCATTTGGGATGGTTGTTGTGCAAGGTTTCAACGGAAGTGGAGATACAATGACCCCAACCCGGATTAACCTGATGTGTTTTTGGGCAATGGAAATACCTTTGGCCTACTTACTTTCAACCGTGTTCCATTGGGAATTAACCGGGGTTTGTTTTGCCATTGTTTTTTCAGAATCAATGCTCACGCTTGTTGGTATCTATATTTTCAGAAAAGGAAAATGGAAATTACGTAAGGTGTAACTCACGATAGACCAAGAGGGTGTTTTTTGCATCCTCTTTTCTTTTTATCTTTATAAAAAACTAACAACAATTTTATGAGAACAATTGGCAATATTATCTGGGTGGTATTTGGGGGCTTCTTTGTATTTCTGGAATATCTTTTTGGTGGAATTGTACTTTGCCTGACGATTGTTGGAATACCGTTTGGTATTCAAACTTTTAAATTAGCGCAGTTGGCATTGTGGCCATTTGGAAAGGAAATAGAATACATGGATTATGCACCAGGATGCCTTTCTACTATCCTCAATATTTTATGGTTATTCTTTGGGGGCATCTGGATCGCTTTAACACATTTGGTATTCGGTCTGTTATTTGCCATCACCATCATCGGAATTCCATTTGCCAAACAACACTTTAAATTGCTAAGTCTTGCTCTTACTCCTTTTGGACGCAAAGTTGCTTAATGCCAAAGGAAAAGTTGTGAATAAAAGCATCAATTCAACCAAAAAACAGATGTAATCGTTTTGCTCATGCTAACTATTAATTATGAAGGCTAAAAGACTCCTCGCAATTTTATTTGCAACAATCATTTTACTTTTGATACCGTTTATAGCTATGCAGTTCTCTGATAGTGTGAACTGGAAAGCTTTTGATTTTATCCTGGCTGGTAGTTTACTTTTAGGCACAGGTCTTATTTATGAATTTGTTATTCGAAAAGTGACTAATTCCAGGTACAGAGTTGTATTATTTGTCGCACTTTTACTTGTGTTGGCTGTTGTTTGGGCAGAATTGGCTGTTGGCCTTTTCAATACTCCTTTCAGTGGGCATTAATTCGTTCAAGGACATCACTAAAAATACATGAATAGATGGAAGGCGAATATTATAAAACGAAAGAATCGGTTGAAGAATACATCAGCTTAGCGAAAGATGTAAACGGAGAAAAACTGATAGAAAAACTTGAACAGGTTTTACCTTCAAATTCTGTTTTGCTTGAGCTAGGTTCAGGACCTGGAACGGACTATAAAATATTGCAGAGATCATACGAAGTTGTTGGTTCCGATAATTCAGTTGAATTTTTGAAGCATCTGGTTTCTAAAAATCCAGATGGAGAGTTTTTTGAACTGGATGCTGCAACCATAAAAACTAGTAGGAAATTTGATGGGATTTATTCAAACAAAGTACTACATCATTTAAAAGATGAAGAGTTGATTACTTCAATCAAAAGGCAGTCAGAAATTTTGAATGCTGGAGCAGTGGTATGTCATTCCTTTTGGAAAGGCGAAGGCGATGAAATTTTTAAAGGACTTTATGTCAATTATCATAGTGAAAAATGTTTGAAAGAAATAGTTGAAGACTATTTTGAAGTTATTTTAATTGAATCATACAAAGAGTTTGATGATGGGGATTCACTCCTTCTCATTGCGAGAAAGAAAAGCTAAATCGAGATCTTCTCTATACCTCTGGCTCTTTATAATGCTGGTGCAAGTAAAGTTCTTTAGACTTAATCAAACTAATCGATTATAAAACAAACACCAATGATTTATCCGTACTCACAAAAAGCAGAAGTGCTTAATACTGAACAGGCAGTTGGTTACCTTTTAGCCGAAACAAAAAATAACGATATTGTCGAGTTGCATATTTATGAAAATGGTTTAGTTCCTGCGCACAATTTACCTATTGATGTCACATTTTATGTAATATCGGGAAAAGGGAGCATTACCGTATCAGATGATAAAGCGGAAGCTAAACAAGGTGATGTTATCGTGGTGAAAAGGAACCAGGAGCGAATCTGGCAAAATCCATTTTCGGAAACCTTAAAACTTCTGGTAATAAAACAAAAAGCCTGATTTTTATTTTCAGGTTTGGATTTTAGTGCTGGTGCAAACCACATTCTTTTTTGGAGTTGCTTTCCCACCACCAGCGTCCTGCTCGGAAATTTTCGCCAGGCTGGATCGCACGGGTACAAGGCGCACAGCCAATGCTTACAAAACCTTTGTCGTGAAGTACATTGTAAGGAACCTGGTTTTCTTTTGCATATTCGTGGCAGTCTTCAAGGCTCCAGTCAAGCAAAGGATTCGATTTGATGAGTTTGAAACCGCCATCCCAAACAAATTTCTCCAGGCCTTCGCGGTTCTCCGATTGTGAAGCACGAAGCCCAGTAATCCAACATTCATTACCATTCAGTGCTCTTTCAAGCGGTTCAACTTTTCGGATATTGCAGCATTCCTTTCGGTTTTCAACAGAAAGATAAAAGCTGAAAGGCCCTTTTTCTGCAAGCATTTTTTCTAAAGGTTCGTTTTTAGGATAAAATGGCTGGATGCTTTTCCCGTATTTCTCAATTGTGCGGTTGTACACTTTGTAGGTTTCCTCAAACAAGCGCCCGGTGTCTAATGTTACTACCTTGATTGGAAGATCGTTGGCAAAAATCAAGTCGGTGATCACCTGGTCTTCAATGCCGAAGCTGGTTGTAAACACAGCTTTCCCTTCAAAATTTTCGGCAACAGCTTTTAAAACGTCCAATGCCGATGCTTCTTTTAATTCCTTATTTAGTTTGCTAACGATTTCCGATGCCTGCATGTCTTTCTACTTAAATTGATTTCTGCACAAAAATAAAAAAACTTTGCATGTCACATTCAATCTCACAAGTGAATTGAAATTCCTTATTTTTGAAACATGAACTCATTGAACAACCAGTGGCCTGTAAATTTTGTTGATCGGATACAAAAACAGTTTCAAAATGATGGGGAAACGTTTCTTCAAGCACTAGATAATAAAAGCTTTACCAGTGTTCGAACAAATTCCTCCAAGCATTCCTTTGAAATAAATTTGGAAAAAGTGCCTTGGTGCAAGAACGCATTTTTTTTAAATGAACGTCCGTCGTTTGTTTTTGATCCGTTGTGGCATGCCGGGACATATTATGTGCAGGAAGCAAGCTCGATGTTTCTGGAGCAGGTTTTCAACGAAATAGAGATTGATCAGGCAAAGTTGGTATTAGATTTATGCGCAGCTCCCGGTGGAAAATCGACCCATTTAAATTCATTGATAGATAAAGATGATTTGTTGGTTGCCAATGAAGTAATTCAGACAAGAGTGCCAATTTTAGCTGAAAACCTGACCAAATGGGGGCAGAATAATTTTGTGGTAAGTAATTCCGATGCTTCGGTTTTTGGTAATTTAAACGGGTTGTTCGATGTGATTCTAGTTGATGCGCCATGTTCGGGAGAGGGATTGTTCCGAAGAGACCCAAAGGCAGCAGGGGAGTGGTCTGTAGAAAATACGATGTTGTGCGCTACCCGCCAGCGAAGGATTTTGGCTGAGTGCTGGCCTGCACTGAAAAGTGGAGGGTATTTAATTTACAGCACTTGTACGTTTAATCCCGAGGAGAATGAGCGCAACCTAAAATGGTTAAAGTCGGAAAACGAATTTGAAAGCATTAAAATTCCATTGATAGAAGGTTGGCAAGTTGATGAAATTGAATTTGATGGAATTTTTGGCTATCGATTTTTACCCCACAAGACCCAAGGTGAAGGTTTTTTCATCAGTTTATTAAAAAAAACGGGTGAAGAGAATTCTGTACGCTTCCCTAAAAAGTTTAAGCAACGGTTCAGCAAACCATCAGTTACCGTTCCCAAATGGCAAAATAACGAAAACAAACTGATCTATTTTCAGCACAACGACCAGCTCAAATCAATTCCTGCAAGATGGGAAAAGGAGATCCTTCTTCTGCTGGAAAAACTTCGAATTGCAAAGGTTGGGACAGACATTGGACAGATAAAAAACAAAACAATTTTACCTTCACATGATTTAGCAATGAATGTTCATTTTAAGCACAATGAATTTTTATTGGTTGAGCTAAACCAGGAGCAGGCAATTTCGTATTTAAAAAAGGAAATTAGTTTTCCCGGATCGCATGAAAAGGGCTGGTTTGTTCCAACTTTCAAAGAAGTTCCTTTGGGTTTTGCAAAAAGTTTGGGTAGCCGCAACAATAATTATTATCCAAAAGAATGGAGGATAAGGACTACTGTCCGGTATGATAAATCAATTTGGTATTTGTAATATTTTCTGTTTTATAATATGCTTTTGAAAAGGAAAAAATTATTTCCTTTGGCTCACATTTTTTGAACACTTAAATTCTATAAAACAATGGGGAAAGTTTTGATTATTGGTGCTGGTGGAGTAGGGACTGTTGTTGCCCATAAAATGGCATCACTTCCTGACGTTTTTTCTGAAATTATGCTGGCCAGCCGTACAAAGGCAAAATGCGATCAAATTGCTGATCAAATTGGGGGAAACCGGATTCAAACCGCTCAGGTTGATGCTGAGAACGTACCTCAACTGGTTGAACTGATCCGTAGTTTCAAACCTGACCTGGTGGTGAATGTGGCCCTTCCATATCAGGATTTGCCAATTATGGATGCATGCCTGGAAACGGAAGTCAGTTACCTGGATACTGCAAATTACGAACCCAAGGATGAGGCAAAGTTTGAATACAAGTGGCAATGGGCATATCAGAACCGATTTAAAGAAGCAGGCATTACTGCAATTTTGGGTTGTGGGTTTGATCCGGGCGTGACCAGCATTTTTACGGCTCATGCAGCAAAACATCATTTCGATGAGATTCATTACCTCGATATTGTTGACTGCAACGCAGGTGATCATGGCAAGGCTTTTGCTACCAATTTCAATCCTGAAATAAATATCCGCGAGGTAACGCAAAAAGGGAAATACTGGAAAGATGGTGAATGGATTGAAACTGAACCTCATGAAATACACAAACCATTAAATTATCCCAATATTGGTTCAAAAGAATCCTATCTGATTTATCATGAAGAACTGGAGTCGTTAGTGAAAAACTTTCCAACCATTAAACAAGCCCGTTTCTGGATGACTTTTGGCGAAGAATACCTGACCCACTTACGTGTGATCCAGAATATTGGAATGGCTGGAATTGAGCCAATCAACTATGAAGGAAAAGAAATTGTACCCATTCAGTTTTTAAAGGCTGTTTTACCAAATCCCGGCGATTTAGGTGAAAACTATAAAGGTGAGACATCAATTGGTTGCCGGATTAAGGGGATAAAAGATGGAAAAGAAAAAACCTATTATATCTACAATAATTGCAGGCATGAAGTGGCGTATGAAGAAACTGGCACTCAGGCAGTAAGCTATACCACTGGTGTCCCGGCAATGATCGGAGCAATGATGTTTTTAAAAGGTTTATGGAAAAAAGATGGTGTGTTTAATGTTGAAGAGTTTGATCCTGACCCGTTTATGGAAGAACTTAACAGGCATGGACTTCCCTGGGAAGAAATTCATGATGCTGATTTAGAGATGAACGATTAGAAATTTTGAAAGATAACTCAACCCGGACATTTCCGGGTTTTTTGTTGAAATTTTTTCTATCTTTGATGGCATGTGATAAAAGTGGGGAAGATGTACGAAGTAATATTTGAAGAAGAGTCACAGATATACTATGTCAGTGCAAAAGGGTTTTTAGGTATAGACATCATTAAAAGCATGGTTCGGGATATTCTAAATTTAAAAATACCAGATACCATTCATTGTATAATTGATAACAGAAATAATCAGGAATCATCGTCATTAACTGAGCTTGAAAAACGAATTGAGTATGCAAACGAGTTACCGCTCGGAAACAAAAAAATAGTCCTGGCAATTATAAACGATAAGCCAAAATCACATGCACACTCTTATTTGTTTTTAGAATCAATAAATTCCGAATTTTATAAATCCAGTTTATTTTCTACCGAAGAAGCGGCACGGGAGTGGCTGGCTGAAAAAAAAGCTTAGTCAACTTTTTCCAGGATATCTACCAAGTGCTTCCAGAACTTGTCAACAGTTTCAATGTTAATGCGTTCATCGGGTGAGTGGGCACCACGAATAGTTGGTCCGATTGAAACCATATCGAGTTCAGGGTATTTCTCAAGAAATAAACCACACTCCAGTCCTGCATGGATTGAACGAACAATTGGTTTGTTACCAAATAATTTGATGTATGAATCTACCGCTATTTTAAGGATTTTACTATCTGGGTTAGGTGTCCATCCCGGATATCCATCCGAATGTTTTACGGTTGCACCACCGAGTTCAAAAACTGAACGAACCATTTCTGCAGCAAAATATTTACGGCTTTCAATTTCGCTGCGTTGACTTGTCGTGATCAACACCTTATTGTCGTCAACAAACTTCACCGAAGCTAGGTTGGTTGATGTTTCAACCATGTCTATCATGCGTGTGCTCATTTCCAAAACCCCGTGAGGACAAGCATATAAAATATTCAGTAAATTCTCCTGGCATGATTGAGTAAGAACTTGCGCGGGGAAGTTGGTTGAACCATGATCGACAACCAAATTGGGCTCGGTTCGTTCGTATTCAAATTCAACTGCTGACGAGAACGAATTAATCTCTTTAATCAGCTGATCACGTTGAACGTTAGGGACAATGACCGTTGCATGTGCTTCCCTCGCAATAGCGTTTCGAAGGTTCCCTCCATCAAAATCTGCAATTCTCACCCCATAATTTCTAATCGCTTTCCATAGAAAACGAGCAAGAATTTTATTGGCATTTCCCCTTCCTTTGTTTATGTCATCACCAGAGTGTCCACCTAATAATCCTTTAACCAAAATTTTCATGGCATAAGAATTACCCGGTGTATTTTCCTTCTCAAGATCCATTTCTGCAAGCGTGTCAACGCCCCCCGCACAACCAATAAATAATTCACCTTCGTCTTCAGAATCCAGGTTAACCAGAATCTTGCCTTTCAAAAATCCTGGCTGAAGAGCAAAAGCACCAGAAAGACCAGTTTCTTCATCTACAGTAAACAAACATTCTATCGGGCCATGAGCAATATCTGTTGAGGTTAAAACAGCCATTTGAGCTGCCATTCCAATACCATCATCTGAGCCAAGCGTAGTACCGTCCGCCTCTACCCATTCACCATTAACAATGGGAACGATGGCGTCTGTTTCAAAATTGAAGTCTTTGTCGCTATTCTTTTCGCAAACCATGTCAATATGAGACTGTAGAATGACTATTGGTGCATTTTCTCTGCCGGGTGTTCCTGGCTTTGTAATTAATACGTTTCCTATCTCATCTGTCTTGGCATCGAGATCATTCTTTTTTGCAAAATCTAACATAAAAGCAATAATCTTTTCTTCTTTTTTCGATGGCCTGGGTACTTGACAGATGTCTTCAAAATAATTCCAAATAGGTTGTGGCTGTAAATGTTTTAAAACGCTCATATTAATACAAAAATTAGCTTAACAAGAAACAAATATTTTCAACTTCAATCAATGTGTAAAGTTAGTTTTAGATTTTTAATTCAAAAATTAGTATTTAGATAATTTTATTCTCTGGTAAAACTTGATAGCTGTTAATAAAGCTTATCGCAATTATATTCAATTAGTAAGCTAAAATGAAACGAACATGAATTTTCTTCGTTATAAATTCACACAGAAGAATGATTAAAATATATGTGAGTTCCTGAATGTATTCTCCCCAAACTTTGGGATTGAACATTCAGAAGTCAAAAAAAAATAAACAGATAAAAAAAGCCACTCCCTAATGAGAGTGGCTCTTAATTATGTTGTTGAATGATTTATTCAATAAATAGTTTTTGAACAGCTATTCCTTTTTCAGAACTCAATTTAAATAGATAGAGTCCTTTTTGTAAATCATCTACATTGATTGATTCAACTCTTCCAATTTTGCTTTTTACCATTTGTCCGCTGATGTTGTAAACTCTTACTTCATTGGCAGCTTTAGATAAATATACCACTGAACTTGCAGGGTTTGGATATAAGGTAACTTCTGCACTTAACACATCATCAATTGCTGTTGGTGGATTCGCATCAAACCAGAGGAAAGGTGCTACATCGCCATCTGTATTTTCAAAAGAAGCAATTTCCAGATATTGGTCTGTTGAATCAGAGAAGACCATTAATGATGCAAAAGTTTTGCCAGCTTGAATTTGTTCATTTATATAGGTTGTAACATCAAAAAGAAGCGTATCCTTTTGGGTTTTTTCCCAAACCATATTTTTTAAGTATGCTGTTGCCGCAGTAGTAGTTGAAGTTAGATACCCTTGAGAGTTTACGTAAGTAATTGGAGAGGAAATATCATCAGGCACACCATTTACTTTTAAAACTTGTGCTCCGTTATTATTTCGGGTTACCATAACCCCTAAGAGGATTTTAGTTTGCTGTGCAGTAACATCTGAAATGTCAAACTTCAATAAAGCAACTCTATTGCCGGTGATATCTTCTCCATTTCCTTCAGACGAATTCTTAACAATTAAGCTTGTTTCTGTCAAGAATTCTGAATCTTTACTGTCACCTGATTCAATGTATGTATCTAAAGTTGTTGTCTTTGTTGTAGCACCATCTTTGTTTAAAATTAAAGAGAACTCTTCCCCTGAAATGTTATCCGCAGAAATCACTGCATCCGTATCATCTTTAACACTTGTAACTTTGTATGTGGTATGGTCATCTGGTGTAAGCATAACTGGGCTTTCTGTGGCATTAACCACATCACCATTTTCAAACGTAATTTCTAATGGGAAAACTGCATTCGCATTGAAATTAAACTCAAAAGATGAACCAACTTCAATTACCTTACTCATTACAGAGTAGGAGAATGATCTTGCAACTTCAGTAAATGTTACCTGTCCAGTTCCATTGATATCTGCATCCGTACCATTGTCAGTAACTTTTGTAACAGTGTAAGTTATTGTTCCGGTAGGTGTTACAGGGATATTGAACGATGCATCGCTTGAATTAAATGTTTGGTCATCTCCACCATCATTGTAAGTAACAACATATGGTCCTGTTCCGTTAGCAATGCTTACTGTGATATTTACAGTTTCTCCACTGATGTAATTAGTACTTCCGCCAATGGTTGCTGAAGCTGTTACTGTACCTGTTCCTTTTGTAACGGTTAGGGTAGGCGGATTCGTATTCCCAGAGTTGTGGAATACGGCAGAGTATCCTTGTGATGTAACGACATTTGAACCATACTTAACAATAAGACAAAGTTTTTTCCCAGCTGTTTTGGCTTCACTTACTTTTGTCCAAAGCTCTGGACTTTTTGCAGTAACCCATTTCTCTTTGTCATCATCAGTTACAGTAAGTGCAGCAACACTGTCTCCATAGCTAGTGCCTAAATCAAGGTTATTCCAGGTAGGTGTTGTAGCATCATCAAGCGTATATTCTTTGGCATAAACAACAAAATTATTTGCTTCAAGTGGAACTGGGGATCCGCCATATAATTCAGTATTTACATAGTAAAGCTTTAGTTCAGCTTCATTTGCGTCAGCAGGTACAGTAGACATATCAAAGACAAGAACTGTAGGTCTTATTTCCCCACCATCGTCATCCTTATCTTGTCGTATTTTGACATAGTCGCTATATCCATTTTGATAAAAATAGGTTTCATTGTCGGCTGCTTTATCTCTTGCAAAACCGTCCCAGAGAGGGGTGATATCGGTTTGGGCAAAAGTAGAAAATCCAAAAATTGCGATAGAAAAGAAAAGTAGAAGTTTTTTCATAAGTATTAATTTTTAATTAGTGAAATTCGATTAGTTTGGAATAAATTTCTAATAATAGTAGGATAATGAAAAATTAATGGTTGAAAATATCTCCGGAATCGTTTCCGAAAACGTTTTTATTTGCCGGAAACGATTTCGGAATTGGGTAGGTTACGTTAATTGGTTGAATAGTTGTATGTTGTACGACAGTTATTTGGGTTCTATTAAAACAAAAAACCCTAAAGCAACAACTTCAGGGTTTTTATCAGTTATGTATTTTAGTTTTTATTCTTTTATAAATTTCCCAATGTATTTGTTATTGACTGATGTAATGTAGATGCCTGGGCTTAGTGATGATACATTGAGCCTTGAAATACCTTCTTTTTTAATTAATATTTGGCCTGTTATTGATCTAACTTCAACCAAGTCTTTATTTTTAATGCCTGAAATGTTTATAACGTTTGAAACAGGATTCGGATAGAAAGAATAGTTTATGTCACTCTTGTCTATCATGCTGTTAATTGCTGTGGCAATTCCTTTTTCCAAAACTATTTTTAGAGAGTTTACACTGTGTGGGGTAGCATCAAAAATAAATGTGTCCACTGCATTCTCAAAGTTTTCTTCAATAGCAAGTTCATTATCTTTAAATTCATCACTAATCCACCCTGAAACAGATTTTATTTTTAGGCTTTCTCCCGATTCATCTTTTAGTGTGACTTTAATTTCTTCATTGTACCCCCAAACATTTGTAGCGTGAACATAAATGGTATCTTCTTCTTGTTTTCTAAATGTGACAAATCTAAAATGATCAGTTCCTTCAACTTCATGTCCAACGCGGTGGCTTGAGTCAGGCTGTGTAGAAGAAATTTGTTTGAACCCATCATATACAAGAGATTTTGATGGTTCGCCATTCCACGGTGATTTTACCAAAGCTGCCCGGCTACCCGACGAGTTGTTTGTTTGAAAAATAAAAAATGAGTTGCCACCAGCATTGATTACATCACTCATTCGCATTGCAATAGACACATCGCACACATGATCAGGTTCATCCCCCTGAACGAACTGGCGTGCAAGATCGTCAACAGCATTTACCCCTGTGCCTTCATCATCCTGGATTTTTCCTGTTTGTTCGTTGTTGTAGCATGGTTTTCCTTCAGCTGCATCAAAAACTTTCTTGTAGTTTTCGTATGTTCCTTTCTGATATCCGTGCGTACTAACAATATCCAGGTTGTCCCATGCATTTGGCCTGTCATTCTTGAATTTTTCAATAAAAGATAATGAGCCCAATACACTCCAGGCACTTGGGCCAACTATTTCAGGACGTTGCAGGTTGTCTGGATTTTTGCTTGTATCATCCAGGATGTCTTCCAATTTGTCGATAGCAATGTCAAAAAGGTCAATTTCATCTTCAGTCGCACCCTCCTCATTTACAACATCTAACTGATCAACATTTATTCCCCTGTCGTACATGCCTTGCATCATTTGAAAATAATAATTAGCAATACTGTCCATTATTCCTGGAATACTCTCATCGTGTTCTCCCTTTTTATTATTATCTCCTGTTCCACCTTTTTCCAAATGATCGGGGAGGTTGTTTACACATGCTTGAAACTTCACATTGGGATTGTGTTGCCTAACGTACTTGACAAAGTTTGCAACCTTGTCATATCTATCTGGATCGGCAGAAGGGATATCTCCGAAGTAATATTTTACGAAGTTTAAATTGATATCGACTGCAATCATTTTCATCAGTTTTTGTCTGTTCTCCTCGGTCATGCTTAAAAAGTGCCCCAAGTATAATCCAAATGATCCGCCACTTCCAATATACTGCTGTTTGTAATCATCAATATGTACATCAATGTGGTTGGTGTATGACGTTGTTGTTTGCCCCCCGCCACCGTTTAGGGTATTTATTTCTTCTGCTGACAAAGCTTTATCATAAATTTTAACATCATCAAAATATCCACAGAAACCCATGTAGCGGGCGGGATCGTCTTCGCTCTTTACTTTTGGTTCGAAACTTGTTTCATCCAGTTTAATTCCCAAATACAATTGCATGTTTTGCATATTTGCGAAATTTTCAGTATGAGGCCTTGTGTGTAATAACTGGTTATTTGCATAAATTTTTCCGCTTGAAGCATCTGAAGTGTATGTAATATGTGTCCAGGTTCTGTTTGATTCATCGTCTTGAAAACCAGCGTCCACTTTCCCATTTTTATATACTCTAAGAGAAGTTGCATTTGTTGCATCAACGGCATGTAGCACTGTTTGCGCATCGTCAACAGATCCAAACAGGTCAATCAAACCGGCATAGCCAATAACTCCATCTTTAGCTTCTTCTCCGTCGCCTGAACCCACATCAATCCATTTTACCCAGAAAGAAATTGAAAAGCCTTCTTTATTGATTACTGTTTCATCAAACTTCAGATATCCAGAGTTTGCCATTTGCAATGATTGTGCCCCATTCTTATAATCTTCAGTGGTTGCAATTGTTTCGATGGCATCAAGTTGTACAGAACTTGCTGAATTAATACTTGTTGCTCCATCAAATTTTGTCACTCCTGCTGGAAGGTCATTGTTTTCAAAATCCAACGTAATAACTGGAGTTTGAGCATTTAGGATAGTGACTGTAAATAGTGTAATAATTAAAAGTAAATTTTTCATTTGATTGATTCTATGGATCTATTTCAGTGATTTTAAATATTTTTTCATAGCACCTGGACTGCGATATTTTGGTTTTTCATTATTCATAAGTGCCCTGTGAATCTCCTGGTTCGTTATTTGCCATGCATCACCTTCGGTCCAGAGAGGTTGTGTTAGTTCTTGTTCCCAGTTCAGTAATTGTTGATTCAGATTATCTAATTTAAGCGAGTCTCTTGCTGCAAGGTTATTTGATTCCCCTATGTCGACAGATAAATTGTACAACGCATAACCATGGTCTTTTACTCTGATTAGTTTGTGTTTGTCTGTTCTTACAGCTGCTTCCCAATCCTTTCTCCAGAATAGATATTTGTGAGGTGGGTTTTGTCCCATTTTACCATTTACGAAGGGGATAAGGTTTACTCCATCAAGTGAACGACCCGTGGTTTCTTTTATGCCAGCTTCAGCCAGGCTTGTTGCAAATATGTCAAAAGAGGAGCTTAATCCTTCGTATTTTTTTCCACCTTCAATTTTTCCAGTGTAGGTCATGAAAAATGGCACCCGATGTCCGCCTTCGAATTTATTTCCTTTCTCTCCCTTCAATGGAAAGTTGTCGGCACAATTGTTATTTCTAAAAACACCACCGTTATCGCTCAAAAAGAAGATCAGTGTGTTGTCAATTATTTCTTCATCTTCTAATGCTTTTACCAGCTTGCCAACATTTTCATCTAACGAATGGGTCATGGCAGCCAGTTTAGGGCGAGGTGAATCCTTGTAAATTTCAAGATGTTCTTTTTTTGCATGCATTGGCCCATGAACAGCGTTTGGTGAATAGTAGATGAAAAAGGGCTGCTCCTTATTTTCTTCAATGAATTCAATGGTTTTATCTGTGAAAACATCAGTCAGGTAGCCGTCAAATTTCACTAATTGGCCATTGTGTTGGATTGCCTTTCCGCCTAGTTTCTTATCATCTTTTTCTGGTTCATAAAAGTAACTCCTGTGCCCACCTAAAAAACCATAAAATTCATCAAAACCCCGGTTGTTGGGATGATATTGATCACCTTCACCAAGATGCCATTTGCCTACAGCCATCGTTTTATATCCAGCTGTTTTTAATACATCTGCAATGGTCTTTTCTTTTGGGTCCATTCCAAGTCCATTCCGGGGGCTGTTGCATTCATGCCCAAAGCGTTGTTGATAACGGCCTGTCATTAACCCAGCTCTTGAGGGGCTACAAACTGTTGCCGATACGTGTGCATCAGTGAAAATAACACCTCTTTCTGCTAATTTGTCAATATTGGGGGTTTCCCATTCTTTGCACCCGTTAAAGCTGAAATCGGCATAACCGGCGTCGTCAAGAAGAATCACAATAATATTTGGTTTTTGATTACTATTCCCCAATACACTAAAAGTGATTAGAAATAGCAGGCAAATAGAGAATATACTTTTCATTGTTTTTTTATTAGTTTACTGTATTATAAGCTTTTTGCTGGTTGTCGATTTTTCGGAACGAACAGTTACTAAATACATTCCCGGATGAAAATCTGCAACAAATGTAATTTTCTTATCGCGATAAACAGCACTTACATATATTAACTCGCCTGTTGAATTGAAAACGGAAACTTTTGCATCAGATACTTCAGGAAGCAGTATGTTGACGGTATTTCCTTTCTTAACCGGATTTGGAAGCATTTTTAAATGTCTCTCAAAAGTGTTTGTGTTGAAGGAAGTTGCGATGTCTTCATTCATATTTCCGATTGCAAGCCAGCCTACTTCTTCAGCGGCGTGTTCCATTTCCGAATCTTTCGATTTTTCTTCGTCGACTTTTATTTGAACACCAGAAGTGTTGAGTGATTGATAACGGATGACAGCCGGGTCGGTTTCGTTGATGGTTTGAATTTGTGCAAAGATACCTGGATCAGTCAGGGTCTCAGTAAAATCAATTTGATGCCAACTGTCTGTTACCCCGGAAGCTGCTTTACTTACCTCGATTGGTCGACCTGCCAGGGTGCCAATGCCCGTAGATAACGCAACAAAGTTTACTTCCTCATCAACATGCTTGTCATCCTTATCCTCTTCTTCCTGAATCCTAAAAGAACAACTGGTTTCAGTTACAGAGTTAAAGCGTACACAAGTTGCTGTGCCGTTTGCATTCGTTACTTGAGTACCAATAACAATCGGGGTTGAAGAAAAAGGTTCGGGGAATGTGTATGTATCATAGACTTCATCAACATTTGTTGATCTGAATGCATGTGCTTTGATATCGCCAAACTGATATGTTCCGGGAGTCAGTGCCAAAAATGCAATGGTCTCTTCTTTGTTGTGAATACCGTTTAAGTAATTCCATTCCTTCACAAGAAATTCAAAACCATATTTAGTAATATTCCTAATTCTCACAGTTGTTGGCTCGCCCCCAACGTAAGAAAGTGCTCCGGATACAACAATCGGTTTTTCCTCAAATGGTTCCGAAAATACTGCAAAACTCCATTCATCTTTCACTGCCTGTGTAACATGCGCTTTTATAAGTTGCACGTTTTTATTTCCAACACAATACCGAACTTCTGCTGATGCGACATTTGAATAAGCAGATTGAAGTTGCTCTGCATTGAAGCTCTTAATCCTGTACTTAACATTTCCGAGTAGTTCGCTTTCATCAGAGAATGATCTGGCTGACCCATCGTTAAGGGTAGAGATTTCTTCAAATTCCCCACCATCAATAGATCGTTCGATAAAATACCCTGAAATATCAGATGCCTGGTCTTTCCAGCTTATTTGAATGCCTGTTTCTCCATTCCACGATGCTTTTAAGTCAAATGGTTTGGTTACTTCAACAAAAGTAGGCGTGTATTCAAAGTCGGGATTGAAAGCTTTTGGGCTATCGTTGTTTTTATAGTATTCGCCTGCCGGGGTAAGTGTGCCATTTTTTCTAATCATTCTTCGTCCATCACCTACCCAGTTATAAATTGAATACCTCTCAACAAAAGAGCAGGTGTCAAGCATATTTAAAAAGCCAGGAAGTTCAGCCTCTTGGATTTCTTCAGTTACTTCTTCGGTTTTGTTGGTCCAGTTGGCCCCGTTATTCCACTCTGTAATCCATATAGGTCTTTTGCCACAACGAATGTGAATGGCTTTTAAACGGTTGTACATTTGCTTTGGTGTTTGATTTCCAAGGTACCAGTGCATTGCAATAAAATCCACACGAAGGTTTAATTGCTCTGCCAGGTCAATAAAATCATATAATCTTCCAATACCATTATCAGCAGGAGCAGGTGATCCAATCCTAAAACCTGACTTTAACATGTTAGGCCATTGGTTTATCATCTGCATCAAACTCATATTGGCCTGATCGGTATGTGTTGGCTCATTAAATCCCAATGAATGGTTTACCTCTACCCTTGAGTTGATTTGCGACCATCCAGGCCAGCCTGCATTATGGCGCATAGGAACATATTCAACATTGTCTGTTGAATTTCCTCCTGCAGCCCAATTATAAAGCCAGTCACCATCTATTTGTGCAACATTCCCTGCAGTGTTCCCTCCACACCATCCTTTTTTTCTTGGCCACGACCATTTAAATACTTTGATAAAAGAAACCTTATCAATGAGTGATTCAGGAAGTTCGTTTACCTGTAAATCTTTTTCATCTGCAATAAATACACGGCTATATCCAGATCCATCTTCATTTTGGGCCATTGTTGCCATGTATCCCTTTTTTAGTAAGAATGACTTTATATTGTCGTTTAAACTACCCAAGTCATGAGCGGCGTTTTCTGTTTGCAAGTTTGTATTTCCGAGTGATAATGATTCCCCTGAAAGTTCAGTGCCGGAATATATTTTCAATGCATCGTATTCGGGCTGGTGTGTCATAATTACAGTCCCTTTTAGGTATCTGTCAACCCTTATATTTGTATTTGGGCTTAGCGATTCTCCATTAATCGAGAAGTGTTTTAAGTAATCGCTAATGACAATAGATGGTTTGATGTTTTCTATATAAATCCATGAGTTTCCGGGAGACAGATTGATTATTGAACCATCGAAGATGTTTGAATCACCTGAAAAACGAACTGTTGCTTCGTCTTCAACTGTTACAATTTTTCGTTGTAGTGATTCATGTTGGTTGAGTTCACCACTTATGGTCAGCTCATCTGAAAAAGTCTGACTTCCCATCGAAAGGTTGAATACCTTTACATCCTGGCTTTCTGAGGTGACCTCGACTGTGTAGGTGTCGTTGACGATATCTGTATAGTTTATTGGTTCTTCGCTCGAACTGTTCAAGATGCGGTAGCTCGCATTATCAGATACCCCTAGTCCTGTTAGTAATTGAACGACAGTTATGTTTGTTGGAAAATCAGTAATGATTCCAGAACTGGTTTCAACTGAAGCACCAAAAGCGTAGGTAACATCATTTTCAGAAGAAATGGCCCTTAATTCAAGACTATAGATTGAAGTGTCATTACCTGCAACTAAAACTGCCATCGATTCATCAATTATCGTTGTTGACTGATTTTCAATGGCGAGTTGGGTGGTGGCATCAACAATTTCAACAGAAGCTCCGTGTTCTATAGTTAATCCTGCTTTAAAATCAGTTATGTACGTGTTTGGTGTAATTTCGGTAATTTTTAAGTCGTCGTTGTTCAATATCCCATCTGCAGTGCTTATCAAATGCCAGTTGTTTAAGAGCTTAACACTTAATTCATCCACCAGTACTTCAAAGTTATTGTCAGCAGTATATGCTTTGTTTGTTCCAACCCGAACTGCATAATAAAGTTCAACGGTTTCACCAGTCCCGGAAGCAGTAAAATATTCACCTTTTCCCTGGCAGTAATTGTCAACAAAAGCCCCATCAATTCCGGGGCCACAACCTTGCCAGGTAGAAATACCAAAATAAATATCTTCCTTAGGCTGGTATACCGTATTTTCAACAGGAGCGTCATCACTAACAAAAACTTGCGTATAAAAATTTTCGTTAACGGACTTTGTTTTTACTACACCATCTAATAGATATGTTTTTCCGACTTCGAAAGTAATCGTTTGCCAAAGCAGAAGTGCAAATCCTTCTGTTTCATTACCAACAACCCTAAAGCAACCGCCATCCCCTCCTGTTGGAATATCAGTGGAATAATTGAATTCGTAGTTCATTAGTCCATTCCCATTAACATCATATATTGTCCAGGGATCAGCTTTTGACAAGTCACCGTCTAAAACTAAATTTTGACCATAAATTGTATTTGATGTTAAGAATGTAAAAATGGAAATGATGGATAGTAGCTTTTTCATTTTAAAATAACAGTTAGGTTTTCAAATAGTATTGCTTTTTGCATTAGTCTCTATGGAATTGAATCTATATTTAAGACAGCTGCTAGTTCAAGTTCCAAAAATATCTTGGTATTCATTCGGAGTGTTTGAATTATTAATCAAATTCATTGAATAATTATTCTAGGCTGTTGGTTTGATCTGAATATCAGAAATATTTATCTTCGTTCAGCTAAAAACCAAATCAATGAAAAAGATTGCTTTTCTTACCTTGTTCTCTTTGGCTTTCATATGTGTATTTTCACAATCTGACAATCAACGTTTTTTTAAAGAAGGATGGAGTTTCGGTGCATTACCATCCGTGACATTTGATTCAGATCTGGGGTTTCAATACGGAGCATTGATTAATCTGTATGATTTTGGAAATGGAGAACGCTATCCCGAGTATAACCATTCGTTGTACTTTGAAGCTTCCCGTTACACAAAGGGTAGCAGTGTAATCCGTTTTAATTATGATTCGGATCAGTTTTTAAAAGGCGTTCAAACTTCGCTTGATCTGAGCTACCTTGTTGATCAGGCTTATGATTTCTACGGATTTAATGGTTACGATGCCGTTTTTAACGAAGATTGGATAGATGATGAACACTTCGATTACAGAAGTAGGGTATTTTATAAATACCAACGAAAAATGTTTCGCTTTAAGATTGATTTGCTAGGAGATATTGGATTTGAAAAATTTAAATGGATAGCTGGTGTTAACTTTTTGAACTTCAACATTGGATCTGTTGACATCGAAAAACTCAACAAAGGAAAAGAGGGCGATGATTTACTGCCAAACATTGATGGCCTTTATGACAACTATATTAATTGGGGAATTATTTCTGAGACTGATGCTGATGGGGGATTTGTACCTACTTTTAAAGGTGGGCTGGCTTATGATTCGAGAGATAATAAGCCTAACCCAATGAAAGGAATTTGGTCGGAGGTGGCATTAGTGGTTTCACCAAAAATGTTTGGTGCAGAAAGTTCATTTTCAAAACTGAATTTTACTCATCGACAATATTTTACACTTATACCAAAGGATTTGTCATTTGCATACCGCCTTATTTATCAAACTACTTTGGGGGGCAATGTTCCATTTTATTACCAGTCGCAAGTCATTACTTCTGCTATGCGCGGCTCCACATCTGAGGGATTGGGAGGTTCAAAAACGTTGAGGGGGATTAAACGAAACCGAATAATCGGGGATGGCTTTGTTTTGGGGAATGCCGAACTACGATGGAAGGCTGCTCGTTTTAAATGGCGGAACAATAATTTTTACCTGGGACTGAATGGTTTTATTGACCTTGGCCATGTGACGAAGAAAATTGAGTTCGAGAATAGGTTATCCCCCACAATGTCTTCAATCAGCTATTTCGATTACTTTGAGGATGATGCTGAAGATTTGCATACATCTTATGGTTTGGGGGTTAGAATTGCCATGAACCAAAACTTTATTGTTGCAATTGACTATGGTATTGCGGCAGATGAAAGGGATGGTGGTTCAGGGTTTTATATGGGGATGAATTATTTGTTTTAAAATAGCAGGCAATACCGAATAATTTTAATCATTAATAGTGATTGTAGGGGTTGATTGTTTATAAGTAGATTGAAACAACAATAAATAAAATTGTACATTTGGAGTACCTGAAGTATTTTTTATGAAAAACAAAGTTGGGATATTCTCTTTTTTTGCTGGGGCAGGGTTTTTGGATTTAGGATTTGAACACGCAAGGTGCTTTGAAACTTTATTTGTAAATGAATATCATAAACCATTTCTTGACATTTATATAAATTCCAGGAAAAATTTGGGTATTCAATCTCCTCGATTTGGATATTGTAATGATGACATAAATTGCCTGCTTTTAACTGAGAATATACTTAAACTTAAGTTGGAGTTGGAGGAATCAAAAAAGAACCATCCTATTGTGGGTTATATTGGAGGGCCTCCTTGTCCTGATTTTTCTGTAGGTGGAAAAAATAGAGGTAAAGAAGGAGAGAATGGAAGACTGTCAGGAGTTTATGCAGAATTAATATGCAAGACTAAACCTGACTTTTTTTTATTTGAAAATGTTAAAGGTTTGTGGAGGACTAAGAAACATAGGCAGTTTTATGAGTCGCTTAAAGAGAAATTCATTAGCAATGGGTATTTGCTTACCGAAAAGCTTATTAATTCAATTGAATATGGTGTTCCTCAAGATAGAGATAGAATAATACTTATTGGGTTTCACAAGAATTTATTAATAAAGAATAATTATCCTTTTAACGGTACTCCTTATCTACAGGATTTCGATTGGAGTTATGGAACTTCATATGATAGAGACAATGTATTTAATTTACCTTGGTTAAAAACTGCTCCTTTTAAAGAAAATTCAGTATTTCCAAAACCAAAAGGATTGCCTATTGAGTTAACGGTTGGGCATTGGTTTGAAAAAAATGATGTAGATAGTCACCCAAATCATAATATGTATTTTCAACCTAGAGCAGGATTGAAGAAATTTAAAATCATAGATGAGGGAGATGATAGTAAAAAATCATATAAAAGACTTCATCGTTGGAGATTTTCGCCTACTGCAGCATATGGAAATAATGAAGTACATCTTCATCCCTTTAAATCCCGGCGGATATCAGTTGCTGAAGCACTTTCGATACAATCATTACCCAAGGGGTTTATATTCCCTGAAGGTATTTCTCTTACAAATTCCTTTAAGGCTATAGGTAATGGAGTGCCATTTTTGGCAGCACAAGGCCTGTCTTTGGCAATCCTAAATTTTCTTGATAGTTTCATTGTAAATAAAATTGATTGGTATGGACAAATTAACCGCCCTAAACATCGTGTCGTTTATAAACCAACTTTCGAAGAGAAGCAGTTATCAGTATTTGAATCCAAAGAATAAAGGGATAATTCAAATTGAATCAGTTCAATTGCCAGAAGGTCCCATCAGAATAAAAAGATGTGATCCTTCAAAAGGTAAATCATTCAAAGATGCAAAGGTGGTTTCTATTTCTTCGCAAATGATTTGGAGGTTAGCCAATGCAATACGTCCCAACCAGCCAATAAATGTTGATAGAATATTGGGAGCGAGTTATAATACTAGGTCTGTATTAGAGTCTTTGATTGCCCATACACCTCAATTTTATTTTTGTTTTCCAGGAAGGATTGAGAGTATCAATTCTAATAATAATATTAAAAAGGGGCACAAGCATTTAGTCTGGTGTCCGGATAAACCTCATGAAGTCGGTGTTGTAAAGGAGGTTGAAACACAGATTATAATCTCTGAAGTTCCAGCATTAGAAGCATTTTACGATTCGCTTGCTTTGCCTACTGAGATGAATGTAGAGAATATTGATATTGATGTAAAAAGGCGTCATGCACAGATTCAAATAGCGTTGTATTATATTGGAAAGCAATTGGGATTTCGTACTTGGATTGCACAAAATGATAAAGGTATTCTTTATCAAGATAAAAAGATTGGAGAATATGAGGGGGTGATATCCCGGTTAGAAGATGAAGTTTTGATAAAATCTCACAATGAGGCGATTAGAGCTGCTCTTTTGATAGATTGTATATGGTTTAAAAATGGGAGATTGATGCCTGCTGTAATGGAAATTGAACATTCTACAGGAGTTACAAGTGGACTAACCAGAATGAGAAATTTTTATGATCATTTTCCACCATTTCCTACTAGATATGTTATTGTGGCACCTGATAACGATAGAGAGAAGGTTGTTCGAGAAGCAAACAAAGAACAGTTTGGGGATTTAAATGCTAAGTTTTTTCCTTATTCAGCAGTTGAGGAACTATATGCTTTATGTCAAAAAAGGAAACTCAAGGGAATAACAGAAGAGTTTTTGGATTGCTATATGGAGACAGTTGTGAATTAGTTTAAAATTGATAGCCTCACACGTAGCGAGACTATCAATAGTGTACATGCTATTATCTATATTATTCCTTCTTCTTTACAAATTACACTTAATTTTTCAAAGGTGTTTTCAATATCGTTGTCTAAACCAACAGACAAACGTACAAGCCCTTCGGAAAGTCCCATTTCGCGTTGAATATCTTCAGGTACTTCAGAAGATGTACTTGTGCCGGAACAGCTAAACAATGTTTTGAAATATCCCAGGCTAACCGCCAGATAACCGATGTCGTTGTCCTGCATCTTCTGCATAACAGAATTGGCTTTTCCTACTGTTCCAAAATCAATAGAAATAATTCCACCGTAGCCAAATTCAGGGTTCATGATTTCATTGTGCAGTTTATGTTCAGGATGACTTTCAAGCCCAGGATACTTAACTTTAAGCCCAGTATCTTCGAGTTTTTGTGCCAGGAAGCTTGCATTTTTACTATGTTGCATCATTCGAACGTGAAGCGTATGCAGGTTTTTCAGGATTGAAGAAGAACGCAATGGGTCAAGCACGGGTCCCAGTAACATGGCCGTTCCATCATTTACATTTGAAAGATCGTCGATATACTGTTGACTCCCGCAAATTGCACCAGCCACGCAGTCATTCTTTCCGTTGATGAATTTGGTCATACTGTAAACCACAATGTCAGCTCCAAGGCGAGCTGGTGAAATAATCATTGGGGTAAAAGTGTTGTCGACCATTAATTTTACCCCATGCTTTTTAGCAATTCCTGAAAGCTTCGGAATATCAGACACTTGCAGAAGTGGATTGGTGACACTTTCGGTGTAAATAACTTTAGTATTTGGTTGTATCGCAGCTTCTACACTTTCCAAGTCAGAGATGTTAACAAAAGTTACATCAATCTGGAATTTCTTCAGGTAATTCTTCAAAAAGGCAAAAGTACCTCCATAAGTAGTAACACTTGTTACAATATGGTCACCAGTATTGCATAGTTGAAGTAGTGCGCAGGTAATTGCAGCCATTCCGGATGCAGTCACCCAGGCTGATTCGGTATCTTCCATTGCAGCAATGGCGTCAGCTAAATATTTGTTGCTTGGATTCCAGTGACGGGAATATAAAAAGCACCCTTCAAGTTGTCCTGAAAAAGTGTCGAACATATCTTCCCCATGCATAAATGTGTAGGTTGAAGAATCAGTTATCGAAGGGTTTACTCCTCCAAATTCCCCAAACTGCCTAAGTTTTTGAATACGGGAAGCGGGATCAAATTTTGTCATAAGTCTCAGATTTTATTTTGATCCGAATTTACGACAATGGAATTGCAAAAATCATGATTTTTTTACAGGAAGATTGATCTTCTGAAACATAAAATCCAGTTTGAAAAGCTTATTTCTTTGCAAATCGTCTTATGCGAATATTCAAATAAGCAAAAAGGATAGTCATTATCGGACTTATTAAATTGAAGAAACAAAATGGGAGATAGGCAAAGGTGCCAACTCCCAATATTCTGGATTGGGTTGCACCACAAGTATTCCATGGGATTAATACCGAAGTCATCGTTCCGGAATCTTCAAGCGTACGGCTAAGTACTTCCGGTTTCAGACCTTTTTCTTCATACGCTTTTCGGTACATTCTGCCAGGTACAACAATCGAAATATATTGATCTGAAGCAGTGGTGTTAAAGAAGATGCACGTCCCAACTGTAGATATGACCAGCCCCCCCGTTGATTTTGCTACTTTCATAATTGGTCGGATAATTCTGGCCAATAAACCACCTGACTCCAATACGCCGCCAAATACCATGGCCGTAAGAATTAACCAAATGGTATCGAGCATTCCGCGCATCCCTGAAGTACTCAGAAGATCGTTAACACTTTCATTGGTGGTGGTAAGGCTTACGTCGCCAAACATAGCTTGCATAAAACTGATGTATGAGGCTTTTGCATAATTCGTGCTGATTCCTGCAACATCATATATGATATGTGGTTGAAAAATAATTGCAAATATGCCGCCCAAAAGCGTTCCTGCTACAAGCGATGGAATTGGAGGGACTTTCAATACGATGATTCCCAGGAGTATAACAGGAACAAGGAATAGTAACGGGGAGGTGTTGAAAGTACCTGCAATTGCCATTTTAACCTGACTAACATCAATTACGGCAGAACTAAAGTCATAGTTAAACCCAATAACAAGGAATGCAATTAAGGTAATTATTATACTAGGTACAGTGGTGAAAAACATGTAGCGGATGTGTGTAAACAAATCAGTTCCTGCCATTGCAGGGGCCAGGTTGGTGGTGTCGCTCAACGGCGAAACTTTATCGCCAAAATACGCCCCAGAAATAATTGCTCCGGCAACAATTGCTTCATTAATCCCAATGGCTTTTCCAATTCCAAGCAAGGCTACCCCAATTGTTGCAATTGTTGACCACGAACTGCCAGTAGCTACCGATACCAAGGCGCTTACAATAACAGCAGTAAACAAAAACAACTTAGGATTGATGATGTCCAGTCCATAATAAATCATTGCAGGTACAACCCCTGAAATTAACCATGTTCCTGCCAGTGAGCCGATTAATAAAAGAATTAGCATGGAGGGCATTGCTGATCCAATGGTGCTCACGATCTTTTTACTGGTGGTTTCCCATTTCTGTCCCCTTCTCCAAACAATCAAACCGCCCACCGTTGCGGCAAGCAGCAATGCTATTTGATTTGACCCAGCGAGTGTGTCTTCAAACACAAAAACGTTCAAGGTGAGTAAAACGATCAAAACCAAAATGGGTAGTATTGCTTCAAGAAAAGAGGTTTCCTTGTTCATATCTTGTTAAAAAAAATATTTTTGTGTTTAGTCTTTCTAAATAACGCAATATTATTGGATTTTTGATTGTTCAGGGGTCACTATTTTGGGTTTTGGCAGAATAAATAAAGAATGTTTTAGTTTAATTTCTTAAATTGTGAGAAAGTACATTGAAACAGCAGAGATTCGTTGGTTGATATTAAAAGGGAAATATAATTATGCTTGAGCAGTTGGGGAAAAGATTCATAACCGGCCTTTTTCTTCTTTTTTTATTCGTGCAAACATTTGCCCAAGAGCAGGAATATTTTGTTGTAACTGGCCGAATGACCACCGATGATGGAAACTTAAGTGGAGCAACCATCACTGTCACAAAAAATGGCTCCAATTTTGAAACAGTCACCCCTCCGCGTACCGGACGTTTTAGGTTTGAGTTCAACTATAACAATGAGTATGAACTAACCTTCACAAAAGATGGTTTCTTTAAAAAAATTATTGTTGTAACTACCCATGTTCCGCAGCAAGTGATGGATCGGGACAGCCGTTTCCCTCCGATTACCTTTGTTGTAAATTTATTCCAGGAGATTCCGGGCATTGATAGAAGCTTCACAAACAAACCAGTTGGTAGGATTTTTTATGATAGCAAAATTGACAACTTTGCTACAGAAGTATTTTTCTCTGATATTCAAATTGAAGAAACTATTGAAGAAGCTGTTGCCCAAAATGATGGCCTTTCAAAAGAAGAACGGGAAATTCAACGGGCAAGGGAATTGGAGCTTGCAGAGAGAAATAAAGATTACGATAAGACCATTCGTGATGCAGATGGTTTATACCAGCAGAAACGCTTTGAGGACGCATTACAAAAATATCAATACGCAGGCAGCTTATTCCCCGATCGCCCTTATCCACAAGATCGTGTTGCAGAATTACAGGACTTGATTGCTGCACAGCAATTGGCTGAACAACAAAAGCAAGTTCAACAAAAGCAATATAAGGATGCGATAGACGAGGCTGACAAAGCGTTTAGACGTGAACAATACCCAGACGCAAAATCGTATTATGAGGCAGCACTGCAAATAGTTCCAAATGATGAATATGCTACAGGAAAGTTGCGGGAGACTGAAGGAAAAATTCAGGAAGAGCAGCTCAATCAGCAATTTGCTGAAATTATCAACCAGGCGGATCAATTGTATGAATCGAAAGATTTTCAAAATGCCAGGCTAAAATATGTTGAGGCTGCAGCTTTGATCCCGAATCAGGCAAGCTACCCTGAATCGCAGATTAGGAAGATTGATGAAGAACTTCTTTCTATGGAAGAGCTTGCTGAATTAAATCGTCAATACGAACAAGCTATTAATGAAGGTAACGCAGCATTTCAACAACGAGATTACAATCAGGCGTTAATATCTTTCCGAAGGGCACTTGAACTGAAGCAAAACGACGAGTTGGCTCAACAAAGGATCAATGAAACAGAGGAAATAATTCTTCAGCAAGAAAAGAAAGCAGCTTATGATGAGCATATTGCTGAGGCAGACCAAGCGTTTAATCTGGGCAATTTAACAGAAGCTAAATCCTTGTATCAGGAAGCGTTAACACACTTACCAGATGAAAACTATCCAAAAACAAGAATAGCGGAAATTGATCAGCTAACAGAAACTGAAAATAGATTCCAGGAGTTGATGGCTGAGGCGAACCAGGCATTTAGTGCAGGCAATTTAGAAGAAGCCAAACTACTTTATACGCAGGCTTCAAAAATTAAAGACGAGGTGGAAATCACCAAACGAATAGAAGAAATTAATCAGTTATTGGCGCAGCAGGAATTGGATCAACAATATGCATCGGTGATTGAGCAAGCAGATCGTCAATATACTTTACAGCTTTTCGATCAGGCCAAGGAAAAGTACAACGAAGCAATAAGCCTGAAACCGACTGAACAATACCCCAAAAATCAAATCCAGCTGATCGATCAGGAGTTGGCTCGTTTAGCAGATTTAGCTGAGCGTGAAAGTCAATATCAAGCAGCAATGCAACAGGGAGCGACGGCGTTTGGACAAGAACAATATCAGGTAGCATTAACTGCATTCCAGTCTGCTTTAAACTACAAAGAAAATGACCAGCTGGCAAAGGATCGAATTCAGGAAACGCAATCAATGATTGAACTTGCAGGTAAACGGCAAAATTATGAAAACGCAATCACTGGTGCAGATCAGGCATATCAGGCTGAAGAATGGGTGAAGTCAAAATCATTGTATGAACAGGCACTGGTATTTTTGCCTGATGAAAATTACCCGAAAGAACGCATTCAGCAAATCGATCAAATCGTAGCTCAAAACAACCAGTTTGATCAGTTGATGGGTCAGGCAGTGCAAGCGTTTGCTGCACAGAATTACCAGGATGCCAAAAACTATTACCTGCAAGCCTATTCAATTAAAAATGAAGAAAGTATTCAGGATAGAATTGCAGAGATAGACCAGATTATAGCACAACAGGCACTCGATCAACAATATGCATCGGTAATTGAGCAAGCAGATCGTCAGTACAACTTGCAGCTTTTTGATCAGGCAAAAGAAAAGTACAACGAAGCAATAAGCCTGAAACCGACTGAACAATATCCGAAGAACCAAATCCAGTTGATCAATCAGGAGTTGGATCGTTTAGCTGATTTGGCTGAGATTGAAAGGCAATATACCGAAGCTATACAGAACGGTGCTGATCAAGAATCGTTGCAAGCATATGAAGAGGCTTTAAGTTACTACCAACAAGCATTGACAATAAAAAGCGGTGATGTTACGGCACAAAACAAAATTGCTGAGGTTCAGGAAAAAATTGAACAACAAAATCTGCAAAATCAATATCAGACTGCTATCGCAGAAGCTGACCAACGTTTTGAAGCAGAAGCATATACCAATGCCCGTGATTTATACCAACAGGCATTGACTTTCCTGCCTAATGAATTTTATCCGAGAACACAAATTGAGACCATTGATCGAATCTTGCAAGAGCAGGAAGAACAAAGGCAGCTGGATGAAAATTATCAACAAACCTTAGCACGGGCTGATGAGGCGTTCCAAAATCAGCAATACGGTCAAGCCAGAACAATCTATTCCGAAGCATCGGTTTTAAAACCAGCTCAGACTTATCCGGTTGATCGAATTCGACAAATTGATGATATACTGGCAGAACAGGCACGTTTAGCGCAATTAGAACAGGAATTCCAGGCAGCGATTGCTCAAGCCGAAACTGCTTTTAATGCAGAAGATTATCAGTTATCCAGAGGTCATTATGAATCGGCTTTGGCTTTAAAACCAAATGCCACTGAAGTGTCTGCAAAGATTGCTGAGATTGATCAAATCCTTCAGCAAATTGAAGAAGAGCGCCTTCGCGAGGAGGAACGCCTGAGGTTGTTGGCTGAAGAGCGGGATAGAACCTATCAGGATGCCATGAATAGAGGAAGCAGTTTGCTGGACAGTGAACAATTTAATGAAGCCCGGGAAGCATTCCAGTTGGCCAAACAAACCAAACCTGACGAGTTCCTTCCTGATGAAATGATCGCACGGGTTGATCAGATGCAGGCAGAATATGAGCGAAGGCTGGCTGAAGAGCGTGCCAGGGAAGAGGCCAGGCAGCAAGCTTTGTTAGCTGAAAAAGAAAATGCTTATGGTTCCGCTATTCAAAAAGGGGACAGCTTATTTAATGTTGGTAATTTTGAACTGGCTAAAATTCAGTTTGAAACAGCTATTTCTGTAAAACCTGAAGAAGAATATCCAAAAACCAGGCTGGCTGAAACGGAAGGAAAGATAGCACAACTTGCCCGACTTACAACTTCTTACAATCAGGCTATTGAAGCGGCAAACCGTTTTGTGCAACAAAATGAATACCAGCAAGCTTTAGCTAAATATGAAGAGGCACTTCAATATCTTCCGGAAGAAGAATACCCGAAAAGACAAATTACACGGATCAATGAGATTTTAGCTCAGCAAGAGCAAGAACTTCAGCTTGAAACAAATTATTTGGCTGCAATAAGCCGTGCAGATTCCCTATATAATTTGAACGAACTTCAGGCTTCAAAAACAAACTACCAGGAAGCTTCAGGATTGAAACCAGCGGAAAGGTATCCGGTTGAACGTATACAGCAAATAGATTTGGCCCTGGCAGAACTTGCACGCGAACAGGCCAAGACTGAAGCCATTCAAACAGCCTACCAGGAGGCAATTGGTAAAGGTGATCAGGCTTTTTCTGATAAGGAATATAATTTGGCAAAACTATCTTACAACGAGGCCATTGCATTGTTGCCAGATGAGAATTACCCAAAAGATCAAATTCAACGAATTGATGATTTAATTGAGCAGGAAAAAGAAACTGCTTATAATCAGGCAATAGCGAAAGCTGATGGTTTCTTTAATAATGAAGAATACCGTGATGCACGATTTGCCTATAACGATGCATTAAAAATCAAGTTCAACGACGAGTATGCAACCGGTCAGATTAGTATTATTGATCAGAGGCTGGATGAATTGCAGCGAGAACAGTTGGCAAAGCAGGAATTGGAGCGTTCATACCTTGAAAAAATACAACTTGGGGCTACCGCATTTGGGAACAACCAATATTTAAATGCCAAAGACTATTACCAACAGGCACTTGGTTTGAAACCGGAAGAGTTACTCCCAGCACAACAAATTGCCCGAATTGACAGCGTATTGTTGGCTATTCAGGAACAAGAAGAAATTGATCGGCAGTATGCACAGGCGATGCGTGATGGACAAAGTAATTTTACACAAAATCAATTGCAGGAAGCGATTACTTCTTACCAAACGGCTTCTGAACTAAAGCCAGAGGAACTATTGCCGAAACAGCGAATTTCAGAAATTGAGGCAATTATAGCACAGCAAGAAGAAATTGCACGATTGGCCAGGGAGGAAGAAGAACAGCATCAGGCCAGGTTAAAAGCAGCACAGGATCGTTATGATGCTGCAATTGCCAGTGCAGATCAGGCATTTGCAAGTGAGAGATATGGGGAAGCGAAGAGTTTTTACACTGAGGCACTCAATGCAAAACCTGAAGAAACTTACCCCAAAAACAGAATTCTTGAGATTGATAATATTCTTGAAGCACTTGCGCAGGCAGAAATGGATAGACAGCAACAAGCTTATCAGGATTCGTTGAGAAATGCAATGCAAAAAGCTTTCGCCGTAAAGCTTGAGCAAGGCGATAATCTTGTGCAACAATCAGCCTTTGATCAGGCCATAACTGCTTATCAGGAAGCCATTCAGATTCTTCCGGAGCGAGCAAATGAAGTTGATCCAAAAATTACTTCAGCTCGTGAACAGGTGCGATTATTGCAGGAACAACAAAGGTTGCAACAGGAACAAAATGCGAACTATAACCGGATAATTACACAGGCTGATCAACAGTTTATGAGCAAGGAATGGCAAAGTGCTTTGAATTTATATCAGGAAGCTTTGGGCATAAAACCAGAGGAGAGCTACCCCAAAGAGCGAATTGGTATTATCGAACAAACTTTGGCTTCAATCGAGGAAAACTACAATAATGCCATTCGTCAGGCTGATGGGTATTTTGCTGCAAAAGACTGGTATAATGCAAAAGACAAATACAGCGAGGCATTAACTGTTAAAGCCAACGAACCATATCCAACTCAGCAAATTTTGCTTGCCGATCAGTATATTCGTGAACAGCAAGAAGCAGAAAGGGCGAAGCAACTTACTGATGAATCGTACAGGCAAACTATTTCAAGGGGAGAGGAAGCACTGCTTAATAATCAGTTGACTGCTGCAAGAACTCACTTTGAGTTTGCCAAGGAATTGAAGCCCGAAGAAACTTATCCGGATGAAAAGATAGCTGAAATAGACCGGATAATTGCGCAACGCAACCAACAGTCGGAACAAGAACACCAACAGCGGCTTGTTGATGATCGGTATCGTCAAGCCATTTCGCTTGCTGATAATTCCTTTAAATTGGAACAATACTATGCGGCAAAAAGCCAATATAATCAAGCATTAATTATTAAGCCAGAGGAAGATTACCCGAAAGGTCAAATCGCTATTATTGATAAGCTTCTTTCGGAGCAGCATACACAGGTTACACAGCCTGTTATTCAAAATACGGATCAATCCAGATCAATTACGCCACCAGTCAACTATAATATTCCATCGAAAGAATCGGAATACGACAAAAATATTCGCCTGGCAGATGATTCATATCGAAAAAGGGATTATGTGGTGGCTAAGTTTTATTACAGGAAAGCGATGGTTAATGATCCAGCAAAACAATACCCCGTAGATCGGGATGCTGAGATATCCAGGTTGATCGATCAATCAATGAAAGCAGAGGAATTGGCCAAGTATAATGAAGCTGTTCGTAAGGCTGATGATGCATTCGTGGGTAAGCGTTACAGTATTGCGAAGTTCTACTATTTTGAAGCGTTGGAGATTAAGTCGTGGGAACAATACCCCAAAGATCGAATTGAGGAGATACAAACAATTACAAATTCCCGATTGTCAGAAAGGGAAGAACAAGCTTACCGTGATTTAATCACTAAAGGGGATGATGCATACTACAAAAAAGAATTGGCTGTTGCCCGTTCGTACTACCAGCAAGCACTGGGTATAAAATCGGATGAGCGCTACCCTAAAATTAAAATAGCCGATATTGAAAAGTTGGTTAAACAGGATCTTCAGGATGAAATCAATAAAAACTACAGGGATGTGCTTGCTGAAGGTGATAGGGCCATGACTGCGAGCAACCTAAGTATTGCCCGATTTTATTACAACAAAGCATTGCAAATAAAACCCAACGAAAACTATCCAAAACAGCAGTTAGAGAAGATCAAACAACTATTGAAAAAAGGAAAATAATAAAAGGAAATTACTTCTTAGGTATATCGATGTAAAATGTTGTTCCATCATTTTTTGTGCTGGTAAAGCCTACTTTTCCTTCAAGGAATTTCTCCCCAAGTAGCTTCATGCTGTAGGTTCCGAGACCTCTGCTTTTACCTTTTGTAGAAAAGGAGCGTTTGAAAATCTGCAATTGTGTGGCAACAGGAATAAACGTTTTATTGTGCACAGAAAACCTGAAGAAATCACTTGTTTCATCTGCTAAAAACGTTATTACTTCATTTTCATTGATGGCTTCCAGTGCATTTTTGATCATGTTGATCAGGATGCGAGAAAGCAATGTTTCATCGGTTAACAGGCTTTTTGATGTAGTATGATTTTTAACGGAGATGTTTTTGTTGATTGAAACCTGATGAAACCTAATTTTATTGGCTATTTCATCAATAAATTCTTCAATTACGATTTCCCTTAATTCAATTGATAGATCACCCATTTCAGCCAGTATCATTTGTCTCTGGGCTTTAATTTCATCAATAATCTGATCAGTAAGCGAGTTCATGACTGACAAGTATTCCTGCTTCTCATCAGTATTAAATTTCGGATATAATTGAATGATACCACTTAGGCTTCCGGCAATGTTTAAAATGTCGTGAAAGAAAATGCGTTCCAGCAACTCTTTGTGTTTTTTCTCTGAAATGTCAGCAATTGAAACAATCATATATTGTTCTTCATAAAACATCGGAGTAACCGTAATTTCAAGGTCGAGCTGAAATTTATGATTATCTTTTATGGATGTTATCTTGCATTCGTGAACAATCTTCTCATTTGTTTTCCAGGCAGCTTCAATTGCATTAAACGCACCACAATATTCACATTTTTCAGAGGTTCCACATGCTTTTTTGTGTGTAACAACATTTTCACAACTAAGAAATTCACCAGGTCTTTTCCCAAGAATATTTTTCTCAATGTCTAATCCAAATCGTTCAATTAATATGTCATTCGAAAAAACTACCTGGTTACTTTCATTGATGATGCAAATTATTGAAGAGAGTGCAGAAAGAATCTCCTGGATGTATTGAATCTTTTCAATTGATGCTTTGCTTTTTAAAATAGTTGGAAGTGATTCCCTGGTATTTAGCTTTTCCCTGTATTTCATAATCATTCAACTGCTAAAGAATGATGAAAGATAAGGGCTTTTCTGTTCCTATACAATATTTTGTATGATCTTTTTCAAGTCATCTGCCTGGATAAATCCCTGTCCTGTCCATTTTAAATTTCCCGATTGAAACAGTATTAAGGTTGGTATGCTCTTTACTTGGTATTCAGTAGCAATAAATGGGTTTTTATCAACATTTACCTTAACAACCCGAATGTTTTCTTTATAAGTAGATTTTACCACTTTTAGTTCAGTTTGCAGTTCCTTGCATGGTTGGCACCAATCAGCATAAAAATCAACCAAAACCAAGCCCGATGACTTAATTATATTTTTGAATCTATGACTCATTCTGTCTTCTTTTCATTATAAAACCATCCAAAATATCCCCAAGTAAATAACCAGCAAGTAAACCCCAAAGTGAAGAATAATACCAGACCGATTTAATTGCGCAGGTTCCAGATTGGCACCCAATAAACTTCCAGTATGCAAAACCTGCAATTGCCCCAATAATGGAAAAGATAATCTGAACTTTGTATTTCCGTTTAATTTGATTCATGCTGTTATATATGATGTTAACATGGATTCGGAAAAATGGTTGAATAATAAAATCAATTGTTAATAGAAAAAATAGATCATACAGATTGGCTCAATATTATGAAGATTGTAGTTTTAGGAATAGAATGCTGAATAACAGATATATTTTGTTGAAAATCAGATTTGTTTAAGTAGATTGTCATTTTTGATTTCCTGTCTTTTTCCTATTTTAAGTGCATTAATTACTTAAGTTATGCGCATACTTTTTCTTTGTTCCGGTGGTGGGTCCTGCCGCAGCTTGATTGCAAAATCAGTAATGCAATCGTTCGACGAAAGTTTTGAAATATATGCAGCGGGATTGAAGCAGACAACTTGTCCAAACGATGAATTATTGGAATTGATGAGAAAATCTGGTTATATACTTGACCAAGAGCATCAAAAACTGATATCAGAGATTGATAAAATTGAATTTGATTACCTGATTACCTTATGTGATGGAACTAAAGAAGAGTTTTATAAACTACCATTGAATTATAAACACAAACTCCATCTGGGATTCTTCGATCCTGAAGTTATCCAGTCTGAATCAACAAATAAAGAAGAAGCATACCTTGAACTCATCGAAGAAATCCAGACGGAGCTTAGTTATTTTTATAACAATATCTTACAGCGCAATGCTGCAGATTAATTAGATTGTATTGTAGTTTCTACTTCTTCGGGGGTTATTGGAATGCGTTTGCCAATTAACTTGCACCCTACTTCGGTAATTAGTAAATCATCTTCAAGACGGATACCTCCAAAATCACGGTATTTATCAACTTCATCAAAATTAATGAAATCGTGATTGATTTTTTCAGCCTTCCATTTGTCAATTAAGGCAGGAATGAAGTAGATGCCTGGTTCGTTGGTAATCACAAACCCTTTTTCAAGTCTTCTTCCTAAACGAAGATAAGCAGTTCCGAATTGGTCAACTGGCCTGATTTCATCATCATATCCTACATGGATTTGACCAAGATCTTCCATGTCATGTACATCAAGCCCCATCATGTGGCCTAAGCCGTGAGGGAAAAACATAGCATGCGCGCCAGCTTTAACCGCTTCTTTTACATCCCCCTTCATCAATCCAAGCTCTTTAAGCCCACTCGCAATTACTTCAGCAGCCTCTAAATGAACAGAAAGGTATGTTACTCCTGGTTTAGAAAGTTCGGTAGCCCGGTTGTTTGCAGCCAAAACAATTTCATATATATCACGCTGCTTTTGGCTGAATTTTCCTCCCACAGGTGATGTTCTGGTAAAATCAGATGCGTAGCGCATGGTAGTTTCAGCACCTGCATCGACAAGCATTAGTTTACCTTCTTGCAAAATATTGGAATGGTCATGGTTGTGCAAGGTTTCACCATTTTGTGAAAGAATGATTGGGAACGATGGAACACTTCCGTGAGCGAGTGAAATGCCTTCAATTGTTCCTGCAATCTTTTGTTCCCAAACCCCAGGTTGGGCCATTCTCATGGCAGTTGTGTGCATTTCATATCCAGCATTTGCTGCTTTCTCCAATTCAACAATTTCACATTCTTCTTTAACCGATCTCAATGAAACGATCGCGTTGATCAATTCCAACGAAGCATATTCTTTTTGTTTTGAAGCAGATATTCCAAGCAATTCTTCAAGTAACAGTTTGTTTTCAGCCCTGTAAGGTGGAAGGAAATGAATTTTTCTGCCACTCTTTATCGCGTTGGAGATCGTTGTAAATAATTCTTTGAAAGGAAATGATTTTTGAATTCCCACTTTGGCCGCATTGTCTTTAAAAGGAACTTGAGGCCCCATCCAAATAATGTCTTCCATGTCAACATCGTTGCCAAAAAGGATTTCTTCTCCTGTGTCAGCATCGATTACCCCGGCTAATTGTTGGAAGTCTAAGCCAAAGAAATAGAGGAAGGAACTATCTTGCCTGAAGTGAAAAGTATTGGCTGGATAATTCATTGGTGAGTCAACATTTCCTAAAATAAGAATAATCCCGCTTGAGATTTTTTCTTTTAGCTTCTTTCTTCTTTCAGAATATACACTTGATTTAAACATGATCCTGTCAAATTTTGATTAATAAACGTGGTGAAGTTAAAAAAAAGTTTGGGGTGCAATCATGATTTATCTCGCCAACATCTTTCAAGTTAAGGATAAATGTTGAAATTTTCAGATACTGCTAAACATATAACTGAAAAAATACCTTCACGTAATAATTAATAAAAGCTAAATCATATGACTATGAATAATTCGCTGTTAAACTACATGAATAAGAGGTTGGGAGAGAAAGAGGCTATGAAAGCGAGCAGCACTTCTTCTGCAGGGCCTGTTATTACTATCTCAAGGGAAGTTGGATGTGGTGGGTTAAAAATGGCAAGAAAGCTTGCACGGGCACTCAACGATTCAGAGTTGTGTAAAAAATGGCAGGTGATTAGTAAAGAAATCCTGGCTGAAAGTGCAAAGGAACTTGAAATGAACCCTCAAAAAGTTAATCGGTTGTTTGCCACTGGGGAAAGATATGTTATGGATGAAGTTTTGGCTGCCTTTGGTGATAAGCGCTATAAAAGCGACCGATTAATTAAAAAAAGTGTGAAAGAAGTAATTCAGACCTTTGCTGTAGATGGTTGTTGTATCATTGTAGGTAGGGCTGCTCACATTTTGGCAAGCGATATTAAAAAATCACTACACATAAAATTTACTGCTCCTTTGGATTGGCGAGTTGGAAAAATTGCCCATAATCATAAAGTTTCCGATAAAGAAGCCTTGGAGTTTGTATTAAAGACAGAAAAAGAACGGTCACATTTTAGGAGACAGTATATCAAGACAGATAGTAAACCAGATGAATTTGATTTAGTAATAAATGTTGCAAAATTCTCCAATGAAAAGATTATAGCTTTGATCAAGTCAGCAATTGAGATAAAGGGTATATTAACAGTGCCAGACAGGCAGTTTAGTTCGTTTTAAATAGGAACCGGGCTTTTCCCGGTTTTTTTATTTTTTTGCCCCGCTTTCCTGCGGGTTTTTTGCCCTAAAGGCAACAACGAAGTAAATCAGGGAAAGAGCGAAGCAAAACAAAGACGCAATTTTATAACTTCCTGTAAACGAAAGTGAATAGCTAAACATTAGAGGCCCAAGTGCGCTGAAAAAAACCAACAATGATGCCGCAAAACCACTTATGGCACCGAGGTGTTCCCTTCCAAAAAACCTTGGCCAGCTTACAGAAGCTAGCACACTAAAAAGTCCGCCCATGATTGCATTTCCAAAAATCAACATAAGGTAGGACAAGTTTCCACCTAAGAATGCCAAAGAAAGCATTGATGTCATTCCTCCAAATAGTAGCACCAGCAACAATTTATTTAATTGAATCCTGTCGCTTAGCCAGCCACTGGCCAATGTTATTAATACCGAAATTATTGATGTTGGAATAAACACCGATATTGCTTTAAGCTTATCCATTCCGGCTTGTTCGAAAATCGAAATCAGATGAAATGTAAAACCTGTGTAGTATAACGCAAACATTGATAAAGAAAGAGCAAATACCCAAAATGACAATGTTTTTCTGGCTTCTCTTAGCGTGTATTGTTTTTCAGCTTTAGCTTTTACGTTTTCAACATGTTTAGCTGTCGTTTTTCCATCGGGTTTTAATCCACAGTCTTCAGGATTATCCCGAAAGAAAAAGAAAACAATGATTGAGAATCCAAATCCACAAACTATGGCGAGAATAATCCAGGCGCCTCGCCAACTTCTGCTTTCAATTAAAGAATCAAAGATTAGGGGAGCGAGCGAAAACCCCAACGATACAAAAACACTGCTTATTCCACTTGCCAGTCCACGTTTGTGAATAAACCATTTCATGAGCATGTTTCTCGATAGCATGGTCAATATTCCCTGTCCCGAAAAACGAAGAATAAAAAAGCAGATAAGGATGGTGAAAAACGTTACATAAAACTGATAGTTCTGCAAATGAAGAATTTTGCTAATACTGCCTGCGATTTTATCTACCTGGCTCAAGGCCAGGAGAATGGTTCCTAACAACCAGGTGATAATTACCCCCAACCAGCGAGATCCAATTTTATCGTATAATTTTCCACCGTAAGTGATGAGTAAAGAGCTGGAGATTGTACCGAACATGTATGCTAAACTCAGTTGATCCCTGGTCAGGTCCAGAGCTTCAATTAAATGATCGGTAAAGGTTGAAACACCCATGGTTTGACCAGGGGCACTCATGATTACTCCCAATGTTGCCAAAACTAAAATGTACCAACCATAAAAAATGATTGACTTTACAGGCTTAAAAGGAAAATTATTTAATTGTTTTCTGATCGGCATTTTTTAAAGAAGTTTCTACAAAAGTAGTGAATCGTTTTTCGCTGATGTTTTTTCAAACTTACACCAGATATCTATTGACAATTATTTAAAAGGAAGGTTTTAGCAGGGGCTTGATTTTTTGACAAAACATTTGAAAACAAAAATGATTCCTGCCCGTTTATACCTGAAAAATTATACTGGTGAAGCACACTTTCATATCCATTGTTACTTTTCTCATCGTTTCTTTTTTCTGCCAGGAAGAAAAAGTGATGATAAAAAATGATCCTACCTTCGAAAGTGAAAAATTTAAGAAAATTCATCTTCAAATTAAAGACACCATTGGTGGAAGTCCTTTGATTTTGCGTTTGTCAGAAAGCGGATACCCTCATTCTTATAGCAGAAGGATTAAGTCGGCCGTTTGTATGGAGGAAGAATGTCGACCTGTTGATATTATTCTTTTCTGGTCATTTACTGGGAGGTATTTGGGATTCGAAATACCCGATGGGGAGTTTTTAAGCAAGACCGATCATGTAAAATTTGAACCGGAAGATTATTATCGATTGCACCAATTACTGGAGAATCCTTTTTCCGCACTGAAAGAGTATGAAGCGCATGAACTTGTTCCAGAGTATGAGGATGAAGTAGATGGAGTTACATCAGCAACAATTCCGGGTGTTACTGGGTACATTGTAGAGGATGCTGTTTATACCACATACACAATATGGCATTTGGTTTATGGTTCTATTCAAAATGAAATACGAAAGGAAACAGAAGCCAGGATATCTGATGGGTTGATCATGAAAGCTCTCGAGAGTTCCTATGAAGAAGACATAAGTTGGGGCTTGGATATTTTGCAAAAACAGGGTCTGTCGAAGGACATTCTTATGGATCAGGTGATAAAATTAACCCAGCATGAACAATTTTATGTTTCGGAGCAGGCGATAGAGACTTTAGGTATTGATTATTTGAATGATGAGAGTAACCAGATGAAACTCTATTCCGGTTTTGAAGATGCACCCTTCCTTGTTAAAAGAAAAAATTTAGGTAAACTGGCACATTTACAGAAGCTTAATCTTGAAATTGAAAAGACACTTTCTGAAGACTTGAACGCTTACAGTGGCTCATTGATTAAGGATGTGTTGGAGTTGTTTTTGAAACATAGCCCACAGTTGCCTGAAACAGAACTGCGTATTGCCAAACTCATGGATCATCGCAATAAATTTATTGCAAGAAAAGCGTACCAATATTTTGATGGAAAGGCTTCAGATAATAAAAAAGTCAATCGCATGATTAAGAAATATAAATCCAGCTTAAAATAGCAGGTTTGGCTTTAAAATTGAACCAAATCTTCAAATCCACCCTTGTAACCTTTTTTTGCAACATCTGCAATTTCATCCAATGTAAAATCCCCGTTAATGTAAACCAATGCATTGTCATCCCCACCAACAAGAAGAATCAAATCCTTGATCCGATCTTCATCATTCATTTTCGCCATAATCCGAACATGCTCATTCGCATTGTTCACCGTTAACATTTCAGTATAAGAGTTTTCGTGGATGAGGGATTCAAATTCGTTGTAAAAATTTATATTCCCGTGCAGTCCATTATCTTCCACGGTTAATACTTTTACTTTATCAATGTTGCGAAGAAGTTTTTCTTCTTCTGGTTCCAGGTCGGCAAAAGCCACTGCTATTGCTACCACAAAACCAGGAACAGTAATTGATACAACTCCATCTTGATGTTGGTATTTTGAAAAAGCAGCATCTACAACTGGGTCATTTTTGCAAGCTCCAAAAAGAATCACAAGGAGTAATGCGGTTGCTATTTTTTTCATGATAATCTTCTTTGGTTATTATTCAACTAAAAGATTACATGAATTTAGGGTTCAACGATTTATAATGTAATTTTTTTCGATGAACCCTACAAAAAATTGGATGAAAATGGAAGAACATTTAGTCCGTCTTCTTTTCGATGAGGTATTTATTACGTTCTGAAGAATTTCTCCCGACTAGCTCGCCAAGAAAACCTGCCAGGAATAATTGGGTCCCAATAATCATAGCAGTGAGTGCCAAATAAAAATAGGGACTTTCAGTTACCAGTGCACTGGGTATATTTTTGGAAACTGCAATCAATTTATTCACACCAACCCATGCAGCGGCAATTAATCCAATAGCAAAAACAATGGTGCCTAAAATGCCAAAAAAGTGCATTGGTCGTTTTCCAAAACGGGAAATAAAAATAACCGAAAGCAAATCGAGAGGCCCACGGATAAACCGCTCAAAGCCAAATTTGGTTTTACCGTACTTTCGTTCCTGGTGCTGAACAACTTTCTCTCCAATTTTCTTAAAACCAGCCCATTTGGCGAGTATTGGAATGTAGCGGTGCATCTCTCCGTAAACTTCAATGCTTTTAACAACTTTGTTCCGGTAAGCCTTCAGGCCGCAGTTAAAGTCATGTATTTTTATTCCTGTGCTGCGCCGGGCAACCCAATTGTAAAATTTTGATGGGATATTTTTAGATAGGATCGGATCATAACGTTTCTTTTTCCAACCTGATACAAGATCAAAGCCATCTTCTTTGATCATTCGGTAAAACTCCGGGATTTCTTCCGGGCTATCCTGAAGATCGGCATCCATGGTCACAACCACATCTCCCTGGACATCTGCAAATCCAACATGTAAAGCAGCTGATTTTCCGTAGTTTCGCCTAAACTTTATTCCTTTTACTTCCGTGTTTTTTTGTTTTAACTCTTCAATTACATTCCAGGAGTCATCAGTACTCCCGTCATCAATGAGCATGATTTCATAGCTGAAACCATGATCATTCATAACTTTTCCAATCCAGGAAACCAATTCCGGGAGTGATTCTTCCTCATTCAGTAAAGGAATAACTACGGAAATATCCATATTGTGAATTAATCTTCAGTTTTTACTTCTTCCATGGCTTCTTCAAAAGCATCTGGATTGTTTTTTTTGACAAATATAGAAGTTATTAAAGATATAATAAATCCCATAAATGCAAATGAAAGCATGCCCATGACAGCAATAAAGCCAGGTTTTTGAAAGGCTTTCATCATGTCTGAAGCCATTTCTATCTGATCGTCAGATATCCCTTTACGCATCATTGCTTCCTCCTGCATAATCTGTATTTGGTCTAAAATCGTGGGGTCAATTTTTATTATAACCACCGTATAAACAGAATTTAATAAACCTGCAAAAATCATAACAATTACACCTAGGCCTAAAGCTTTGCTGTAAGAAATCGAGCCACCCAGAATTTTATTTCGGTAATCTAATTGGCAAAGTAATATGCCAATTGCAACAATAATATAGGTTAAGGCGCCTAGTGTTTTGTTCAGATTTTCACCGATAACATAAAGAACTACGCTATATAAGATTACTGCCAGAGCCAAATAAAGACCATAGGTCATTGCAGATTTCCAAAAAGTGGACTTTTGTTCCATAATTTTAGTTTTTGTGGATTAGTTTAACAAATATATTAGATTTTTCATCTTGAAAGAAGTGTAAGGTGTTTTAAGATCAAAATTGGAAAAGTTATGAAATATTCAAATAATATATAATTGAAAGTTAATTGATTAGTAGGTGCAGGTGAAAAAAAAATACGAGGGTAAGTGGTTTTCGTTTGTCGGAATGTCAAAATTTTCTACTTTTGTCGCCGGGTAAGTCCTGTGCGACCAGCTCCTGCTGAATCCCCCCAGGGTCGGAAGGCAGCAAGGGTAGGCGGTTGTAGCGGTGCGACACAGGTAGCTTACCCACTTTTAATGGAAAAAAATGCCGAATTAGCTCATCCCGATAACTATCGGGAGGCCAGAGTCCGAAACGATCTGGTTTGCTTAAGTCGGAAACGCCGAATTAGCTCAGTTGGCCAGAGCACGTGATTTGTAATCTCGGGGTCCCCAGTTCGAATCTGGGATTCGGCTCAAATAAAGAGGGGGTTCTCAGTTCGTTCCGATAGCTATCGGAACTGGGATTCGGCTCGAATAACAAAATAGGGTTGTCCCCAGTTCGTCCCGATAACTATCGGGACTGGGATTCGGCTCAAGTTCTAAAAAATATTGATTAATTAGAAGAAAGAAGTTGGAGTACTGTGAAATTCTCACATTCTCATCTTCATATATTCTAGTAATGAAATTGGGGAGATACCAATCCCGGTTAAACCGGGAGGCCAACTGTGGTCCCGAGTACTCGGGATAAATCTGCTGGCTTGATTTTATGCAAATAAAAGGATTGGCCTCTCCATGATGATAATTGGGGAGATACCAAAGTGGCCAACTGGGGCAGACTGTAAATCTGCTGTCTTATGACTTCGTAGGTTCGAATCCTGCTCTCCCCACCACTGGGAATACCAAATTCCTTTATCCAAAATCTAAAAAAGATAAATTTGGAATTTGTGATTTGTTATTTGGGTTTTTAGGTAAGTTGCGGGAGTAGCTCAGCTGATAGAGCATTAGCCTTCCAAGCTAAGGGTCGCGGGTTTGAATCCCGTCTCCCGCTCAATTAAAAAGGATGTCTGACAAAGGCATCCTTTTTTTTGCTTAAAACATTCGATTGAATCTTATTTTTATATTGATCAATTAGGTGTAATAAAAAAAGCAGCAATTAAAATTGCTGCTTTTCTGCGGAGAGAGAGGGATTCGAACCCCCGGACCGCTCGCACGGTCAACGGTTTTCAAGACCGCCGCATTCGACCACTCTGCCATCTCTCCCTTTCGGAGCGACAAAAGTAGAAGTTTTTTTTAAACACCAAAAATTTTTCTTTGAAAAAAACTTAAGAAAGTCTTTAAAAAAATCTTCAGTAGGTGTTGTTTTTTTGAATCTTATTTATGAATTTTATAAACTGTAAAATTTGAGCTTTCGAAACACTTGATTTTACTGATGTTTTAGAAAGTTTAAATTCCTTCTAAAGAGACTTTAATAAAGTATATGTCAATAAACAAACAATTAATATCAGTTATTTTTAACCCTAAACAAGTTTTCTTATGAACAAAGCTCAATTAATTGATGCCATCGCTGAAAAAGCAGGCCTTACTAAAGCAGATGCAAAAAAAGCACTAGACGCATTCGTAGACACAACTACTGACGCATTGAAAGAAGGTGACCGTGTAGCCTTGATCGGATTTGGTTCTTTCTCAGTTTCAACTCGTAGCGCTAGAACAGGTAGGAATCCTCAAACAGGTGCTCCTATTAATATTGCTGCTAAAAAAGTTGTTAAGTTCAAGCCAGGTGCTGAATTAGCTGACACTATCTAGTAAGTGCACAAAGAAGAAATTAGAGGGGAGCAATTATTGCTTCCCTTTTTTTATTTTTGTAGGCTAAAGTAACAGCCTAAATACATGATTGAAGAACTCGTAAACTATTTATCTGGATTTGTGACCCCTGAAAGATTAAGCCTGTTTGAAAAAGTACTTGACCAGCGAACCAGGTACATCACACTTGCTTTGGAAGATATTTACCAGTCGCAAAACGCAAGCGCAGTACTTCGGTCTTGCGATTGTTTTGGAATTCAGGATGTGCATGTGATTGAAAACAGAAATACATTCGATGTAGATAGGGAAGTAGCTATGGGTGCTTCAAAATGGCTAAACATCCAAAAATACAACGAGGGTGAACAAAATAGTTTGGATGCGATCAACAGATTAAGGGCTGACGGGTATCGGATAGTTGCTACAACTCCTCATGAAGGAGACATTAACCTTGAAGATTTCAATTTAACAAAAGGTAAAGCAGCATTCTTTTTTGGTACAGAGCTAACCGGAATTTCAGAAGGAATTAAAAATGGAGCAGACGAATTTGTTAAAATACCCATGTATGGTTTTACCGAAAGCTTTAATATTTCAGTTTCTGCTGCTTTGTGCCTTCATAATTTAACACATCAAATGAGGTTTCATTCATCGATTAACTGGAAATTGAGTGACTATGAAAAACTCGATATTAAATTAGAATGGCTTCGCAGAACAATAAAAAGTGCTGAATTGTTGGAAAAGGAATTTAAGAAAACGAAAAAATAACTGGAATGAACGTGTTTGTTGAGAAATTTGCTGACATTAAAATATTAAAGTATCAACTTCCTGGGTTTGAATATTTGAATCTTAACCAGAAGCTTTATATATATTATCTAAGCCTGGCAGCTCGTTGCGGTCGGGATATACTTTGGGATCAAAATAATTCTTACAACCTAAAGATTAGGAGGCTGCTTGAAACGATTTATGAAACTTATTCAGGAGACAGGGATTCTAAGGCTTTTGAGCAATTTTTAGTTTATCTGAAAAGGGTGTGGTTTTCCAATGGTATTCATCATCATTATTCTACTGATAAGTTAATTCCGGAATTTTCAAAGAATGAGCTTTTGGAAATTATTGCTCAGTCAGATTTGTCTACTCTTTCTTTTGAAAACGAGATAGGTAAGCTTATTGAAGTTATTACCAATGCGCATGATGAATCTAAAAGGGTCAATCTGAGTAGCGATCAGGATTTGCTTGCAACTTCGTCCATGAACTATTATGAGAATGTTTCTCAAAATGAAGCTGAAGATTTTTACGCCGAAAAACGAAATAATGCTGGTGAAAAAGCACCGACTTTTGGATTGAATTCAAAACTTAAAAAAGTAGATGGGAGGTTAGAAGAAGAAGTCTGGAAATTGAATGGAAAATATGGTGAGGCAATTGCAGAAATTACTTCCTATTTAGAGCAGGCAATTCCTTTTGCTGAAAATGAATTGCAGAAAGAATTAATTCGCAAATTGATTGAATATTACCAGACCGGAGATTTAAACAAGTTTGATAATTATAGTATTTTGTGGGTGCAGGAATTGTCCGGTGATGTTGATTTTGTGAATGGTTTTATTGAAGTTTATGGTGATCCGCTCGGAATAAAAGGAAGCTGGGAGTCAATTGTAAACTATAAGGATGTTGAAGGGACAAAAAGAGCTGAAATTTTATCCGATCATGCAGATTGGTTTGAGGCAAACTCGCCAGTGAACCAGCTATTTAAAAAGAAGGAAGTAAAAGGGGTCAGCGCAAAAGTAATCAACGTTGCAATGCTGGGAGGCGACTGCTATCCGTATACCCCGATCGGAATTAATTTGCCAAATTCAGAATGGATTCGGGAGCAACATGGTTCAAAATCTGTGACCATCGAAAACATAACAAAAGCCTATTTTGATGATGCATTGGGAAATGGGATGCTGGAAGAGTTTGCAGGGTCAGCTGAAGAAATTGAGCGTGCAAAAAAATATGGATATCTAGCAGGGAATCTTCATACTGATTTACATGAGTGCCTGGGACATGGTTCCGGTAAAATGATGCCCGGAGTAAGTCCTGAGGACTTGAAAAATTACTATTCTACCATTGAAGAAACACGGGCTGACCTGTTTGCACTATATTATATTTTTGATGAAAATCTTTTAAAACTTGGATTAGTTCCTTCTATGGAAGTTGGTAAAGCTGAGTACGACGCATACTTACGAAATGGTTTGCTAACGCAACTGACCCGAATTGAATCAGGCAAAGATTTGGAAGAATCACACATGCGCAACAGACAGCTTATTGCCAAATGGGTGTTTGAAAAAGGAAAAGAAAACAAAATTGTTGAACTGGTTTCAAACAATGGAAAAACATTCGTAAAGATTAATGATTACCAGGAGCTTCGTGTTTTGTTTGGACGATTGCTTAATGAAGTGCAGCGAATAAAGTCTGAAGGGGATTTTGAGGCAGCGCAATTATTGGTTGAAAATTATGGGGTAAAAGTTGATCGAAGCATTCATGAGGAAGTTTTGGAAAGGTTTAAAAAACTGAACGTTGCCCCATATGCTGGCTTTCTGAATCCTGAGTTCCTATTGATGAAAAATGAAAAAGGGGAGGTGGTAGATGTTCAGGTTGAATATGCCAATAACTACAGTGAGCAAATGCTGAGTTATTCAAAACGATTTGGTTTTTTGTCGAAGGAATTCTGACTAATTTAGCGAATCCGAAAAATCGTATTCTGGCGATGAACTAGCCTGGTTCAGTTTTTCCTGATTTTCGTAAACGGGAAGGCATACATAAAATGCGCTTCCTTTTCCTTCAAAGCTTTTGACTTTGATTGATCCGCCAAGCTTTTGAATAAACTCATTGCAAACAGAAAGGCCTAAGCCTGTACTTTTTTCGTTTTTTGTGCCTTGTTTTATATATTTTTTATCTGAGAACAATTGCCTTGCTTCTTCTTCACTCATTCCAATTCCATTGTCTTTTATGATGCAGGTTCCCCATACAGATTTCTTTTCGTAAGTAATTTCTACTTTTCCGCCTGGGTTGGTAAACTTAATTGCGTTGTTGATTAAATTTCGGATGATGGTTTTGACCATATTTCTGTCTGACCAAAGAAGTATATCATGCTGTTCTTCACAAAGTAGATCAATTTGTTTTTCTTCAGCAGGTTGTTGATAAATATCGATACATTCGGAAATAATTTCGTTTAAACTAACTTTCTCATACTGAGGTTCGAGCTCATCTGACTGACTTTGAGCCCATGAAAGCAGGTTGTCGGTAAGTTCAAGAACGTAGCTGTTCTTTTCATGCATTTCATCGGCAACTTTTATCACCGAGTCGATTTTTTTATCGCCCAGATAAAACTTGATTAGTTTGGAGAATGTTGCCATCGAAGACAGAGGGCTTCGCAGGTCGTGGGCAATTATACTGAAAAGTTTGTTCCTCGTGTTAACTGCTTTTTCCAGTTTCTCGTTCTTCTGAATAATTTCTTCATTTTGGGAAACAATCTGTTTACTTTGTTTTTGAAGCGTACGGTTTACCCTTTTATAGTACATGTACCAGTAAACAAAAACACCAACTGCCGCCAAAGCCAACCCAATAATTATGAGCAAGTACTTTCTTTGTGCTTGTTGATTTTGTATCGTTGTATCTTTCAGTTCATTATCTTTTTGGAGTAGGGTAATTTCATTATTTTTCTTCTCTGTCTCGAATTCTTTCTCCAGTGTCAGTATCTTTTCAGCCATATCCACTTCATAAAGGCTGTCATTTAGGTATGCCCACTTCTTAAAATAATCAAGCTCTTTTTTTAACAATTCTTTGTCATCGGTTTCTTCAGCCCTGTATTTATAGATTAGGTAAAGGTTTTTGTAATTACCTAATCGTGCTTTTGGGTTTTTAATTTCGTTGGCTTTTTTTAACGCCATTTTAGCATACAGTTCAGCATTGTCAAGATTTCTGAAATCGAGTTCAATTGCACTAAGTACGCGATAACAATGTTCAATTTGAAGAGCATTGTTAATTTTAGTGTATGATTGTAAGGCCAATGATATAAACTTTCGGGCTTGGTCATATTTTTTTTGTCTGACATATAAAACACCAAGGTTGTAAGTAATCAGTGCCTTGTTTTTTGTATGTTCTTCATCTATTGCAGAAGTATAAGCATTATTAAAGTATCGTTCTGCCTCATTATATTTACGTTGCATTGCAAGTATCCCTCCAATGCTATTATTACAATTAAACTTTTGAGTTGTGTTTAGTTGATCCTGGTATTTTTCTAGCAATGATGTATATATTTTTAATGAAGTATCGTAATTCTTCATCCTCTTGTGAAGCATCCCTTTTGTAACAAGAACACTGAAAATAATATCAATTGAGTCTGATTCATTAATTAATTTTTCTGCATTGGCTAGATTATTCGATGCGTAGTCAAAGTTGTAATTTGTAGTATATACTTCAGCCCTGGCTGTATATACTTCAATTTTATAAACCCTGTTTGACAAATTCTCTGTTTGAGAAAGCAGGTTGTCTAAAACGAACAAAGCAGAATCTTTTTTCCCAAGCTTATTATAGGCTTTTGCTTTATATAATAAGGCTTGAAATTTGATTTCTTCATTCTGTAAAATTGAAGCTTTTAATGCGAGTTTATTTGCATAAAATAGTGTGCTGTCAAAATTATGTTTGTAGTATTCTCGAAGGTGGTCAAGTTCCTCCATTAAATTGGTTGAATCATTGGTGTGAATGGCTTGGGCGGAGCCAACAAACCAGAAAACTAATAACCCCCAAAAAAGAATAAAATTTTTCATTAATAAATAAAAACACTTTATAATTTAACAGAATAGCAAATATATAAGGGATCTATCAAATAAAAAAGGCATCGTTTTGATGCCTTTTTTATTTGATAATTAACCTCCACTATCTCCGAAATCCAAATCTGTCTCTTCATCTTGTGCTGGGCCATAGCCATCGCTTGCTATTCGTGGTTGAACCACACATTTGATGGTTTGGTAAGTTACAGACTTGTTCAAGCCTATGTTTGCAGACGTTGAAAGGATTTGTAAATCCGGACCATTCATTAACTGGGTTAAATCAGTTACGGTAATGATAACCCCCCAGTACTTATCCCCACTGATATCGATCTCCTGTTGTTCAATCTTCTCAATGCTATACTCCTTAGGGATTGATAAGACAACGCTTAATACATAGTTGTCGATGGTTTTGCTTAACGCTAAATACGGTTTGAATGTTTTCATAATAGGGTGTTTTAAAATAATACTGTTAAAGTAATAATAATTTTTGTTTATTACCAGAGTAAGTTTTAAATATTGAAATGCTTTTGAAAAAAAGAAAATGCCTAAAAAATTATATTTTTGAACATTATTAATTTTAAAACCCCCGCCAAAATCCTTTCTCTCATCTTACTGGCGGGGGATTTTTATACATTAAAAGTGCTTGTGAATTGATTGTTTTGTCCCCAACAAATCACAACGATATTTTTTTAGGCTTGTCTTGTTTTGTTCATTGGAAATGACAGATAGAATTCAGAACCTTTCCCTAGTTGGGATTTTAAGATAATTTCAGATCCCAACATTTGAGCAAGTGATTGAGAAATAGCCAGTCCCAGTCCAGCTCCTTGTTTCAAATTGTTTGCTTTCCTGAATCGGTCAAAAATATGGGCTTGTTCTTCTTTAGGTATTCCCTCTCCTGTGTCTTTAACAAAAATGTCAACATACCCTTCCCTTTTAGATAACCTGCACCCCAGTTCAATAGTGCCTTCCATTGTGTACTTAAATGCATTGGACAGAAGGTTGTTGAGTATTTGTTTTATTCTGCTTCTATCTGAAATGAAGGAGCAATTTTGATAATCGGGTAGTTGGATTACTTTTTTAAATTCAATTTCAGGCGGGCATTGATTTGCAAAGTTGTTATAAACTGCATCAATCGTTTCATAGCTAATTACATCATGTGGTTCAATCTCAAATGTTCCAGATTCAATCCGCGAGAAATCTAATATATCGTTGATTAAGTTTAAGAGTAGCTCATTTTGGTTGACAATGATGTTTTTGAATTCTTCTTTCTTTTCCTTGGGCAGGTTTTCGTTGGTAAGCATATCCGAAAATCCTACAATTGAATTCAAGGGTGTTCGTATCTCATGACTCATGTTGGCCAGGAAGGAAGTTTTCAGCTTTTCACTTTCTTCAGCTTTTTCTTTTGCCTCAATCAGTTCTTCTTCGTGTTCGAGCTGTGCTGTAATGTTTTGAACCAAACCGACTGTATTTTCAGGCAGCCCCAGTTTGTTTCTTTGAACAAGACCAAAAAGTTTTATAAAGACAATCTTATTATTTTTATCGATCATCCGACAATAATTCTCCTTGCTATTTGTGGTGTCAACCAACCTGAAGTTATTAATCAATTTGTCCATATCGCCTGGATGCACAAAATGCCTGAGGTCGGTTAGTTTCAGGTTGTTTTTTTGTTTTTCAATATTGGTAATTATGAAGAATTCATCGGATAAATAAAGGTCTTTTGATGACAAGTTGAAACTCCATGTTCCCATTTCACCAATTTCCATCGCTTTATTTAAATATACCTGGCGATCCGCTAATTCTTTTGTTCGAATATTCACCTGCTTTTTTAGGGTAATAACAAAGAGCAGTGCAATAAGTAGACTTAAAAGGGAAAGTAGAATGACATATTTTACCCAATCAGGTATTTCCCAACTGGCTGTGTCTTGTAGTTCCGAAAGGTTATATTTTTTGAAAAGTTGGTAGTAAACAGAAGACTTGTCGTCTTTGTAAATGGACAATCGAATATCAATCTTGTCTTGAAGCTGTAGGTTGAATCCTTTTTTAAACGAAATTTTTAATTCGGTTTGGTTAAAGTACAATCCTGAATTTTTGATGTTTGCCGGTAAGTCTGTTAGTATATTTGGAGTGGGGCCTGCCATCCCATATATTTCTCCTTCGGATAACATCTTAAGGGGTTCAAAGTGATTTGAATAATAAACAGGTACAATTTGAATATTGAATTCTGTGATATAATTAAGAAATCCAATTGCATTGTTATCACCAACTACAAGTCCAATTTTTTTACCTTGAAGCTGGGAAATGTGTTCATATTTTGTGTCCTTGTGGATGTACAGCTCGCTCCATATAGAATAAAGACTGTTGTCGGTAAAATCCAGGAACTCTTTTCTCGATTCTGATTCCTGGGTCCCGGGCAATGCATCAATCTCACCTTTTTGAAGTTTGTTGAACAGGTCATTCCAGGTACCATCAACCCATTCGAACTGAATGTTTTCGTCTTGTGCTATTGCTTCAAAAATTTCGAGGGCAAACCCATTTGCATTTCCCTGCGCATCTCTTGACATTAATCCAGGCACATGGGCAAGTCCAATTTTATATACTTTATTTTCAAAGGAAGAAATAGTCGTACCATTATCTTTTGCTAAACTGTCTTCTTGTGGAAAAGAAGCCAGGCTTGAAAAAAGCAAGAAGATCATAATACAAACCCACAGGGGCAAAGCACTAAAAAAGCTGTTGTCCCCAGGTTTCAAGAAATGAATAATATTGTTTGGATTTCTTCCCATAAACCCCAGAAGTATTATTTAAGTAAACAGCGCAATAAATACGCTCCAAAAGTACGAAACGCATTCTTTTTATTGCACCAGTTCCTGCGGGTCTGGGCAAAAAGTGTTGAAATTACTACTCGCTAATTTTACGAAAAAATAACATTCGGTTTTCCATACTTTTTTCATCTGGAATGTCGTTAAAATGCCATTTGTCTAGTATGGTGCCATTTTTCATCATGATGAATCCGGGATTCGACCTGACCATCGTTTTTAAAGTAATTTCATCGCAACTAAAAAAGCTGATGTCTATATTGTTACGCACAAAGAAATCTGCCGATTCATCAAAAAATGAAGATGTCAATGCAATAAAATTGATGGAGTTCTTGTTCGAATACTCAATTAAATCTTTAATCTTATCAATGTTCTCCAGGTTGAATTTTTCAAGGTCATGACTTATCATCACGATTGTAAAACCTTCATCGTATAAAAAGAAATCTTTCACATCTTCGCCTTCAGGGCTTTCCATTACAAAGTTTTGAATAGGAGGTTCATATCCTTTTTTTATGAGTACAGGTTCATCCATCTTCACAAATTCCCAGTTCAATGTATCCTGCCAGGGATAATTTTTATCATCGAATTTCTTTATTTTACCTGATTCAATGTTCTTGTAATAGAAGTGACTTTCATAAACATCCTGCTCTGCATTTTCTGGTATTTGCATTGCTTCAGGGATATTTGTTCCCACACTGTATGGCCTGAAATCAATTATTGGCAGGTGGTGGTACGAATAACTAACAAGGTAACCAAAAACAAAAACTGTTGCTAGTGCCAGTACTGAAATAACCGATGATATTTTGGCTGGCCTGTACCTTTTTTTGTAAACAATTAATATAATTGCTAAAGCCAGAAAGAGGATGTTTTTGTAAAAAGTTTGCCAGTTTGTTAAAACTAAAGCATCGCCAAAACAACCACAATCTGATACCGGATTCTGCACTGCTATGACTAGCGTTAATGCCGTGAAAAATCCCATCGTTGCTATAGCAACAAAAGAAAAGAATGAAATAAATACATTGAAGATCAAAGCTATCCCGGTAATAAACTCGGTTGCTGATAGAAGAAGTCCCAATGTAAACGCTAAAGGCGAAAGGGATTCCATCCCCCAGGCATTGAAATAGTCTGTGAATTTATAAGCCGAACCAAGCGGGTCAATACCTTTTACAAAACCAGAAAAAACCAAAGTTGCCCCAAGAAGTATCCTGGAGATATGCCAAATTGCTTTCATGTTATTGTTCTTCAAATTCTAGTTTAATTAACGCAAAAACGGCATAATTGATCATATCAAGGTAATTTGCATCAATGCCTTCAGATATGATGGTTTGTCCAGCGTTGTCTTCAATTTGTTTGGTGCGTTTTATTTTCATCAAAATGAGGTCAGTTATTGAGCTGACCCGCATTTGTCTCCAAGCCTCATCGTAGTCGTGGTTCTTGTTAAGCATTAGGTCTTTAGCCTGGTTGAAATATTGCAGGTATAAATTTAGTGTTTCATCTTTAGGCATTTCCTCATCATCAGAAATTCCCTTCTCCAGTTGTATTAAAGCCATGATGCAGTAGTTGATGATTCCTATATATTCCGAGCGGCTTCCTTCATCAACTTTCATGGTGCCTTTCATTTCAATACTTCTAATTCTCTGCGCTTTAATAAAAATCTGATCGGTCATGGAGCTGGGTCTTAAAATCCTCCAGGCTGTACCATAATCGGTCATCTTTTTGGTAAATATATCCTGGCAAATAGCTATAACATGATCGTATTGTTGAAGGGTCTTTTCCATTGTATATTGTTGTTTAGAGCCATAAAAATAGGAATTAAATGTGTATTTTGACCGCATTATTATACATTTGTATTTAGCATTTGTTAAACTCCACAAAATCATAATGGTGTATGTTGATCACAAGTTCTGCGAGTAAGTTTTTTAAACGAAAACATTCGATCAACCTTAATGGTAATCTTATTGATTTGAAAGATCCCATAGTTATGGGGATATTGAATGTTAGTCCTGATTCTTTTTTTGATGGTGGAAAATATACTACGGAAGAAGAAGCATTAAAACGAGCAGAACAAATGATTGAAGAAGGCGCTACAATTGTTGATATTGGAGCGGTATCAACCCGTCCGGGGGCTTCAACAATCTCTACCAAAGAAGAGCTAACCAGGTTGCTACCTGTTGTGAAAACTATAAGAAAACATTTTCCGGAAGTACCAATTTCGATCGACACATTTAGATCGTGGGTTGCCCTACGGATTATGGATGAAACAGGTGAATGCATTGTAAATGATATTTCAGGAGGTGATTTTGACGACCACATGTTTGAAACGATTGCAAAACTTGGGATACCATATATTTTGATGCACATTCAGGGAACTCCACAAACCATGCAAGACAATCCGGTATATGAGGATGTTATCAAAGACATATCCAATTACTTTTCTGAAAAAGTTAGAAAATTAACAAAGGCTGGAGTAAAAGATGTGATTATTGATCCAGGTTTCGGATTTGGTAAAACGTTGGAACAAAACTATGATTTGCTAAACAGGCTGGACTCTTTTAAGGTGTTTCAGTTGCCGCTAATGGTAGGCTTGAGCAGGAAATCAATGATCCATAAATTACTGGAGATAGAACCAGAGGCTAGCCTGCCAGGCTCTATTGCGGGCAACACAATGGCTTTGATGGGTGGAGCCGATATTTTGCGAGTACATGATGTAAAAGAGGCAGTTCACGCGGTAGAGATGTTTAAAAAACTAAAAGAAGTCGCCAACTAATGAATTTGTTCATTACCATACGCTTTCTCGATGTGCTCGACATTCTGTTGGTGGCATTTCTATTGTACCAACTGTACATGCTCATAAAAGGAACGGTAGCTTTTAATATTTTTATTGGTCTGTTCCTGGTTTACTTATTCTGGGTGTTGGTTCGTGCATTGGATATGGAGTTGCTCGGTTCATTCATGGGGCAGTTTATCGGAGTAGGTGTTTTAGCACTGATTGTTGTTTTCCAGCAGGAAATCCGCCGATTTTTGTTGTTGATCGGCAGTAACGACCAAGTGAACAAGTTTCTTAGGGTTGATAAATTATTTTCAGCTGATGCCCATAAAACAGCATCAAACCAACAAATTAAAGCAATTGTAAAAGCCTGCGAAAACCTGGCACGTACAAAAACAGGGGCATTAATTGTAATTGCGCAAAAATCCGAGCTAAAAGAGTACGCCCGAACTGGGGAGAAACTTTCTGCACGAATTTCTGACGCTTTGTTGGAAGCAATCTTTTTTAAAAATGCACCACTTCATGATGGAGCAGTAATTATTATTGGGAACAAAATTATTGCAGCCCGATGTATTTTGCCCATCACTGAAAATGAGCACCTGGATCCATCATTGGGGTTAAGGCACCGTGCAGCTATCGGCGTTACAGAAGAAACTGATGCCTTGGCAATTATTATTTCAGAAGAACGGGGCAAAATTTCTTACGCAGAAAATGGTGAACTCAAACGCGATATTTCCAGCGCTGAATTGAGCAAAATGCTGGAGAAGTTTGTTGATGACTTTGATGAGGTTTGATTATATCCCTTGTTGTATTTTAGTATAGCCTATGATTTTGTAAGAGGAAAAATACAAGTTACCTTCTCTTCAGTTTTGATGTACTATTCCCAAAAACAAAATTAAAATCCCATTTCCACAGTGCGATTTGCATTTGAAATCAAAAAGCCTGGATGAATAGTTCCTACCTGAAAATTTTAATGTTATTAGAAAAATTTCCAACAGTTATTCTTGCAATGTAAATACTGTTTTTATTGAGTTCGGTAAGGTTAAAATAGTTCTGTGTCGTATTTGCCGTTTTTATCAAAATTCCATGGATGGAATAAAGACTGAGCAATGCAATCTCATTTTTTGAATTATTGAAATAAAGTTTACCATTTAAAAACTTCATGTTTAAGTTGTTATTCTCTGGGGCACTTTTATCGTCAATTCCAGTTGGTAACAATCGGATTTCATAAGCTATGTTGGGAGATGAAGTGCATCCACAGGAATCTGTGGCAATTGCTGAATATTCAGTCCTCTGCTGGCTTAGCGAATCTGTTTTTACCCAAGTAACCAGGCTGTCAGGGTTTAGTACACCTATTTTGGGATTCCATTCAAAAGTTAAAGGGGCAATCCCACCATCAACAGTAGAGAACTGGAATAAAACACTATCCCCTTTTCCTAAATTGAATACTTGGTATCCAGTTAGATAAGCAAATTTTGAAAAACGTACTCTTAAACTGTCTTTGGCTGTGCTGTTTTCACCATCTGTAATGTGAATGATAAACTTAATCCAGGATGAATTTTCATAGTCGTATTTAATTGTAGGGGTAATGCTGGTTGTGTCATCCAAAAAATCACTGGCCGTATAATATCCATCAATTCCCTTGGGTGCTTGACACTCCCAAACTATATCATATGGCTTTACACCATTATCAATTTTAACATTTTCACCAAGTAATAAAGTATCTGTATGTATACTAACACAATAAGTTGTATCGCTTCCAGCATCAACAATTAATTGCGAATAAGTTGACTTGATAAATAAAATCTGGCTTGCTAAAATTGCAAAAACTATTACAGGTATTTTTCTTTTCATTATTGAAATTTTGCTAGGGTAATATGAAATTAAATATACGATTTCTTTTTGATAAAATCTGTATTTGACGAATAGACCCTCTTTTCTTTTATCTTTGCCGATTCAAATTCAACATTACCCATTATGCAAAATCGAATTACCAGTTTGTTTGGAATAAAATACCCGATTGTACAGGGAGGAATGGTTTGGTGCAGTGGCTGGAAACTGGCTTCGGCAGTGAGTAACCACGGTGGTTTGGGATTAATTGGGGCAGGTTCTATGCACCCTGAAACCTTAAACGAACACATCCAAAAAACAAAACAAGCAACCGATAAACCTTATGGAGTGAATGTTCCGTTGTTGTATCCTCAAATTGATGAAATTATGGAAATCATTGCTGAAGGAAAAGTGCCAATCGTATTTACTTCAGCGGGTAGCCCCAAAAAGTGGACAAGCTGGTTGCAGCAGAAAGGGATTATGGTAGTTCATGTAGTGGCCAGTTCGTATTTTGCAAAAAAGTGCGAAGAAGCGGGAGTGGATGCTATTGTTGCTGAAGGTTTTGAAGCTGGGGGACACAATGGAAGAGAAGAGACAACCACGATGACATTAATTCCATCGGTACGGAAAGCTACAAATCTGCCACTGATGGCAGCGGGAGGTATTGGAAGTGGTCAGGCTATGATGGCGGCAATGGCACTTGGCGCTGACGGTGTACAGGTTGGCTCACGATTTGCCATCACCAAGGAGTCTTCTGCGCACGATAATTTCAAAGAAATGATTTTAAACCTTGCTGAAGGTTCTACCAAACTTTCACTGAAAAAACTGGCTCCGGTACGTTTGGTAAAGAATGCTTTTTTTGATCAGGTAAATGAAGCAGAGCTTAGTGGAGCCTCCGCTGATGAGTTGAGAGAATTGCTTGGGAAGGGACGATCAAAGAAAGGTATTTTCGAAGGTAATCTTGATGAAGGTGAATTGGAAATTGGGCAAATTGCTGCTCAAATCGATGATATTCCAACTGTTGTGGAAGTGATGAATAGAATGATTGCTGAGTTTGAACAAAGCAAAACTGAGATTGCTAAAAGTTCAACATTTAATTTCTAAACATGATTGAATTTTACCGTCATCAGCTTTCAAATGGCTTGCAAATACTGGTTAGCCCTGATCGATCCACTCCAATGGCAGCATTGGATATTTGTTATCATGTAGGGGCAAAAAATGAACACCCCAGTCGTACCGGATTCGCTCATTTATTTGAGCACCTGATGTTTGGAGGTTCGGTGAACATTCCGGATTACGACATGCCCCTTCAGCAGGCTGGAGGTGAGAACAATGCCTACACAACCAACGATTTAACAAACTACTACCTCACACTTCCCAAAGAGAATTTGGAAACTGGCTTTTGGCTCGAGTCTGACCGGATGAACGAACTGGCTTTTTCCCAGGAAAGTTTAGATGTGCAAAAGAATGTGGTGATCGAGGAATTCAAGCAGCGGGATTTGAACCAGCCTTATGGAGATGTTTGGGCACTCATTCGTGGCTTGGCTTTTCGGGTTCATCCGTATCAGTGGGCGACCATCGGAAAAGAAATCAGTCACATTGAAGATGCTACATTGGATGAAGTGAAAAACTTTTTTTATCGCTTTTATGCTCCTGATAATGCTGTGTTGATTGCCTCTGGCAATGTGGATGAGGATCAGATTTTAAAATGGTCTGAAAAATGGTTTGGTGAAATACCGAACCGAAATGTTGCAAAAGCGAAATTGCCCATTGAGCCTGAACAAAAAGCGTTCAGGGAAAAAACCGTTGAACGAAATGTGCCTGACAGCTTGTTGTATTTGGCGTTTCACATGCCATCGAAACTGGATCGTGGCTATTTTGTTTGTGACCTGATTTCCGATGTGCTTTCCAATGGCAACTCATCCAGGATGTACCAAAAACTGGTGAAAGAAAAGCGATTGTTTGTTGAGTTGGATGCCTATATTTCAGGCGACCATGATCCGGGTCTGTTTATGATTTCAGGAAAAATGGCAAACGGGGTTTCCATTGAACAAGCAAAAACTGCCATCTGGGGTGAACTTGATAAAATTCAACAGGAATTGGTTTCAGAAATTGAATTTCAGAAGGTGAAAAATAAACTGGAAGCGAACCTGGTGTACGGCAGGATGAATTACCTGAATGTTGCCCAGGAACTGGCTCATTTTGAAAATTTGGGGAAAGCGGAATTGATTAATAGCCAACTAAAAACTTACCAAAGTATTTCTGCTGAAGAACTGAGACAAACGGCTCAACATATTTTCCGTATTGAAAATTGCTCGCAACTGAACTATTTGGCCAAATGAAAATAAACCGACCAATACAACCTGCCGGATTGATTCCCGGGAAACCAAGATTTAATCCACCTTCAAAACAAAAATTGGATAATGGCATACCTCTATATTTGATGAATTCAGGGCATGAGCATGTTACAAAACTGGAGCTGATTTTTGAGGCTGGGGTTTGGCAGGAAGATGCGCCTTTGCAGGCTGCACTTTCCAACTCCATGTTACAGGAAGGGAGTAAAAATTATACAGCAAATAGAATTGCAGAGGTGTTCGATTTTCACGGGGCTTATTTGCAATTGTTTGCCGACTATCATTATGGGGTTGTAAGCATCATCAGCCTAAATAAGCACTTGCCCAAAATTCTGCCTATTGTTGAGGAAATCGTTAAGCATTCAATTTTCCCGGATCAGGAATTTGATACATTGGTGCAACGCCGAAAACAACGGTTCCTGTTGGAAAATGAAAAGGTAAAAGTACGTTCTCAGAAGAAGTTTAGCGAAGTTTTATTTGGCGGGGAACACCCATACTCACAGACAGTTGATGCAACTGATTTTGATGCATTGAAAAAAGAAATGTTGGTTGATTTTTACACACGAAATTATCGTTCCGATCATTGCCGAATAGTTGCATCTGGCGCTTTGGATAGCAATCTTTCTGAACTTATCAATCAGCATTTTGGACAATCAGACTGGAATGGTTCAAGCTATTCCGCTTCAAAAAAAGCAATTGCTCCAGTTCAAACAAAAACGCATTTTGTGGAAAAATCAGATGCTATTCAATCTGCTATTCGGGTAGGAAAGCTGATGGTTAACAAAGATCATCCTGACTTTGCAGGAATACTTTTCCTAAATGCAATTTTGGGCGGTTATTTCAGCTCCCGCTTGATGGCAAATATCCGCGAAGAAAAAGGATATACCTATGGAATTGGGTCAAGCGTTCCAGCTTTTCTGAATGCAGCCTATCTGGTTATTTCTACAGAAGTGGACAAAAAGTATGAACAGGCAACCATTAATGAAATTTTTAAAGAACTGAAAACATTAAGAACAACAGCGGTTGGTACAGATGAACTGGAGCGGGTAAGGCAATATTTGCTCGGTGAGTTTATCCGCGACTTCGATGGGCCATTTGCGCGCCTGTCAGCATTTAGGAATGTGAATGACTTTGGATTGGATTATTCTTTTTACGAAAATTACTATCAGACTTTGCTGTCCATTTCTGCTGAATCAGTCCAGCAGCTGGCACAGATGTATTTTGCAGAGGAAGATTTTTATACGGTTGTTGCAGGGAGAAAGTAAGCTTACCCATCGAATTGTTTCAGTTCTTCAAGCGTTTCAGCAGCGAGCAAAAAATACGGCCTGTTTTTGTTTTTGCTGAATATTCCGGATGACATTCTTTTTAAATCATCATGCATTAGTTCCAATGTATTCACAATGGTTTTCCGGTAAAATGTTGCACATTTTCTGCATGGTAACTTTGTCAGGTCAGCTGTTGAGTAAAAAGCCGTTTTTAATTCCTCAATCGACTGGTGGTAGTCTTTATTGAGCAGGTGCTGTTTTGAAGCCTTCATGTTTTCATTGATAAGTTTTCGATGTTTCGAACACGATTTTCCACCATCATGGGGGCATACAACTAAATCAATATAATCCTGTTTCGACTTGAGAAATTCATTCTCCTTTCTGGTAATCGAAAAAAACCGCCTTCTTTTTTCCTTCATAGTTTTTTCTCCTGTTCAATCAAAATTGCGCAACAAATTACTCAACAAACAAACTGAAAAAATAGTTTATGATTGCATATAAACTTAATATTTACAACTTTGCAGCTTTATTGAAAAGCTTTCAAATGGACGGAAGAAAACGATCTGATATAAAAATTGAGGCACACGTTGAAATTGTGCAAAAGCATCATCAACGTACAGGTGAACTAACCGAAGGGTATGTTTCACAAATATTGACTAAATCGCCCCAACACCCGCATGGGATAAAAGTGCGATTAGAAACCGGAGAAGTTGGCCGTGTTAAACGAATACTAACAGAATAGAAGATGAAAATCATTGCAACCAATCTTGCAGAAATCAGAGAAGTTGAATGGCAAAGGAAAATAGTAAAAACAGGTATTTACAAATTCCCGGTTGATGAACCAATTTTTTTGGAGAAAGAAGACGTGAAAAATGACCATGTGATCGACCGCAAATACCATGGAGGGATTGATAAAGCTTGCTATTTATATTCCGCAGATCATTATGGTTTCTGGAAAGAAAAATATCCTGATTTGGATTGGCAGTGGGGCATGCTTGGAGAAAACCTAACTATTGAAGGATTGGACGAGTCGCAAATTTTTATTGGCGATATTTTCGAGATAGGAGAGGCTGTTGTGCAAATAAGCCAACCTCGTTATCCGTGTTATAAGCTTGGTTTTCGTTTTGGTTCACAGGTCATTGTTCGAGAGTTTTTGGAATCACCCTATCCCGGAATTTACGTTCGGATAATCAAGGAGGGAAACGTGAAAGCCGGAGATGCCATGACTTTGATTGAAAAAGCCGAAAAAAGTATGTCCGTTCGTGAAACGTTTTCGTTTTTCACCAGTCAGATTGATAACATTGATGGTATTAAAAAAGCAATTGCCATTCCACAATTGGCTGAAGCCTGGAGGAAAGATTTAAAAAAACTATTGTAGCATTATATTGAGAGTTTCAATTTGAAGAAAACACTCAAAAACCGCAGAACAATTATTCTGTATGAATAAGTTTTAATGCCTCTTTTGCACTTTTAACCGGCAATTGGCAGACATTATTCTGGCAAACGTAAATCAGCGTTTCTTCTTTTTTATAGCGACCTTTAAGTAAGGACAAGCTACTTTCTTCTTCAGAAAAACTGAATACGATGTTTGGGAGATAATTTTTTTGAAGTTCGTTTGATATTTTCCGGGCATTTTCGCCAACAATGACCATCTCATAATGATTATCAACCAGCGACAACATGAGTTGCATCCAGTTTGAAAATGCGGCAGGGTACTGATCCAAATTCTTCACCACATTCAGCAGCATTTGTTTTGCTATTTCCAGATAGCTTGTATCACCGTAAAAATGACCCAGTTTGAATAGGTTGTTGGCCATCACAGAGTTTGATCCGGGAAGCACGTTATCATGGATTTCAATGGTTCGTGTAATCAGCTTGCCACTATCCACGTTGAAATAGAAAATGGTTTTTTCTTTATCGAAGAATAAGTTAAAACTCTTTTGAGTTAGCAGATTGGCGTCATTCAGATAGTTTTCATCGCCAGTTACTTCATACAACGAAATAAGTGCGCCAATATACAATGCGTAATCTTCCAGGAAACCATCAATTTTGCTGATCCCATTTTTAAAAGAATGATTTAATGTACCATTCTTGTTGGTAAGGTTTTCTTTTATAAACCGGGCATTCCGTTCTGCTAGCAACAGGTACTTTTTTGTGCCAATAGCTTTGTAGGCATCAACCAAACCAGAAATGACCAATGCATTCCAGGATGTCAGTATTTTGTCATCCAAACCCGGACGAACCCGTTTCATACGTTCGTTGTACAAGATTAATTTCCATTTTTGGACTTTTGATTTTAACTCAGCCTCACTGATCTTTTTCTTTTTGGCAAATGTTTCATCAGGCTGTTTGCGCAGTAGTATGTAATTATCGTGTTCCCAATAACCTTGAGGGTTGACATTGTAATAATCAGAAAATAGATTAAAGTCATCTCCCAGAAGTTTTTCCAGTTCGGTTTTCTTCCAAACATAGAATTTTCCTTCTTCGCCTTCGCTGTCTGCATCCAAGGCTGAGTAGAAACCAAACTCAGGTGAAAGCATCTCCCGTTCAAGGTACTCAATGGTTTCTTCAACAACTTCTTTGTATAATGGATTTTTAAATTTTTGCCAGGCTTGCGAATAAACGGATATGAGTTGCCCGTTATCGTACAGCATCTTTTCAAAATGAGGGACTTTCCAATGCGTATCGGTTGAATAGCGTGCAAAACCACCACCAACCTGATCGTAAATTCCTCCCAAAGCCATTTTGGTCAAGCTGGTTTTTATAAAGTTTTCAGTTTCCCGATCGTTTTGCTGGTGTGCCCAGCGTAGCAAAAACTGAAGGTTGTTGGGCATCATAAATTTGGGGGCACCTTTTCGTCCTCCCTCAATCAAGTCAAACAACGGTTTCCAGGTACCGATCGCTTTTTTTAAGTCCTTTATGGAGATGTCCTTAGCTGGGTTGCTTATGGGGATGAGTGAACTTTCACTGATTCCTTTGCTCAACCGTTCTGCGTATTCATGTGTTTGTTGCGGGTTATTTACGTAAAAAGCTGAGATTTGTTTCAGTGCGTTAATCCAGCTTCGCTTTGGAAAATATGTTCCACCCCAAATTGGACGGCCGTCTGGCAGTGCAATTACATTTAAGGGCCAGCCCCCTTGCTGGTTCATCAATTGAACGGCAGCCATGTAAATTTGATCCACATCGGGGCGCTCTTCACGGTCAACTTTTATGTTCATGAACCACTCATTCATAAATTCTGCCACTTCAACATCTTCAAAAGATTCATGTTCCATAACGTGGCACCAGTGGCAGGCAGAATAACCAATGCTGATTAGCAAAAGTTTATTTTCTGAATTGGCTTTTTGCAAGGCCTTATCACCCCAGGGCATCCAGTTTACAGGATTGTGTGCATGTTGTAAAAGGTAAGGGGAAGTTTCGTGAATAAGCTGGTTTGTATATTGATTTTGTCCCATTGTTTTTTTGCTTTGTGCATGAATAAGGACAGGTATCAATACGATTACCATCAACAAAAATCCAACATTGTCCTTCATGCTTTTTCAGTTGAAACAAGAAAGGAGCAAGGATAGTTTTGGATATTTATAATGACTAGCTTGCATTATTCCTAATTTGCTGGTTTCTATTTGAAGTCGGGGTTTTTTTGAAAGCTGGTTTCGCATTTGTTTTTGCAAAACAAGTCACCAATCTCAGATTGGTGCCAGCAGGGTTTATATCCTTCAATAGGTGTTAGTATAGAATTCTAAGTGAAAGTTAATAAAATGTGTGTTAAGCACAAAGGGCTTTGTGAACCGCAACACACAACATGTTGCACAACCGATAACAATAATGAAAAAATCAAGAATCAAGAATCCAGTATCTAGATAAATATTTCCCCCTGAAGGTAAGTAATGGCCTTTCCGCTGATAAGGACGCGGTCTCTGGATAGTTCAACGTTGAGCTCTCCACCGCGTTTGGAAAGCTGCAAGGCTGTCATTTTGCTTTTCCCTAATTTTTCAGCCCAGATAGGGGTTAAAGTTGTATGTGCTGAACCGGTTACCGGGTCTTCATCAATACCAACAGCCGGGGCAAAAAAGCGGCTGACAAAATCCACTTCATTTCCGGGAGCGGATATTATTACACCTCGAGCATCGGTATTTTTCAGTAAATGAAAATTGGGAGCGATCTGCCTGATCTGTTCTTCGGTTTCATAAACCAGCAGGTAATCTGTTATGCCTTTAAAAGACTGGATTGGCGACATGCCAATAGAATCAACAACATCTGTGGGAAACTTTATTTCGCTAATCGCATCGGCAGGAAAGTTAAGTTGTAGTTTTTCACCTTCTTTTTTCACGGTCAGCATTCCGCTACGGCTTCCAAACTGAATTTGATCCGAAGTAAACCCGGCTTCCTGAAAAATAACATGCGCTGTTGCCAGTGTGGCATGTCCACAAAGGTCAACTTCGACAAGTGGTGTAAACCATCGAATTTCAAAGCCTGCTTGCGTTGGAACAAAAAAGGCAGTTTCGGCCAGGTTATTTTCCATGGCAATGTTTTGCATGGTTTCATCGGGCAACCATTCTTGAAGAGGAACTACCGCTGCCGGATTTCCTTTAAATGTTTCGCTGGCAAAGGCATCGACCTGAAAAATTGGAAATTTCATGGTTTGTGTTTTTAAATTATATAGGGAAAGGTGTATTCAATATACAATTTTAATATTTGTCACAGACCCCATCTCTTTCTTCCCCCAATTGGGGGAAGATGTCAAATCCCGGCAAACCGGGATGACTGAAGGGGGTTATTTACTTAAAGTCAATTGTATTCGGATTATTTAACCATTTTCTATCTTTTTGCAAGTACTAAGTTGAAAAGAGAACCTAAAATTTTACAGTGAACTTCAAATTAACCCTTCTGTTTGTTAAGAAGTTAGGTACAGCGTACATGTCGCCACTGTTGCTGCTTACCCAAAAATAAGAAACCGTATTGTTAATTCCCAATAGGTTAAGAACTTCCAAACTTACAGACATGTCTTTCACTTTATTCATAATGCTGCCCCTTCTGAAGCGGCTGTCAGGGCCAACCAAAACTTTTGACAGCCCCATGTCAATACGGCGGTAGGGCGGCATCCTAAATGTATCCTGATACCGTTCCGAGTTTGGGGGACCAACGGGCAAGCGTGATCCATAAAAAGCAGTCAAGTGCATTTTATAGGTTGGGTTTCCTGGGAAATAATCCTGGAAGAACAAGCTGACATTCAACCACTGGTCGGTAGGGCGGGGAATGTCCCCATGCCCGTCGCCAATAATATTTTCATTGGTTTGTAAAATGGAAACACTGGCCCATGACTGAACGCCACTAACAAACTCACCATTCACTTTAAAATCAAAACCGGCAGCGTATCCTTTTGCTTCCTGATCTGCCAAATAGCGGATTTGCACGTTCTCAATCTGGTAAGGTGTTAGTTTTGAAAAATGCTTATAATACAGCTCCGAAGTAATTTTAAACGGTCGGTCCCAAGCCCTGAACAAATGATCCATCCCCAATACAAACTGGGTGGATTTTTGAGCATCAATATCCTCATAAATATTTCCATCACGGTCTTTCATTTCTTTAAAAAAGGCTGGCTGCTGGTAACTACCTGCAGAAAAACGAAAAACAAAATTGGACTCCCAATCAGGGTAGTAACTCATGCTTAAACGTGGACTTACCAAAAATTCGTTGTTGTAGCTCCAGTAGTGCGATCGGATTCCGGCAGTTAAATAAAGCTCACCCTGTTCAATCGGCACAGCATAAGTATCTTGTAGATATGCCGTAATGCGGCTTGATTTCATTTGATTATCTGTTTTTACCGTTCGCCAGAGCAATACTTCTTCTTCTGAAAAAGGCAAAGAGTAGCCAGTGGAATCACGCAATTCCCATTCATCAATTTTGTCATCGATTTCTTCGTGTTGAAACTTAAAACCCCAGTTCAGCAAGTGGTTGGTGCTGCTGTATGCTCCCTTGTGTGAAAAGCTAAAAACGTTTGCTTCCAGTCGGTTTCTGGCATGATTTAGGAATGAGCCAACCCCAAGGTTAAGAACGCTGTCACCTAGCGATTCCGATGCTAAATCCCTTTCCAGCTGATTCAAAAAATAGGCTCCCTCAATATCATAACTCACTTCTTCTTCAGTACGAAATGCTGAAGCAATAAACTTCAGGTTCAGGTCATTGTTCGGGTGGTAATTGGCCGACAAAGCCCCCAGCATGGTTTCAAACTGGTCACGTTCCTGTCCTTCAAAATATACTCGTGTGTTGAAAGCTGTTTCAAAAGTCCCAAAAGAAGTTGTCCTTGTTTCGGGAACAAAATTATACTGGTTCCTGGAAATATTTCCTAAAAAGGAAAGGTCAAATTTGTCGGAGAAGTTATATGTGATGTAAGTCTGAAGATCTGTAAATTTAGGATCGTATTCGCCTTCTTCGTCCAAACCACCTAAAAGGTAGCTATTCGATTTATAACGAGCGCCGGCAATGTAGCTTAGTTTTTTGTTTTTGGTTGCGTCTTCAACATGAACTGATCCACCCAAAAGGCTGGCAGAAAAAGATCCCCTGAGTTCACTTGGTTTTCGGTATTTAATGTCAAGCACCGAAGCCATTTTGTCGCCATATTTTGCTTGAAAACCACCCGCAGAGAACTCGATGGTAGAAACCATACTGGAATTGATAAAGCTAAGTCCTTCCTGTTGTCCTGCCCGAACCAAAAATGGACGGTACACCTCAATATCATTTACATACACCAGGTTTTCATCAAAATTCCCACCACGGACTGAATATTGTGAACTCAGTTCATTATTGGATGAAACCCCGGGAAGTGTTTTGATCAATGCCTCTACGCTGCTTCCCGATGCATCGGCTATCGATTCAGTTAAAGTAGGATCAATCCGTGTGACGTTATCCTGTCCATTTCGTTGTTTGCTTACTGTTACTTCATCAATTTCTTCACTGCTGGCTTCCATGCTAATGTTAACCGCCATGCGTTGTTCAGTCCTCAGGTACAACCTTTTTTCCTGGGCAATGTATCCAATTGAAGATATAACCAAGGTAAACGATTTTCTGGCAGGAACCCTTAACAGATATTGACCGTTTCTGTCGGTTGTAGTTCCGATGGGATAACCTTTTATTGAAATGTTTACCAGTTCAAGCGGCTGCCCTTTTTTGTCTTTTACAGAACCAAAAACAGTAGCATTGCTGCTTTGTGCTTCAGCAGAAAGGTTTACCCAAACGTATAGAATAATGAGGAGTAGGTGCTTTACGTATTTCATGCACGCAAAAATAATAGGTTTTGGGTTATATAACTGTTTCATTACAGATTAATTGTGCCTTAAAACCATCATTTTTGAAGAAGACTTCGTTTACCTGTAAAATTCGCTCTTTCATCGAAAAATGAAATGTGTTGTTGGATTTGGGCCATACATTTGTTTCAGTAAATAAAAACAAAGCCTTTACAATGAAAACCTGGAAATTATTAAGCATCGCCGGAATCATGTTCGTCCTGGGAATGATGGTCTCTCAACTTTTTGCAGCTGAAGAACGATGGGACGATGACGAAGTTCGTACTTATGACGTAAATGATTTTAGACGTGTACACCTGGAAGGTGGATATCGAATAATTCTGGAACAGACTGATAAACCTGGGTTGAGAATCAGAGCAGACGAAGATGTGTTCCGTTACATTGAAGTAAATAATGAAGGGGATGAACTGGAAGTAAGGATTACGAAAAATAAGTTCGACTTTGAGCGATTGGAGCTTTACATCACATTTACAGATTTAACCGATTTGCACATTGAAGGTGGTGCAAACCTGGAAACCAAAGGATACCTTAATCTGAATAATTTTGAGGTTCATGTGGAAGGTGGTGCAAAAATTGAAATGGAGCTGAAAGTGGATGAACTTTATGTGTTAGGTGAAGGTGGTGTGAAGTTTGATTTTGAAGGGGTTGCAGATCGTTTTGTTGCTAAAATATCAGGTGCAGGGCATGTTGATGCCATTGATTTAAAAGCCGAAGATGTTCGGTTTGAAATTGAAGGAGTGGGAGCTGGTTCAGTTCACGCAACAGAAACATTAAAAGCGAGCATTGAGGGTGTTGGAAAAATCAAGTACCGTGGAAACCCGGATGTGGATAAAGATATCAACGGAATTGGATACGTAAATCAAGAATAAATCATAGGTTCTTTTTTAAGATTAGTTAGTTTAGTTAGTAGATCATGCAAAGGTTGTCACATGTTGGCAACCTTTTTCAATTTCCAAAAACATAGCTGATAATATTTGCCCCCATTTCCAGGGCTTTGCGTCGAACTTCAGGTGGGTCGTTGTGAACAGATGGGTCTTCCCATCCATCCGTAATATCTGATTCAAAAGTGTAGTAGCAAACCAATCTATTTTCAATGAACAAACCGAAGCCTTGCGGGCGATTTTTGTCGTGCTCGTGAATTTTTGGCAAGCCATTTTCAAATTTAAACTGCTGGTGATAAATCGGATGGCTGTTAGATAATTCCAGAAACTCCTGTTCCGGAAACACTTTCTTCATCTCCCTGCGGATAAACTTATCCAGGCCATAATTATCATCAATGTAAAGAAAACCTCCGGCTTCCAAATACACTTTCAGGTTGGTAGCTTCCTGTTCGGAAAAAATAATATTTCCGTGCCCGGTTAGGTGAACAAATGGGTAGTTAAAAATCTCAACACTTCCTGGTTCTACAATTGCTGGTTCAGGGTTAAGGTTTGTATTAAGCTGATTGTTGCAAAAACGGACAAGGTTTGGCAGTGCCGTAGGATCGGCATACCAGTCGCCACCGCCTTTGTATTTCAGTAAGGCAATTTTTAGCTTTGGTTCCTGCCCGAAAAGTGTACCAGATATCAACACCGCAATTATAAATGATAGAATAGCTTTCATTGCTCTAAATTGAAAATCAAATATAGAAAGAATATGAGAGGTGAAGAATAGAAGAATATGAGAAGTGAAGAATAGAAGAATGTGAGAGATTTTCTTAATCACAAAAAACTTAATTGAAATGAAGATGTTATTTTTGAAAAACTAATTTTTGCCTGATGAAGAAAAGTTTCACCACACGTTCATTAAATGTTCGTTTCCCAAAAGATGACCCACACCGAGCACTTGATATGCCAATTTATGAAAGTGTTGCTTTCGAGTTTAATTCTGCTGAAGATATATCAGCAAATTTCAAAGGCGAACTTCCTGCACATGTCTATTCACGAACAACCAATCCTACAGTTGAGTTTTTTGAGCTGAAGATGAAACAGCTAACCGGGGCTTATCACGCTTTGGCTGTTGTGTCCGGGATGTCGGCAATTACGAACACAATTCTGGCAATATGCAAAGCTGGTGATAACATTGTTTCGGGTCATCATTTATTTGCACACACCTATTCATTGTTCGATACTAGTTTAAGGAACTATGGACTGGAAACACGCTTTTGTGATACAACAAATGCCGATGCTGTTGAAGCTTTGGTTGATGAAAATACACGAGCAATTTATTTTGAAACAGTGACCAATCCACAGTTGGAGATTGCAGATATTAAAAAACTGGCAGCAATTGCCCAAAAACACAAAATTCTCTTGATTGCAGACAGTACATTGACGCCACCAGTTGTTTTTGATTCCAAATCATTGGGTGTAAACATTGAAATCATGTCAACAACAAAATACATCTCTGGTGGAGCAACTTCGTTTGGAGGGATTATTTTAGACAATGGTAATTACGACTGGTCAAATAACCCCAACCTTCAGGGACTCTGTGCCAAGTTTGAGAAAGACACGTTTGTTACCCGTTTGCGAAAGAATTATTATCGAAATACAGGTGGTGCTATGACAGCCCACACAGCTCATTATCAAATCATGGGGCTCGATATGCTGGAGCTTCGCTTGGAGCGGTCTTATCAAAACTGTTTGGAGTTAGGAGAATTTTTGAATAACCATCCCAAAGTTAAAAAAGTTAATTATCCAGGCCTAAAAGATTCAGAAAACTACCTGCTTGCTGCCCAGCAATTTGAAGGCAAGCCTGGTACGATCATGACTTTTGATTTGGAGTCAGAAGAAGCCTGTTTTACTTTTATGAATAAGTTGCAAGTTATTCGTAGAGCTACTAACTTAAATGATAATAAAAGTCTGATCATTCATCCATGGTCAACTATTTACGTTGAATTCCCCGAAGAAAAACGCCTGAAAATGAAAATCAGCCCAACTGCAATGCGACTTTCAGTTGGCATTGAAGCTGCCAGGGATTTGATTGAGGATATTGAACTGGCGTTGGATTGAACTAATATAGATAAAGGTCATCCTGAACTTGTTTCAGGATCTGTGTATAATAGTCAACTAAATCATGAGACTTCGGAAGATTTCCTAAATATCGGAACGGAATGACGTTTTTGGTGTTTGTCTTTTGGTATTTGGAATTTTCAAGAAACATTCAATCCTTCACTCATTCACTCATTCATTCCTTCATTCAATAAGTTCACCGTATGGCAAGCAACAACTGCAGCTGTTTCTGTACGGAGGCGGCTTTCCCCAAGACTGACAGGAACAAATCCATTTTGGATGGCAGCTTCCACTTCATTTTCCGAGAAATCACCTTCAGGGCCGATGAGGATTAAGCTTGATTTGCAGTTGGTAACTTCATTTTTTAATTGCCGTTTGTCTTGTTTGTAGCAATGGGCAATAAACTTTTCAACTTTAAAATCAGCACTCAGGATATCTTTTATCGGCGTAAGCGGATTAAGTTTTGGCAAATATGCTTTCAGAGATTGTTTCATGGCTGATACGATCACCTTCTCCAGTCGTTCGTCTTTTATCACTTTACGCTCTGAGTGTTCACAAAGTATGGGAGTAATTTCATCTATGCCAATCTCAGTAGCTTTTTCCAGAAACCATTCAAAACGGTCGATGTTTTTGGTTGGTGCTACAGCCAGGTGCAAATAATGGTTTCGTTTGCCAAATTCTGTTTGGGTTTTTATAATTTCTACCTGGCATTTTTTAGGGTGGGTATCTCTAATAATTGCTTCATGAAAATTACCTTTCCCGTCAATTAACTGAATGGCATCTCCATTTACCAACCTAAGTACACGAACCGCATGTTTCGATTCTGTTTCTTCTAAATAAAAAACACTGGATGGAATGTTTGGCGTGTAAAATAGCTGCATTATTTGTAGTCTCTTGGTACGAGATGAAATGCCAGTTGTCCTTTTCTTGCCTCAACCTCATTCCAGTTTTCAATATCAAAATCGATCCCTACGGTTGAGCTAGTTGGCATATCGCCATTGAAAAACTTAACGAGATTGCTGCTGAGGTAAAAAACTATGGGGTTGTGCCCAAAAATAAATACCGAATTTACATCGTTTGGCAAATTATTCAACATCTCAACAAACTCCTGGGTTGTGATGCCGTCATACAGATCATCTTTAAGCAAAATTTTACTTTCAGGATAACTCAGGTTTTCCGCATAAATTTTTGCGGTCAACAGTGCCCGTTTAGCTGGGCTGCTAATGATTAGGTTAGGGAAAACCTTTTTTTCTTCCAGTTTATTGGCAATCAGTTTGGCATCATTAAAACCTCGCTCTTTAAGCCCACGGTTAAAATCATCATCGTACCCGTAAGGGACAGATTTGGCATGTCGAACTATTACTACTCGCTTCATAATCGAAATATTTGTTCCAAAATTACATTATTTTTGACATTCGTTAAAGAAAAACATAAGAATGAGACGCATTGGAGTAATTTCGGATACGCATGGAACGCTAAGCAACCGGGTTTTAAACTTTTTGAAAGATGTTGATGAAATTTGGCATGCAGGCGATATTGGCAATGCCGAGACGGCAGATAAGTTGTCTGCTTTAAAACCATTGAGAGCTGTTTATGGCAATATTGATGATCATGTTGTGCGCAAGATGTTTCCCGAAAACCTTCGTTTTAAATGTGAAGAAGTTGATGTACTGATGACACATATTGGAGGTTATCCGGGAAGGTACGAAAGCAGGGTTAGAAATATACTATTTGCAAGCCCTCCTCAGATTTTTGTTTGTGGACATTCTCACATTCTTAAAGTCATTCACGACAAAAAAATAAATTGCCTGCATATAAATCCGGGTGCTGCAGGTAATAAAGGCTTTCATAAAGTTTGCACTGCCATAAGATTTGTTATTGATGGCAAGCAGATCCGTGACATGGAAGTGTTTGAACTGGAGAGGACGAAGTTTTAATATTTTATGACCTCTCGGTTTGACGGGAGTCCGATAGGAGCTGTACAAAAAGTCATGAAGTATCGATTGATTTGAAAATCAAGTTTACCTCATCCCTAAAGAGAGCTTGATTTTCAATGAGTTCCCTTTAGGGAATTTAAGGGTGAAAAGTCGTTGAAATACAGACTCCTACTTTTTTGACAGCTTTAATCTAGCATCAAGGATAAAAGATTTAAATTGAAGTAAATTCTTATTTAGTAATTGAAAGAAGAGGGTATTTTTTTAAATAATCTTTCTATCAAATATCTTAATATCTAGAATCCAGTATCAGTTTGAAATAAAAAAGCCCATCAAAAAAATGACGGGCTTACTAATTTTATGCTGACCAGTATTATTCTTCAATATGAAATTGCGTCAACTGGGCAAACTTCGGCGCAAGAGCCACAATCAGTACAAAGTTCTCCATCGATGGTGTAGATATCACCTTCTGCGATTGCGTCAACCGGACATTCGTCAATACAAGTTCCGCATGCAATGCACTCATCATTAATTACATAAGCCATAATACTTCATTTTAAGTTTACTATTGAAAGCAAAAGTAATAAGATTGATAAAAATTCAAAGAAATTAGTTTAGAATTTTATAAATGATCTTATCAACATTAAATTGCACTTAACATATTCGCTTTTCAAAGAAGTGAATAAAGTTTTGTAGTTAATCTTTCTGAAGCCTCTCAAAGTGTTTACAAAACCCTGTTATCCCACATTTTTCACACTTGGGTTTTCTTGCCAGACAAGTATATCTACCGTGCAATATAAGCCAGTGGTGTGCAAGTGGTATAATGTCTTCGGGAAAATATTTTACCAGTTCCTTTTCGGTGTCATACGGATTTTTGGAGTTGGTTGTTAGTCCAATTCTGTTTGCAACACGAAACACGTGGGTATCAACAGCAAAAGCAGGTTTGTCGTAAACAACAGCTGCAATTACATTGGCTGTTTTTCTCCCAACACCAGGGAGCTTTTGGAGCTCATCCACATCTTCAGGAACAATCCCTTTAAAATCTGTTATCAGCATTTTGGCCATTCCCACCAAGTGTTTGGCTTTGTTGTTTGGGTACGAGCAACTGCGGATGTATTCAAACACTTCAGCAGAATCGACCTCAGCCATAAGTTCAGGGCTTGGAAACCGTTTGAAAAGTTCCGGGGTAATCTGATTTACACGTTTATCGGTACACTGTGCCGAAAGGATTACAGCTACCAGTAACTGGTATGGGTTCTCATATTCTAATTCAGTTTCGGCAATAGGCATGGCCTTTTGAAAATGCTCAATAACCTTCTGATAACGTTCTTTCTTTTGCATTCGGATGTTTGAACTCAAAAATATTAAAAGAAGCTATGTTTCGTGTTTCGAGCTTGAATTAATTTGCATCAAAATTTATTTTTTTGAATCTCATTTTTTTTAGTAATGGTATGATTTCCTTTTTTAGGTCTTTATCTACAGAATCATCTTCTATTGCATTATATAGTTCAGTAATTTTTTCATGTATTGCTACTAGCTTATATTTGAATACTGCGATATAATCAGGCTTTAACCCAGCCCCAACCATTTCTAAAAAGGTAAGTTGTAGATATTTGAAATCATTTGAAATTTGCTGTAATTAATATGGCTCGAATATCAATCAACGGTTCTGATCGAAATATCTTAACAAAGAAATCAGTTTCTTTTAGAGTTTAATTCTTTTGCATCGTAAAGTTTCCAGAGAAGTTTCAGTCGCTCAAAATCTTTTTCATTTTCCAAGGTTTCCCATTGAATGCGGTTCGCTTTCCATTGTTCCATAAATGAAGCACCAATCATACCAACTACTGGGGCGGAAGCCGCCAATCGTATCAGATTTGTCCGGAACTGGGTTGCGTCCAAATCATGGGTGAGATGATTATTAAGATTATTCCACTTAATAAAATCCATAGTCCTTTCTTGAAAAATCTTGAATATTCGTTTTTAATTTTATCTTCTAATATCTACTTATATGGCATCCATTTATTTTCTACTTTTGCGCAAAACTTATACGAATGATCCCATATCTTCAGGCGGAACAGTTAGGAAAACGATACGGTGAGCAGATGCTTTTTGAGAATGTTTCGTTTACCATTTTTAAAGAGCAGAAAGTGGCTTTGATTGCCAAGAACGGCGCAGGTAAAACCACCCTAATGGAAATAATTGCCGAAAATGATTCAGCTGATGAAGGGAAAGTTACCTATACCAATGATTTGAAAATTGGCTACCTGAGACAAATTCCGGAATTGGATGAAAACCTCACAGTGCTTGAGGAAGCGTTGCGGTCAGATAACCCTGCGATGGAGGTTGTCAGAAAATTTGAGGCAGCAGTAAAACACAATGATCAAAATGAGTTGGAGATGCTTACTGTAAGAATGGACGAGCTGGGAGCATGGGATTTTGAAGTGCGTGTGAAACAGATTCTGAGCCAACTGAAAATTGAGAATTTTGATCAACCTGTTAAAGAACTTTCAGGTGGGCAAAAAAAGCGGTTGGCATTAGCAAACGTGTTGGTAAACGAACCCGATATTTTGTTGTTGGATGAGCCAACCAACCACCTTGATCTGGATATGATTGAGTGGCTGGAGAATTACCTTGAAAAAACGAACTGCACATTGTTTATGGTTACGCACGATCGCTATTTTCTTGATCGGGTGTGTAATGAAATAATAGAAATTGACCAGAACCAGACATATTCTTACCAGGGAAATTATAGCTACTATTTACAGAAAAGGCAGGAACGAATTGAACAACAACAAGCGGCCACCGAAAAAGCCCAAAACTTGTTGCGTACTGAACTGGATTGGATGCGACGAATGCCGAAAGCCCGTAGTCATAAAGCTAAATACAGGGTCGATCAGTTTTACGAATTGAAAGAAAAAGCCTCAAACAGACGAAATGATGAAAATCTAGAGTTAGATGTTTCTGCTTCACGTTTAGGTAAGAAAATTCTCGAAATTGATGCCATCTCTAAATCATATGATGATCTGCATCTTATTAAAGATTTCAGCTATCAATTTTCACGGTTTGAAAAAGTGGGGATTGTTGGTAAAAATGGTACAGGAAAATCTACATTCTTGAACATCATCACCCAAAGTATTCAGGCAGATTCGGGTACGGTTGAGTGGGGCCAAACCATCAAACTTGGTTACTATAAACAGGACGGGATTGAGTTTAAACCTAGCGAGAAAGTGATTGATGTGGTGAAGAATATCGCTGAAGTCATTCATCATGAGGATGGTCGGAAAGTGACTGCCAGCCAACTGCTCACGCGCTTTCTTTTTCCACCTGATACACAATACAATTTGGTTGAAAAATTAAGTGGAGGTGAAAAAAGGCGTTTATATTTATGCACGATCCTTATGCAAAATCCAAACTTTCTAATTCTTGATGAGCCAACTAATGACTTGGATATCATGACACTGAATGTGCTAGAAGATTACCTTGCTGGATTTGGAGGTTGCGTGTTGGTTGTTTCACACGACCGCTATTTCATGGATAAAATTGTGGATCACCTGTTTGTATTTGATGGACAAGGAAAAATAAAAGACTTCCCCGGGAATTACACCATTTACCGGAACCAGATATTGGAAGAAGAAAGCCAGAAGAAAGTTGCAGCAGTAAAACCAAAACCTGTTCAGGAAAAACCGAAAAAGGTTTCTACAAAACTTAGTTACAACGAAAAACGGGAGTTTGAACAGTTGGAGGTTGATATCGCAAATCTTGAAACGGAGAAGAAAGAATTGGAGACAGCACTTAATTCAGGCGAACTTTCGAATGAAGAACTGATGGAGAAATCCAAGCGGTTTTCTGTACTCAGCAAAGAATTGGAAGAAAAAGAAATGCGCTGGCTGGAGTTAAGCGAACGATCATAGCTATTTCAATATTAAACGATAAACCTGTGACGTTTTTGGTGTAGTTTTAAACCGATTATCCATGCGTTTCCCAACTATCCAACAAACTTTGTTACTGCTGTAAAGTATCCATGTGTGATCTTTTTCTGTTAACGAAACTTTCTCGTCAATAAAATAATCGCTGAGTTTTTTGAACCCACTCATGCCTAAAGGTTGAAAATATTCGCCTTGTTCCCATTTTTTGAGAACCAAAGGAAATTCCAGCAAATCGAAATCCAATTCCGCAACGTTTTCATCTTTTGAAAATTGAAAACCCTCTGTTCTTTTTATTAGCTCAAAATCAAGATTGATTGGTTTTTCAATTGAAATACAATCCTTTTCGATGTAATATCGGTGATCAATAGATTCTGAAATTGCATCAATAATCAATACTTCCCGGTCTTTCACCAAACGGTGAGTAGGGGAATAAAATGATTTGCCGGAATCAGCATGGAGAGCGTGCAGGATTTCATCAACCTGCTCACCATTAAACCCGTAGGGGTGGATTATTTCGAAAAGAACGGACGCCTGGGATTTGGTATTTAATAGTTCGGAAATGTTGATTTGCGTATATTTTTCATTTGTATGAATAAGCCGCTGTTTTTCATCACCGATTTTTTCCATGTAAATATTCTCCGTATCCCTCAAAATTCCAGCAGTACGGGTCATGTTTTTCCTGAATGCCGGGTTGATCTCTTCAAACAGCGGTATGATTTTATTGCGGATTAGATTGCGCTGGTAAATCAACTCACTATTGCTCGAATCTTCCTGAAAAGGGACTTGGTTCACGGCAGCATAATTAAGGATATCAACTCTTCTTGAGAAAAGTAGTGGGCGGATAACGTTTCCTGTTTTTGGGTGAATGCCGGACAGCCCACGGATTCCTGTTCCGCGGCTTAAGTTGATCAGCATGGTTTCAACTAAATCGTCCTGATGGTGGGCTGTTGCCAGGTAATCAAACTGAAGCTGCTCCAGCAATTCTTGAAACCATTCGTATCGCAATTCACGGGCAGCCATTTCAATTGAAACTCCCTTCGCTGTAGCATACTCCTTAGTATCAAAAGTTTTTACATAAACTTCAATGCCGTTTTCGGCACAATAATCCCGAATGAAAATTTCATCAGAATCTGATTCAACAGCTCGAAGCTTAAAATTGCAGTGTGCTGCCACAAAATCAATATCCAGATTTTGAAACAAGTGGAGCATCACCATAGAGTCAACACCTCCGCTAACTGCCAGGATGATCTTTTGTTCGGGTGAAAAAAGCTTTTCTTTTTTTATATATTTCTGAAAATCAGTAAACATTATTTAAAGTTATCCAACTTTACCCATTAATTCAATCATTTGATATGTTGATTCGTGATATTGGATTTTAGATGCTAGATCATTTTGATCAGTTCAATAGGTCAATCAACTATTGGCTACATCCAGTATCCAGTATCTAACATCTTGTATCTAATCAATATCTACAACTTTTTCTGTAATGCGGATGATAACTTCTACCGCTTTTTCCATTGACTTGGTTGGTACATACTCAAATGGCCCGTGAAAATTGTGTCCACCGGCAAAGATGTTAGGGCAGGGAAGCCCCATGTACGAAAGTCTGGATCCGTCTGTTCCGCCCCGGATTGCCCGTTTTATGGGTTGAACGCCAACCTCTTTCATAGCTTCTTCTGCTAAATCAACAATATATTTAACAGGTTCAACTTTTTCGCGCATGTTGTAGTATTGATCCTTCATTTCTAAATTCACTGTATTTGCTCCATAATGCAAATTCAATGTTTCACAAACCTGGGTAATCATTTTTTTGCGAAGCTTAAACTTTTCCATGTCATGATCACGGATGATAAAAACAAGTTTGCTTTCTTCAACACCGCCATTAAAAGAAACACAATGGAAAAAGCCTTCATATTTTTCGGTATGTTCCGGGCGTTGCTCAGCTGGAAGGAAACTCAATAACTTTTGACCAACTACGATGGCATTGATCATTTTATCTTTTGCAGCTCCCGGGTGAACACTTCTTCCTTTAATAGTAATTGTGGCCATTGCAGCATTGAAGTTTTCATACTCCAATTCACCGATTTCTCCGCCGTCCAAGGTGTACGCAAATTCAGCTCCAAATTTCTCCACATCAAAATGATCTGCACCTTTCCCAATTTCTTCATCAGGCGTGAAACAAACCCTGATTTTTCCGTGCTTGATTTCCGGATGTTCATTCAGGTATTCCATAGCAGCCATAATTTCAGCAACACCTGCCTTATCATCTGCACCTAGAAGTGTGTTCCCATCAGTGGTGATAATTTCTTGCCCAATGTATTTATTAATTTCAGGGAATTGCTTTGGGTCAATTAAAACATTCTCGTTCAGCTTTACAGTTCCACCTTCATATTTTCGAACGATGGGATTTACATTTTCCCCCGAAAAATCGGGGCTGGTATCCATATGGGCAACAAATCCAATCGTTGGGCATGGTTCACTGGTATTGGCTGGCATTGTGGCCATTACATAGCCAAAATTGTCTTTTTCAACATCAACCATTCCAATATCTTTTAACTCAATAACCAACAAATCGGCAAAATTTAGTTGCCGTTGGGTACTTGGAAAAGTTTTACTTGCAGGATCTGAAGTGGTGTGTATTTTTGCGTATCGGATAAATCGATCAATTACTCTTTCCATATTTTTATACATCGTCTGAATTAAACTTAAACCCAACTCGTTTACCTGTTTGAATTTTTGAGTGCCTGATTTCCACTTTCATTTGCTCTACCGAGGCAATTTTTACCTGATCGTATGGCGGAACCAGCAAATCAAATTCAATAGCATATCGAATTGAAGTATCAACTATTTGTTTTAGTACTTCTTTAGAAATAATATCTTTTTCAAAATCTTTTACCAGCTCACTCGACTGGCGTTTCCCTTCAACAAAGAAATGGTTCTCCTGGTTGATGAAGATTCGGGCAATCAAGTAACCAATGTCTTGTAATCGGTTGTATTTGAATGAGTCTGAAAGAAAATTGTAAATGTGAATAATTCCGCAGTAAGAATTTAATGGGCTCTTTTTAATGTACTCAGTTTGCCAAATGGGGTGTTCCCTATCGAAAACAAAAACATTGGAGTGCATGCTAAAAACCAACATGTCAGCAGCCAGCCTGAATTCAGCCTCAAATGGCCCTTTTTCATGAAATGTTGGCAGGATTTCTTCAGGGATTTTTCCTTTAAGTTGTTCCCTGTATTGATCAACAAGCTCTTTTAATACTTCTTTTAAAAGGTTGAATGCATTTAGCGTGTTTTTGTATACGTTCTGTTTCGCATTTGACTTTACAACAATTGCCTCAAGTCCGTTGGGTTTCTGTGCCATAATAAAATGATTTCTGTAAAATTAAAAAAAGCAGCCAAATTTGACTGCTTTTCTATATCGTTAATCGAAGATTCTAATAGGCAATTGCAAATAAAACACGTTGAGAGGAAGGTTTTCCTGAATAGATACATTTTCCTTCTTCTTTTTCCCCTTCAAAAGGAATACAGCGGATGGTTGCTTTTGTTTCGTCCTTGATGCGTTGCTCGGTTTCAGAAGTACCATCCCAGTGTGCAAGTACAAATCCTCCTTTGTTTTTCAAAACATCTTTGAATTCGTCGTAGCTGTCAACTTTGGTGGTGTGTTCAGTTCTGTAATCCAAGGCTTTTTGGAAGATGTTATTTTGAATTTCATCCAACAAATTACTAATGTATTCGTCAACGCCTTCAACAGGAACAACATTTTTCTCCAGTGTGTCACGGCGTGCAATCTCCAATGTGCCATTCTCCAAATCGCGTGGTCCCATGGCAACGCGTACTGGTACACCTTTTAGTTCATATTCAGCAAACTTCCAACCTGGCTTCTTGGTGTCCAGGTCATCAATTTTTACAGAAACACCTTTACTTTTTAGTTTCGTTGCAATCTCATCAGCTTTTTCCCTAATGGCTTTTAGTTGTTCTTCATTTCTGAAAATAGGAACAATAACCACCTGGAAAGGAGCCAGCTTTGGAGGAAGTACAAGTCCGTTGTCATCTGAGTGTGCCATGATTAAAGCACCCATCAAACGGGTAGAAACACCCCAGCTTGTTGCCCAAACGTAATCGTCTTTACCTTCTTTGGTTGCAAATTTCACATCAAAAGCTTTGGCGAAATTTTGCCCAAGGAAGTGCGACGTTCCTGATTGCAATGCTTTTCCATCTTGCATTAAGGCTTCAATAGTATATGTTTCAAGTGCACCTGCAAAGCGTTCATTCTCCGATTTTGAACCTTTAATAACAGGAACAGCCATGAATTTTTCAGCAAATTCACCATATACATTTACCATTTGTTCGGTCTCATCCAACGCTTCCTGTTTTGTTGCGTGGGCAGTGTGCCCTTCTTGCCACAAAAATTCTGCGGTACGCAAGAACAGACGTGTACGCATTTCCCAGCGAACTACGTTTGCCCATTGGTTGCAAAGTATTGGAAGATCTCGGTACGACTGGATCCAGTTTTTGTAGGTATTCCAAATAATGGTCTCTGATGTTGGGCGAACAATCAATTCTTCTTCAAGTTTTGCATTCGGATCAACAACAACACCATTTCCGTCTGGGTCATTCATTAATCGGTAGTGGGTAACAACTGCACACTCTTTGGCAAATCCTTCTACGTGGTCGGCTTCTTTGCTAAAGAAAGATTTCGGGATGAAAAGCGGAAAATATGCATTCATATGCCCGGTTTCCTTAAACATGCGGTCTAGTTCCGCCTGCATTTTTTCCCAAATCGCGTACCCGTAAGGTTTTATAACCATGCATCCCCGCACGGCCGAGCTCTCTGCTAAGTCGGCCTTTACAACAAGTTCATTGTACCATTGTGAATAATTCTCACTTCTTGGAGTTAATTCTTTCGCCATATCTGTTTATTTGGTATGGTATTTGTTTCTTTATAGGTTGAAAAATGAGCTACAAAGTAAATAAATTTAATTCATATAAGATACAGGAGGTTTAGATATGAAAACAAAAGTTACCCTTTTCGCAGCAATCGCCCTCGCCATGGGAGCTTGCACATCCGGGACCTACGTAACAGATAGGTACGACGATATCTATTTTACTCCCGGGGATGCTCCGCCTCCAGTTGTTGTTGAAGAACAAGCTGAAGAAGTAAGACAGGAAAACCCAACATCAATCATCATTCAGGAAGTTGAAGATAATGAGGACGGGACGAAAACCCTGAAAAATTATGTATTTGAAGATGCAGAGTTAGATGACAGGGTTTATGATATGGAAAACATGGAATTGGTAGATTCTGATACAGTCATTTATGAAAATGAAGATGATATCGACTATGTAGTCAATAACTATTACGATGCCGATGAACTGGATTTTGCCTACCGCATTAAACGGTTTCATCGTCCTCATTTTTATGATCCTTTCTACTGGGATACATGGTATTATGACTCATGGTATCACCCATATCATTCGTGGAATTACTACGATTATTATTATTCTCCATGGAGCAACTGGCACCGTCCTTATATAAGCTGGGGTTGGGGTTGGGGATGGTCTAGTCCGTATTACTACGGAAGCTATTGGCACCGTCCGTATTACCACCATCACTACCATAGCCCATATTATTATGGAGGAAGTAGCTATTACGTGAGACACAACAGCGATGATTTCAGGTACGGAAATAGACGAGGGTCATACTCGAATGTAGTCAGGAATAGAAGTGCAGTAGGTACGGCTGGTTCACGAACTGCATCTTCAGTCAATCGTTCGGGATCCTTAAAAAGTACATCTGAAAGAACATCAACTAGTCAACGGGTGGCAAACACTTCACGAAGAGGAACTTCTTACTCTGGCATTGGTGAAGGAAGAAGCAGGACAAATTCTGCTCAATCCAGAAGTGCTACTATTATGAATAAACGAAGAACCAGCACACCTGCTGTGAGTTCAACAGGAAGAAGAAGTGTTTCAGGTACTTCAACAGCAACAAGAAATAGGACTAATGGAACGGTTTCAACATCAAGATCCAGAACTTCTGTTTTAAAATCTGGGCAGTCTTCTCCAACGACACAGTCATCAAGAAGAAGTTATTCAACAAGCACCACTAACAGGAGCCAATCAAATAAATCTGTTTCAACACAACGAAAACAATACACGCCAAGTTATAGTAAACCTCGAACGGTAACACGTTCCAATTATAACAGTAGTAAGTACAGCAAGCCTCGTAGTTCTTCAAGTTATAGTAAGCCGAAGAGTACAAGCAGGTCATATTCTGCTCCGAAAACGAAGAGTTCGAGTTATAGAAGTACACACAAATCAAGTTCTTCCTACAGTAAAGGATCAAGTAGTAGCCGTCCATCGAGCAAGTCAAGTTACCGTTCATCTTCTAGCAGAAGTAGTGGAAGCTATAGTAGCGGTAGAAGTAGTAGCAGCGGGAGAAGTTCTGGAAGTTATAGTTCTGGAAGCAGCCGATCTTCAAGTAGCTCAAGTGGATCCAGAAGTTCATCCAGTAGTAGCGGAAGAAGACGTTAATTCGTGATTTAGAAAAATTGATTTTGGAAAATTTAATTCATTCAGCCATGAAAAGAATATACTATATTATTGCATTATTATTTTTAAGTGCCAGCGTTTCAGCACAGAATCTGGTCGATGCGCTGCGATATTCAGATTTCCGTACATCGGGAACTGCACGTGCTACAGCAATGGGAAATGCCTTTGGAGCGCTTGGAGGAGATTTTACATCTGCATCAATAAATCCGGCTGGTATTGGGCTTTATCGGAGTAGCGAATTTGTATTTACACCGAATATTAACAATGTAAATGCAGATGCCACATACTTAAATCAAACAGCATCCGAATCGAAATATAACCTGGCCGTTCAGAATGTTGGTTATGTTGCTAATTTCGATATGAATGGAAAATCAGGCTCGCTGGTGAGTGTAAGCCTTGGTGTTGGTTATAACCGTATGAACAATTTTAACCTGGAAAGAATGGTAATGGCCACAAATGCCAATTCCAGTTTACTTGATCAATTTACGGCGAATGCAAATGCGGGAATATGGAGTAACAATTACGAAGAATTGGCTTGGAATACAGGATTATTGTGGTATGATGAAGCTACTGATGAATATTGGAACGATATTACAGATGCCGGGCATGGACAATCACAGCGAAAATCATACGAACAAAAAGGTAGTATTGATGAATTTGTATTTTCTATAGGTGCAAACTTTAATCATAAATTTTATTTGGGGGCTACAGTTGGCATTCACGATGTTTATTTCAGGGAAACAACAAGTTTGTATGAATATGATGAAGTTGGCAATATCCCCTTTGTAGATGATTTTACTTTTAACACGTATTTGAGAACAACAGGCACAGGGGTTAATTTTAAATTGGGTGCAATTTTTAAACCTACCAATGAATTAAGATTGGGTTTGGCTGTTCATACTCCAACTTTCTACAGCATGCAGGATAGTTACGACAATACAATGTATTCATTTATTGAAAGTTCTCCTGATGAACAAAAGGATTTCTCTCCTATTAATAATTACGATTATGACCTGCAAACACCATTAAGGGCAATTTTAAGTGCAGCATATGTGGTTGGCAAAAAAGCAATTCTGAGTGTCGACTATGAATTTGTAGATTATTCAACAATCGAATTTAGCGATGGTGGCGATGGATATGGTTTCTTTGATGAGAACCAGGATATTGAGGAGGCCTACAAAGCTGTTGGTAACTTGAGGTTAGGAGCAGAATACCGGTTAAACAATAATGTGAGTATCCGTGGGGGCTATGAATTTTATCCAAGTCCATTTGAGAGTAATGCTTTTGGTTCTTTTCAACCCAATAGTAACGTTGATGACTCTGCAATTTCTGCAGGTATAGGATTCAAACAAGGTGGATTTTTCTTTGATGCCGCATATAAAAGAGATTTAAACGAAGATTATTTTGAAATTTATCAAGGGTCTGATCTTGCTAATTTTGAAACGAATACAGACAATTTTGTATTTACCATAGGTTTTAGGTTCTAATTTCACATGCTGTAAAGCATTGGTTTCCGAGAACCAATGCTTTAACGTTTTCGTTCAATTATTTAGCGGTTGTATTTTAACAATTCATAGATAATTGTTCATAAAATTTAACATGAAATAGTTTATTTAATATTTCAATTGCCGTAAATTAGTTTACGAGTTAGAATCAACAGGATGGATAATTTTAAGAAAATAAGTTACCTCGAGTCAACCCGGATATTCCGTCAGGCTGATCAATTAGGCCGCAGGCTTAGGCTTGGGGATTTGAATACTTCCAAATGGTTGCAGCGTGAAAATATAAACCTTGATGATATTAAAGCCATTTCCCGCAATTACCCCGATTTGAGGATTTTCATTATTGGAGAAGGTAAAGACGAAGGTTTTTATATTTATTCAAAGCAAATGGAAACTTGTTTCAAATATCACCCAACTTACAGTTCTATTAAACAAGTATTGCCATAAATGTCTTTTTCAGAGGATCCGTTAGCCCAAGGGATTTACAATTTTCATTTTCAACATATTGACACCCCAATTCGAATTCACTCGATTGGGTTTGATGTTGATGAGGTCTTGCCGTCCTTTTTTTACAGGTCAGTAAATGATATGCCTAAGCTGGAAATACAAGCACTTGATCTTTGCAAAGGGAAAGTGTTAGATGTTGGGGCTTGTGCCGGGTGTCATTCCATGGCTCTTTCACAAAAAGGAGCTGACGTTACAGCTCTTGAAAGATCGTCATTGTGCTGTCAGGTTCTTCAAGATAGAGGGCTGAACAAAGTCATTTGTGATGATATTTTCAATTTAGAGGGCGAAAAATTTGATACCATTTTATTGCTGATGAATGGTGCAGGCATTTCTGGTACGCTTAGTAACTTTAATCATTTTCTTCAAAAGCTAAACGATTTACTGGAAGAAGGAGGGCAAATCCTGATGGACTCGTCTGATTTAATATATTTGTATATGGAAGAAGATGGTTCTGCACTCGTTGATGTGAATGCAGAACGATATTATGGCGAACTGATTTTTCAAACTGAATACAATAATCAGAAAGGACAAGAGTTTCCATGGTTGTATATTGATCAGGAATTATTGTCGTTAAAAGCTGAACAAAACGGACTAGTAGTTAAACAAGTATGGCAGGGGGAACATTACGATTACCTTGCACAACTGGTTTCAAAATAAACAACTATGAAAAATACCTTTAGGAACCTCACTTCAAAAGAAATTGAAATACTTACTGCAAATCAATGTATTTGCGATAGCTGGGACGATGTGTTTGTAACCGAAGGTTTCATTGCTGAGAACATCCGATTTTCAAGGTTTTCGGGAAAAGTAACAATTGGAAAATTAGATGGTAAAATTCAATTCCCTGGAGGTATTGAAAAAGATTGTGGTATCTACGATGCACATATTCATAACTGTACAGTTGGTGATCATGTTTTCATAAACCATGTGAAAAATTACATTGCCAATTATGAGATAGGTGATAACGTGATAATTGACAATATTGATTTGTGTGTGGTAGATTCCGAAAGTTCATTTGGGAATGGAATTCAGGTTGAAGTGTTGGATGAAACAGGGGGGAGGCAGGTCACAATCTATAACAAACTATCAGCTCACTTAGCTTATGTGCAGGCTTTTTACAAACATCGGGATAAAACGATTGAACAAATAGAAAAACTGATTCAGGATTATACCAATCAGGTTCGATCTGAAATTGGTAGCATTGGTAAACATTCCAGGATTGCTAATTGCAAAGAAATACGGAATGTTTGTATTGGGGAATACTCCAAAATTGATGGAGCAAGTAAATTGGTGAACGGATCGCTGAACAGCAAAAAAGAAGCACCCGTTATCATTGGGCATGATATTATAGCGAAAAACTTTATTATTTCTTCTGGTTCTGAGATTTCTGATGGAGCTATTGTTGACAATTGTTTTATTGGTCAGGGGTGTATTTTGAGTTCCCAATACTCTGCAATAAACTCACTATTTTTTGCCAACTGCCAAGGGTTTCATGGTGAGGCATGTGCTGTTTTTGCAGGGCCATACACAGTTACCCATCACAAGTCAACTTTGCTAATAGCGGGTATGTTTTCATTTTGTAATGCTGGAAGTGGTTCTAACCAGAGTAACCACATGTACAAGCTTGGACCCATTCATCACGGGGTAGTAGAACGAGGATCGAAAACTACCAGTGATTCTTATTTGCTATGGCCAGCAAAGATTGGGGCTTTTACGCTGGTAATGGGGCGACACTACAAGAATTCCGATACTTCAAATATGCCATTTTCTTATTTGGTAGAAAATAAAGATGAAAGTTGGCTTGCACCTGGTGTAAACCTTAAAAGTGTTGGGACAATCCGTGATGTACTGAAGTGGCCCCGAAGGGATAAACGCACTGATCCTGAAAAACTGGACTGTGTGAATTTTAACTTATTAAGTCCTTTCACCATTCAAAAAATGGCCAACGGAATTGAGCTTCTTCAAAAAATATCAGAGATTTCCGGGGAAACAACCGAAGTGTTTTCATACAACAATACCAAGATAAGAAGAGATGCACTGAACCGTGGGCAGAAGCTTTACCACATGGCGATTATGAAGTTTATCGGTAACTCAATTATTACACGCTTAAATATTTGTGAACTTGATAACATGGATCAGGTGCAGGCTTGCTTGTCTCCAGGTTCTGAAATTGGAAAAGGAAACTGGATTGACCTATCAGGCTTGATTTCACCGAAACAACAAATTATTGATCTATTGAATGATATTGAGTCTGGAGAACACAAAAAGCTCGAAGATATTGAAAATGTATTCCGTTCACTGCACGATAACTACTATGATTACGAATGGAACTGGACATTCGATTTTATCCTTGAATACCTGAAAAAGCCAGTTAATGAAATGAGCAGGGAAGAACTGATTTCAATTATAGAACAATGGAAAGAAAGTGTCGTTGGAATTGACCAGATGCTTTACCAGGATGCAAAAAAAGAATTTAGGCTGGAGACGATGACTGGCTTCGGGATTGATGGTGATCAGGCTGTGAAACAAAAAGACTTTGAGAATGTCCGTGGAAAATTTGAGGAAAATACATTTGTCACAGAAATTCTGGATCACATTAAACGTAAAACCGCGTTGGGTGATCGGGTAATTGCTCAATTGAATAAAGTTAGCATTGAAGTTTAGTCGTTTCTAATTGCTTCGTTTAAGCTTTTATTTAACGAAGATCTTCCTGCAAAATAAATCCACAGGCTAGCACTTGAGATAATAATGAAAATAAGTGCTAGTGCCCAATAAATAAGTCCTTTGTATAAGTTTGAACTTAAACTTGGTAGCGCAGATATTATTGCTGGAATTGTGCCAGTCAATACAGCTAAAACAACCATTAGGATATGTTCTGTGAAAATTAGTTTGAAAATTTTTCGTTTGCTGTACCCAGTAGCTTGAAGGACTGCCAATTCAGAACGTTGCTCCATCAAGCTTCTGAAAATAACGATGCCTAAACCAATTGTGCCGATTAAAAGCCCCAAAGCTCCCAATTGCAAATAAATGTTGAGGTAGGTATTTTCAACCTGGTAGAATTTTAGCAAACGGTCTTTTGCAGGTTCAAGCTCCAGCCCATAGTTGCGCATAGCTGATTTCAACGTTTCTGGATTTTCTTTGCCGGAAACCAGAAAAACCTGAGAACCACTTACCGAAGGAAAATGCTGAATGAACAAGTTTTCATCGATTAGAATGTTTCCCTGGAAGATGGAATTGGCCAACCCGCCTATTAACTTTAGTGAAACATCTTCACCCTGCTCATTTTTGTAGATAAGCGTATCGCCAACTGACATGCCCAATCCCCACTGGATCACGGTTTGATCAGCAATGGCAGGGATTACTCCACTATCAAGTGGTTTTTTTAGTGATAACCAAGGATGTTTAGGGTCGAGCTCTTCAGAATGTGTTACAAATGAAAAAGCTTCTTTATTATTAAATGCATCCGGATTGAAACCAAGAATACGGGGCTTGCTTATTTTGTTCAGGTTCAGGCAACTGGCATCGTCGCCTGTCAACGCTCTGAATTGAGTGAACTCAAAATCAGTATTATCCAGACCAAACTCATATCTACCTTCTTCCGAATTTAAGTCAACCAGGATAGGGAAACTCGATTCTGCAAAATAAGTAAAACCACCTGTGCCTGAACCCGGAAGATCAGCGTTTGACGTCAAATCTTTGCGGTTTAACCCTGTTGAAAGAACCAGGAAGATACCCACAGATAGAAAGCTGATTATAAGAATGGTTTTCTTTCGGTTTGTGTATATGCGGTTAAGAACTAGTTGTCGATAATTGTGTAGTACTCTTGTTGATCGGTTTCGAAAGATGAAATAGGAATTAAGCAAAAAGATGAGGGCAGGCATCAATAAAAAGCCAGCCACAAAAAAAAGGCTGGGGTCAATCTTGCCCTTGTTGTTTAGCTGTGTCATAAAAATCAAAATTGCCCCAATCAACAGCACAATGCCCGAAATCAAATTCCATCGTAAATGTTTGTTCGCCTCTTTTGTTTTTTTTCTTTTTTCAGAAGTGAATTTTTTAAGCATCAACCCGGAGGCAATTATGCTGATGAATCCAATTGTTACAATCGATTTTACAATAGCAGCAGATGTAATGTGTGTTTCGACCATTGAAGTTTGTACAATTTCAAACCAGATGGTGTTGATCGCTTTTAATATCAGGTTGTTGTAAACAATACCCAACGGAATACCAATAATCATACCTATTGCAATGATGAAAAAGGATTCTGTAAAAACTAGCTTTCTGATTTTCTTTTTGTGGAACCCGATGGACTGAAGTGTGTAAATTTCATCTCTTCGATAATTCAGGTAAAGCCTAAACATTAGATAGGCAAGCAAAAGAGAGGCGAGCAAAACGAAAAAACTAAGGCCAATAAACAGTTGCCCAAAATCAACACCTCCACCCGCTGCTTTTAACCCATCTCTTTTAGCAGCTGTTAATTGAAAACCAATGCTGGATGGGGTAAGTTTGCTTAATATTTGTTTTTCAATTGCTGTCCTATCCATGCTTTTAAACCGGACTGCAGTTGCTTTGCCAAAACGGTTTCCCCAAAGTTTCTTTGCTGCTTCTATGTTCACAAAAGCTTTCGGGGTGCCCTTGTAGGTGTTCCAGTAATCTTCATCTTTGGGGCGGATGCTGCCAAGCTCAATCGGCACCCCGGTTTCCCAATCACGGCAATGCCCCGCATCAGACATTCCAGGAATCTCAGGCATCAACAGCTGATCACTGTATTTTCCTTCAAGCTTGACAATTTCTTTTACAACAAACTGATTTTGCTTCTCATCCAGTTTTCGCAATGGCCCAACCACAAAATATTCGGTGATGATTGTGTCTTCAACAGTTGCCTTCAGATCATTTGCAAGCCATTCGTTTATGATGATTTCATCTTCTTTCATTGGGGCAGAGCCAGCAGAAAGTCCGGAAATGAACGAATAAGGGGTGCTTTTATCCCTCAAGGTAAACCGGTTCACAAAATAGGTCAAAACGGGCTGGCTTTCAGGAATTTTGCTAATCAAAATATTTTCAATCACTGGCTCAATAAAAACACGTTCTGAAATGATTTCAGAGAAATCGAGTTGTTCATCCTTCCTGATTTTAAGATTGATATCTTCCAGCTTCCAGCATTGTTGGAGTTGGTTCATCAGTTCCGCTTCGTCCTTGTTATCAGAAGTTACAAGAATGACATTGGCTTTGTTATCCAGTTCAAGCTGTTTGTTTAACCAATCTTTCGAAATAAAAATGTTTTTAGGGGAGGACTGGATGTTTTGCAAATTGAAGTTCCCGGTTTGTACAGGCGAAGCAATGGCTTTTACTTTTGCACGAAATGAAACACTCATTTCTTCAGCAGAAACAAAAGGCGTATTGGAAGGGAAAGTACTCAATTTGTTCACCCGTATCAGAAGCTCATCACCGGGATTTACTCCCAGAATATTAGCCAGACGCTGATTGACCGCCAGCTCATTTTTTTGGAGATTGAATAAACTGTCCGTACCTGCAAACTGATTAAATTGATGATCAATGCCCCATACTTTTACCTGGTTTGTACGAGCTTCACCACCATTTAAGATGGCCATTCCTGTTGCATATAAAACCGAAGTGGTTTCCAATCCGTTTTTATTCAGGTCATCGGATAGCTCAGAGCGAAAAAGTCGTTCACCAACAGTCAATACGAAGTCGGTTTTTCCAAGCCGTTCCAGGGTGATTTTTTTAAGGTTGTGCTGAACGGAATCACCAATAATAAATGCGCCCAACAAAATGGCCGTGCTCAGTGCTATCCCTAAAATAACGGACAGGTTTAACCTGAGATAGTGGGTGAACGATTTGATGATGTAACGGAAACTGTTCATGCTAGGCTTCAATCAATTGACCTTTGTTGAGTTGATAAATTTTGTCCATTTTTTTGGCAAGTGTCATCGAGTGTGTGACCACAATCATACTTGTGTTTTTCGTTTCATTCAAATGAAGGATTATATCTGTCAACTGTTCTGAAGTTTTTTGATCAAGGGCACCAGTAGGCTCATCAGCCAGTAGTAATTTAGGATGATTGATCAATGCCCTTGCCACAGCTGCACGTTGGCACTCACCACCTGACAACTGTCCTGGTTTCTGATGTTTCACTTCTTCCAATCCTAACGAACGAATAAGCTGTTCGGCATATTCCAGTTGCCCGTTCTCAATCCGGGATTGTTGTGCCAGGATTGGCAGTAAAATATTGTCGATGAGGCTTAATTGTGGCAACAGGTGGTGTAGTTGAAAAATAAAACCGATCGATTGATTCCTGAAGTTTGCAAGCTCTTTGTCGTCTTGATTGAAGACATTAGTCCCATGAAGAGATACTTCTCCGGAATCAGGCCTATCTAGTGTCCCAATCAAATTAAGCAATGTAGTTTTACCGGAGCCTGAAGGCCCAACAACGGCCACTTTTTCTCCTTCTTTTACAAGCAAATTAAGGTCTTCCAAAATGGTACGTCTTGTTCCTGAACCTGAAACAAAACTTTTATGAATGTTTTTTACTTTCAGCATTTCAGTTGTTTTGTGAAATAGTGTGATAAACTTCTACCAATTTAGCGGCTTGTTGGTTAATATCGAAATATTTCTTTATACCTTTCAATCCTTTTTGGCTGAATTCACTTAGTTTATTCTTATCCAGAACAATGCTTTTAAGGGTTTTTGAAAGTTCCTCTGGTGAGTTGGGCGAATAGGTCAAGCCGCCTTCAGAGTAACCAACCACCTCAGGGAAAGCACCTAGTGCTGGCTGTACCAGTGGAATACCCGATGCCAACGCTTCGAGCTGGTATAAGCCAAAAGCTTCGCCATTTAAAACAGGCACTGTAACAACTGCAACTGAATCAAAAAATGCCTGTCGTTCTTCGCCCTCAAACTCTTCTACCCAAAATACAGCATTTTCAAGCTGCGCATGGGCTATTTTTTCTTTTTGTTTTTTAATGAACAAGATATCATCGTTGGTTTTGCCACCTGTTATTTTCAGTTTCACATCCTTATACTTTTCATCTTTTTTCAAAAGAATAAAAGCATCCACCAATACTTCCAGCCCATTTTCTTCACACATTCTTGAAATGTACCCAATAATGGGATCTTTTGTTTCTACTGGAACAACTGAATAATCGTTGGCATCAACACCAATGTAATTTTTAAATAGCTTTTTGTCTTCAATTTGAAGACGTTCCTTCATAGTCATAGCGTAATAATCACTCACAGCAATAAAGGCATCAATCTCTTTTCCACGTTCGGTCATCAAATCCCACGATTCCTGACGAAATTTTTCAGACATCACATCCACCCACACATCTTCATCCTGCAATGAGCAAACTACGGGGATATCCATCTCTTGCTTAATCCGTCTGGCCAGTCCAAGCAACAAGGCATTGGAAAGATGTACCACATCTGGTTTGGCTTCTTCTTTTAACCAGGTTACCATGCGCTCCAGTTCTTGTTTCTGCAAGCCCTCTTCGCCCAAAAGCATGGATACGGTCATCTCTTCCAGTCCTTTTGCCCGGGTGGACCCAGCATTTTGAGCTGCCAAGTGTAGCACTTTTTTAGAATCGAGGAAATGATCGACAAATGCGGGCATGTGCCTAAAAATGGGGAAACGCTGCTTTAGGTAAGTGTTCACTGCACCATAAAAAACAGGTACATGGTTCAGGTCATGCGCATCATCGAAAATAGGCAGGTAAAGCGGCACTTTGATCACTTCCTGTCCCAATTCCTTTAGCGCCTTCATGTATTTGCTGTCACGCAGGCAATTTCCGCAGTAGAAACTACCTCCTGAACCCGGAATTATTTGAGCTATTTTCATATATCGTATATTATTTAACTATTCGACCCCCTATCCGTCAGTTGACGGATTGTCCCCCAATAGGGGGACGAAGATTCCCGGCTTGTCGAGAAGACGGAGGGGGTTACTTTCCAAACACATAAATCCGTCCATCGTTCGCACCGATGACTATTTTTTGATCATAAACGGCCGGTGAACTAACAATTTGGCCTCCTATTTCATACTTCCAAATTTCCTCTCCATCATTCAATTGGTGCATATATATCATGCCATCCATAGTAGCAGTTACTATTTTCTTTCCAGCAATTACTGATGATGAGTTAACCCTGTTACTTAGTCGTTTCTGCCAAATAAGCTTGCCCGATTTTCTTTCAATGCAATACAGGTTTCTGTCTTCGTTACCTATTACAACAAAATCTTCGGAAATAGCGGGGGAAGAAATAAATGGCAGGTTTTTTTCTTCATTGTCGAAAATCCATCCAATTTTTCCTTCCTGAATATCAACACTGAAGAACCGCCCGTCGTAATCGCCGATATATGCATTATTTTCAACAATTGCAGGTGAAGAAGCAACGTAGGTTTCAATATCAATTTTTCGGGTAGCTGTTCCTTTTTCCATGTTAACCACATGCAAAAACCCATCGCAGCCACCAAAAACCACATGCTTGTTCCATAGTGCCGGGGCACCATTTATGAAGTTATCAGATTCATATTTCCAAAGATTTGCTCCGCTTCGAAGATCAACTCCATGCAGATAATAATCGTAGCTTCCGACTGCTGCAACCAGTTGTCCTTTAATTTTCTCCCAGCTTGCTGATCCAACGATTTGGTTCTCTGTTTCGTATTTCCAGTTTAACTTACCTGTTTCACAATTTAAACTGAAAATCCATCCATCCATATTCCCAAAAATTATTGACTTATCGACAATAATTGCAGGTGCTTCAATGGCATTTTCAGAATTAAATTTCCATTTCAGTTTGCCTTCAAAATCAATGGCGTAGAAATATCCATCAGTAGATCCAAAATAAATGATCCCGTTTTTTACCACTGGGGAAGATTTTATATCATCGTCTGTTTGGAAAGAAAACAAGAGTTTCAGCCTATCAGGAATTTCTTCAGTTGATGAGGCTGTTAGTTGCCTGTTGCCTCTAAAAACCGTCCAATCTGATTGGGCGAACAAGTTTAAGCTGAGTAATAGTAGAAGTAATATTGTTGGTATTTTTTTCATGTTACAATTGCTCTTCAGTGTCCATTTTTGCCAGTGCGCCCGTCGGGCATTTTTCTGCAACCAAGGCTGCTGTTTTTTCCAATCCTTTTTCTACGCTTTCATTGAACGGCACCCCAATGCGCACATCAAAGCCACGACCTATGAAACTAAATCCATATGTTTCCTGGTGCTGTTGGGTTATTCGTACACAAATTCCACATTTGATACACTTCGAAGGCTCAAAAATTACTTGTTGTGGCGAAAATTTCTTTTGAACTGAAATGCGTTCATCATACTGAAAGCGTTTTTGTACAGCTCCATATTCATCCGATAATTTCCGAAGGGAACAAGTTTCCAGATTGCGGCAATCGCAATGCAGGCAGCGTTTGGCTTCGGAAACTGCTTCTTCGCGGTTGAAGCCATTGGCCTTTCCCTGGCTGGGCTTGTTCCTGTCTGATTTATTGGATTCTTTTAAATATTCGGCTATCTCCAGTTGGTTTAGTTTGCCAAATTTGGAATTGAACCGTTTATGCAACCCTTTGAGTTCATCTTTTTGTAACCAGTGATCCAATATAAAAGCAAGCTCTTTCCCTTGCCCGACAGACCTGACGGCTAGTTTTGACGGGCGAAGTGCATTCCCAACCGCAAATACTTTTTCATCTGATGTTTGGTAGGTGTCCTTATTAACCTTTATTCCATTTGCTGAAGTATCAAGTCCCCACGATTTTGCCAGTTCAGGATTATTTCCAGAAGCAATAATCACTGCATCATTTTCAGTTTTTAATTGATCGTATCTTTTTTTGTCAATCTCTTCATTAAAGTGAACATTGATGTCTTTGTTTAAAATTGAAGCAATTTCATTGTTCAATACATTTGATGGAAGGATATCATCTGTGATTTTCAGTAGGTCACCTCCTGCTTTTTCATGTTTTTCGTAGATGCTTACCGAGTGTCCTGACAGGTTTAAATAATAGGCAGCAGCTAAGCCTGCAGGCCCTGCACCGATGATCGAAACTTTTTTGTTGGTCCTGGAATTTGTGATTTGGGACTTGGTTTTTAATAAGTCTTTATCTGCCACAAACCCTTTCAACAAACAAATTGACACGGGATCATCGGCCTGTTTTCTTCTACATCCGGCTTCGCATGGGGCAGGGCAGATGCGTCCCAGAATTGCAGGCAAGGCAATATCCCGTTTAACCACTTCAATGGCTTTTTCGAAATTGCCAGAAGCAATCAACCGGTTCATCAAAGGGATATTTATATGTGCCGGGCAAACGACCTGGCAGGGTGCTTCGCAATCGCCCACGTGCTCGCTGAGTAACAATTCAAGGGCAGCTTTCCTGGACTCCCTGCATTCGTCGTCATCGGTGATCAATTCCATGCCTTCAGTAGCAGGTATTGAACATGAAGGGAGCAACTTACCTGTCTTTGCATCCTTCACCAGGCAAACCATGCATGATGTAAAATGCTCTGTTCCTTCCAGATGGCACATGGTCGGAATGTTGATGCCAAGCTTCCCAGCAGCCTGCAAAATGCTAGTGCTTTCAGGGACTTCGACGAAGGTGTTATTTATCTTGAGTTTTAGCATGTGTTTCGGGTTACGAGTTTCGGGTTACGAGTTACGGGTTTCGAGTTACGGGTTGCGTGTTGGGGTTTTCCAATTAGTTTCTACGTATTGAATAAACTTGTTGATTTTTGCACCCAATATGTCATACTCATCGACTAATTCATTTAACTCGTTATTTGAAAAATGAATTTCATTAATCATGCTTAATTGTGAGATTGCTTCATCACATGAAGCATGCGCATAAACCAAAAATCGAATGAAATCATCTTTATACCTTTTTCTACCATAACCTTCAACAATATTATCTTTTATGCTTTTGGATGATCGTCTTACCTGACTGCCTTGTTCATATAATTCATATTTTGGCAATTCCATGGTCATGCGGTGAACTTTTATCGCTAGTTCATAGGCCATTATGTATATGTCGAGGTCTTTATAGCTTTTCATAGTTTCGTGTTTCGTGTTTCGAGTTACGAGTTACGAGTTACAAAATGCAAGAGGTTTGTTCTCTCTATCGTAAAAAAAGTTCCCGGTTTTTCTAGCTTTTTCTTTATAAATCATTTCAATAATTTTGTCATTAGATACTTCGTATTTTTAAACTCGTAACCCGCAACCCGCAACCCGCAACTCGTACCTCACAACACGCTCACTGCATCTACTGGACATGCTTGTCTACAAGCATCGCACTTGATGCACAGTTCGGTGTCTATCGTGTGTTTTTTATGTGGTTCGAATTGAATTGCATCCACTGGGCATTTCTGTGCACATTTTGTGCAGCCAATACAATCATCGTTGATGGAGTACTGAATTAGTCCGGCGCATTTACCTGCCGGGCACTTGCCATTAACGTGCGCTTCATATTCATCATAGAAATATTGCAAGGTGGTCAGAATGGGGTTTGGAGCCGATTTTCCCAAGTTGCAAAGGCTTCCTTTTTGTGTCCATTCAGCCAAATATTTCAATTCTTCCAGGTCTTTTTTTGTTCCTGTCCCTTCCGTTATCCGCTCCAGGATATCCAACATCCGTTTGGTCCCGACCCTGCAGAATGTGCATTTACCGCACGACTCATCCTGGGTGAACGACAAGAAATACTTGGCAATGTCCACCATGCAGTCAGTTTCATCCAATACCACCAATCCTCCTGAACCCATCATGGCACCCACTTCAATTAATGACTGGTAATCAATGGGCGTATCGTAAAGCGTGGCTGGGATACAACCACCTGACGGACCTCCAACCTGCACCGCTTTGAATTGTTTGCCATTCTGCACTCCACCACCAATTTCTTCCACAATTTCACGGATGGTGATTCCCATTGGAACTTCAATCAAACCGCCACGGTTAATTTTACCTGCTAGTGAAAATACCTTGGTGCCCTTTGAATTATCTGTGCCGATTTGCCTGAATTGATCTTCCCCTTGCCTGAAAATATAGGAAATCATGGCAAAGGTTTCGGTGTTGTTGATCAGGGTAGGTTGCCCCCACAATCCCTTTTTTGCGGGGAAAGGCGGACGTACTCTGGGAAAACCCCTGTTTCCTTCAATAGATGCGATTAGGGCTGTTTCTTCGCCACAAACAAAAGCACCAGCTCCTTCATAAACTTGCATATCGAAACTAAAATCCGAACCTAAAATGTTGTTACCGATCAGGTTCTGTTCCTTGCAATAAACCAATGCCTGGCGGATACGTGTTACAGCAAGGGGATATTCAGCACGAATGTAGAAATAGGCTTCATCGGCCTGAATAGCTTTGGCAGCTATTAGCATTCCTTCAATGACCCGGTATGGGTATGATTCCAACAACATACGATCCATGAATGCTCCTGGATCACCTTCATCACCATTGCATATCAGATACTTGCGTTCACCTTTTTCATTTTTTGCCAACTCCCATTTCATGCCTGTTAAGAAGCCAGCGCCACCACGGCCACGCAAGCCGCTTTCTTTTACTTTATTGATGATTTGATCACCATCCATTTTCAAGGCTTCTTCCAATGCCTGAAAGCCTCCGTTTCGTTTATATTCTTCAATGTCGAGCGGATTAATGACGCCACGGTGTTCGGTAGCAATCGGGATTTGACGATCCAGGAAATTGGAAACCATCTCATCCCTGACATCAATTGAATAGCGCTCCACAGGTTCCCAAACTTCGTCAGTTTGAACGCCTTCAAGGAGATTGTAAACTTTGTTGGTTACACGTTTAAACAGACTATTTGGTTTGAAATGGTTGTCGATGATTTGGCGAACTTCCTGAGGTTTCACCTTTGCGTACAGCTTGCTGTCTTTATTTTCATCAATTACTTCAACCAACGGAACCTGGTGGCACATGCCCACACATCCGACATGCTTTAATTTTACATCAATTCCTGTTCCAACAACCGATTCTTCAATTTCTTTTTTTACATCCTCACTGCCGCTGGCCACACAACACGATCCGAGTCCAATCCTGATTTCACCCTGAAACTCAGGCTCGCCTTTTTTGCGGTGTTGCTTTTTCTTTCCGGTTTTTCCTACCTGGCTTTCAAAATCGTGAATAACCGATTCAATCCTATCCGTGGTAACATGGCCATAAGTTACATCATCAATTTGTACAACAGGGGCAAGTGTGCAACATCCCAAACACGAAACCTTGTCAAGTGTGTATTTGCCACTTTCATTCATTATTTCCCCATCATTTAACTTGAAGTGACGTTTAAATGCATCATACACCTGCATAGCACCTTTTACGTGGCAGGCAGTTCCAACGCATACCTTCACCATGTGTTCGCCAACTGGCTGCATGCGGAATTGATGATAAAAACTGGCGACCCCGGTGATGTCGGCGGGTGTTATATCCGTAGTTTCTGCCAGTCTTCGTAGCGATTCTTCCGGAAGGTAATTATATTCATCCTGAATGGCCTGTAGGATAGGTATCAACGCACGTTTAGTATTGCCCTTCTCAGCAATAATAGCATCTGTTTTCGATATGAAATTTGAACTGTTTGTCATTCGTTTATTCTCCAATACAATACAAGTGTTCAAACCCCCTCAAATAAATTCTTCCATCTGAAAAAGCCGGTGTGCATGTAGATTCTTCCCCAAGTTCTGGATCAGCTATCAGTTGGTATTCTTTAGCTAATTTGAAAATATGCGTTTTCCCGCTCATGTCTGTGATAAAGATGTTGCCCTCAGCCAATATGGGCGATCCGTAAAAACCATCGGCATATTCCTGTTCCCAGTATTTCGTTCCGTCTTTGGCATCGAAACAGGCAATTACGCCATAACTGGTTGCAATAATCAATAGTCCTTCGGCAGCCAACGGACTGGCAACCTCAGGAAGGTAATCGCTGTCTTCCCAAACAATTTCTCCGGTTTTGGTGTCAATTGCGGCCAGTGTTGCATATTCGTTAGCTGCGTACACAATTCCATCAGCGTATCCAACCGAAGGCCCTACTTCACCCATCATGCAATCCACTTCCCAAAGTTTCTCACCAGTATCAGGATTGTATGAAACCACTAACGGTTCAGCAGTCAGGATCAGTTCATCACGATCATCGGTTCTCGCCAACACTGGGCTTGCCCATGAAATACGAACTCCTGTTCTAACTGTTTCCCAGATTTTTTCGCCCGTCACAGCATTAAATGCCATAACTTTGCCACCTTTGTTGGTGTCGTACTGAACAACCAACTTGTCTTTATAAATAATCAATGATGATGAATGCCCGTAATGGTTGTCAGGGACGCCCAGGTTCTTTGCCCAAATCTTTTCCCCATTCATGTCTAGTGAGACCAGGTCGCCTGTTCCAAAAATTGCAAAAACATTCTCTCCGTTAGTTGCCATTGTTGATGCGGCAAGTCCGGTATCTTCTGTAGTTTCAGGCGCATTTGCTGGTGACCCGGGGATGCCAGTTGCATCAACCTGCCAAAGTATTTCTCCAGTGTTTTTATTGAAACAGTAAACCTGTCTGACAGTATTATCTGCACCACTTAAAAACAACTTGTCTTCCCAAATGATAGGAGAGTTATACCCATGTTTTGGAACTTTCACCTTCCACAGTATATTTTCACCGGATGCACCATCCCAATTCGTAGGGATGTTTGTTTGGTGAACGATTCCGTTGGTTTGTGGTCCTCTGAAGAATGGGTAATTTTCATTTAACTCATCTTGGTTAGCAATGATTGATATATCTGTCTTATATTGATTTGCTTCTTTTTTCTCAAGTTTAGTTTCAGCCACCACCTTTGTCTGCTCCTCAGCATTTGTAGGTGATTCTTTCGTTTCTTCTGAAATATCGTCAGAAGTTGTTTTTTCAACAGTTGTCGTTTTTTCTGCCTCCTGAATTTCTTCTTCAGAAACAATTGGATCTTCCTGAACTACTTCAGTTGAAACTAGCGTTGCTTCTTCAATAATAGGCTGATCAACTGTTTCTGTATTTGCCATTACTTTGGGTTCATACGAATCCAAAGCGTTGTATGAAAAATATCCGGAAGTTAAAGCTAAAAGAATCAAGCCAGCACCCACATAAACTACCCATTTTCGAGCCAACTGTTTGTCCAGGAACGGATTTTTTTCGATTCCTTCCAGTTCATCCAGTTTAGATTTCAGTGAATTCATATACCTGACAGCTAAAACAAAAACCAAAATGGCGAAAATAAGGAGGTATGCACCTGTCTTGATTTGCCACTGGCTGGTAAAATAGGCTTTTCTAATTAGCAAATCCAAGGCACGGATATCTTCTTTTAGTGCTTCGTCCTGAGGATTAACATGAAGCCGTTCAACCAGTGTATTTAATGCCTCACTCTCCAGCGGATCAACACTTTTATACTGAATGTAATTTGCGATAAGCATGACGCAGATAATGATGCTGAAAATTGCGGCAATCCATGCAATTCCCCGGGCAATACTTATTTTATCGTTGGTAGATATATTCATATTCTTGATTCTGGATACTCGATTCTGGATACTCGATACTCAATTCTGGATACTTGATCCTGGCTTGTATTTATTTGTTTGAAGTTCAAAAGTCGTTCTATATCTTGTTTCATACTTTTATCGTTTATCCCGTATCGTGCATCCAGCATCCAATATCAAGCTTCAGCTTTTACCGGGCAATAGTCCATGCAACGGCCACAGCTAAGGCAATTGGTTTTGTCGGTTTCGTAATCTTCACGGCTACGGTGCGATGACAGTTTTGTTAGCGTTAGTCCAATAACTAATCCCATAAAGGCACCCCAAATCCAGCCGCCCCAATAAAACTGGCTTTGTATTTTTTGTGCATCCACCACAAGTTCATCCAACGTTTTTCCCATTTGCATAAACGTTCGTACATCAATATTGTCTTGATCATTGATTAGTTCCGGGTTCTCAACAATTTCGCTGGCCAGGTAAACGGTTTTGTTCATTTTTGAAAGTGGCACATGCAACATAGAGCCTGACAGTCCTCCCAGTCCCATCCAAAGCGGAATGAACAGCAGGTAGGCAGCGAATCGCCGAACATTTTTATTTCGGTTTCCAGTAGATGGAGTAGGTTCCTCAATAGCCCCAAAAGGGCAGGAGTTTGCACATAGCTTACATTGGATGCATTCTGCAGGTGTGATGCTTAAATGTTTTTTTGAGAAGGTTGACATCCATCCTAACAGCACTCCATACGGGCAGAAAAAGCGACAATAAGGACGGGCCACAAATACGCCGACAAGCAAAAATAATCCACCCAAAAGAAGCATTTGGAACTGTGCATCAAAGCGGAAAATCCCTACGAATGGATCGTATCGGCAGATGATGAAATCGGATTTTGTAGCAACATACAACACAGCCAGGGACAAGTACAAATAGGGAATTAATCCTAAAACTTTTTGAAGCCACTTCGGTAATTCGATCGGACGAAATGCTACAATATCCTGGATAGCACCCAGTGGACAAACGCCAGCACAAAACGTTCTGCCCAAAAAGAGTGCAGTAATAAGTGGTATTAGAAAAAACAACAGTGCACTCAGCGGAAGCACATAGCTCGGATCAACCATTGCCAGTACAACATTTTGGATGGCACCGATAGAACAGATGCAGCCTTCACGAAAAAACCCGAAATAAACGAGTGAAAAAACAGACATCCAAAAAATGCCGGAACGTGATCGTTTTTTTAGTGCAAGCCAACTGACGATACCCAAGGCCAGGACAAGCACAAAAACATCCAGGTACTCCCAAAATAAAGTCCTTGCGTCAGGCGTTGTAGTTGGCGGTTGAACATATCCTGTCTCAAATTCCGGTTTTGGAAATCGTTGCTGTGCCTGTGCCCAAAGCGGCAGGCTGATCATGAAAAACAGAATGGTTAGGTAGATATGCTTGAGTTTCGTCATGCTTCAGTTTTAGCTGTGGCTGTCTTCAGCCGTGAAGTCCCCTTTAATTAGGTAAGGTTTGGAAGCCGGAACCCTTTGAAAAGCATCGGCCGGGCAAACCCGGGCAATGGAGCATTCGTTGCAGTTTACGCACAAATCGTGGCGGACTTGCAAGTGCAACGATCCGTTTCCAAAGGCGGTACACCCTTTCACGCACTTGGCGCAACCAATGCATAAATCTTCAATGATTTCATATTCAAAATAAGGCTCCTCAATAAATTTTCTTCGAATGGCGGAAGTAGGGCAGAGCTGATTCTCTGCTGCCGTTGAAAGCTCGTTGGCATCAGGTTTCAGGTAGCCACCACACAGATCACAATAACCACAAAGTTCGTATGCATGAACACATTTAACCGCAGACGGTGTAACCACACATTCATCAGCACATCTTCCACAGGACACACATTTGAATGGGTCTAACTGCCACACAAAGTCATCAGCATTCACTTTCAATGCAGATACCCCGGCAACACCAGCCAGTGATAACCCCAACGAAAGGCGCATGCCTTTTTGGATAAACTCTCTTCTATTGCTTCTATTTTTTTCTTTATCGTTCATTTTTTCGACTGGCTATCGCTTTGTCCAGTTCACATGTAGTAAATTTCTTGCAAGAATTACACTTTTCATCAATCATACACTTGTAATCGATTTTTTCTTTTGTAATCAAATATCCTACTCCTGCTGCCATTCCTGCTAAGATGCCCAGTTGGACACTTCTTCTAATAAATTCTTTTCTATTCATGATTTCGTTTAAATATTCGTATTTGTTTACGCGAGAAGTCCAACGTGTAAATTAAGCCATCTTCACCCACAGTTACTTCAGCAGGTTTTGAATCTGCATCGAACTGATTTGGAGCAGCTACCACACCTTGATATTCTCCGTGTTGATCGTATATCTTTATTCTGTTTATTCCTTTTTCACTGGTCACAAAAGAATTGTCTTCCAGTATGGCAATGTGTGAAGGATTGCAACATCCGCAAAACCCTTCTGTTTTCGCTGATGATTTTGTCCAGCTGGTTCGCATTGCCCCATCGTTGGTGTAGTTTTCCAGACTATGCCTGCCCGGGTTCACAGCCCAAAGAAAACCTTCTTCAGTCAAAGCGATATCGAAGTATGGGCTCGGAATGATGTAACCTGGAACTGCTTTGTCATCATCTTTTTCACCGATTCGGTTTAAAACTTTGCCATCTTTTGAACATTTATAAACCACCCGGTTTCCGGCATCGGCAACATAAACCAATTCATCAGAAACTGCTATTGAAGTAATGACTGACCGCTCTCCAAATGAAGGCCAATTTTGTATTTCGTTTCCAGCTTGATCGTATGCAGCAACGTAGTTGTTATAGCCTACCCAAATATCACCAGAAGGCGAAGTGGTAACACAAGTTGGGGTAGAGGAGAGCGTCGAGTTTGAAAGGTTGCGACCTTCCCGGTCAAGCAGAAAAATTGTACTATCTGCAACCACAATAATTGTGTCTTTCCAACTAGTTATTCCTTTGGGCGAATCAGTTTGAAGCTGTATAGTTTTAATTTCAGAATAAATGATTTCAGATGGATCAACCCGTGTGTATTCACTCAGATCCAATTCATACGGATTTTCTTGGTTTTTCCCTTTCCTGTTAACCGCAAAATCACGTACGATAATTACTGCAATAGCTATCGCTGCTACAATCAGGAAAATATTTATCAGTTTTTTGTTCTTCATGTTATTCGCTTATGTCAAGGCATACCATCGTTTTTGAATCACGCATCAAAAGCCTCCCATCGGCTATGGCTAGTGGTGCCCATGCATCATGTCCATCTATGATTTTTTTCTGAGCCAGTTGTATATATTGCCCCTTGTCAGGTTTAACCATTGTTAATGTGCCATCATCACTTAATATATACATTTTGCCGTCTGCAATCATATACGGGCCTAAACCAAATCGGTTGGTTTTACCAGATGTCCAAACCAGTTTGGTGACATCATCTGGATGAACACAGACCAGCTGGTTCCGGTTAGCCCCGGCATCTTTAGGAAGAATGCCAAAAAGATGACCCTGCCAAACAACCGGGGTTTGCTGTTCACAGGCCAATCCTTCTTTTGCTTTATATTCCTGAAGAACTTCAGTCGAATATTGATTTCCAATGGCAGTGACCTGCATCATCATTCCACCTGCTCCGTAGCCAGCGGTCAGAAAGATTCTACCATCTTCAAAAATTAAGGGTGAAGGAGCCACAACCGAATGGTTCCATGCATTCGTCTCCCAAAGAATCTCACCTTCGTCATTCCCATCTGCTGATACCCCACAAATGCCTCCGTCTGCTGAATACACATACATCTTCTTGCCGTTTAAAGTCATAGGCATGATAGACGAATGGGACATCTTCCACTGCATGCTGTTAGGGGTTTCCCAAAGCAATTTACCTGTTTCCAGTTCAACGGCAATCATGATAGCCGATCCACCAGGAGAAAAGATGGCCTTGTCTCCATCAATTAGCGGGCACTGGGCTGTATACCACTGGGGCAATTCTGTTCCGTATTTTTTCATCATGTCCAGTCCCCAAATAAAATTGCCGTTTTCCCGGTTAACACACATGACGTGGCCTTTGGGGCCAATGCTCAGCACATAATCTTTGGTGACAGCTGGAACTGTTCTGGACATTCCATGATTTCTTTTGATGTGCACTCCATATGATCGCCTCCAAATTTCTTCCCCGCTTTCTAATGAAAAGCAGCGGAGTGCATCTTCGCGTGTTTCCTCATCATAATCGAGTAGAAAAACCTGGCCTTTAAAAATGGCCGGGCCAGCATGACCTTCGCCAAGCTCGACCGACCATAAGGTTTTGGGGTCATTTTCTCCCCATTTATCTTTTAAAGGAACAGCATCTTTCTTAATGTTATCAAAATCACTTCCACGAAATCGTGTCCAGGTTCCCTCAAGCTTTGAAGAGAAACTACCAAAGTCCATGAAGTTCTCACCTATTTGAATGATTTCTTCAAAAACACTGGCTTCTTGTCGGTTGTCTTCACCCGGTTGGCTAATTTGAAGCTCATTTGTTGGGTCAGTTAATAACCAAAACCCAACAGCCAGCATCCCAACAAAAATGGTGATAGCAGAAGCGATATTTATCAGTTTAGTTTTCAACTTTCAGCAGCAATATTATAAACCTGCATTACATTGCCATGACGTAAAAAAAGTTTGCCATTATGAATGTAAGGATGAGCCCAGTGTGGGCCACTTCCTTTTTTGAATTGAAAGGTTCCTTTCAGCTCAAAACCTTTTGGGCTTGGTTTTACCAATCCAACATTTCCACTTTTTTCTTCATAACAATAAAGCATACCATCTGCATAAACCATGGCCCCTTTGGTGTGCCAGTCATGCACGTACTCAATATCTCCGGTGTCCCAATTCATGCATACCCATTTCCCTTTTTTATTGTTTTTCCAGTTGGATCCGTAAAGGTGTTTATCCAGTTGAATCAAACCATGGTGGTGATTATCAAAAGTATGGTCTACATATTTTTTGGAAACTGAAGTCCCCAACGAATCCACTTTTAGCATCACTGCCGGGAAATCATAGCCCATAGAAAGGAAAATTTCATCACCCTTTATTGTGGGGATATTTGTCCAGATTAAACCACTTTGCCACTTCCAGTGTGCCTCGCTGTAATAGTCAAAAGTCCATACAACTTCACCATTTTCAGGGCGAATAGCCATTAAATGGTTTGCAGTATTTGCCAATATATAGTCGGTTCCGTTGTGTATAAAAAGGGTTGGCGATGAATATGCCCGCATGCCACCGACAGATTCTGTTTTCCAAATTTCTTCACCAGTCATTTTATCGAATGCGACAATGGAGGTTTCTTCCCCGCCAGGTGAGCAAATTACCATGTTTTTATAAATGTAGGGTGACTCAGAAACTCCCCATACATGCCAATCTGATTGGTAATCGTGATCCACATTTTTCTTCCAATTGATATTCCCTGTTTGTGAGTCAATACAAACCAATTCACCGATACCACTGATCACATAAAGGCGGTCATCTTCAATAGTAACAGAACTACGTGTGTCGGGGAATGATTTTTTCCAGGCTTCACCATAAACTACTTTCCATTTTTTGTTGCCATTGTAATCAATGCAGGTAAGGCAATCCATCGTATCAACCATTCCGGTCACGTAAATAAGTTCATCTGTAGCTATTACCGAAGAATAACCTTTTCCAAGGCTGTCAACCTCAAGTAATAACTCCGGGCCTTCCTCCGGCCACTCTTTAAGCAGATTGGTGCATTCGAATTTACCATCCCTGTTGGGCCCTCTGAACTGTGCAAGCTGGGCAGTTGCAAGTTCAGCTGAAAGCAGCGAGACAGTGATAATAAAAAGTATGTTTCTAAATAAAATGTTCATGGTATTATTTTGATATTTTGTAGGCTATCAATGCATTTCCGTGACGTAAATAAAGCACTTCATTGTAAACGATAGGATGTGCCCAGTGCTGTGCCGAACCGTGTTCAACTTTTGTTCGGGAAATAATGTCGAATTTTTCCGGGTTTGGATTGGCGAGAACCAGGTCACCCCTGTCAGAATAAATAATGAATTTATCGGCAGCCATAATAATTACGCCATTTGCCACCTCCATACTTTTGTATTTTTCTTCCCCGGTTTCCCAGTCCAGGCAGAACCAGCCACGGTTTGAGTGCCCCGATCCGTATATGTAACCCTCATGAATAATTGCACCTCCCATTTGATTGTCCAAGCTTTCGGAACTCCAAGCCTTCGTAATTGCCGACCCATCTTCATTCAAATCTAACCGAACACAGCCAGTGCCGTAGCCACTAAAACAGAAAAGTGCATTGTCTTGAAAAATTGGTGTATTTGGGTGAATTTCATATCGGTTCGAATGAGCGTGGTTCCATAGCATCTTACCGTTACTTGCATCAATTCCTACAATGTTTGACTTTGTGTGGGTTACTAATAACTTGCGATTAGGAAGTTGAATAATTTTTGGGGTGCAGTAGGTGGAACGTTCCTCTTTCGCAGAGGTTGACCAAACAGTTTGCCCGTCAAAACGGTTCATGGCAATGATATTAAATGAAGGCCCTCCAGGAGTGAAGTAAAGCAAATCGCCATCAACTACCAACGACTCGGTAACCCCAAAACGAATGTTCTCTGCATCGAAGTCAGCAAGGGATTTTGACCAAACTTTTTTCCCATCAGTTAGATTCATACAAATTACTTCTCCATTACCAGAATACAAATAAGCAACTTCTTCCAAAATGGTGGGCGAGGAGCGGGTGCCATGATAGTTTTCATTCCACTCTTTCCCATAAGTGAGTTTCTTTTCAAGTTTTCCTTGCTCGTTAAGAATGAAAAGAACACCATCATCATCGATCATCCCGGTAGTGTATATTTTCCCATTCGCGAAAACAGGGGATGAATACCCTTTGCCAAGTTCTTCAAAAGTCCAGAGTACTTCAGGTCCGGTTTCAGGCCAACTGTCCAATAAGTTAGGTGCTTCATATTTGCCTTCAGAGTTTTCCCCACGCCAGAGGGTCGGGTTTTGAGCAATTACGGTAACAGCCACTAGGCTGAGCATGGTTAGCAGAACAAATTGTTTAATCATTGTTTTCAATTTATTTGTAGTGTTCTCAAAATTATAAAATGTGCCTGTGAATTAATATTTTATCATATAATTTAATGAAGTTCTAAATAGTTAAACTTGTTAACAATAGTTATGAAAAATAGTATGTGCTAATTCCTTGTATATTAGTAGTATTTCTTGCAAGTGTTAACGCATATAAATCTTTTCGTTTTGAAGATTTTGTTAATTTTTCTTGACATAATTTTGTTGATGTAGGTTAATTGAATGGCTGTTTGTTCTTTTTTCTGCCTTTTGCAACTTTCTGGAATAGTTCTTGTCAATAAGAAGTGCAAAGCAAAAAGTATGAGGAGAATTTTTACCATTTTAGTTTTTTTAGTAGTGCTTTTACCCTTTTCTTTTGGGCAACAACCAAAGTCTATCAATGAGGATGTTGCTCAAATTGAGAAAGTATATCCCAACCCGGTTAGCACCCATGTTTATGTAGAAATTAGTTTACAGGAATTCTCAAATGTTACTTTTGAGATGATAGATATTTTAGGTGTCCCCGTAAAAAAATGGAAAGTTGTACAGTTTTTCCCTGGTAGCCATAAATCAAAACTTGACCTTAGCTCACTCCGAAATGGCATTTATTTATTAAAAATAAATGTGAATGGAAAAGTTTTTGTAAAGCGTATAAAAAAGAATTAAAGCCCTTTTTAAAAACCATTCAGTTGCATGGTAACTGTTGGAATAAGTAGTAAAAATCCAACTATCAGCAAAATCAAAATCAAAGGAGCCACCCATTTAAACCATTTTTCATATTGGACTTTGGCCACACCAAGTACCCCAATTAAAACACCCGATGTTGGTGTAATCATATTGGTGAACCCATCGCCAAACTGAAATGCCATTACTGTTGCTTGTCTTGAAATCCCAATCAGATCAGAAAACTGCGACATCATTGGCATGGTTAAAGCAGCTTTGCCAGATCCGGAAGGAATGAAAACATTCAATACATTTTGAATTATGTACATCATCCCAACAGATGAAACTTTCCCCGAACCATTCATCATTTCTGAAAGGTTGTAAAGGATGGTGTCTATGATTTGTCCATTTTCCAAAACCACAATTATACCGCCTGCCAATCCAACAATCATGGCAGCAGAAAGTATATCTTTTGAACCTTCTAGAAAGAGTTTGACGAGCTCATTTGCTTTTTTCCCCATTGTGATTCCAGAAGCTAGCCCCATGGCTAGGAACAGCGTGGCAATTTCCATGACATACCAGCCATATCCCATCACTCCAATAATCAGGAAGACAATGGTGAAAACAAGTTGGTTCAGAATAAAATAGTGGACGGTTTTTCTCAAAGAGATCAAACTTGAAACGATAAATGCTGCAGAAGCGATTGGCATGGCCGGAAAAGAAACTGAACTGTTTCCAACATTTAAGGTTGAATTTGGATAGTTAATAGAAAAAGCGACCAACACCAAACTTATAATTGCAAAAACAAACCAGGCTTGTTTTGGTACAAAATGTTTTAGTTCATCCAGATGGCTGTTGCTTTTGTCCCGCCACACTTTATCGTCTTCATAAACGCTTGATCGTTTGGGGTCTTTTTTAATTTTCCGGGCATAAACCAGAATGTAGGTAAATCCAATTATATTCAGGACTACCCAACAGAAGAACCGGTATTCAATGCCTGAAAAAAGCGGAAGGTTCGATAATCCCTGGGCAATACCAATGGTAAATGGGTTTAGTGTAGCACCAGCAAATCCCAGCCCTGCAGCAACAAAACACAAGCTTACCCCTATAATGGAGTCGTAGCCCATTGATATGGCCAGCGGTACAAATATGATGGTAAATGCGATTGTTTCTTCGCTCATGCCAAATACTGCACCAAATAAGCTGAAAATTAACATGATCAGGCTCATGATGATGTTGTCGACACCAATCTTTTTTATCCATTTTTTACGTTCCAGTTTTTGTGCCGATTTCAGGAAAGAGTGAATACCAACATCAATGGCTTTGCTGTCGTTCATAATCCAGAATGCACCACCAATCATCAGAATAAACACAATGATATCTGCCGTGTTGACAAAACCATCAAAAAATGCCGAAAACACTTGCCATGTTTGCGGATTGCTTTCGGTATAGTGAAATGAGTTGTTTTTTATGATTTCACGTTCGATGCCATTTACCATGACTGTTTCCCGCTCGAATGCACCCCCGGGGATAATCCAGGAAAGAATTACAGAAAGAAGGATGATGTAAAATACAATTACGTATGTGTGTGGTACTTTCTTTAGCATGCTTTTTATTTTGAGGCACAAAAATAGGAACTATTCTGAATGGCACGATAATTTTTTCACACCTTAAAATAAGAAATAGCTATTTCCAACTCAGTAGCCAGCTCTGTAAGCTTTTTTGCATTGTCGGAAAATAATGAGGCAGATGCTGAATTTTGCTGGGTTACCACATTTAGTTGTTGTATTGAACTATTTATTTGTTCTGCTTCAGAATATTGTTCCAGGCTTGCACTGGCAATTTGTTTAATTAGTGCTGCCGTTTTTTCAATGTTCGGAATCAGTTCTTCAAATTCTTCAACAGAGCGGGTTGTTACTTTTAGCCCGTTTTTGGTTAGCCCAATAATCTCTGCAGCGGCCAATTGCGACCGTTCTGCCAATTTTTTCACTTCATTACTTACTACCGCAAAACCCTGTCCCTGTTCTCCTGCACGGGCAGCTTCTACAGCTGCGTTTAAAGCCAATATGTTTGTTTGTGAAGCAATCTCGTCGATAATGGTAATACGGTCAGCAATTCTTTTCATCGACAGCTTTGCTTCATTTGTCAATTCTTTCCCTTTTGTCATACCTTCAACTGCATTCTGCGCAATTGTTTCGGTTTCTTTTGCATTTTCGCTGTTTTTATGAATGGTGCTCACCATTTCTTCCATCGATGCACTAATCTCCTCAGCAGCAGCTGCCTGACTTGATGCTCCATGGTTCAGTTCGATCGCATTGTCCGATAACTGATCGCTAGACTGATTTATAACATTGGCAGCCTTTTTTATTTCATGAATCGTGCCTTTTACATTGGTGGCCATAAGTTGAAGTGACCTACCTAAATCACCAACTTCATCATGCCTGCTGACATCCAGTTCGCTTGTTAAATCTCCTGAAGCGATTCGTTCAGAAAACTCAACACTTTCATTTACAGGTTTAACGATATTTGTTGCTATTAGATAAACGGCTGCATATAAAACGGCAAGTCCCAAAATTCCAATCAATAAGCTTTGATAAAAAATGCTTTTTACCCGTGCTGATAAAATTTCTACAGGAACTTCTACACCAATGGCCCATGATTCTGGTACGTCATCAAATTTTATTGGGGCAATATAGGTATAGTATTTTTCACCAGTGGTTTCTTTTTTGTATTGAAAGTATGAATCTTGCTGCAAGCCAATTTTTCTCAGTGCATCAGAAAATGATGGGCGATGCAATGACGGATCATCCATCAATTTTTTCCCAACCAATGAGCTGTTAGTGTGGGCAACGATACTGTTGTCGGGGGAGATAAAAAATGATTCAGCACCTTCAAACGGCTGCATGTCTGTTATTATTGAACCCATGTTCGACAAGCTAATGTCTACACCAACCAGACCTTGGAATTTTCCATTTTCCCTGATCGGCAAAACAACTGATGTCATCAAAATTCCTTTCAATTCTATTGTAAGGTCATCGTAATAGGGATCCTGAATTTTATCTTCATTTAAGTTTCTTATGTCGTAGTATAGACCAGTTAGGGTTTTGTTGGTCATGTCAACATCTTTTATAGTATGCCCAATTTTGCCTTCTTTTCTGTAAAAAACATTGCGCCGCCTTCCATTTTTTAGCTCATATGTTGGGTCAATCTCATTCAGTTCCCATACTTGCCAGGTCGATAGGTAATTCGGGTTATTTTCCAGCCAGCTTCTTAAAAGTTCATTGAAAAATTTATCCCTGCCTTCTTCAGGAACTGACGGGTATTCCTGATACATGTCCCGAATTACATCTGTTTCGTTGTACACCTTCATGATGTTTGAACGAACCAGGTTCCGGTGCTCCATAACGCTGGTGTTAATAATTGTTACCGCATCATCAAATGCTTTCGCACGTACATTCAGGCTAATGTATAGAAGTGTTATGCCGTAAACCAGAGTAAAAACAAATAGTACGTAAAATAGCAGCTTGTTTTTAAGACGTAACTTGTTGATAAAGTTGATCATATTTTTTCCCAATGAAGTTGAAACCCATTTCCCTTAAGTGTATTCTGAACATGTGACGATGTGTTGTTCCCCAGTATCGCTTGGTAATTGTTTTCGGCAGATTCCACTAAGATATATATTTTGCTTGATTTGAATAAAAAAAGTTTATAACAATACCCAGTATTAAGAGTAGAATAATAATGCCTGTATGATTTTTGACAGTTTATTTGTTGCTAAGGTTTCTTTAACTTGTACAACCATTTTTACTCATTAAAATACGTGCTTACCATGAAACTTATCCTTCAAAATATTAAGGAGTTAATACAGGTGGAAGATAAAGCCCGCCAATGGGTTGCCGGAAAGAATATGGCAGATTTACCTGTTTTAAGAGATGCATATCTTATTATTCGGGATGAACAAATTGAATCTTTCGGCTTGATGGAAGATTTTAAGTTTGAAGATTTGGAGGATGATTTGGTTATGGAAATTGACTGTTCAGGGAAACTTGTCATGCCTGCATATTGCGACTCGCACACACACCTGGTTTTTCCTGCCAGCCGTGAACAAGAGTTTGTCGATAGAATAAATGGATTGACTTACGAGGAGATAGCCCGGCGAGGTGGAGGGATTTTAAATTCAGCCAAAAAGATGGAAGAAGCAACTGAGGATGAGTTGTACGAATCGGCCATGAAACGTCTTCATGAAATAATTGCAATGGGAACAGGCGCCGTAGAGATCAAAAGTGGTTATGGTTTATCTGTTGAGTCTGAGTTAAAAATGCTAAGGGTTATCAAACGTTTGAAAGAGAACAGCCCTTTAATCATAAAAGCTACCTTCTTAGGGGCACATGCTATCCCTGCTGCGTATAAGCAAAAACGTGAGGAATACATTGACCTGATAATTAATGAAATGCTTCCGGTGGTTGCTTCCGAAGAGCTGGCAGACTACATGGACGTATTTTGTGACCAGGGGTTTTTTACCGTTGAAGAGACCGAACAACTGTTAATGGCTGGGATGAAATACGGTCTTAAGCCTAAGATTCATGCTAACGAACTGGGATTAACCGGAGGTATTCAGGCTGGTGTTAAGTATGGCGCTTTGTCGGTTGATCATCTGGAGTTTGTTGGAGAGGATGAAATAAAATGCTTGCAGGCTTCAGAAACCATGCCCACTGTTCTACCTGGTGCAGCATTCTTTTTAAATATGCAATGTTCGCCTGTACGTGAAATGATGAATGTAGGCTTACCCGTAGCGTTAGCTTCTGATTTTAATCCAGGATCATCGCCATCGGGAAATATGAATTTTGTGCAATCACTGGCTTGTGTTAACTACAAGATGACACCGGAAGAAACGATCAATGCAACGACTATCAACACAGCCTACGCAATGGGAGTTGAATCGATTTGTGGAAGTATTTGTCCGGGTAAGCAAGCCAATATTATTATCACGAAAGATCTTCCTGGCTATGCTGCAATACCTTATTACTTCGGGAGCAATCCGGTTGAGACGATGATTATAAACGGAGAAATTCAGTAGAGTAGGAAGCAGGGAGCATGGAGCATGGAGCTGGAAGCCAGAAGCTTTTATTTCCCTGACCACCAATAACTAATGACAAATTACTAAATCAGATAAAATGAATCAATTAATTGAATGCGTACCTAACTTTAGTGAAGGTCGCAATCCACAGGTAATTAAACAAATTACAGATGCTATAGAAAGTGTTGAAGGAGTAAAACTGTTAAATGTTGATCCGGGGAAAGCCACTAACCGCACTGTTGTAACATTTGTTGGATCACCAGATGACGTGATCGAGGCCGCTTTCAGGGGAGTGAAAAAGGCATCTGAATTGATTGATATGAGCAAACATCAGGGAGAGCACCCTCGTTTTGGGGCTACTGATGTATGTCCGTTGGTACCGATTGCCAATATTAGTATGGAAGAAACTGTTGAGTATGCACACAAACTGGCCAAACGAATTGGCGATGAACTGGCAATTCCAATTTACTGCTACGAGTTTGCTGCTCAAAGTGAAGAACGCAAGAGTTTGGCAAACTGCCGTTCCGGTGAATATGAAGGATTACCGGAAAAGCTAAAAAACCCTCGTTGGAAACCGGATTTTGGATCAGCATCATTTAACGCTTCAGCAGGTGCAACTGCAGTTAGTGCCAGGAATTTCCTAGTAGCCTATAATGTAAACCTAAATACGACTTCTACAAGACGTGCCAACTCAATTGCCTTTGATGTGCGTGAAGCAGGTCGTATAAAAAGGGAAGGAAATCCTGTAACTGGCAAAGTAGTGAAAGATGAAAACGGAGAGCCGGTTCGTGTTCCGGGTACACTGAAGAAAGTTCGTGCTATTGGTTGGTTTATTGAAGAATACGGGGTTGCCCAGATTTCAATGAACCTGACAGATATTACTGTTACCCCTGTGCATGTAGCTTTTGATGAAGTATGCAAAAGTGCTGAGAAAAGAGGAATGCGTGTAACCGGATCGGAATTGGTTGGATTGGTTCCTTTACAAGCAATGCTAGATGCCGGAAAATATTTCCTAAGAAAACAGGAACGCTCTACAGGTATTTCAGACGATGAAATTATTAAGATCGCAATTAAATCCATGGGCTTGGATGAGCTGGGTGAATTCAACCCCAAAGAAAGGATTATTGAGTACTTGCTGGAAGACTCAAAGCCTCAGCTCAAGAATTTAAGCTTGCAGGCATTTGCAGAAGAAACAGCTTCTGAGTCACCAGCTCCTGGTGGTGGTTCTATTTCTGCGTATGTGGGTTCACTGGGTGCTGCACTGGGTAGCATGGTTGCAAACCTTTCAGCACACAAGCGTGGCTGGGACGAGCGTTGGGAAGAATTTTCTGATTGGGCAGAGCAAGGTAAGTTTTATCAGGATAAACTACTTAAATTGGTTGATGATGACACCAATGCGTTTAACAAGATTATGGCTGCTTTTGGTTTGCCAAAAGGAACTGACGATGAGAAAGCAGCGCGTGCAAAAGCAATTCAAGATGCAACATTAAATGCAATCCTTACTCCGCTTGAGGTAATGAAAACTGCCTATAAATCAATGGAAGTATTGCAGGTGATGGCTGAAATTGGAAACCCAAATTCAGTTTCTGATGCTGGAGTAGGGGCGTTGTGTGCCAGAACCGCAGTTCAGGGAGCTTATCTGAATGTTCTTATCAATCTTGCTGATTTTGCTGATGAGGAAAAAGTGAAAGAGCTTAGGAATGAGGCTGGTGAAATTTTATGCCAGGCAGAAAAGAAAGAGCAATTGATTTTAAAAATTGTTGAAGAAAAGATTTAAATAAGCGGGATTGGAAGTTTTCAACTTCCATATTTTGAATCACTAGTGTCCGGTTAATATTTCAATTTAATGGAAAATAAGGGGCATGGCGTATTTTCAACTTTCAACTGGGCACCAGTGATTTTGAATAAGGTTTATTGACCAGGGACATCGATTATGCTACTAAGGTTAAATACAAAAAGAATACGGTTTGATATCTTTCGTAAACCTTATTGAACAAAGTTACCTTAGTAGCGAATTTGATTGCCACCAACCCTAACCTTATTTGCCATATTTTATCTGGGGTGGATAGCTGATCGGGTGAGGGGCTCCCAATTACTATCCGGGATAATTTCAGGCAATTCTTCACATTGAAGGATATCTTTTAAATTTCAAACAACATACCACCTCTTAATGTAAATGTGTTTAAGCCTTCGTTTGGTGGTTTTGTTCCAGCATTACTAATGTGTCGGAAGCCAGGCCTTACATCGATATAAGCACTTTTGGTGAGCTTAATGGTAAAACCAAAATCAAGGTAGGTTGAAAAAATAAATCCTTTAGCTTGTCTTCTTGGAGAGTCAGAAATATGGTGTGGCCCTGCTCCTAAAACGCCATAAAAACCAATGATATCCTTAATAACATTTGTTCTTGCCAGTATTCCGGCACTTAAGCCAAATTCTTTACCAGGAACATTTTCTGTAACTTTTACAAATTCTTCAAATACTTCAATTTTTGTAAAATGAGAGAGGTTGTATTGTGGCTGGAGGAGGACTTCCCAATTCCATCTTTCCTGTCTTGAAAAAGTATACGAATATTCAAATTGAAATAGGACGACTTCATAGTTGTAATTGGCTGGAAATATTACCTGGTCTCCAACACCCGAAACAAAACCAAGTTTGTGCCTGGAAAATTCTTCAATTGGTGGTTTTTGGGCTTTTAGGATTAAGGGTGTGAGAAAAAATAAAATAAAAAATAGAAAGCGTTTAACTTTGTAAATCATAATCGAGTCCTGGTTGTTCCTTGCACTAGCAATATACAAAAATACCCGCCAAAGTAAGTTTTAAATATTCAAATTGAAAATATTGAAACAAAAAAAGAGAGAACATTGTTGGTCTCTCTCTTTATATTGTTGTTAAAGAATTACTTCAAAATTTTTGTTGTCAGGTTGTCAATACTTTTGCCAATACTTTCAAAGGGTTTGCCGTTTCCCTGGTTATCGTCTTCAACAAACATGTATTTCATGCCGGCAATATCTTTGGCTGCCATTATGCGCTTGAAATCTATGACTCCCTCTCCAACGCTACAAATATCCCTTCCGTCAGTTGTAAAGGAAGGAGCTTGTTTTGTACGTAAATCTTTCATATGGAAAAGCTGGAACCTGCCCGGATATTTTTTAAATATTTCCACCGGATCTTGCCCGGCTTTTGTTGCCCAGAACATGTCCAATTCCATGGTGATTAAGTCGGCATCCATTTCTTTCAAGAAAAGATCATAATAAGGAACAATTCCATCCAGGTTGGCAAACTCAAAATTATGATTGTGATAGCCAAACTGAATGCCTACATCTTTCATAATGCCAGCAACTTTGTTCCATTCGCCTATCAGTTTTTTGTAAGTTTCAATCGTGCGATCTTCTTCATTTACCCAAGGCTGTACACAATATTTTACACCGAGTTCAGCATGGCTGTCTGCCATTAGTTTTGCATTTTCTAATGTTACGCCTGTGGCTTCAACATTTGTATGGCTACTAAGAATCTTCAATCCACGGTCTTCAACTATTTTCTTGAATTCAGTAGGTTTTAGATTGTAAAATTTGCCGTCAGAGTAGCCTGCCAGCTCAACATATTTATAACCAAGGTCAGAAACTTTTTGAAGTGAACCTTTTAGGTCAGCAGTAATGGCATCTCTGATGGAATATAGTTGAAGTCCTACACCATATTTTTTGCGTTCGTTAAATTGTTCTGCCAGTGTGGAAAGAGGATTGCTAAATAATAGCCCCATAGAACCAGCTGCAGAAACTTTTAAGAAATTTCTTCTGTTTTTCATCGGTTTTGTTGGTTTTAATTTGAAATCGATCTAAGCAAAAATAAGAAAAAATGCGAATACAAGCGCATTTTCGGTTGTAACAGGAACCGTTTTTGAAGTTTGTTCATGATTTTTTTTGATCTGGTAATCAACAAATTATAAGCTTAGTTGTTGAGCCAATTTCAGCTCATGGAAGAACTAAAAGCGCTTCAAACAAAAGCTATGATAAATTAGATAACTCTGATGAATTGGACGCTGGTGACAAGCATGATTTGGCGGACTGGTATACAAGGCTCAAACAATATCTACCCGGATTAACGCTGCTGGGTGGGTGTTGTGGAACGGGTTCAATACATATTGAATCGATTTGTAAAAAGATAGTTGCCTGATAAGCTGTTAAAGTGCCTCTGGGTTTGCCGGGTCTTTGAAAGTCCGGCATCTTGTACCCGGGGCTGGAAGTTTCCAATTTCCATTTTTTGAATAAGGTTTATTTACCAGGGGCATTGATTGTGCTACTAAGGTTAACTACAAAAAGAATACGGTTTGACATTTTTTTAAAACCTTATCGAACAAAGCAATCTTAGTAGTTAATTTGATCGCCACCTAAACAAACCTTATTTTTTCAACGTACATTGATAGTGTTTCATGAATTTCTGGTATTCTTCTGCAAAACCTGTTTTTTTATGATGCCCAGGCTGGTTCAAAATATATTTGCAAACATTCTTAACATCCGATTTTGAAACAGAAAAAGCCGAAGCAGATTGTTGCCAGTTGAAATTCCCAACCGATAATTTGTTCTGGTTGATAAATTGTTCTGAACTATCGGCAACGATGGTTGCCAGTTCTTGTTCTGAAATTTGTGGTGAGCGGGAAACCAACAAATGAACATGTTCCGGATTTGCGAAAATGGCATATAATTTCGACAAATTGTTATTCACGATCCCAGTAATGTATTTTTCAATACGAACTCGGTTTTTTTCTTTTATCAGGGGGAATCCTTTGATAGGTTGTAAATACAAAATGTGTGTAGAGGTTGTTGTATTCAATTCTCATATCAATAGATTTAATAAGGTTGAATTATGAGGTGGCCTCAGAACTACTAAGGTTAAAGAACTAAAGATAAGGTTTTTTTAGATTATTTTCGGTAAGGTTAAAATCAATAATTAGGCTTTTCGGATTAAAAAAATAAAAACCTTATCGAACAAAGCAATCTTAGTAGTTAATTTGATCCCCACCTAAACAAACCTTATTTTTTCACTGAGAGGTTGGGGCTTATCTGGCAGATATTTCAAATTTCTGGTTTAACCAGCGTATAAAATCCGTTGCTCCCGGCACGTCAGCTATACCTGAAAATAGTCAACCAGTTCTTTCAAATGAACAGCTTGTTGTGACAGTTCTTCCGTATTTGATGCCAGTTCTTCGGCAGAGGCGGCGTTTTGCTGAGTTACCCCATTTAACTGCTGAAGTGCGTTATTCACCTGGTTTACGCCCATGTTTTGTTCGGCTGAAGAATTTGCGATTACCTGGATCAATTCAATCGTCTTCACCAAGTGGGGAACCAATTCATGCATTTGCTTGGTTGAGGTTTCTGTAGTAATTCTACTTGTTCTTGAATACTTGATAATTTCATCGGCAGCCGACTTGCTTCGTTCTGCGAGTTTACGAACTTCAGAAGCAACCACAGAAAACTCAGACCCATTTTCTCCTGCACGCGCAGCTTCAACAGCAGCATTCAATGCCAGAATATTTGTTTGTCGGGCTATGTCGTTAATTACGTTTATTTTATCGGTAATGCCTCTCACGTTTTCTAAACTGTCGCCCATTGCGACTTCAACATTTTTAATACTAGATGAAGATTGTGACGCAATTTTTTCAGTTTCTCGTGCATTGTCAAAATTTTGCTGAATATTCGCTACCATTTGTTCCATGGATGACGATACTTCTTCCAGAGAGGATGCCTGTTCCGTAGCCCCCCCGGAAAGTTTTTCAGCAGTGGCACTTAGTTGTTTTGAAGCAAAGGCAATTTGCGAACTTCTATGAAGAATCGAAGCCACGATTTCTTTAAGTTTATCGGTCATGTTAAACATAGAGCCAATTGCACCTTTTGAAAAATCTTCTTTCGTGTAGTGAATTTCATCCAGATCTCCGTTGGCAATTTTATTGGAAATACTGGCAACCAGACTAGGTTCACCACCCAATGTTCTGTAAACGCCACGAAGTATGTAGAAACTGAACAGCAAAATAATGGTTCCTCCAATAATGAACACGATGACCAGGATAAATTCAACACTTGCAATAGATTGTTGAATCCGTTCCTCAACTTCGTTGGTAATTCGCAATAAAAGCGGGTCAACTTTGTGTATCGCTTCCCTCATCTTTCCATGTAAGCCATCGTTTTCTGTAACGCCAATCTCTTTTTCAATTTCAACCAAAAGGTTAAACTTGTTTCGATAATCAGCAATGGCTTCAACAATGGCCTCAGAATTTCTTTTTGCTTTAATTAGTCGGATTATTTTATCCGTTTCAGCTTCAAATTTGCTTACATATTTGAAGTCATTTCTTAGCAAATAATCCTTTTCATGCCTGCGCAAAGTAAGCAGGCTTACATGGATTGGTCCCTCGCCAAAAGATGATTTGATCATATCTTCTGCATCGTGCACCGAGTTGCGGAAATCACCTTCAATCCCATAGTCTTTAAATCCACGTCGGTTTATGGCTAAAACAAGCTGGTCAAACGCATTTTCATATTGAGTGGACGATTTTTCAATCCGATTTGTCCATTCTACAAACTCAGTTGAGGATAATGATCGATCATTGGCCAATAGGTTTAAATATTCCCTGATCAATACCTTGTTTTGTTTAAACTTGTCGAGATATTTACTGTTAAGTGTTTCGAAATAGTCGGGGTTGGTAACTTCTCGAACCAGGAAATCCTTCTCATGCTTTCGCTGGTCAAGCATCAACACTTTTAGTTCCATCGAAGTTTTGCTCGCTTGTCTTAGATGCGAAACTTTTTTGAATGAAAAAAGTGTAAATATTCCTGAAATAATAAAGATGATAAAAAAGGTAGCTATGAGAATAAAAAATTTATTTCTCAAACTCAGATCTTTCATGAAACCTCCTCCAATCGATTTAGATTTTCAATAACAGGGGTGAACTCATAGGTGTGCACAGTGAAAGTATTCATATTTTCTCCCTATCCTGAAGTTTGGCTTGAATATCGCACGATTTGGTTATTTGGATGTTACGGGTATGTTTCTATTTTATTAAGAAAATACTTGATTTTGAGGTGATTATGTTTAGTTTGATCTGTGTGTTTATAAATGCTATTTCGTGATACACTTGTGGATTGTCGAATAACTTTCTGATCCACAATTGAATAATAAGTCGATGATGCTGAGGTTTGGGACAAAGCCAAATTTTTCTTCGAAAACTTGTGTGTAAGGTTTTGCAATGAAAGAAGGATCGGAAATTGCTTTTTGCTGTTTAGGATGAATAGCGTCCCTAAAGTTTGTAAATGAACCTGGCACTTGTTCAAAATCTTCAGTCATTTTTATGGAAGGGTTAATCTCCAGGATTTCAAAAATTGTGTGAAGTATTTGCAAATTAAAATCCATCAAAAACTCAAACTTTTTTTCATAAAATGCCCGAAAATCATCCTCCAGGATTTCAAAAAAAGGAGAGGAGTTATAGGCCGATATAATGGCCTGCCAGTGTGTGTGTCGCCAGTTTGTGTCGTAGGATATTTTGAGATCACGGATTGCTTGTTTGCTCCGACCTTTAAGAATTGGAATAACCAATGCTTCCGGGCCATTTGCTCCCAGAATAATCGTTCTGTTTCTGTATGTTTGTTTCGTGAAATTCTCACAAGCTTCAATCCAAATGGATTTGTATTGCAAAAACTTAGAGATGTATTGAACCGGTGGTAAATAAGCTGTGCTAAGTAAAATGGCGTTCTGGCTCATACATCTAATCTTTGAAGAAGCTTTCGTCGGTATCGCCGCTCATTTCAATACCTTCGGAAGTGCTGTGTTGTTCCGGTTGAGGTACGGTCACAATTGGTTCGTCTACTTGTTTTTTAAGGTTTTTTACTTGTGATTTTAGTTTCCATACTTTTGGGTATACCAGTGCATAAGCAATGATGAACCCTGAGATTAAACAAACCATGAGTGCCAACACCAAAGGAACATCCGAAACTTCCCAGAAAAGCACTTTGAGTGCAATCACCGCTGTGTTTTGTAGTGTGAAGATTACCAGTAACAAAGCGAGAACCAGAATGATGATAATACCTACAGACATAATTCAGATTTTTCAGAAAGGTAACAAAAAAAAGGATCATGAAGCAACTGTTCACGACCCTTTTTGAAATATCCTGAATCTCTTAGTGTACGGATTTAAATAGACGATTGAACCTGATTTTCGATGGAAAGCTTTTTTCTTTATCTAACGATAACCAGATAAATACTGCTTTTCCAACAACATGGTCTTCTGGTACGAAACCCCAATAACGCGAGTCGGCCGAATTGTGCCTGTTGTCACCCATCATCCAGTAATAATCCATGTTGAAGGTGTAATTGTCTGTAGCAACACCATTGATGTATATCGTGCTGTCTTTTACTTCCAATTCATTATTTTCGTAAAGGTCAATGATACGCTCATAAATTGGCAGGTTGGTAAGTGAAAGATTAACTGTTTCACCTTTCTTTGGCACTGTAAGTGGCCCAAAGTTGTCAACATTCCAGGGGTAGTCTTTGCTGTGAGGAAAGATGTTCTTCTCCCAGTTGCTGGCAGGTATCTGAACTCTTTTTATATTTTTTACATTTCGCAATTCCTTCAATGCTTTTACTTGTTCATCGGTCATTGGGTAGCGGAATTGCGATCCGGAATACATCTGTTGATCAGCTCTGGCAATTCCAATTTTTTCCAATGTTCTTTTGTTGATATTTGTTCCGTCTGTGGTCACAATATAATCGTATTGAACGCCTGGGAAGGCATCCTGGGTACTGCCGTTTACGTACAATTGCCCTTCTTTTAATTCAAGTACATCGCCGGGAATCCCAACACAGCGTTTGATATAATTTTCCCGCTTATCGACAGGGCGGCTGATGATTTCACCAAAACTTTGTTTTTCGTTCCAAATGCGGTCTCTACCATAAGTTCTGGCTAACTGATAATAACTCTGGGTTGGCATATGCATAGCTACAGTATCGCCCTCCGGAAAGTTAAAAACAACGACATCATTATTTTTAATTTTACCCAATCCGGCAATTCGTTTGTAGGGCCTTTGTATCCATTCCAAATAAGATTTTTTTGTTTTAGTTAATGGCATCGTGTGGTGCACAAACGGAAAAGAAATCGGAGTGTTCGGTAGCTTAGGGCCATAGGCTGTTTTGCTAACAAACAGGAAGTCGCCAACCAGCATCGATTTTTCCATGGATGATGTAGGAATGGTATATGCTTCAATAAAAAACATACGAATAAAAGTAGCAGCAATTACTGCAAATATGATTGCATCAACCCATTCAACCACTTTGGTTTGTTTGCCTCCTTCAGGGTTTTTCTTCTTCCAAAAAGCCCAATGTACCTTTTTTGTTATGTACATATCGAAAATAACTACGAGGCCAAAAAACCACCAGTAATTTTCAAGCCAAAGGACCCACAGGCTATAAAGCAGGCCAACGAGTATAAATTTAAACCACTTGTTTGTAAGGATCTGTCTCATTTTATTGGGTGTATTAAATGTTCAATAATTGGTTCATGTTCAGCAAGCCTTTCTTGCCAATGCAAAACTCAGCGGCCAAAACCGCACCGGTTGCAAAACCTTGTCTGCTGTTTGCGCTGTGTTCAATTTCTATATAATCGACTTCCGATTCATATTTAACTCTGTGAATACCTGGCACCTGGTCTTCGCGGATTGCATTGATCTGCATTTCTTCCAGAGATCCTGGATTTTCCAGTGTCCAGCTTTTTTTGCCCGAATGATTTTCAAATATATCTTCTGCTAAAGAAATGGCTGTTCCACTAGGTGCGTCAAGTTTTTGGGTATGGTGTACTTCTTCCATCTTGACATCATATTCTGAATGGCCTTTCATTAGGCTTGCCAGTTTTTTATTCAGGGCGAAAAACAAATTTACACCAACGCTGAAATTGGAAGCATAAAAGAACGTTCCATCGTGCTTTTTCATTTCCTGCAAAACTTCATCTTTTCTTTCCAGCCAGCCGGTAGTTCCGCTTACAACAGGAATGCCACTTTCAAAACAAATTTTATAGTTGTTCATAGCGGTGGCCGGAATGGTGAACTCGATAGCCACATCGGCTTTTTTTAAATTTTCAGTAGTCAATTCGTGTTGGTTATCTATGTCAATGGTAAGTGCAATTTCGTGCCCTCGATCTATGGCAATTTTTTCGATAAACTTGCCCATTTTTCCATAACCAATAAGTGCGATCTTCATAAATATTTTTTGATAGATTTTTAGCCCTCAAATTTCAAAGCTTACAAAGATATAAATTACAGCTTAAAACTATCCATTCATATTTAAGCATCATATTAAAATCGATAAACAAATCAATTTAATAGATGTAAGTGTGCGTCGAATGCCACAAATAAGGTATTGGTGTTAACCACGAAGAAATACTTTTGAATTATCCGCAATTGTTGCTAAGGATTCTTCAGTAATTGTAGGTATTTGTTTTTCGATGAACTTTTCGTTGAAATGAAGCTTTTGAAGAAATAGTTTCCCGGGTATCTCCTCAGTGATTTTTTTGACTTCCTCAAAATTTAACCTGGAATCCAGTGTAGTCCTGAATTCATGATCCATCCTGCTATTTGTAATGATGGATATGGATTCAATGATTTTTGCAAATGATTTTTTTTCGAGCTTTACACCAATTATTTGTTGATATTTTTCTTGGTTTAACGGTGCTTTTATATCCATTGCAATGTAGTCTATACATTCTTGCTCAACTAGTTTTTTAAGCATGGTGGGATTTGTTCCGTTAGTGTCGAGTTTAATTTTTAATCCCAGTTGTTTTAAACTTCTTATAAAAGAAGGAAGAGAACCATGGATTGTAGGTTCTCCCCCTGTTATGACAATTGCATCAAGCATGTTTTTGTTGTCGTAAATCCAGTGGAATATTTCTTTAAAAGAATATGCCGGATTTTCTTTAATCAACTTTGGAATTACCAATTCAGGGTTGTGGCAGTAGTTGCACCTAAAATTACAACCTGAAGTGAAAACCACTGAAGATAAGTGTCCTGGGTAGTCAATCAGGCTTAGTTTAGTAAAGCCCCCAATTGGAAAACTGATTAAAGCATCATCAATTAGCATTTTATAATACTTTGATGGATTCGGTGTTTAGCTGTTCTGTTTCCAATTCACATTTTTGCTTTTCAATTCCACCTGAATCAAATAGAGCCCTGTCTTTATATTCTTCCTGCTTACCTTCATTCCATTGATCTACAGGGCGGAGGTAGCCAACAATTCTTGAGAAAACAGTACATTTCTCTTCCTTGCCCTCCAGTGAGCATTTTGGGCAGTATTCATGTTCACCAAAAATATAGCCATGTTCCGGACAAATACTGAAAGTTGGCGATAAGGTAATGTACGGTAAGTGATAGTTTGCAGTAATCTTTTTTATTAATTGCTTTACCGAAGATGTGGGCAATTGCTTTTCACCGATGAATGTGTGAAAAACGGTTCCCCCGGTGTATTTTGTTTGCAGGCTGTCCTGATGGTCAAGTGCTTTAAACAGATCGTCGGTGTAATTTACAGGGAGCTGTGTTGAGTTGGTGTAGTAAGGTTTGCTCCCTTTTTTGTATGCTTCCTCGTTGGCAACGATAATATCCGGGTATTGCATTTTGTCAATTCGTGCCAGTCGATAGGATGTGCCTTCTGCAGGTGTAGCTTCCAGATTGTAGATGTGACCTGTTTCTTCCTGGAAAGCTTCCAGCTTTTCTCTCATAAAGCCCATCACTTTCAGGGCAAATTCATGTCCTTCTTTGTCAGTTATCTGGCTGCCTAAATAGTTCAAGCAGCATTCATTCATGCCAATTAGTCCAATGGTTGAAAAATGGTTGTCCCAATATGCACCGTTTTTCTTGTGTAGGTGCCTGAGGTAGAACTTGGAGTAAGGATATAGCCCTTGTTCAGTAAGTCTTTCTATAACTTTTCGTTTTAATTCGAGACTATTCTTGGCCATTTCCATTAGCCAGGAAAGCCTATTGAATAAGTCTTCTTCTGATTTGGCTTCGTAGCCTAGTTTTGGGAGGTTGATTGTGACTACACCGATTGAACCGGTTAATGGGTTTGCACCAAACAGGCCACCTCCACGTTTTTGCAGTTCCCTTTTGTCCAGTCGAAGACGGCAACACATACTTCTAACATCGTCAGGGCTCATGTCAGAGTTCACAAAGTTTGAAAAGTAAGGGATTCCGTATTTTGCCGACATTTCCCAAATCAAATCCAGGTTGGGGTTGTCCCACTCAAAATCAGGAGTAATGTTGTAAGTTGGTATTGGGAACGAGAAAACGCTTCCATTGCTATCCCCTTCAAGCATGATTTCTGCATAGGCTTTGTTGAATATGTCAAGCTCTTCCTGGAATTCCCCATAGGTTTCCGCTTGTGCTTTTCCTCCAATAATAACTGGTTGGTCTTTCAAAAAAACAGGAACTTTTAAATCCAGGGTTACGTTGGTGAATGGCGTTTGAAAACCAACCCTTGTGGGAACATTCATGTTGAAGAAGAATTCCTGTAAGCATTGTTTAACACGTTCGTAGCTTAAATTATCATACCTGATAAATGGGGCCAGGTAGGTGTCGAAATTTGAAAAAGCCTGTGCTCCAGCCGCTTCTCCCTGCATGGTATAAAAGAAATTCACGATTTGTCCTAGTGCAGTTCTCAGGTGTTTGGCGGGTTTGCTTTGTGTTTTTCCTTCTACTCCTTTAAAGCCGGTATATAACAAGTCTTCCAAATCCCAGCCAACACAGTAAACACTTAAAAAACCCAGATCGTGAATGTGGAATCGTCCCTGTTTGTGTGTGTCACTGATCTCTTTTGAATAGATTTGATTTAGCCAGTATTGTGAACTGATTATTGTTGAAAGGTGTTGGTTCAGTCCTTGCAACGAATAAGTTGAGTTTGCACTTTCTTTTACCCGCCAGTCTTGCAAGTTGATGTAGTCTTCGATTAAGTCGATATTGGAAAAAATTTCCTTGGCATCCCGAATATTTTGATGTTGGAAACGATAAATGATAAATGCTTTTGCAGCATCATACTCGTTGTTTTCAAATAACTTTTTCTCCACTAAATCCTGAATTTCTTCAACGCTGGGTGATTTCCTTCTACTTTCAAAGCTTAGTTCATTAATTACCTGGTTGGAGATTTCTGATGCTTTTTTGCGGTTTGGTTTACCAACTGCCCTTAAGGATTTAAAGATAGCGAAGGTGATTTTTTCAGGGTCAAACTCAGAATGTTGCCCGTCTCGTTTAATGATGATTGGTTTTGTTAAAGCTGCATTTTTGTCCATAGCAAAATCTTAGTTTAAATTCATAAAATGCAACTTTCGGAAAAGTTTGGGATAGCCTGACAGAAGCCATTCTACCTTTTGCTTTTCACCCGAAAGCTACGGTAATTGATTTCTGGCAGGTCTTCTGGCTTGTTTCACTTTTTAATGCCTTCCCGTCCAGATTTTCTAGGACAGTGGCTGAAGTTTTAAAAAGCTATTATCGAAACTTACAGCTGCGGGGACAGCTCCTGATTTTAACAGGATTCCCTTTTAAATCCGGTGTGAGCGGATAACCAAAAATATTCATGCAATTTTACTGCAGAATGAATAAGTAATGAAATTTGGTTTTTAACAATTAGAATGATTTTGTTTCTAATTGCCCATTGTCGCTGGGTTTTGTTATGTTGACAACTTGAGCTATGAGTTTTAATTATGCAGCTAAGCTAATGGAATTTCTTTTTCAAGTGCAATAAAGTGGGTCAGTTCGTCCTGATCATTTTTGACAGGGAGTATTTCTATTCTGCAGTTGTAGATGTCGCCTGATTTGTTATAGTTAATTAATTCTGCACTAAGTGGTTTCTTTAAGTCAAGCAATTTTCTGATTTCTTCTTTTGTATTGAGGCTGGTTTTTTCCCCTTGAAGAAAATTGGGGCTGTTGTTTATTGCTTCAGACTTATTATATCCTGTCATAAAGTAAAATCCGGAGCTTACCCATTTTATAACTTTGTACTTATTGGTAATGACGATTGCATCGTATTGGGAAAATGCCTTCGCAGGTTCAATATTTCGTTCAGTTACTTTGTCTTTGAGGAATTTTTCAAGGTACATCGCATCATCCGAACTACGGGTGAGTTTTTGAAGATGACTAGCGTAAAAATCCCAACTTAATAGTGGCATTGTTTTTCTTTTTTTGTCTTTTGAGTGTTGGATAATGCGCATTTAAGATGTTTGTTTTAGTTTAAAATTATCTACAAGTTTGGTTAGGCAGTTTTTGCAAAGGCACTTGTTGTACTTCAGTTGAAGCATTTCGGCTAACTCTTCAGGAATATCAATTGATGAGCACCAACAATGAGGGGACATCATACAAGTGTGGGTTGTTCCACAAATGGGACATTCTATTTCTTCAAAATTTGATTTGGCCACTATGGTTTGTGAATTTTGAAATGAGTTAAATGTTTACTAATATGCTTTTGAATTGCAAATATTGGAAATCGAAACCTATGGAGCAAATTAAATTAGTGGCAACCGATTTGGACGGTACATTTTTAAAGGACGATAATTCCATTTGCCGTGATGACCTGGAGATGCTTGGTGAGTTGGGGAAGAAGAATATTGTTCGTGTTGCGGCTACCGGAAGGAACCTGGAGAAGGTCAGAGAGGTTATTTCTGATGATGTTCCTTTTGATTACATCGCGTTTTCGTCGGGTGCAGGTATTTTTGATTGGAGGCAGCAGCAATTGATATTCCGACAAAATATGAGCAAGGAGCTTGCTAATGGGGTAATAAATGTGTTGAGGCGACATGAGAAAAGTTTCTTTCTATTTAAACAAATTCCGGAAAATCGTTTTTGTTGGCACTTTCATGGGCGAACATCTTGCGAAGAGTTTGACCGCTATTTTTCTCGTCATAATGCATTGACTGAACCCATTCCTCAAAATTTTGCAGTTGATGAAGATGTGAGCCAATTCCTTGTCATTTTTTCAGGTGCTACCGATGAGTTTTATCAGATAAAATCAGAGTTGGAGCAAGCTTTCGGTGAAATAAAAATATTGAGGGCAACATCTCCTTTGGGTACTGGATATTTGTGGATGGAAATATTTCACAAGGGGGTCTCAAAAGGAAACGCCATTCGTTTCTTGTGTGATCATGAAGATATTCAGCCTGAAAAAACATTTGGGATCGGGAATGATTACAACGACCTGGATCTGCTTGAGTTTACATCTTATTCATATTTGGTAGAAAATGGACCCGACGAACTGAAGGATAACTATCTGGAGGCACCAAGCAATGAAGACTGTGCTTTTAGTGTTAGCATTAAACGGCATTTGTAATGAACTTCACCAGGCATTTACTGATAATTAAAATATTCTACAAAATGAGATATGTATTGACGGTTGTTTGGCTTTTGTGCGTGATTTTTTCTTTTGGCCAAACCAAATATGATTTGAATGAGCCGCTCCCTGAAGATCCAGCAGTAAGCAAAGGGGTGTTAGAAAATGGAATGACTTATTATGTCAGGGCTAACAGTACTCCACAAAATAGGGCTGATTTATTTTTGGTTGTGAAGGCTGGGTCGATTGATGAAGATGATGACCAGCAGGGGCTTGCCCATTTTGCAGAACATATGGCTTTTAACGGAACAAAAAACTTTCCTAAGTCTGATTTGATCGATTACCTGGAGTCGATAGGGATGGAGTTTGGTCCAGAGATAAATGCTTATACCAGTTTTGATGAAACTGTATACATGATAAAAGTCCCGCTTGATGATGATGAATTTGTGGAGAAAGGCTTGCAGATTATGTACGATTGGGCTAGCCAGATAACCGATTCAGATGAAGAGATTGAGAAAGAACGAGGGGTAATCCATGAAGAATGGAGGAGTGGAAAGGATGCCGACGAACGCATGATGAAAAAATGGCTTCCTGTGTTTTTGCACAACAGCCGCTATGCAGAAAGGTTGCCGATTGGAAAAATTGAGATTGTTGATAATTTTCAACCGGAAGTTTTGAGGCGGTATCGGAAGGATTGGTATCGTCCCGATTTGCAGGCAATCATTGTGGTTGGCGATTTTGATCAGACCGAAATGACAGAACGCGTAAAGAAGAAGTTCTCGCAAATTCCTGCACAAGAGAACCCACGTGAGAAGAAATACTACGAAATTCCAGGTCACGAAGAAACCCTGGTTTCGGTTGTTACCGATAAGGAGGCACAGTACCCCATTGCTCAGGTTTATTATAAGCACCCGCTTAAAATTGTAGATACGCATGGTAGGTACCGGGAGATTATTAAGTATGTCTTGTTTAATGGAATGATCAATAATCGGTTGCAGGAGCTGACCATGTCTGAAGATCCTCCTTTTGTTTATGGCGAAACAGGTTACGATGAGCTTTTTGGGCCAGCAAGTGTGTATAGTTCTGTTGTGGTTACCAAGAATGGACAAATTGAAAAAGGTCTTAAGTCTGTGTTGGTAGAAAACGAAAGGGTAAAAAGGTTTGGGTTTACAAAAACTGAACTGGAACGCCAAAAGAAAGCAATGCTGTCTTCGGTAGAGAAACTTTACAATAATCGAAAAAAGCATAAATCGATAAACTATGCCAATGAATACAAACGAAACTTTTTAATGTCCAAAGAACCATTCCCAGGTATCGAGAACGAGTACAATTACTATAATTCGTTTATGCCCGGGATTAGTTTGGAAGAGGTGAATGACTTGGCTAACGATTGGATCGTAGACAGGAATCAGGTTGTGGTAATTACTGCTCCTGAAATTGAAGGTGTTAAAGTTCCTTCTGAAGAAGATGTTAGGCAGTTGTTGGAAGAATTGAAAACGATAGAAATTGAACCATATGAAGACAGGGTGGTTGAAAAGCCCTTGATTGGGCATGAGTTGAAACCTGGGAAGGTTGTTGTTGAGAAGGAGCTTCTGGAGGTTGGTGCTGCTGAGTGGAAACTGTCAAATGGTGCTACGGTTGTAGTTAAGAAAACGGATTTTAAAGATGATGAAATATTGTTTTCTGCGTTTAGCTGGGGTGGGAATTCCCTTTACGGACAGGAAAATGATATTTCGGCTGATATTGCTTCGGATGTGATTGTTCAGAGCGGTATTTCTGAGTTTGATAACGTTGCCCTTCAGAAAATGCTGGCAGGGAAGGTGTTCGAAATTTCTCCTTACCTGGGGGACTTAACAGAGGGGTTTAAAGGAAAATCATCAGTAACCGACCTGGAGGCAATGCTTCAAATTCTCTATCTTTATTTTACTGATATCCGGGTTGATGAAAAAGCCTACTCTTCATATATGGCCAGAATTGCTGCAGTATTGGAAAATAAAAAAGCTTCTCCGGAAGCCGCATTCAAAGATACGTTTAAGGTTGTTTCCAATAATTATCATTTGCGCAAAAGACCACTGGAGCTTGCTCATTTGAGAGAGGCAAGTCTGGGTGCAGTAAAGAAAATTGCGCTGGAAAGATATTCTGATGCCAGTGATTTCAAGTTTTTCTTTGTGGGCAATTTCGATTTTGAAAAAATGAAACCTCTGATAGAAAAATACATTGGAGCAATTCCTTCTTTAAATAAAAACGAAGAATGGAAAGATTTGGGTGTGGTTTCCCCTGATGGCGTTGTGAACAAGACAGTCTATAAAGGACAGGAGGAAAAAAGCGTTCATTATGCTGTTTTTCATGGCGATTTTGAATATTCCCGTACGAACAGAATTAAAATTGATGCTGTTGGGAAGTTGTTATCAACCCGTCTTCTGGAAGTAATTAGGGAAGATAAAAGCAGCGTGTATTATATTGGGGCAAAACCATCGGTTAGTAAATTGCCAAAAGAAGAATACAGTATCATGATCTATTTTGGTACTGATCCTGAAAAAGTGGAAGAGCTTCAGCTAGGTGTATTTCAAGAAATAAAAGACTTCATAAAAAATGGACCTAGTGAAGAGGAGTTGGCGAAAACAAAGGAGAAAATCTATCGGGAACGCGAAGTGAATTTGCGTGAAAATGAATTCTGGATGAGCGTTTTAAAAAGTGGTTACCTTTACAGGGAAGGGGATTTCTCTGATTTTAATGAATTTAATAGTTTGGTCGATCGCATCGATGTCGGTTCTATTCAACGCTCCATGAAATGCTGGTTCGATTTTAAAAATTACTACAGTGTTACCCTGAGGCCCCAAAAATAGATTCATATAAAAAGATTGCCTATAAATAAGAAGGTCTGCAGCAATGCAGGCCTTTTTTTTATCCGTGCGAATTAGTGATCTCGTTTCTGTACATCAATTAATTGAACAATAATTTGGATTGTAAATAAAAATGTGCTTAATTTGTTATACAATGTAAATCATAAGATGCATATGTATAACAATATTGAACATTCGATAACGTTGCTGCAAAATGCCAAAAGCCTGGATGGGTTAAGGCAGGAGTACAGAAGGTTGGCAAGGGTGTTTCATCCGGATAAGGGTGGTGATGAGTCGTTGATGCAGCAATTGAATTCGGAATACGAGCTTAGAAAGAAAAAACTTGAGCGGAAGAAAATTCGGAATTTTGATGATTTGCAGGAAGGGGATATTGTGTATGTAAATGGAACCGAATGCAGGGTGACGCATGTTTCGCCATATGCCTTTATCGCAAAGGCCCGATTTAAAAATAAATCGGCAGTGTTTGATAAAAAAACAGGCATAGCAGTAGGTAATAGAAGGTATAGGGCTACTTTTATTTAGGTATGGATAAACAAAAAAAAGTCTTGACAGGCTTTCGGTTGTCTGAAGGAAATGTGAAATTTATTGAGGACACCGGAAAGAAACTTGGGATCAACAAAACATCAGTTCTTGATATGATGATTACAGTTGTTCGAAAGGATAAAAAGTTTTTGTCTGGATTGATTCAAAAAGCATTGGAAGATTAATAGGGTTTGCTTTCTTTATAGGATATATGATATGATGGCAGGAAATCAAATAAAAATAGAGACCAATAAGACTGGTGAACTAGTTGAAGTAGTGCTTTCGGGTGAAATGATTTTGTCGGAGATGGAACTAATAAGACAGGAACTGTCAAATCAAAAAATAAAACAGGGAAGTAAGATAACAATAAGAATGGAGGAAGTGACTGAAGTTGATCTTTCTTTTCTCCAGGTATTGAAGGCATTTGCCCAAAAGGTTGATAGTGGTGAAGGAGATGTTGCGTATGGGTGGCCCGAAAACGATGAGATGATAGGTCTTTTAAAAAGGGCTGGATTTTCTTCTTTTTTTAATTTGGATAAACTGGTACAATGAAAAAGATATTAATTGTTGACGATTCAAAAAGCATCCTGGAGGCGATATCCTTTGGTTTGGAAGAATCAGGTTTTGAAATCGAAAAAGCCGTGAATGGGCGTGATGCGCTTTCCCGGTTTGATGGGGCGAAATTTGATTTGCTTTTAACTGATTTTCATATGCCTGAAATGAATGGGCTTGACTTAATAAAACAAGTCCGGAAAATAGATGAGTACAAATATTTGCCTATTTTGGTGTTGACAACGGAAACGCAGAAAGATGTGATCATGCAGGCTAAGCAAGCTGGTGCAACTGGCTGGTTGGTAAAGCCTTTTAATATGGAAAAACTGGTTGCAACAATACGTAGAGTGTTAAGATAATGGATAAGTTTCAGCAGCGATTTATTGATGAGGCAGGGGAATACTTTGAAAAGCTTGAGCTGGCCTTGTTGAATCTTGAAAATGATTTCAGCAGGACAGAGTTGGTGGAGGAGGTGTTTCGGGTAATGCATTCATTAAAAGGCAGTGGTGCCATGTTTGGGTTCAATGCATTGAGTGAGGCAACTCATGAATTAGAGTCACTTTTTGATTCCATTCGGAGTGGAACAATGAGCCTGAACTCGTCAATTATTGGCTTTTCACTCAAGTCGCTTGATTTATTAAAACGCTTATTGAGCGTAGAAGTAGATACTGAAACACAAAACGAAATCATTGATTTTAAATCTGAAATGGCTTTGGTATTGTCGGGCAGTGTTGGGAGGGGTACTCAGGAGCCTGAAGAAAATTCAGATGTCGGGTCAATTCAGCAATTAAAATCTGCGAAGCAGGATTTGAGCTATTTTATAAGTTTCATTCCATCGAAGGGTGTGTTGGAAAATGGGACAAACCCACTTTATCTTATTGATGAATTGCACACGCTTGGTGAGTGCAAGGCACGTGCATATATGCCAGCTTTGCCAGGAATAAATAAGATGGAGCCGGAGCATTGTTACACGAACTGGAGGGCGGTATTAAACACTACAGAAGAGCTTAGTGAGATTGAAGATGTGTTCCTTTTTGTAAAAGAAGAAGGTGAGCTGAATGTTTTGGAAATAAAAAACACCGATATCGTAAAAGAGGAATTACACGAAGGCTTATTTAATTTACCATTGCCCGAAGCAATTTCTTTGGCTATATACGAGAAAAAAGAAATAGATGATGCTGACGAGAAAGAGCTAGCAGATTCTAAAACAAATGATAAGCTAAACCTGGCATCCATACGTGTAAGTTCAAACAAGATAGATGAATACATGAACCTGGTTAGCGAAATGATAACTGCTCAGTCACGGTTTAAGCTTTTGGCTGAGAATAAAGATGACCAGGAGTTGATTAATTTGGCAGAGTCATTTCAGAAACTAATCCGGCAGTTGCGGGATAATGCGTTCAATATGAGCCTGGTACCACTCTATAGCATGATGGCCCGGTTTAAGCGCCTCGTTCGTGACCTTTCTGCTGAACTGAATAAAGAAGTGGTGCTTTCTACGGAAGGGTTGGAGACCGAGGTTGATAAAAACATGATTGAGAAACTAACCGATCCAATACTTCATATTATTAGGAACTGTATCGATCATGGAATTGAAACACCGGAAGAGAGAATAAAAGCAGGTAAGGATTCCAGAGGAAAAATTCATGTGAAAGCTAGCTATGTTGGCACATTTGTGCAGATAGAAATTCTGGATGACGGGAGTGGGTTGAACTATGAAAAAATCAGGCAAAAGGCTGTTGAAAAGGGTCTGTTGGATTCCGAAGAAGAAATCAGCTATTCAGATTTGATACAGGTTCTCTTTGAGCCCGGATTTTCAACAGTTGACCAAGTGTCGGGTGTTTCTGGGCGTGGTGTTGGAATGGATATTATTCGTCAGGCAATAAGTAGTTTGCGTGGTGAAACTGAAGTTGATTCAGTGGAAGGAGAGTGGACTCAGATTGTCTTGCGGGTTCCGTTAACGCTTTCCATCATTGATGGATTATTAACCCGTGTTGAGGATGATTATTATGTTATACCTACAAGCAATATTGAAAAAATATATGCTTTTAGTCAAACACAGGAAGTAAATGATTTCCGAAATGTGGTCGTCTATGATGGTAGGGAGATTCCGTACCTGAAGCTAAGGGATGAATTTGATTCTTTGCCAAATAATCCAAAACAACAGTACTTAATTTCTGTTAATATCAACGAGAATGATCAATTCGGATTGGTAGTTGATGATGTTGTACGTGAATACCAGGCCGTAATGAAGCCAATAGGGAAAATGCTTAAAAATCATGATGTTTTCCTTGGTGCAAGTATCCTGGGGGATGGTAAGGTTGCGATGGTGATTGATATAAATAAAATTACACAAAAATATTCTGCTTAATTATGGAAACAGAAATTATAACTGGTCTTAGTTCCTTTTTAACCTTTAAACTAGGGGACGAAAAATTTGCGATAAACATAGGACATGTCAAGAAAATTCTTGAATTGGAAGATGTTACCAAAGTACCTAATGTACCTGATTATTACAGGGGAGTAATTAATCTGTTTGGCGATGTCTTGCCTGTAGTAAATGCACGTCAACGTTTTGGTATGGAAATGGTTCCTGATAGTGAAAAAACCTGTATCATTGTGTTGATGCTTAATATGGGTAATGAATTTTTTAGTGTGGGTATAGTTGTTGACCAAGTTGATCAGGTGGTTGCCATTTATGAGAACCAAATGAAAGATCCACCAGCTTTTGGGAAAAGGTTTGAGCATGAGTTTATCAAGTCGATAGCAAATATAGATAATGAATTTATTATTATATTGGAAGGGCAAAACTTATTCAGTGAATATGATTTGAACTTTAAGCCTGCTGATGGGTAGGGGTAAATTAATGTTGTTCTTTGAAATTTATAATCTATATCTGGTGTTTATAAGTCACGATTTTTTTGTCTGTTGATAGTTTTATTATCAACTTAAGCATATCGATTGAACCCCTTTCAAGATGATTACGATTAATTGTCATTCATTCCAATTTGAAATATTGGCTTGATGTATATTCAAGGATTATTTTGGGTTATGGCACATTAGGTTTCATCTATTGAAAGATACTTATATAAATCCTATCGGGTATAGTTTTAGTGAGAAGTTGGATATTGTAGAAGTTGAAAAAATAATATTAATTAATTGAAAAGATGATGAAAAGTAGGTTACCAAGGTTTGTTGATTTGAAAATAAGGGCGAAGCTTTATTGGGCATTTACCTTAATTATTTTTATGGCATTGTTGATGGGTGCGAATACTATCATTACCATGTATAGCTTGGATGATGATGTCAATACGCTTACATTGGAGTACTTCCCAGAACTGGAATTGGCTAGTCGTATTAGCACGAAAACAATGCAGTTGGCTTTTGAAATGGAGGTTTACCTTTCTTCTGGTGAAGAGAAGAACTTCCGTAAAGCAGAGAAAGAACTTGATGAGTTAAAGGAAATACTTAGTAGAGGGGAAGCCCTGAAAGGGAATTCAAAAAAACTCGATTCGCTGGATCAAAAGCTAAGGATTGCCTATGAGTTGATTTTACAGTATGAAGACATCATGGACAATGCCTTTGAGACAAGCCAGTCAATGGGAAAAATAAGGGAGAGATTGAAAAAAAACAGCAAAACTTATTTTGAAAACTGCAGGGCTTACTTGGATGTGCAGAACGGTTTGATGGAGAAAGATATTCGTGCCAGATCGGTTGATGACACAAGACGTGAAAAGATTATTGCACTGTCCAAGTTGATTGATACTAGCCTTGAAGTGCAGAAAGAAATCTATGAAGTTCAGTTGAGTCGAAAATCCGATGGGTTTGATTTGGCCTTGGAGAAACTCGATGAAATAGACAAGTTGATCAATACAGTCCGTCCATTGACCCTGCGGAAGGATAACCAACGGCAACTGGAAGCCATCAATGAAGTTAAAGAAGATTATAAGAACCTGCTGACTGACCTTACAGAGATCATTTCCGAGTTAAATGGCTACAATGGCAAACATATCGACCTTTCCAATAGACTTGTTCAAAATGCCATTGAGCTGAGTGCAAATACGATATCCAATTCCAGGCAAACATCTGATAAATTATCAAACGCTGTGGTAAACTCCCTAACCAGAAATATTATTACCATATTTGTAGCTATTGGTATTTCCATAGTGCTGGCAGTTATGATGGCAAGGGTAATCACACTTCCCTTGCTTGAGGGGATTAAGTTTGCTAAACAAATGTCAGATGGCGACTTAACAGTTGAATTGGATATTGACCGAAGTGATGAAATTGGAGAGCTGGCGCATAATCTTCAGCAAATGAGCGATAAAATCCGTAAAATCATCACATCGGTTGCCTTAGCGTCTGATAAAATGGCATCGGCAAGTATGGAATTAAGTTCCACCTCACAGGGTGTCTCACAGGGGGCATCCGAGCAAGCCACTGCTGCTGAAGAAGTTTCATCATCAATAGAAGAAATGGCGGCAAATATCCAGCAAAATACTGAAAATGCAAAGGAAACCGATGTAATTGCTACGAATGCTGATAGGGATATTAGTAATGGACAGGTGCTTGTGGACGAAACGGTTTTGGCTATTAATGAGATTGCAGATAAGATTTCTATCATTGGGGATATTGCTTTTCAAACCAATATCCTTGCACTTAATGCCGCAGTTGAGGCAGCACGTGCAGGGGAACATGGAAAAGGCTTTGGTGTGGTTGCTGCTGAAGTAGGTAAACTGGCAGAACGAAGCAAAATAGCTGCTCTCGAGATTGATGGACTGACTAAATCGAGTGTGATCAATGCAGAAGAGGCTGGTAAAATGATGAAGGACATTGTTCCTGAAATACAAAAAACATCTCGCTTGATCCAGCAGATTGCTTCTGTAAGTGTGCAGCAAAGCACAGGAGCCGATCAAATAAACTCGTCAATCCAGCAATTGAATTTAATTACCCAACAAAACGCATCGGCATCAAAAGAGCTTGCTTCCAATGCTGTTGAAATGTCTGGACAGGCTGAAAACCTTCAAGAGATAGTTTCATTCTTCAAAGTTATCAAAGATGAGGATCTAGAAAGACGCTTAAAAAGGCCGAAAAAAGAGTCTCCAAAGTTATCAGAGCATTTTGTTGGAGTTCCCAAATTGGAGAAAGAAAAAGGGTCTGGTGTTATAATTGATCTGTCCGAAAACGAACATGATGAAGAATTTGAGCGTTTTTAATGAAACAAGATAAGACCAAAGTGAACTTTCAGGTTATTGAAATATCAGATCGGCAGTTTTTGAAACTCAGTGAGTTGGTTTCATCAAAGTTTGGCATCAAACTGCCACTTGATAAAAAAATTATGTTTCAATCTAGGCTCCAACCAAGATTGAAAGAACTGGGAATGGAGTCATTTGAATTATACTGCAATTATGTTTTCCAACGTGAAAATATCAACCAGGAACTCACTCCACTTATCGATCTGGTTTCAACGAATAAAACGGAGTTTTTTCGGGAAAAACAGCATTTTGATTTGATTAAGCACAAACTTATGCCTGAAATGTTTGAGAAAGTATCAAATGTGCAAAATCAATTTTTACGTTGTTGGAGTGCCGGGTGTTCAAGTGGGCAGGAGGCGTATTCGCTGGCAATGACATTTGAGGATTATAAGTTAACGTCAGAGCGATTTTTCGATTATCACATATTGGGGACAGATGTTTCTGAATCGATGTTGGACACTGCTAACTCGGGGATTTATCCGTTTCAGCAGTGTGAGCTGATCCCCGAATATTACCGAAAACGTTATGTCATGAAAAGTAAAGACGAAAAAAATCAACGAATAAAAATGATGAAACTGATCCGTTCAAAAACAGAATTTAGGTATTCAAATTTGATGGACAGTGATTATGGAATAACTAGTTTTTTCAATTTAATTTTTATTCGTAACACGCTAATCTATTTCAATAGGGAAAATCAATACAAAATATTGAAGAGAATATGTGAGAGGCTTGTGCCGGGAGGTTATTTGTTTATTGGGCATTCAGAATCGCTTATTAACTTAGATTTGCCCATTCGAGTTATTTCTCCAAGTGTTTATCAAAAATTTCAAGAAAATGAATGAAGAGAAATCAACAGGAAGGTTAACGAATCAGGATTTGATTCATCAGCTTGAAGAAAGGTTGCAGGGGTCTTCCGAATTCCAGAACAAGATTGATGATCTATCAGAAAGATTATATAAAGTCAATAAGAAGCTTCAGGAAGCTGAAGCATTTAAGGGCCACTTTATCAGTAATATCACTAACGAGATTATCAACCCATTTACAAGCATTTTGGCGTTATCGGATAATATCCAAAAGCTTGGTGGCGACCAAATGGATAAAGCACGAAAAATGGCATCGTTAATTTACAACGAGGCATTTCAGTTGGATTTTCAGTTGAAGAACATTTTCACGGCCGCATCCATTGAATCTGGGAAAGAACACATCGAAATGGGGACGTTCAACTTAAAGAATCTACTTCATTTTACAGTGAGCTATTTCAGTAAACAAATGGAGGCAAAAAATCTACATGTTACTTGCAAGGAAAATGATCTTTCGAAAGGAGACATGCTGGAAAACTTTACAGGAGACCTTTCAAAAACAGAGATGATATTGAAGAACCTGATCAGTAACGCCATCAAGTTTAGTTATGCGGGAGGAAATATTGAAGTGGAACTGACAATGAATGACCGGGAAGCTTCTTTTGCGCTCCGTGATTATGGGAGGGCTATTCCCGAAGAGAAGAGGGACGAAATTTTTGATCGGTTCAAGCAAGTGGATGAACGGATAAACTCCATCAATACAGGACATGGATTAGGACTTTCTATTGTTCAGTCATATTGTACTATTTTAAACGGGACGATTGAAATGGAATTTCCCGATGATGGTGGTACAAAAGTATTGTTGAAACTGCCAGTATGTAAATTGGTGGAGGATGATGATTTGTCTGATTTTATGATAGGTGCTGACGAAAGATTTTAAGTTTGAATAAAAAGAAGGAACGATATTATTTGCATCCGTCAAATTTGTTTGTTTCGGCAAAAGATTGTTGGGTTGATACTGTTTTGGGCTCATGTGTTGCGGTGTGTTTATACGATCAAGAGAAAAAAATTGGCGGAATAAACCACTACATGTTACCCTTTTGGAACGGTGACGGATTAGAAAGTCCCAGGTATGGAAATATCGCCATCGAAAAATTAATTGAAGAAACCGAGGCACTTGGGGCTGCAAGGGGAAAGCTTATTGCAAAAATATTTGGTGGTGGAAAGGTTTTAAATGATGTGAAATCATTTCATATTGGTGAACGTAACATCGCTATTGCTTATCGGATGCTGGATGAAAATAAGATTCCGGTAATTGCGTCAAGTACTGGCGGGGAAAGAGGACGGAAAATAATTTTTAATCCCTATACAGGCGAAGTGTTCCAGAAATATTTAATAAGGGGATAGATGGAGGAGAGTAAGAAAAAAATAAAAGTTCTCGTTGTGGATGATTCGGCTGTTGTAAGAACTGCACTTGTCGACGTACTCAATAGTGATCCCTGTATAACAGTTATTGATACAGCTGCTGACCCCTATATCGCAGTAAAAAAAATAGCAAAAGAACTTCCGGATGTTATCACGCTGGATATGGAAATGCCTCGCATGAACGGTTTGGTATTTTTAAAAAAACTCATGGCTCAACATCCAATTCCGGTTGTGGTTATATCTTCTATTACCGATGAAAGAGCAGATATTGCTTTAAAAGCACTGGAGTTTGGAGCATTAAACATTATAACGAAACCAAAACTAGATTCGTTAGAAAGTTTTGAAGAATATAAAATAACAATTTGCGATGCTGTAAAATCTGCCGCCAGCTCAAAAAATTCAAATAAGTGGAGAAACGAATTTTTGTTAAAGAAAAAAGTATTGAGTAACCCCTTTCGTAAACAGCCTAAAATATGCTCGAAGAAGTTAATACTAATTGGTGCCTCAACTGGTGGAACGGAAGTGTTATCTTCCATTTTCAAATCATTAAAAAATGACCTGCCCCCAATTTTAGTAGTACAGCATATGCCGGGGGAGTTTACCAGGTCTTTTTCAGATAGGTTGAATAGTGAATGTAACCTGGTTGTAAAAGAAGCCCAGGATGGTGAGTATTTATATTCAGGTCATGCGTATATTGCAAATGGGTTCTATCATCTTTCTGTTAGGAAATTGGGAAATAAGTATGTTTGTAATGTAGAGAACGGCGAACTGGTTAATCGTCACAGACCATCAATTGATGTATTATTTCATTCTGTTGCAAAGATTGCGGCCCAGGATACTTTAGCGGTTCTTCTAACCGGAATGGGTGTAGACGGGGCAAGTGGTATGCTGAATATTAAAAACAATGGTGGAATTTGCATCGCACAAGATGAGCTTAGTTCAGTGGTTTTCGGTATGCCAAAGGAAGCAATTAAGATAGGTGCTGCCAATTATGTTGGTAGCCCAGATGAAATATCACAGTGGATTAATAAATTTCGTAAATAGTTATGAATAAGACAAGTGAACCCTCTCGAATATTAATTGTTGATGATATGCCTATCAATTTGGAGCTGATGAAATCAATTCTTTTCGGCAAAGAATACATGATTGTCACTTCTAAAACGGGGACATCGGCTATGGCAAAGGCAAATGCCAATGTGTTTGATTTAATCTTGTTGGATATTGTTTTGCCTGATATTGATGGCTTTGAAATTTGCAGGCAAATAAAAAACGGTACAAAAAATCAGGAAACCCCCATTATATTTTTAACTGCGCAACGTGAAAAGGAAAGCATTATAAAAGGTTTTCAGCTTGGTGCGGTTGACTACATATTAAAACCGTTCAGCGACGAAGAATTGCTTGCCCGGGTGAACTTGCATTTGGCATTGAAAAAGACCCAGGAAGAGCTTAAAGAGGCTCGAAACGTAGCAGAAGGCTTAGCAAAAGCAAAGGCAATGTTCCTGGCAAATATGTCTCACGAGATTCGCACCCCGCTAAATGGAATTGTTGGAATGGTTGACATTCTTAAGAATACAGATCTCGATGAGCAACAAAAAGAATTTTTAGATATCGTTGATGTTTCCAGTGAAAACCTGCTGATGATCATTAATGATATATTGGATTATTCGAAGATTGAAGCTGGACAAATTGCTTTTGAGAAAATTAAATTTAATATCCGCCAGGAGATCGATGAAGTTAAAAAGCTGCTTTATTACAAATCCAACGAAAAGAAACTGGAGTTTTCCATTGAAGTGGATAGCAAAGTTCCAAAAATGCTATTAGGCGACCCGCTGAGACTAAAACAGGTTCTTATCAACCTAAGTAACAATGCGATTAAGTTTACCACGGAAGGGTTTGTTAAGATCAAAGTCAGCCTTGAAAAAGCCATAGTGCAACAGTACAAATTGTATTTTGAAGTTCAAGACTCAGGCATTGGTATATCCAAAGAAAATCAAAAGAAATTGTTTCAATCCTTCTCTCAGGCTGATGCTTCTACTACGCGTAAGTACGGTGGTACTGGGCTCGGTTTGGCCATATCCAAAAAGTTAACTCAACTAATGAATGGGGAAATAGGGGTTAATAGTGTAGAAGGAGAAGGAGCAACATTTTGGTTCAACGCTGTTTTTGATGGGGCAGAAATTGTGAGTGCAAAGGATGAAGTGAACGAGTCTGCTGATATTCAGGAGATCGATCAAATGAAACTGAAGATCTTGCTCGCAGAAGACAATATCATCAATCAGAAAGTTTGTGTTTTGAATATTAGGAAATTAGGTCATGAAGTGATTGCTGCCTCAAATGGTATAGAGGCTGTGGAATTGTTTGCAAACATGAATTTTGATATGGTGTTGATGGATATTCAAATGCCAGGTATGAATGGTTTGGAAGCTACAAAAGCTATTCGTAAGATGGAGAAAGAAAATGGAGTGGATAAAAAGGTGCCTATAGTTGCCATTACAGCTAATTTATTTAAGGACGATGTGAAGAAGTTTTTGAACAATGGTATGAATGATCATCTAGGTAAGCCGTTCAAACCGTCAGACCTTGAGATGGTTATACAAAAGAATTTGAAAATAAATTAAAATTCTGTACATTTATTTAAAAACTAATCAATATGACTGCTCCAAAAATCGATTTATCAGGTAAAACGGTACTTGTGGTAGAGGATAATGATACAAGCCGGGTTTATTTTGAAGCTGCGTTAAAAAAGACAAATGCTACAGCATTGTGGGCAGTGAATGGAAGAGAAGCTGTAGATATGTTTAAAGGAACAGATAAGATTGATTTGATTTTGATGGATTTGAACATGCCTGAGATGGATGGATTTGAAGCTACAAGGCAAATTAAAGCCATAAACTCAGATGTGCCGATAATTGTTCAAAGCGCATATATATTGTCAGGCGAAGAACAGAAAAGTTATGAAGCTGGTTGCGATGAGTTTTTGTCGAAGCCGATTCGATTGAACAGCCTGCTGGAAACTATTGCCCGGCATTTAGCATGATGTAAGACCCAAAACGTTGTTTTGGTTTGTAATCCGTGAGCGGATAAAAACCTTGAGCAAGTTTTCCATCGATGAATTTAGGTGGATTTTTTTTTGAGTTTTCCCAGCAAAAAGCTTCAAAGTCGTTTCCATTGTAAATTTCAAAACTGCCATGCGAACCTGGGTAGATTTTCTTTTGGATTTTAAGGCTCAGTATTCCCATGTTCATTCGTGGATTTATTTCTACACAAGGATAAAGCCGCAAATAATCACTTTCCTTATAAATTAGAGCATCAATGCTTAAATAGCTCTGTGTGCTGGTTAACTGCAATTCTTTTAGTTCATTGGTCAGCACTTTGGTTAACTTGTCAATGAATCCTTCAGGCAGGTTATCCTTTAGTTTCTTAAAAATTGGGGGAGCGTAATTTAAATGGTGACCGAGATATTGTCCATTTGCGTTTGTTTTGAAATGCGAAAGACCCAGATAACTAACTTCACCACCTGAATCAATAGAAAATTGAAAAGAAAAATCTGCCAGTTTTTCAAGCAGCGGCTCACACACTAAAAATTTTTGTTGCTTCAATGTGGTATTTATCCATTCCCTTTTTGATTTATTTAATGGCTTTTCCCGAATAACTTGCAGGCCTCTACCGCTAGAACTGTATGGTGCTTTTAGCACAATTTGCCCCCATTCTTCCAGTTTTTTTTCAATTTTTGTTTCAGTATTTACGATCTCTGGAAGAAATTCATTCTGAAGTAAATGTTCTGATTTGAAGTGTTTTAGGATTCGTTCCAACAAAACCAATGCATTTTTTCGTGAGTATCGCTGACGGTAAAATTCAGCACTGTGTGTTTCAAGGTTTATGATGTTCTGGAATTTGCTTTCAACAACAGGGCTCCATCCCCATGGCAAAATTTCAATGCATTGGTTTATACCCATAAGCTCATTTTGCAGTTCATCCTGTAGTAATACTTTGGGTAATTTAATACCTAATTTTTTTAAACTGGATAAGAAATTTTTAGATGGGTGTTCTTCAACAATCAGAATATCATCTTCTTCAAGAACCCAGAGCATGATAGACGACAGGGATTTTTCAAATTCACGGAGAATTGCCGGAGCCTGATAATAGGGTGAACCATTGGCTACTGCCAACTCGCAGGTTGGGTTAAACAGGGCTATATTGATTGGCTTTTCTTTCATCGGCTAACGGAAGCTGCAAAATATGAATTTATCTGGTTTAAAAAATTTATTCTAAACTTTTTCGTTATGTTTCATGGGAATGCGTTAGCTTTAAATAAATTTCAAAAAATTGGCCAAATTTCTTACAGTCATATTATTCTTCATTTCATGTGTTTGCTACGGACAAAAGCTTTCTACTAAAAGTCGTAAAGCACAAAAACTCTACCTTGAGGCTGAAAAAGCTTATGGTATGCGTGAAGATGAAAAGGCACTTGACCTGGTAAATGAAGCATTAACGGTGGATAGCAGTTTTTTCGAAGCGCATATTTTGGCCGCAGATATATACCGCGATCTTGATTTGAGCATCTTACAGGTAGAATCGTTAAAGCAGGCTATTGAGATTGATGAGTCCCGCTTTCCAAAAATTAACTATGTATTGGGAAATGCCTTGCTCAGGACCGGTCAATATGCCGATGCAAAAAATGCATACGAAAGGTTTTTAACTAAAAGTGTGCACAATCAGGTATTTGTAGCGAAAGCCCGGGAGTCGGTTCTTCGATGTGAATTTGCAATTTCGATGATAGAAAATGCGGTTTATTTTAATGTTGAAAGCCTTGGAGATGCCATTAACTCAGAATTTGACGAATATTGGCCAAGCCTAACTATCGATTGTAAATCCATAGTATTTACAAGGCTGTCTCCAATTGGCGAGCAAAAAGATGGGATATTCAACCAATTTCAGGAAGATTTTTATTGGTCAAACATTAGCGATGGAATTTGGGAAGAAGCCAAACCTTTAAATGATATTAATACACCCTACAACGAAGGAGCACAAAGTATTTCAGCAGATGGAAAATTGATTTTCTTTACCGCATGTACAAAGACTGATGGATTTGGTAGCTGTGATATCTATTTCACCCGAAAAATAGGGGCTGAATGGCTAAAACCACAGAATGTAGGTGCTCCTGTTAATACGGCTTCATGGGAGTCACAGCCATCAATTTCTGCAAATGGGGAGTACTTGTATTTCGTTAGTAACCGGAAAGGTGGTAAGGGCAAGATGGACATTTGGCGATGTCGCCTGGAAGGTACTCTGTCAAATGGAATGATTAAATGGGGAAAGGCTGAAAACCTTGGTGAGATGATCAACACTGCTGGTAATGAAATGTCGCCGTTTATTCATTCAGACGGAAAGACTTTGTATTTTGCTTCAGACACCTGGCAGGGAATGGGTGGATTGGACATTTTCTTTTCAAAACTGAATAAAGATACAAGCTGGATACAGGCTGAAAATATCGGCTATCCAATTAATACATATAAAGATGAGCAAGGCCTGATTGTAGAAGCTTTAGGCAAAAATGCCTACTATTCATCCAACCGCCCTGGATCGAAAGGAATGGATTTGTACAAGTTTGAATTGTATCCGGATGCACGGCCCGAGCCTGTATCTTATGTGAAAGGAAAGGTGACCGACTTTAAAGAGGGGTTTCCTGTTTGTGCCAATGTGGAGCTGATTGATGTAAAAAAGAACGAACTGTCAGCAAAAACTATTTGGTGCGATGAAGAAGGGGAGTTTCTGATGTGCCTTCCAACAGGAAAAGAATACGCATTCAATGTTTCAGCTCAGGGATATCTGTTTTTTTCTGAACATTTTTCACTACGTAAGATTAGGGAAGTGACTGATCCGCGGATTCTTGAAATAAAACTGAAACGGATTGAAATTGGAAATTCAGCAGTTCTGAGGAATATTTTCTTTAAAACCAATTCGTTTGAATTACTGGATGAGTCGATAGCTGAACTCGGACAGTTAAAAGCTTTTTTAGTAAACAACCCGGGGGTGAAAATTGAAATTGGCGGTCATACAGATAATACCGGAAGCGAGGGGTATAACCTTGAACTTTCCGAGAAGAGGGCGATGGCCGTGTACGACTATTTGCTTGAAAACGAAGTGGGTGAAAGTCGTTTAACCTACAAGGGGTACGGATGGTCAGTTCCGGTTGATACCAATGAAACTGCTGCCGGCCGCTCTAAAAACCGCCGGACAGAGTTTCGTATTGTATCTTTAAATTAACTAGTCAATTCAATAATCTTCTTCACCACATTCTCTGCGCCTTTTGCAATTTGAACAATGTTGGCATCGAGCATGTAGCAAGGGGTTGTTATCAGTTTGTACTTTTCGTCCACCACAATTTCTCCATGCGTTGTGTTTACGTGTGTACCACCCATCATTTCAATGGCATTGGCAGTGCCTGAATCTTGTCCTATCGTTACTTTCGCATCGTTTAATATTTTTACGATAACTGCAGGAGCGATACAGAGCGCACCAATTGGTTTTTGTGCGTTGGAAGTATTAATTACTGCGTTCTCAACTTCTGGGTTTACTGTACATTCAGGCCCCTCAAAAGCAAATGAGCTTAGGTTTTTAGCTGCACCAAAACCTCCAGGGAGAAGTAGGGCATCAAAATCATCTGGATTGTAATTCTTCAAATCACTGATGTTTCCTCTGGCAATTCGGGCAGATTCAACCAAAACGTTTCGTGTTTCTGGTAATTCTTCCCCGGTAAGATGGTTAATTACATGGTGTTGGTTAATGTTTGGTGCAAAAATGCAATAACTGGCGCCCTCATTGGCAATGGCGAGCAAGCTTAAGGTTGCTTCATGAATCTCTGCACCATCATAAACACCGCATCCTGATAAAACGACTGCTATCTTTTTCATGTGATATTTTTTTTTGAATTCTCCCTAAAATTAATCCTTTCCACTTGCTAAAACAAGCATTTGGGAAGCATAAAAAAACCGGAATGCAAGCAAACCGGGTTTTTCATTAAGGAGAAGGTATGTTATTGTTTTGGTTTGTAAATTAAAGCAGCAACAACGCCCACAATCATAAACTCGATCAATCCAAATATAATCCATTTTACAACAATGTTGAATGGTACAGGATAAATCACATATTGGTTAAGCGATCCGATAACCATCAATAGGACCCCCCATCAATAAACCGTACCGAATTCCTTCTAAAATGCCTTTACCTTGATACCCTTTAGCAAAAATAAAAACAAAGATTAGTGAAAATAACGCACCTGTTAAATACATAATCCAGAAAGTGTCCATCATATCTGCCCTCCAAATAGAGGCAGTATATTGGTATTCTTCAGATAATAGAACCATGTGGATAAGAAAATCGAGAATTTGCATGCTGACAAACACCGCCAGCGAAGCCAGAAGGAAACGTTTTACATTCATGGGAATAATGATTGGTTAATAATTATAATTTTCAGTAGTCTAAATTTAAACTTAAAATCATTAAAAATGAAATGGATAAACAATACAGAATTATGACAGGCTCTTTTGGTTTATTTTATTCTATGTAAGTTTAGTAGGAATGCCAAATGTTCCTTTGAGTGAGGAGATAGTGTGGTTTGGCATCATTGTACTATTTTTTTTTGTTTTTGTCCTTCAGTTTTTTTTCAGCCTTGTTAACTTGTTCCAAGAAATGCTTTTCCACCTCGGAAATTTCATTCTTCCTCAGTTCCTTAAATTTTTGATACTCCGTATGTGCTTTTCCTAAAGCTTGTTTATGACTGATTGTACCTGCATGATTCAAAATATCCTTTCGTGTCATTTTCAGGAATGTATCAAGTTGCTCAATCCAGTCTTTCATGTACATAGGTTCTTGGTTGAGTGCCTGAAGTTCTGCCAATTCTAAATAAGCCGTTACAACACGGTTTAAGATATTCAACTCATTTTCGGCAAGGTAATTTTTAGCAATTTCGGTTTCTTGCTTGGTTGGTTTCTTACCCTTAAAGCTGCTTAATCCTAAATTAGGCTTTTCAGAATCAACTCTTTTATAAATTATCTCGGCCGCCGTATGTCCATGTGCTGCCCAATGCATTTTATTTTGTACAGTTTTAAAAAATATCACCGACATTTCCAAAGAAGGATTGTAGTCTATACTTGTGGCATAAATATCAAGTACTTTTCTCCAAAATACTTTTTCCGATGAACGAATATCCCTAATGCGAGCCAATAATTCATCGAAGTAATTGCCTCCACCAGCTTGTTTAAGCAAATCATCGTTCATTGTAAATCCTTTTACGATGTATTCTTTTAAACGCAATGTCGCCCACTGACGAAATTTCGTACCCTGGTGGCTCTTTACTCTGTATCCAACCGAGATTATTACATCAAGATTATAAAATTTAACTGGACGGTCGGAACCACTAATGTGCAAAATTTGCACATTGCTTTCTTTCTGCAATTCACCTTCCTCAAAAATATTTTTGATGTGTTTGGTTATTACGGAACGTTCCTTTTGAAATAGCTCACTCATTTGTGCCTGTGAAAGCCAAACGGTTTCTTCTTCTAATCGGACATCAATCTTTGTTTGACCGTCCTCGGTTTGATAAAGTAGTATTTCGGAGTTACTCATTTTAATTAATTGTACTTGATGATACTTTTTACAATTCCTTCAATTTTTAAATAATCATTTTCATATACAAAAATTGGAGGATACTTTTCACTATTTATTGAAATTAAAGTATATCGATTATCCTGACGAAAAAATTTCTTAACAAGAACTTCTTCCCTAAATACGCAAACAACTATATCACCGTTATTTGGGTTTGACATTCTTTGAGATATTAATAAATCACCTTCATGTATGCGAGGTTCCATCGAATCACCTTTTGCAGAAACAATAAATGCTTCATTGGCTGGGAATTTTAATAATTTGGATGCAATAGGGATTTTATCAACTGGATTGCCGTCTAAGATTGAACCATTCGGCCCACATTGTGCATTTCCATATTGATGAAGAACAACTATTTCTTTTTCGGGTGTCATAAAAACCTGATAATCTCTGGGATTGTTCGGGTTTCGCTTCAAATATCCTTTTTTTTCCAATTGCTGTATATGGTGCGCAACAACACTAGGAGACGAAAAGTCTAAAGCATTTTGAATCTCTCGAATAGTCAATGGACTTTCAATATTCTGTTCTAAAAGCTTTAAGAGCGACACTTGATTTTTATGTAAGTCATTCATAGATTATCAACATATTATGACAAGTTATTAATGTCTCTTGCCTCACAAATATAGAAAATATAATTTTGTTCTATAATATTATAGAACGAATAAAATGATTTATTGTTTAATTAAAAAGTTATTAAAATGAGTAAAACTTCAACAAGAGTGCGAGATGCACGAACGGGGCAATTTGTCCCATCAAGAGAAGCAGACAGACGGCCAGCAACTACTGTAACCGAAAAAATAAAAGTAGGGCCAACTAAAAAGCGTAAATAATGTTTCACTTGCAAAAGATGAAACGAGTATTAATTTTAAATTTCAGGTACTATGTACAGTACAGGTGAAAAACCAGGAAAAGGACGTTACCAATGCGTCAAATGTGGAGAAGTAATTACATTGGATGATAATTCCGATATTTTACCTCCATGTCCAAGGTGTCACGGCACAAAATGGAATAAAGTTGGTTAGGTAAAAGGGCTGTTTCTTTCATAGGTTACAGTCTTTTTCTTTCTTTTGATTATTATATATCCAGATTTGTAATTTCCATATCCCAATTCCCAATGACCTTCTTATCAAATTTAACCTTCAGCTAATTGTGTTTTGGTTTTTTTTCAGCAAATTTGGAAATGATGAATGCAAAAGCAATTTACCAAAACGATAAAGTGGTCCGATCGTGGGAGGAACTTTGTGAGGAAGTGTACCATGATTCCTGGAAACCGCATTTAACCCGCTACCGTTCCGACTTTGCCTTTCGTGGTTTGTCGGACGCATCGTATGAGTTGAAAAGCAGCTTTTTGCGCAATTCAGGCTCACGACCAGAGTTGGAATACCACTTGTTGCGGAACTTCCGCAAGTATTCCATTTCAAAAGATGCACAGCTAAGCAGCTCATTCTGGCGTTCGCTGGTTTTGGCGCAACACCATGGGCTGCCAAGCCGTTTGCTCGATTGGACCTATTCGCCTTTTGTGGCCATGCACTTTGCTACGGCCAATACCGAAAAGTTCGACATTGATGGGGTGATTTGGAAAGTGGACTTTGTACGTGCTAACAAACTGGTGAGTGAACCATTAAACAGCCAGCTGTCGGAGGAAAAGTGCAATGCCTTTACCGTGGAAATGCTGGAGGAAAGCATTCACTCCCTGTCTGATCTGGATAAGCTGGATAACGGGCAGGTATTGTTTTTTGAGCCGCCATCACTCGATCAGCGTATTGTAAACCAGTTTGCCTTCTTTTCGGTAATGAGCGAACCCACCGCTATTATGGATGACTGGTTAATCGAACACCCAGATTTGTACCGACGGATTATTATCCCCAAAGAATTGAAATGGGAAGTACGGGATAAACTCGACCAGGCCAACATTACCGAACGTGTACTTTTTCCGGGACTCGATGGGCTTGCCAGTTGGTTAAAGCGGCACTATAAACCCGCATCGGATGAAATAAAATAGAACTAGCTATTTGGTTGGAAATGAATAAAACCTCCTTCAGGAACGATAAACTCAACTGCGTTTTTCTTTTTGGTTTTTAGTGTCCCATTTTCAATGCTTTGCCCCAGGTGGTTGTGTATAGAGTATTGGTATATAATTCCTGGCTGTGCAGAAACAAAATTTACTGTTTCGCTTTCTTTTGCATTGATTACATCTAGTGATTTTTCAAGTGATAAAGGCAGGTTTAGTGTGTATTCATCGTAAATGGTATAAATCATTTTGTCATCATTCTCAACTTTAATTACCGGGTAGTTTCTGGATACTTTTATCGGTCTGAAATCACCCGTCATTAATACATCGTAATTGCTTTGCCAGTAGTTTAACCAAAACCTGACGGCCTGTTTATTGTCTTGTGGCATGGTGGTGTTAAAAAATGAAAGGTACGGATTGCCAAACATAATGGACTGGAACTTGCGGGCAACATCCTTGCTTTTATCACGTGGATGGATGCCCAGTATTTCTACAAACGGCGTGTACTGCCCGTAAAGTAAACGGTTGTTTACCATTTTTTCACGCACAATCTGTGTGCTGCTAACCCCCACAAAACCACTCAGTAGGTTTTGGTCACTTCGGTTAGGACCAACAGCTTTAAACTCGTGCCCAAGGAATACTTCAGGGTTGGCATTTTTCAGGCGCATATCCATTTCATCTGTAAGCCTTTCAAGAGCCAGTGATACATCGACGAAATCCCTTCCCAAATCCTGTGTTACCGTTGTCGTGTGGCTGGTGTAAAAATTATTCAGGAAGTCGAACCAAAAACCATCAAAATTCCAGGTTCTGTAAAAATTGGCGTAAGTGCTGATTAAATGGTAACGCACATCAGCATATCGAGGATCAAGAACATGAAGTTGTTTCGGGGGTTTGTAGTTAATGTATTTCCCTTCAAAACGTTGTGAAATAACCGGGTTGCCGCCAAGGAATGGTAGCGAATACCACAAGTAAAGGTTCATGTGCATGTTGCGGCGTTTTTCATCGAACAACTGCATGGTTTGCAAGCTTTGCTCCTCGTAACTGTATGCAGTATCTACCTTCATTTTTACCAGTGAGCGCCAGCCATCATCAATCAAAATTGATTTAAAATTGAAGTTTTGTAGTGAATCCAACTCACGGGTAATGTTTTCTAATGGAATGTTTCGGTGCATTGGGTACCAAGTGGAATAAACGGGCACTTTTGAGCTATCTGCACTTTTAATTCCATGAGAAAATTCCTCTGTCAATCTCCATCGTGAAGCTTCGTGTATGGCTTGTGAAAAATGAATATTCCTAAAATCGAGTAAAATTTCAACCTGGTATTTCTGCATGGCTGAAAGGGGAGGGTTATCTTCAAAAAAACCAAGGCAAAATACCATGGTGTCACCCTGTTCCTGAATGTACGTATTAATAAACCGGGTGTCATATCCGTCGCGGCAGGTAAATGTCACCTGGTTTTGATCATTAATAGTCAGCCCGGAAATAATGGAGAACTCTGCAGCTGCCCGGTCATAGGATGGAAGCGAAAAGAAAGACTTGTTCGACCAGGTTTGTGAATTCCAAAGCTGGTTGATATTGTCTTTTGGTATACTAAGTTTGAGAGAAAATGCAGGGGGCTGACTAGCTGAAGAACTGTGCATGTACATTTTTACCATGTACCTGCTTTTGTTTATTTCTTCAATCTGAATCGTAGGTGTAAAAGGGCGCAGGTTACCTTCTATTTTGATCTTATTTTCATCAAAGGTGAAAAAATCAGAACTTGTGTTTGTGGAGTATCCTCCTTGTACTACTGCAAGGAACAATAGCAAAATACTAATTTGAATAAATCTATTTCCAACCCAGGCTCTCCTCATCTTCCCTAAATTTAGTCCCTGGATTATCGAATTTTCACAAACCGCAAGCCTAATTTAAGGCGATCATAACTAATATCAAAGTATACGGAAGAAAAGCTGGTAATTGAGGTGAAAAAATCAACTTTTTGGATTGTTTTAAGCCGGATTATTCACCGCATTGGATAGTTTTTTACTTTTGTCAATGGAAAATGAAGAAAAAAATATGTCTAAAATTACGATATCAACCGAGCTAAAAGAAGCCTGTCCAAGTATCCGGATTTCTTCAATTGCATGTTCAGTTAGCAATACGAAAACCGATGAAGATTTGTGGAAACTTATTCAGCGTAGGTGCGATGACATTGCTTCTGTATTGGTTACCGAAGAGATAAAAAATAATCCGGCTATTGCAGCTGCCAGGTTGGCTTACAAAGCGTGTGGAAAAGACCCGGCACGGTATCGGCTTTCTGCTGAAGCACTCCTTCGGCGGGTAGTTTCCGGGAAGGGAATCTATCAGATTAACACGGTGGTTGATTTACTGAATTTGGTTTCTGTTTCAACCGGGTTCTCAATTGGTGGCTACGATGCAGATAAAATCACTGGTAATATCACAATGGGTATTGGGAAAAACGCTGAACCATACCAGGGATTGGGTCGAGGCGAATTGAATATTGAGGGAATGCCTGTTTTTCGCGATAACGGAGGTGCTTTTGGTACTTCCACTTCGGATTCGGAGCGCACAGGAGTAGAGCTTACAATTCAGCGCTTTTTAATGCTCATCGTTACTTACGGAGGAAATGATGGCTTGCAGGAAGCAACAGATATGGCGGTTGCGTTATTGGAGCAATATGCTTCGGCTACCAATTTTGAAATAAAACAAATTGAATAGACGATGAAGTACATTTGTAGGTTTTTATTGAAGTTATTGGGGTGGAAAGCCGTGAATGGCATTATGCCGCACGACAAGGCAATTATTATTGGTGTGCCTCATACCAGTGCCTTGGATTTTGTAATTTCCTACCTTTATTATACTTCATTTGGCGGTGTTGCCAATATTGTAATTAAAAAAGAATTTTTTTTCTGGCCATTGGGATTTTTTCTGAAAAAAATGGGTGCAATTCCAATAGATCGGTCGAAAGGCGTTTCGGTGGCAAAACAAATTATTAATGAAATGAACAATCGGGATGTAATGCACCTGGCGATTACCCCTGAAGGCACCCGAAAACTGAATAAGCGTTGGAAAGCTGGTTTCCATACTATTGCAAAAGCTACAGGGGCAACCATTTACCTGGGCTTTTTTGATTTTGGCAGAAAACAAGTTGGCTGGATCGAAACCATGGAGCTGACCGATGACCCTCAAGCCGACATTAAACGCATGAAGGCATACTATCGTGAACGCAATGTAATTGGAAAACACCCTGAACTTTTTACAGCTGAAGATTAATTCAATTATCAATGTCCAATTATCAATGTCCAATTATCAATGTCCAATGACCAATAACTATCTAAATATTGCAGCTATACAAACCGATTTGGTTTGGGAAGATACAAAGACAAACTTGGCACATCTTGGAGAGATCATTTTGAACCTTTCCAGGGAAATCGATATTGTTGTTTTGCCCGAGATGTTTGCCACCGGTTTCAGTATGAATGTTGAACTGTGTGCAGAAACAATGGGTGGGGTAACAATGGAATGGTTGAAAAAGCTGGCTCAAGAAACAGGAATAGTCATTGCAGGGTCCCTAATGATTCGTGAAGAAGAGCTTTTTTACAATCGGTTTGTTTTTATGAAACCTGACGGCTCATTTGAAACTTACAACAAACGGCATTTGTTCCGAATGGGTGAAGAAAACCTTCATTTTACAGCAGGAACTGAGCGTAAAGTTTTTGAATATAAATCGTTTCGTATTTTACCGCAGGTGTGTTACGATCTGAGGTTTCCTGTTTTTGCACGTAACAGGGGTGATTACGATTTGATGATTAACTGTGCCAACTGGCCTGCCCCCCGGCAACATGTATGGGGTATTCTGTTAAAAGCACGTGCTATTGAAAATCAGGCCTTTGTTGTGGGTGTGAACCGGATTGGAAAGGATGCCAATGGAATTAATTATGCGGGTGGTAGTGTAATCCTTGATGCAAAAGGGGCGGTTCTATCCTCTGCCGAAAAAGGTCAGCAAGTTATTACTGCTAAACTGTCTAAACAATCACTTCTTAATTTTCGATCACGTTTTCCCGTTTCCGGAGATGCTGATTTGTTTGATATAAATATTTGATTTATAGCTCAATTATTTCACTTTTATTTTTGGAACAATTATTGTAACTAATGAATTAGTTTAAAAACTAAAATATTAGTTGTATTTTTGTGATCAAATTAATTTATATCTAACTAAAAAACGAAAATTATGAAAATTAGTCGAGTTATTATTTTGTTTTTGGTAAGTATTCTGCCATTTTCATTTAGTGTCCTGGGGCAAGAAAAAAAGAGTACACAAAAATATGAAGTTGAGATTATGCCAGAATTCCCAGGTGGTCTTGATGCAATGAAGGATTTTCTTTCCAAGGAGATCAACTACCCGGTTGAGGCTCAGGAAAATGGTATTGCAGGGAAAGTATTTATAAGCTTTGTAGTAAAAAAAGATGGATCAATTAATGATGCTAAAATTGTTCGTCCTATTGATAAGAATTTGGATGCTGAAGCTTTACGGGTTGTGAAATCTATGCCGAAATGGACTCCAGGAAAAGATAAAGGTAAATTGGTTGATGTAGAATATACACTGCCAATAAACTTTGCACTTTGTAAAAAGAAAAAAGGATAGTTGTATATTTTTTTCATTGCAACAACTAATGATTTAGTTGTAAGGTTGTATTTAATCTAAAACTTAAATTATGGAAATAAAAAAATCACCAAAAGCAGATTTGGAATCGAAAAGGGGTATTTTTATGCTTATTGGTCTGGTGTTTGCTTTGTCGCTATGTTTAATGGCGTTTGAGTGGGGCAGCAGTGTTCAGGAGGTTGAGCAATTTGGGCAACTTGCCGGATTTGATGTAGACGATGAAATTATACCCATTACCCGACAAGAAGAAGTAAAACCACCACCACCACCGCCACCTCCAAAGGTAGTTGATGTGATCAATATCGTAGATGATGAAACAGAGATTGAAGAAGAACTGGAGATAGAAGATACGGAAGCCGATGATGAAACTGTAATCGATGTTTCTCCAATCCTTGAGGAAGAAGAGGAAGTAGAAGAAGACAAGATTTTCTTTTTTGTAGAAGAGCAACCAGAGTTTCCTGGTGGTGAAAGAGCACTGGTTAAGTTTTTGTCATCATCGGTTAAGTATCCGGTTATTGCGCAGGAAAATGGAATACAGGGAAAGGTATATGTGACCTTTGTTGTTGAAAAGGATGGAAGTGTTACAGACGCAACCATTCTGCGAGGTGCCGATCCTTCTTTAAATAAAGAAGCTTTGCGGGTGGTAAGCTTACTTCCTAAGTGGAAACCCGGCAAGCAGGGCGGCAGGGCGGTACGCGTATCTTATCGGGTACCTATCGATTTTCAGTTGCAATAATTTTTTTGATATTTCTAACTAATTTATTAGTTGAAAAACTATTTGATTAGTTATATTTGGCTTGATATTTGTATTCCATTAAACGTTAATTTTTATATTCATGAAAGAACTTACAAAAGCTGAAGAACAAATAATGCAATTGCTGTGGATTAAGGAAAAAGCATTTGTAAAGGAACTTATTGAAAAAATGCCTGAACCTAAACCTGCATACAATACAGTATCAACCATTGTTCGGATACTGGAAAAAAAAGGATTTGTTGGATATGAAGCTTTTGGAAAAACCCATCGATACTTTCCACTGATTAGTAAAAAAGAGTACACCCGAAAATACATGAAAACCTTTATGAAAGGATATTTCAGTAATTCATTTAAGGAAATGGTATCTTTTTTTGCTCGCGAAGACAACATGAGTATTGCTGAACTGGAAGAATTGATGAAAGAGGTTGGCAAAGATTTGGAAAACGAAGAAAAAAAGAAGGATGAATAGTTTTGTCAATTATATTCTTGAATCGGGAATTAGCCTGGGTATATTTTCCATCATTTATTTCTTTTTTTTAAGGAAGGAAACTTTTTTTAGAACGAATCGTATTTTTCTACTCTCAGCATTATTATTTTCTATCCTTTTACCATTACTTCGTTTTCAGGTATATCCATCAAAATCGGTTATGCTCCCCGAGGTAACTGTAATGCCTTATTCAAACCTGTTGGAGTCTATATCAATTTATAGTTCATCGGTTTCAGGAACCATTGTTTCTGCAATTTCTACACAACAGTGGATTGTTGGGGTGTATCTTCTTGGATTCTTGTTTTTTACTGTGCTTTTTGTTTTTCGTTTAATTCAACTAAAAAAACTAATAAGGTTAGGTGAATCGGTTGTTGAAAACGGGATCAAGTATGTTAAAATTAATAGGGAAATAAGTACTTTTTCATTTTTGAACTATGTATTTGTAAGTGATGATTTTGAATCACGAAATGGTTGGGAAAAGATGCTTCAACACGAAATGGAGCATGTATCACAAGGACACACTTATGATGTGTTAGTGCTTGAAATCCTGACTATTTTTCAGTGGTTCAACCCTCTTTTTTGGTTGTTAAAAAGGTCAATAAAAGAGAACCACGAGTTTTTGGCTGATAACGCTGTTATCTCAAATAGTGGAAATGCCATGGACTACAAACAATTATTGTTGGGGCAGGCGGTTGGAGAACAGCTTGTGATAGCCAACAATTTCAACTATTCACTTATCAAAAACAGAATTAAAATGATCTCAAGAATAAAATCCTCTAAACTTGCTAATATAAAACTAATTAGTGGGGTGTTGGTCGCACTTGCCCTAACCGTTGTTTTTGCCTGCGAACAAAAAAAATCGTTTGAAGAAGAAAAAAACAAAACTGAGAATATCGTCTCATTGAAGTTGAACGAAGAAGAGATAAAATTGGAAGGTCATCCAGAATCAATTGAGCAGTTGAAAAAAATCTTGGCATCTGCACCAAATATCGAACTAAAAGACCAGGGAGAAGGCGGGATATCCATATTGCAAAAAACCAAAGATGTTGATGATGAGGTTGTAGTTGTATCTTTAGATAAAGCAAAACCTACTTTGGAAGCAACAATTGTTGACAGAAAAAATAGGATGATAGACAAAGATGGAAGTCCAGTATTTTTTATAGTTGAAGAAATGCCCGAATTTCCCGGGGGTGAGTTAGCATTGAGGAAGTTTATTGCAACGAGTATTAAATATCCTGTTGTTGCCCAGGAACATGGAGTTCAAGGTAAAGTTTATGTCAGTTTTGTTGTTGGTAAAGATGGATTTGTAGAAAGGGCAAGAGTAGCACGGGGTGTTGATCCTCAGCTTGATGCTGAAGCGTTACGTGTAGTAAATAAAATGCCTGCTTGGAAACCAGGAAAACAAAAAGGCAAAGAAGTGGCAGTAAGTTTCACTGTGCCGATAAATTTTGTGTTACAATAAACAATAAAACATGTTCAGAAAACTACCTTTAGCGATAGCAATACTATTGCCATTTTTTTGCATTTCGCAAGAATTGGACCTTTTGATATTGAATCAGGATTACGAGGCTGCTTTGAGCATTATTGACAAAAAATTAGAAATCAATCAAAATCCAGACCTGTATTTTAAGAAGGGGATCATCCACAAAGAAATGGTTGATTACCCTTCTTCCATTCAGGCGATTAGCCAGGCAATCGAGTTGGATACAGCTAACATCGATTACCTGTCAGCAAGGGCTGCTTTATACCAGTCGTTAGGTATCAATTCAAAAGCCGTACTTGATATCGAAAAGGCTATTTTAATCAGCCCTGAGAACCTAAAACTAAAATATGAGTTGGGGAAGCTTTATATAAGGCAAAAGGAGCATAATAAAGCATATGACACCTTTGAGGAAATCCAGGCAGTTGATTCATTAAATGTCATGTACAACAGATATAGTGCATTGGCTGCCTACAAGGCCAAAAGAATGAAAAGAGCTGCAAACTTATATCAAAAATATTTGTCTCAGAATCCGGATGATCTAAGTGCATATTTTTATTTGTATGAAGCGCTCGGGAAGAGTGGGAAAAAAGACGAGGCTAAAATAGTTTTGTATGGTATAAATCGAAGATTCCCAAATAACAAAGCGATTACACTAAAAATAGCCAATGCTTCTTTTGTGGATAAAAATTTTCAAATGGGGCAGCGGTTTTATCATCAATACCTGTCACGGTACGATACAACAACCCCAATCTTATTGAACTACGGTATATGCCTGTATCACAATAAAATGTATGAAGATGCTGTAAGTGTATTGGATGAGTGTTTTTTTAAGGCTCCGAACGATACATATATCAACTTCTATTTGGGCGTGTGTCATAAAAAACTGAAAAACCACGAAAAAGCAATAGAATTTCTGGACTTTGCAATCTATGCGTCAGTTCCTGAATTTCATCCGGAAATGTACCATCACCTGGCCCAGGCATATGGAGCCCAGCGTGAATTCAAAAAGTCTATAGAATGTTATAAAAAAGCCTACGAGTTGGATAGCCGGAAAGTAGAAGTGCTTTTTGAAATTGCTACAACCTATGAAGAGTTTACCTATAAATCTTCTGAAGCACTGGCTTATTACCGTTCGTACTTGAAGGAGGCTGGGGAAGAAGGGGAAAATATTGATTATGCCCTGGACCGGGTAAAAATCATCAAAGAAGAACTGTTTATGAATGAATGATCAGGCATCCGCCATTAGCTGAACAGCTTCCTGCTGCAAGATAGCGGGGAGCTGTATATTTCTTCGCTGAATACTTAATAGCCACTTCCTTATTTCATGTCCCTGCAAGGTGTATAACACATCCCGAAATTCTTCTATTTGCTCATCGTTGTAGTTAGCTGCTGATATTTCCTGAAAACGGTCTAGTTCTTCATCATCGTAATAAACGATCTCCTCAGGATTTTTGATCATCGCCTCGTAATCGCAAACTTCGTGGGCACCACAGCAATCCAGTGGTACTTCGGCCTGTGCTAATTGGCTCTGTTTTTTATTCTTTCCAACAATATTCGAGAGCCAGGTTCCTAAAACCAATAGCAAAAACAACCCAACAATAATTCCAACTAATACTAACATGAGCTATAAAATTCAGACCGCAAAAATAGTGAATGTTTATAGAATTGATTCATATCAACAAAAACACCTGATGAAAGATCACCAGGTGCATTTGAAAATAAATGTACCTCTTAATTTTTTACCTGAAGCATACTCCCCATGCCAAACGCAGAATAAATACCCTGGGTAACTTGTTCATGCGATGCATTCTGTGCTGTCACATGATCGCCCATGCCCATTTTGTCAACAGCCGTTCTAAACGGTCTAGTTCCATGTTGCATTTCAATCAACTCAACCATGGTATCTGAAACATTTTCGGGTTTCTGTTCGGTATTTTGTTCCAAAGCAGCTGCAAAGCTTTCCCCCATCTGTTGAGGAGCGTTCATTAATTCTCCATAGGCTTCATTTCTACTACTATCGCTAGGGAAAATCAAATTTGCAAAGAAGTTTGTTGCAAAACCACCAGGTTCTACAATGCACGATTCAATACCAAAAGCTGAAAGTTCTGCCCGGTAATTTTCAGCTATTGCTTCCAGTGCCCACTTTGTTGAGTTGTAAGGGCCATAAAAAGGCATAGTAACCCGTCCAAGGAGGCTTGAAACATAAATAATCAGACCAGAACCTTGATTTCTCATGTGAGGGATGACAGCCCGGTTTACACGTTGAACACCAAAAACATTGACTTCGAAAACCTTTTTGAAATCATCAACGGTAAAGTGTTCCTGCATGCCAACAACACCTACCCCTGCATTATTTATCACAACATCTAATCCTCCCAGAGTTTCAATACTTTTACTGATGCCTGAATCAACGCTTTCAGTGTCTGTAACGTCCATTTCAATTAATTCTGCCCCCGCAGCTTTTAACTCGTCAGCTACTTCCTGGTTTCTTCCGGAGGTAGTACGCATGGTTCCAGCCACCTGGTGGCCTTTTTCTAATAAACTTAAAGCAGTTAGTTTTCCAAAACCACTGCTTGCTCCTGTTATCAAAATTTTACTCATAGTTTTAAATGTTTAATTGCCTAAGTTTAAACAATGTACTTTTAAAAAAGATCAACTGGCTTATTGTTAAGGCTGTTAAAATTTGTTAAGTATGGTCATTCGCTGATTGGGGAATGATTTTATAAATTTGTTAAAAGATAGGATCAAATAAAACTGTCAATGAAAATAGAAGTACCATTTTTAGAAAACCTCGCTGGGACGAATATTAAAAACGCCACTCAGGCTAACTACTCAATCCATAAAATTGATCATAGTCCCTGGGCAAAAAAGAGAATTTATCCTGAAGTCAGTTTCACCATTGCTCATTCAGGCAATGCAATAATTATTCGATATTTTGTTACTGAAGAAGAAATTCGGGCAATGTATTTACACCACAACGATCCGGTTTATAAAGATAGTTGTGTGGAATTTTTTATAGCACTCGAAGATGATGAGAATTATTACAATTTGGAGTTTAATTGTTTGGGTACTTGTTTGGCGGGTTATGGCCCAAACGTGCAAAGTCGAGAACTATTACCCGTTGAGTTAATTGCCAAAATTGATACCTATACAACGATTGATCGCAGTCAGGGTGGGCAAACCACGCCAATTAACTGGCAACTTTCCATGTCCATACCAATTGAATTGTTCAAATTCCATAAAATTAAACAGTTGAATGGAATGACTGCCAGGGCTAATTTTTATAAATGTGGTGATGACTTAAAAAGTCCGCATTATTTATGTTGGAACAAAATAAAACATCCCAAGCCAAACTTTCATTTGCCCAAATTTTTTGGAGAATTGAAGTTTTTGTAGGATTGATTATAGATGAAGTAAGCTTGCCATTTGGTATACAAAGTAGCAAAGTGTTAAAATAGAATGAGGTAGTTGAAAATGTCGTGTAAATGTCGTGTTATTGTAGTTGGATAGTTACCCTGTTCAGCCTGAAATTTGAAACCAAAAAAACAAAATGGAAACAGGAAAATTGATTAAAGAATTACGTATTCAAAAGGGAATGACCCAGGAAGAATTGGCTGAAAAAACAGAAGTAAGTACCAGAACAATTCAACGTATTGAAAATGGAGAAGTAGATCCACGGGCTTATACACTTCAATCGATTGCTAATGCACTTGATGTTGAATTTGGATTGTTTTTAGAAAAGGGATCAGATGAAAACCAGAAAATTGGAAAGGTTGATGATACCAGTTGGTTGTTATTTTTATATCTGACTAGCTTGTTGCCTCTAATCTTTCCTGCGGTTTTGATTTGGAAAAATAAAAAGAATAAAACGAGTGACATGGCTGAGCACTATCGAGTAGTTCTTAGTTTTCAATTGATGATATTGGGAGTAGTTTTTGGCTGCCTTTGGGTGTATTGGAAAGTGAATATGTTAACTCCATTAATTGGGGTATTGGGTGCAAATTGTCTCTTTACACTTTTTGTAGCATTAAATGCAATGAGTGGGAAACCACCCAGAAGGCCCCCATTTTTTAAATCAAAAAGTAAAACTGAAAAAGCTGAATAGAGAAAAAGTCTCAAAATGGAAGATCAGGTTCGGAAAATAATTCACGTTGATATGGATGCTTTTTTTGCATCGGTAGAACAACGTGATAATCCTGACCTGAGAGGGAAACCAGTTGTGGTTGGGGGGGATTCTGACCGTGGGGTGATAGCAGCTGCCAGCTACGAAGCACGAAAGTATGGAGTACGCTCTGCAATGTCTTCAAGATTGGCAAAACGCAAATGCCCGGATTTGGTTTTTGTTCGTGGAAGCTTTGACAAGTACAAAGAAGTAAGCCGCCAGATACGGGACATTTTTTTTGAGTACACAGATTTGGTGGAGCCTCTTTCACTGGATGAAGCTTTTTTGGATGTCACCTTTGCCAAAAAAGGAAAACCATCAGCAACCCTGATAGCCAAAGAGATAAAACGAAGGATAAAGGAAGAAACTGACTTAACAGCTTCAGCAGGGGTTTCGTACTGCAAGTTCCTGGCAAAAATTGCTTCTGATGAAAAAAAGCCGGATGGCTTATTTGTGATTACGCCCGATCAAGCCGAAGAGTTTATTGAAAAGCTGGAAGTGAGAAAATTTTTTGGAATCGGGAAAGTGACTGCTGAAAAACTCAACAAGCAAGGCATATATTTTGGTTCAGACCTGAAAAAGTTCGATCAACACGAATTGATCCGACAGTTTGGAAAGTCAGGAATTTACTATTACAATATTGTTCGGGGGATAGATAACCGTCCGGTAATCCCAACCCGTGAGCGAAAATCGTTGGGTGCAGAAAGGACATTCAGTAAAGATTATTTTTTGCTGAGTGACCTTAAAATACAAATGGAAAAGATTGAGGACGAAATCTGGCGGAGGATCGAACGTTCACAAACTTTTGGAAAAACTTTGACATTGAAAATTAAATTTGCCGATTTTGAACAAATTACCCGAAGCAAAACCTTGCCCGATTTGATTCGCTCAAAAGCAGTACTTTCTGAAACAGCAATAAAGCTGCTTAAAGCTGAAGAACCTTTTGTGAAAGGAATTCGCTTACTCGGCTTGACTGTTTCCAATTTTCAGCAACAGGAAAAAGGACCTGTTCAACTCACCATCGATTTTTAGTTCTTTTTAAAAATCAAAAAGAGCTATCTTCGTTTTCCAAAATTTACAACTATGTTTTCATCTGACATTATTCAACTGATCTCGACAAAACTTGATATTTCTTCAACGCAAATTGCCAACACCCTAAAACTATTGGAAGAAGGTGCGACTGTTCCTTTCATTTCTCGCTACCGGAAGGAAATGACTGGCAGTTTGGATGAAGTGCAAATTGGTCGGGTGAAAGATGAAAAAGGCAAATTTGAAGATCTTCTTAAACGGAAAGAAACCATTCTTAACACGATTGAGGAGCAGGATAAGTTGACTGATGAGCTAAAAAGCAGGATTGAAAACTGTTTTGATACGGTTGAGTTGGAAGACATTTATCTTCCCTACAAGCCAAAGCGCAAAACCAAAGCTAGCATAGCCCGTGAAAAAGGACTGGAACCTTTGGCAAAAATCATCATGAAACAACAGGAGCGTGATTTGGAAAGCAGAACACATGCATTTTTAAATGATGACGTTGAATCGTTGGATGATGCACTTTCCGGAGCTCGAGACATAATTGCCGAATGGGTAAATGAAAATGAAAAAGCACGTAATATTGTTAGGCGTTCATTTGAAATAGCAGCTACCATAAAAAGTAAACTGGTGAAAGGGAAAGAAGAAGAAGGTGAAAAGTACCGCGATTATTTCGATTGGCAAGAACCACTTAAACGATGTCCGTCCCATCGGTTGTTGGCTATGCGCCGTGGCGAAAATGAAGGGGTTTTGCGCATTTCAATTAGCCCAGATGAAGAAGAAGCTTTGGAACGATTGAACAGGTTGTTTGTCCGTTCTTCCAGCGAATGTGGGCAGCAGGTAGAAATGGCGGTTAAAGACAGTTACAAGCGACTGGTTTCAGCCTCTATCGAAACTGAATTTGCCAACTCTTCAAAATTGAAAGCTGACCAGGAGGCCATTCAGGTGTTTGCAGAGAATTTACGCCAGTTGCTGCTAGCTGCTCCGTTGGGGCAAAAACGGGTGCTGGCCATCGATCCAGGTTACCGAACGGGTTGCAAAGTGGTTTGCCTGGACGAGCAGGGGACACTGCTTCATAATGAAACGATTTACCCTCATAAACCACAGGAGCAGTTTAAGCAATCAGCTAAAAAGATCGTATCGTTGGTGGGTGCTTATCAGGTTGAGGCGATTGCTATTGGGAATGGAACTGCCAGTAGGGAAACTGAATTCTTTATTAAAAAGTTACGCTACGACCGTGATGTGAAAGTATTTGTGGTTTCAGAAGATGGTGCTTCGGTGTATTCCGCTTCAAAAATTGCACGAGAAGAATTCCCACAATACGATGTGACTGTTCGCGGTGCTGTGTCCATCGGTCGCCGGTTAATGGATCCGTTGGCAGAGCTGGTGAAGATTGACCCAAAATCCATTGGTGTTGGGCAGTATCAGCATGATGTTGACCAAAAACTACTGAAAGGCAGTTTGGATACGGTTGTGGAATCGTCGGTGAACCGGGTTGGGGTAAATGTTAATACTTCGTCCAAGCATTTGCTGACCTACATCTCAGGATTGGGGCCACAGCTGGCACAAAATATGGTGGATTACAGAACTGAAAACGGTGCATTTTCTTCACGAAAAGAAATTATGAAAGTTGCCCGAATGGGTGAGAAAGCTTTTGAACAGGCGGCTGGCTTTTTAAGAATACCTGATGCGAAGAACCCATTGGATAATTCTGCTGTCCATCCTGAATCGTACCACATTGTGGAGAAAATGGCTAAAGATTTAGCGTGTACCATTGATGAATTGATAGCATCGGAAGAACAACAAGCGAGAATACAACTTGAAAAGTATGTTACCGATCAGGTAGGGGTGCCAACGCTGAAAGACATCATGAATGAGTTGGCCAAGCCCGGACGTGACCCTCGAAAAATTATTAAGGTGTTTGAGTTTGCAGCTGGTATTTACAACATGGAAGATTTGAGTGTGGGCATGGTTTTGCCTGGCATTGTTTCAAACATTACCAAATTTGGTGCATTCGTTGATGTTGGTATCAAACAAGATGGACTGGTTCACGTTTCACAACTGGCCGATCGGTACATCAGCGATCCGAATGAAGTTGTCAAACTCCACCAGCATGTGAAAGTAAAAGTCATTGATATTGATATCCCCAGAAAGAGGATACAACTCAGCCTAAAAGATGTCCCTCAGGATTAATTTTCCTCAGGAATGGCAATCCACAAAATAATGTAAAGCAAAAGACCAGGAAACCCGGCACTAAACAGCGATAAAACAACATAGATTACCCTTAATAAAATTGGGTCCATGTTGAAATAATCTGAGAAACCTCCCAGAACTCCACCGATAATTTTATCCTTTGATCGTTTAATGCGCTTAGGTTCATCCATAATATAAAATTTATGCGTCTTCGTCTTCGTCAAATAAGTTTTCCTGGCTTTCTAATTCTTTGTCAAGAAATTCTTCAGCCTCTTCCAATAATTGGTTAACGATGTCTTCAGAAGATGGGGCATCACTTAGCCAAAAAACTTTCTGGTCGTTCCAAAAATCTTCCACATCACTTTTTACAATGAAGCGAGGTTCCTGGGTGTGCACTACGTAAAGTAAATCGGGGGTTTCCTGTGAATTGTCAGCGATTAAAAATTTTGGTAGCATAGTTGAATTGTTTAATTGTTGTTTGAACAAATTTATGGAAAAATTAAATCAACTGGCAATCGTTATCAGCAAAAATTTTGAACATTTTACTTAAGTTTTATAACCATTTTCTTTCGTTTGGTAGAAAATAGTAAAAGATTCCAATTATTCTGCTGATTATTTTTAACATCACGATTTGAAATGTTATTTTAGGCTGAAATTTTTCCACGGTATGAATCAGTTGAATGACATTTTATCACTTATTGATGGGTTTATAGGGGGCAGCCAGTGGTTTGTCTTTCTTTTATTGGGTACAGGTTTATTTTTTACGCTTTACCTGAAGTTCCCACAATTCAGATACCTGAAACATTCAGTACGAATTGTTCGTGGAAAGTTTGATAAGGAAGGTGACGAGGGGGATACTTCTCATTTCCAGGCCTTGACGACTGCGCTGTCTGGTACAGTTGGTACCGGTAACATTGCTGGTGTTGCTCTGGCTATTCATCTTGGGGGGCCTGCTGCACTGTTTTGGATGCTGGTAACTGCACTGTTGGGTATGACTACTAAATTTGTGGAGGTTACACTTTCCCACAAATACCGTGAAAAAGCTGAAGATGGATCGATTGCTGGTGGTCCCATGTACTACATGAAAAACCGCCTTAATTTAAAACCCCTGGCAGCTATTTTTGCTTTGGCTACTGTGTTCTCATCATTTGGAACAGGTAGTCTTCCTCAAATAAACTCAATTGCCAACTCTGTCTTTACAACCTTTGGTATCAACAAAGTATTGACAGGTGCAGTACTGGCAGTTTTGCTAGCCTTTGTAATTATTGGAGGTATTAAACGAATTGCTAAAGTTACCTCCAGGCTGGTTCCTATAATGGCACTAATTTATATTTTGGGTGCTTTTGCTGTGATCTTTTATAACTATGAAAATATCATCCCTTCATTTATTGCCATTTTTAAAGACGTGTTTACGGGCACTGCTGCTACAGGCGGTTTTTTAGGAGCTGGTTTTGCATATGCGTTTAACCGGGGGGTAAACCGTGGACTATTTTCTAATGAGGCAGGGCAGGGATCTGCTCCGATTGCACATGCGGCGGCAAGGGCACACGAGCCAGTATCTGAAGGTTTGGTTGCATTGCTTGAACCATTTATCGATACAATTATCATCTGTACCATTACTGGTCTGGTGATTCTTTCTTCTGGTGTATGGTCTGAAAAACTGGACAATAAGTTTCAGGAGGCCGACCTGCAAATATTGTCAAGTTATGTAACCGATCAAACAACTGATGAACGGGTAGAATTGGGTAAATATTTGGCTGGTGATGATAACCTTAAACCTTTTACAGGTGAATTGATTATTGAAGATGGGATTATTCAGAACAATTTAACAATAATTCATGCCCGTTCTGTAGCTGAAAGTGTTACTGTTAAAGAAGGTGATAACTTGTATTCAGGAACGTTGTCGATTGTGGATGGGCGTGTTAGAAGTTCAGAAGAAGTGGAATTTTATGGTAAGTCGTTAATCCATAGTGCACCGCTAACAACCGAAGCGTTTACAAAAAGCTGGATGGGGTCATATGGTCGTTATATTGTAGCAATAGGCTTGTTGCTGTTTGCATTTTCAACCGCCATTTCATGGTCGTATTATGGCGATAGGGCAATAACTTACCTGTTTGGTATTAAGGCTGTTGTGTATTATCGTATTGTTTATGTAATAGGTTTTTTTATTGCGGCATTTGCCGATACAACTATAATTTGGACTTTTTCTGGAATTACTATAGCTTTGATGACGATTCCAAACTTAATTGGAATTTTGTTGTTGAGAAGAGAAATGAAAACTGAAGTGAAAGGGTTCTGGAAAGAGTATGCAGAACGTTTTCCCGGGGAAAAGGTACCAAAAGACTAACGCTTGTAGATTAATTGCGGTTTATGGAAACTAAGTTTGATAATTCACTGAAAGTTTTGGTTGTTGATGACAATCCTATCAATCACAGAGTGGTCCTGTTTTCATTAAGGGATCAGTTCTCAGATATCGATACTGCACTGAATGGGCAGGATGCTTTTGATAAATTCAAGAAAAAAAAGTATGACCTGATATTGATGGATGTGCGTATGCCTGTGCTGGATGGCAAAGAAGCTACCAAACTTATAAGGGATTATATTCAGCATAACGGTATTGATAAGCCAGTAAAAATAATTGGTATGTCGGCCAGCGATATGCGCGAAGATACGGAGGAATGCTTGCGCGTTGGTATGGATGCCTATTTGAATAAGCCTTTTCGGGTTCAGGAATTGTACAAAGCCATTAAATAATCCATTTTACTTCGTTTAAACCACTGTATTCTTTTTATTTTTGCCGGATAAAGTAAACGAATGGCAAAAATTTATCCAGATAATTTTGAGTTAAAGATTGGTTTCGATCGGATCAGGGAACTGTTAAAAGCGAATTGCCTAAGTTCTTTGGGAAAAGATCGTGTTGATGATGTCAGGTTTTTGACGAGTTACAACAAAATCGTTTTTGAACATGCCGTAACGGATGAATTTGCCACAATTATTAAGGAAACAGATAACTTCCCAACAAATTTCTATTTCGATTTAAGGGATTCTCTTTCAAAAATAAGAACGGAAGGTAGGTTTCTTGAGGTTGGAGAATTGTTTGACCTGAAACGATCGCTGGAAACAATCTCAGGAATTGTCCGGTTTCTGCAAAACCAGGATGAAACCCGTTTCTCTACACTTAAAAAGCTGATACGAAATGTTCAATTGTTTCCTTACATCAAAGACAGGATTGATCGGATCATTACCCAGCACGGAAGTATTAAAGATTCAGCTTCGCCTGAACTAGCACAAATAAGAAGGGATTTGCATAGCAAGCAGACCAATGTTTCCAGGCGTCTTCATAGCATTTTGAAACAAGCACAGCGAGATGGACTGGTTGATGAAGAAGCGTCTGTTGCCATTCGCGATGGAAGGCCGGTTATCCCGGTTTCTTCTGCACAAAAAAGAAAATTGGGCGGTATTGTACACGATGAATCAGCAACAGGTAAAACTGCTTATGTGGAGCCATCTGAAGTGGTGGAGATGAACAATGAAATCCGCGAGTTGGAGTATGCAGAAAAACGTGAAATTGTAAAAATTCTGGTTGAATTTTCAGATGATATCCGGCCTTATCTGGATGATCTTTTCGATTTGTATAAATTCCTTGGAACAATTGACTTTATTCGTGCAAAAGCGTTATTGGCAAACCGAATGGACGCCATTAAGCCCTTCTTGGAAAATAAATGCCAGATTTTTTGGGAAAAAGCAGTTCATCCATTGTTGAAGTTTACCCTTCAAAAGGAAAAACGAGAGGTCGTTCCTTTGGACATTGAACTTAGTCCGGAGAATCATATTCTGTTGATTTCCGGACCCAATGCCGGAGGAAAATCAGTCTGTCTTAAAACGACCGGATTGCTACAGTATATGCTGCAATGTGGTTTGCTAATTCCTATTGATGAAACAAGCCGGGCTGGTATTTTTGATCAACTATTTATCGATATTGGCGATGAGCAATCGATCGACAATGATTTAAGTACGTACAGTTCCCATTTGATGAATATGAAGCATTTCCTCAAGTATGGAAATGAAAAGTCTTTAGTACTCATCGATGAGTTTGGAACTGGAACCGAACCCATGCTGGGTGGTGCTATTGCTGAAACCATTCTGGATGAACTGAACCAAATTGGCTGCTTTGGTCTGATTACAACACACTACACTAATTTGAAACACTTTGCATCTTCTGCTGAAGGGATTGCCAACGGAGCAATGATGTACGATTCGCACCGCATGGAGCCATTGTTTCAATTGCAGGTTGGAAAACCCGGAAGTTCATTTGCTTTTGAAATTGCACGAAAAATCGGTCTGCCTGAGCAAATTCTTCAGGGAGCTACCGATAAAGTGGGGAAAGACCACATTCACTTTGACAAGCACTTGCGTGACATAGTACGGGATAAGCGTTACTGGGAATCAAAAAGGCAACGCATTCGGAAGGTAGAACGATCGCTTGATGACCTGGCTGAACGGTATGAAAGTGATCTTTCAGATATTAGCAAACAGCGTAAAAAGATTGTCGAAGAAGCCAGGCAAGAGGCAGAACGAATTGTTGCTGAGGCCAATAAAAAGGTTGAAAATACCATTCGGGAGATTCGCGAAAGCCAGGCTGAAAAAGAAAAAACGAAAGCAGCAAGGGAATCGTTGAAGGAGTTCAAAGAAAACCTGGACGAGAAAAAGTCAAAGGAAAATGATGACTGGATCAACCGCAAAATTGAGAAACTGAAACAAAAAGAGGAACGACGCAATAAGAAACGTCCTGAATCAGCTTCTCTAAAACAAACAAAAACAAAAGAGAAATCCGAGCTTCAGCAAGGTGATAAAGTGAAGATTGAAGGCCAGTCAGGCATTGGCGAAATATTGGAAATTGGCTCCAAGAATGTAATTGTTGCATTCGGGCAATTGCGAACATCAGTTGATCGGAAAAAGCTTCAGAAGGTCAGCAATAATGAAGCAAAAAAAGAATTGCGTGGTACGAACCAGACAATGCCCAATGTTCACCGAAATATATCTGATAAAAAACTGAATTTCAAATCCGAGATTGATATTCGTGGGCAACGTGCTGAAGAAGCCATTTCAAATATTCAGGCTTTTATCGATGAAGCCATTATGTTAGATATTCATGAACTGCGGATTCTTCACGGAAAAGGAAATGGAATCTTGAAAGAAGTCATTCGCAACTTTTTGAAAGCTGATCCGGTGGTTCGTTCATACCGTGACGAACATGTGCAGTTTGGTGGCTCGGGAATTACTATTGTTGAGCTGGACTAGTTTTATCAGGCATTTTCAGGATAATCAAATTAATTGCAAAGGCTGAAATAATGATCCAATTTCCATAGGGATATTCCCAGACTGATTCAGCTAGCTTGCCTGCAAGTGCAACAATCCCTCCAATTGACATCGCCCAAATACTTAATCGTTTGTTCACTTTACAGTTTAACAAAGCTGCCAGCAGAGGTATAATAAAAGCCCCGGAATAGAATGCTAAGGCCAACAAAAGACTTCCAATAATCGATGTGATTTTCAATGAAATCAAGATGCTAATAACACCAATTCCAACAATAAACAGGCGTGTTTGATTTAATGATTTTTTATTTTCAATGTTCGGGTTCACCAATTCACTTAACATCATGGATGCAGTAAGCAGGGTCGTGTCGGCAGAGGAAAGCACAGCCGATAAAAGTGCAGCCGCCATAATACCAACAGCCCATTCGGGTAAATAGGCATTAATTAATTCAATGAGTGCGACGGAACCGTTTAAACTTTCACTATTCAAATTAGAAAATGCATAAACACCCAGAAATGCCATTACAAAGGCAAAAGGAACAAGGATACTGGCTACGATTACGATGCTTCGCTTAGCAACACGATCATTTCTGGCACAAAACACCCTGGAGTAAATATCCGGGCCAACTACAAAAGTGCTCGAAAAAGTTAAAACCAACACTAGCAAATCGATGCTGGAAAATGCGTGGTTAAAAGGAAAGCTTTGATTAATATGTGGAACATTCCCACTGGATGTATTCAAAAAATAAATACTGCAAAGAATTAATCCTCCAATAATCACTGCCGATTGGAAAAAATCTGTTTTTAGAATGGAAATTTGACCTCCAATAAGGGTGTATAAAATGAAAATGATACCGGCAATAAATACACCGTTCTCATAACTTAAATCGAAAAAAGAAAAAAGGATTTTAGAGGCTGCAATAATTTGTGCTGCAACAATTCCTGTCCAGGCAATGGGAATGATGATTGAAGCGATTTTTCGGGATTGCTCGCCGTAAAACTGCCCCAACAGGTTGGCAATGGTAAATTTACCATTCTGGCTTACTTTTTTAACCACGGGTAACAACAACCATAAGCCAATTGAAGCTGCAAGTAAATACCATGCTGAAGCCCATCCTTGATGTCCAGCCAGGTTTACTGATCCTAAAATTGCAGATCCACCAAGAATTGTGGCCATTAAACTACCTGCAATTTGCCAGAGCCCGCCTTTCTTACTTCCAATAAAAAAATCCACGGGTTTTTTAATCTTAAAAAACGAATAGATGCCAATGCCGATAATTAGCGCAAAATAGAGTATGAGAATGATATTTTTCAACATAGATAAACACAAAAATACAGATTGAAAAATTCTTTCAAACACTATTGCTCAATAAAAAATACTATATTCGCACACGTTTAAAACAATCGATATGTTAAAAGGGATATTATCAATTTCAGGGCAACCAGGATTGTTTAAAATGGTTGCAGAAGCAAAAAATAGTATAATCGTAGAATCACTTATAACCGGGAAAAGAAGCCCGGCATATTCAACCTCAAAAATTAGTTCACTGGAAGACATAGCCATTTTTACCGATACAGAGGAAGTGCCTTTAAAAGATGTTTTTAAAGCAATAGCTGAAAAGGAAAATGTGGCTGAGATTCAGAAAATTCCTGCAGGAAATGACTTGAAATCCTACTTTGCAGAAATTCTTCCTGAGTATGACCGTGACAGGGTTTATACAAGTGATATGAAAAAAATCCTTCAATGGTATAACCTTCTTCAGAAAAATGAATTGTTAAATTTCGATGAAGCTGAGGACGAGGATCAAGCGAAGGAAAAAGTAGATGACAAAGCCTAGTTTGTTTCCCTCAAAATAATTTCTGCTGAAAATTATTGGTATTTAGATTATTTGCACCGGAATGTTTTTCCAGGATTAATTCAAATAATTTAACCGTTGCAAGCGCATCACCAGCAGCTCTGTGTCGGCCATTAATTTCTATGTTCAAATCGGAGCATATTTTTCCTAACGAATAGGAGGCATGTCCAGGAAAGTATTTCCGGCCAAGCTTTACTGTACACATAGTTTTTCGTTTGTAGTTATATTCCAAACGCTTAAATTCTTCCTGGATAAATTTGTAATCGAAACTGACATTGTGCGCAACAAAAATATTTCCGGCGGTTATTTCAATTACCTTTTTTGCCACCTCGTAAAACTTTGGGGCATCTTTTACCATGTTGTCATCAATACCCGTTATTTTAGTGATAAAATAAGGAATATGGCACTCCGGATTAATTAATGTGCAAAAGGAATCAACTATTTTAATACCATTATGAACATAGATAGCAATCTCGGTGATCTTGCCATCTGAAGCTCGATGACCTGTAGTTTCTATGTCAATTATGTTGTACAATTTTTCAACTTTTTTTAGTAAAATAAACAAAAAGTCCATAGATTTATAAATTATTAAGCTTTTAAAAACACATATGGGCTTATTCAATTCTTTAAAAGAATGTAGTTTTTATTTTGAACATTGTTCTATTAAGCATGTTCATCTTCATAATTCAAAAAAAATCATAAATTATAGTAAACAACCAATCACAAATTGCTTAACATGAAAAAGATTTACCTATTTCTATTTCTAATCTCTGCAAGCCTTGTGCTTCAGGCACAAACAGCAGATAAACCTTGGGGTTTTGGCCTAGGTGCCGGAGCTTATGGTAATTTTGATAAAGAAGGCGTTGGGGTAATGCCTCAATTGTATTTTAGCAGGTTTTTAAGCCCGACATTCGATGTAATGTTGCAACAAAATATTGCGGTCTTTAATTCAAAAGTACGCAATGATTTGGATGCGGCTAATACTGTATTAAACCTTCGCTTGAAGCTTTATAACGATAAGATTATCAATTCGGATAGCCCGGTTAAGCCATATGTTTATGGTGGTCCTGGCTTGTTGTTTGATAATAATACTGAAGGCTTAAATTTCAACTTAGGGATTGGCTCAAAATTCGCTGTTGCACCTTCAACGGCAATTTTCCTTGAAGGTGGATATATTGACGGAGTTAGCTACGAAGCCAGCAATGGAGGAGACCGTAAGGAAGATATGTGGAAAGTAGTTGGTGGTATTGAGTTTAGTTTCGGAAAAGCGAAAGATTCGGATGAAGACGGAGTGCCAGATAGAAAAGACAATTGCCCTGATACTCCTTATGGCGTAACCGTTGATGAAAATGGATGCCCAATTGATACTGATGGTGACGGTATTCCAGACTACAAAGATGACTGTCCTCGCGAAGCTGGTTTAACATCATTGGCTGGATGTCCTGATAGAGACGGTGATGGCATTGCTGATAAATATGACGAGTGCCCTGATGATCCAGGTTTAGAAGAATTTAAAGGTTGTCCTGATACGGATGGAGATGGTGTTCCTGATAAAGACGATGAATGCCCAGACACACCTAAAGGGTATAAAGTTGATGACAAAGGATGTCCGATTGATACAGATGGTGACGGCTTAGTTGATGAAGAAGACGAATGTCCAACTGAAGCTGGTCCAATTGAAAACAAAGGTTGTCCTGTGAAAGAAGAAGAAAAAGAAGCTGTTGTTCTTCCTGATATCAAAGTTAAACCTGTGTATTTTGTTGTAGATAAGAGCTATTTGACCGAATACACTAAAGGTAAACTGGATAAACTCGTAACATTGTTGGAAGAAAATCCTGAGTACAATGTGAACCTGTTTGGACACACAGATAGCCAGGCAAGTGAAGAATACAACATGGATTTGGCAGCTGCACGTGTTAAATCAGTTACCAAGTATTTGGTTGAAAAAGGTCTTGATAAATCGAGAATTACCAATACTGAAGCACTGGGTGAGTCACAACCAGTAGCATCGAATGATACAGAAGAAGGAAGGAAGTTGAACCGTAGGGTTGAGTTTGAAATTTTCCTATTGAAATAATCAAACAAAAATATTTGTTAAGAAAGCCTTGCTCTCAATGAGCGGGGCTTTTTTGTACCCAAAAAATCAGATTGAATCTATTATCTTTGCCTCTCTTATTTATAAACATACCAGAATGTCAATCGAACAAATTATCAGGGAGAAAGTAACCCTGGCTATTTCAGAAATTTATCAGCAGAATATTGAAGAATCAACGGTTCAAATACAAAATACACGAAAGGATGTAGATGGTGATCTTACTGTTGTTGTATTTCCATTTCTTCGTTTTTCACGAAAATCTCCTGAGCAAACAGCCGATGAGCTAGGTGCTTATTTGGTTAAAAACGTTTCTGAAGTTGATCGATATGAAGTTGTAAAAGGTTTTTTGAACCTTTCAATTTCTAGCAAGTATTGGTTGGGAGTGCTTCAAACAGCTGCAAATGATGAGCAATATGGGTTCGTAACTGCCAATGAGTCATCGCCACAGGTAATGATTGAATATTCTTCACCGAATACAAATAAGCCCTTGCACCTGGGGCACATAAGAAATAATTTGCTTGGCTTTTCACTTAGTGAAATCTTGAAAGCAAATGGCAAACGGGTTGTTAAAACCAATATCGTTAATGATCGTGGAATCCATATCTGTAAATCAATGGTTGCCTGGCAAAAGTGGGGAGAAGGTAAAACCCCCGAAAGTACAGGAACAAAAGGAGACCACCTGGTAGGTGATTTTTACGTGATGTTTGATAAGCATTATCGGATAGAAATAGCCGAGTTGGTTAAGCAGGGACAAAGCAAAGAGGAAGCAGAGAAAAATGCACCATTGATTGTTGAGGCGCGTGAGCTGCTAAGAAAATGGGAGGCCAAAGACCCGGAAACGATCGAACTATGGAAAAATATGAACCAGTGGGTGTATGCTGGTTTTGATGTGACCTACAAAGAATTAGGAGTTGACTTTGATAAAATATATTACGAATCTGATACGTATCTTGTTGGTAGGGATGAGGTTCTGAGAGGATTAGGCGAAGAAACTTTTTATCAGCGTGATGACCAGTCCGTTTGGGCTGATTTGAAAGGAGATGGTTTAGATGAAAAAATTCTTTTAAGAAGCGATGGTACATCGGTTTACATGACCCAGGATATTGGTACTGCTAAACTTCGATTTGATGACTACGAAATTGACAAGATGGTTTACGTGGTTGGTAACGAGCAGAACTATCACTTCCAGGTGTTGTCAATTTTACTTGACAAATTGGGCTATTCATGGGGGAAAGGGCTGCACCATTTTTCTTACGGAATGGTTGAACTTCCACATGGCAAAATGAAGTCGCGTGAAGGGACTGTTGTGGATGCCGATGACCTGATGGCTGGTATGATTGAAGTAGCCAGAAAAACTTCAGAAGAGCTTGGTAAATTGGATGGCTACTCAGAAGAAGAAGCCAATCAGACATTTAAAACCATTGCGCTTGGGGCGTTAAAATATTTTATCCTGAAGGTTGATCCAAAGAAAAATATGCTTTTCAACCCGGAAGAATCTATTGATTTTAATGGAAACACAGGGCCTTTTATTCAATATACATATGCAAGAATTCGTTCAGTATTAAGAAAAGCTGCTGATCAGGGTATTACAATTTCTGAGAAACTGGATGAACAATTAAAGCTTTCTGAAAAAGAACAGGAATTGATTAAAAGTTTGTCGTTATTCCCAAATATCATTAAAGAAGCTGGCGAAATGTACAGCCCTGCAATTATTGCGAATTACGTGTACGATTTGGTAAAAGAGTACAACCAATTTTATCACGATCACTCTATTTTGTCAGAAAAGGATGAGGCTGTTCGTAACTTCAGGTTGGTACTTTCAGCTACTGTTTCAAAAGTAGTGAAACAGGGAATGGGACTTATGGGAATTTCGGTTCCGGAAAGGATGTAGATTGAACCTTTAATTTTTAACCTTACACATATGAAATTAAAAAAATTATCGATTTTATTTTTTGTTCTTTCCTGCATCATAGCTGGGTGTGGGCAAGGAAAAGCAGTTAAGAAAACTGCACAAAAGGCAAATAAGCCTAACATCATCTACATTTTAGCTGATGATTTAGGTTATGGCGACTTAAGTTGCTATGGGCAGGAAAAGTTTCAAACTCCCAATATTGATAAGTTGGCGAGCGAAGGAATGATTTTCACGCAGCACTACTCTGGAAGTACGGTATGTGCTCCTTCAAGGTCAGCATTAATGACCGGACAAACCACAGGGCATACTCCAATCCGCGGCAATAAGGAATGGAAGCCTGAAGGGCAGGTACCGATGAATGCTGAAAGTTTCACAATTGCTGAAATGCTGAAGGAAGCTGGTTATGTAACTGGCTGCTTTGGCAAGTGGGGTCTTGGCTACCCGGGCTCTGAAGGTGATCCAAACATGCAGGGTTTTGACGAGTTTTACGGCTACAATTGTCAGCGCGTGGGGCATCACTATTACCCATGGCATATGTGGCACAACCAGGAAAAAGATATTCTTGAAGGTAACGAAGGCAAAGGCCGTGAGATTTATGGCCCGGATATTATTCATGAATATGCCATGAAGTTTTTGGAAGACAACAAAGATACCAGCTTCTTTATGTATTACCCTTCAATTATACCACATGCCGAATTGTTTGCTCCGGAGAAATATATGGAGAAATATCGAGGTAAATTTGACCCAGAAAAGGAATTTGATGGTGTAGATGAAGGAAAAGGGTTCAAAGAAGGTAGATATGGTACTCAGTTAGAAGGGCACGCAGCATTTGCAGCCATGATAAATGTGTTGGATGACGAAGTTGGTGAGATTGTTTCAAAGCTACAAGAACTTGGGCTGGCAGATAACACCATCATTATTTTTACATCAGATAATGGGCCCCACAAAGAAGCAGGTGCAGATCCTGACTATTTCAACTGTAACGGCCCTTTGAGAGGCTATAAACGTGATTTATACGAAGGTGGAATCCGTGTTCCAATGATTGCCTGGTGGCCAGATAAAATTGCTGCAGGTACAAATACCGACCACATTTCTGCTTTCTGGGATGTTATGCCTACTTTGGCTGAAATCACTAAACAGGAAAAACCAGAAAATATTGATGGAATTTCGTTTCTTCCTACATTGTTAGGACAGGAAGGACAGCAACAACATGAATACTTGTACTGGGAGTTTCATGAACTGGGAGGTCGTTTAGCTGTTCGCAAGGACGATTGGAAAGCGGTTCGCTATCAGGTAGCCAAAGGCAACAAGCCAACTGAACTGTACAATCTGGCTGAAGATATTGCTGAAGAAAATAACCTGGCAGATCAGTACCCGGAATTGGTAAAAGAAATGGAAGAAATCATGAAAAATGCCCGAACAGAATCTGAAATCTTCAAATTTAAATCGACCACTTACTCAGGAAACTAGAAATATATTTTCCAAATATGTTAAGGGATAGCTAACGGTTATCCCTTTTTTTCTTTACAATGTTCCTGCACATGCCACTGAAAATGAAAACATGAAACGGAAAAGATAGGTACCAGTACATTCTTCCCCAAAGCCCTTTAGGTCGAAAAGTTGCAGTTTGCGTTAGTTGGTGCCCATTTTTTGTTTGGTTTATTTTAAATTCCAGCCAAGCCTCTCCGGGAAGCTTCATTTCAGCATAAAGTAACAGTCTGTGGTTTTTACTGTCAGCCAACAAAACACGCCAAAAATCAAGGGCATCTCCATTCTGTAATTCTGTTGGACTGGTTCTTCCCCTTCTTAGGCCAATGCCTCCAAAAGCTTTGTCCAGATGCCCTCTCAGTTTCCATAACCAATTGGCATAGTACCACCCATTATTGCCGCCAATTGTCCAAACTGACTTTTGCACAGTTTCTGGTTTTTTCGTGAATTCAACCGTTTGAATGTCTTGATAGCACCCATGTTCCGGAACTTTAATGTAATTCATGTAATCAGTTGAAAACTGGCTGCTGCTTAGTGCATCTTTCCAGCTTGAATACACTTGGTTCTGTTCAATTTTATTGAAAGCTGCACGAACAGCTTCTTCGTAGCTAAGAGGTGTAATGTTGAGTATTTGAGCTAGCTCGTTGTTTTTTGCAATAACTTCAACCTTAAGGCTATTTACCAAGTGAACGGCCAGCTTGTAGGAGGTGGATGTAATGAAATATAGCCAATAGGATGATAAGCGTGGGGTCATAAACGGCAATACAAAAATCCATCGTTTTAGTTTGCGTACCTTGGCAAAGCGCAGCATAATCTCTTTGTAGGTCAATACATCCGAACCGCCAATGTCAAAACTTTTATTTAAACATTCTGGATGAAGAATTACGCCTGTTAGGAGCTGGAGAACATCTCGGATAGCGATGGGTTGCGAACGGGTAAGTACCCATTTGGGGGTAACCATTACGGGAAGCTTTTCAACTAAATCACGAACAATTTCAAAAGAAGCACTACCGGAGCCAATAATTATTCCGGCATGAAGAGATGTAAAAGCATAGCTCCCTTTTTTGAGTTCATTCTCTACATTTTTTCTCGATCGCAAATGTTTGGACAATTTGTTGTCGTTAGAGATTCCTCCAAGGTAAATGACTTGTTTTACACTGGTATGTGCCATCAGCTGAACAAAGTTCCGGGCAGCATTGAGCTCCATCTCTTCAAAATCACCAGTAGTGGAGGACATGGAATGGATTAAATAGTAGGCTACATCAATGTCATTGGGTATTTGTATATCGCTTCCAGGGTTCAGGAAATCAATTTCAACAGGATGTACAAGCGGGTTGTCTTTAATTTGGTTCGACAAACGTTCTATGTTACGGACACAACAAACAACCTCATATCTTTTTTCCAATAAAATTGGAATGAGCCGTTTGCCAACATAGCCTGTAACTCCTGTAAGTAGTACCTTCATCTATTATTTTAAGTTTAAATAATAAGCAAATTTCAGATAACCAAAGTTTATACCCAGGTGCTTTTCATTTAAAATAATGCTTTTATAAGAACAATGCAAGTTCAAGACATACAGCTTATTAGCGATTTATTAATATCGTTTGATGAATGTGTTGATTTTCTTGTACATATAGAAAAAAACAGCAAGCGATGAGGGTTTTTAAAAGTGAAAGAATATAAATAATATATTTGACTGGAATTTGTTAAACCTAAGATGACAAAAAATCAATCTCAATAATAAACTTGTCTCCATGAAAAAGTTCATTTCATTCCCAATTTTGTTTTGCATTTTGTCTCTGTCATTGTTTGCGCAGGAAAACCATAAACCATTCAATGATTTTAATAAGTGGTACATTGAAGGTGATGTTGGTTTTACCAAGCCTTTTAAAAGTTTTTCTAATGGATATTGGTCTCCCGATGTTGGCTTATTGGCATCTGATATTGGGGTTCGTTACATGTTTAATGAATATTTCGGATTAAAGCTGAATTTGGGGATGAACCAATACAACAATGCTGAAAAAAGCAGGGAGTTTGATACTGAACAGTATAACTTAAGCTTGCAGGGGGTAGTTAACGGAGGGCGTCTTTTGAATTTTCAAAGTTGGACAAAAACGTTTAACTTCCTGGTTCATGGAGGTGTTGGGGTTGGTTATATCTATTATCACGAACCAACCAATAGCAATGATCGGGATGATGTAGGTGTTTTGATTGGTGGTATTACCGGACAGATAAAAATCTCGCCTCGCGTAAGCCTAACTCTTGATGCGAGTGGCATTGGTAACTTTGAGCAAAACCATTCGTTTGATGGGGGAACACCTAACGATTATGACCTGGGTATTGGTTTTAACGGAACTATAGGGCTATCAATAAGTTTGGGTAAGAACAAAAAACAAGCAGACTGGTACTACCGTGATATGGAAAACCTTTCGAGTATAAACAGCAGTATTTCAGGTTTAAGAAGTGAAGTAACCAAAACAAATAAGGCGGTTGAAAATACGGAAACAGAACTAGAAGAAATAAAAACTGAAGTAGAAGAGATAAGCCAAAAACTTGAAAAACAACCAGAAGAACGAATGCAAGGAATTTCTGACGAGCAGTTTCTTCAAGCACTGATTGATAATGGTTATCTGAATGTATATTTCGATTTTAATAGTGCGAAGGTAGATAAAGCTTCATTGGCTACAATAAATTTTCTTTCAAACTATATGAAAAGCAAGCCTGGTATGGTTGTAAAACTTTCGGGTTATGCTGATGATCTTGGCAGTGAAGCATATAACCTGAAACTTTCTGAACGTCGTGCAAGTGAAGTGCGAATATACTTGACAGAACTTGGGGTTGCTAACGATCGAATCGTTGATTCAGGAGAAGGTGAATACAAAGATGGTCTGAAACAATCAAAAACAAGCAGGCAGATGGCTCGTAGGGTCAGTGTTGAGGTTTTTGAGAATATAGATGATGCCAAAGTTTCAGGAATTAAAACGGAACGGAAATATACTTCAGCAAATAAGATCCACTTTTTAGCCAACAAGGATTACATTACCGATTACTCAAAAGGTCGTCTTGACAAGTTGGCTGAATACTTGACCGAACATCCAGATCATATCGTAAATATGTATAGTTATACAGACAATCTGGAAAATAATAGCATAGCTGAAAAAAGGTTAAAAGCAGTCTCAAAATATTTAAAAAGTAAAGGAGTTGTTGATTCTCAGATTGGGAAAACTAAATCATTGGGCAGTTCAAAACCTATTGCCACAAACGATAATGATAAAGGCAGATTATTAAATCGACGCATTGAATTTGAAATAGTAAGCTCAAATTAGGGAACTTAAATAAAAATAGTTGTGAAAGCCTTGTAATTATTACAGGGCTTTTTCATATCTTTTATTTAGAATTTGAAATTTTGATGAATCAAACGACCCTAAATATTGATTTTATTGAAGTTGTCGATGGTGTTAAATTGTTGATAAACGAGTGGGAACCCAAGCTTCTTATGTTGCCACCCGATGTGGCTACTAACCGCAAGAATAGCCAGGGACGAACCATAAGGCATATTATTGGGCATATGGTGGATTCCGCTTCAAACAATACGCATCGTGCCATACACATGCAATATCAGGGTAGCCCGCTTATTTTTCCTAATTACGCATCTTTGGGAAATAATGATCGTTGGATTGACATTCAGGATTACCAGAATGAAAACTGGAACGAACTGGTGAACCTTTGGAAATACACTAATCTTCATTTTCTACATGTGGTTAACAATGTTGATCCTTCAAAGTTGGGCAACAGGTGGCTTGCTGCTGAAAATGAATATGTTTCGCTAAAAGAAATGATCATTGATTTTCTTCGTCACTTCAGGCTTCACATCAACGAAATTCAGGAATTGATTAGCTAATACACATTCTAATTCTTCTAAATAATCCTGTATCCAGAATCTGTAAATCTAGCATCTAGTGGATGCTGTTTAAATTTACTTTAAATCATGGCGAGTCGTTTTAACAACATACCTTATGCTTTGTTTTTCGCTTATTTTTGCAGTGGAATTTTAACAATCAAGTAAAACTTTCCTAAAAAATAAAAACATGATTATTAGTGCTTTACAAAAGGCTAGAGCTGAATATCAGCCAAAACTTCCTAAATCGTTAAAAGGTGCTGTTCAATTAGTTGATGGTGCTGCTACTGAATCTGTTGCCGATCAGGCTGAAATCAAAGAATTGTTCCCAAATACTTATGGAATGCCGTTGATCACTTTTGAAGAAACTGATAAAGTGGTTGATTACCCAGCAATTAATGTTGGTGTAATTCTTTCTGGTGGTCAAGCTCCAGGTGGACACAACGTGATTTCTGGTATTTTCGATGGAATTAAAAAACTAAACGCTGACAGCAAACTATATGGTTTCCTTGGTGGACCAGGTGGTTTGGTTGATCATAAATACAAAGAAATTACATCAGAATTTTTGGATAAATACCGCAATACTGGTGGATTCGATATTATTGGTTCAGGACGTACAAAATTGGAAGAACCTGCTCAGTTTGACAAAGGCCTTGAGATATTGAAAGAACTAGATATTCAGGCACTTGTAATCATTGGTGGAGACGATAGTAACACAAATGCTTGTGTGTTGGCAGAATATTATGCTGCAAAAGATGCAGGTGTTCAGGTGATTGGATGTCCTAAAACAATTGATGGTGATTTGAAAAACGAAATGATAGAATCATCATTTGGTTTTGACACTGCTGTTAAAGTTTATGCTGAATTAATTGGTAACATCCAGCGTGATGCCAACTCCGCTAAAAAATACTGGCACTTCATTAAGTTGATGGGGCGATCTGCTTCTCACATTGGCTTGGAAGCAGCTCTGCAAACTCAGCCAAATATTACCTTGGTTTCCGAAGAAGTTGCAGATAAAAAACAAACACTGGACGAGATTGTGGCTTACATGGCAGACATTATTGCCAAACGTGCTGCAAACGGTTGCAATTTTGGGGTAGCGTTGATCCCTGAAGGATTGATTGAATTTGTGCCTGAAATGAAAGTGCTGATTTCAGAATTGAATGACTTGTTGGCTGAAGGTTCAGATGTGGAGAAAGAATTTAAGATGATGAAGAAAAGCCACCGTTTGGAATGGTTGGCTGATCGTTTGACACCAGAGTCTGCAGTCGTGTTTAAATCCTTACCTGGTGGTATTGCAACTCAGCTTACTTTGGATCGCGATCCTCACGGAAACGTGCAGGTTTCGTTGATTGAAACTGAAAAATTATTGGGTGAAATGGTGAAAGTGAAGCTTGCCGAAATGAAAGAAGCAGGCGGGTTTAAAGGTAAATTTGGAACACAATATCACTTCTTTGGTTATGAAGGTCGTTGTGCAGCTCCTTCAAATTTTGATGCCGATTACTGTTACTCATTGGGTTACACTGCTTCGGTATTGATTGCTGCTGGTAAAACAGGTTACATGTCAAGTGTTCGTAACACAACCGAATCAGCTGATGAATGGATTGCAGGTGGTGTTCCTGTTACCATGATGATGAACATGGAGAAACGCCACGGACACATGAAACCAGTAATTCAAAAAGCATTGGTTGAGTTAGATGGTGCTCCATTTAAATACTTGCAGGAAAACCGTGAAAAATGGGCATTGGAAACAGACTACTTGTACCCGGGACCAATTCAGTACTGGGGACCAAGTGAAGTGTGTGATCGCACAACTGTTACCTTGAGACTGGAGCAAGGTAAATAATTCTTATCCGATATAAAAAATGAAACCCTCCACATGGAGGGTTTTTTTGTTTCCCGGATTTTTCAATAGCTATTATTTTTCTTTCTGTATATTGAATGCGCCTAAATAATTTCCATGCCTTACATAGAGTACCCCTTTATTAATAGCAGGATGCGCAAAATGTTCTTTCGTACCTTTCGTAATCTTAAACGATGATACCGATTTTAGTTTATCGTTGCTATAATCAACTAAATGAACCTGTCCTTTGTAGTTATAGAAATACAGCATCTCATCGGCTGCAATTACAGCTCCATTCCCAATTTTTAAGCTATCAGCCATTTCTCCGGAATTGGCATCAATGCTTTTTAGATATGGTTTTCTTATTCCTGTTCCGTATAGCTTGTCATCAATCTTAACAATACCACCCATGTAGCTGTCAAAGCTTTTGTTGCTCCAAACTTGCTCAATGGAAGAACCATCTTCTGACACCTGCAGTTTCACTCCATGGTTTCCATCTCCTGCAGCGTAGTATATTGCACCATCTTCAAAAATAATGGTGTTGGCATGTGTATCACCTTTGCCAGGGCTCCGGTTTTCCGGTTTCGTGTTGGTTTGTTCGTGTGACCAAAGCAATTTCCCTGTTTCAGAATCAATGCCCATTAAATGGTAGGCTGAGAAAGTAACCAGTATTTTTTTGTTCGCAACAGTAATTAATTGTGGGGAATTGTATCCTGGCCGTTCACCAAACCCCGGACAAGACCAGACTAATTCGCCATTGAACCGATTAAGTGCGATTACGTTGTGTTCAGCTCCTCCTGGCATACAAAACAGTTTGTCTCCTTCAACATAAATTGCCTGCGAAAAACCAAAACGTGTATTTACTCCTTTATATTTTTCAAGAATATTTACGCTCCAACTAGTTTCTCCGTTTTCAGTATTTAAGCATGCTAAATTACCAAGCCCGGTTAAAAGATATACGTTTTCACCTACTACGGTTGGGGCTGATCTGGAGCCGGGGAAATTGACAGTCCATTCTTTCCCAAATTCAGATTTCCAAACCAGTGAACCATCTAGATTGAATTTGAAAAGAAATGCAATGCTATCTAATTCGCCAGTAACATAAAGATGATCTTCTACAAACACTGGAGAGCCATAGCCATTTCCAATATTTTCAACTTCCCAGATTTTTTCAGGGCCTTCTTCAGGCCAGGTTTTTAATAAATTAGTTTCGGCATAAACTCCGGAACGGTTCGGGCCGCGCCATTCTGAAACCTGGGGTGATTGTTGACAAGAAAAAAGGATTGCAAGAGCGAATAAAAAGGATACAGTTTTCATGAGGTAATTTTTGGTTAATTACCTATTAAGTAAACCGATATGAATTTTTATTACAAATTTTCTTCAGTAATTGTTTTAAATTCCTGAATAAGCTCAAGCGGATGTTTATGGGGTCTTTCTGTAGCCTTATCAAAATCGGACGGAGTATTGAAATAACCTTTGCTGATTCCATCATAAATCCCTGCAATGACTGACCCCAGAAATTCACCAAGGTCATTTTTACGGTCGTTTGAAAATTCTTCAGTAGAAATGTATTTGTAACCAAGCTGTGTTCCGTAAATCTGGTTGATAAGATCGCATAAGTTTGACTGAGAGATTGGATGTCCGGTTAAATTATAGGTATTTCCATTATGTTTGTCTTGAAGTATCATTTTTGAATAGGCAATCGCCAATTCAGTGCGGCTGGTGTAGGAGCACAGTCCATCTCCGGCACAGTTAATAATGCTACCATCGTTTTTGTAGTTTTCCAGGTACTCGAGATCTGGTTCAATGTACAAGCCATTCCTGCCAATTACCCAGTCCATACCCGAAACTTTGATGTCTTCTTCGGTTTGTCGGTTGCTCCTGACAATCGGGCTAAAAGCGGTATCTTCATCACTACCTGATATGCTCGTATAAACTATTTTATCCAGCCAGTTTACTTTAGCTGCCTCAATTACGTTCCGGTGCTGTTGAATGCGCTTATCCGGATGATCCATTCCTGAAATGAGCAGTACTGTGTTTACATTTTTCAGGGCTGCTTTTAAATCCTGATAATTATTATAATCAGCTTTTTTGATTTCAACGGGCAGGTGATCAGCCTTTTTGGGCGTGCGGGCAATACCAATAACATTCTCCTTGCCAACTTCTTTTACAAGTTGTTGAATAATTGTAGAACCCAGTTGTCCACTGGCTGCAGTAACAGCAATCTTCATGGCTTTCGTTTTATTGTTCCTTCAAATTTATAAACGAAGCAAGGGCAAATTTGTTCCTTTTGATCAGCGTGCGCAGTTTACACAGCGTAAACTTTCGGGGCGAAAGAGGATGCGACCGATGGGGATTGGTTTTTTGCACGAAAGACACAGTCCGAACTCCGGAGTACCAAATTGCGATAATACCCGTTGCAGGTTTTTTAGTTTTTGCTCGGCTTTTCTTAACGAAGCTTCGGTTACGCTTTTGTTGTTAATGGCGTCCATGCGCGATATGCGACCAATAGCCACATCCGGCGCAACAGGCTTCGTAAGTTCGCGGTATTCTGCAATCAGCTTTTCGGTTTTGGCTATCTCGCTAAGGATTTTTTGTTTGATTTCTTCCGGTTCCATAGTTATTCTGTTGGTAGGGGAAGCTTATGTTGCCGCAAAAACGACAGCTTGTCCCAATAACCCCGCTGGAGTTTTATTTTGTCATCTATGATATGAAAAAATCCGCAGCCCCTCAAACCCAAGGGGTCTTTCCACTCCAGAATGCCCCATTCGCCATCCTCAAAAATGTTTTCTACAATGCACTCCATTTCTGCAGCAGCAAATTCGTTTTTAAACATTTCGTAAATGGCTTGCTTACCCACAATCGGCTCATTGGCTACCTGGTGGTTAACTGCATCTTCATGGTACAACTCAGCCAATGCTTTAGCATCAGACTGGTTAAACAGTTCTACAAATTGTTGAATGATTTGGGTTGGGGACATGGTTTTTGTTCTTTCAAATTAAGTTTTATTGCAAAAACTATTGCAAAAATAAATGGAATTGCAGAAGTTAATCCGACTAACAGCATTGTGTTTAAAGGATTAGAAGATTTTATATAAAAGGAATGAGTAGTTGAGAAACCATAAATAATAAGACTACTAATTGCGTAATTCCGAATAGGAAGCATTCCTGGATAATCCTTATTTCTATTTTTAAACAAAATAACAATTAAAACTGTCATAGCGGCAATCCATATCGTGCTTGCGCTTATTAAAAAAGCATTTTTCAAAGTCAAATCTAACAGGTTGGTACAGAAACTACTTCTTAAAATAACTTCCACGATAAAAATAATAAGAATGGAATTTTGCATAACCTTTAATCTATAGTGCTTGAAGAAACCATAGAATACCAACATTAAAAATCCAAACGGTATTAAATAAGTAATATTCCGAATAAGAATTTCAATAGTGTCAATTTTTGTCTCGGTATTAAGAAGGGGTAGTCTTGTAATTAAAATGTGCAAAATCAAAAATAAAGAACAGAAAATGATACTATTTCTTTTTTTCTTGGTTATTGTGTATTCCATTTTCTTTTTTGTTTTATTGTTAGTTAGAATTTTTTCAAACTTGTATTCAAGCACATTTCTTTTGGATGATAGGGAGCGCAAGTTCCCCAGACAAAAGTCAGCTTTAGCTGAATGTGCCGGAACGGTTCAAATAAACATTCGTTTTAATGCTGTTTATTTCTTGTTATAAACAGGTATTTCATGAATTTTATTTCTCCTGAAAGGTAATTCGAGTGTTAGCGAATCTTTGATTGATATCACTAAACTTTCTTCCTTGTCAATTTTTATTTTAAGGTATTTTATATAATCGCAAATGTTTTTAAATTGCTCCATTGGTATATTATCAATCATTAAAACTTCATCCATTAATTCTATCTCGGAAAGTGTAGAATCATAGGAGTCAATCTGAATGATTTTCCAAACATTATCAATAGGGTAGATGTCAAGTCCAAAAGAACTATCAACCTTATTTTGTAAATATTCCTTTGAATTTACCAATATATATTCCCGTTCTGTGGAATTAATTAATAACTCACCATAGTTATAGAAATAATTGAGTCCAATATATCCCTGGTGTTTTAACTTATCTTTAATCATTATACTTGCATGAGCCTGAAGAGTATCTCCTGAATTTATTATCGGTAACTTATCGTATAGATGATAAATAGTATCAGTCTTACCCAGACCGTTTGCTGATAATGACATAGTACCTATTCGTTTTTCAGCTAATAATCCTTCAAATGAATTATCAGAATATTTCTTGTTGATTTTTATACTTCCATTACTACCCAAATCAATTTTACATTTATACGAAACTCCTAAGATTGAAATTGTAGCAAATGAACTATTATTATCGCTGATTGATATAGGTAATTTTTTTCCATTCGCCCTAAATGGAGTAGAAGAAATATGAATTTTCTTTTCTTCAAAATTAATTCTCCAATTTGCTTTATTAATTATTGAAGCGCCAATAAATCCATCAATTTCGTTACAAGGCATAAATACTTCAGTTTCAGTCTGGAAAAATCCTGTTCCTTGAAATATCTGATTACCTATAGCTACTTTATCGACAGTACCTTTAGGAATGGTTGATGTTCTATTATTAGCATCTCTAATATTCGAGAAACCATCAAATTTGACATGAGCTTTATCTGCAAAACCCTGTTTAATTACGCTTAATGACGCTCCATTATCAAATATAAACTTACCGGAAACACCATTGATTTCAGCCTCAATTACTATGAGACCTGAAAGAACCTCGAAATCAATTTCAACAGGTTCGTTATTAGCCGGGATGAAATTTCCTCTGTCATTTTGCGAATAACTGATCCCGCCATAATAAAAAATTGCTACTAATATTAGTGTGAGTTTGATTTTCATTTTACTTGTTTTCAATGATTGATTATATGAAACGTTTGGCATTTTAATGCGATTTCCTATCAGACCGTGCAATGTTTATTAAATGTACTGCCCTTAAAGTTAGCACTGCCCGCCAAATGTTTTATATACTTTGTTGTGTTTTAGTGCTTTATCCTCCATAGTCTGCCCGCGCGTTAGGTAGGCAAGCTCTTCGGCTGGTTTTGGTCGTGCGATGGCTATTTTTGGGCGACCAGCCAATGTGCTTGACTACGAAGCGTTGGCAATTATTCTTTCTTTTTACTTTTTATCTCTTGTTCTAATTTTTTTAATTCCTCCAAATCTTCATTGTCAGCTTGTAATGCTTCAAATTCTTTTCTCCTTTTATCAAAGTTTTTATAAATCTCAGTTACTTGCTTTTCCATTTGAGCTTTACTTATCGAGCCTGCATTGGTCAATACTTTTTTGTCTTGAAAATCAAGAATCCTATCAACATTTTCTCTCCAAAAATCAATAGTAATGTCAAGTCGGTTTTTGGCTCTTAACTCGGCACTTTCAAGAAAGATGACAACTAACCTGTTTAGTGTGTCAATCTCATCGTGAGTTAGGTAATTTTTTGCTATAAAAATATCTTGTTTCCTTACAATTGAACCTTTCCATGAGGTCAGGCTCATATTTGGTTTTTCGGCATTTGCTCTCGAAACAATCAATTCGGAAGCCGTTTGGCCTGTTACAGCGTAATGAAGTTTGTTTTGCGTTTCGGCAAAAAACATTTGAGTTGATTTATCACTTTCATCGTAATCGCTACTGAGTGCAAACAAGTCTTTGATTTTTTGGTAAAAACGTTTTTCCGATGCACGAATATCCCTTATCCGCTCCAGTAGTTCATCGAAATAGTCAGGTCTGCCGTCTGGATTTTTTAAGCGTTCATCGTCCATTACAAACCCTTTTACCATATATTCTTTCAGGTTTTTGTTTGCCCAAACCCTAAATTGTGTACCTCGTTTACTTCGAACTCGAAAACCAATTGCCAAAATCATATCTAGCGAATAAAATGTAACATTATATTCTTTGCCATCATCGGCAGTTGTAAAGTAATTCTTTACAGCTGAAACTTGCTCTAACTCTCCCTCATTTAGTATGTTAGATATGTGTTGCCCGATATTTTGTTTTGAGGTGGCAAAAAGTTCTGCAAGTTGATTTTGGTTCATCCAAATGTTGCCGTCTTTGGCATACAATGCTACCGATGCTTTACCATCGGCAGTTTTATAGATGATTATATTTTGTTGGTTTTTACTATCCATTTTTAGTGTGTTGAATTTTCAATAATTGCAATTTCTTCCTCAGTCAACCCGTATAATTTATTTATAATTGAATTGATTTTACTTTCACAGTATTGCTCCATCGGCTTTTTTACCATCAGTCTGATTCTTAAATTCTCGTGCAAAATCTTAGTTGGCAGCAGGTTTTAAAGTGTAACCAAGAACATCAACAAATATATCCCGAAGAAATCCGTCTTGGTATTCTTCCTCTTTCATTTTCTGAATCTCAGCAATTTTTGAGAAAGAATAGTTGTCATTGAATTTTGCAAATGCTTTTTCAACCTGGTCTTTGTCAAGCCGCAATATGTGATTATTTATAACTGATTTTTGAAATATACTCATTTGTCCATTTAAATATCAAACAATAAAAATAGTCATTTGCACCGTGCAAAGGAAAAGAAACAACTCTTTTGCAATTTATGGTTGTGCGTGGGCTATTTTCATTTTTTAGTCGCTATTTGTCTATGGTGCAGTGTCTTTTTTTTACTTGGCGGTAACTAGTATATATGTGTAAGGTACATATATCACTCAATATTTGTATGCATTGTGTCCTCTTGGGGGTTTAAAACTCATAACTATAGGGCTAAATCTGCTTTCCGCAAGTTATGAAAAATAAGTTTGAAAAAGGATTGCTTAATGAGCAAAGTTTCAACACATCTGGGTTTTGCGATCTCCAGATCGCAAATTACTTGAAGCCTGGAGGCTTCCAATCCCACATATATTTTTTTGGATCGATATTTTGTATATGGAGAAGTCTGCCTGATTAAATTAATCAACAAATTGTTGGATGATTACTCTTCAATTCTGTCTAATATCGCAAACATTTCTTCAGAAGCTTGTTTAACATTTCCTTTTACCTCCTTGTCTTTAAACATTTTAGACATCATCTTTACGTTCATGACAGATATTTTGACATCCTTTTCAGAGTTTTCATAAATACACATTTGAAGAGGTATCATGGCGGCCATGTACTGTGTTTTGTCGTCGGTTATAATTTTATAGGCAGATGGTGGATGGCAAAGATGAAGTTCGACATAATTGTTAATCTCACCATTGTCTTTATAGGTTTCTGTATTATCTTTTTCTTCAAGAATTACCCAAATAGGAGAGGAATTGAAAGCATTTCTTAATGTGTCAACGGTTGAGTCAAAATCATACTGGCTATCGTAATGTTTCAACATCTTTGTCTTCATCATGGTTTGCATCATTGATGAACACGAGGAAAGACTTACGAATGCAATTAGGATAGCAATAAACCTGAGTGTTTTCATAGATAAGTTTGTTAGTTGGTTGATTTTCTGCGAATAAAGCTAATGAATAAACAATGGTTTTTTGTTAACTGATTGCTAAGAAATTGAAATAATTAAAAAATAGTGTGAACAATTGTTCTGTTTGCAGTCAATTGTCAATTAAATTTTTCTTCTCCAGTAATTATAGAAAATGGCTTATTCCAAATACGTATACCCGTAAAGTCCAGATCGGTAATTTGAAAGGAATTCCTTCCCTTCTGAAGCGGATATTTTACTAGCTTTAACAGATGCAGTTACCCATGTTTCAACCGTTCTAACCATCTTTTTGGGGTTATATTGCACGTAGTCCAGCACTTCGGCTACTGTTTCCCCATCAATGATTTGATCAATGGAATAGCTGTCATCTGTAATTGAAACATGAACAGCATTTGTGTCGCCAAACAGATTATGTAGATCCCCCAATATTTCTTGGTAAGCTCCTACCAGAAATACGCCAATGTAGTAGGGTTCTTTCGGATTTATTTTATGCACTGGCAGGTAATATGATAAGTTTCGGGTTGAAATAAAGTTTTCAATTTTTCCATCCGAATCGCAGGTAATATCTTGCAAAGTAGCCGATTTATCTGGTTTTTCGCCCAAACGGTGAATGGGCATGATTGGGAAAATCTGATCGATTGCCCAGGAATCGGGCAGCGACTGGAACAAAGAGAAGTTGCAAAAGTACTTGTCTGCTAATAGTTTTTGAAGTTGATCCAGTTCTTCGGGTACATGCCTAAGATTTTCTGTCATTTGGTGTATATCACGTGCTATGGACCAAAACAAACGCTCTATCTGTGCGCGGGTTTTTAAGTCCAGCATTCCCAGGCTGAACAAGTCCAGGGCCTCCTCCCGTATTTGCTGGGCATCGTGCCACACCTCCAGCATGCTGGGTTTATTCAGTGAATCCCAAAGGCGGTACAATTCTTTTACCAAGTTATGGTCCTCTTCATGTAGCTCTACTTCATCATCCCATTGCGGAAGGCTGGCCGATTCCAGAGCTTCAAAAATCAAGATGGAATGATGTGCTGTCAATGAGCGACCAGATTCAGTAATAATATTTGGATGAGGAATGTTGTTTTTGTTACTCACATCAACCATGGTTGAAATGGCATCGTTCACGTATTCCTGAATGCTGTAGTTTACGCTGCTCTCTCGTGTGGCTGAACGTGTCCCGTCATAATCAACACCAAGACCGCCGCCGATGTCAACAAAATCAAGACAAAACCCTTGCAGGCAAAGCTGAGCATAAAACTGGGATGCTTCTCTCAAGGCAATTTTTATCCGGCGTATTTTGGTTATCTGGCTTCCAATGTGAAAGTGAACCAATCGAAGGCAATCTTTTAGATCGTTTTTCTCCAGGAAATCCATGGCTTCGAGAAGCTCACTGGAATTTAGCCCGAATTTGCTTACATCGCCACTGGAATTTTCCCACTTGCCACTCCCAGAACTTGCCAACTTAATACGGATCCCCAGGTTCGGTTTTATGTTGAGCCTTTTAGCAACTTTTGCAATTAGTCTTAGTTCGTTCAGTTTCTCAACGACAACAAAAATACGGCGTCCCATTTTTTGCGCCAAAAGTGCCAGTTCTACATAGTCTTCATCTTTGTAACCATTGCAAATAATTAGCGAGTCGCTATTTATTTTTGTAGCGATAACAGCATGCAGTTCCGGCTTTGATCCAGCTTCCAAACCAATATTATATTTATTCCCGTGGCTAACAATCTCTTCAACCACCGGGCGCATTTGGTTTACTTTAATGGGGTAAATAATAAAGTTTTGACCCTTGTATTCGTATTCTTTGCTAGCTACTTTGAAGCAGCTAGTCATTTTTTCAATCCGGCTATTCAGAATATCCGGGAAACGGATTAACATGGGGGGAACCACATCCCTGATTTGCAATTCATCGACCAGTTCTTTCAGGTCAATTTGCACATCTTTTTTATCAGGGCTAACAACAACATTCCCTTTTTCATTAATCGAGAAATAATTGATTCCCCAACCATTAATGTTGTAAAGCTCTTCAGAGTCCTCTATTCGCCACTTTCTCATGTTCTGCTGAATACAAATTATTGCCTTTTGATATTTTCGCAAATATAGTTTTTCATGCAATACAAAATACAGGTCAGGAAAAAATTATTGATGATTTTTCAGCATAAAAAAAGCTGCATATCCTTGATGGAAAGCAGCTTTTTACCAGTTAAATAGAAAATGTTACCCTAAACGACACTTAATTTTTCAGATTCTTCCTGATTGTTGAAATATTTCTTTTTGAACCAGATGGCTACATTGACCAGTGAAATCAGCACCGGAACTTCAACCAGTGGCCCGATTACAGCAGCGAAAGCCTCTCCTGAATTGATGCCAAAAACAGCTACCGCGACAGCAATTGCCAACTCGAAATTGTTGGAGGCTGCGGTGAATGAGATAGTGGTTGTACGGGCATAATCTGCACCGGAACGTTTTCCCATTAAAAAGGAAACCAAAAACATAAGCACAAAGTAAATTATCAATGGGATTGCAATACGTACCACATCCAATGGAATTTTAACAATGTATTCACCTTTTAACGAGAACATTACAAAAATGGTAAACAGCAATGCGATGAGTGTTATTGGACTGATTTTGGGGATGAACTTTTTTTGATACCAACTTTCGCCTTTTAGTTGCACCAGGATCAGACGTGTGAAGAAGCCAGCAAAAAATGGAATACCCAGATAAACCATTACCGATTCAGCAATTTGTCCAATTGTGATGTTGACCTGCAGGTTTTGCATACCCAGCATGCCAGGCAATACACCAAGAAAGACCCAAGCATAAACGGAAAAGAACAGGATTTGGAAAATGGAGTTAAAAGCCACCAGACCAGCGGCATATTCGCGGTTTCCACCTGCCAGATCGTTCCATACTATTACCATGGCGATGCAACGTGCTAAGCCAATTAATATTAAGCCAGCCATGTAGTGTGGGTAATCCTGAAGAAAGACGAATGCCAAAACAAACATCAGCACGGGGCCAATCAGCCAGTTTTGGATGAGTGATAAACCCAATAGCTTTACATCTTTAAACACCCTTCCCAGTTCTTCATATCGCACTTTTGCCAATGGTGGATACATCATTAGGATTAATCCAATTGCCAGAGGAATGTTGGTTGAGCCAGACTGAAAACTGTTCCAGAAGTTTGCAATTTTGGGGCTTAAATAACCTATGTAAACCCCAAAAGCCATCGCCAGCAATATCCACAAAGTCAAGTATTTGTCTAGGAAAGAAAGTCTCTTTTTAGTTGCCATCTTTAAAGTTGTTTATGTAGAAGCTGTAAAAAGCACTTTTTATTTCATCACGTACACGGTAGAACTCACTCATTATGAACTCGTCCGTTCCAACTACATGCGATGGATCATCAAAACCAATGTGCAGGCGATTTTTTACTTTTCCGAAGAATGCCGGACAATTTTCATTGGCACCACCGCAAACAGTTATCACATAGTCCCACTCTTCATCCAGGTATTTCTCAACTGGGTCGGAAGTGTGGTCGCTAATGTCAATACCAATTTCAGACATTACCTGAACGGCTTTTTGGTTTAGTTTTCCTGAAGCTTCAGTCCCGGCTGATTCAACCTGGATGGACGCATCAAATGATTTGAGGAATCCATGGGCCATCTGGCTGCGGCAGCTATTGCCGGTGCATAATATTAATACTTTCATAGTTTTGTTTTTACGTATTTAAAGAGGTAAAATATTTCAGTTGTTATTTGCATTAACCGCTCGTCATATTTCTGAGCTTCTAAGTCGGTGTTGTCAAACGCTTTAGGGTCATCGTAGGGCAGCGAAATACGTTCATCAGCTCCCAGAACAAGCGGGCAGTTTTCGTCTGCATCGCTACACACCATTACCGCAACAAAATCTTTTTTTGGATTGAAATCATCATCATAAACTTTTGAAAATAAAGTGACCGGGGAGTTTCCATTGCCTGTAGAAGCTTCATACGTTATATTTTTTTCGTTGAGCCTGCCTTTTTCGATCAAACTATTCCCTGCTCTTTTTAAAGCAGCGGCAGCTCTTGGGTTTAAGGCTGTGGTTTCTGTACCTCCTGAAAAGGCTGATATTCCTTCAATTCCGAAGTAATCTGAGATTGCAACAGCCATCATTTGCGACATCTGGCTACGCCTGGAATTATGCGTGCACACGTAAAGCAGTTGCGCCGATTCATTCTTTTCTAACGATGCTACAACATAGTCACCTAGGCTCTCTAGCGTTTCTTTACGCTCTTCAGTAATCATGTCAATTGCTGTCCCTGCCTTTTCAATAAACTTCGTTAAAGGTTTATATATGTCTTTCCCGGTAGAGGTGATCGTTGATGTGCAAAGTACGAGTATCGTTCCTACAATTAGTTTTGTTTTCATTTAAATTAACATTTTTGATTTTTACAATTATTCAGACCTGAAAGGAAATTGTTGGAGACCTGTTTTAGTTCTTCCACTTTTTCAGTATTCAGGCAGTACTTCATTTTTACGCCTGAAATTTCACCTTTAATCAGGCCGATATCTTTAAGTTCTTTTAGGTGTTGGTTTACAGTCGTTCTGCTCAGTGGTAGCTCGTTTGAAATATCTCCGGAAATACAGGTTTTTATTTCAGAAAGATATTTAAGAATAGCTAAACGGGCAGGGTGCGACAGCACTTTAAAATAGCTGGCAGCTTGCTGAAGCCCATCTTCAAATAATTCAACTTTTGCCTGTGTCATGATAAAATTAATTTTGACGTAAATATACGACACAAATATTAATGACGTATTAATACGTCATTAAATTACTGTTACAAAAAGCTGATTCTAGAGAATAAAAAAAAAGCTGCTCTAAAATCGAACAGCTTTCAACGAATATGTTGTCAGGTTTTGGTTTATGCCTGTGAATCTTTACAGGCGTTGTATATTCCTTCAAAAAGTTCTTTTACATCGCTTGCAGCAACGGCAGAGAATGCTACGCGAAGCACATTATTCAGGTTGATAAGACCAATGCTGTATTTTTCAATCAATATCTGACGGATTTTTTCGCCATCAATTCCTTGTGCTAGTTGAACACACATAAAATAACCAGAATTGAATGGAAGTGCTGTGAAACATTCAGCATACTTTTCATCCTTTAATGCTTCTTTCACTGCATGATAGCGTGCATTCATAATTTCAAACTTCTCGTCCTTTTGCGCTTCATAGGCTTCATTTTCAAACGCATTTAATAGAAGTGATTGTGACACATTCGCAGCATTGGAAATATTTCCACGAACAGCACCTGCAGTTTTTGACTCCATTGCAGCAAATAGTTCTGCGTCACCATTTTTAATTCCATAGGTCATAAAGCCTACACGGAAACCCCAGACGTAATCTTCTTTTGTTGGTCCGTCAATTTTTAAAGCCAATACATTTTCATGAAGGTCGGCAACATGTGCAAAAATGCTTTCCTTTTCAATTCCTTCTTCGTAAACCAAGCCAAAATAAGCATCATCGCAGAATATAACTATTTTATTGCCTTTTTCGGCAGCAGCGGTAATGATCGCAGACATTTGCTTTACTTCCTCAACCGATGGGGAATAACCTGTTGGGTTGTTCGGGAAATTCAGGATCATGATTTTTTTACCAATTCCACCCTCATTCAATTTGGCTTCAAATGCAGTCAGGTTTAATTTATCACCATCAAATAATTTATATTTATCAAGCTGAGCGCCATAAGCGTGTGTGAGAATAAGATTATAGTTTCCCCAGAATAAGTCGGGTACCATTACCTTGTCTCCTTCATTTACAAATAAGTATCCAGCCATACTAACGCCATGCGTCAACGCATTGGTTACTACCGGACTACTTAGTTCTTTCCCCGCCAGGCTTGGGTTTTTCGAATAAATCATTTTTTTCCATTTGGCACGAATATCCGGACGGCCAAAACTTGGAGCATACGGAAATATTACCGATGGATCAAGCTTCACATTTGAAGCAATACTTTCGAGGCGCATTGGGCTTCCATTATCTTCAATGGCTGCTCCAATGGTCGCATTAATTTTAGTTCCCTTCGCATCAGCTGTTTGTCCTAAAATTCCCTTCTTTGGGAAGAAGATATTTTTCCCTTTTTGAGAAAGAAGTTCATATATTGCCGGATTCTTTGATTCGATGATTTTGTTGAGTTCTTCAGCTTGAGGGTTCATTATTAAAGAATTAATGGATTTGTAATGAGAAAAATGTTCTTAAATGTCGCTTGCAAGATATTAAAAAAACTTTTTCTCACGCATGATTTATTTCAATTTGAAAACAGAATCTTCTGTTTTTTTACGAATTGTTACAATTTAGAAAGATTTCAAGCAAACAGGTTTTGATTTGAAACTATTTGAACAAGTCTTCATCACGTATTATCATCATAATTGCTGAATGTGGTAAAATGATATACTTTTCTTTATTGAATTCAATTTCAAAACCACTTTTGTGTAAATAGATTGCCAAATCGCCAACATGCGCCTGAAGTGGCACATATTTTACATCATCCTTTTTTTCTTTCCATGGTTCTTCTTCATCAGCCATTGCAGGTATTGGATATCCCGGCCCGACTTTTACAATGTAACCACTGTGAACTTTTTCGTTTTCCTGAACAGTAGGGGGCAGGTATAAGCCCGATTGTGTTTTGTTCATCGGGTTTTTAGGTTTTACCAGTACGCGGTCACCCACCATGATAAACTTTTCGAGATCTTTTTCTTCAATAATTAGAGACATAGAAAATATGGTTTATTCGCCGTGCAAATATAGCTCAATACATTCTGAAAACAGAGGTTTGCAGTAATTATTAAGAAGGTGCTAGTCGGCTAGGGGGACGGTAAAACTTACTTCTGTTCCAACGTGTAGATTGCTTTCAATGAAAAAATCCCCTCGATTTTTATGAACGAACTCCCTAACCAGTATCAGTCCAACTCCGGCTCCGGTTTCTTCAAGTGTCCCTGGATTTGAGAACGATACCGTTGCTTTTAATTTCTGTAAGTCTTTTTCGTTCATTCCGATTCCTCGGTCAGTTACACTAACCAGCATAAAGTCATCGTATTCTGTGGCCATGATTCTTACTTCTCCGCCGGTTTCCGAGAATTTGATTGCATTAGAAACGAGGTTGCGGAGGATCGAACTCAACATATCAGGGTCGGCAACAACCTCAGCATTACTTTTCATTTTTAGAAATATAGAAAGCTTTTTTTCCTCAATAGCAGGATTAAACAATTTGATGATGTCGCGGTAAATCCGTTCAATTTTTACCTTCTGTGGCGAATAGGGTATCGAGTCGTTTTGTACCGTTGACCATTTCAAAAGATCGGCTAATAACTTTTGGTTTTGCTCAGCTGAAGCAGATATTTGATCAAGAAGATCCTTTTTTTCTAGCTCATTTAAGCTATCAAAACTTTCTTTCAGGTTGTTGGTGGCAACAGAAAAACTTGTCATCGTGTCGTTCAGGTCGTGCGATACAATTGACAGGAATTTTTCTTTGTTGACAGCCATGTTTTTGTACTTCTCCTGACTTTCCTTAAGTGAATCGGTAACCTTTTCGAGCCTAAGGTAAAGCTGATCAAAAACATATTCATTAGCATAGGCCATTAGGGAAATAACAATAAATGTCACGCATATTCTACCAATCCATGAAGGATCATAATTTGGGAACCATGGTTTTTTGTCGAACAAGATATAACCGGCAACGTTAACGGAAAAAAATGCAATAAGACCCCATAACCCTTTTCTTTTTCCTAGAAGCAGAATTAATGGGATTGGTACAAATAAGGACGAAATAATACCTGTTTCCTCCATTCCTCCAGTTAAGGTGAAAACGGTTGAAATTGCGCAAAGGAAAACGACAAAAGCGACTATGACTTCGCTTAGGAGATTCCATGTTTTTAAAAGTACCAATAAGAAAATGCAGATAGCCAGCATTGAAATATCTGCAGGTAGAATGGAATAGTCACTTTTAACAAGGGCTGTGCCAATGAATGTTAGTGATACTGCAATTATAAAATAAATGAAAAAGCTAACAAGGATGTATTTTTTACGTTCGTTTAGGCTTTTAAAGGTTCGATTACCTTCAGTTGAAAAGATAATCCGGATGATTTCATTAAACGTTTTGGCCACAACTTAACAAATTATTTTATACTAAAATAAGCAATTCACTTGTTGCGAGCATAATAAATGTAAAATACTTCAGAATAATTTTAAATTAACTGTACTCGCCAATTACATCTGTTAAAACTTCAAAGCCAGTAGGGGTAACCAGAATGGTGTGCTCAAATTGAGCCGATAATTTACCATCACTGGTGCGGGCAGTCCATCCGTCGTTTTTATCCACGCGGGTTGTAGCACGGCCTTCATTTATCATTGGTTCAATGGTAAAAGTCATGCCAGGTTTAAGGATCGGGCCTGAATTTTTTCTGGCTATATGATCAACCTGAGGGGCTTCGTGGAAATCAAGTCCAATGCCATGGCCACAAAACTCAAACACCACACTGTATCGTTGTGCTTTTGCATAACGCCCAATCACAAATCCAATATTGCCTAAATAATTGTTCGGCTTAACTTGTTGTATCCCCAAATTTAAGCTTTGCTTAGCCGCTTTTACTATTCTGTCTGCCCTGTCTGATATTTGTCCAACAGAGTACATTCTGCTGGTATCTCCATAATAACCATCCAAAATCGTGGTCACATCAATGTTTAGTATATCACCTTCTTTTAATATTTCGGTTGGGCTTGGAATACCGTGGCAAACAACTTCGTTGAGCGAAATACAGGTTGCTTTAGGATAACCATTGTAACCAATTGTTGCAGGGATTGCACCATGGTCTCGAATAAATTCTTCAATTTTGTCATTCAGGAACTGGGTTGATACCCCCTCTTTGACAAACTCTTCAACCATTACGAGACATTGTCCGGCTAGTTTACTACTTTTTCTTATACCATCAATCTGCTCAGCAGTCTTTATTATTATTTCGCTCATTGAAAAAATTTTCGCAAAAGTCGTGAAAGCTTATTTATTTTCAAAGCTGAACAATGTTTTTGTTTAAAGGTTTAGAATTTCTTTTAGAACAAAATCTTAAAAACAAATACAATTTGTAATATTGAAATTCAATAAACATACAGAAAACAACCCGGTCATTATGAATTTATTCAGCGAAAACCATTGTGTACGAAGTTACCATACCAATAAATATTCAAAAGCTTCACTAACAAGTTTGTTCGATTTTATGCTTGATGCTGCCTGGGGGCATGCCCAGGTTTTGGATTGGGGATACGACAAATTACAATCAAACAATTTATTTTGGGTTCTTTCGCGTATGTACATTGAAGTTGAAAGATATCCGGATTGGCAGGAAGAAATTATTGTAAAAACCTGGCCTGCCGGAACGGACGGGATGTTTGCTTATCGTAACTTTTTGATTGAAACCAAGAATGGGGAGTTGATCCTAAAAGCCAGTTCCAGTTGGTTGATTCTAAATCTTGAAACCAAAAAGATTTTTCTATTAAGAGCATACAAAGATACTTTTCCACAGCTTGAAATGTCAAGTCATTGTCGCCTTCCGCTAAAGATAAAACCAGCAAAACATCCTGATAAGTTATTTTTTGACCCGGTACTCTTTAGCGAGTTGGACTTAAATAAACATTTCAATAGCGTTAAGGCACTTGAGCGTGTTTTAGATGATTTTGGTACTGATTTCCTGGATATAAATGAGCCTTTTAAAGTTGAGGTGAATTATTTAAAAGAAGGCATGCAGGGTGATTCATTGACAGTCATTCACCATCAGCAAAGTGAGAATAAATTCTGTTCAGGAATTGTGCGTGAATCAGACAAAGCTGACTTGTTTACAGTTGAAATTGAGTGGAGAAGAAGAAACTAGTCATAAAATCGTCATTCATGGTCAGTAGTGGTCATTGAGGATTGTTTTTTGGATTTTGGGATTTATTATTTCTTTTGACAAGAATTACCCATTTAGCAATTTAAGTATTTTCTCAATCTTTTCCTCCAAAGGCATGTAGCCGTCCAGCCAATGAATATTTGTTCCCTGTTTTTCCATTCGGCGGAACCAGGTCATCTGTCGCTTGGCAAACTGGTGAATGGCTGTTTCAAGTTTGCTGAACATTTCCTCAAAGCTGAGTTCGCCAATTAAGTGTTGGGTAAGGAATTTATATTCAAGACCGTAGTAGGTCAGTTGTTCTGGTGTCAATCCTTTATCAAGCAAAACCTGGACTTCATCAAGCATTCCATCATCCAGTCGTTGTTTCAAACGCTCACTGATTCGTTTTCTTCGGCTCAAACGGTCATACTTCACACCAATCACCAAACTGTTTATTTCAGGCATTTTCGTATCCGTGTCCGGATGAAGTTTTAAATGCTCTTCGATTTCAATTGCACGTAACGCACGCTTTTTATTTTCAATATCAGTAATGTTGTGCAAATCAGATTTATAGCTTCGTAAAATATCCTCCAGTTCCTCAAGGCTTTTGGATTCAAGTTGTTGGCGTAGTTCTTCATTTTTGGGAACCTGAATTAGCTTGTAATTTTTCAGAATGGCTTCCAGGTATAATCCACTTCCTCCACAAAGCACAGGAAACTTTCCCCTTGAAATAATATCGGCGTAAACTGCTAAAAAATCGTTTTGATATTCGAATACATTGTACTCATAGCCTGCATCAACAATATCGATCAAATGATAGGGAATTGCCTGTCCTTCAATAATATAATCGTCATAGTCTTTGCCCGTTCCTAAGTCCATTCCTCGATAAACCTGACGAGAATCCCCGGAAATTACTTCGCCATCTAATTTCAGTGCAGCATGAGCTGCCACTGCAGTTTTGCCAGATGCGGTGGGACCTAAAATAGTAAGAAGCTGGTAATTTGAATTTTTCATTAAAATGAACTTAGCCTATTTGGATTGTACAACATAAAAGATTCCTGCTATGCAAAATAATGTATTTTTGTAACGCAAAACCAATAATCATGGATTATAAGCAAGTTTATTCAAGCCTTTTTACAGAAAGTTGGCAGTTGATTGTGGAGCCCACAAAGTTTTGGGAGGCAAAAAAGGAAGTTAAAACAGAAGCTAATGTGTTCACCTCATTTTACTTGCCATTAATACTTTTGGTTGGTGTCGCAGTTTTTATTGGTGAACTAATTAGTGGTTCGCAAATCCTGTTTTCCTATGCTTTTTTTAAGTCGTTGAGGGAGATGCTTGTTTATATTCTTCAGTTTTACGGAGCTGTTTATGTAACCAACGAGCTAATATCAGGCTTTAAGGGCGAAAAAGATAAAGAAATGGTAAGGCTTATTGTGGCTTATTCTTTATTGCCCTTTATTGTGGCTTCCATTATAACCGGTTTGTTCCCTGGCTTGTATGTATTAAGTGTTATTGGCTTATATGGAATTTATCTTTTTGCCCTGGGTATTCACAATTGCATTATTTTACCTGAAGAATACAGGGTGCGGTACATTTTGCTGACCATATTGGTGAATTTTCTTATTTTCGCACTCCTAAATCTGATAAGCTGGAAAGTTTTACAGTTCTTTTACGCATATGGCGCATAAATCAACAAATATCAATATTCGTAACAAAAAGGCTTTTTTTGAATATGAAATCCTTGAACGTTTCACGGCCGGTATTCAACTGGTAGGAACAGAAATCAAGTCGATACGTAATGGAAAAGCCAGCATTGTTGATGCGTATTGCCGTTTTCAACAGAATGAACTGTACGTGGTGAGCATGAATATTTCTGAATACGATTTTGGAAATATCAATAATCACGAAGCACGACGTGACCGAAAGCTTTTACTCACAAAGAAGGAACTTCAAAAGCTTGAAAAGAAGATTAAAGAAAGCGGCTTAGCCATTATCCCTTTAAAAATGTTTATCACCGATAAAGGTTTTTGCAAGCTTGAAATTGGCATTGGAAAAGGGAAGCGTGCCTACGATAAACGGGAAACACTTAAACAAAAAGATGCCAAACGCGATATTGACCGGGCAATGAAGTTTTAAACGGGTTTCGTGTTGCGTGTTACGAGTTGTGAATAGCTTTCGTTAATAGTTTAATGATAATTTTGATTTTGATCGGTTTGCCCATCACGCCCATATCCCAGCATATCTTACATAACTTCCTGTTAAAAAATAACATTCAATTTACCAACCATCTTTGTAGTGAGCTTGTTAATTGTTGTAACTTGTAGTTCTAACTTTAACTAAAAATTATAATCATGAAGAAGAATATTTTGCTTTTGCTGGTATTGGCAATCTCAATGGCAGTTGTTCAACCTGCATCAGGACAAGGATTTCTGGATAAACTGAATAAAAAACTTCAGAAAAAAGTTGAAGATAAAATTGAAAAACGGGCTGAGGAAAAGACTGATGAGGAGATTGACAAAGCTCTTGATAAGATATTAGAAGAGCAGGAAGATGCTGAAAAAGAAACTGATGCTACTTCAAAAGACAATCGCGATCAGGAACGATTGCAAAAGTTAATGAAAGGCATGGGGATCTCCGGTGATCCAGTTCCTATTGCTGATAGTTATAGATTTGACTCCAAGATTCAGATGCACATTGAAAGCTATAAAGCGAATGGTGATTTGGATAACGAAGGAGACTTCATCACCTATATCAATCCGGGCAATCAGAATTTTGCCTATGAATTTATTTCTGGTGATTTTGGGCAGAAGGGGAAGCAAGGCAAAGGCCTCTTCATTATGGATTTTGAAAATAAGGCCATGATTATCCTTTCAAATGAAGATGGAAAAAAGAATGGTCTGGTTACTGGTTTGGATATGAACCTAGGTCAAGACTGGCGGGAAGCTTACAAAGATTTGGATGAAGAGGCGGTTAACAATGTGAACTTAAATCCTTACCTGGATAAAACAGGAAGAACCAAAACCATTGCCGGATTTAAATGTGTTGAATACAAGTACGATAACCCGGAAGAAGACACAGAAGCAAAATTTTGGATCACTAAAGATGCTGATTTTAAAACGCGTGATTACATGAGTGCGATATTCAAATCGGCTGCTTATTCACGAGGTATGCCCTGGGGTTTTATTATGGAATCAGAAGCAATTAACAGGGAAACCAAAGAGCGTTCGGTAATGAAGGTGGTTGAGTATGATGAAAATGCCAATAAAAAAATCGGTTTAAACGAGTATCAGATAACCAACCTGGGATCGATGAAAATACCTGAAGCTGAATAGTTAGTATTTTAGTTTAAATTATCTTTGGGCTTTATGTCCATCCACTTGGGAACTTTCGCTGGTTTTGGCTTTCTTCCGTAAAAGAAGTCGTCCATTCTTAGTGCCAGATGGGCAAAAAGTTTGTTGTTCCTGATGCCCCACCGCACCAGGTTGTGTAGTAAATTATTTGGGTGTGAGTAAGGGCACACGCTCATGCACCGTCCACAGTCTGTACCAGAGGTGCACCAGTAGGCAAAGCATTTTTCATGGCTCAGTTGCCAGCGGTGAGTATCTCCATCAAATTCAATATTCCCTTTTGAAATGGCATTCCCCGGGCATAAATCTGCACATTTTTTGCAAATCGTGCAGAAATGGTAAATGGAATGATCGGGTTTCCTTTTGGTGATTTTAAGCGGAATATTTGTAGATACTACGGCAATGCGAACCCTCGGGCCAAGTTCCGGTGTCATTAGCAGTCCCATTCGGCCAATTTCCCCTAAACCGGCATCTCTGGCTACCACCGGGCAGATCACTTCATAGTTTCCATCCACATGTGCCCTGGCTTCAAAACCCAAATCCCGGATGAATTTGGCTATTTGAATGGCAATTGTACCAGAGTTTAGGTATTGCCGTGCTGATTCCATCAGTGTTGGCCCTGCAGGCCCGGATGCCAACCATTCTTTATCCATTTCTACAGTTATCGCAATTCCATATTGATGATTGGGTCTTACTTTATCTCCATAAGCTTTTCCCCTTCCACGTACTGAATAGAAATGGTAATCTTTCATCTCACAAAAACCTACCGAAACAGCACCCAACTTTTTTGCCCAGTTGGTAATGAACAGACTAAGTTCGTCTTTTTTAAATTCTTTTTTTGTTGCTTGTATTTGCCCATCAACAAAAGGTCTTAATTGTTCAATTGGAAAGAAACTGGCATTGGCAGCAGTAAAGGTGGCAGGTGAATAAAAAGCCGATTCTTCAGACATTAATCCGGGTTTCTTAAGCCATTGTTTGTCTGATGTGGCATTCTCTGGATTATTCTGGTAATATGTTTCTTGTAATTCAGGTCGACGTGTAATTTCATTTCTGGAGAACATGGTGTCCCGTTCATCAAATCGGTTGTTTGGCACTTCATTCACATTCATTTTTTTGTGCCGAATTGGTAGCATCAGAACGAAAACAGCTATCCCCAAAAATAGCAGTAGAATGATGCCAGCTAAATGTGTTACTGGGCTTGGAAAAAGTATGGGCACAAAAAAAGGTAGCGGACACAAAAGTAAAAGCACTATTGCACGTTGCGTGGCTTTTTTCTCTTTTTCAATCATTGAAACGATGGCAAACCATCCGAAAAATAAAAACAAAAATGTGGCTGTTGTAAAAAGTAAAAACTCCATGGTTTGAAATCAGTTGCCCAAACCTAGTGTTTTTTTATTGTTTTTTTGATGAATAATGTCAACAAGCTACTGTTCCCGGGTAAAAACCCAGCTATTGCCTTTTGATAGGTCATTGTTATAATAGTAGCCTTCCAGGTCAAAAGCTTTTAATTCTTCCGGATTGGAAATTCTATTTTGCACCATAAAACGGCACATAAGCCCACGGGCTTTTTTTGCAAAAAACGAAACCATTTGGTACTTGCCATTTTTGTGCTCTTTAAAAGAAGGGGTAATAATTTCGGCATCCACTTTTTTCATGTCAATTGCCTTGGAGTACTCGTTTGATGCCAGGTTGATAAGTGTTTTGCCGTTTGCGGCCAGCTCATCGTTAAGCACTTTGGTGAGTTTCTTCTGCCAAAAATCATAAAGATTATTGTTGCGCTGGTATTTGAGTTTTGTGCCCATCTCCAGCCTGTAGGGTTGAATTAGATCCAGTGGCTTCAATAAACCATAAAGCCCGGATAAAATTCGAATTTGCTTTTGAGCAATTTCAAAATCTGTGTTAGAAAATGTTTCGGCCTGCATGCCTTGATACACATCCCCGTTGAAAGCTAAGGCAGCTTGTTTGGCGTTTTCAGGCGTAAATGGAGTTTGCCACATCAGGTTTCTATCCACATTCAACTCGGCAAGCTTTAACGAAATTCCCATTAGTTCTGAAAGCTTCTTTGCAGATAATTTCTTTAATCGATCGTTGAGTTTTGAAGCTTCATCTAAAAACTCAGGAGTTGTGTATTCCGAAGTAACGGGTTTACTTTGAAAATCAAGTGATTTGGCAGGTGAAATTATGGCAATCATTTTTCAAAATTTTATTTCCAAAACACCAAATGTATTGAAATGTTTAACTTATTCAATCAGTCAGTCAATCAGTCAGTCAATCCTTCAGTCCTTTTTCTCCAGTAGTACGACATTCTCCACATGGTGGGTGTGTGGAAACATATCAACAGGTTGAATTTTAGTTACTTTGTAGGTTTCGTCCATCAAAGCCAGGTCTCGTGCCTGGGTTGCCGGGTTGCAGCTTACGTACACCACTCGCTGTGGGGCAACTTTCAATATTGTTTTTACCACATCTTCGTGCATGCCAGCACGTGGCGGATCGGTAATGATCACATCGGGTTGGCCGTTTTCAGCAATAAAACCTTTATTGAGTACATCTTTCATGTCGCCAGCATAAAAACTGGTGTTTGAAATTTCATTAATCGAAGAGTTAACTTTTGCATCTTCAATGGCTTCAGGTACATATTCAACCCCAACTACTTTTTTTGCTTTTGAAGCAACAAAATTAGCAATGGTACCCGTTCCGGTGTACAGGTCATACACCACTTCATCACCAGAAAGGTCGGCAAACTCCCTGGCAACTTTGTACAGCTCATAAGCTTGTGCCGAATTGGTTTGGTAAAAGCTTTTAGGGCCAATCTTGAATTTCAGCCCTTCCATTTCTTCAAAAATATGGTCTCGTCCTTTAAAAAGCTTAATCTCCTGATCGGTGATGGTGTCATTTCCTTTCTGGTTGATCACATACATCAGTGAAGTGATATCTGGGAATTTATTATTGATTGCCTGTAGTAAAGCTTCCCTTTTTTCTTCGTCTTCAAAGTAAAACGAAATAATCAGCATAGTTTCACCAGTCGATGAAGTACGCACGATCATATTCCGAAGAAAACCTTCCTGGTTGCGGATATCAAAGAATGAAAGCTCGTTTTCAAGTGCATATTCGCGGACGAAATTTCTCAATTCATTGGACGGTGAAGGTTGAAGCCAGCACTTTTTAATATCAATAATTTTGTCAAAAAGACGGGGGATGTGAAACCCCAACGCATTCATGTCTTTGGGGGCAAATTCCTGATCCATTTCCTCAAACAAAAGCCATCGTTTATTCGAGAAGCTGAATTCAAGTTTGTTCCTGTAAAAAGTATCTTTCTCAGAACCAAGGATTGGAGAGATTTCGGGGAGTTCAATCCTTCCGAGCCTTTTAAGCTGGTCGCCTACTTGTTTCTGCTTATAGAAAAGTTGCTTTTCGTAAGGAAGAAATTGCCATTTACATCCACCGCAAACGCCGAAATAATCACAAACAGCCTCAACACGATCGGGCGATTTTTCGTGAATATTCACCACTCGGGCTTCCTGGTAATTTTTTCGTTTTTTGGTTACTTGCAAGTCAACTACATCACCTGGTACGACATGTGTGGTAAATACAACAACATCATTTACTTTCGCAATCGCTTTTCCTTCAGCACCAATATCGCTAATGGTCACTTGTTCGTAAAGTGGTTTATTTTTTCTGCTTCTTCCCATTATTCTGATTTTGCTGCAAAAATAGAAATTTATTTTTCAACTTCTTGGGATCGGAAATCTCCAGATTTCCAGTTTTTGCGATATTGTTTGCGACCTGGAGGTCGCAAGACCCAATGATCGGGTTAGGAAACCTCCAGGTTTCCGGCTTTAAGTGCGACCTGGAGGTCGCAAATCCCAATTGTAGGGTTGAAACCACCGGTTTTTATGTTTTATTTGCGGGTATAAGATTGCATCCAAATTTGATGAAGGCTTGTAAATCTTCGAAATTCCAGCTAATTTTATTAATTCGTTTTTCACACCCCGATCTATGAAAAAGAAAGAATCATACAAGCATATACTACCTCATTTTCAGCAACCGGGACAAGCATACTTTGTAACTTGGAGTTTAAAGGATGCTATTTTTGCCAAAGCCATTGCAATGTATTCCAGAAAGCTCGGTCAACTTAAAACGAAGATTGATTTAAGCAAAAAGTTCAATGGAAATAACGTGTTGCTAGCGAAAATGAAAAGGGAATATGCGATAACCCGAAGAAAATATTTTATCATGTATGATACCCTTTTGGCACAACAAAAGAATCCGGATATTGATCTCTCTAGTCAAAATCTACAGGAAATAATTGTTGATGTTCTAAATCATTGGGATAATATATATTTGGAAAACTATGCTTTTTGTGTGATGAAGAATCATGTTCATTGGGTTTTTCGAGTGTATGAGAAAGATGAGTCAGGAAAGAGTGTGTATTTGCAAGATATTTTGAAATCGGTAAAAAGTTTTTCTGCAAGAGCAATCAATCGTGTAATTGAACAGAATGGACAGCTTTGGCAAAAAGAAAGCTATGATACAACTATTCGTAATGAAATACATCTTGTAAATGTTGTGAAGTACACATTAAACAATCCTGTAAAAGCTGGTTATGTGGAAAATTGGAAAGAATGGTCAGGCTGTTGGTGTTCTGATGAGTTTCTAGATGTTCTTAGTTAAATATGTGGGTTTGGAAATCTCCATATTTCCAGTTTTTGCGATATTGCTTGCGACCTGGAGGTAGCAAGACCCAATGATCGGGCTAGGAAACCTCCAGGTTCCCGGCTTTAAGTGTGATCTGGAGGTCTCAATTCCTTGCAAATAAAATTAACAGATTCTGTTATCTTTGCAGCTCAATTTTCGAACTATGATCTCAGTTGACCAGTTGGTAGTTAGTTTTGGCGGCTTTGAGCTTTTTAAAAAGATTTCATTTTTAATTAGTCCGAAAGACCGGATTGGCCTTGTTGGAAAGAATGGTGCAGGAAAATCCACCTTATTGAAAATTCTTTCCGGTTTGCAGGAAGCTTCTTCCGGGACGGTGGTACTGCCTAAAGATGTTCGGATTGGTTATTTGCCACAGCACATGACCGTTTCGGATAAACACACGGTTTTTGAAGAAACGAAAAAAGCCTTTGATGAGATTTTATCTTTGAAAAAGGAGATTGAAAAAATAAACCATGAAATTGCTACCCGCGAGGATTATGAGTCTGAAGAATATTTGAAACTTATAACACGGGTTACTGAATTAAATGATCGTTGCCAGTTGGTTGGTGGTGCAAATTTTGAAGCCGAAATCGAACAGACGCTGGTTGGCCTTGGTTTTGAGCGTAGCGATTTTACCCGCCCTACGAAAGAATTTAGTGGTGGATGGCGAATGCGTATTGAGCTGGCAAAAATCCTTCTTCAAAAACCTGATGTTTTTTTACTTGATGAGCCTACAAACCATTTGGATATTGAATCGATTCAGTGGCTTGAAGATTTTCTGAAAAACTACCAGGGTTCTGTGGTGCTGGTTTCGCACGACCGGGCTTTTCTGGATGCGGTTACCAATCGAACCATTGAAATTTCTTTGGGAAAGATTTACGATTATAAAGCAAATTATACCAAATATCTTGAGTTACGAGAAGAGCATCGTGAAACTCAGCTTGCTGCATACAAAAACCAGCAAAAACTAATTGAAGATACCGAGAAGTTTATTGAACGTTTTCGATACAAGGCAACCAAAGCTGTACAGGTTCAGTCGAGGTCAAAAATGCTCGAAAAGCTTGACCGTATTGAGATTGAGCAAGAAGATAACTCACGCCTGAATATCCGGTTTCAACCACCTGAACGATCCGGGACAATCGTTGTTGAATGCAACGAACTGTCGAAAAGTTACGGTAGCTTAAATGTGTTGGATCGGATTGATTTGACGGTAGAACGAGGAGAAAAGATTGCATTTGTAGGTAAAAACGGAGAAGGAAAAACAACGCTCGCACGGGTGATTTTGAACGAGTTGGAATATTCAGGTGAATTAAAAATTGGGCACAATGTAAAAGTTGGCTATTTTGCTCAAAACCAGGCTCAATTGCTTGATGAAAACCTGACGGTTTTTGATACGATTGACCAAATTGCTGTTGGGGATATCCGCACAAAAATCCGGGATATTTTGGGTGCTTTTATGTTTTCCGGGGAGGATGCTGACAAAAAAGTTAAAGTGCTTTCTGGTGGTGAGCGTACCCGTTTGGCAATGACCCGTTTGATGCTGGAGCCTGTGAATTTTCTGGTGCTGGATGAGCCAACAAACCATTTGGATATGCGATCGAAAGAGATGTTGAAACAGGCATTGGCTGAATATGAAGGAACTGTGCTGATTGTTTCACACGACCGTGAGTTTTTGGATGGTTTGGTAAATTGCGTGTATGAATTCAGAAAGAAAAAAGTACGTCAACATTTAGGTGGCATTTACGATTTTCTTCACCGTAAAAAAATGGAGTCGCTAAAGGAACTGGAGGTTAAGCAGATAAAGAAAGTTTCGGTAAAAGAAGAAGCAAAACATCAAAATAACGGGCAGCTTTCTTATGAAGAAAGAAAGGAGCTTAACCGCAACTTATCAAAACTGGAGAAAACGATTGCTCAGGTTGAAGAAACAATTGCAGAACTGGAAGAGAAAGTTGCTGATATGGACGAGAAAATGGCAAATCCGGAAAACTTATCTGATTCAACTATCTTTGATGAATATGAAAAAAGTAAGCAGAAACTGGAGCAGGTTATGAGCCAGTGGGAGGCTGCTACAGAGGAATATGAAAACTTAAAACAAAAGAAAACCTGGTAAGCTGAGGGATTGAAGGATTGAAGGATAGAAGGATAGAAGGATTGAAGGATAGAAGGATTGAAGGATTGAAGGATTGAAGGATTGAAGGTGCAGTGTCCAATACTAGGTGAAAAATAACAAATAGCAAATCATCAATTACCAAAAAATATGTATCAACGCCGACCAAAGCAAAATAACGATGACCTGATTTTTGGAATGCACAGCATTATAGAAGCAATTAATTCAGGCAAAGAGATTGAAAAAGTACTAATAAAAAAAGGGCTTAGCGGCGATTTGTTTAAAGAATTGTTCGATCTGATACGTCTGCATTCCATTCCGTTTCAATATGTTCCGTTGGAAAAAATAAACCGCATAACCCGAAAGAATCACCAGGGGGTTATCGCATTTGTTTCCCCAATAATTTTTCATGACTTGGAAAACCTGTTGCCATCGTTATTTGAAGAAGGCGAAAACCCAATTATTCTCGTCCTGGATCAGCTTACTGATGTGCGAAATTTTGGTGCAATTGTTCGAACAGCTGAATGTGCCGGGGTACATGCCGTTGTAATTCCAGAAAAAGGTTCAGCGCGCATTAATGCAGATGCCGTTAAAACTTCGGCTGGGGCGTTGCATTCGGTTCCTGTTTGTCGAACCCGCGACTTAAAGTCGAGTGTTCGGTTTTTGCGGGAGTCAGGACTAAAAATTGCAGCGGCTACTGAAAAAGCCACCCAAAACTACACGCAGGAAGATTTTACCGGACCTGTTGCAGTGGTTATGGGAGCTGAAGATGAGGGGATCAGTCCCGATATTTTGAAAATGACCGATGCGCAATTACAAATTCCGTTAAAAGGAAAAATTGAATCGCTGAACGTTTCAGTAGCAGCAGGCTTGCTGGTTTACGAAGTTATTCGTCAGCGCGATCAAGTTTAGTTCTGAATAGGTACCTGTCTCTTGAATGTTTCCTCAAGGGAAATAAATGTTTCAGTACTTGAAATTCCTGAAATTTTTTGAACCTTTCCGCTCAATACATCTTTGAGGTGCTCATTATCACGTGCATAAACTTTTACAAAAATGGCGTATTGCCCGGTTGTGTAGTGACATTCAACAATTTCAGGGATTTGCTTTAATTCATCAGAAACCCGTTCGTAGTATCCACCTTTTTCAAGAAATACACCAACATAAGTGCAGGTTTTGTAGTCAACTTTCTTGGGGTCAATGTGATAGCCTGAGCCAGTAATCACCTTCATGTCAATCATTCTGTTAACACGTTGATGAACAGCTGCACGTGATACGCCTACTTCTGCAGCAACATCTTTAAAAGGAATTCGGGCGTTTTTGGTAATGATATCAAGGATGTGTAAATCGATTTGATCTAAGTTGTTTCTAAGTGTCATCTTGTTTTCAGCCTTTAATTTATGAATTTACAAAATTAGCTATTTTTTAGCAAATAGTTAACTAAAGAAGTCTAATTCTTTCAAAATGAAATATTGGGTGAAACGCTAAATGTGCTATTTTACTGCTGTCGAGATGGTTTGTCAGTTTGATTGGTTTAGTGTTAAGAAATTGTAATTAAAAATGACCTATATGGTGTCAAAAAGAAATTAAAGAGTTGATTAAAAATATTAATCGTTATTTTAGCTCTTAAAAATATGTCAAAATGATATTAGCTGAAGCTTGTTGTTTTGACCTTTTGATGGGAAAATTATAGGTAACTTAAATATTTTGACACTATGAAAAACGCTAATCTTAGTTGGCTTTTTATCTTAATCTTATTAATTATTGCAGGGGTCTTAGGTGTATTTTTTCCAAGTGGATTTGGTGGACTCGATGACCCAAATATCGTTCCGGGCGATGTAGCCTGGATGCTTACTGCTACAGCTTTGGTATTGTTAATGACTCCAGGGCTGGCATTCTTTTACGGGGGGATGATCCATCCTCGTAACATCCTTTCAACCATGTTGCAAAGTTTTATTGCCATGGGGGTGATTAGTGTTATCTGGGTAATTTTTGGGTTCAGCCTTGCCTTTGGTGAAAGTGTTGGACCTGAAGGGTTTGGTTTCTTTGGTAATCCGATGACATTCTTTATGTTTAAAGGTGTAACTGGTGCTACTGATGCAGATTTAAGCCCAACAGTACCCCTTGCGCTGTTCGCTATGTTTCAGCTGAAGTTTGCCATCATCACGCCTGCGCTGATTACAGGTTCGTTTGCAGGAAGGGTACGTTTCCGTTCGTACATGCTGTTTATGGTGCTTTTCTCATTATTTATTTATGCACCCTTAGCGCACTGGACCTGGCATCCAAATGGTTTCCTTCGTAATTGGGGGGTGCTTGACTTTGCTGGTGGTACGGTGGTTCACATGTCTGCCGGTTTTGCTGCATTAGCAGGTGCACTGTTCCTCGGAAAACGAAAAGATTTCATCAAAGATTTTAAGCCTGCAAACATACCGTTTGTATTATTAGGTGCTGGTATGCTTTGGTTTGGCTGGTTCGGTTTTAATGCAGGTTCTGCACTTAGTGCAAACTCAACGGCAGCACTTGCGTTGATGAATACCAATACCGCTTCTGCTGCAGCTATGTTGGCCTACCTGTTTTATGATATGGCTAAAGGTAAAAAGCCATCAGGCATGGGGGCTTCAATCGGATTGGTAGTTGGTTTGGTTGCCATAACCCCGGCTGCAGGTTTTGTAAATGTTGGTTCCAGTATTGCCATAGGTGTTGTTGCTGCCCTGGTGAGTAACTACGCCATTGAATTACGATCAAAAACACGCCTGGATGATACCTTGGATGTATTCCCAGCCCACGGTATGGGTGGTATTGTTGGTATGCTATTAACCGCAGTATTTGCTGAAGAGGTTGGTTTAATTTATGGTGAATGGACAACCTTCTTATATCATCTGCTAGCTCTTGTAATTGTTGGTGTTGTCACATTTGGTGGTTCGTACCTGATGTATAAAATCACTGATTTAATTGTGCCATTGCGCGTTTCGGCACAGGCTGAAAAAGTTGGTTTGGACATTAGCCAGCACAATGAATCGTACGACTTTGAATATAAAAGCGAAGATTAAGCTTTAACGTTTTCGCTCTTTTTATATGCTCGAAAGCTCCCTGTCTCCGGGGAGCTTTTTTTTGTGATCGGGTGATGCGGTTTCTAAATCTCATTTTATTTGACGAATCGGAATTCGCCTGGCCCGGTTTGTTCGATACTATGGATGCCATCTCTCTGAAAAGATGGCATCCATAAGTCGCTACACCTGATTTACATCCCTTTTGGTGATTCCCCGTAATCACGAATGTTTTTCTTAATATAAAGAAGAATGGCTTTTGTTTATTTCAGTGCCTGAGCATCTTTAATGTGTTTTGAGCTTCGAACTAAATTTACAAATTCGCTTCGGTAACCTTCTTTGTCATCTCCTTTGCTGGCTAAGGCCATTTCAACAACCTGGTCTAAATTTATTGAACCACAGTGTTCGGAGTTTCTAAGTATCATACCAAAAGCTGCAACTGACGCAGAAAAGTTAAAATCATTGGAGTTGTGTTCGTCGATTTTATTCTTAACACTTTGCTCTAGTCGGATGCTTTTATTTTCTTCTGGTTTTTTGTACCGTATTTTGACCGTTAACAGCTCATCTGAATTGTTCTTTCCGGATTTCTTTTCCTGATATTTCAATGGATCAACAGAAGGGATTTCTGTAGGTGCATTCTTTGGGACAATTTCATAAAGGGCAGTTACAGTATGTCCGGCACCCATTTCCCCCGCATCTTTTTTATCATCGTTGAAATCTTCATTGTCCAACAACCTGTTTTCGTAGCCAATTAACCGATATGCTTTTACATGCTGGGGATTGAATTCTAGCTGTAGTTTAACATCTTTTGCAATGGTAAATAATGTGCCCCCAAATTCAGAAATAAATACCTTACGTGCTTCTGCAAAATTGTCTATGTAGGCATAATTTCCATTTCCTTTATTTGCAAGCATTTCCATTTTATCATCTTGAATATTTCCCTGCCCAAAACCTAGAACAGTGAGGAAAACACCATTTTCTCTTTCCTTCTCTATCATATCTTCTAACTCCGAATTTGTTGACACGCCAACATTAAAATCACCATCTGTTGCAAGGATAACCCGGTTGTTCCCTCCATCGATAAAGTGTTTTTTTGCAGTTTTATAAGCCAGGAGTATTCCTTGTCCGCCTGCAGTTGAACCACCGGCAGATAAATTTTCAATGGCTAGCATAATTTTATTCTTTTCATTTCCATTGGTTGGTTCAAGTGCCAAGCCAGAAGAACCTGCGTAAACCACGATTGATACTTTATCGTTTGGCCGAAGTTCGTTTACGAGTAAGCGAAATGCTTTTTTTACAAGAGGAAGCTTGTTTGGTGCTTGCATTGAGCCAGAAACATCGAGCAGGAAAACCAAATTTGAGGGAGGTAATTCATCAGTTTCAATCTTCTTTCCTTTGAGGCCAATGTGCAAAAGTTTATGATCTTTATTCCATGGGCATCGTCCTAATTCTGAGTTGATGTTAAAAGGGTGTTCATTTTCTGCTTCCGGGTAATTGTATGTAAAGTAGTTAATCATTTCTTCGATCCTAACGGCATCTGCTGGAGGCAACACGCCATTGTTTATATATCTTCTAATATTTGAATAAGATGCATTGTCAACATCAATGGAAAAAGTTGATAAAGGATCAACCATAAAATTTTTAAAACCATTCTCAGAAATAGAAGCATAGTTTTCCCTGTTTTCTGGCATCCATTGATATGGCATGGAAACATAATTGCCAATCCCACGAATCTTTATTCCTCCGTATATTGCTTTTTTTGCACAACCTGAAACAACAGGGACGGCTTCCATTTCGCAGTCTTCAACCATAATTATTTCATGTAATAGTTGTTGCGATTGTTTCAGCATTACATTGATATTCGTTTTTTTTCTGATAGCGATTTGTTTCGTCTCCATTCCTATAAATGAAAAAACAAGGTACTTGTCTTTCGGGAGAACTTCGATTTGGTATTCGCCATCAAGATTTGTTGTAGTTGCTCTGGTCGTTCCCTTTACTGTCACAATCACAGCTGGAAGGTTAACCCCTTGTTCATCTACTACCTTTCCGCTTATTATTCTTGAATCTTGAGCCAATAATGAAATGCTCAAACATAAGGTGATGATACTTAAAATTATTGTTTTCATGGTTAAAATATTTTTGTGAATAATGATTTTATAGCAGGATGCAAGAGCTAATTAAATTCCATAAAAAATTTTTGTGAAATTGCATTTATTGTATTTTTAGGTTGACAAACAATTATTAATGACCCTTTTTTCTTCTATAAATAAATCCAACAGAAAGACTGATGAACAGCTTGTGGAAGCGTTCACTGAAACTGGCGATCTTAAGATTTTAGGGGATTTATTTGAACGCTATTTGCACTTGTGTTATGGTGTATGCCTTAAGTATCTCAACAATCGGGAGGATTCAGAGGATGCGGTAACCAATATTTTTGAAAAACTAATTGTTGAAATTCCGAAACATGATATTGGCCAATTTAAAAGCTGGCTATATGTGCTTGTAAAAAACTTTTGTTTGATGAAACTTCGAAGTTCAAAATCAGCAGGCAGTAACGTTATCAGGGTTGATTGGAACGAAAAAATTGTGGAATCGTACCAAAATGTGCATCCAATAGATGGGGAAATAAATGAAAAATTAAAAAATGACCTGGAAGATTGCATCGATAAATTGAAAGAAGAACAAAAAAAATGTATTCAATTGTTCTATTTCGAAAATAAGAGCTATAGAGAAATAACTTCATTATTAAAATTAGAAGAAAAAAAAGTTAAAAGCTTCATTCAGAATGGAAAAAGAAACCTGAAAATTTGTTTAGAAAAGAAGAAATGAAAAAAGGTGGTCAACATATCGATAAGGAAGATTTCAAGAGATACCTGAATGATGAAATGAGCGAACAGGAACGAAATGCTTTTGAACGCTTATTGGAGAAAAACCCGTTTGAGGCAGATGCTATTGAGGGAGTTCAAACGATTGGGAAAAAAGCTTTCTTTAATGATTTAGAGAGGATGAAGTCTAATTTCAGGAAGAATAAAAGCAAGTTGCTTTGGGGCAGGGTAGCAGCTGTAGCTTTTTTAGTAATTGTCACTGCTGTGGTTTTTTATCAACTTGATAATGTCAGGAAAGAAACAACGGTCGTTCAGCATGTTCAGGAAGATACTGTGCAGTTTGAGAAAATTCAACCTAAAGAGGAAGAGCAACCGATTGAGCCAGAACTAGAAATTGCACGTTCTGAAAAAGAAGAAGCTGAATTAATACTGGAGTTTAATGATGCTGAAGTAGAAGTAGATGGAGTCGAGATTGAATCGCAATTGTCATTGCCGGATGAGAATGAAGATCAGGTTCATATAGCTAATGCCAATTTAGAATTTATTGATGATGAATCGGAAGTTCGGGAGCTGGATGAAGTTAAGCCAGTTGTTCAAGAACCTATATACGAAGCAAAAAGTATTAGAGGTATATCATCAACTAAAAAAGGAAAGGGATATACAAATGTACCCCGGGAACTGTTGGATTTGTTACAAAAGAACCATTCGCTGCAAGTTGTAAAAGGAACAGTGGTGAATGAGCTTGATAGCTCACCATTGCCTGGAGTTATAATCCGTTCAAAAGAATTGGAATCTTATGGCACTTTAACCGATGCTGATGGAAGGTTCTCGCTTGTGGCTGTTAAGGACACCATAGATACTTTTACTGCAGATTTTGTTGGAATGAAAAATGTTGAGTTTACATCCTCAGGTTCGAATATGGTAATATTTATGAAGCCTGAAAATAGTTCGCTGAGTGAGTTAGTTGTAACTGGATATGGGGCAAAAAAATCAGATACTTCTATGCTTAAAGCAATGTACGCCAGAGCTGATCGAAAAGCAATTCCGCAAATTGGATTTGCTTCTTATCAGAACTATCTTGATGAACGAAGTACTTATTCTGAAGTAGAAATTGCAAGCAAGAAAATTGTAAAAGTTCAATTCATGGTTGATAGTATTGGCACAATAAAAGATATCATCGGGTTAAACAATCCTGATTCGTTGCTTCTTGAGAAAGCGAAGAAAATAATACTTGAAGGACCAAAATGGAATCCGGAGATTAGAGAAAGTGTTCCTGTTAATTCGGAGGTTAAGCTTCGAATAAAATTTCATAAAAAATAATGTGTGAAAGTAGATAAACCTAATTCTATATTGTTCATTATTAACCCCAATGCCGGGCACCGGAAAGCAAAGCGGTTGATAAAAAAACTGGAACAATACCATACAACAGCTGATTACCGGCTTACCCAATACCCAAAACACGCGACACAAATTGTAAAGGAAGAATTTGAGAACTATGACTACTTTGTGGCTGTGGGAGGCGATGGGACTGTAAACGAACTGGCTACCTCATTGGCAGGCACTGAAAAGATATTGGCTGTTTATCCAGGTGGATCGGGGAATGGCTTTGCCAGTGAGTTTGGGTTTGGTAAAAACCTTAAAAAACTTTTTAACTCAATTCTGGAAGGTAAATTACTCAAGGCAGATGTTATTCGAATCAACGGAAAGGTCAGCATTCATTTTTCCGGTATAGGTTATGACAGTGCGGTAGCTGATGATTTCTCACGGCGGAAGGGTAGGGGGTTTTGGAACTATGTAGCCAGCTGCCTGAAAATGATTATTCGTTATCGGCCAATTGAAGCAAGCATCCGCTTAAAAGATGAAACGATCAACGGAAAGTTCTTCATGATTAATATTGCCAATACACGGCAGTTTGGTTATCATGCCATGATCTCCCTAAACTCAAACCCTACAGATGGAATGTTTGAGTTGGTACTGGTTTCTGCATTTTCCAAATGGTTGTTCCCCATATTTTCATTAAAGTTGTTTGCCGGGCTGCTCAGGCCATCAAAAATCCTACGGATTATTCCTTGCAGTGAAGAAATTAGCATCGAAACTTCGGAGCAATTAGTTCACATTGATGGGGAGCCATTAAAAATTAAATCACCAATAGTGGTCAATATTGAAAAAAGTGCCCTGAATGTTGTGCGCACTGATAAGTTATGGTTTTAATCTTCTGAAAGATTGCAATAAAAAAACCGAGTTCTAGAAGCAACCAAAATGAACAAAATTTCGTCTATGAAGAAAAAACCATGAAGCCAAAACTTTTATTAATTGCGGTTATAATTATTTTCTCACTGTTCGGATGTGATAAAGAGGAAACCTATGTTGATCCTTTATTGGATATATCTTCCTTGTCATTTAGCGGTTGTAATGAAAGAACCAAGTCGACGGATACCGAGAATCCATCTATTCGGTTGGTAGCACAGCCAAATGGTAGACTCCTGGTAAAATTAACTAACACGGAGTTTTGTTGCGGTACTGATTCCTTATCGTTGAGCGAGCTATTTAGCGTAAATGAAATTAATCTGGAGATTATTGACCACGGGCCATTCACACGTTGCTTTTGCCCGCATAATGTTGAGTTTACCTTAGAAGACTTTAGTGAAACCGCATATGATTTAACCATAATTGAATCAGAAAGTGCTTACGTGCGTGATACCTTTCTAGTTCATTTTGAATATTCACAACAGTTGGATACGACAATCACCAAACAATATAAAAATGGTTCATCTTTGGACTAGTTGGGATTTCATTCTCCCATTATTAACTTACCATCAATAAATTCGGGCATCTGGTTGTGGCAATGGAAATAAAACTATCTTTGCGCGTCCATTTTGAAGATAGATATGCAGAAGATAAGAAACATTGCGATAATTGCCCACGTTGACCACGGCAAAACTACCTTGGTTGACAAGATGATATACTACTGTAACATCCTGAAAGATCATGAGAAAAAGCAGGAGTTAATCCTTGATAATAACGACCTGGAGCGTGAACGCGGAATTACCATTTTGGCGAAAAACGTTTCAGTTACTTATAAAGACACCAAAATCAATATTATTGATACGCCTGGTCACGCCGACTTTGGTGGTGAGGTGGAACGTGTGTTAAACATGGCTGATGCGGTGCTGCTGCTGGCCGATGCATTTGAAGGCACTATGCCGCAGACCCGTTTTGTATTGTCGAAAGCGCTTGCTCTGGGCAAAAAACCAATTGTGGTGATCAATAAAGTTGATAAGCCAAACTGTCGTCCGGAAGAAGTGCATGAGCAGGTGTTTGACCTGATGTTCAGCCTGGATGCAACCGAAGAACAGTTGGATTTCCCAACCATATACGGTTCGGCAAAAGAAGGCTGGATGACCCCGGATTTAAAAGACAAATCCGATAATATTTCTCCATTGCTTGATGCGATTATTGAGCATGTGCCAGCACCAAAGCCAAATCCCGGAACACCACAACTGTTAATTACATCGCTGGACTATTCTTCCTATGTTGGGCGTATTGCCATTGGGCGTATTCAGCGTGGCGAGTTAAAAGAAGGTATGCAGGTGGCGCTCGCAAAACGCGATGGATCGGTAAAGAAAACCAAGATTAAAGAGCTTCATACATTTACCGGACTTGGAAGGCAAAAGGTTGATACGATGCACAACGGTGATATTTGTGCGTTGGTGGGTATTGAAGGTTTCGATATTGGCGATTCCATTTGTGATGTTGAAAACTCGGAGCCGCTTGACCCGATTGCTGTTGACGAACCAACAATGAGCATGGTCTTCACCATCAATGATTCGCCATTTTTTGGTAAAGAAGGTAAATACGTTACTTCCCGACACATTAAAGAACGTTTGGATCGTGAGTTGGAAAAGAATCTGGCTTTGCGGGTTGTACAAGGTGAGTCTGCTGATATTTTTACGGTTTACGGTCGTGGTGTTCTTCACCTGTCGGTGTTGATTGAGACCATGCGCCGTGAGGGCTATGAGCTACAAGTTGGACAACCGCAAGTGTTGTTGAAGTCGATTGGTGGAATTAAGAGTGAGCCAATTGAGGAAATGCATGTTGATGTACCGGATGAGTATTCAGGCAAAGTGGTTGAAATGGTGACCGTTCGAAAAGGGGAGATGCAAAACATGGAGCGTAAGGGAGACCGCATTCACTTGGAGTTCCTGATCCCTTCGAGAGGGATTATTGGTTTACGTACCAATATGTTGACAGCCACAGCTGGAGAGGCTGTTATGACACATCGTTTTGTGGAATACCAGCCAATGAAGGGCGAGATTGATGGCCGTAAAAATGGTTCATTGATTGCCAAAGAGCCTGGAACAGCATTTGCTTATGCACTGAACAAACTTCAGGATCGTGGTAAATTCTTTGTTGAGCCTGGAGCCGATATTTATGAAGGAATGGTGATAGGTGAAAATAGCCGCTCAGATGATTTAACCATCAATGTGACCCAGTCGAAAAAGCTGACCAACATGCGTGCCTCAGGTTCTGATGAAAAAACAAAACTGGCTCCGCCAATTCGTTTTAGCCTTGAGGAAGCCCTGGAATATATCGGATCAGACGAATACCTGGAAGTTACGCCTGTGACTTATCGTATGCGTAAAATTTTGCTTCGTGAAGCTGAACGCAAACGCGGAGAGAAGATTAATTACTAAGAGCAGAGCGCATAGAGCATAGAGCAAAGCGAAAGCGCTTAGCGAGTTTCGGGTTTTAGGTTGCGAGTTGTAGTTTCTAACCCGAAACATCTAACTCGCAACGCGCAATATCCAATAACATATAGAATTATTCCTCTACTGAATTTTCAGGAGCTTCAACCTCTGCAACTGGTTCTGCTGGTGTTCCTTCCGGCTCAATGCGTTTTAGGTGTGGTGGCAATTCTTCCTGCTCTTCTTCTTTAAAATATGGGAACACATCCACAATAGTGCTTAAAGCCATGGATGTGGTTTGGTAAGGTACAAGGATGTACGACAATCCTTCTTCCAGTCTTAAATAAGCTTCTTTAAAATTGTCAGCAGCAACCAAAAAGTAGTTGTTGACTTTCTTTTCTTTCCCGGCTTTTTCATCAATAGTTATCAACGTAATTTTGGCTTTGTACCAGTACTCGCCATTATCGTGAGGAAAGATTTCTACGATATTTGATTTTTTTATGTTGTCGATATGGAACTCACCACGAATGATCTGCTGCATTTGCTCAATTGTGCGGGCTTCAGCATCGGTGAATGACACTGCATCAATTAAATATACTTCGCTAACTTTTCTTTCGCGTCCGTCTTGGTCAACTTTTACGTACTTTACTTTTACTTCAAACCAGGTTTGCATACTGCCAATTTTTTAATGAACTGCAAAGATATTTTCTTCATTGGGGCAAGCTGTTTTTTTCAGAAATAGTTTTTCACAAGTTATGAAATATGGAGAAGGTAGAAAGGAGAAGGGAAAAAGTGGATGATTATTCTTGTTCGAAAAATGAGTTGAAGTAATGTTTCTCATAAAAAGTTCATTGCTTTTTTAGCCATTCTTTAGTTGATCCTTCATCCAATTTGCTGGATTGTTTTTGATGTAAGCTTTGATATTCTCATAAGCTTGAGAATTTCTGATTATTGATTCGTAATAATTTCTTTGCCATATTGATCCTTTGTTTGGGGCGAATGGCGATTCGCCCGTTCCTTTATTTGGGGAGAATGGTGATTCGCCCGTTCTTCTTTCTTCTCTGATTATTGTGTTGATTCTTTTTGTGGTTGCTCCCTTGAATCCTCTGATTATTGCACCTATTGTGTTAGAAGGGGATTTGAATTGTCCTGTTGAATCGTCATCGGTTGGGATTTTAAAATCAATTTTAATAATTCCATGAATATGATTGGGCATAATGATAAATTCGTCTAAAGAAATATTTTTGCGGATTTCAGTGCTTAGCTTCCATTCTTCTTCAACGATTAGTCCAAAGTGATTGAGTATCATTTTTTTGTTGTGGACTGCCCCAAATATATTTATCCTGTTCTTTGTGCAAAGGGTTAGGAAATACATTCCTTCGCTGGAATAATCATGACCTTTCAAACGAATGCTTCTCCTATTGTGAAATGCGGGATGGTACATTTTGCTTTAGATTCTCACAAAGAAATCACCACTGCGCCTGCAACAAAGCCAGCTACTAAATAGTACACACGTGATTGGCGGATGCGGTTTCGGTCGTCTATTAGTTTTAGGTTTTCGAGCCGTTGTGTTTCCAGCTTTTCATCATTTTGCAGTAGTTTATTGTGCCAAAATTCAGCTTCCAGGCGCTTGATGTGCATGGCGCTGTCAGCCAATTCAATACGTTGGTTTTTAAGATCGAGTTGTTGTGTGTATAGCGTTAACTTTTCCTGGCATATATCGTTGCTTTGTGCATCGGAAAGAAGTGATTTAACTTGTTTCATGGGTAGGATATACAAGGTGTCATTTCCGATGTTTGTATAGTTTTCACCGGGGGTTAGTTTATGAATTTGAGCAAAACCACAGGTTGTGGAAAGTATGATGATTGCTGCAATAAAATATTTCTTCATGATTTTGTTTTTATTGGTAACGTTCTTTTAAAAGCTGCAAAACTTCGTCGCTGTGGGCTTGTTGTAGTTGCTCCAACTTTTGTTTTTCGTATTGATCAAGGTTTTTGATTTTTTCAGACAACAGGGCAGATTTATAATCGATGTACTTCATTTGTTCCTGAAGTGCACGGAATTTTGCATCGTACTCTTCTTTCGCTAAACTCCATTCTTCCCGTTTTAGTTGGTGCTCTTCTTTGATAAGCTGGGCGCGTTCTTCTGTTGATTTTATGCCAAATATTTTTGATTTTACACCAGCCCAAAGTACAGCCAATCCACCGATTAAACTTCCGGGACCGGATATGTCGAAACTCACAAAAATTAATGCACCGATCAAAACAAGTACAACTATGCCGATAATGATAATTTTGATGTTCTTTTCCATGACGTACGATTAATGAGGTTCAACACCAACAACTTCTTTACCTTCAGCATTAAATACGGGTTTTGTTCCTTTCGGATCAACGGCCTGTCCGGTTTTACTTGCTTCAATCCTAGCAAGTTGTTCCCGCACCTTGTTGTCTTCCTGAATCACTTTTTCCTCGTTTTTATCTTTTTTGTCCATCACCCTGAAAATTTCTTTCATACCAAAAATCAAACCCCAAATAGTTGTGTTGAACGTGACCCATTGGGCGCCATTTATTCCCAGTGTGTACGTGTTCTTTCCAACCTCAATGAGTTCGTGGTTTAACAAAAGATAGGTCGATACCCATGTACACGCCACCAGGCCCCAAAGCTTCACAGAAATAATGGTAAACATGAACTTTGACACCAACTTAAGCCAGAATTCTTTTTGTGAAATCGTATAAAATTCCTGAGGATCAATATTGCTTTTTTTAGGTTTCATTATGCTCGGTTTTTGATGATTAAGGTATTCCATGTTTGTGGCCCAACTATCCCATCTACTTCAAGGTGGTTGTCAGCTTGAAATTTGCGTATAGCCCCCTGGGTTTTTACCCCAATAATTCCATCAACTTTTCCGGCTGTATAGCCCAGTTTGTTGAGGATTTTTTGAAGGTTTTCAACTGTTTTGGCTATGGTTTTTCCCTTTTGCGGAACAGTTACTTTCGCTCTTTTATCTTCAATCCATTCCTGCATTTTTTCACCAGGACAAGCAGCTTTGCCAAAATGATAATGTCCAAAAATATCGTGGTTAGTGAGTTTTAGGCTTTCCAGAAGAAAGTCAACCAGTTCTGCTGTGGCATCGATTTGCTCTTGAGCAGGTTCGCTTGTTCCCAGTTCATGTCCGGGCCCTTTAAAGTTTCCCTGTAGCATAATGCCAATCGATGATGCATTCTGCCCAGAGCAATGCCAGACAATGTCGGAAAGTTCATTTGCCTGTATGATTTCCCCTTCGGAACTAATTCCAAAATGATAACAAAAATGCGGACAACCTTTTGCTGAAATGTGGTTCTTTGGCCCTGGGGTAATGTGATAAGTATTCACATCTGTAATCGGACTTTCACCCATTTCCTGGTGAATGATGATTTTTTTGATCTGGTGCAATTGCCTTTTTCGCCATATCCGTTCTGGATGCCATGGCAATTCGGTGATTTTATTGTTAATTTTCATAGGGCGTGATTGTAAGATTTGTGATGACTAAATTTAACAAAACTATATGAAAGAAACAATCATTATCTCTTGATTTATACTTGTTTTCTTCAAAAAACTAGTGGGGTAAGTTTGTTGATTTTTCTGATAAAAGAGTTTTCTTGTTCATACATGTGTGCCAAAATGATTCAAAGAATCAACTTTGCAGTGCAGTTTGCAATAATTGACTAGTGAAATATTTGTACGATCACTTTATTATCCTCATTTTTGAAGTTTGTAAAATGATAACCTTACACACTATGAATTCAAAAATTTTTATAACCAGTCTATTTATTGTACTCCTTTTCCTGGGTGCATGTGATTTCGGCAAAAATCACGATGAACATCCAAATATTGTTTGGATAACTTCAGAAGATAACTCTAAGCATTATATGGAGTTGTTTGATGAACATGGTGCAAAAACACCTAACATTGAGCGATTAGCTGAAAGTGGCTTAATTTATACACGGGCATTTTCAAATGCACCTGTTTGTAGTTCTGCCCGCTCTACTCTTATTTCGGGTTGTTATGGTCCACGTGTGGCGTCCCATTATCACAGAAAACTGGAGAAAGTTCCCATGCCTGAGGGAATTGAAATGTTTCCGGCTTATTTGAAAGCAGCTGGATATTATACCACGAACAATTCGAAAGAAGATTACAACTTTTTTAAGTCGGATAGTGTTTGGGATGACTCTTCCAATAAAGCTACCTGGAGAAACCGTGCTCTTGGGCAACCTTTTTTCCATGTGTTTAATATTGGAACTACTCATGAAGGTAGTTTGCATTTCAAGGAAAAAGCTGTAAAAAACAAACCAACTATAACTAACGCAGATTCAGTTTTTGTACAGCCGAACCATCCTCAAACCGAAGTATTCAGGTACACGAATGCCTACTATCGCGACAGGATCATGAAAATGGACAGACAGGTAGGCGAGGTAGTTGCCGAACTTGAAAAAGATTCCCTATTGGAAAATACGTTCATTTTCTATTTTGGAGATCATGGAGGTGTGCTGCCTGGCAGTAAAGGGTATTTGGCAGAAACTGGTTTGCATGTTCCATTGGTTGTTCATGTTCCTGAAAAATATAAACACTTGGTTAATGCTGAAAGAGGAACAAAAGTTGACAATTTTGTGAGTTTTGTAGATTTTGGTGCCACAGTTTTAAGCCTCGCCGGGGTTGAACTTCCTGAAGGTATTGACGGGAAACCATTTTTGGGCAAACAAGCAAATGCTGAGGAAGTTGCTGCAAGTGATGAAACATACAGCTATGCCGAACGTTTTGACGAAAAGTATGAGATGGTCAGGGCTATTCGAAAAGGCAATCTCAAGTATGTAAGGAATTACCAGCCTTTTTACATGGATGGGTTAATGAATAATTACAGGTACAAACAGTATGCTTACCGTCAATGGGCTGATGCTCATAAAAAAGGTGAACTAAATGATGAGCAGGCATACTTTTATAAAGCAAAACCAGCCGAGCAACTTTTTGATGTGGAGGCTGACCCATTTGAACTGAACAACCTGGCAAGTGATCCAGCTTATAGTGAAAAGCTTAGTAAGCTGAGAGTAAAGCTTACAAACTGGGTGAAGTCAATGCCCGATCTGGCTTTTTATCCGGAGCATTACCTGATGGACAATGCATTTGATAATCCAATTAAATTCGGACAAGAGCACAAAGCTAACATCGAAAGCTATTTGGCAATTGCCGATTTGGAGCTGGAAGATTTTGAATCAGTACGCGGTGCTATTCGGGGAACACTGAAGTCAGAAGATCCATGGACAAGATATTGGGGATTGATTGTATGCAGTAGTTTTGGCGAAGCCGCAAAAGAGTTTGTTCCTGTAATAAAAGAAATTTCGCAAGCTGATGCCGAGTTGATTAACAAAGTACGTGCTGCTGAGTATTTGGGGATTATTGGTGTTGAAGATCCAGCAAAAGTGATGACAAACGCATTGTATGAATCTACGCATAAAGGAGAAGCATTGCTGATTTTCAATTGCATTGTGTTAATGCAGGATGGGCACAATTACACATTTAAAATTGAAGCCGACAAAATTAACGCAGAAGTCAAAAAAGATAAAGAGATAAACCAGCGGATGAAGTATTTCAAACTGCTCTAAAAAAGTACAAAATAGTGATATCTTGGGTTGGCCTTTCGGTCAGCCCATTTTTTGTTGATTCAGCTTGGTTATACTATTCTTATAAAAAATGAAAGAATTACAAGCATCCAATATCCAGTATCTAGAAATCCAGTATCCAGCATCTAGCAAATCACCCCTGAACCAATCAATTCATCATCATCATACCAGGCCGCAAACTGTCCGGAGGTAATTCCACGTTGTTCATCATCAAAAAGCATGTAAATGCCATCTTCCTGTTGGTATAGAGTTGCTTTTTCCAATGGTTGGCGATAACGGATCCGTACATCGTACTGACGGATTTCTCCAGGTTGCATATTTAAATCTTTGCGAATCCAGTGGGTTTCTTCCGAAGAAATAAACAAGCCAGGGCGGAACAATCCTGGATGCTCTGCACCCTCACCAACATAAATGATGTTGCGGGAAACATCTGTTCCCAAAACGAAAAGTGGTTTTTCATAGCCGCCAATGTTCAGGCCTTTTCGTTGGCCTACAGTATAGTAATGTGCTCCCCGGTGCTCGCCAATAATTTCGCCATTCCATGGTTTGTAAGGATAAGGAAAGCAAAGTTTCCGAAAGTTATCTGGGGGTTTATCCACTTCTTTCTTTTTGGCCATAAACTTAGCCGGAACCTCAATTACATTGCCTGTTTTTGGTTCAAGCTGCTGCTGCAAAAAAGTAGGTAAATCTACTTTCCCAACAAAACAAATTCCTTGTGAATCTTTTCGGGTAGCAGTGGGCAGTTCTTGCTCAGTCGCAATTCGGCGCACATCTGGTTTTTCCAAATGCCCAATTGGGAAAAGCGATTTGCCAAGTTGTTCCTGGTTGAGTTGGCATAAGAAATAGCTTTGATCTTTGTTGTTGTCAACACCAGCAAGCAGTTGGTGAATTTCTTTGCCATCTTTTGTGAAACTTGTTTTGCGGCAATAATGACCTGTTGCAACGTAGTCGGCTCCAAACTTCATGCATTCATCCAGAAAAATATCAAACTTGATTTCCCGGTTGCACAACACGTCTGGATTGGGTGTGCGCCCTTTACTGTATTCATCAAACATATAATCGACCACCCGCTTTTTGTAGTCTTTACTCAGGTCAACAATATGAAAAGGCATGTCGAGTTTTTTGGCTACCATTTCGGCAATCAGTGCATCGTCTTCCCAGGTACACTGCCCGGTAAGCGTGCCAGTCCGGTCGTGCCAGTTAATCATGAACAAAGCAGTAACATCATAACCCTGTTCTTTTAAAAGATATGCTGCAACACTTGAATCAACACCACCCGATAAACCTATAACCACTTTTTTCATATCTGCCAAATCAGAATTAGGAATGAAGAAATCAATAATTCGATCCTTCAGTCCATCAATCATTTTAACCCGACAAAAGTAGAATGAAAAACTGAATCTGGCAATTTACATTCGTTTGCAAATTATCGGTGTTCAAAACCACTGAAAAGCTTATCTTTGACGATCTTTAAAAGAAATAATTAAATAATAGAATGGAAGTAAAAGACAGCAACGGAAATATATTGCAGGATGGAGATTCTGTACATTTAACTAAAGACCTAAAAGTAAAAGGTGCTTCAGCTACTTTAAAAAGAGGCAAGCCCATAAAAAATATCAGGTTGACGAATAGTCCAGATGAAGTTGAAGTTAGGGTTGGTAAAAGTACGTTTGTGTTAAAAACCTGCTTTCTGAAAAAAGCGTAAGATTAAATACTTCGATTGGATGGAGATGGTTGTGAAGAATACAAAAACTGCTTCGGTAAAATCAACTATAAAACTGTTTGGTGTTGACAATGGGACACGAGAGGTTCATGCAATAGTAGAATCGTGCAGTGAAGATACGCTAAAGTCGTGGCAACTGATTGAAGAACAATTGGATCGAATTGAAAGAGAAAATGGGCTTTCGCAAGATAAACGAATGTTCATGCGCATTTTCGTTGATGATATTTCGAAACAGGCTGGTTTACTTCGTGAAAATTTCCCGGACTTATTTAAGAAGAATATTTCGTTTGTTGGACAGGCACCCTTGCTGAATGGGAAAAAAATGTCTGCCTGGGTTTATTATGTCGATGAAGAAGAGAATGTTGAGAGCCATGATTTTGGGAATGTGTTTCATTCAAACGGATTGTCGCACATTTGGACATCAAATATTTGTTCTGAAGAAAATAAGACAGTGGGGGGGCAAACAACTGAGCTATTCGAAAAGTATAACCAGGTTCTTAGAACCCAAAATTTGAACCTCAAGGATCATGCAATCCGGACATGGTTATTTTCAAGCGATGTCGATCATGAATACCAGGAATTAGTGGATGCGAGAAAGGACTATTTTGAGAAGCATGGTTTAACAGAACAGACTCATTACATTTCTTCAACCGGAATAGAAGGGAAACATGAGAACCCCAATAATCTGGTTTTTATGGATGCCTATTCCATTGTGGGAATTGATCAGGAACAGATCCGGTTTTTACAAGCGCCAGAAAATTTATGCCCAACCCATGATTATGGGGTAACATTTGAACGGGCTACAGAAGTAAACTATGGCGATCGAAAACATATTTTCATTTCAGGAACAGCAAGCATAAATAATAAAGGCGAAATTGTGCATGTGGGTGATGTTGAGCAGCAAACCCAAAGAACCATTGATAATATCAATGCATTGTTGGATGAAGCTGAATGCTCACTTGAGGATTTGGCAATGGCAATTGTATATTTGCGAAATCCGGAAGATATACAATTAGTAAAAAATGTAGTTGAGCCGAAATTGCCTGGAATACCCAAATTATATGTGCATGGCGCTGTTTGCCGACCAAAGTGGCTGGTGGAAATTGAGGGTATTGCCATTAAAGAAACCAACAGCAAGTTTAAAAACTTTTAATTTCATGTCATCCTTTTCGAACTATTCACTGTTTATTGCTTATAAATACATTTACATATATTAACGGCACTGTTTTTGGGCAAAATGCTTTAAGTGTTATCTTTAGCAAATATTATTATGATTATGATGAAGAAAATAAACAGGACTTACAAAATTGTAGGCTTATTTCTGGCCTCATTTTTAATTTGTTATACATCGGTAGGGCAAGGGGTTACTTCAAATACTATGAAGTTTGGTCGCTTATTACGATTGATTGACAGCTATTATGTGGATACCACCAACGTTGAATCACTCACCGAAAAAGCAATTGTGGAAGTGCTTGGTGAGTTGGATCCTCATTCGGTGTATATTTCAAAAGAAGAAGTTGAAAAAAGCAATGAGCAGTTGAAAGGAAGTTTTGAAGGGATAGGTATTTCATTCAATATATTTAAAGATACCTTGTTGGTAGTTACTACTATCCCGGGTGGACCTTCTGAAAAAGTTGGATTACGGGCTGGTGATCGTATTTTGGTAATCGATGAAAAAGATATTGCGGGTGTTGGGTTGAAGAACAGCGATGTTTTCGATATGCTACGCGGAAAAAAAGGTACGCAGGTTGATTTAAAAGTCAAGCGAAAAAATAACAACGAGCTACTTGATTTTGTCGTCATTCGTGATAAAATTCCAATCAATAGTTTGGATGCTTCGTACATGTTGAATGAAGAAACCGGTTACATCAAGCTAAATCGTTTTTCTGCAACCACATCTGATGAATTTGATGAGGCTCTTGCTGAACTAAAACAAAACAACCTGAAAAACCTTGTTCTGGATTTGAGAGGTAATGGTGGCGGGTATTTGAAAGAAGCCATTAAATTGGCCGATAATTTTCTGGAAGCCTATAAAATGATTGTTTATACCGAAGGCGTAAAAAGCAACCGAAAAGAATATAAATCTACTTCATTCGGAGAGTTTGAACAAGGTAAATTAGTCGTTCTAATTGATGAAAGTTCAGCTTCTGCAAGTGAAATTGTTTCGGGCGCCGTGCAAGACTGGGATCGTGGAATTGTTATTGGTAGGCGTTCTTTTGGTAAAGGTTTGGTACAGCAGCCGTTTATGTTGAGCGATGGTTCGGTGGTTCGCCTGACAACAGCGCATTATTACACACCTAGTGGAAGATGTATTCAAAAGCCTTATGAAAATGGGGTGGATGAGTACCGAAAAGATTATTTAACCCGATTTGAAACCGGGGAGTTGTTTTCTGAAGACAGTGTGCATCAGGATGAAAGTCAGATTTTTGCAACCTTGAACAACGGACGAAAAGTTTTTGGAGGTGGCGGGGTAATGCCTGATATATTTGTGCCAATGGATACTTCAACCTACTACAAGTATTATAATCAGCTTGTAAGGAAGAATATTGTCTATTCATCGGTCTTGGATTTTCTAGATCAGAAAAGAGATAATTTAACAAGAAAATATTCTGAGTTTGACGATTTTAAAAATCGTTTTGAAGTGCCAGCTTCGTTAATAAGTAAAATAATTGCTGAAGGGGAGAACGAAAATATTTTGAAAGATAAAGAGAGCATTGAGTTTTCCAAACCCATTTTAAATAGGCAAATACGGGCACTTATTGCACGCGATATATTTGGGCAAAACTATTTTTATCAGATAGCAAACGAAGATTCAGATGAGATAAGGGAAGCATTGCAAGTGTTAAAAGATCAGCTTGCATACGATAAACTTCTCGTAGAAAAGTAGATTTATGCCCGAAGCGTATTTAATTTGGTTGGGCGAACACTATGTTGAGCTTATTGGCTCCATCTTGGGTTTAGCTTATATTTTTCTTTCCATTCGACAAAGCATTTTTACCTGGCCGGTTGGTTTGGCTACTTCTGCCTTATATGTCTATGTTTTTTTCTCCGCCAAGTTTTATGCTGATATGTTGCTCCAGGTGTACTATGTTGGGATTAGTATTTATGGCTGGTATCATTGGCTAAAAGGCAATCCGGCAAAAAATGCAAATCTGTTTGTGAGCAAAATGCCAAAATCTTATTATTGGCCAGTTATTATCGTCACAGTTTTATTAAGCCTACTGTTTATCTTTGGGTTGAAAAAATATACAGATTCTCCGGTTCCTGTTGCTGATTCGATTACAACTGCGCTCAGTATCGTGGCTACATGGATGCTAGCCAGGAAGTATCTTGAGCAATGGCTAATCTGGGTTTTTGTTGATTTTTTCTCCGTAGGACTGTACGTTTGGAAAGGCTTATGGCCAACGGCAATTTTATTTGTTATTTATACTGTAATGGCGATACTTGGCTATATTAGCTGGAAGAAAGATTTGAACTCTTCTCATGAAAAAGTCTTATAGGATAGTAATTACCGGACCTGAGTCAACTGCTAAAAGTACACTGTCTGAGCAGTTGGCAAAATACTTTGATGGGATTTTCTATCCTGAATATGCGCGAAAGTATCTGGAAGAAAAAAGTAGTACTTATTCTTATGATGATGTCGTGAACATTGCAAAAGGACAGTTGCAGCAGTACAAATATTCTGAAGTAAATACTTCTGGCTTCTATTTTTTTGATACCTGGTTGATTATTACGAAAGTGTGGTTTGAATGGATATACAAAAAGTACCCTGATTGGCTGGAAGCTGAAATTCAAAATTGCTCAATCGATTTGTATTTACTTTGCAAACCAGACATTCCCTGGAAACCCGATCCATTGCGTGAAAACGGTGGTGAACAACGGATTCAACTATTTAATACTTATAAAGAAGAACTAATCAAACGAAATGAAAATTTCATTGAGATTGGGGGATTGGGCGAAGACCGAATACAAAATGCGGTGAAAGCAGTCAAGGAATATACATTTGGCTACTGATATTCTATTCAAAAATGATTGGAAAAGCAGATCGAATATGAAATTAATAGTTTCATTGGATTCCGCTAGTGTTCTTCTTTTAGACTTCCTGCCTTCTACTCTTTTTTAATTCTTCGTAAAACAGTATTTTGCATGATCTGAAAAATTACAACGAATGAAAACTATTTTTACTGTGTTTTGCATGGCTATGCTATTTGCTGCCTGCACAAATCAACAATCAATGACAGAAGAAAAAAAGAATTACGTTCCTAAAACACCTGTTTTAATGTCCGATGTAATGACCCCTGAAGTCCTGTGGTCTTTTGGCCGACTTGGGGGGGCATCTTTGTCTCCAGATGGCAAGACTGTTTTATATGGAGTTACCTACTACCATATTGAGGAAAATAAATCGTACCGCGATTTGTATACCATTCCTGCAGAAGGTGGACAAGCTACCAGGATTACAGATACAGCCGTGAAAGAAGGTGGTGCAATGTGGCGTCCGGATGGGAAAAAGATTGGCTTTTTATCTTCAGAATCCGGCAATACCCAGCTATGGGAAATGAACCCGGATGGAACTGAAATGGCACAAGTATCTAATGTTGAAGGTGGGATTACCGGGTTTAAATACGCTCCTGACCAAAAGCACATCTTCTATATCAAAAAGGTGAAAATGGATGATAATGTCCAGGATTTATTCCCAGACCTTCCAAAGGCGAATGCCCGACTGGAAAATGACTTAATGTACCGTCACTGGGACAGTTGGCATGACTATACCTACAATCACATTTTTATTGCTGAATACGGAGCTGGTGAGATTGCTTCAGGGAAGGATATTTTGGAAGGGGAGAAGTTCGATAGCCCAGACAAACCTTTTGATGGCTTGGAGCAAATCGTTTGGAGCCCCGATGGGACACAGATTGTTTATTCATGTAGGAAGCTTTCGGGGAAAGCATATTCAGAATCAACTAATTCTGATTTGTATTTGTACGATTTGAATAGCGGCCAAACTAAAAACCTGACCAAAGGAATGATGGGCTACGATAAAGAGCCTGTTTTCTCACCTGACGGAAAAAAGCTGGCATGGACAAGCATGGAACGTGAAGGTTACGAATCGGATCAAACCCGTTTGTTTGTGTTGGATATGGAGAGTGGTGAAAAGAAAAACTATTCATCAGACTGGGAACAAAATGCCGGACATTTAAGCTGGTCGAAAGATGGAACGGCGATCTACTTCATCAGTACTATTCATGCGACAGATGAGATATACCGACTTGATTTGGCGGATGGCTCAAAAAGCCGCTTAACAGAAGGCGTTCATAATTACCAGTCAGCAACAGAACTTGAAGGGGGAAAACTGCTAGCTCAAAAAGTATCGATGTCTCAACCAGCAGAACTTTATTTGGTTGATGCAGGAACTGGTGAAGATGTTGCCCTGACAACTGTCAATAAAGGAATTTTAGATCAGATGGAAATGGGAAAAGTAGAAGAACGCTGGGTGAAAACTACTGACAATAAAGACATGCATGTTTGGGTGATTTATCCACCTCATTTCGATCCGAATAAAAAATATCCTGCTGTGTTGTATTGTCAGGGTGGACCACAGGGAACAGTTAGCCAGTTCTGGTCGTACCGCTGGAATTTCCAGATGATGGCTGCAAACGACTACATCATTGTGGCACCTAACCGCCGTGGCTTACCAGGGTTCGGCATGGAATGGCTTGAGCAAATTAGCAAAGATTACGGTGGACAAAACATTGAAGACTACCTGAGTGCCATTGACGCTGTTGCCAAAGAACCATTTGTTGATGAAACCAAATTGGGTGCTGTTGGTGCCAGCTATGGCGGATTTTCGGTGAACTTTTTAGCAGGTCATCACGAAGGGCGTTTCAGTGCATTTATTTCGCACTGTGGAATTTTCAACTTCGAACAAATGTACGTGACCACCGAGGAGATGTGGTTTGAAAACTGGGACATTGGTGGCCCATATTGGGATAAGAGCAATGCTGCTGCTCAGCGCTCTTACACGTTCTCACCGCATCACTTTGTAGAGAAATGGGATACCCCGATTTTGGTAATCCACGGGCAAAATGATTTCCGCATACCTTATACACAAGGGATGGGTGCATTTAATGCAGCAGTTTTGCAGGATATTCCTGCACAGTTCTTGTTTTTCCCTGAAGAAACACACTTTGTGCTGGGTGCCCAAAACGGAATCTTGTGGCAGCGGGTATTCAAAAACTGGTTGGACAAGTGGCTGAAAGAATAGATAAAAGTTCGTAAACGATATTGGTTTTTCAAAATAAAAGATGTCAACCGTCAATCGACGGTTGACATCTTTTATAATTGTACCAGGGTATGTCCAAAAAGTAAGCATAATTGTGTATTTCATGAAATTCAGTTTTACCCTAACCCTAAAGGGAACCTGAATTTCAACGACTTCCCTTTAGGGAATGTAGGGTAAAAGTCGTTGAAGGTGCAGATAAGGTACTTTTTGGACAGCCTATTATTTTTATTTCATGTTTCTTTGAATCTTAATTGTCGAAACTACTAAATGCTATGAAAAAGATTTGGGTGTTTATAACATTGGCCGTATTCATATCGTTGATTTTTATTCTTCGAACTATAACCCCCAAACCGTTAAAAGACGCAGATTTGTATATTGTGGAAGCGTGGATATCTTCGCCTACAATCGAGTTAATGGCAGATTACATCAAAGACAATACTATTGACTCTGTTTATATCGTTGGTGTTGGAAATGGATCAGCATCCAAAACGTTTTCAAAACCAAAAAATATAAAATTCCCATTAAACCTTATTGCCAATGGTTATGTAAGCTTGCATTTTGAGAAAGATTCCCCCGGAGATAGTATCTTAATTGATCTTGAAGCAAGTGCGGTAAACCATACAGGTGCATTTGTTTTGTTTTTCGCCAATAACCAATTGCTTGAGCAAAGAATAGTTAACGGGAGGGAAGAAATTTTCATCAAAACCGAGAATGATATTGAAAATCTGTACATCTACTTCGCCAACGACACATATTGCAAAAAAGGTGAAGATAGAAACCTGAGGCTACATTCTGTTAAATGTGGCAGTCGTCCTTTTCGAATTGAAAAACAGTATGGTGGTGTTCAGGTGTTACCGAACGAACTGGGGATAACGCCAGCAATAAAAACTCAATTATATTTTGAACAGTTGGGGTGTAATAACACCTGTTTTGTGGCTGTTGAGCGAAATTCTTCTAAAAGAAACAAAACATTGCAGGCTTCCTTGTTATTTAAAGAATGGTTTTCATTGCGCCCGTACCCAAAAAAGAAGTTAAGGGTAAACATTATTACCACAAAAAATCATGCTAAAAGAACTTATCTAAATTATAAGAATGCCTTAAAACAATTTGCTGAAGTTGGCATAATTACCCTTGACGACAAGCAGCTTGATTGTGACTATCCTGATGCATTTCGACGAGTAATTGGCTGGTTTGAAGAAACAGCAAGTATTATTTATACTTCCTTTTATTGGCTTTATAGATAACTGTTGGGCAATTCTCCATTATTACATTGGCTTGCATACTTAAATCTTTGAATATGTTTTCTATTCTGGCTTCATGGTTATTAACTTGGCCAAGCCAGCATAAGGCTGCACTTAAAGTGGTGAAAACTTTACTTTCCATTGGAAAAAAATGTAACATTTTTGAAAATAAGGTTGTAAAAACGACCTGGTTTGGTTCACTGGTTATATTTGCACCTCTTCTTCTTGCAATTGTTTCCGGGCGGGATTCAAGGTGTGATTTTATATGCTTTATATCATCCAGGTCTACAATAATATCTGCATTGCGAAGATCGTGGATAATGTCAAATGTTTTATCATATTTTACATCCTGTGAGATAATATCCTTTAAATGAAACATATCCCATAATAAAATATCACCAGAATAATACTCGAGAATTAATTTTTCTTCTTCCTCAATGCGATAAGCCGCCCTCTTTCCCATAAATTAATTCAATTATAAATTGAAAACGAAAAATATAAAACTTTGAGGATATTCCAAATGTTTTTTAAATTTATTTATGGTAATTATAAAATTTTAACAAAATAACATATAAAACAATATGATTATATATGTGGGTGTCGATTCCAAAAATATATAACTGGCACAGATTTTATTACCCGTTAATCATTTCATTCGAATACCGTCTTCTTCAATAGAAATTACACGTTGCCTATACAAAGCACCGATTGCTTTTTTGAAGTTCTTTTTGCTGATTTGAAATGCTTCTTTAATACGCTCAGGAGAGGATTTATCGTTAAGGGGAAGAAAGCCGTTATTTGCTGCCAACTTGTTTAAGATACTTTCAGTAATCGGATCAATTTTTTGATAACCAGTTGCCTCCAGGGATAAATCTATTTTATCATCTTCACGAATGTGCTTAATATAACCTTTAACCTTAAGCCCAGGTTTGAGTGTTTGGAATACTTCATTTTTATAAAGCATTCCCCAGTGACTGTTGTCAATAATGGCTTTGTAGCCCAGTTCGGTTTGTCCGGCAATAATGAGGTCAACCTCTTCACCAACTTCATAATCAACAGGTAGGTTGTCAACGCACTTGTCTAATTTAGAAGTTGCTACTATGCGTTGGCTTTCATCATCCAGGTAAATGTATACCAGGTACGATCTTCCTTCTTCCATTTTTTGCTGTTGCTCACGAAAAGGTACCAGCAGGTCTTTGGGCAATCCCCAATCCAGGAAAGCACCAACCCCGGTAACCGAAACTACTTTTAAGCTGGCAAATTCACCAACCATGGCAATGGGACGTTCATCGGTAGCAACTAATCGGTCTTCCGAATCGAGGTAAATAAATGCCTCAATACAATCGCCTACCTGACAGTTTTCAGGAACATACCGTTTGGGCATAAGTATTTCCCCATGCTCAGCACCATCCAGGTAAATTCCAAAATCTACTTCTTTAACTACTTCCAATTCATTGATTGCACCAATTGTTGCCATTTTTTTTGTTTTAATTGCCTGCAAAGGTAATACTTATTTATTGAGAGTTTTACTTCAAATGAAACTCTCAATAAGGGCAGATCGAAAAATTATCTGACTGATTTAATATTGAATCTTCTTCTTGTAAAAAGAAAAAATTTATTTTTGAATTTGATTTAAGCTCTGAACAAATGACAAGAAGCAGTGGAATATTGCTGCATATTAGCTCGCTACCTAACAAACATGGTATTGGTACCATGGGGAAGGAAGCCTATAAATTTGTTGATTTTCTGAAGAATAGCGGTCAGAAACATTGGCAAATACTTCCCATCGGGCCTACCGGATATGGCAACTCACCCTATCAGGCTTATTCTGCTTTTGCCGGAAGTACCATGCTAATCAGTCTTGATAAACTGGTGGTAGATGGATTATTATCGGGTAAAGAGTTGGGCGGTTTAACGGCTTTGTCGATCGATAAAGTGGAATATGACCTGGTAAGTCAAACCAAAGATAGTTTGCTCCGAAAGGCATTTCTTGTTTTCAAAGAACGTTTCAACGATTTTAAAGAAGATTACTATACCTTCCTTGGTGAACATTCCTGGTGGCTGAATGATTACGCCCTTTTTATGGCATTGAAGAAACGGGAAGAAGAAACGGTATGGAATGAATGGGAGGATCAATACAAAAAACGCAATGTGCATGAGTTGGATTTTGCCCATCATGAACACGCTGAGGAGATTTATTTTCAGCGTTTTGCTCAGTTTGTATTTTTTAAGCAGTGGTTTGACTTAAAGAAATATGCCAACAAACAAGGGGTTTCATTTATCGGGGATTTACCACTTTATATTTCGCTGGATAGTTCAGATGTTTGGGCAAACCAGGATATTTTTGTGTTGGATGAAGAATGCGTTCCTACGAAGGTTGGGGGGGTGCCACCCGATTATTTCAGTGAAACAGGTCAATTATGGGGCTGCCCGGTGTTTGACTGGAACAAATTGAAAGAAAGAAAATATGACTGGTGGATGGCCCGGATGCACTTCAACCTAAATATGTTTGATGTGATTAGGATTGACCACTTCCGGGGACTGGAATCGTTTTGGTCGGTTCCTGCTGAAGAAGAAACTGCCATAAAGGGGGAATGGATTCCGGCTAATGGATTTGAAATGCTATCATTGCTGAAATCACAGATTGGGAACTTGCCAATTATTGCTGAAGATTTGGGAATGATAACACCGGAAGTGCATCGGTTGCGTAATCATTTTGGGCTTCCTGGAATGAAAGTTCTTCAGTTTGCTTTTTCTACAGATGCAACCAATGAGCACCTTCCGCACAATTACGAAAAAAATTACGTGGTTTACACCGGAACACACGATAACGACACTACCTTGGGCTGGGCAAAATCATGCACCAAAAAAGAACGTAAAAACCTGAAAAAATACTATAACCTAAATGCCAAACGAATTACAAAAAGGCTAATTGAAGAGGCTTGGGCATCGGTTGCCGACACTGCAATTATTCCGCTCCAGGATTTGTTAGGTTTGGATTCAACAGCTCGCATGAACATTCCAGGAACACCTACCGACAATTGGGAATGGCGCTTCAAATGGAGTGAATTAAAAAATGGCCATGCCAAGTACCTGAGAGAGATCACAAAATTGTATGGAAGGTTTCAGGATTCCTAAATATTGTTTCGATTTATAGGTTTGTAATCTTTAATTTTTTCCTATTTCATTTATGTTACTCGGTAAAATTTCGCTGAAAATCACTATTTTCGTGGGCTGAAAAATTAATATAGATAATTATGCATCAGGTAAAACTTGCAGAAGATATTTTCTTCCTGGGGTATAACGACCGCAGGACTCATCTTTTTGAAAACATTTGGCCAATCCCTCACGGGGTGTCGTATAACTCGTACCTAATTAATGACGAGAAAATTGCGTTGATCGATACCGTTGATCGTCAGTTTATTGATGATTATTTAGATCAGATTGAAGGGATTATTGGTGACAAACCAGTTGATTATTTGGTTATTAACCATATGGAGCCTGACCACTCAGGGGCGTTAAAAGCGATTGTTGCTAAATACCCGAACATTACCTTGGTAGGAAATAAAAAAACCTTCGGGTTCGTGGAAAGTTTTTACATGAAGCCTGAGAATATTTTGGAGGTTCATGATGGACATAAACTGGAGTTGGGAAAAAATGTGTTGCAATTCCAAACCATTCCGATGGTACACTGGCCCGAAACAATGATCAGTTTTGAAGAAACGAATAAAATTTTGTTTGCCGGGGATGCCTTTGGTAGCTACGGAACGTTGGATGGTGGTGTATTTGATGATGAAATCAACCTTGAATTTTATGAGGTGGAGATCATGCGTTATTTCACCAATATTGTTGGTAAATATTGCCCTCACACACAACGTGCAATTAAAAAACTTGCACCACTAGATATAAAAATGATTGCTGCCACTCACGGGCCTATCTGGCGTACCGACCTGAACTGGGTACTGAGCCGTTACAACAAGTGGAGTACCTACGATACTGATCCGGGTGTAATTGTAGTTTACGGATCGATGTATGGTAACACGCAAAAAATGGCAGAAGTAATTGCACGCCAGCTTTCTGAGCGTGGCATTAAAGACATCCGTGTTTACGATGCTTCAAAAACGCATTCATCATACATTATCAACGACATATTCAGGTACAAAGGATTTATTGTTGGTAGCTGTGCTTACAATAACGCCATGTTCCCGAACGTGCAAACCCTACTGACAACGATTGAGCATATGGGTATTAAAGATCATTACCTTGGGGTATTTGGAAACTACGCATGGAATGGCGGTGGTGTTAAAAACCTGATGAAGTTTGCTGAAAACATCAAGTGGGAGCTTGTTCACGACCCAATTGAAGAAAAAGGATCGTTGAAAAAAGACAAGTTTGAGCAATGCATTGAGCTTGCCAACGCAATGGCAGATAAGCTTTTGAAGTAAAAATAATTACTCAAAATAATAAGCCCTGACAGGTTATCCTGCCAGGGCTTTACTTTCCCATGAAAACACACAAATTAAACTAAACTATTTTGCTAAAGCGTTATTCCTGTTTTAAATATGGCTATTTCTTTAAAGCCACTTTCTTCATGTTTTAAAGATTTTCCGCTGGATATTTCAATGATGAATTGAATGAATATATCCAGTAATTCCTGCATGCTTTGATCTTCTGCCAATCCTCCTGCGTTAAAATCAATCCAGTGTTTTTTACGATTATAAAGATTGCTGTTCGTTGAAATCTTCATGGTTGGAACAAAACTTCCAAATGGTGTTCCTCTGCCCGTAGTAAATAAAACCATTTGGCAACCACTAAATCCCAACGCAGATGAGGCAACTAGATCGTTTCCTGGAGATGCTAATAAGTTTAATCCATTTTTACTGATTGGTTGGGCATATTCAAGTACATCAACTACAGTCGCCTGTCCCCCTTTTTGGGTACATCCTAAAGATTTATCTTCCAATGTGGTTATTCCACCATCTTTATTCCCGGGTGATGGATTTTCATAAACGGGCAAGTCGTGTTTTAGGTAGTATTCTTTAAAGCCGTTGATCAAATTCACAGTCTTGTCAAATACTTCTTCATTTTCAGCTCTTTCCATCAAAAGGTGCTCAGCACCAAACATTTCCGGAACTTCAGTAAGTATGGTTGTTCCTCCCTGGCTAATTAGAAAATCGGAAAATGCGCCAACTAACGGATTAGCGGTAATACCGGAGAAGCCGTCAGAGCCTCCACATTTTAATCCAATTTTTAAATCAGAAAGCGGACAGGCCTCTCGTTTATCGTACCTCATCTCTTCGTACAAGTCGTTAATCAAATCCAGTCCAACTTCAATTTCATCTTCCACCTCTTGTGAAACGAGAAACCTAATCCGCATTTTATTATAATTCCCAAGTAACTTCTCCAGATATTTTGCCTGGTTGTTTTCGCAGCCCAGACCTAAAACTAAAACAGCACCAGCATTAGGGTGGCTGATTAAACTGGCCAACGCTTTTTGGGTATTCAAATGGTCGTCACCAAGTTGCGAACACCCGTAGTTGTGTTTGAAAACTTCAATGCCATCAATATCTTCAGCAGGATTATTTTGCTTAAATAGTTTAATAATTTGCTCAGCCTGCCCATTAACACAACCAACAGTAGGTACAATCCATAATTCATTTCGTATGCCAACATCTCCATTGTCCCTTTTATAAGCCTGAAAAGTAAGCTCCTTTTTAGGGTAGGAAAGGGGATTTAGTTTTTGCAGAAATGAATACTCTTCAGTACCCGATAGTCCGGTTTTAGTATTATGAACATGTACATGCTCACCCATTTCAATATCTAGTGTTGCCAACCCGATTGGGGCACCGTACTTAATTACCTTTTCTCCTTTTCTGATCTTTTTTACAGCTAGTTTATGGGCAACGGGTATATTGTTGGCAAGCTTTATTTCTTTTTCACCAACACGTATTTCTTCACCACTTGATAATTCTTTTAATGCAATTATCACGTTGTCGTCTGGATGTATTTGAATAAAATCTGCCATATTCTGATTTATGAAATAGTGTCTTTCTGTACTTTAATTTGAATTACCTTGCAAGCTTGTTTTTATCTAACACAGTTCTCAATGCTGTTTTCATGCCAACCTGTTCAATAAGGAACAAGTAATGGCTAACAGTTGTCGTAAGGTTTGGTATTTCATTTAAGTTTTGTTTCCAAATTTTATCAAGGGAAAGAACTTTTTCTACTAACATTTGAATAGATACTGGCTGACCATCGCATGCAGCCCAGGCTTCTTTGTAAAAATCTACAATCCACTCATCTTCCTGAACGGGATAACTATCCCCGTTTACCTCACCCTTAAAATAGGCGATCAATGCAGCAAGTGAAAACGTTAGCTTTTTAGGCAATACATTGTACTTTTTATAGTAACCTATTAGTGATGGAAAGTTTCTTGTTTCCCACTTTGACATGGCATTTAAAGCAATGCTTTGCCACAGGTGGCGGATGTATGGGTTAGCAAAGCGTTCCAATATTTTATTGGCGAATGTTGTCAGTTCTTCCTCGGTTCCTTCTAAAGTCTGAAGCACTTCATCATAAACCATATCTCTCATAAAGGTTCCCGTTTCTGCATTTTCGTAGGCTTCACGTACAGTTTCGATACCGCTTAAATAGGATACCGCAAAACTTCCAGTGTGGCAGCCATTTAAAACCTGAACTTTTTGCTCACGGAACCGGGTCATGTCTTCAACAAATTTAACTTCCAATCCAGCTTCTTCTGCAGGGAATTCTTTTTGTACCCATTCTGGTGCTTCAATTACCCAAAGGTGAAAGTACTCGCCAACAACAACCAGATTATCTTCAAATCCAAGTTCCTCCTGTATTTCTTTAATGTCTTCCTTTGGAAATCCTGGCACAATTCGGTCGACTAGCGTATTACAAAATGCACAGCTATTTTCTACCCATGAAACAAACTGTTCGCTCAAGTCCCAATTTTTTGCATGCTCCAGTACATATTTCTTAAGCATGTCACCGTTTCTGTCAATCAATTCGCAGGTGAAGAAAATCAATCCTTTATCTTCAGCACCATCAAATGCTTTAAATCGTTCGTAAAGCAGAGCGGTTACTTTACCAGGGAAAGAATTTTGCGGCTGCATGTCCAATGTATCGTTTTCATCAAAAGCAATTCCGGCTTCTGTAGTATTTGAAATGACAAATCGTAGTTCCGGGTTTAGAATCGATTTTTTGTATTCCTCAAATTGTGTATATGGATTAATCCCGTCATTAATGCAGTCAATTCGTTGATATTCCTTAACGGGTTCACCATTTTTTATTCCTTTTAGGTAGACATGATAAAGCCCATCCTGATCGTTCAGCATGTCGACCATGCCATGCGGTAATGGCTGAACGACATCAATACCTGTATTGAAGTCAACCTGGTTGTTCATTTTCTGAACAATCCAGTCGGTAAACGCTCTTAGGAAATTTCCTTCGCCAAACTGAAGGATTCTTGAAGGGTAGCTATTCGAATTTTTTGATGTTGAACGGTTTAGCTTCATAGTTTTATTTCGATTAGTTTGTCCGTGAACGCACACGAATCTTTTACAAATGTATTAAAAAAAGTATTTCAGAAAAAAAACTTGTATGAATTTTAGGATTTTTAACAATTCATCATCGTAAACATTTTCTGATTGTAAAGTCGATAAATCAGCAGAGAAAATGATAATTGGTTTGCAACGGATGTGTTATTTTTGGATAGGATGAATGTAAAACGAAAAAACAAACTACATATCATAACCGGAGGTCCGGGCTTTGGTAAAACTTCAATTATAAAAGAACTAAGCAAATCCGGATATAAAACTGGTGAAGAAATTGCCAGGGATATTATCCACAATCAACTAAAAGTAGATGGGGGCATACTTCCATGGAAAAATGTAAAAGCTTTTCAACAGGAAGTATTCGGGCGCAGATTATCTTTTTATGATTCAATTGGTGAAGAAGAATTAGCTTTTTCAGACCGTGGTATTCCTGATCAACTAGCTTTTGCCAGATTTAGAGGATTCTCACCAGAGATTTTGAAAGAATCAGCGGATAAATACAGGTATGCTTCCACTGTTTTTATTGCTTCTCCCTGGAAGGAAATTTATGTAATTGATGATATTCGGAAAGAAACATTTGAAGAAGCATGCCGTATGCACGAGATGGTTTGCAAGGTATATAATGAACTGGGATATAAGTTAGTGGAGCTTCCTAAAGCAAATGTTAAGGAAAGAGTAGTCTTTGTTTTAAACTATTTTCCTTAACCAGGCTTTAGTTAGCCTGATAGCCATGAATATCAAAAATTGAGGATTTGCTTAAGCTGGTCATTATAAGAAATGCCTGTTATAACTTTGCTTCTTTTTTTATCATTCAGTATTAGTGTTTGTTTTCCTCTAAAATATTTTTGACATTCAGAAATGAAGTTGCGGTTTACGATAACTGATCGACTTACCCTGAAAAAGTTGTCGGGCAGTTTTGTTTCTAAGACTGAAAGAGAATAGTCATTTAAGTAGCGATTTCCTTCAGTATCATAAAAATATACAGACTTATCTGATGCCTCAAAATATGTCACTTCATCAAGTTTCTTTAGAATTATACGATCGCCAATTTTAACTGGAATTATATTGTAGTTATTACCGTTAGAATGTTTATTTAATTCGTATTGGATAAGTTGTACTGCCGAAATTTGCTCAGAGAGCTTCGAGAGTTTCTTGATTGTTTTTTCAATGCGTTGATATTCAATCGGCTTCAGTAGGTAGTCAATTGATTGAGTTTCAAAGGCTCTTAGTGCATATTTGTCATATGCTGTACAGAAAATAATAAAAGGGTCATATTCTATTTTATTTAGCATTTCTAAACCATCCATACCAGGCATTTGAATATCAAGGAATACTACGTTTGGTTTTAGATCATTTATTTTGAGATAACCCTCAATTCCATCTTTTGCCTCGGCAATTAATTCGAATTTTTGAGTTTTTTCCAATATTTCTTTTAGACGGAATCTGGCATGAGGTTCATCATCGACTATAATACATGTGTACTGCCTATTCATATCACTTCTTATTTCAATATAATTTCAACATGCTTATTTGGTTTATTGAAGATAGTGAATTCGTATTTATTTGGGTATAATATATCTAGTTTTTCAAAAAGGCTTTTTAAACCGGTTCCATAGATGGGAGTGTCTGGAAAATCAGGACCATTATCGAAGACTTTAATTAATAGTTGTTTTTCAATTTTTTCAATTTCGATTATGAGTATTCCTTTTTCTATTTGTTTACTTATTCCATGTTTAATTGAATTTTCTACAAGATGCAGTAATAAGTCTGAAGGGATATTAATATTATTAATTTCTTGAGGTACTTTAATCGAATATTCAAAACGGTCGAAAAACCGTTCTTCCTCAATTTCCAGATAAAGTTTGATGGTTTCAATTTCTTTTGATAGCGGGATCACTGTTGCTAGTTTTTCAGAAAGTCGTAACCTGAAAAGTTTTGAAAGTTTTAATGCGAACTCTTCAGCCTTTATTGCATCTTGTCTAGTCAATGACGCAATTGTATTTAATGAATTGTGTAGAAAGTGTGGATTTGTCCTTGCTTGAATAGCATCAAGCTGAAATTTCGTTTGTAGTTGTTCCAGTTTATTAAACTTTAATCGTTGATGTTTATTGATTATTTCTTTTTGATGTTTGTCATAGAAATATAGGAAACGAGTAATTATAATCAAGAGGAAGCCCAGGAAAAGCAGGAAAATATTTAGATCCATCAATATTTCTGGCTGATTAACCGATAAGTTTAGCAAGATATACCCTAACATTAATGTCGATACTGAAACAATACGAAGAGCTTGCCTTTTTTTGAATTTTTGGACATTTCGAAAAAGAACGTACTCAATAAAATATACATATACAGAGCAAACAAAATAAAGTACAAAAAAAAAGAGAACGATAATCGTTCCAAAAATCAGATAGGTTATAAATGTTTGCAGAACATGATGTAGTTTCAATATTTCATCTATGAAAAAGAATGGAGCGAGAAGGAGTTGAGGCAAGAAAAAAATTAAACCAGAAACTTGAAACCGAGCAAAACTCCCTTTTATTCTTTTGTCAAAATACTTCACCCACACGAACTTGTAAAGATAAAATATTGATAGCAGGAATATAATCAAAAACAAAGTCATGGATATCGAATATTTTGTATTCGAGTCAGCAAGGTATTTGAATCTATCTAAACTGTTATATTGTGTTTTTATATAGTTTAAATAATTGGTTTGGAAATTTGGGGAATAGACTGTTTTATATAAGAAAATATCAAAATCACTTAAGTTGTCTAACTCTCCTCCTAGAACAGATAATTTGCCGACTTGAAAACCGAAGCCTTTATTTGAATTAAATAAGCTTTTACCCACTGCTTGCCACAGTAATTTTTTCCGATTACCTTCATTTGTTTCATTGAGTATATAAACGGTGGTGTTCAATGACTCACCAATATTGATATAATGGTTTAGGATCAGGGAAGGTTTCTTCATGGAATATCCAAACATATTTGGTTCAATTATATATTTTTTAGAGGAAACAGGAGATATGTTTAGTTCTGTAAAAAATATGATCAGATTAGCATTTTTGTTTTCACTCCATTTTACCTTTCTATTTGGTATTGCTTGATCAAAAGACCTGATGATATGGCTTAATTCAATTGAATCATTATGATTATAGGATCCACCAATAGTTATTTTGACATCATCTTTCCAAATTTTGTAATCAATTTGAGCGGGGGCATCGATATTTTTAAAAGGTACAGTTCCTCTAAGCATATAATCCAGGTATATCCAGTTTTGACTATCTGCTATACTATCGTTATTTGTCGAGTGACTCCAGAATGGCATGATTGCCAATAATGTTAGTAGTAATATTGGTTTCATTTCTGTCTTTTTTTGTTGTGCTAATTTGCAATTGCAAATTGAATTTAAAAACCCAAAGCGGATATACAGATAAAAAAGATTGATAAGTTTGAGTATTTCACTGATGAATTGTGCTATTGCTACTGATAATATGGGGTATTGTGAATATGATCTGCTAAGTATGTAAACTAAAAAAGACCGGTTTCCCGGCCTTTAATTTGTATGATTTGAAATTGGTTAAGCAGTAACCAAAATTTCTTTTACCTGATTGTAAACGTTTTCTCCGGTGAACCCTAGTTTCTCATCCAGCACTTTGTAAGGTGCAGAGTATCCAAATGAATCCAATCCAAAAACTTTGCCATCAGCTCCAACCAAACCCTCCAGGTTAACAGGTAATCCGGCAGTCAAACCAAACTTTTTGATTCCTGCTGGAAGAACTTCTTCCTGGTAATCTGCAGACTGGCTACGGAACAATCCTTCAGAAGGAACAGAAACGATTCTGCACTTAATCCCATCATTCTTTAGAAGTTCAGCGCCAGCAACAAGTGTACTAACTTCAGAGCCACTGGCCAGAAGGATGACATCAGGTGTTCCTTCAGAATCAGTAACAACATAAGCACCTTTTTCAGCCTTCAAAGCTTCTGTGTAGCGATCTTCGGCAGGTAGATTTTCAATATTCTGACGAGAAAGAATCAACGCAGTAGGAGTGTGTGTATTTTCGAGAGCCATTTTCCATGCAACAGTAGTTTCTTCACTATCAGCAGGACGAACAACCAACATGGAGTTTTGCCCTTTATGGTTTTTCAATTTCTCCATTAATCGGATTTGTGCTTCCTGCTCAACAGGTTGGTGTGTTGGTCCATCTTCTCCAACGCGGAAAGCATCGTGGGTCCATACATACTTAACCGGAAGTTCCATCAATGCGGCCATACGGGCAGCAGGCTTCATATAGTCGGAGAACACGAAGAAAGTACCACACACAGGGATGATTCCACCGTGCAGTGCCATACCATTCATAATGGCTGCCATGGTTAACTCACAAACACCAGCTTGTAGGAAAGCACCTGTGAAGTCACCTTTTTGGAAAGCCGTTGTTTTCTTAAGGAAACCATCTGTTTTATCAGAGTTTGATAAATCTGCAGAAGAAACAACCATATTTTCCACATCGCTGGCAAAAGCTGCCAATACTGTTGATGAAGCACCACGGGTTGCAGCCCCGGCTTTTTGTTCAATCTTGCTGAAATCAAACTCAGGAGCTTTGTCAGAGAAAAACTTCTCTAATTTTGTTGCAAGCTCAGGATTGGCAGAAGCCCACTGTGCTTGTTCTGCTTTTTTTGTAGCAGCTGCCTCAATCAGTTCTTGCTTGCGATTATCAAATAATTCTTGTACATCATCAAAAATTACAAACGGATTTTCTGAATCACCCCCAAGGTTATCAATCGTTTTTGCAAACGAAGCACCAGCAGCACTCAATGGCTGCCCATGAGTTGAGCATTTGCTTTCGTAGCTGCTGCCATCTTCTGCAACAGCGCCTTTACCCATAATGGTTTTACCAATAATCAAGGTTGGTTTTTCAGTTTCAGCATTTGCTTCTTGCAAGGCAGTGCGGATTTCATCGGCATCATTTCCATTAATGGTGATTACTTTCCAATTCCAGGCTTCATATTTTTTTGCAGTATCTTCAGTGCTTACTTCTTTTGTTTCAGTAGAAAGCTGAATGTCATTTGAATCGTAGAACATGATGAGTTTGCTCAATCCAAGGAAACCTGCAATACGGCCTGCACCTTGTGAAATCTCTTCCTGAATACCTCCATCAGAAATGAATGTGTAGGTTTTATGAGCCATCCACTCGCCAAAACGTTCTACCAGAAAACGCTCAGCAATTGCTGCTCCAACAGCCATAACGTGACCTTGTCCTAATGGACCAGACGTATTTTCGACACCTCGTTCTGCATCAACCTCAGGGTGTCCCGGAGTTATGCTTCCCCACTGGCGAAAATTCGCACAATCATCCATGCTAAAGTTACCTGTTAGGGCTAAAGTTGCGTAAAGCATTGGAGACATGTGGCCCGGATCAAGGAAAAAACGATCGCGGTTAATCCACTTCATGTCAGTAGGATCATAGTTTAAAAACTCAGAATACAGGACACTCATAAAATCAGCACCACCCATCGCTCCACCAGGGTGTCCAGACTTAGCTTTTTCAACCATTGCTGCCGAAAGAATACGAATGTTATCAGCTGCTTTGGTAACTAGATTGTTACTCATGATTAAGTTGTTTGATAGAATTAGATTTTGAAAATATATACTTATTTGATGTAAAAATAGTACTATTTATTGATTCTGCTGTTCTGTTATGTTCTGTTATACTTCAAATGCCAGTGAAAGTAAAAATTACTTAACACTGACTATTGAATATTATTAAAATTTATTGAATTAGCCTGACCATTACTACCCCTTCAATAGCTGCAAGCTTTTCTGCAATGATTGGGTCTGTTTCCTTGCGGTCAATATCAATGATATTATAAGCAATATCGCCTTGGTGACGGTTCAGCATATTGGCAATGTTCATACCTTCACCAGCCATAACTGTTGAGATTTGACTCACCATATTGGGTACGTTCTTGTTCGCGATAAGAATGCGTACACCACCGTTACGTTCCATTTCAGCGGTTGGAAAGTTAACTGAGTTTACAATGTTACCGTTTTCAAGAAAATCACGAACCTGGTCAACGGCCATTACTGCACAATTTGTTTCAGACTCAGCTGTTGATGCTCCAAGGTGAGGAATTGAAATGACATTGTCCATTTTTAATACTTCCTCATCTGGGAAATCGGTTAGATATTTGGCAACTTTTCCAGATTCAATCGCTTCTTTTAAATCTCCATGGTCAACAAGCCCACCCCGTGCAAAATTCAATAAACGGGCTCCGTCCTTCATCATTTTAAATTTGTCTTTGTTGATGAAGTTTTTGGTTTCGGGCAACAAAGGAATCTGCAAAGTAATGTAGTCGGCATTAGCCAAAAGCGATTCAATTCCTTCAGCTTGTTTTACGTTCCTGCTTAGTTTCCAGGCGTGTTTCACTGAAATAAAAGGATCATATCCAAGTACATTCATACCCAATGACTGTGCTGCATTTGCAACCAAAACACCAATGGCTCCAAGACCAATTACTGCCAGCGTTTTTCCTCTGATTTCTTGTCCGGCAAAGTTTTTCTTTCCTTTTTCTACCAGGCCAGGCACTTCATCTCCTTTCCCAATTAAGGTTTTTGCCCATTCAATCGATCCTGAAATATCACGGGAGGCCAATAACAATCCAGCGATAGTTAGTTCTTTTACTCCGTGAGCATTTGCTCCCGGTGTGTTAAATACAACTATACCGTTGTCTGTACATTTTTCAATTGGAATGTTATTTACACCAGCTCCGGCTCTTGCAATAGCTTTCAAGCTCGACGACAACTCCATGTCATGCATTTTCTGACTGCGAACGATAATCGCATCAGGGGTTGTAAACTCGCTGGCAATTTCATAATTGTCCAAGGGAAAATTCTTCAATCCAATAGGATCGATCTTATTTAAGGTTTGAATCTTAAACATGATGTAAATGTTTTAAATAAAAGTCTGTTAATGTCTGCGAAGTTAAAAGTATGACAAATATCACATTTTTATTTAAGAATCGACATTCTTAGGTGTAATTTATAATCAATTTGAAAAAAGATTAATATTAAAATTAAAATTCACAAAAAACTCGTCTATTTCCCTTTACGCCACCTGCTTCCAATTCCTGAAACAGTTGTGAGCCCTTTGTTTATAAACTTCACATCCTCAATGGAATAAAATGCATTTGGGTTATAGGTTGCAATAATGTCGATCACTTTCTGAATTTCATTACGCTTGATAATTGAATAAATGACAGCAACATTTTCATTCGCACCTTTTGCCTCGTGATAAGTAATTCCATATCCTCCTGCTTTTAGTTTCGCAATGAGATTATCGGCACTTTTTCGTGTGATTATTTGTAGTTGAACAATACCAACAGCCAGTTTTTCTTCGATGATAAGCCCAATATAATTTCCGGTAGCAAACCCTAAACCGTAGGCAACATATGCCACCCAGTTGTCAATATTTTGAATAATCTTGCTCATGGTTATCAGCCAAATCACCACCTCAAAGAAGCCAAGCGCAGGTGCAATTAGCTTTTGTCCCTTCGAAACCATTACAATACGCAGAGTGCCAACCGTAACATCGCTAATGCGGGCAAGAAAAATTAATAAGGGAAGAATCACATATGAAAAGACATCACCCTGGTAGAAATCACTATTTAAGAAGTCCATAGTTTTAGTTTATTGATTCTAAAAATAGGGAAATAAAGCATTCCGAACCAGAAAATCATTGGTTCGGTGTTTTTAAATATGTTTTAACAAAGCCGACGATTAAAACTCAGAGGTAAAATGAAATTTGATGTCTTTAAACTCATCCTGGGCCATTTGTAGAATGAAACCAGAGTCAGCCATAAAAACATCCCGCCCTCGTTTGTCAACGGCCATTTTTTGATGCTTTCGCTTTTTGAAATCTGTTAGTGTTTTTTGGTCGTCACATTCTATCCAACATGCTTTGTACATGGGCATCGTTTCAAAGCGGCATTTTGCACCATATTCATGCTCCAGACGATATTGAATCACCTCAAATTGCAATTGTCCCACGGTGCCAATTACTTTGCGTCCATTAAATTGGTTGGTGAATAATTGTGCCACACCTTCCTCCATTAGCTGGTCAACACCTTTTGCCAATTGCTTGGATTTCATTGGGTCAGCATTTTCAATATATCGGAACATTTCAGGAGAAAAACTTGGAAGCCCTTTAAAATGAACTTGTTCCCCATCAGTAAGTGTGTCGCCAATAATGAAATTCCCAGTATCCGGCACACCTATAATATCACCAGGGTAAGCAAATTCAACTGTTTCTTTTTGTGAAGCCATAAATGCAGTTGGGCTCGAAATCCGGATGTTTTTTCCGGAGCGGATATGCTTATATATTTTGTTGCGTTCAAATGTACCTGAACAAACTTTTACAAAGGCAATTCTACTCCGGTGGTTTGGGTCAATGTTGGCGTGGATTTTAAATACAAATCCGGTGAATGCGTTTTCTTCGGGTTTGATTTCTCTTTCTTCTGCGAAACTTGGACGGGGATAGGGAGCAATTTCAACAAACGAATCCAATAACTCCTGAACACCAAAGTTGTACAATGCACTGCCAAAAAATACAGGGGCAAGCTCACCTTTTAAATACTCATCGGCATCAAATTCAGGGTATACTCCTTCAACCAACTCAAGTTCTTCCCTAAGCTCATCCGCATCTTCTCCAATATGGTTTTCCAGCTCAGGGTTGTTGATGTCATCAAACGCAATTCCTTCTTCAATTTCCTGAACATTGGCATCAAACAAGCGCAGGCTTTTATTAAAAATATTGTAGACACCTTTAAAATCGGGACCACTGTTAATTGGCCAGCTCAACGGCCTTGTTTTAATTTTTAACTGATCTTCTATTTCATCCAGCAGGCTAAATGTGTCCTGTGCCGGGCGGTCAAGCTTATTGACGAATACAATTACAGGAGTTTTTCGCATCCTGCAAACATTCATCAACTTTTCGGTTTGTGGCTCAACCCCCTTTGCTGCATCAATAACAATTATAACACTGTCAACAGCCGTAAGTGTTCTGAAGGTATCTTCCTGAAAATCCTGGTGACCGGGAGTATCGAGTATATTGATTTTGTAATTTTTGTATTCAAACCCCATTACTGAAGTTGCTACAGAAATACCACGCTGACGCTCAATCTCCATGAAGTCAGATGTGGCGCCTTTTTTTATCTTGTTGCTTTTAACAGCTCCTGCAACACGAATAGCACCTCCAAATAACAGTAGTTTTTCTGTTAGGGTGGTTTTACCAGCATCTGGGTGACTAACAATACCAAAAGTTCTTCTACGCTTAATTTCTTCTATAAAGCCCATGATCAAAAATTGAGCTGCAAAAATAGAATTTTTTAATCAATCTAAATTGAAAAACTTAAACAGAAGAGTTTTTACATTGAAACTTAATCCAGAATTTTCGTAATACGTTTCCAGATGTTTTTATGAAATTTAACACCATCTTTCCCAATGCGCTGATGATACGTTTTTAGTGGATCACTCGGAGAGAACCTGAGAGAATCTGTATTTTCATAAAGCCCTATGACTTCGGGGTGAAACTGAAAACCAAAAACATGAGGGTATTTCTTGTGATTTATTGCTTCAATCACCTTCCCGTCCATCGACCAGGCTTCAATATTCCAACATGGATTTAGGTTTTCTATAGCCTGATGGTGTGAACTCAAAACTGGCGGCGAGATCGATTTTTTCCATTTTATATCATTCTTGAAGAAACCGTTTTCTGCAAGTTTTAAAGGATGAAAATTTGCGGTCATTAATTGCTTGCTATCAAAAATCTCCTGCCAGTAATTTCTGTGAAGATTTGTCCGGTCCATTTGCACAATCTCGGAAGTGTCTGATATCGAATAAATTTCCTGGGGGATATCCTGTACCATGCTGCCACCAGTAGCTACATTCATGGTCTGCATTCCCAGGCAAAAACCAACAATGAAGTATTTGGGATTTTGCTCAAGGAAAGGCTCAAACTCCGGGTTTTGTTTTCCTCCCAACAGATGAAATATATATGAAAGTTCAAATAAATGTCTTCCAGGATCAGTGACTATTGCGTTTGTATTTTCTTCGCCATATAATTCAGGTTGAATATCGGGGCCGCCAAAAAGAAATACGCCAAGCGATTGTTCAAACATCACATTGAAGTTTGCCGTAAAGTCGTTTTCCTCGTAAATAGTTGTGGCGGTAAAGGTTCCAACAAGCCTTTGCAGATGAAAAGTTTCCAACTCGTTGTCCCGGATATATCGAATAGATTTATTGTAGTCGTACGTTTCAGAGTAAAAGTAAACACCAATAAATTCGGTTTCTCCAACAAACAGGATTTGATTATCAATAAGGTATTTGACAGATTGAATGTTTTCAACAGTAGGGTGGGTCAACAAAATATAGTTTTTGTTGGGATCATATCCAGAATTAAAGAAATTCTGGGCAAACACAAACTTTGAAAGAATTAAACTGAAAACCAGCAATAACTGGATAAGAATAATTTTTCCTCTCATACCGCAGCTTTAAGATAAATCGGAGATGAATTTAATCTTTTTCTTTCAGAAGTAGAAAAAAGTGGAGAAGTATCTTTTTTATTGCTATTTTTAAATCAAATTACCGGAATCTTAAAATAGAAGTCTATGTCGCTTAAAATGTTTTTGCTCAGCACTTTTGGAGGAATAAAAGAAACCTCATTGTTTGAAAAAGAACAAGAACAGCTTAAAAATGATTACAAAGAATTTGTTGAAGTAGAAAAGTCAGAAGAACTTAAGAGCTTTTTAGAGTTGGAAAAAGAAGTTCTTTCAGAAAGTTTTTTAGCCAATAAAAAGAAGATTCAGGAACTTAACTTTAAGGGCAGTCCTGAGGAAAGCCAGGAGTTGGAGTACAATAAATTGCATAAAAACAAATCGCTAAAAAAATACTACATAGAATTAGGTTCTTCTGAATTAAAAAGATACTATCGGGTAAAAGAAAGTGAAGAACTGGAACAGTACCACGAGTTGAAAATTTTTGTTGAAGAAGGGGAGTACACCTCTGAGAAAGAGAAGTATAAATCTGAAGTTTTCAAAGGTTCCGAGGAAGAGATGAAAACGAAGGAATTTGCTAAACTAGAGAAGAATAAGAAGCTTAGAAATTACCTTTCGATCAACGAAAGTCGCCAGTTAAACGAGTTTGAAGAATTACAGTCTTCGGATGAATATAAGACTTACCGTAAACTTCTTGATAAAAAAACTGCAAGACAGCTAGTGAAAGAAGAAAAGCAGGAGTTTGCTAAGCTAAAAAGCAGCCAGTCGATTGTTAAGGTTGAAAAATTTAAGAAAAGCAGAGCATATAAAGATTATCTTGAGATTTCAAAAAGTAAGCTTCCTGCACGGTATAGCGAGTTAAAAGCTGAAGTTGAGAAAGCAGCGTTTAAAGAGCGGGTGAACTACTTGAAAGATGGTAAGAAATTTGAAAAAACAGAAGCATTCAAAAAGTACACCGATTACCAAAAATTGAAAAATTCTGAAGATATCCGGTTTTATTTAAAGTACCCCAAAAGTTCTGGATATAAAAATTACCTCCATCTCGACAAATCAAATTTAAAATCGAGATACGAAGATTTAAAAAATGTTGTAAAAACAGATGAGTTTGTTGAGCGAAAAGCCTACCTCCTGGATGAAACAAAATGGGAGAAAACCGATGAGTATCAAAAGGAGGTGCTCTACCAGGAAATGCTTAAACGACCACATATTACCAAGTATTTAAGCTATGTAGGGACAGACAAACTTGATTTCTATAAAAATTGGGGGATCGTTTTCGAAGATCAGTTTGATAAGCATAAGCTGGACAAGAAAAAGTGGACAACTGTTTCTCCATGGGCTCCAAAAACTGTCGAAAGAAATATTTCTCAGGAAGGCGATTTGCAGGGATTTACTGATGGCTCAAATATTAGTTTAGACCATGGTAACTTGCAAATTGAAACGAGAAAAGAAAAAAACAAATCTTTGGTATGGAAAAGTACGATGGGGTTTGTTGAGGAGGATATGGAATATACTTCAGGTTTAATTTCTTCGTCTGAAGACTTCACGGCTGAATATGGAATTTTGGAGGCAAAAGTTAAGTATGCTCCATCAAAAGGGATTGTGGATGTTTTTTATTTGGGAAGTGAAAATGAAAATTACCGCTTAAATTTGATGGAAATTGGTTCAGTAAATCGCCTGGGAATTTCGGGGAATGGGAATACTGAAGATAATTCCAGGTTGTTTACGTTGAAAAAACTAAAAGCTAATTCGTATTATATATTTAGGATAGAATGGAGTGCCGATAAAGTAATTTGGAAGATCAATGATAAAGAGGTTTTTGATCTCAGCTCAGATATTCCTACTTCGCCAATGCACATAAACCTGACTTCCCTGGTTTTGGAAAAAGTCAATAAGCTACCTCATAATTTTACTGTGGATTGGATCCGTTTTTATCAAAAGAAATCTTAAAAACGTATTCATACTAAATCCCTTTTTTATTGAATAGCACATAACCAAAACTAAACACCACGTAGTAGTTGGTGTTTTCTTTGTCAAAGTAATTAAGTGTTAAACTAATCGGGCCTAGTCCGGTGTGATAAACTAGCCCGCCCATACCCATGAAGTTGATATTTTGATACGTCTGCTCACCGTATTCGGCTAGGTACCCATCAACCTGATTGATTTGTCTAACAGGAAGAAATCCATACCCTTCCAGCCGAAGATGCAGCTGGTCGTTAAATTTGACGATCGATTTTAGCCCAGTGGCCAGATATTTATTGGCCCTAAAATTGTCAACAATTAATGTTTGACTGTAAGGGGTGGGGGTGAAAGCATTGGCAGATAAAACAGTTGAACGGTAGTTGTTGAATACTTTTTTATTGCTGTAAACACCTTCTGCAAGAAATCCAAGTGTAACTTTTCGGGTCAATCGGAAGTAGTTGTCAATTTCTCCTTTCAGTATATAATAATTTTGCTCTTTTTCGGTCTTTCTATTTGGCAATGGCGATGTTGTCCCGGCGTTGTGTTCCTCGGTGCCATTTACGTAAGTTAAAGATACACCAGCTACTTCTCCTTCTGTGGGGAACTGCTTGTAGTTAAGCGAATTTCTTTCTAGGCTTACTGAAGCTGCAAAAGCATCAAAAGTAGTCTGGTCAGGATCATCGGAGCGAAGAACTGACTCTTGCAGGTAATATTCATCGTCGGCCCGTGAATAAGAACCGCCAAATTTGAGTTTTCCATGTGTCCATAAAGGAAAAGCCAGCTCCAGTCGTACGTTATTTTCTTCACGAATGATAAAAGGAGAACGTACATCTTCAAAGAAAAATTCATTTGAACTGGAAAAATAATCCCATCGGTTCAAAGTGAGATAGGAAGAAAGGTAAAATGGAAGTTTTGTCGGAAAATCAATTCTACCACCAACTTTGATCGAACTATAAAATCGACCGAAGTAAATATTTGAACTTAATGTGTAGGCACGGTGATTGAAAAATAGGTAGTCCATGCTTAGGAATCCCTGATTAATGGGTTTCGTTGAAACATTTCCACCAAATTTTAATTCAAAGGGTTTTGCCTGTTCAACTTTTAAATGCAGGTCAAAGAACCCAGTCTCCGGATTGAACATGGATACTGGTCTGATAGCAGCTATCTGAGGGTCAGCCACCAATTTAAAGTATGATTTCCGTAATTCATTTAGATCGATTACATCATATTTATGCTTGATATTTTGAATGATGTATCGGCGTTGCATGGCATCGGTAACCCCTTCAACCTGCACATTCTGAAATAACATCTCAGGTTTACTGAAATTGAATGAATCCCTTTTTGCTTCGACATCATTATGCGAAACTGCCCGTGGAATGCGCGAACGAATACTGTCAATTAAAGCTGTTGTGGTTTCATAACCTGCATCTTTTATAATATCAATTTTGTTGAAGTCCAGTAATCCAACATCAGTAAACTTTGTTTCCATAAGAATACCTTTTTCGTCAGGTATTTCATATTCGGTTTTATGCATGATCATATTTTCCAACTGGGCCATAACATCGTCTTCGTTCGGTTTACTTGCGTTATTGGCTACTTTGTGCCCAATCACAATGTCTGGTTGAAATTTTTCGATCATATTTTTTGCAGGGAAATTATTTACAATCCCACCATCAAAAACAAGGGTGCTGTCAATAACAATTGGTTTGAAGTAAATTGGAAACGTCATTGAGGCCCTGATGGCTTCTCCTAAATCACCACTTCTAAGCTCTACTTCTTTGTTGTTGTATACATCGGTTGCAATGCATAAAAAGGGAACGAAAAGCTTGTCAAAGTTATATTGGCAGACTGCATTAGTTGATGAAAACAACTCCATAAAAGCAAAATCCATCTGCTCTTCCGGGATAATACTGGCAGGTGGAAGAACTTTCAATCCATCTTCGCGCCTTTGAATATCCAGTTTTAGCCAGGAAGGATCTTTTTCCAGCTGTCTAAAATAGTAACGATATTCTTCCTGGATTTTACCGGTTGACCAAAATTTGAAATGATCTGATTTGAAAAGCCTTTCCATATCATCGGTAGAATAACCTGCGGCATACAATCCACCAACAATAGCGCCCATCGATGTTCCAGCAATATAATCGATTGGGATATTGTTTTTTTCAAGGGCACGAATAACACCAATGTGGGCAAAACCTTTTGCACCACCGCCACTTAAAACCAAGCCTACCTTTTGGGCTTTAGTTTGATTTGAAATAAGAAAGAGAAAAACGATTGCAATCAGGCTATATCTCATGGCAATAAAGGATTTGAGTTGTTTAACCTCAGTTCCCAAATTTATGAAAAACAAGCCTGACTATAGCAAAGAAAATTCTAATTCATGCAAACAATTTATTTCTATTGTGCTTCTGCTTTTGATTTTAGACTTTGAAAGCCTTCACCCAAAATTTCCCTGGCATCCATAACGGTAATAAATGCTTCTGGGTCAATCTGACTAATGAACTGTTCCAGAATGGTTACTTCCCTACGGCTGACAACGGTGTATATTACTTGCTTTTGATCGTTTGTGTACATTCCTGTCCCATGCAGATAAGTACCACCTCGTTCAAAATCAACCAGTATTTTTCGTCTAATTTCTTCGTGTTTGTCAGAAATAATAAGCAGTGCTTTGTGGTAGTTAACACCTTCAATGGTAATGTCAATCGCCTTTCCTGTGATATAGATTACCAGCCACGAATACAATGGAATTTGCCAATCCTTAAAAGCAACCAAACCTAGCAATACGATTACTGAATCAACATAAATCATTAGCTGCCCAAGTTGCATCCCTGTGTATTTTGCAATAATCATGGCAACAATATCTGATCCCCCCGATGTAGCCCTGGATTTAAAAATCAAACCCAATCCGAAACCAATCAGCACTCCTCCAAACACGCATGAAAGAAGTACATCCTGAACAAGCGGTGCTTCGCCGTCAACACGCAGGTAAGTGATCATGTCCATAAATACAGAAGTTAAGACAAAGCCTACCACTGTTTTCACCCCGAAGCGAGGCCCTAAAATTTTTATTCCGGCAATAGTTAGTGGAATGTTTAAAACCAAACCGAACAAACCAATTGGAATACCCTCTGGCCAAAAGGAAAAGACACCTTTTGTCAAATGGTGAACTACAATGGCAATCCCATACACACCGCCAGGTACAATTTTATGCGGTGAAATAAAATAGACAAACCCAACTGCCAGAATAAAGGCTCCAATTGTGATTAAGCTATATTCTTTAAACCACTTCAGACTAAATAATTTTTCCTTTTGTAAGAATGCCATGATCGTTAATTTTTGCTGCAAAAATACGATTTAAGCTTTGATCTTTTTGTTGATTTTTATCAGTAACTTAATTTTTCATAAGATGTTGTTCTGTAGTTTTATTTATCTGTTATACAGCAATATAATCGGGGGTGATGAACAAAATAAGATCATATTGTCTTTTATGGGTAATGTAATCAATATGTTTCAAAAACATACAAATACAAACAGTTCAATATGTAAATATAAATATATTTGAATTGTCTTTTGGAATTAGCTCAAGTAACTTACTTCTGTTTTTCTGTGCGAGTATGTTGCTTGCTATGATATTGAAGCTTGATTAAAACTAATACTATGGGAAAAAAACTAATTCTACTTGTACTATTCTTTACAAGCAGCTTTGCTTTTGGTCAAAGTAATGCTTTAAAATTAAATCTTGATGAAACAGGAAAGACCTATGTAAAAGGTTCTGTACGTGCACAGTTTTGGGGGAGATACCTGGAGATGAACCCTGGCACAAACATTAATGGGGAGTCTGTTGCTAACAAAATGGATTTTTCCATTCGTCGTATACGCATGAATATATCAGCCCAGTTAACTCCAAAGCTTTATGTTTTTTCACTATTTGGTGGAAATAATATTAATTTAAGAACAGAAAAAAGCTTTCCTTTTGATGTGTTGGATTTAAATGCAGAGTACACCTTTGACGAAGCTTTTGCTTTAGGAATTGGTGAGAATGCCTGGGATGGGTTAAGCAGATGGCTGACACGTAGCAGTAAATCATTAATGACCCTGGATGCACCGTTGTTTTCCCTTTTAACAGTAAACAAAAATGATGATTTGTCACGTGGGCTGGGTGTTTGGGCAAAAGGTCAGATAGGGAAATTTGATTACATACTATCCTTAAAGAATCCAACAAATTTTGGGGTAGAAGCAAAAGAGGGGGTTACGGACTATGCTCTGAATAATCCACGGATGAGAACTTCTGCTTACCTGAAGTATGAATTTTTAGATAATGAAAGTAATAAGTCAGCCTACAGCGGTGGGGCAGGAACTTACCTTGGGAAAAAACGCATTTTGAATTTGGGTGGCGGATTTCTACATCAACCAAAAATGACATCGAGCCTGGTTAATGGCAGGGAGGAGTATTATGATTTCAATAATTGGGCAATTGAGTTGTTTTACGATACACCAATAAATAAAGAACATGGAACTGCACTAACCACCTATCTGGGTTATTATGATACCGATTTTGGGCCTAACTATATACGCAATGTAGGTGCAAATGACTACACAAGCGGAGGGACTTCATACAATGGTTCCGGGAACGATTTTCCCATGATGGGTACTGGAGGTACGATCTTCTTTCAATTTGGTTATTTATTGCCGAAAGGTTTCCTTACAAACAAAGAAACAGGCAACCAGTTACAGCCCAATATTGCGATTCAATATTCCAATTTTGATGCCTTGGAAGATGCAACTGTTGTTTATGACCTGGGTGTAAACCTGATTATGAAAGGACATTCAAATAAGCTGACCTTAAACTATCAAAGCAGACCTGTTTATCAGGAAAATGGTGGAGGCGAGATTGTGGTGGATGAACGTAAAGGGATGCTGGTACTTCAATATCAAATAGAAATTAATTAAATACAACGACATGGCAAAAGTTACAACAAAAGAAAATGTGAATTACAAGATAATCATTCTTGGGATTGTTGTTTTTATACTAATGGTTTTGTTTTTGGATCTTGTTCCGGGAAACAAAGGCGTAACTATTACAGCTGCCATTGCAGTTTTAATGGCTTTGTGGTGGGTTACTGAAGCCATCCCAATTGGTTTAACTAGTTTGCTGCCTTTGATTTTATTCCCGGCATTTGGGGTGTTAAACGGGAAAGCAATTTCGAATGCTTACATTAATTATGTCATTTTTCTGTTTATAGGAGGTTTTTTTATGGCGCTTGCCCTTGAAAAATGGGATTTGCACAAACGAATTGCACTTAAAATCCTATCCTATCTTGGAGGTAGTCCGTTTACTATTATGCTTGGGTTTATGATTGCTTCTGCTTTTTTATCGATGTGGATGTCAAACACTGCAACAGCGATGATGATGCTACCCATAATTTTCTCTGTAACTACTGCATTAGAGGAAACACACGGAACTAAAAAGCTTGGAAAGTTTACAACTGGCATATTATTGGCAGTTGCCTATTCGTGTTCAATAGGCGGAATTGCCACACTTGTGGGTACACCACCAAATCTTTCCTTTGTCCGTATTTTGGAAATCATTTACCCGAATGTGCCCGAAATTTCATTTGGACAGTGGATTATATTTGCAGCACCGCTAAGTGTAGCAATGTTTGTTGTTATAATACTAATTCTTTACTTCATGTTCCCACCCAAAAAAAACTTAAAGGTCTTGGATAAATCGTTCTTTAAAGATAAATATGCTGAACTGGGTCCGGTTACCGCTGAACAAAAACGTGTTTTAATCCTGTTTCTGGTTTTGGTGTTTATGTGGGTATTCCGAAAAACATTAGATCTTGGAAGTTTTTCTTTGCCTGGTTGGAGCGAACTGTTCCCCGAACCAGGCTTTATTAACGATGGTACAATTGCAATATTTGTAGCGGTTTTACTTTTTATTATGCCAGCATCAAATAAAAAAGAAGGGTTGTTAACCTGGACTATAGTCCCCAAAATTCCATGGGGTATTGTGTTGCTGTTCGGTGGTGGTTTTGCTTTAGCGAAAGGATTTATTGACTCAGGATTGTCAACTTTTATTGGTGAGAAGTTAGCCTCGGTAGGAAATGGTGGAAACTTTAGCCTGTTGGTAATGGTTACCGGTCTAATGACTTTTTTAACTGAATTTACGTCGAATACTGCAACTACCGAAATGATGCTTCCTGTCGTGTCTGGTCTGGCTGATCAATTAAAATTAAACCCCTTGTTTTTAATGATCCCAATTACGTTGGCAGCTTCAATGGCTTTTATGTTTCCTGTTGCGACCCCACCAAATGCTGTTGTTTTTGGTACAGGCAAGTTGCACATCTGGGATATGGCTAAAGCTGGGATCATCATTAATGTGATTGGCATTATTTTAATTGTGCTATTGGTGCTTCTTTGGGGAACAGTGATATTTGATATTGATTTATCAGTAATGCCTGAATGGGCTCAGCAGGCCAATGTAAATACAGCTCATTGATGTGATGATTGTGTGATGAAAAGGTGGGAAAAATGAAAAAGAAAAGGGGGCCGCACTCGACCCCCAAAATTCTACAAAATTGCGATTCGTGAAAAAGGGACTTTATCTTCTCGGCGAGCAATGCAGTTTCTGTGATGTTTTTCTAAAACTGAACGCTCTTCCGTTGTTATCGAAACAATATATTTTAGTCGTTTTGGCAATTCCTGGGATCTTATTGACTTGTATGCACAATTATCCGCTTCAGAACCCATTGGGCATCCGAAAATTAATCCGTAATAATCTGAATGATTCCTTGCCATAATAACCTCCTCTGCTTGATTTCAGACATGAGTTTATTCCTATTAAACAAAAAAGGTAACCCAGATTTTATAAATAATTTTAAAAAAGTTTTTTCAGATTCTCCTTTCTTAATTTTTTGTACTTTTGCCGAATCTTTTACACAAGTAATTACAATTGGATATGTTTGAGAGTCTTAACGAAAAACTAGAGAAATCATTCCGGTTACTGAAAGGTAAGGGAAGGATTACCGAAATAAATATCGCTGAAACTTTAAAAGAGGTGAGGCGTGCTTTACTGGATGCCGATGTTAACTATAAGATAGCCAAGTCATTCACGGAAATAGTTAAAGAAAAAGCACTTGGTCAGGATGTACTTTCTGCGGTTCAGCCAGGGCAAATGATGGTTAAAATTGTTCACGATGAACTTGCTGAGTTGATGGGAAGCAAGTCGGTTGACATTGATCTGACCGGAAAGCCTGCTGTTATTTTGATTGCTGGACTACAAGGTTCAGGTAAAACAACTTTTTCGGGAAAGCTGGCAAAGTTGCTGAAAAGCAAAAAAGGCAAACATCCACTTTTGGTGGCTGGCGATGTTTATCGTCCTGCTGCGATCGATCAGCTAAAAGTTTTAGGAGAGCAAATTCAAGTTCCTGTTTATACTGAAGAAGGAAATAAACAGCCAGTAAAGATTGCTAAGGCTGCCATTCAGCACGCAAAAGCGAATGGAAACGATGTGGTCATCGTCGATACAGCTGGTCGTTTGGCTGTAGATGAAGAAATGATGAAAGAGATTGCTGCGGTAAAAGCTGCTGTTAATCCTTCTGAAATTCTTTTTGTGGTTGACTCTATGACTGGTCAGGATGCGGTGAATACTGCAAAAGAATTCAATGACCGCCTTGATTTTGATGGTGTTGTGCTAACAAAGCTTGATGGTGATACCCGAGGTGGTGCTGCTCTTTCAATCCGAAAAGTGGTTGATAAGCCAATCAAATATGTTGGTACTGGTGAAAAAATGGAAGCCTTGGATGTGTTCCACCCTGATCGGATGGCCGATCGTATTCTGGGTATGGGTGACGTTGTTTCGCTGGTTGAAAAAGCGCAGGAGCAGTTTGATGAAGAAGAAGCCCGTCGTTTGCAAAAGAAGTTGGCTAAAAACCAGTTTAATTTTAATGACTTCCTAAAGCAAATTCAGCAGATTAAAAAGATGGGTAACCTGAAAGACCTGGCAGGCATGATCCCAGGAATGGGAAAAGCAATGAAGGGAATGGATATTGAAGATGATGCGTTCAAGCATATCGAAGCAATTATACATTCAATGACACCTGCGGAACGTGAGGATCCTACGATTTTGAATGGTTCACGCAGGAAAAGGATTGCTGATGGTGCAGGGTCAAATATTCAGGAAGTAAACCGCTTGATCAAGCAATTTGCAGAAACACGCAAAATGATGCGCATGGTTTCTCAAGGAAAAAACTTAAACCGAATGATGGGCAATATGCCAAAACGATAATTAATAATTCTGAGGAATGATATTAATTGATGGAAAAAAAACTGCTGCTGATATAAAAAAGGAGATAGCGGCAGATGTAGAAATAATGGTCGCAGAAGGAAAAAAACAACCTCATCTTGCAGCAATTTTGGTTGGTCATGATGGTGGAAGTGAATCATATGTTGCCTTCAAGATAAAAGACTGTGCTGAAGTTGGTTTTAAATCTTCGTTGATTCGTTATGAAGATGACGTGACTGAAGCCGAGTTGCTAACCAAAGTAGAAGAACTAAATACTGACGATGATGTGGATGGCTTTATCGTCCAGCTTCCATTGCCTGATCATATCTCTGAGCAAAAGATAATAGAAGCCATTGATCCAAAAAAAGATGTGGATGGTTTCCATCCAGTCAACGTAGGTCGGATGGTAATTGGTCTTCCTTCGTTTGTTTCTGCTACTCCTGATGGGATTGTTGAGTTATTGCAGCGCTACAAGATTGAAACTTCAGGAAAAAATTGTGTGGTAGTTGGACGAAGTAACATTGTTGGCCGACCAATGAGTGTGTTGATGTCGCAAAAAAAGATGAATGCAACAGTTACAGTTGCTCATAGCCGTACAAAAAACTTGAATGAATTATGTGCCAGCGCAGATATACTTATTGCCGCATTAGGTTATCCCGAGTTTGTAAAAGCGGACATGGTAAAAGAAGGTGCAGTGGTGATTGACGTGGGTACAACCCGTGTTAGATCAGATAAAACCAAGTCGGGCTGGAAACTGAAAGGCGATGTGCTTTTTGATGAAGTTGCCCCTAAATGTTCAGCAATAACTCCTGTTCCTGGCGGAGTAGGGCCTATGACCCGTGTATCATTGTTGAAAAACACTTTGCTTGCGGCTAAAAATGAAATTTATAGCTAACTCTATTTATATGATATAGAAAAGGCATCTGTCGGTTGACGGATGCCTTTTTTTACTTCCTATGGTTTTGTGTTTTATTCTTCCCCAATTAAGCTAAGTGCTTTTTTGTATAATGGAGTGTATTCATAAATAAGCACTTCATTTTTGCCAGCCTTTAAGCTTGTGAACGGACCTGCATAGTTATTTTCGTTCCTTGCATTTCCGAAGAAATCAGACTTAACTGAAGCATCAATTGTAAAAGGTAGTTGAAGGTCTTCTTTCGACACAACTGGAAGTTTTGTTGCTAAGAATTGCTCATCAAGAGTGAAGCTAAGCGTTAAGCCATCGTCGGTTTCAATTACTTCAAATTCGGATGGCGTTGAGATGGTTGTGGCGTTTTTATCTTCAGGATATTGAGTCGCTTCATCCATATAAACATTGGATTTGTAGATGGCATCATCTTCATCTATCTCAGGGTCAAAACCACCACCAATAAACAGGTTGTTCATCCAACGGGCATCTGCAACACGTGGCCTGTCTCCCCAAACTTGGTTTTCCCATTTGTGTTTGGTGTCAACAAATAGGTTGTGCACCCATGCATCGCCAATTGTTGAGTAGGAGCCAATTGTTCCACCAATTAGAATGTTGTTCTCTAAAAGGTTTGGCCCTTTAAAATTAGCTTCCATCAAAATTGGATGTGCCTCTGTTTTTAAAATAATGTTATTGCTAATGCGCCAGTTTTCGTTTTTAAAATCATTCCAAATGCCGTGGGCTGCACCCTGTGTGATATCAAATGAATAAACACCACGAATGAAATTATCTTTGATAACCATCTCATTGGCATTGTGGTGCTTAATTCCTGCTGTTTCCCAACCGCCAAACTCTTCTCGATAATTGATATCTTCAATGTGGTTTCCATAGATTTGAGAATGGTGGTTCCAGAGCTGACCAGCGGTGCCGCCCTGTCCGCAACGCATGAGCACATTGTTTTTAATGATGTGGTGACCACTTTCTTCCAGGTTTGCTTCCCCGTTTGGTATACCTATGGAAATGGCGAGCCCTTTTGCATACATAACAATGTTATCTTCAATAGTCCAGTGGTGACCTCCGTTTGAGCCAATTGCAGCAGGCTGGTAAACTGTTGGAGGTGCCCAGTGACAGGCCACGTTTAATACCGTAAACCCCTGAAATGTAATATAACTTACATCATTTTTTTCAGGATAAAAAGCGTGTGGTCTTGTCGTAATTTCCACATTGGACTTGTTTGGGTTTTTATCAGCAAAATTTGCCCAAATTGAGCTTGTGTCATTTTCCGTTTCGGTGTACCAGCTTAGTTCGGTGCTTTCCAAAGCTGTTATTGTGTCTTTTTCGGTAAGTCCTTCACCGTTAATTATTACATCACCGAGGTGTGTCCACCTGCCGTATTTCAACCAGCCCCAACCATCGCCTGATTCATCTATCCCAACGGGAAGTGGATGTCTGGATAAGGTGTTAAATGGGTTTAAATTTCCGAAGAAAGCTTGTGGCAGGGAGAGTTTCCATATGCCATTGTTTTGTTGTTGCCATCCGGTAGCTTTTTCTGATCCCAAAATTCGAACATCTTCTCCTCGTGCTGCACGGTAAGTAATTAGCGAGTCTTCTGAACTACCACCGCGAGGAGGGTTGACCCATTCGCGATAAATACCTTCTTTAACAGTTACTGTGTCGCCTGGCATGGCTAGCTGCGCTGCCTGGGTAATTGTTAAGAGTGGTTTTTTGGCTGTTCCTGGATTCGCATCAGAACCATTTTTTGCCACAAAATACTCCTTTGGAGCATTGGGATCAATCTGGTTACACGAAAAAAAAGAGATGCTTGAAATCGAAAATAGTGCTAGTAGTAGCAACATTGAATAGTTGGATTTTTTCATCTTTAAAATTTTTTAATAGATAATTCAATGCCGCAACGTTTCAAAGGTACAAATTTTCCAACATGATGAAGAAGCAAATTAATGGGATTAACAGTTTTTTTACAATTTAAACCTCTGTTTGAATCAGGGAAATTAAATGCCACTTCCGTCTGAATAAAAATCAGAAATGAATTCTGGCCTTCCAATATCTTCCAGATTATAAGGTGTTTTTTGATACACGTAATAGTTTAACCAGTTGGTAAAAAATAAGTTAGCTGCCGATCGCCATTTCATAAGTGGCTTCTGGCTTGGGTCATCATCTGGAAAATAGTTTCTAGGTATTTCAATGGATAATCCTCTTTCTACATCTCGCTTGTATTCATTGTTAAGCGTTTCCCTCGAATATTCTGAATGACCAGTAACGAAAATTTGTCTGCCGCTTTTGGCCATCAGCATATTTATTCCTGAATCTTTTGATTGTGAAACAATATCTAGTTTGTTTACTCCTACAATATCTTCAGCTCTAATTTCGGTATGTCTGGATTGAGGGACAAAATATTCATCATCAAAACCCCTGAAAATAGGTAGTTTGTTGTCCGATACCTTATGTTTGAATACACCAAACATTTTCTTTTCCAAAGGATATTTTGGAACACCGTAAAAATGGAAAAGGCTCGCCTGGGCTGCCCAGCAAATAAATAATGAAGATGTTACATTCGTAGTTGTCCAGTCGAGTATTTCCTTCATTTCATCCCAATAAGTTACGTCTTCAAAAGGAAGGTGTTCAACCGGTGCACCAGTGATAATCATGCCATCGTACTTGTTGCTGCTTATTTTATCAAAAGTGGTGTAAAACATCTCCATATGTTCGGCAGAGGTGTTTTTATGCTCATGTCCCCTTATTTTCAGGAAATCAATCTCAATCTGCAGTGGTGTGTTTGATAGTAAACGAAGCAAATCTGTTTCCGTTGAAATTTTTAGGGGCATCAGGTTAAGAATCAGTAATCTCAGGGGACGGATGTCCTGATGGGTTGCTCGCGTTTTATCAATTACGAAGATGTTTTCTTTTCGCAACAACTCAATCGCTGGTAATTTATCAGGAATATTTAATGGCATAGTTCGTTCATTTTTTCTTATGAAATCCCGGACGCAAATATACGCCCGGGAAATAAATCATTAACCAATATTTGACAGTGCTTGTTCAAAATCAGCTATAATATCATCGATGTGTTCAATACCTACTGAAACACGTAATTGCGATGGATAAACGCCAGCAGCCAACTGGGCTTCTTCGGGTAATTGCTGATGTGTTGTTGCAGATGGCTGAATGATCAATGTTTTTGCATCACCTACATTAGCCAGGTGGCTCACCAGATCAAGGCTATTAACAACAGATTTTGCTGATTCAATATCGCCTTTTACGATAAATGAAAGTACACTTCCTGCACCTTTGGGCAAATACTTTTGAGCCAACTCGTAGGATGGACTGCTTTTCAATCCCGGATAATTCACGCTTTCAACCTTAGGGTGTGCTTCCAGCCATTCAGCTAGTTTTTGGGCGTTTTCAACGTGACGTTCAAGCCGAAGAGACAATGTTTCCAGCCCTTGTGTTAACAGGAACGAATTAAACGGGCTAATTGCCGGACCAAAATCCCGAAGCCCTTCAACACGGGCTTTAATGATAAAAGCAATATTGCCAAACGGGCCGTCAAAGTTAAAGATATCCCAGTATTTTAATCCGTGATAACCTTCAGATGGCTCGGTAAAACCAGGGAATTTACCATTGCCCCAGTCAAAATTTCCCGCGTCAACAATTACACCACCGATACTTGTTCCGTGGCCTCCAATCCACTTGGTTGCTGATTCAACAACAATGTTTGCTCCATGATCAATTGGCTTGAACAAATAACCTGCTCCAGCAAATGTATTATCTACAATAAATGGAATGTTGTGTTTTTTTGCAACTTCGGCAATTGCATCAAAGTCAGGCACAACAAATCCAGGATTCCCAATTGTCTCCAGGTAAATGGCCTTGGTTTTTTCATCAATCAATTCTTCAAAAGAAGCAGGTTCAACATCTTTTGCCAGCCTGGCTTCGATCCCTTGTTTTTTGAAAGAAACGGTAAACTGGTTGTATGATCCACCATACAAATAAGGGGAGCTCACAAAATTATCGCCCAGATCAAGAATGGTGTTGAAAACCAGAAATTGGGCAGCATGTCCTGAGGCAACAGCCAAAGCAGCTGCACCGCCTTCCAGCGCAGCAATGCGTTGTTCAAACACATCCTGGGTTGGGTTCATTATGCGGGTGTAAATATTTCCAAATTCTTTTAAAGCAAATAAGTTGGCGGCATGGTCCGCATCGTTAAACACGTATGAACTGGTTTGGTAGATGGGGACCGCCCTCGATCCGGTAGTTGGATCCGGTTCTTGCCCTGCATGCAGCTGCAGGGTTTCAAAATTTAACTTTTTAGTAGTCATTGTAATTTATTTAAAGGGTTAAAAAAATATCTTATGAATTTCCTGAATAGCTTTTACTTTGTCTTTTTCATCAACAATCAGGTAGCTTACCAGATCTGAGGCACCTGAACCACTTAGTAGAACATTGATTTTGTTGTTAGCAACAGCCGTAAATAGTTTGGCAGAAATGCCATGATGAGCCTGCATGCCGTGCCCAACAATTGCTATCAATGATATTTTTTCTTCAATTGAAAAATTACTTACTGAAGGAAGCTCTATTTGATCGACAATATTTTGTGCTTCTTTTACCGATGATTTATCAATAATGATGTTGATGCTGGTTTGTGCAGTGATAACCGATCGTATATTAATTTGGTGTTGACTAAAAGCAGTTGTTACATTCGATAAGATACCAGGTTTAAAACCTACACCAGGTCCATTCAGTTTAAGAATGGCAATATCATCGCTATGCGCAACACTTTTTACAACTTCCTCAGCAATAATGCTTTTTGAGTTGATCGTAGTTTTAAGGTTTTTAACTCCATCTTTCAATTCGAAAACCTTAATTGGAATGTGCTTGTCAATCAGTGGTTCAACAATTCGTGGATGCACAGAAGACTGATTAAAGTACGAAAGCTCTGACGCTTCCTGATAGGTAAGGCTTTCAATGTATTCTGCATTTTCAACAATCTCGTCGTTTGCAGTTTTAAATGGTCTTCCTATTTGCCACAATTCCAGTGCATCTAATCCAAAAATTAAGGTTAGTGCAGAGGCAGTATAATCGGCAGCCCGCTTTCCCAGACGGGCAATCTTGTTGTCTTCTGTAAGACCGTATGAGCCGGGGATTAAATCAATTTTTGACCAGCTAAACTGGTTGATGCTCTTTTTCGATTCCTCAATTAAAACACTGGCATTTCCAAATTCACTGGTCGCTTTCAACCCAAATTCTTCAGGAAGTGAAATAGTAGATGCTAATTCATTTTCAGCAAGAACCTGTTGCAGTAGTGTAGTTGTAACACGCTCTGAGAAACTGATAACAACATCTTGCAGGGCTAATGAAAAATCACCTGTATATTCAATCCCTTTCAATAAGGTTTCAAGTTGGGTAAATTCCTTGTTTATCAGTTCGTTTCCTGTTGAGAAGTATTTGTGGTCAATAACATTTTTTAGTTGATTGATTATTTCTTCGCTTTTAAGTCTGCCTAGTTTTAGTAACTCCAGACTTTTTGTGAGTATATCCTGTACTTCAGAAATGGATGAAACAACAATGATGTGGTTTTCTGATGTTGATTTCAGAATGTTAACCAACGATTGGATTGCCTGTGAATCCTTGATGTTATTTCCTCCAAATCGTACGACACAATTTGGCATGATGAAAAAATTAAAATTGAATAAAATGGAAAATTTGACTCTTGGAAATGTTACCGCCTTCAATCAATAGAGCATATTGAAAGAAGGCTATTGCATAAACATAGACATAGAAAGCATAACAAATACAATACAGCTCATTGATTGAGTTGCGAGGGATTGTTTGTATGTGTTAACGTGTGTCATGTTTTGCTTTTTGCTGTTGCAAACCTATATAATTTTCTGAAGAAACAAAATTTATTTAGAAAAAGTTTAAATTGTTTTATTGAAAAGTTAAAGAATAAAAAAGAGGATGTCCAAAAAGTAAGCATTATTGTGTATTTTATGAAATTCAGTTTTACCCTAACCCTGAAAAGAGACTGAATTTCAACGACTTCTCTTTAGGGAATGTAAGGGTAAAAGTCGTTGAAGGAGCAGATAAGGTACTTTTTGGGCAGCCTTTTGTATGCTAGCAGACCTTGTTTTCAACTAATAAACCGGGTGTTCAACTTGTTTGAAGCTGAACTCAATGAATTCATCATCAACCGGTAAAAATAATTTGATGTATGTGGCATCCGGGTTGGCAGGAAAAAATACTTTGCCCTGCATTGAATATTGAGGTTCGAGTGTGGTTTTACGTATTGTTGAACTTTTCCAAACCCCGAGTAATTCTGAAATACTTTGGGCTTCAAATTTGCTTTCCAGCATCATATCATCTACTTCTTCAAACATGTGAGTGCGAAAATGATCATTGTTTGGATTGTCATCAGTTGCAGTTGCAGCAGCTGTTGCAATGTCAATCCCCAAAGCCATCAGGCTAATACCAAGGCGGTTTTTTTGCATGGCCTCATTTCTCGAAAGATCTTCTTCCATAGCAAATATTTCTTCTTCCGGATCAACAGCTTTTCGTTTAACGGTGAGCGCATGTAATGAATCATTGAGTGCCTGGCACCTGAAATTAACAGGGTCAATCAGAATTGACATATTGGATCGGTTCACGATATTAAAATCAAACCAGTATTCATTGTCCTGATACTGATCAAAAGCTACTTCGAAGATAATCCCATAAAGAGAATCGGATACGAAATTTTGTCCATAAAGCCATTTGTTGCCTTCTTCGGTAGGCTTAAGTTTTATGATGCTCTGAGGACCGGCACACGATTGGAAAAAGACGATTGCTATGAATGCCAGCAGCGAAAGGGTAACATTTGTTTTCATCTGGTCAATTGTTTTCTGTTTTCGTTTCAAACGTACCAAAACCTGTGCCAAAACAATCAGTTTTTCTGCAAATCACGGATAACCACCGATGAACAAAAACAACCAAAAATGGGGGGCATGTAGGAAATGGTTCCAACAGTTGATTTTTTGTTTTGCGATTCTTCCAGTTTTACCCGTTTTGGATCAACGTCTTCAGGCGAAAAAACAACCTGCACACCTTTTCTGATTCCCAGTTTGTGCAGTCTTTTGCGGATTACTCGCGCAAGTTTGCAATTGTAACTTTTCGAAATATCGGCAACTTGTACCAATGCGGGATCAAATTTACCGCCTGCACCCATTGAGCTGACGATGGGCAGTCCGGCTTGTACGGAATGGTAGATAAGGAAAACTTTCGGTGCAAGCGTGTCAATAGCATCAACCACATAATCATATTTAGCGTCATGAAGGATTTCTACCATGCGCTCATCCTTCAAATATACATTAACAGTGCGAAGTTCTAGATCAGGGTTAATATCCAAAAAGCGTTCGCCGAGCACTTCTGCCTTTGGTTTACCTTCATTGCTTATTAATGCCGGAAGCTGTCGGTTTCGGTTTGTTTTGTCAACCACATCGCCATCAACGATGGTCATCTTCCCAATTCCGGCACGGCACAACTGCTCTGCTGCATATGCACCAACTCCACCAAGCCCCACAACCAGCACATGTGCTGACCGAAGCTTTTCCAGTCCTTCTTTCCCCAGCATTAATTTTGTCCGTTCCTGCCACTTAGCCATGCGTAAATACTTCTTTGAAATTACTAAAAATGGTTTCCATTAACTCTTCAACCGATTGTTGAAGTTTTTGCGCTGCAAAAATATAAATTGTTTCAATTGGCGTATCACTTTCATCCGTTTCGAAGAATAATTTTTCAACGGGAATAAGCTTGAACGACTCAGGCAATTTGATTTGATCTTTCAGAATACTAGCGCCAAATGAAAAATAAAAACCGTGTGGCAAAAGTTGTTCTGTGGTTTGCTTGTTGCCACTGAAACCATGCATTATCCATGGAACTGTTGAGCGTGTTTGTTTTTTTATCCGAATCAAATCCGGGTAACTTCTTACAGCATGAATGATTAATGGTTTTTGTGTTTTTTCTGCAATGGCTATTTGTTTCAGAAATACCACTTCTTGTTTTTCAATTGGTGTGTTGATTGCCCTGTCCAAACCACATTCACCAATAGCCAGTACATTGTTAGACTTAGAGAGCAATTCAACTCTTTCAACCATTTTGTTGTTGTCGAAATCCTCAATATGCCAAGGGTGAAAACCTGCAGAATATAGTTTGTTCGTCTTTGAGTTCCATTCATCCTGAACCAAATGATTGACCAACTCAATGTGATTTGGATTAGAGCTTTTATGTGTGTGTATGTTTACAAACTTGCCCATATTCTTGCCAGAGAGTACCCAGGTGCATCGATTTTAAGGTCTAGAAAATACCCAAAAGGGGTTTGCATAGTGGTGAATTCCGCATTTTGGAGGCGTATTTCAGCCAGGTCAAACAACTCTTTCGTGTATTCAGCAGAAGCTTTTGATTCGGATAAATGAGCAAAAGAGTGCAGGATTACATTCTTTGTATTGTTTTTTCTGGCTGTCCATTTAATGTGGTTAACCAGCTTCTTTTCGCGGCTTTTAAGGTCTTTCTCTTCGTCTGATTGTTCAACCTGAATAAAAGCCAATATGGCTTTAGTGCACGTTTTCCCTTCTGTAATTTCCGGAGCATCATCCAGGTTCTTTTCTTTTGGAACGTAGCTAAATTCGTTCACATACATCACGAGTACCTTCATTATTTTCTTTAGGTAATTTTCCCCAAAAATATAATGTTTTGTATAAAAATGCGTTATTTATGAGTTTGTTACGGTAAAATGATTTAATTTTGAACCGAGTCAGAAAAAGGATTGTTGTGAGGCGCTTAGTTATTTTTATACTATTCTTGTTTGTGTTGGGAGAACTCTCTGCACAACTTTCTTCGGGTGGTGAACCCATCGAATTTCCCCGATTAAAAAAGCTTTCCAGTAAAGTAATAGTCGATTTGCCTTATCTGGATAATGCTAAATTATTTCAGGCAAGTGCAGATGAAATGGAGGAAGGAAAATTAAAGCCTCTTCGATTCGCTGAGTCAATTCCAGTTTGTTTAAATACAGAAAATTCCGGTGAATGGATCACATATAATGACCATAAAATATGGACTGTTGAGATTCGTTCATCAGGTGCAAAATCGCTTAACCTTATATTTGATCATTACCATATTCCAGATAACGCACGCCTGTTTATTTATTCTGAAGATAAGGAACACCTGATTGGTGCGTTTACTTCAGAAAACAATAAATCATCTGGTATACTTGCCACAGTTCCTGTAAAAGGAGATCACATCATTGTTCAATATGAAGAACCATTTGATGCAGATTTTGATGGTGAATTATCTATTGGAAATGTAAACCACGACTTTATTGGAGTTCTGAATTTAAAGGATTACCGTCGTCCTATTCGTATTTCAGGTTCTTGCAATGTGAATATAAACTGTGATCATGTTCAAGCAAGAAAAATGGAAAGTAATGGTGTCGTTCGGTTATTAGTGAGTGGAGTAGAGCTTTGCACCGGAAACTTGCTAAATAATACTGCTGAAGATGGTACCCCATATATTTTAACTGCAGCACATTGTATTAAAAATGAAACACAAGCGAATGAAACCGTATTCCTTTTTAATTATGAGTCTCCTTATTGTGGCGAGATTGATGGAGATGCCAGTCGCTCAATTGCTGGGAGTGAATTGAAAGCTAGAGCAGATAACCTTGATTTTAGTTTTGTTGAAATGAGTATTGTACCCCCTCCTGATTATCACCCTTATTATTTGGGGTGGGACAGGAGTTCAAACTTACCTGATTCAAGTGTGTGTATTCATCATCCTCTTGGAGATGTAAAAAAAATTGCAATTGATTCCCATAGCCCATTAATTAAAACTTATGAAGATTATGAAAAAGATGCTTTTCTTTATATTGGAAACTGGGAGCAAGGAACTACTGAGAGAGGTTCTTCTGGTGCATGTTTATTAAATCAGGATGGTCGTTTCATTGGTTCTTTAACTGGGGGGGCAGCAAACTGTGCCAATTCCGTTAGAGATTACTTCTCATGGTTTCGAATATCTTGGAATTATTATGCTGATCCTGCAAAAAGCCTGAAAACATGGCTTGATCCTGAGAACAAGACTTATGAAACATTAGATGGGACTTCTTTCTATTCAGGGACTGAATTATGTGGTGCTTATACGAATTTTATTGATGATGATACCCACGAAGCTACTGAGATTGTAGAAGGTCAATTAAACAAAGGTTTTTGGAGTGGCAACAATGATTATGGATTTGTTAATTTTGCTGAGAAGTTTGAACAGAAGTCAAGTGTTGATGTATCTGGAGTAGCTATTGGTGTTGCTAAGTCTTACGCGCATAATTCAAATTCCACAATTAAAATTCTGGTATATAATGGTACTGGAATTCCTACAGAACTGGTTTATGAACAGGAATTCTCTTTAGGGAAAGTAGATGAGGGGGTAATGAATTATTTTGAGTTTGATCAATTTGTTACTGTTCATAGAAATTTCTTTATTGCTTATTCTTTAGAGTTTTCTCAGCCTCAGGATACTTTTGTAGTATATATGGCAGATAGAGAGGAAGTTGATCCTCGAAACACCTTCTTTATCAAGGATGGGGGTAATTGGTATTCTTATCCACAAAAGTCAAACTTAAATAAAGGATCTGCTTTGTTAATGGAAGTTGTTGTGTGTAATGTCGATTCTACAACCACTAATCCCGATTTGAAAAGTGAAGAATTAGACTTTGAGGCATTCCCAAATCCTGTAAATGCTGATAACTCAAAGTTTTTGTTGAATTTCAAAACAAATATTAATCCAACTAAAGTTTCCATTTACGATTTAACAGGAAGCCTTGTTTCTAATGATTATGAGCAGCCAGCCAGCAAATGGTTGAGTATTGATTTTACAGGGTTTAAAACCGGAACCTATTTTATTCAAATAGAGACCCCGGAGAAAATATACAAAACAAAGGTGCTTAATTTGCAATAGTAAATTTTATAGCATATCAGCAATCCTCGACAAATCTTCTACTTTATTTTGGTAACCAAGCGAACTGTAACATTCAATCAAACTTTCCAATAGTTTCTTTACAATCACTTTGTCTTCGCATGGCTCGTAGTTTGCCTCATCAATTGCTTGCTGGTTTCTTTTATTGAAACGTTCCAGGTCTTTTCGACTGATGATTGCCCCTTTGTTTGAAGGGTTGATATAAAAAAGTACGTCTGATAAGTAATTATCCCCGTGGGCTTTTTTAGCTACATCAGCATCAATGTAGGCTAAAAGCGGGTTTTTGGGAAAATCAACAAAATAGATTGGGAATCCCAGTTCGCGCGCAATCAGGGCATACAAAATGGCGATGGAAACGGTATTGCCTTTTTTTGTTTCAAGGATTTGATTCAGGTAGCAGTTCTGTGGCGAAAGTACATTTTTTAAGTTTACAGAAAACTTGTTGACATCGTAAAAAATGTGGTTCAGTACCGTCACTTTCTCCAGCGAAGTAAGTTTGTTGCTAATCTCCAACCACACGTCACTGCTGATTTTCCGGATTTTATTTTTAACACTTTTAAGCTTTAGGTCGGGGTATTGGTAACTTGTTAACAAGAAAAATCCTTCGAACAAATCAACATCCTCTGCTTTTGACCAGTTTTTTATTCTTTTTCTGGTGTCGTTGTATTGAATTTGCTGAATCAGGTTTTCAATCCTACTCTGGATCATTTCATCCAGGCTGGTTTCCCATATTTGCTCCAGCTGGTTGACTATTTTAGGATCTTCAGAAAGAATTTCTTTTTCAACCATTTGAAACACAGTCTCGTCCGGATCGTCGAGCAATGCAATTAGCGCGTGTAACTTATCGTTTTCCATGTCCCCTTATATCTTATTTCGTCAGTTTTTCAAGCACTAGCTTTATCAGTTTTTCCATGTATGGTTTATAGCTTTCGTTTGCTTCCTTTTTCATTCGGTTTGCAATAATCAAGCAAACAGTCAACGCATTATGTCCAAGTAAGGCTGAGAGTCCACATATCGCAGAGCACTCCATTTCATAGTTTGTAATGCGATAATTGTTGTAGCGAAAGCTTTCAATTTTATTGTTGATTTCAGGATCAGCAAGACCAAGGCGAATTACACGTCCCTGCGGGCCATAAAAACCGGGAGCAGAAATTGTTATTCCTGAACGAAATTCATCCTCTTGAAATTTCTTAAGCAAATCATTGGAACAATCGACAACGTAAGGGGAGGTGAGTTGCCGGTTCCATTTTGTATGATTTTTGAAGGCTTCTTCCAAATTAAGATCGCTTACATGGTCCCTGTTGGCATAAAAATTTAAAAGACCATCGAAGCCAATGGCTTTTTCAGAAACCACAAATGAGTTTACCCCCAAATCTTCTTGTAGTCCACCGCTGGTGCCAATTCGAACCAGGTTGAGGCTTTTTTTTTCTTTTTTTACCTGCCTGGTATTTAAGTCAACATTCACCAACGCATCCAACTCGTTAACAACAATGTCAATATTATCAGTTCCAATACCTGTGGAAATAACTGTTATCCGTAGACCATTATATTTGCCGGTAATCGTGTAAAACTCGCGGTTGTTTACTGAAAATTCTATTTCTGAAAAATAACTGGAGATTAATTTTACGCGGGCAGGGTCTCCTACCAGGATCACATTATCGGCAATGTGCTCAGGTTTTAAATGAAGATGGAAAATGCTTCCATCGGGATTAATGATAAGCTCTGATGGCCCAATCATACTGTTGCTGTTTTCTAACATTTCAAATCTATGTAATTTTTTATACAAAAAAAATCTCTTTGATTTATGAATCAGCCTGTTTGCTAATCAAAAGCCTGATTTTGTTCAAATATTGATGGTTTGCAGTTAAAATCCGTTATTTTTACCCTTAAATCATTTAAAAACGTACAAGATGGAATTTAATTTTAAAAGGTCATACTTAATTATTGCAGGTGTTGTTTTTGTTATTTTATTATTCTTTGGAAGCAGCATGTTTGTAACTCTCCAACCGGGTGAGCGTGGTGTTATTTTTCGCAAATTCACATCTGGTCTTGATAAAGAACATATTTTTCAGCCTGGATTTCATATTATCGCCCCCTGGAACGATATTTATATTTATGATGTAAAGGAACAACAACGGGAAGAAACGATGGACGTTTTGGATAAAAACGGGCTTTCAATTAATGTTGATGTTTCGGTTCGTTTTAACCCAATTTATGGGAAAATTGGTTACCTGCACGAAATTTTCGGGATTCGTTACATCGACCAGCTTATTACCCCAGAGGTTCGTTCTTCCGTGCGCCAGGTTGCTGGGCGTTATACTGCAGAAGAAATTTATTCGACCAAACGTAGTGAAGTAGAAGCATCCATTATTACTGAAACGAAAGAGATTTTAGCACAAAACAACATTGATATGCGTGCTCTGCTGATTCGTTCCATCAACCTACCAGATCAGATTCGTATTGCAATTGAAAATAAGTTGAAGCAGGAGCAGGAAGCTTTGGCTTACCAATTCCGTTTAGACAGGGAAAAAAGTGAGGCCGACCGTAAGCGTATTGAAGCACAGGGTATTGCTGATTATAATAAGATTATTAGTGCCAGTTTGACCACAAATATCCTCAAACAAAAAGGTATTGATGCTACATTAGAACTCTCTCAATCATCTAATGCGAAAGTGGTGGTTGTAGGTAGCGGAAAAGATGGTTTGCCATTAATACTTGGCAACAACTAAAAAATAATAACCGGTAGGCCAAAAGCTTGCCGGTTTCTTTTTGATAATATTTTCAGATTATGCGTAAAATCCGAAATGTCCATCTGAATGATGATCCGGAGCGATATCAATGCATCGGTTGTTCTCCCTTTAATCCGATAGGTCTAAAGCTTGAATTTTGGGACGATGGGGAAGGCTTGGTTTGTGAATGGGAACCACGTCCTGAATTTATGGGCTGGGAAAATATCCTGCATGGAGGCATACAGGCAACTTTACTTGATGAGATTGCAGCATGGGTTGTTTATGTGAAATGTGAAACAGCGGGTGTTACTTCATCGATGACTGTCAACTACAAGAAACCAATTTTCACCAATAAAGGAAACTTGATTTTAAAAGGAAAGTTGATTGAGACAGAACGAAGGTTTGCAATAATCAAAGCAGAAATATATAACTCGGAAGGGGTGTTGTGTTCAGAAGCAGAGGTGAAATATTTTATTTATCCGGAAAAAATAGCCCGGGAGAAATTTCATTATCCCGGAATTGGTGCTTTTTATGAAGAATAGCTTTTACTCGAGATCGTCTTTAACATCAAACCAGGGAGCAATATCTTCGCTTGAGCCAGACTTGGTGTCAGCTTCTATTTCTTCGATATGAATATCAGGGGAAACCTTTACATCTTCTTCAGGAAGTACAATTTCTTTTTTAACGGAAAGGTTAAGACTATCGGCTTCCAACTTTTGATTGAGTTTTACCTGGTCGGTAATTTTTAATCCCAGAAGGTAGAAGATTGACGATGTTAAAATGACTGTAGTTTTCATGGTTGTTGTTATAAAGTTCATTAAAGGTAATCAATTCCCCAATCCGTTCAGCTTTTTATCGATCAACACTAAAAAATCATCGGCAAATAAAACGTGCAATACTACCAACAACTTCTTGTGACTACCTTAAGACATTTAATAAGACGAATTACCCTTAAAAAAATTACATTTTTCACTTAAAAAAACTGACTTTTGTTAGGTTGTTGTCTGTTGTGTGGTTTTATGTGTTTGCAATTCAGTGTGTTAGTGGAGGTTGTTAAAGTTAGTTAATCATGGTTTGGAAAGCTAATTCCCGCATCTTCTCGTATCCTATCCAAAACTTCCATCAAATCAGCCGAAAGCGATAAAGGCATTTGTGGGCTTTCTGTTAGCCCTGCATCAAGGCACTCCATCACATGTGCTGCTTCTAAAAAATATCCTGCCCCTTCCATGTTTTCAAACTTAACAGAAGTTTCGTTTACATCTCCTTCTTTCCAGATACTTAGCTTATTTGAATGATGCCAGCGCTTGTTTAGGCGTAAATACCCATTTTCACACCAATACTCAGTTTGAATTGATGAATAGCAACTGAAACTGGATGAAAGATTGGCCATTTCACCACCGGGATATTTGAAAATCATGCTAATCGTTTCTTCCGATCCTGTAAGGCTAAAATTCGTGAAGGTTTTGATCTCGCTTGGTTTGCCAAAGGCCATGAGTGATGCGAACACGGGATAAATGCCAATATCAAGCAAAGAACCACCACCAAGTTTAATATTGTACAAACGGTTGTTAGGGTCTTTGGGGCCATTAAAAGCAAAATCTGATCTCAACATTTTTACATCTCCCAATTCACCGGAATTTAAAATCTTCATCGCTTCAGTAAAGCTAGGTTGAAACCGGGTCCAAAATGCTTCCATCAAAAAGGTTTGATTTTTTTGTGCCAGCTTTATCATTTCAGAAAGCTCTTTACTGTTTATTGCAATTGCTTTCTCGCAGAGCACAGCTTTTTTGTTTTCCAGGCAAAGCATCGTATGTTGAAAATGAAAGGAGTGGGGCGTTGCAATGTAAATGATGTCAACTGTTGGGTCACTGGCCAGCTCTTCGTAACTTCCGTAGGCTTTTTCAAAACCAAAATCTTTTGCGAAATTTTGAGCTTTACCAATGTCACGAGACGATACAGCATAAAGGTTTGCTTGATCTAAAAGTTTGAGGTCGGTGCAAAATTTGCTGGCAATTTTTCCACAGCCTAAAATTCCCCAGTTATATTTTTTGTTCATTTGTTTTAGTATTATATCTCAAAGATAAAAAGTCTGGTGATTGTCAGTAAGTTTTTTGCATAAATGACATGAAACAATGTTGAAAATTAAAACGTTAATAAGACAAGTTCTATTGAAATTTGACAAAAATGTTGTAATTTTTCAAGTAACGTAATGTCTTATTCCTAAACACAAATTCAAACAGATGAAAACAACTATTTTGCTGCTTGCATTGGCTGTCATAGTCAGCTGTGTACCAAAAAAAGAAACCCCAAAACAAATTCAAAAGTATTCGATCGAACAATTCTACAAAAACACAAGTATTTTTGGAGGAAGTTTCTCTCCTGATGAATCCAAGTTATTGCTAACAAGCAACGAGTCTGGTATCTACAACCTATATGCGTATCCGGTGGATGGTTCAGAACCAAATCAATTGACAAAATTTGAAGAACGTTCAGCTTTTGCAATTGGCTATTTCCCAGAAGATGAACGTTTCATATTTTCCAGTGATAACAATGGTGATGAAATCGACCATATTTTTATGCAGGAAGATACCACCATTACCGACCTTACTCCATGGGAAGGTGCAAAATCCAGCTTTTATGGATGGGCGAGGGATAAGCAGTCGTTTTTCTTTACCTCGAACAAGCGCGATCAACGCTTTTTTGATTTGTATGAAATGCCTTTGAAAAGTATGGAGGCGGAATTGATCTATCAAAATGAAAACGGATACAGTATTGGCTCAATTTCAAAGAACAAAAGATATGTTGCTTTGGTGCAGTCATTAACAACTACCAACTCAGAGATGTATTTGTACGACAGGGAAACTAAAGAAACGAAACACATTTCTAAACACGAAGGAGATGCGAATTTTAACCCACAGTACTTCGACTTAAATAATGAATACCTATATTTTCTTTCTGATGAAGGTGGAGAGTTTACTTACCTTTCGAAATACCATATTGAAAGTGGAGAAAAAGAAAAGGTGTGGAATGCAGACTGGGATGTTTGGTATGCTTATGAGTCGTACAATTCAAAGTACAGGGTAATTGGTGTAAATGAGGATGCAAAAACAAAGGTTTATGTATTTGACCTGGAAAAAGGCGAAGATGTCGTGATGCCCGATTTTGCTGATGGCAATATCAGTTCTGTATCTATTTCCAGGAGTGAAGCTTTGATGAAAATGTCTGTTGGTTACTCTACCTCACCAAGCAATATCTATGTGTACGATCTAGAAAGTGAGAAATTGACCAAGATTACAAACACACTGAACCCTGAAATCAACGAGAACGATTTAGTAGCAGGACAGGTAGTGCGATATCCTTCTTTTGATGGGTTGGAAATACCAGCTATTTTGTACAAACCACATGTATCGGCTGGTGAAAAAGTACCTGCTTTGGTTTGGGTACATGGTGGTCCAGGTGGACAATCACGCGTGAGTTACTTCTCATTAATTCAGTATTTGGTTAACCATGGGTATGCCATTATTGCTGTTAACAATCGTGGTTCAAGCGGCTATGGAAAAACATTTTACAAAATGGACGACCAAAAACATGGAGATGTTGATTTAAAAGACTGTATATATGCCAAAAAATACCTTCAGGAAGCCGGATGGGTGGATGAAGAAAAGATTGGGATCATTGGCGGATCGTATGGTGGTTACATGGTAATGGCTGCCTTGTGTTTTACTCCTGAAGAATTTAATGTAGGTGTGAATATTTTTGGTGTGACCAACTGGTTGCGTACATTAAAATCTATCCCTCCTTATTGGGAATCATTCCGCAAGGCACTATATACTGAAATGGGTGATCCTTATACCGAAGACTCAGTAAGGCTTTATAACATTTCACCAGTTTTTCATGCCGAAAAGGTTACAAAACCATTGATGGTGTTGCAAGGTGCAAACGATCCGCGTGTTCTTCAGATTGAATCAGATGAAATTGTTGAGCAAGTACAAGCAAATGGCATTCCGGTTGAATATGTTCTTTTTCCTGATGAAGGCCACGGATTTGTGAAGAAAGAAAATGAAATAAAAGGTTACGGACAAGTGTTAACTTTTCTTGATCAGTATTTGAGATAAAAAAGCAAAACGATATCATTGCGAGGCTGTCAATCATTTGATTGATGGCCTTTTTTGTTTGGTGACCTAGCTGATCTCGATAACTATCGGGAGAACTCAGACCCCAATAACTGTATTTTTAATATTTCAATTTAAAACAAAAAAGAGCAGCTCTTGCGAACTGCTCTTTTCAACTTGGTGACTCAGCTGATCCCGATAACTATCGGGAGAACTCAGTGCCCCCAATGATTGTATTTCCAATATTTCAATTTAAAACAAAAAAAGAGCAGCTCTTGCGAACTGCTCTTTTCAACTTGGTGACTCAGCTGAGGTTCGAACTCAGGACCCCATCCTTAAAAGGGATGTGCTCTACCAACTGAGCTACTGAGTCATCCTTATATAGCCTTTTTGGTTAAAGGCGGGTGCAAAGGTAAAAACTCTCTGAATTTTCACAAACAAAGAGTGAAAATATTCGCAATTTTCTTCAAGCAAAATATTAACAGCTGATTGTTAAATGCATTTTAGAGTTTACAAAAAGAAAAAAATTACTTTTGCCCATAAATAAACACAGCATGGAAAAAAAGGTTGTCATTATTACAGGGGCTTCTTCAGGAATAGGTAAAGCATTGGCCTGCGAGTTTGCAAACCGTGGATATAATTTGGTGTTGGCGGCCCGTCGTACAGATCGTTTGGATGAGTTGCAAAACGAATTGAAGGACACGGAATGCCTGACTGTAAAAACGGATGTTTCTGTAGAAGAAGACTGCAAAAACCTGATTGAAAAAGCACTGGAAAGATTTGTCAAAATTGATGTGTTGGTGAATAATGCCGGAATTTCCATGCGTTCGTTGTTTAACGAAACAGATTTGAGTGTGATTAAACGCTTGATGGATGTAAATTTCTGGGGAACTGTATTCTGTACAAAATTTGCCTTGCCTCACCTGCTAAAAACAAAAGGTTCAGTTGTTGGTGTCATCTCTATTGCTGGTTATGTGGGATTGCCCGGAAGGACTGGCTACTCAGCTTCGAAATATGCTATTCGCGGTTTTTTAGATGCACTTCGTATTGAAAACCTGAAGAAAGGATTGCATGTGTTGGTGGCCGCTCCTGGATTTACAGCGTCTGAGGTTCGCCAGGTTGCACTTACGGGTGATGGTTCGCAGCAAGGCGAAACACCCCGTGCTGAAGATAAAATGATGACAGCCGAAGAATGCGCGATGCTAATTGCCAACGCAACCGAAAAGCGTAAAAGGCATTTAATACTTACGTTTAAAGAAGGAAAACTGACTGTCTTCCTTGGGAAGATGTTTCCATCATTACTAGATAAGTTGACATACAACCATATGGCAAAAGAACCCAATTCACCTTTTAAATAAATTATGTTGGTTCATGAAACTATAATTAGGGTATACTACGACGACACCGACCAGATGGGTGTTGTTTATTATGGGGTTTACCCGCGATACTACGAAATTGGCCGTACCGAAATGATCCGTAGTTTTGGTATTTCATACAAAGAAATTGAAGCACAGCAAATTTTACTTCCCGCAAGAAGCTTAAACATTAATTACCTGAAGTCAGCATACTACGATGATTTATTGACTGTCCGTACTATTGTTGATAAACTTCCAAAGGTGAAGTTTCCCATAAAAACAGAAATTTATAACGAGGCTGGTGAGTTAATCAACCATGGTGAAACCGTTTTGGCATTTTTCGATGGAAAAACCAACAAGCCATGCATGGCTCCTGCTGAATTTTTGGAGAAGATGGAGAAGTTCTTTTAAATTTTGGCGTTTGTTACAATTGAAAGAATAAAGCTGACTACAACAAAGACAAGGATTAAAATACCTGCAATTTTATTCAACCACCAGATTGACTTTAGGCTAAAACGATTCCTAAACAGACTAACTACACTGGTAAGCGTAAACCACCAACAGGTAGCGCCCAGGAATATTCCAAGCAACAAAATTAAAGATTGATAGGGTTCATCAATTTTTAAAACCACACCAGAACTGGCAAACACTGCCAGAAAAATGAAAATGACCAAAGGATTTGGAAAAGTAATTAGAAAAGTGGAAGCCATATCCTGAAAATAATTGCTTCCCTTTTTTCGATACTTGCGCAAATCCTTCACCGGATTTTTAGTGAAAATATATAGGCCAAGAATCAGCAAAATAATTGCACCCAGTACCTGAAACGTCATTTGGTGCTGGCGAATAAAATTGATGATATAAGTTAAACTAAACCCGGCAATGATCGCATAAATAGTGTCTGAGGTAGCTGCACCCATCCCAGAAAAAAAGCCGGAATAACGATTTTTGTTTACTGTACGTTGCACTATTAACACCCCAATTGGACCAAGAGGGATGGAAACAGCAAAACCGATAATTAATCCTTTTATTAGCAACGTCAGAAACATGTCGCAAAAATAATCGATTTCATTTAACACAATAATAAATTCGTGTTAAGTTCAGCGTTTGCATCCAAAAAAATGGTTTATTTTTGGGTTTCTGCGAATAAAACTGAAACTAAATGAAAAAAACCAACTTAACGTTAATATTTATCCTCATTTTTAGTTCGATGTTTGCTCAAACTTATAGCCTAAAATTATGGCCAAATGGTGCTCCAAATAAAAATGAACCACCTGGCAAAGAATATATGGATGCAGAAAACGGTCATGTGTATAATGTCTCCGAGGCTGAGTTGTTTGTTTATTTGCCTGAAGAAGAGCAAAATACGGGAGCTGCTGTAGTTATATGCCCTGGGGGCGGTTACTGGCTTGAGGCGATTGAACATGAAGGCAAGATGATTGCAGAATACCTTCAGTCAATGGGTGTTGCCGGCATTGTTTTGAAATACCGCTTACCCTATGGAAATCATGAAATACCAATTGTCGACGGATTGCAGGCGATGCGTTTTGTTCGCTCAAAAGCAGAGGAGTGGAAGATCAATCCTGAAAAAATAGGAATTGCAGGCTCTTCTGCAGGGGGGCATTTGGCAACGACCATCGCAACACAGTATGATCTTGGGAAAGACGATGCAGAAAATCCGATTTCTGAAATAAGTAGCAGGCCCGACTTTATGCTTTTGCTGTACCCGGTTGTAAGTTTTGAAGACTGGGTGGGGCATATCGGGTCAAGGGAGAACTTAATTGGCAAGGCCAAAAATGAAGAGCTGATAAAAAGATTTTCCAACCAACTTCATGTAAACGAAGATACACCGCCAGCTTTCTTAATTTTAGCTGATGACGATACTGCGGTGATCCCGAAAAATTCGGTTGACTTTTACCTTGCATTGAAAAAACATAAGATCCCTGCTGAAATGCATATTTTTCAAAAAGGTGGCCATGGTTTCGGAATAAGAAAAACAGGGCTTCCTGTAGACCAATGGCCGGAACTTTTTGCTAACTGGCTAAAAGCAATGAAAATCATTCAGTAATTCAGTAATTCAGTAATTCAATAATTCAGTCCATCAATTCCAATCCATCAATCCATGTATTCAAACAACAAACCAGTTGATGTTTTCAAGTTTTGCCCACGCTGTGGATCCGAATATTTCATTTTAACCAGCGATCGTTCAAGAAAGTGTGATTCTTGTGGGTTTCACTATTTTTTAAATACTTCGGCTGCGGTGGCTGGCCTAATATTTAATAATCAAGGTGAACTGCTTTTTACCCGTCGTGCTATCGAGCCCCATTTTGGCATGCTTGACCTTCCGGGTGGCTTTATTGAGCCAATGGAAACTGCGGAGCATGCGTTGGCTAGGGAAATTAAAGAGGAACTTGGTGTAGCTGTTACAAAAATGGAGTATTTTGGTTCTTTCCCTAATGAATACCCTTTTAGTGGATTGTCGGTTTTTACGCTTGATTTGATTTTTAAAATTGAATTGGAATCGTTGGATAACTTGAAGGCCATGGATGATATTTCCGGATTTGAGTTTTATAAACCTGATCAAGTGAATATGGATGAAATACCAGCCCATTCAATTCAACAAATTGTAAAGAAATTGATTGACGATGAATAGAATAAAAGAAAGAATTGAGGCACTTCGATTGCAAATGAAAAAAGCTGGCGTCCAGGCTTTTTATATTTCCGGAACTGATCCACACCAGAGCGAATATGCCCCTGATTACTGGCAAACCAGGGCTTTTATTGCAGGGTTTACAGGTTCAGCAGGATTGGTTGTAGTTACAAAAGACAACGCCGCTTTATGGACAGATTCCCGTTATTTTTTGCAGGCAGAACAACAGCTTGAAGGAACTGGTATACAGTTAATGAAAATGAGGGTTGAGGGAACTCCAAGTCCTGCACAGTGGTTGGCTCATCAGTTAATGCCTGGTGAAAAATTGGGTGTTGATGCGAGTTGTGTTTCAATCAATCAATTTCAGGAATTAAAAAATGAGCTGAAAAAACAGGACATTGAGACCGTTTCTGTTGGCGACTTACTTGATCCTGTTTGGGAAGATAGAACTCCGCTTCCTCAGAATAAAGTGATTGTGCATGAGGAAAGATTCTGTGGTGAAACTCGTCTGCAAAAGATGGCAAAAATCAGAACTGAGATGCGTCTAAAGAATGCAGATTATTGTTTGCTCACGTCCCTTGATGAAATTGCCTGGACGTTTAACCTTCGGGGAACCGATGTAGTTTATAATCCCGTTTTTTTGGCATATGCGGTAATTGGAAAGAACGAGTCATATTTGTTCGTGGCAAAAAATAAACTTAACGAAGCAATCATTTCAAGTTTGAAGAACGATGGGGTCACATTACTGGAATATGATGAGATCACTGACTTCTTGAATAGGCTAAAAGAAACCAGCATCATTTTTGATCCTTCTAAAACCAATCAACTTTTAAAAGAAAATCTTACAGCTTTTGTCAATCAAATTGCAGATGACTCAATTCCAACTGTATTAAAAGCCATTAAATCTGAAACTGAAATTGATGGATTTAAAAATGCAATGCGGAAGGATGGAATTGCTATGGTGGAGTTTCTCTATTGGCTTGATAAAACTGTTGGAAAAGAAAAGATTACAGAATATGATGTCCGACTAAAGTTAAAGGGATTCCGTGAGAAACAGGAGGATTTCTTTGGCGAAAGTTTCCATCCAATCGTGGGTTATCGTGACCACGGTGCCATTGTGCATTTTAGTGTAACTGAAGAAACTGCCCATAAAATTGAAAAAGATGGTTTTCTGTTGTTTGATTCTGGCGGACAATATTTTGATGGGACCACCGATATCACAAGAACAATTGCTTTAGCTGAGCCTACTGCTGAAATGAAAAAAGATTTCACCTTGGTTTTGAAAGGCATGATTAATCTCTCAATGGCAGTTTTTCCAGAAAACACAACAGGCTGTAATTTGGATGTTATTGCACGAAGGCCCCTGTGGGACAATCAGTTAAATTATGGGCATGGTACCTGCCATGGTATCGGTTACTTTCTTAATGTGCATGAAGGGCCTTTCAGTATTCGACAGGAATATAACAAGCATACCATAAAACCGGGTATGGTTATGTCCAACGAACCAGCTTTTTACCGGGAGGGCAAATATGGAATTCGCACAGAAAATGTGATGCTTTGCGTGGAAAAGGGGAGTTCTGAATTTGGTCGATTCCTTGGATTTGAAACGTTAACACTTTGTCCGATTGATACAAGTGCAATTGATATCAGCCTTCTGGATCAGCAGGAAATAGATTGGCTAAATGATTACCATAAAAAAGTATTTGAAGAATTAGCACCGCTAATGAATGTTGAAATAGTTGATTTTTTAAAGGAGTTGACTAAACCGATTTGTTAATTGATTAACTCGTTGGTTTTTATTTTTGCATGTCAGAAAACACATCTTATTGACTTTTAAGGTGTTTTTTCCCTATTTTTATCTAAGAGAACGTGACTACTTAACTTCTATTTGAAAGATTAAAATATGGCCTGGTTCAAGACACCCTACAACGTTAAACCGGAGAATGAAAATATCTTCAAAGCAACGCAAACTGCTTATATAATTTCTTTTGTAGGTCATATTCTGGCACCACTAAATTTTGCTTATTTTGGTATTTATGAAATGGTTCTTTTCAATGTCATTTTCAGTTTTCCATGCTGGGCTTTTGTATTAATATATAATCGGTTAGGAAAACATAATTTGGCATTTGCTCTAGCTGCAATTGAAATTATTTCACACCAGATGTTGGGTATTTATTATATCGGCTGGGAACAAGGGCTACAATACTATTTCTTTTATCTGGCAGGCTTGGTATTTTTTAACCCATCAATGCGAAAATATGTTAAGTATGCAGTGCTCTTTATTATCTTGGCCTGTTTCATTATTTCCTATATATTCTTATCTGAAGGTATTTATAGGTTCTCTGAAAGTGTCATTACTTACGCTCAAATTTTGAATGTTAGCTATTCTATTATCCCCTTAGCATTTGTGATTAGCTATTATGCCAAGTCAAATTTTAATACAACTGGTCAGCTTCGTGAACTAAATACCTTTTTATCTTCAAAGAATAAAGAGTTGAAGGAATTAAATGCAACTAAGAATGCCATTTTCAGGGTTATATCGCATGACTTGAGGCTTCCCATACACCAAATGATTCAGTTTTTTGAGTTGATGGATTCTAAAATGGAAGGTTTTTCAGAAGAAAAGAAACAGCGGTTTATTGATACCATGAAAGTTTCATCTGTTCAGAGTGTTAATTTGTTGGATAACTTGTTGTTGTGGGCCAGTTCTCAAATTGACCAATTGGAGTTTAACCTGGGAACAATATCGCTTTACAATGTTGCTGAAGACAACATGAGATTGTTGAGCAATAGTGCTGAAAGTAAGAATGTTCAGTTGAAAAATAATATTAGGAAAGATCAGTTGATACAGGCAGATAAAAACATGATTAGTATTGTTTTCCGTAACCTGATATCTAATGCAATTAAGTTTACAGAAAACGGTGGAAAGGTGAAAATAGCCAGTGCCAAATCAGAAGATATGCTGGATGTTGTTGTTGAAGACAATGGTATTGGTATTCCCCCTGCAATTTTGGATAACTTGTTTCAAATTGAATCGAATACTCAACGAGATGGCACAAACAATGAAAAAGGAACAGGTATCGGATTGATTCTATGTAAAGAATTCATTGATCGGCACGATGGCACAATCTCCGTTAAGAGTGAAGTAGGAATAGGTTCACGATTTGTTGTTTCACTTCCAGCTTAGGCTTAACCAAATACCCGTTTCAATAAATCAGTAACCCTGGCTACCGGGTTGGTCCTGATATCTTTCTCTGCTTCCCCAATTTTTAGAAATAAACCGTCAAGTGCACGTTGTGTGAGGTAGGTACTCAAATCGGTTTCAACTTTTTCAAGCTTGGCCAGCTGCCCAACAAACGAACCTGCTGCCTGGTTCCACTGCCCGGTCAGCTCATCCCAGGATTGTTGTGCTGTAATATTCCCGATTAGTTTTTTATCCAGCGATTGTTTGATTTTTGGCTGATACAATTGGGCTAAGGCATCATAATTGGTTTTTTTGAGGTACTCTGTTGCTGCATAATCACCGCCGGTTAATATACCCGCAGCATCCTGAATGGTCATCGATTTTATGCTGTTTGCCAAAATCGGCGCAGCTTCTTTAGCGGCATCCGAAGCAGCATGGTTTATCGATTTTATTACCTGATCGACCAGTTTTTGTCCGCCGGGCAGTTTGCCTAAATTATCGGTTATTGTTTTGGCTTCCGGTGGCAGAAGGATTTTTACAGCTTCATCTTTTAAGTAGCCGTCAACCACTGATAGTTTTGCCACAGAACTGTCGGTTCCAACAACCAATGCTTCTTTTAAGCCTGCAATGATTTCAGTTTGCGTGAGCGGTCGTTGTTCATTATAAATGGTTTGTGCAATTTGCTGCATTTCAGCGCAGCTACTCAGGAATAATAGAGCCAGTACTGTGTATTGAAGAAGTTTCATTTGTATATTTTTTATAAATGTAGCACTGTTTCACGGCAAATATTTCATTTTAATGTGAAATTATTATATGTGTTTAGTTAAGAATGAATTTTTATTGGCTTTGTATAACAGCACAAAAGTTAAATTCAAAATAACAAAATTTCAACGGGATAAGTTTAGGGGGAAGGGGGTTACGGGTTACGAGTTTCGGGTTGCGTGTTACGGGTTGCGTGTTACGAGTTGCGTGTTGTGGGTTGTCGTGTCAATTGTCAACTGCCAGCTATTGGTATTCACTTATTTCTTCACGCTTGACTCTTGACTCTTGATTCTAATTTTTCTAACTTTCAACTCTTAATTTCGAACCAATGCCCTAAAAAAAAATATCACCTATGAAAAATTTAATTTTACTAATATTACTTTTCGCTTGTTTAACATTATTCTCACAGAGCGATAAAAATATCGACTGGAATGCTGATATTGAATATATGAAAGTTGAACTCCCCAAAAATCATTACAATTTGTATATGGTTAAAAGTGAACAAGACTTCTTCTCTGGACTTGATAAAATTTCTAAAGCCCAAAATCAATTATCAGATTTTGAAGTCGCAGTTAAATTGCAACAATTGATTGCAACCTTTGGAGATTCACATACAGCTTTAAGTTTAAAGCCATTCCTTGATTACAGCAAAATCCTTCCTATTAGACTGATGTGGTTTAGCGATGGACTTTGGGTGCAATCAACAACAAAAAGCAATGAAACTATACTAGGAGCAAAACTCATAGAAATAAATGGAAATGCAATTAGTGAAATTATAGATTCATTAAGTACGATTTTAGCCATAGATAATCAAGCTTCGGTAAAAAAAAGTGCTCCTAAAATAATTCCTGCAATACAGTTTTTAGAATATTTCGGTTTTGCTGCACAACCTGAAATGAAATTAACACTTGAAAAAGATGGGGAAAGTATAGAGTATATAATTCATCCTGAACAAATGAATAGAAATAATATGGTTAGAGTTCTTCCTAATCCTATACCACTATGCTATCAAAATACAAGACCTCCCTTTTGGAGTAAAGTTTTAACAAAGGACAAAGTATTTTATATTCAGTATAATAAATGTTGGAGTAGAGAATATCCTCCATCTGGTTTTAAAGGGGACATTCAAAAACTTCCATCTTTCTCTGATTTTCACAAAGCAATAGTAGATAGCATAAAGCAAAACGATTTTGACAAAGTTATTTTTGATATTCGTTTCAATGGCGGAGGTAATTCTTATCAAGGGACAAAATTAATTGAGGAATTATCAGCTATTGATAAAATAAATAATAAAGGAAAACTTTATGTAATTACAGGGCGAGATTCATATTCTTCAGCAATAATTAATATTATGGACTTTGTTAATATGACTAATGCAATTTTGGTTGGAGAAGAAACTTCTGGGAAACCCAATCATCTTGGTGAAATAAGAAGTTTTAAATTACCGTCTTCAGCTCTTAGTTTGCAATACTCTACTAAATATTTTAAAAGAACTGACAAAGATTTAAAAACTATCACTCCAGACAAAATTATAGAACCATGCTTTACGGACTTTGAAAATGGTAACGACCCTGTATTTGAATGGATTTTGAAACAATAAAACACTATGGCTAACAATGTGAAAAATAATAGCGGAAATAGCAGTAAATTAAAAGGTTGTAGCCTGTTCCAACTTTCGTGTAATTTGACAGGAATGAAGCCTGCAATCGGCAGCTATTCTTATACTGACCGTTAGGCGCAAATATGGGAAAGCACATATTTCAAAAAACATTGATATGAAAAAATTAATTTATTTGCTGATAATTACTAATACACTTTGTTTCTCGTGCAAAGACAATGACCAAGATATCACTATAGAAGTGAGAATTGGAGAACGCGATAGGAATATTAATGTGAACGAGATGAATCCACCAATATATGTTACTGATCATAATTCAGATTCAATCGACTTGAATGGTGATTTACAGTATGACTTAATATTTGAGAAAAAACCAACCCCTTTAGCAACAGGGTTTGGGATGAAAACAGAAATGACTAAGAAAATTGGGGTACAAATAGTTTTATCATCGGTAAATAATTATCCAGACACACTGTCCTATTTAGCAAAATTAAATAATCAAGAAAATTGGTCAGATGATTCTGATGAAACATTGATTTTACAAAGTTATGCTAACAATGATGAAAAAATAATTATTGGAAATTTCATAACTCAAAAGGAAAAGTTTTTAGGTGTTAAAATAGAACATCATTACGGTTGGGTAAAATTAACAAATGACAAATTTGGAGCACTAGTCATTAAAGAATATGCAATGACAAAGTAAAAAATTCGTGCCTAACAAATTGTAATATGGCAGGCGAGGCATTTATCGAGGCTGTCCAAAAAGTAAGCATAATTGTGTATTTCATGAAATTCAGTTTTACCCTAACCCTAAAGGGAACCTGAATTTCAACGACTTCCCTTTAGGGAAAGTAAGGGTAAAAGTCGTTGAAGGTGCAGATAAAGTACTTTTTGGATAGCTTCTTCCGGCTACTCTCCTGCGGGTCTGGCAGGATTTCTATCGAAATCCCGCCAGACCACATACACCAAACCGTTTATTTTTACATGAGTGAAGAAATTATTATTGTCATATTATGAAGAAAATTATTCAGATAGTATTACTTATATTGTTTTTCTCATGTTCAAACAAACCAACTGGGGAATATAATGACTCGATAAAAAAGTCAGTTTCATATATCGAAAACTATATGGAATTGAATAAGGTTCCGGGAATGCAGATTGCAGTTTCCATAAAAGGGAACATCGTTTTTTCTGATGGATTTGGATATTCAAATATTGAACTTGACTTACCAGTTCATACAAAATCAACATTTAAAATTGCGAGTGTTTCCAAACCGATAGCTGCTGTGTTGGCTGCACGGCTTTTTCAAAACTCTATTATAGATATTGACAAGCCTGTAAATGAATTAATAAAATTCACGAATAATGAAGATTTTACTTTGAGGCAACTATTTTGCCATGCCGCAGGAATTCGTCATTATGAAGCGAAAGATACAGCGGCAACTAAATTTCATAATGACATTCAAAATGGTCTGAATATTATTAGAAATGACACGTTGCTTTATAAACCAGGTCTTAAATTTAGTTATTCAAGTTACGGTTATAATATTGCAGGGGCTTATATTGAAAAAGTTACCAAACAGCCAATAGAGAATTTATTACGTGATTCGTTGTTTGTTCCACTAAACATGAAAAATTCGACAACTGATGATCCATTTAAGCTTGTTCCCAACCGGGTGTCGGGTTATGAATTAAATGAGAATGGAGAAATTGTAAATGCGCGATTCTTCGATAATAGATATAAAATTCCTTCAGGCGGAATACTAACAACAGCTGAAGACCTGATTGCTTTTGGCAATGAACTATTGTATGGAAATTATTTAAATAAAAGTAGTAAAGAGTTGTTGTTTACTCCGTTTCAATATGATGGCGAAGATTTTAGCGATACTGGTTTTGGCTGGGTTGTAACCAACGACCAATCAGATAATAAAGTTTACGGACATCTGGGGGGAATTACAGGTGGATGCTCAATAATCTTAATTTATCCAGACCTTGAACTAGTTATAGCATGGTTTGGGAATCGTGAAACTGATTGGTCGCCCGAACCGGCATTCACGCTTGCTGACTATTTCATTGAAAATATAAACTGAACCTGCTTTTTAGCTTTTTGCAAACATGAAAATATCGTTTAAAAATATTTGGGTCATTTTATTGGTCATCAACTTTTTGGCTTTGGTGGTTGCGCTGCTTGGTTTTATTGAGAATAACCCTCTGCGGAATACCGGGTGGCATTAATCATCAGCTTTGTGATTATTGCTTTTCTGGCTAGCCGCTGCTGTAAAAATGAAAAAGAAGATGATTAGAATACTGGATTCTTAGATTTATTATTCAACCCGCAACCCGCAACCCGCAACTCGTAACCCGCAACCAGACTTATTTCAAAATCTTCTCCAGCAAGTCTTTCCGGTTCAGCTTAATGAGTTCTTGTTTTATTTGTTGGCGGTATTCACGTTTATACCAAAAGAAGAATTTTCGCTGGGCCAGCTTTTCTTTTTTTGATTTGGCAGTGAATACGGGCTCCATCGTGTATGGATGAAATCCGGTGTAAAAGATCACAGTGGCCAAAGTCATAGGTGTTGGGGTAAAGTCCTGCACCTGTTCCAAACGAAAATCCAATTGTTTGGTTTCGGCAGCCAGGTTGGCCATGTCTTCATTTTTACACCCCGGATGACTGGAAATAAAATAGGGGATTAGTTGCTGGTTCAGTCCTTCCTGTTTGTTAATCTCGTTGAAAGCCTTGTGTAGCTTGTAAAACGACTTGAATGAAGGTTTGCGCATTACTTTCAATACATCATCCGAAGTATGTTCAGGGGCAACTTTCAGCCTGCCAGATACGTGGTGCTTAACAACTTCTCTCAAATATTGGCGGTTGCTTTTGTTAATGCGTTCATCTTTACTGTTGTGCAGGATCATGTCGTAACGGATACCGCTGCCCACGAATGCCTTTTTTACTTTCGGGTGTTTGCGCACCTCGCGATACAGGTTGAGCATGGGTTGGTGGTCAATATCCAGGTTTTTGCACACATCGGGGAAAATGCACGATGGGCGTTTGCACTTTCTGCAAATTTCCTCATGAATGCCCTTCATTTTGTACATGTTTGCTGAAGGACCTCCCAGATCGGAAATATAGCCTTTAAAATCGGGCATTTGAGTTACCTGTTCTACTTCTTTTAAAACCGATTGCTGCGAACGGCTGGCAATAAACTTGCCCTGGTGGGCAGAAATGGTGCAAAAGGTACAGCCCCCGAAACATCCGCGATGAATGTTGATGGAATGCCGGATCATTTCGTAAGCCGGAATAGTACCCTTGTTCCTGTATTTTGGGTGAGGTAGCCGGGTAAAGGGCAAATCGTAAAAACGGTCAATTTCTTTTTCTTCCAAGGGCGGCCATGGTGGATTAACAACCACCTGCTGATTACCTAATTTTTGAATGATAACATTGGCTTCCGATTTGTTCGACTCTTCCTCGATATGCATGAAGTTTTTCGCAAACTTTTTCTTGTCAGAAAGGCAGTCCTCATGCGAAAACAGATGAAGCGGGGTCCACTTTTTTTGTGTGGCAAACTGTTGTCCCTGTTCTGCAAGAAATGCTGTTTGTGGTAGGTTGGTAATGCTTTTAGCATCCACCCCTTTTTGCATGAGCCGGGCAAATTCAATGATTGATTTTTCGCCCATACCATAAAAAAGCAAGTCGGCCTGGGTTTCTTTCAGAACAGACGGTTTTAGCTTGCCCTGCCAGTAGTCGTAGTGGGTTACCCGGCGCAATGACGCTTCGATACCACCAACTATAATCGGTACATCGGGGTAAAGCTTTTTCAAAATAGAACAATAAACTGTAGCAGCATAATCCGGACGTTTATCGCTTTGTCCGCCAGGCGTATAAGCATCATTCGAACGTTTTCGCTTGTTGGCGGTGTAATGGTTGACCATGGAGTCCATGTTTCCAGCAGTAACTGCAAAAAACAAGCGAGGTGTTCCCAGTTTCTTGAAATCGCGTAGGTCGTCTTGCCAATTTGGTTGTGGAACAATAGCTACTTTTAATCCTTCTGCCTCTAAAACCCTGCCAATTACCGCAGCCCCAAACGATGGGTGATCAATGTATGCATCGCCTGTAAAAAGTATGACATCCAATTCTTCCCACCCACGTTGAACGACTTCCTTTTTTGTGGTTGGCAACCAATCTGCCTGATTATATTTCTGGTACAATACGTTCATATATCTTTCTAAAACTCAAACAGCGACAAAGGTATAGAGGTTTTATGAATTTTAAAGACTTTTGAGTCTTTTTTTGTCTGACGCTTTTCAATAAGTTATACTATAGTTTCCGTTTTAAAGCAGAAAACTTCATTAACTGTTGCAAGTATGCATGATCCTTCATTTTTACTTAGAATGAAATATTCACCGGGCAACTGTGTAAGTTTTTTAAAAAAGTTTGCTTTACAATGCAATATATCTGGCGTGGTTTCTTATTTTTAGAGCTACTTTGATTTGAAATTAATGAGTATAGTTAAACCGAAAGATATTCTTAAAGCCAATCCGTACCTGGCTTTTTTGGGTGGAGAGAATCTTGCGAAGTTCATCATGTATGTTCTTCGATTCAATAAGCTGAATGAACTATACGGTCAGATTGCTGATAAAGAGGGCGTTGAGTTTATTGATGAGTTGATTAAAATTCTTGAGATAAATTTTGAGTTTGATGAATCAGAGTTGAAGAAAATCCCAAAAAAAGGGCCAATTGTTTTAGTTTCCAATCATCCTTTTGGTGGCCTCGACGGAATCCTGCTTATTAAGATTTTAAGTATGGTCCGTTCCGATGTGAAGGTTATGGCTAACTTTCTTTTAAAGCGGATCGAACCAATCAGTGAATTTTTTCTGGATGCAAACCCAATTGAGGGCAGAAAAGATATAACACCTGGGTTTGGTGAATTGAAGCAAGCCATGAAACACCTTCAGGAAGATGGAGCATTATGCATTTTCCCGGCAGGGGAGGTGGCGGGCTACGATGCCTATAATAAAATCACCGATCAGCAATGGCAATACCCACTCATTAAGTTCATCAAACGGTCAAAAGTACCGGTAGTTCCTGTTCATTTTTGCGGTAAAAATAGCAGGCTGTTTCATTTCTTTGGGCGTATACATCCCAACTTACAATCGGTTAAGCTTCCTTCAGAATTTTTAAATAAAAAGAATAAAGTGGTAAGTGTGCGAATCGGAAGACCTATTTCTGTGAAAGAGCAGGAAGCCTTTCCTGAGGTTTACCAGTTTGGTCGCTACTTACGTGCTAAAACTTACAGTTTGGAAAGCCCGATTGAAGTTCGAAGGTTTTTCAATTATTCATTAAGAAGACAAAAAAGAGTGGAACTAATTGCTGAACCAATACCTAATGAAAAACTTGTTGCTGAGGTAAAAAAACTTGAAAAGAATAACCTGCTTTTTAAACTGAAGAATTTTGCCATCTATTGTGCTCCGTCAAAAGATATTCCAAATATGCTGATGGAAATTGGACGTCAAAGGGAGATTACGTTTAGGGAAGCGGGCGAGGGGACAAACCGCAGTATTGACCTGGATGAGTTTGACCTGTATTACAACCAGCTTTTTATTTGGGATGAGCTGGAACAACGACTTGTTGGTGCTTATCGAATTGGCAAAGGGGCAGATATCCTACACGAATATGGGGTTCGGGGTTTTTATATTCAAAGCCTTTTTCGTATTAAGGAAAAATTCGAGCCCATTTTAGAACAGTCACTTGAGTTGGGGCGTTCATTCATTATTAAAGAATACCAGCGCCAGCCGATGTCTTTGTTCTTGCTGTGGAAGGGGATTCTTTATTTTCTATTGAAAAACCCGGAATACCGCTACCTGATTGGGCCTGTAAGCATTAGTGATGATTATTCAAAGACCTCCAAAGAGTTGATCATTAAGTTCATCATGTCGCATCATTTTGATTGGAGACAAGCTCAAAATATTACCCCGCGCAAAAGCTTCAAGTTTAAGAGCCAGGATCCAAACATGAACGTGATCATGGAAAATATGGACGACATAAATAAACTGGACAAGTTTATTGGGGATGCCGATACAATTAATTCCGGCTTACCTGTGCTTTTGAAGAAATACATCAAATTGAATGCTAAAATTATCGGGTTTAATGTAGACCCTAAATTTAATAATTGTCTTGATGGACTAATTCTGCTTGATGTTTACGATATTCCCAAAGACACCATTGAGTCCTTATCGAAAGAAGCCAATGATGGTTCAATTTTGAAACGTTTTTATTCAAGTCGGGAGTAGATCGGATTTTTTGAGCTTATAATTGTTTGTTATTTAGTTAGTTGGTATGATGTTGGGCAATATAAGCTAAAATGTTCGTTTAAGTATAAACGATGATACGGTTCATCGATAACAAGATGAAACATTCATTGAATTACTGAGCTGAAGTTTATTGGAGAAGTATAGAACAATAATTCCTGCAAATTTGGAGATGATGCATTTAAGCTGGATCGGAAGTGTTGAATAAGTTGTATGTCATAAGTTTGTTATTGTTGCTATCCTTGGGGGGGGCTGCTCAGCTGGCGCCTGGAGGTTTGGTGCGTGCCCATGAACACCTCGAGGGATTGTCAAATTGCACCAAATGCCATACGGTAGGAGAGAAAGTATCCAATCAGAAATGCCTGGATTGTCACGATGAAATTGACCAACTAATTAAACAGGGCAGGGGATATCATGTTTCCATTGAAGTTTACGGTAAAGAATGTGTGTCCTGTCATAGCGATCATCATGGAAGGGATTTTCAGATTATCAAGCTTGATCAGGAGAACTTTAATCATGAACTGACTGGTTATAGTTTAAAAGGGGCACATGCAGATGTTGAGTGTAATGATTGCCACAATTCAATAAATATTTCCAATCCTATCTCACAAAAAACAACAGAAGGCACTTTTCTTGGCTTGGGGACAGATTGTCTTTCCTGTCACGACGATTACCATCAAAATACCTTATCAGGTAATTGCACTTCCTGTCACAATCTTGAATCATTTGCACCTGCAGTTCATTTTGATCATCAACAAACCGATTTTCCTTTAGAAGCCAAACATGCCAATGCCGATTGTGTCGACTGCCATGAAATGTTGGAGAAAGATGGAAGACAATTTCAGCAATTTGCCGGAACCGATTTTCAAAATTGCACTTCCTGCCATGAAGATGTTCATGAAAACAAATTTGGTCAGGATTGCCAACAGTGTCATACTGTTCAGTCATTCAGGGAAATAATTGATATTGAAAGGCTGAATCATGATAATACAAATTTCCCCCTGCAGGGTTTGCATGAAACGGTCGGTTGCAAATCGTGTCATAGGAACTCATATATTGAGCCTTTAGCACATAGTCAATGTAGCGACTGCCATTCAGATCAGCATCGTGGACAGTTCAAAAATGAAAACCCGGGCTCTGATTGTAGTGACTGTCACACGGTTCATGGTTTTTCCCCTTCAACTTACACTATTGAAAAGCACAACCACACACTATTTAGCCTGGAGGAGGCTCATTTGGCGACTCCATGTTTTGCGTGTCACCAAAAGAATGAGCGCTGGGAATTTAGGGATATTGGTGTAAAATGTATTGACTGTCATGAGAATATTCACGAGGGTTTTATTTCCAAGCAGTTTATGGCGGAAAATAATTGTGAAAATTGCCATTCAACTTCAAGTTGGATCGATATTTCATTTGATCACCAGCAAACGGGTTTTGTATTGGAAGGTAAACATGCGGAAATAACATGTCGGGATTGTCATTTTGTTCAAGTGGGAGATGGTACATTTAACCAACGGTTTAATGACCTGCAAAATCAATGCATAGCTTGTCATGAAGAACAGCACAAAGGACAGTTTGAGAAACGATATAAAAATGACTGTAGCCAATGTCATGGGTTTGATACATGGAACGCCAGTCGCTTCAATCATGATAATTCCAGATTTAAATTGGAAGGAAAACACCTGGAATTAGATTGTATAAAATGTCATCCGCTTGTTGGGAAACCCACGGACAGGTTTATCAGATACAAACTTTTTAAAGAAATCAAATGCACAAATTGCCATTCATAATATTGTTTTTCTTATTAACAATGGCTGTTCAGGGACAGTCACCCCACGGTGATGATTTTGAAATGGATTGTGCGGTTTGTCATTCAGCTGAGAGTTGGAATGTTCTGGAGAAAGATATGAAATTCAATCATGGTAACAGTCGATTCAAATTAAAAGGACAACACTCGGATATACAGTGTAAAGAATGCCATTCAAGCCTGGTATTTTCTCTGGCCAGCAGGGAATGTATTTCCTGTCATATCGATGTTCACCAGAACACATTGGGTGCCGATTGTGAAAGGTGCCACAACTCCAATTCCTGGATTGTGATCAATGCAAGGGAAATCCATCGTCAGGGACGGTTTCAATTGAATGGTTCACACGCGACCACCGATTGTTTTTCTTGTCATGAATCAGCCAGCAACCTTCGTTTTGATCCGCTTGGGATTGCTTGTGTTGATTGTCATTTAGAGGACTATATGGCAACAAATTCGCCCAACCATGCACAATCCGGATATTCAACACATTGCATAGATTGTCACAGCATAAAAGCGATAAGCTGGGATGCGGAAGGAATTGATCATAGCTTCTTTCCAATAACTGGGGTTCATGCTGTAAGTTGTTTGGATTGTCATACCAGCGGGACATTTGAGCGCATTCCCAACGATTGTTTTTCGTGCCATCAGAAAGATTATCTGGCAACAAGCAATCCAAACCATCAGCAGCTCGGATTTTTAAATGATTGTGAGATATGCCATTCACTTGATCCGGGATGGAAGCCTGCACGTTTTGATGGACACAACAGTGTTTATCCGTTAAATGGAGCACATGCTACCATTGCTAATGATTGTGCAGCTTGTCATCAGGGTAATTTCAATACCACACCAACTACATGCTTTGGTTGTCATGAGGCTGATTTTAATAGCACCACTGATCCTGATCATGCAGCTGCCAAATTTAACCACGAATGCGAGGATTGCCACAATGAAATAGCATGGGAGCCTTCTACATTTAATCACGATCGTGAGTATTTCCCAATTTATTCAGGTCCTCATAGAGGTACATGGAATAGTTGTACCGATTGCCACACTACTGCAAATAACTATTCTGCTTTTAGTTGTATCGAATGCCATGAGCACAATCAAAACAGAATGCACAACAAGCATCGTGAAGTGAGTGGTTATAGCTGGCAGAGTTCAGCTTGTTTTTCATGTCATCCAACTGGTCGTGAATAAAAAAATGAAGATGAAGAAATTGCTTTTGATATACCTTTTCTGTTTACCTGCTTATTTGCTTGCTCAAGAAGGTGAATTCCGAAGTTTGGGAAAAGTGTCATACATTTCTTCGCAGAATATTTATGTGCGTTTTGATGGGGTAAATACAATTCAATCTGGTGATTCTTTGTTTGTTTTCCATGGCGGGACACACCAACTCATGTTTGTTGTTCAGTCCAGATCGTCACTTTCATGCATGGGAACTCCTGAAATTGGAATTGAAGTCAAATTGGGGCAAGAAGTATACGGAACAATCACCAGAAAAAAGCAAGTCCCTTTGACTGAGGGAACAATTGTTAATCCATTAATTGCAGATACCACAACAGTTACGGATGAAGTAGTGGAAGAAGCAGCTCTTTCGCCTTTCAGGGAGAAAATCAGGGGACGTGCCTCAGTAGCTTCCTATTCAGGTTTCTCAGATATGACCGATTCAGATTTTTTAAGAATGAGGTATACTTTTTCTATGCAGGCAGAAAACATCTCAGATAGCCGTTTTTCTACTGATGCCTATGTTTCATTTACACATCGAAATGGTGAATGGGATCGTGTGCAGGACAATTTGTTTAATGCCTTTAAAATTTACAATCTTGCTCTTAAATACCAACCCACCTTAAAAACATCCATTTGGTTGGGACGAAAAGTCAACCCTAATCTCTCGAATATTGGGGCAATTGACGGAATTCAATTTGAAACCAAACTAAATAGTATAAGCCTGGGGGCAGCCGTTGGATATCGACCAGATTATATGGACTATGGTTTAAACACTGATTTATTCGAATTTGGTGCATACCTCGCGCATGAGTTTTCTACAGAAAACGGTTCGTTGCGAAATTCACTAGCTTTTTTTGAGCAGCAAAATACGGGAAAAACTGACAGAAGATTTGTTTATTTCCAGCATAGTAATGCCCTGATTCGGGATGTATACTTTTTTCTTTCCAGCGAATTGGATTTATACAAACTTGAAAATGGTAATTCCAAAAGTACGTTGAGTCTTACGGGGTTTTATGCTTCTATTCGATATCGGGTAATCAGACAACTATCTTTTTATGCTTCGTATGATGCGAGAAAGAATGTTGTTTATTATGAGACCTTTAAGAATTTTGCCGATCGGTTGCTGGAGGAAGCAACAAGGCAAGGAGCACATCTTAAGGTCAACTATCGTCCTTTAAATGATTGGAACTTTGGAGGAGGTGCGAGCTATCGAACAAGGGATGGCGATATAAGGCCAGCAAAGACAATCAGGATGTTTGCCACTAATTCGGATGTGCCATTCCTTGATGGTTCAGTAACAGTTTCCGGAAACTTACTTGAAACAAGTTACCTGAATGGAGTTGCTGGTGATATTAAGTTTTTTAAGGATTTGTACAACGGGAAAATAAACAGCAGCATTGGATATCGATATGTTTATTACGATTTTTATCAATCTGAACAAACCCTGAGACAACACATAGCTGATCTGGATCTTTCCTGGAAGGTTAATTCTAAGCTTTCATTTTCTGTAAATTATGAAGGGTCATTTGAACGCGAAGGTATCTTTCATTCATTTTATTTAAACCTTATTAAACGTTTTTAGCTCCGACTTCTAACTTTTATTTCCAGCTTTTGTTTCATGGATAGTAATTATAAAACCTATTGTCCATGAAATATCTAAGTCTTATACTAATTATTGTTTTTTCAGTTTCCTGTGTATCAAAAAATGAAAAGGTGCCACCGCTTGATACGTCTGTATTTTTAAATAAGCATCAGGTAGTTGTCGGTGAAATCATCCAAACGTCAAAATATTCTTACCTAAAGGTTTCTGAAAAATCTAAAACATATTGGATTGCGGTTGTAAAAGGAAATTATGAGTTGGGCGATACCCTTTTGTACGAGAGTGGTTTAGAGATGAATGATTTTAAAAGCAAAGAATTGAACCGTGTTTTCGATCAGGTTTTATTTGTCGATAAAGCTTCAAAAAAAGCAGTACCTACTTCAGTGAATAGTGAATCTGTTGAAGCACATAGTGGCCTCAAAACCAACTCGTTTAACGATGAAATTACTATTGAGAAACCCAAAGGAGGCGTAACGATTGCCAAATTGTATTCGAATAAGAATGAATTTGAGTCTGAAACGGTAACCGTAAGGGGGAAGGTTGTTAAAGTGAACAATTCCATCATGGGGCGCAACTGGGTGCACCTTCAGGATGGAACAAATTCCAACGGTAAATTTGACTTAACCTTAACAACTAACGAGATCGTTAAAGTTGGGGATATTGTTACGATGACTGGAGTGGTTCGGTTGGATAAAGATTTTGGGTCAGGCTATTTTTACGACCTTATTATTGAAAATGCCAAGCTGAAGTGAATTGTTAACTATTTGAATTAAACAATATTCTGTTAAAATTCAACTGTAATGACTTTTTGAATAACATATTGAATAGTAATGTATTATGCTTAATAACTACTTTGTACATATCGACTAACTAAAACTTTTTTCATAATTTTCAAGAAGGGTTGTTGTGGTTCGTGCTTAATTTTTCGTCATTATTATAAGAAACAACTCACCAAAGAATGGAAATTGATATTAATGACATAATTAGCAAGTACTTAACAGGAAATGTGTCTATGTCTGAAAAAAAGCAGCTAATTAGTTGGCTGAAAGAGGACGAAGGAAACAAAACACTTTTCAACGAGATAAAAGACATTTATATTGCTAGTGGTACTATCAAGCTGATTGATCAAAACCATGATCAGTCCTGGCAAGAGTTTCATAAAAATGTTTCTGCTCCAAAAACAATAAAATTTACAGGTATTCTTAAATATGCAGCTATCATCATTTTAGCAATGGTTGTTGGTTCTGCTATTACTCAATACTCTAAAAAAATTGGATCAGATGATGTTTCGATGAGCCGTGTTGAAGTTCCTGTTGGGCAAATGAGTAAGCTGGTTTTATTTGATGGAACTGAAGTTTGGCTAAACTCGGGCAGTGTGTTTGAGTACCCAAGTCGTTTTAACAAAAAAAACAGGACGGTATATTTGAATGGGGAAGCTTACTTTGATGTGGCAAAAAATGAAGAACTGCCTTTTATTATCGAATCAAACCGCATTCATGTAAAAGTTTTAGGTACATCATTCAACTTCTCTGCATACGATACTGATAATTACACTAACCTTACGCTTGTTGAAGGCGAAGTAGATTTATTAGCCCCTACCGGACGCTTGCTCACTAAGATGATGCCCGGCGAATTGGCAGATTTAAGTGAAGGAAAGCTTTCTATAAAAGAAGTTGACACATCATTTTACGATTCCTGGAAAGACGGGAAACTGAAATATTCTGGTGCGCCACTTGGTGAAATTGCTCAGAAATTGGAGAGATGGTATCATGTTTCTATACAGTTTCAGGATGAAAAGTCGAAACAGTTAAAATTTACGGGTACAATCCTAAAATATAAACCAATTGAACAGATCGTAAAAGCAATAAGCATTATAGCACCGATAGATTATTCGGTGGATTTAAAGCCTGATGGCAAAGATGTGATTTTAATTTATTCAAAACATTAAATAATCCTGCTTATGAAATAAAAAAAGCGACAAAAATGCTGGGAACATTTTCGCCGCTTCCAATTGTAAATAAATGCCTTTTAAAGGCAAGTATTAATAAAAATCGATCAAACTTATGGAAAAAAATCGAAACTTCCATAGTCTGAAAAGGCTATGGTGTAAATGTCTAAAAATTATGAAATTGACTTTCATTTTGATGTTGGTAAGTTTGTTGACTGTGAATGCAGAGAGCTTCTCGCAAGCAACAAAACTCAACTTGAAACTATCCAACCGAACTTTAACAGATGTATTTGAGGAGATAGAGAGGCAGAGTGATTATTATTTCATCTTTAAAGATGGTGAAATTGACGTCAACAAAGAGATTGACATTGATATTGAGCAGGCTTCGATCGAGGATGTGCTCAATCAATTATTGGATGGTACCGATATGGGCTATCAATTTGTTGATAGGTATATCGTAATTGGTAAATCTGATAGTCCAACAAATTCAAAACAACTTCCAACAAAATTAACAGGTACGATCCTGGATGGTGATGGTAATCCACTCCCTGGCGCAACGGTTGTAATTAAAGGTACAACAACAGGTACTATTACAGATTTTGATGGAAAGTATGAAATTGATGCCAGTAATGGGGATGTTTTAGTTTTCAGTTTTGTAGGTATGACATCACAAGAGATTACTTACGCTGGGGAAGATGAACTGAATATTACCCTGCAACCAGATCAGCTTCAGGTTGAGGAGGTTGTAGTAACTGCACTTGGTATTCGCAGGGAGAAAAAAGCACTAGGTTATTCAGCACAGGATGTATCTTCAGATGATCTTCTTGTTGCCGGTGATGCAAACATTACGAGTGCGTTAAACGGTAAAATTGCAGGTGTGCAAATTGCGGAAACTGCAGGTGGTGCAGGTGCAAAAACACGTATTGAGATTCGTGGTACCAGTTCATTGTCTGGTTACGATGAACCACTTTGGGTGGTCGATGGTGTTCCATTTGATAATAGTAATGGTGATGAAGATGATAGGGCGGGTGAAGATGTAAGTATTTGGGGAGGAACATCACGTGCAGGTGGTGCATTTGACCTAAATCCTGAAGATATTGAATCAATTAGTGTACTGAAAGGACCAAATGCTGCTGCACTGTACGGTGAGCGTGGTGGTAACGGTGTTATTATGGTGACAACTAAAAAAGGTTCTCGTGGAAAAGGTTTAGGAATTAGTTATAGTGGTAATGTAACTGTTTCAGAAGCGGCTTATTTTTTGGATACCCAGGATGTTTATGGTCAGGGTACTAATGGTGAATACGATAAAAACTCTACAAGTTCCTGGGGACCAAGAATGGAAGGACAATTGTTTGAATCATGGACAGGAGAACAGGTCCCATTTACATCTCAAAACGAACGAATTGAAGATTTTACCAGGACTGGTGTTGAGCATAACCATAGTGTAGCGTTTACAGGCGGAAATGATGATGGTGCTTTCAGGGCCTCGATTGGTAAGGGAATTGTGAATGGTATATTTGAAGATAACAAGGTAGAGAAATTGACTTTTGACCTAAAAACAGATTACGATATCAATAAATGGTTGAATGTTGATACTAAGATTTCTTACTTCAGAACAGAAGGTAATGAGCGTCCAGAGGTAGGTAATTATAGTTATCTTTCATATTTTAATGGAATGCCAATGAGTATTCGTAATCAGGATTTAAAACCTGGATTCGACATTATAGGAGGAGAGCATGTTGAAAAACTTTATACAACTGCTAATGCAAATTTCCGTAACCCATATTTCTTACAAGCATATACGACCAATTCAGATCAGAAAGATCGTTTATTTGGGTATTTTGCTGCTAATGTTACACTCACCAGCGAACTTAAAGCAAGATTTAAATACGGTCTGGACACCTATCGATATGGCAGGGTTGATGGTTATCGATTTGCTGATAGTGTGGATCCGACAAGGCCAAATTATAATTCTACAGAGCAGTATTTTAAGGAAGAGAATTATGAGTTTCTTTTTACTTATATCAAGAATTTGAATGAAGACTTTTCTCTTAGTGCAAATGTGGGTGGTAACAACATGAATAGTTATCGTGAAAACCTTTTGGCAAAATCTGGTCGTTTGGCATCCGAAGGTGATTTCTTCCTTGAAAATGGAACGGATATTAAGGCTGAAGAGGATATTTGGGAGAGCGAAATAAGATCCCTATATGGATTTGCAAATGTTTCCTATAAAAACTATTTATTCCTTGATGTTACAGGACGTAATGACTGGTCTTCTACTTTAACAGCATCAAATGCCGAATTTGATAATGTTTATTTCTATCCTTCAGTTGGTTTAAGTGGTATCATTTCAGATATCGTTGAAATGCCGACATGGGTTTCATTTGCAAAAGTACGTGCATCATGGGCACGGTTAGGTAAATCTGCTCAACCTTATGATACCAGTCAGGATTATAGAATTGATACTTGGAATTACAACCTTCAAAATTCAGAAATCCCCGATAATTTGGTTATTCAAAACCTAAAGCCGGAGCTATCCACATCGTGGGAAGTTGGTTTTGATGTTCGTTTATTTAATGGACGATTAGGTTTGGATGCAACTTACTACTTTGAAGAAACTGAGAATCAAATATTGGAAGTTGAGATTCCACTAAGTGGAGGGTTTGAAGAACGTTTAATCAATGCCGGGTTAATAACGAATGAAGGATTTGAATTCTTATTAACAACAGTTCCATTAAAATCAAAGGATTTTACGTTAGGTCTTGATGTAAATTTATCGATTAACAAAGGAGTTATGAAGGAACTGGCTGATGGCGTTCCTATTTATGAATTTGGTGATTTCAATGCAGGAACAGAAGTTGTTGCGATACCAGGTGAGAAAATGGGTATTATTCGTGGTTCAAAATACATTCGGGATGATGCAGGAAATATCATAATCGGAGCTGATGGTTTGCCAACCTTTGAAGAAAAACAGGAAATAGGTAATATTCAGGCAGACATGTTAGGCTCAATCAATTTAAGTGCAGATTATAAAGGTTTTTACATGAATGCCTTGTTCTCAGGTCAAATTGGCGGTGATATTGTTTCTGTAACTGAACAAACAGCAACAGCTGCTGGTAATACAGAGCGTACTTTAGCAATGGATCGAATTGATTTCTTTGTTGAAGGAGATCAAGCTGATGGTAGCCCAAATAATACCATCGTTTCTGCGCAAGAATATTGGAGTACTATCTCTCGTATTGATGAAGAATTTATCTATGATGCGACTTACTTGAAATTGAAGGAACTAGCGGTTGGTTATAAAGTTCCAAAATCATTTTTAGCTAAAATTCCTACTCAACCTATATCAAGCATTAGAATGTCATTGGTTGGGCGTAACCTTGTCTATTTAATTAAAGATACACCAGGAACGGTTCCAGATGCAGGATCGTATAGTACTTCTTACTTTGCAAAAGCATTTGATTTTGCACCTGTGCCAGCGACCAGAACAATCGGTTTCTCTTTAAACATAGGCTTTTAATTTTTAATTCAGAAAATTATGAAAATAGCATATAAAATACTTGTAATATTATTTCTGATTGTCGGAACATTCGGCTGTTCTGAAGATTTTGGAGATATGAATACACCAAAAAATACTGTTGTAGAAGTTAATCCTTCTTATTTTCTCAGTAATATGGTTCAGGGAGTTTTTGATAACTACCAACGTAACCATAACCTCTATGATGATTTTTACTCGCAATATTGGGCAAATACCGTAAGTGGTTTTGAGTCGCCCAGATATGAATATGTTGATGGATGGATTGGAAATCAGTGGAAGGAATTTTATACCGATCATTTAACAGAAGCTAATGCAATTAAAACTCAAAACCAAGAAGACCCTTTTTCAAATGATATTGTTGCAGCTAGCGAAATCTGGATTAGCTATTTCTGGTCTAGAATGACTGATACCTATGGGGATATACCATATACCGATGCAGGTCTTGGTGATCCTGTTCCTTATAACGATCAACAAGAGATTTATAATGATCTTTTTGCCAGGATTGAAAATGCTGTAAGTTCTATTAAGGGCACAGAAGATCAAAAGTTATTTGGGAACTTTATTAGCCGAAGAAATCCTGATGAATTGGAATATGATCATTTGTATTTGGGAGATATCTCGAAATGGCAAAAGTTTGGAAATTCATTGCGTTTGCGTTTAGCCATGCGTTTATCAAATGTCGATCCAACAAAAGCTGCTGCGGAGGTTGCTGCTGCTATTAATGGACCTGGCGGATTGATGACAAGTAATGATGATGTTGCTAAAGTTCGCATGTGGAGCAAAGGATGGTATGACTATTTACATCAAATGGCATGGAGCTGGGACAATATCCGTGCTTCTGAGACTTTTACAAATTATTTGTATAATCAATCAAGTGATGGAGAAGATCCAAGAGCTCCAAGATGGTTTGCATACAAGATTGGTGGGCAGGCGGTTTCTAAGGAAGAAGCAGGTTTTGATAAGTACTATGGTTTGGAAAATGGCTGGAATACTGTTCCTGCAAAAGCTGATGAAGATCACTGTACAATTAACCTTGAAGGTGGTTATATAGACTTTATTGGTGCCGATGATGATGGAATGTACTGTCCGGTCATGTTTTATTCTGAAGTTTTGTTCTTGCAAGCTGAAGCAGCATTAAGGGGATGGACATCTGGTGATGCGAATGCATTGTACAAGGCAGGTGTTCAGGCTTCAATGGATTATGTTGGAGTTGATCCGGCAGATGCACAGGCTTATATTGACGGATTGCCTGATCTGACAGGTTCTAATGAAGCTAAACTGAAACAAATAATTACACAAAAGTGGCTGGCAGGCTTTCCTAATGGTGTAGAAGCATGGGCTGATTTTAGAAGAACGGACTATCCGGACATTACCCTTCCATTTGAGGGAGTAAGTGGTAACTCTTCTGTAGCGCAAGGTACTTGGGTGAAGAGGGTACGCTACCCTGACAATGAGCATGAGCAAAATCAAGTAAGTATGCCTTCGGATATGAATACCCTTGATACAGACCGGATGGATAAAAGAGTCTGGTGGGATGTGGCTGATACCAAAACCAAAGGTGGCGATGGTTTAATGAACAGTAATTTCTAATTGTAAAAACTGTAAAAATGAAATCAATCAAAATAAAATATAGATTATTAGTTGGAGTTTTATCTCTTTTCATGGCACTGTTTGTGGTTGTGTCATGTAATGATGACGACGACCCTACAGGTTCTTTCAATCAGGCTTCGCTGGAGACATTATTAATAGAAGCACAAGGCCTGATTGATAACAGTGTAGAAGGTATTAATGCCGGTGATTTTCAGCCTGGTTCAATTGCAGCGCTACAAGATGTTGTAACTTGGGTAACTTGGGCAATTGATAATGCTGAAGAACAAGGTGATATTGATGATGCTGCTCAAAAGTTGTCAGTTCATATTGATAAATTTAAAGCAAGTACGGTAGCAGTTGCTATGCCTTGGATTCAACAGGAAAACGATACTTATATTAAGATTTCCGATAACATAAAAGACGTATTTAATGGGGCATTTACCATTGAGATTAAGCTGTATGTTGTAGATGTGAATACCAAGGGGCATTCGAACAATTTATTTTCAATTGAACAGCCTGGTCCTGACAGGGGCTTTGCCGTCAGGTACTATAGCGATGGGAAAATCCAAGTAGTAGTAGGTACAGGAAGTGGCTGGCCGGATACAGGAGAACAGGCGGGAGCCGGGACTATTACATCCGGAAAGTGGATCGATGTGGCTATGACCCATGACGGTACAAATCAAATATTGTATATAGATGGTGTAAACGTAGCTGAAAACGAAGCTGTTCCAGTTATTCCTGAGAATCCTTTTGTTATCGGGAATAGTCCGGAGTGGACAGACCGGATATGCAATGCAGTGGTTAGAGACTTCAAGGTATGGACTTCGGTATTGGATGCTGCTACTATTAATGCAAACCGAACTGCTGAATTTACAGGGACTGAAACTGGCTTGGAATGTTTTTTCCCAATGGGCTCAGATTTAGGTTCTGAATTTTCGGATTTAACCGGCAAATATACAGCAACGGTACAAGGTAAAGTTGATTGGGTTGCAGAACCTCCAATAATTCTACTAGATTATTCATTAATTGACGCAGCTATCGTAAAGATCACTGATTTTAAAGCAACAATAGTAGAAGGTGAAAACGATGGTGATTACCCAATTGGTACTTTAGACTATATCGATGGGTTAATTGCTGAAGGTAACGATAAGCGACAAAATGAAACTCGCCAGGCAGAATTGGATGCATTTGATACAAAGGTTGACGACCAAATTGACATGATAAATAGCATGCTAGTTGGCGATACTGAGGGTATATTAATTGATCGTGACGTACCATCTGCAATTGGTTTCAGAATTACACCAAATTATACACCTCAAGCTGATTATACGGTTGAGTTCGAAGTTAAAGTTAAGTCTTTATTTGGTTATGGTTCAGGTGAGTTCTTTAATAATGGAAATTATGGAGTTTGGGTATATGGATACAATGAACTCACAGAAGAAAATGTATTGAATTCAGGCGGTCTTTATCATTTTGTTCACGATACCAGAGGTGGTGCTTGGTGGAAAGGCCCTATTACTGATCCATTAGTAATGAAAACTGGCGTTTGGCAACATGTAGCACTTGTGCATGATGAAACAGCTTTAACTACCAAGATATTTGTTGATGGGGAAATGGTAAAAGAATTTACAGATATAGGTCATCCCGATAATTCTGGCTGGAGCGAAATGTGGCTAGGTAATGGCTGGGGCAAAATGGACGGATATATTAAAGATTTCCGTTTGTGGGATGTTGCCCGCAGTGATGCAGATCTTAATGCAAATATTGATGGAACAGAAGCGGGACTAAAAGTTTATTTTCCTTTAGATAAGGTTAAAGGTGTCAAGTTTGATGACGAGACTGGTAATTTCCAGGGGGAAATGAGGGGAATTTCATGGAATAAAGAATAAGTGTTCTTCTTGCTACAATAAGTAATGTCTAAATGACATTGATGTTCTGAATCTGTGTTGGAAGGTAATGCTTATGATTATTTTCCGGCACAGATTTTTTTGATTAGTTGTTTGGTAAAATTGAAGATTATGGAAAATGCTGCGATTAGATATGGTTCAGGGAAAGCTAGTGGAGCTTCGAAGTTGACACTTGAAAGCTTTCTGATTAATCCCCGAGATGTTTATCATATTGCCAGAAGGATTATTTCTTCTGAATATGATGTTCAAATGCATAGTCACGATTATGCCGAAATTTTTTGGGTGAAAGAGGGTAGTGGCATCCATGTAGTAAATGGGGAAGAACACCCATTAAGGCAAGGGTCAATTGTAATGATCCGTCCTTTTGATAGCCATGCATTTAAAGTGTCAAGGCTGAGGGAGAACATGGTAATTACCAATATTGCATTTTTCAAAAGCAGTTTAACTTATTATAAAGAGCGCTATTTCCCTGATACCCGAAACTTATTTTGGATTGAAGATGAATTGCCTTTTGTTGCACAGCTGAGCGATAAACAACTTAATGAGTTGTCTTCACTGGCTGATCGGTTGTTAGGATTGCCGAAGGATAACATGCACCTTGATCATATCATGCTGCATATTTTTAGCTTGTTTAACCAGGCTAAAGTAACTTCCTCTCAGTTGCCACATTGGTTGGCTTATGCCATTGAAAATTACGTAACGCCCAAACAATTTAGGGATGGCCTGGAAGGTTTTGTCCGACTGTGTAACCGGAGTGGTGACCATGTGAACAGGACATTGCAGGTGCATTTAAAACAATCACTTTCCGAGACCGTAAACAAGGCTCGTTTAGGCTATGCAGCTCAGCAGCTTACCATATCAAATTCTCCTGTAAAATCGATTTGCTTCGATTGTGGATTTGAGAACATCAGCTATTTCTATCGGTTATTTAAACGGCACTATGGTTTGACCCCTGCAGACTACAGGACAAACAATCATGGTATTTTTCAGTTGTATCCCGTTTCTACCCGGAAACCCCTTACTGTGTAAGTGTCGAAATAGTACAGTGTTTCTTTATCTGAGTCGATAATAAATTTTTCATTTAGAAGATGATTCAATTTATTTTTGCATAAGCATGTTTTTATCGTATCGGTTTGGTATATGTGTATACCCGTTTTTGTTCGTTATTCACATGAATTTTGTGTTCTTTTTTAAATCATAAATATTCCCACAATGAATCAATTGAAACTTTTATTTATAGGGCTTGTAAGCTGGTTTCTTGTATCCTGTAATTCAACGAGTGAAGGTGTCCTGACCTATGTCGACCCGATGATTGGCACTGATGGGCACGGACATACTTTCCCGGGGGCAACTATACCGTTTGGAATGGTGCAGTTAAGCCCATCAAATGGATGGAAAGCGTGGGATTGGTGTTCTGGCTACCACTACAGCGATTCAATTATAAAAGGCTTTGCACATACACACATTAGCGGTGCCGGATTGTCTGGCCTGGGTGACATTTTAGTAATGCCAACCTTGGGGAAACTAAATACAAATCCTGGTACTGAAGAAAATCCGGATGAAGGTTATCGCTCCCGGTTTTCCCATGACCGTGAACAAGCTTCTGCAGGTTATTATTCAGTTATGCTTGATGATTACGAAATTCATGTAGAATTAACTACAAGTAAGCGGGTTGGCTTTCATAAATATACTTTCAACAAGGAAGGGGATGCACATATCATTATTGATCCAACGCATCGTTTGATGGAAAGTTTGATCGGATCAGAAGTTGAAATCGTTTCAGGCTCGGAGATACGTGGTTACAAACACTGCGATGGTGAAGCAGGAAAAAGGAAGGTTTATTTCTACGCAAATTTTTCTAAGCCTTTTGTTGAAGCTGGCCTTGCCTTAAATGATTCATTGGTAGAGGATAAAAAATTAACAGACCGGGACACTCGTGCATGGGTAAAATACAATGTTGGTAAAGGTGATCAGCTTGAAGTAAAGGTGGCCTTGTCTTTTGTAAGCTATGAAGGGGCTTTGAAAAACTTAAAAGCTGAAGGAGAAACAACTAATTTTACTTCGGCTTTGGCTGATGCGAAGAATCGTTGGGAGGAACAAATTTCAAAAATAAAGATAAAAGGAAGTAGTGAGCAAAAACGTACTTTTTACACGGCAATGTACCACTCCTTTATTTCGCCAAACCTAATTTCAGATGTGGATGGAAATTACATTATAGAAGGTGAAAAATATTATTCTAGTCATGATCATTACAGTAACTTTTCAACCTGGGACAGTTACAGATCCCTTCACCCACTACTGACGATTCTTGAACATGAAAAAACTGCTGATTTTGTCAACTCTCTTTCATCCAGGTACAGTGTGTCTAAAGTTGGCCTTCCTGTTTGGGAACTTTTGGGGCATGACAATGCTTGTATGATTGGTTACAGCACAACCTCACCAATGGCAGATGCCATTCTGAAAAATGTTCCCGGGATTGATGTTGATGCTGCCTATGAAGCGATGCGGGCTGCTGCCCATTCGCTGGATAAACACAGTCCAAATTATGATTTGAACGGCATGGCGTATTACGTGGAACTGGGCTACATTCCAGGGGAAGTGGGCTGTGCAGTATCAAAAACAACAGAGCAAAACTATTACGATTGGGCTATTGGTAAAGTTGCAGAAAAGATTGGTAGACAGGAGGATGCAGAGATGTTTGATCAGCGCTCTAAAAGTTTTCTGCATCTATACAATCCTGAAAAACAATATTTGTGGCCTAAAATGCTGAATGGGAATTGGCAGGAAATGAGCCTCGATAAGTGGGATGAGTTAATTACCAATTATGTATCGGGGAATATTTGGGCGTATTCTGCATACACTCCTCATTATATGGCCGGAATAATTAACAAAATGGGGGGCAGGGATAAATATGAAGCTTGGCTTGATGAAATTATTGCCGATACTACTGAAGTAGAAGGAGGAATGCACGTTGATATTTCAGGTTTCATCGGTAAATATGGGCATGGTGATGAACCTGGTCATCAGATTCCATATCTCTACAATTACGTTGGGGCTCCGCACAAAACCCAAAAGCTTGTAAGGCAGGTAGCAGATTTGTTTTATTCTGATCAGCCTGATGGATTAGTGAACAATGAAGATTTGGGGCAAATGTCATCGTGGTATGTTTTCAGCACCTTGGGTTTTTATCCTGTTTGCCCGGGAAATCTTCAATATGCCATTGGGTCCCCACATTACAAAGAGGCTAGTATTGCAACTGAAACAGGAAATACCTTTACTATTAAAGCTCCAAAAACATCTGCAAAAAATATATACGTTCAATCTGTTAAATTGAATGGAGAAGAATACAACTTACCCTTTATCACCCATAATGATATCATGAATGGCGGATTGCTAGAATTTGAGATGGGACCGGAACCATCTGGTTGGGGAAGCGAAGAAGAATATGTTCGTCAATTGTCAGGAAACGATCTGACTACCGTTACTGCTAAATCAAACGTGGAAATTGTTTATAACCCATATGAAGAAGTTGAACGCAATGGCTTTTATAGGGAGCGGATTATCGAGTTGAAATGTAACTCGCCAGAAACGCAAATCAGATACACGCTAGATGGATCAAGTCCTGATGAAAATTCAACCTTGTATAGAGAACCAATTGTATTAACAAAGGATGCTAAATTAAAAGCAAGGGCATTCAGCAACGATGGGCGCATAAGCATGGTGTTCGCCAAAAAGTACTTTAAAAGTTTGTTGAATGATGAAGGTTTGAAGTTTAAATACAGTCTGAAAAATGCACCGCAGCACTATGGTGACGAAGATGGAAGTCTGCTGTTTGACGGTTTCATAGGGTCAACAAACCACAACGATCAACGCTGGTGTGGCTTTAATGAAAAACAGTTTGATTTGACCATTGATTTTGGAAGAATGCTTCAGTTCTCAAATCTAACACTGGGATACTTGACGGACACAAAAGTCTGGATTTTTCCTCCAGCCGAAATACTTGTATACAGTTCCAAAGATGGTAAGGATTTTAAACTTCTAAAATCGGTGAAACCGTTACAGCCAGCCGAGGATTTAGAATTTACGAACAAGGAGAAAATAGAATTTTCGAAAGAAAAAGCACAGTTCATAAAGCTTGTTACAAAAAATCCAGTTTTGCCAGACTGGCACTTTGGGAATGGACGGTTAGGCTGGGTATTTATTGATGAAGTATTAATCCACTAACCAATGAAACACTTAAACCTAGTTGCAATCGTATTTATAATAATTATTTGTGCTTGTCAACCCAAGCAGAATAAGAAAGTTGTAAATAACCCTTTGGCTGAAGAAGTAAAACAGGAATTTATCCGGACCTGGGATGCATATAAAACTTATGCCTGGGGACACGACGTACTATTGCCGTTGTCAAAGGGTAATCTCGACTGGTATGAAGAATCGTTGCATATTTCTCCAATTGATGCTTACAGCACCATGAAAGTTATGGGGCTTGATGAGGAAGCTGCTGAAGTAGAGGCTTATGTAATTGATAGTATTAGCTGGGACAAAGATTTGTTCGTAAAAACATTTGAAGTAAACATCCGGATCATGGGCGGGCTGCTAGCCATGTATGAATACACTAATGATCTGAAAATTCTTGATAAAGCTGAGGATTTTGGAAAAAGGATGTTAAAGGCTTTCGATTCCCCAACAGGTATTCCATACTACTGGGTGAACCTTAAAACAGGTGAAGCTAAAGGTGCTAAAATCAATCTTGCCGAGGCCGCTTCTTATATGTTTGAATTGGGGATTTTAAGCTACTATACTAAAAACCCCGTTTATTACCAGGCAGCAAAAAAGGCTAGCCAGGCAATTTGGGAACGAAGATCAGAACTAAACCTTGTTGCAGACTTAATTGATGTTGAAACTGGTGAATGGCTAAGCGACAATAGTCATATTTGTGCTGGTGCTGACTCGTATTACGAATACCTTTACAAAAGTATGTTACTATTTGGCGATCCTGACTCTAAAATAATGTGGAAAGAAAGCATTGCAGCCATAAATACCTATGTAGCTGAAGAATCAGACACTTCGCTTTGGTATGGAAGAGTTAATATGTACACAGGTGAGAGGGATTGCAAAGATCCATATTCAGGCGATCAGTTTGCCAGAAGGGTAACCTTGTATGATGCCTTCTTTCAGTCAATATTGGCCTTGGATGGTGATTTGTACCGTGCCGAAAAAACACAAAAAACCTGGGATTGGTTGTGGAACAAATACGGTCTGGAACCAATGATATATGATTACAAAGCCGATTCTGTTACCTTCCCAGTTTATGACTTAAACCCAGAAATTATTGAGTCGGCTTACTATCTTAACCACATCACTGGCAAGAAGGAATTTTACGATATGGTAGTTCAATATTGGGAAGACATTAAAACCTATTGCAAAACGGAGGTTGCTTTTTCATCGGTTGAAGATGTAAGAACAATGGAAAAGAAGGACTACATGCCAACCTTTTTTTTAGCTGAAACCTTGAAGTACCTGTACTTGACATTTATAGAAGAAACTGGTGACTTTAATTTGGATGATTACGTTTTTAATACCGAAGCGCATCCTTTTAAGAAAGACTCATTCGATAAAGAAGAAATTAAGCTTAGGTTAGGGATAACACATTAGTTTAAAACGCTCTGATTACACTAGTATTTCGGTAAAAATTTGCTTAATAAATACTTAGGTTTTATGCAACAAAGAGGACTCATTGACGTTTAGTTTTCCACTTAATACAATTGTTTCTGGTATGTGAAATCCATTTGATTCCAGCTGTTTTAAAAGTAGGTCGGCTGCAACTTCCCCAATCTGTTTTGTAGGTTGAACCACGGATGTTAATGGCGGATCCAGCAGCGAAGCAACAGGAGATTCGGTGAAGCCAACGATCGCGATATCTTGAGGTATTCTAAGTCCGTGTTTTTTTATAACCCGCATTGCTCCAATAGCAGTTGGGTCATTTACACAAAAAATCCCTTTTGGCACCCGGTTCATCTTTATAAGTTTTTCCATCGCTTCTTCTCCATCAGATATAAGAAAACCAACTTCCAGAACCTGTTCTTTTGTTATTTTCTTGTTGTATTTTCTAAATGCATCTTTAAATCCCCTGATTCGGTTTTTTGAAAGTGTAAAGTGAACAGGGCCTGAAAAATGAACGATATCATCAATGCCTTGTTGAATTAAGTGCTCCGTTGCGAATAACGACCACTTATAGTCGTCAAATAATACTTTTGAAACAGGTAGCTTATCGTTTACCCTATTGAACATCACTAATGGAAAACCTTTGGCTACCAATCTCTCTAAAAATTCGGTATTGCCAGACTCTTGAGTTGACGAGAGTATAATTCCATCAACAAAATTATCTTCCAGTGTTTTTAAGTTTGTTAGTTCGGTTTCGTGGTTTTCATTTGACTGCATGATTAGAACCTGGTAGCCTCGGTTCAATAATACATCCTGAATGCCGATTATTATTTCAGGAAAATATGGATTTATAAATTCAGGAACGACAACTCCAATGTTGTAAGTTCGCTGTTGTGTAAGTTTTCGGGCAATCGGATTTGGGGAGTATCCCATCTCTTTAGCTGCCTTCAAAATTCGGTCTCTTGTTTCTGGTCTTATGTCGTATTTGTCATTGAATGCTCGTGAGATAGTTGATGCCGAAACATTCAACGCTTTGGCAACATCTTTAATCGTGATATGCTTCATTGGGTTGAAAAATTTCTTAAATATAGTATTTTTTCGGTAACGTTTCCGGTAAATTAAAACGTTTCCGGTAACGTTTCCGGAAAAAAAACACTATAAGCTCGTTGGCTGACAATTAATCGTCATTAATTTTGAACTGAAACACTTAACTAAACTGAATGGGTCAATTAGACATTGGGATTATTATCCTTTTTAGCCTTATGATATTTGTATCTGGAATGTCATTCGGGCGTTCTGGAAAAAACATGAAATCTTTTTTTGCAGCTGGTGGTTCTGTTCCTTGGTGGATTAATGGACTTTCTTTATTTATGAGTTTCTTCTCGGCCGGGACTTTTGTCGTTTGGGGATCAATTGCTTATACGCACGGTTGGGTTTCTGTAACTATCCAATGGACCATGGCAATTGCCGGGTTGTTAATAGGTTTATTTATTGCACCTCGCTGGCATCGGACAAAATCATTAACAGCAGCTGAGTTTATTACAAACCGACTTGGTTACAATACTCAGAAAATCTATACCTACTTGTTTTTATTCATTTCTATTTTTACTACCGGAGGATTTCTTTACCCGGTAGCTAAGATTGTAGAAGTAAGTACAGGTATCCCAATTACGGCAAGTATTTTATTCATTGGGATTTTGATTATAATTTACACAACCGTTGGAGGTCTTTGGGCAGTAATTGTGACAGATGTCCTTCAATTTATTGTGTTAACAGCCGCGGTAATTATCATCGTTCCATTATCATTGAAATATGTAGGAGGGATCGATAGTTTCATTTTAAAATCTCCCGAAGGATTCTTCAATTTTGTTAATGATGAATATTCCTGGAGTTTTATACTTGCTTTTGGACTTTATAATCTCTTTTTTATTGCAGGGAACTGGGCTTACGTGCAACGGTACACAAGTGTAAGTACACCTAAAGATGCCAAAAAGGTTGGAAATATCTTTGGTCTTTTATATGTAGTGAGCCCATTGGTTTGGATGTTACCTCCGATGTTGTTTCGGGTCGTTAATCCGGAACTGCAAGGATTAGCTGATGAAGGAGCTTACCTGTTAATGTGTAAGTTGGTATTACCAGCTGGAATGTTAGGATTAATATTAGGGGGGATGGTATTCGCGACATCCAGCTCTGTGAATACGACTTTGAATATTTCAGCAGGGGTAATCACAAACGACCTGTACAGGCACTTCTTCCCAGAATCGAGCCCAAAAAAACTTGTGCGAGTTGGTCGGATATCTACTATTTTATTAGGAATCCTTACTATCATTGTTGCATTGTTGGTGCCGCTAATGGGTGGTATTGTTGAGGTAGTGCTTAGTGTGGCAGCACTTACTGGAGGTGCGATGTACTTACCTCCATTGTGGGCAATCTTTTCTAAAAAACAAACAGGGAAAAGTGTACTTACAATAACAATTGTTTCGCTTTTAATAAACGCATATTTCAAATTCTTATCTCCTGTTTTATTTGATTTTACATTATCACGCGCAATGGAAATGGGTGTGGGGGTATTTGTGCCGATATGTTTGCTCGTTATTTATGAATTATACACCAGGACTTACCAAAAGGATAACCCTGATTATCAAAATTACCTGAAAGTCCTGGAGGAGAAGAAAAGTCTCCAGGAAGAATCAGTTGATGAAGATGGGAACAATGCCCATGGAATTAAGGTGATTGGGTTTGGAATTATATCTACAGGGGTGATCATAACCATTCTTGGGTTGATTGCGAATTCCGGTAAATTTTTAGTTTCTGGTGTTGGCATCTTTGTGTTAATTGTCGGATTGATTATCTGGAGATCATCTCGAAGATCTCCATCCAAAAATAAAACGACCTAATATGTTGATTGAAAATTTTTCAGAAAATAGAAGAAGTTGCAAAACTGAAAATTTAACCGCTGGCTTAGTGGTTGTCGGTGGGGGATTGTCCGGTGTATGTGCAGCTATTACAGCAGCTAGAAAAGGGACAAAAACAATATTGGTTCAGGATCGCCCTGTTTTGGGAGGTAATGCATCGTCGGAAGTTCGCTTGTGGATTTTGGGTGCTACATCACACATGGGTAATAACAATCGCTGGGCAAGAGAAGGTGGTGTTGTCGATGAAATATTGATAGAGAACCTACATCGGAATAAAGAAGGTAACGCAATTATTTTTGATACTGTTCTTCTGGAAAAAGTAAGGGAAGAAGAAAATATTACCTTGCTTTTGAATACGAGTGTTTACGACCTGAAGAAAGAAAATGAGAAAAAGATTTCTTCGGTTATTGCATTTAACAGTCAGAACTCAATTCGTTATGAGCTTAAGGCTCCTCTTTTTTGCGATGCTTCAGGTGATGGGATTGTTGCGTTTCAAGCTGGTGCTTCATTCAGAATGGGTGCTGAAAGTAAAGAGGAGTTTGGTGAACTGTTTGCACCGGACGAGGCTTATGGCGAGTTGCTTGGACATTCCATGTATTTCTATAGTAAACGAGCCGATGCTCCGGTAAAATATATTCCACCAAAATTTGCCCTTAAGGATATCACTGAGATTCCCAGGTATAAAATTATTAGTAAAGAAGACAAAGGATGTCGATTCTGGTGGTTCGAATTTGGTGGACGTACTGATACTGTCCATAACACTGAGGAGATAAAGTGGGAACTTTGGAAAGTAATTTATGGCGTTTGGGATTACATTAAAAATTCAGGTTCTTTTGAAGATGTTGATGACCTGACCCTTGAGTGGGTTGCCACTGTTCCTGGTAAACGTGAAAGTAGACGGTTTGAAGGACTTTATATGTTGAAGCAACAAGACCTGATTGAGCAAAAGCCATTCGAAGACGCAGTTGCTCATGGTGGTTGGGCTGTTGACTTACACCCAGCTGATGGTATTTATAGTAAATTGCCAGGATGTACCCAGTGGCATACAAAGGGTATTTACGATATTCCATACAGGTGTTTTGTAAGTCGTGATATTGACAACCTGTTTTTGGCTGGGCGTATTATTAGTGCAACGCATGTTGCATTTGGTTCTACACGTGTAATGGCAACTGCAGGTTTAGGTGGCCAGGCTGTGGGTATGGCTGCTGCTATTTGTGGTGAAGAAAATCTGAATCCCGCCCAAATTCTCGAGAATGGCACGCTGGAAAAACTTCAGAATGAGCTAAACCTGATTGGACAGGGTATTCCCGGAATTCCAATTAAAAAAGAGTCAAACCTTATTTGTGAGGGAAGTATTAAAGCTTCTACTAGTCTGAAATTATCAGAGATACCTTTCAACGGGGAATGGACAAACCTGACAATCGCAGCAGCGCAAATGCTTCCGTTAAAAGCAGCTCAGAAATACAAGATTAAGATTTTAGCAAAAGCAGAGGAGAGCACTACTTTAGATATTGAGTTGAGAAAGTCTTCAAAAACGAAAAATTATACCCCGGATGTAACAATTGATTCAGTTGCCGTTAATTTGGCTGCTGGAGAGCAGTGGGTTGAGTTTGTATTTGAAGGCACAACTGATGAAGACCAGTATGCTTTTGTAACTTTCCTTTCGAATGACAAAGTAAGCCTGATGAACAGTAGGAATCGTTATACCGGAATATTGTCGGTATTTAATGGCGAAAATAAAGCTGTTTCTAATAACGGGAAACAAACACCTCCTGATAATATAGGTGTAGAATCGTTTGAATTCTGGATTCCATTCCGTCGTCCGGCAGGTCAAAATATTGCTATGCACATTAGCCCGGCTTTAGAAGTTTTTGAAACTGAGAACCTGTGTAACGGCATTGTACGACCAGGAACAACAACAAATGCCTGGGCTGCTGAACTTGAAGATGAAAAGCCAAAATTAACGATTGAATGGGAGGAAGAAAAAGATCTTTCTGAAATCAAATTATTCTTTGATCCCGACTACGATCATCCCCTTGAATCAACATTAATGGGTCACCCTGAAGATGTAATTCCTTTCTGCATCAGGAACTACACAATCAAAAACCTGGATGGTATTGTTTTGTGCGAAAAGCAAGACAATTATCAAACAATCAATCAATTCAAGTTTGAAAATGGTCTAAAATCCAAAGGGCTTGTAATTGAGGTGGAACATCCATCTGAAAACGTGCCCGCATCAATATTTGAGATACTATGTATTTAATTTTTCACTTATCAAACTAAAACTATTCTTATGAAAAAGTTTTTTGGGATTATTACACTTTTAATGTTCTGTTTAGCAAGTTTTGCTCAGCAGAGAACAGTGAGTGGGGTAGTTACCGATGAAGGTAATGAGCCGCTTCCTGGAGTAAACGTAATTGTCAAAGGCACTACAACCGGGACAATTACTGATCTGGATGGTAATTATTCGATTACCTTAAGCGAAGGACAAGATGTTCTTCAATTTTCGTTCATTGGATTTGCTGCTCAGGAAATTGAGGTGGGAACTGCATCAACCATCAATATAACCTTAGCTGCCGATGTTATTGGACTAGAAGAAGTTGTTGCTGTAGGTTATGGTGTACAAAAGAAAGTTAACCTTACCGGATCCGTTGCAACAGTGGACGGTGGTGAAATGGCTAGACAGCCTGTTACTTTGGCATCTGAAGCACTTCAGGGTATTGCCCCAGGTGTATCTGTATCAAAAAGTTCTGGTGCTCCAGGTTCGGGAGCAACCATTCGTATTCGAGGTGTGACTACTTACGCTAATGACAACGATCAGTCATACAGGAACAATCCATTGGTTTTAATTGATGGTATTGAAGGAAGCTTAAATTCAGTTAACCCAAATGATATCGAGAACATGTCGGTATTAAAGGATGCAGCTTCTGCAGCAATCTATGGTTCGCGTGGTGCAAACGGGGTTATCCTTATAACCACTAAACGAGCTAAAAAGTCAGAGTTTAAGATCAATTACACAGGATGGGTAGGTATCGAAGAATTTACTACACTTCCTGAATTTGTGGGGGCAATTGATTACATGAATGCTGTGAATACTGCAAATACAAATGATGGTAACACTCCAGACTATGCGGAAGATTTTATTCAGGAATGGCAAGCTAACATGGCTGCTGACCCGGATAACTATCCCAATACAAACTGGCAAGATGTTGTTTTCAACGGTTCAGCTATTAAACACAGTCATGCTGTAAGTATCAGTGGGGGTACCGAAAAATTAAGGTCGCGTGCATCTTTTTCTTTCCTGGATCAGGATGGAATGGTTGATAACAATAACTATAAAAGTTATACCGTACGAACAAATAATGATTTCGACTTGAAAAGCTGGATTAGCATTGGCCTGGACCTGAACGGGCGTTATTCTACTCGTAATACACCAAGTGCTGGCTTAAGTGATATTTTTAACCAAGCCAACCGTATTCCTTCAATTTATGCGGCAAAATTTACCAATGGTAAATATGGGCCAGGTTGGAACTCATTGCAAAATCCTTTAGCTTATGTTGAAGCTAGCGGAAATAATAACAATAAATGGTATCGCTTTAATGGTAAAGTGTCTGCGACAATTAAACCGCTTAAAGGTCTTTCTGGTACTGTAATTTATTCTCCAACATATACTAGCACTGATCAGAAGAAATTCAACAGACAATATGAGCTGAATGAAACTCCAGACGATCCAACACCTCAAATTGTTCCATCTCAAAATAGCTTTGAGCATAAACATGAAATGACCTGGAGGAATTCGTTTAATGCAATTCTAACCTATGAAAAAACATTAGGAGATCATGATTTCTCAGCTATGTTGGGTTATGAGGCTTTAGATTACCATAAAGAAAATGTGAATGGGAAGCGCTTGGATTATATTTTTCCTGAATATCAGGTGCTAAATGCAGGAGCAGAGGAAGGGCAGACAAATTCAGGAACGGCAACAGAATGGGCGCTAGTTTCTCAATTTGCACGTATTAATTATAACTATCAAGGGAAATACTTATTTGAGGCAAATGCACGTCGAGATGGTTCATCTAAATTTCAAAACGACCGTTGGCAGATATTCCCATCATTCTCTGCAGGTTGGCGTGTGTCTGAAGAAAGCTTTGTAGAAGATTTAGATTGGTTAGATAATTTGAAGGTACGGGCTTCGTGGGGACAATTAGGAAACCAGAATGTGCCCGGAGGAAACTACCCGTTTATGACCCAGGTAGAGCAAAATGATCAATTTTATATATTTGGTCAGTCTCCAATTGTTGCACCAGGTGGAGCAGTAACTGCACTTCCTGCCCCGTTATTAACATGGGAGTACACAGAAACAACCAACTTTGCGATAGATATGTCTGTCTTAAAAGGGCTATTTTCGCTTACTGCAGAATATTATATCCGAAAAACGGATGATATTATAGACCGGGTAAACGTTGCGGAGATTGTTGGTTTGAATGGTCCTGCATCAAACCTTTATTCGATGGAAAATAAAGGGATTGATTTAAGCCTTGGAAGCCAAAAAAAGTTTGGTGACTTTGGATACAGCGTAACTGTCAATTTTGATGATTTCACGAATGAAGTGACTGATATCGGCGACAACCCTCAATTATTCCACAACGATAATTCAAACATTATTACAAGAATAGGTGAGCCAGTTTGGTCGTACTATTTATATGATACTGATGGATTATTGCAGGAAGGTGAAACTGCAGAGGTTTCTTACAGGGATCATAACGGTGTAGCGGGTGATATCAAATATATTGATCAGTTGACCGTTGATACAGATGGTGATGGGATTCCTGATGCTGGAGACGGTATACTAAACGCAGATGATAAAGTACTAAAAGGAAATGGTCAATCACATTATAATTACAGTGTTGATCTTAACCTTTCATATAAGATGTTTGATCTATCATTGTTTTTTCAGGGTGTAGGTAAAAAAGACATACTATTTACAGGAAGACAGGCTTTTGTGTTTGATAACAGTAGTGGTAACGTACAAACATGGCAATTGGATTATTGGACTCCAGACAATCCTGGTGCTTCTTATCCAAACTTTCACTTCGACAACAGGCACAATTATGCATCATCTGCTTATTGGTTAAGAAGTGGTGCATATTTACGACTTAAAAACGTTCAGTTTGGGGTAAATGTTCCTAAAAAATACTTGGAACGTTTTGATATTCAGAAGTTGAGGTTCTTCTTTTCAGGTCAGAACTTGCTAACTTTTGATGATATGCCTGAAGGATGGGACCCTGAAACAAGAGGATCTGGTAATTATCCGATTGTCAAGACTTTATCGTTCGGTTTAGATGTTACATTTTAATTTTAAAACTGTATAACAATGAAATCAATAAATTATATAGCTGTAATCTTACTAATTGTGCTTGCTTCATGCAGCGAAGATTACTTAGAAAAATTTCCGCTGGATGCACCTTCTGATCAAACGTTTTTGCAAACAGCTGAAGAAATGGAAGTAGGTGTAAATGCCGCCTACAGGGGCCTATTCTGGAAATGGAGTCAGGGAAATCCAACTTGGCCTGCTTATGACTATGGAACTGATATCGGCATGAGACGACCAGCGGGTTCTTATATTTTCCCTTGGACAAATGGGACACACGATGCTTCTACAGGCTTTTTTAAGTCAAACTGGACAAGGTTTTATAGAAATATTGAACGAGCTAATTACATCATTGAAAAATTACCATTAGGTAAAGAAAATGTTGATGAAGATTTTTACAACAGCATTATGTCTCAGGCACTGTGGTTAAGGGCATTTAATTATATGTACTTAACTGAGCTGTTTGGTGATGTGCCATGGGTTGAAACAGTATTATGGGACTATACAGAAGCAAATACCCTGACTAGAACTTCAAAAGCAACCATAGTTGATGAGTTGTTAACTGATTTGGATTTTTGTATCCTGAATTTACCAGACTCATGGGGTGGTGAAGACTACGGTCGAATTAACAAAGCTGCAGCAGCAGGCTTAAAAGCTCGTATTGCATTGTATAATGAAAAGTGGCAGGTTGCTGCTGATGCTGCACAGGTAGCTATGGGAATGGGGATTACTTTAAGCAATGACTATGAAGGATTATTTCTGTATCGTGGATACCAACATCCTGAAAATTTGGTTGTTATTCAATATCTGGAAGAATTCATGACCCATGCTTTCCCTCGTGGTGCTGGTGGAAGAAACAACGGAGGATGGTCTGTTTTCCAGCCTACCCGTTCGTTGGCAGATTCTTATCCTTGTACTGATGGTTTATCAATTGCTGAATCGCCAATTTTTGATCCGGCAAATCCATATGAAAACAGGGATGGAAGGATGAAAGCAACATTGCTTACTCCTGGAACGTGGTTCAGCGGTACCTTATTTGATATTTACGATGAAAATGGTGATGGGCAGGATAAAACCTTGCAAATTAATGCTAATGGAGATACTGTTTCCATTAAGAATCAAGATTTCCATAAGCCAGGTGTAATTAAAACAGCAACAGGATTTCTCCAGAAAAAGAATGTGGATGAACAAGACAAGTTGGACAACCTTGTCTCTAAATCAAGGAATGCAACGATCCTTATGCGATACGCAGAAGTATTGCTAACTTATGCTGAAGCTAAATACGAACTTGGTAGTTTTGATCAGACAGTTGCCGACCAGACGATTAACTTGCTTCGAGCAAGGGCAGGGGTAGACCCAATGGTTGTTGCAGATCACTCCAATGATGAACTTCGTCAACTGATTTATAACGAGCGTAAAATTGAATTGGCTCTCGAAGGCTTACGTTATTTTGATATTAAGCGTTGGAAAATTGCTGAACATGTTATGAATAACACATACATTATTGGTCGTTACAAACAAGATGTGGTTGAAGATATCTATCAAAATGGATTTGTAATGCCACGTCCAACTTTTGATCAATGGGGAATTTCAGTATATCCAAATGAGCAGGATTTATTTGTAAAAATACCTCTTGAGTTTCAATTTGACGCAAACAGGGATTATTTGTGGCCAATTCCACAAACAGAAATTGATGTAGCACCTACATTAGGACAAAACCCAAATTATTAATATTTGGAAATAGTTTAGTTAGAAAAACCTGCCCAAAATGGGCAGGTTTTTAAATCTTTTTTTTAATATAATGGTAAAGTATTTGAAGATGAAAACGAGATTAGCATTATTTCTTATCATTATCCTGGCATATTCCTGTACTGAAAAAACATACATTAATTATGCTGATGGTAAACTTGTAACAACAAGTTGGAAAAGTAAAAATGCCGAACGTTTGACTGATGGTAGTCTGGTGTCAGGTTCCTTTCGAAAAAACCCAAGAGGGAAGAGTGTGACTCTGGATATTGACCTAACTGCTGAATTTAAGATTGGAGGAATTCATTTATTCCTTGATAACCGGGGTATTTTACCATTACGAGACTTTTCATTTCACTATAAAACAGATTCTAGTTGGCAAGAGATTCCAGGTACACATTATACCGATAATTTCGCTACCAAAATTGATATTCAGTTCCCGGAACTTATATCTGCCAGTGAAATACGCATGGTTGCCACCAACGAAACAGTTTTTGGGATTCTGGAAATTCAAGTTTGGGGAAAAGATATTCCCAAAATGCCTTTTGGTGTTGAATCAAAAGAGCCAGAGCCTTTTACTACTGATGAACACTGGGTTTGCGTAAACCAAGTTGCTTATAATCTAGGTGCCCCAAAAGGTTTTACTGTTCCAACAGCAAACTCAAACCTACCATATGTTATTAAAGAAAAAGAATCAGGCAAGGTAGTTTATGAAGGAAAACTAAAGGATGGTAAAGGGATTTTTACTGATTTTAATCCTGCTGATTCTGAAGGAAAAGAATATTTTATTTATGTAGAAGGCGATGGACTTAAAGCGTCAGAGTCCTACCCGTTTATTATCGGGGAACACGCTCTACAGAAAATGGCCTACCAGCCTGCTGTCGATTTTTTTATTGACGCAAGAAGCATTATGGGTAGCCACCCCTCAGCTTATGGTGGGACGGCCTGGCGTGATGGTGCTTATTATACCTACGAAGTTCCATCAATGATCATGTTGTACCTCTCAAATCCAGAGGTATTCGACAATATGCCAGTAACTATGAACTGGAAAAAGGAAAAAGAAAAAATACTTTCTCCGGATTTTGAAGTTATTCCAGAATTTGGAGATGATGATCCCGCCCCAATTGCGAAAGGGTATTACACAAAATTGCCAGAACCTAAAACAGAAGATATACCTGACATTATACAATGTATTCGGTTTGGAACAGGTTGGAACCTGCTTGATCCAATTTCAAGAGACCCATCAGGTGATATTCTTGGACATCAAATGCACGGACAAACCATCGAACAGTTTGCATATTTCCTGTATGGCTATCCTGCATACAAAAAATATATCGCTGAAGATTTTTATACAATGGTGCTTGATTCCACATTGGTTTGGTGGGAAGAATCAGGCCTTTATGATATTCAAACGACAGTTGGTAACCCCAAAGGCAGACATTGTCCCGGGCATTCTATCATGCCAAATTTAATGATGTATGAAGTAGCTAAGCGCGAAAAACTGGGTAATGCTGACGAATTTATGACTGCGGCAATCAATCAAACACAGTGGATCTTGGATAACGCTGATTGGAATAACCCAGCCTACACAAAGGGACAACGAATGAGCGAACATAAACTTCCAACTGGTTTGGCTCATTTTTTATACAACTATCCTAATCATGCTCCTGAAGGTTTAAAAGATAAACTTAAAGGATGGGCTGAAAACGTTGTTGCACTTTCTGATAATATGTGGGATTTCCGTAAGTTTGATGAGGAAACATGGACATTGCCAGGTTATAACGAAGCTGGTAATATTATCGCATTCCCTGGTGCTGCACTGTCTGTTGCTATGGTATTAGATAATGGAAACACAAAAGACCGACTGATAGAATTAGCTTACTCTCATTACGACAATTTTTGTGGAAGAAACCCGGAAAATGCACATTGTGCAAATCACCCTGAAAATGGTTTTGAGGGTGTTGAAAGAGGATGGCCTCATGGTGATCCACGTCGTGATATTTGTGCGCGCCTTGAGCATGTTAGAGGATCATTGAGTTCTTTGCCAGGATCTGAAATGTACCCATTCAACCCGGAAGGACGACCACGCCATGGTGAAGGCTGGACTGCCTATAACGCCGACTGGAATGTTACCCTGACTTACCTGAACATGTACGAAGGCATTGCTTCCAAGTCAATATTAAAGGATTGTCCGGTTAAATAAACAATAATTACAAGAAGCTATAATGATGAAACTTTTAAGCACTGTTAAAATTCTCCTTATCCTAACTATTCTTTCTTCTTGTCAGAAGGAAATTGTTAAACCAAATATTGTATGGATTAATCTCGACGATTTAGGGGTTGAACTTGCATGTTATGGAAATACCGATGTGAAAACCCCAAATATTGATAATCTGGCCAGTGAAGGAGTTCGATATACAAGTGCCTACGCTACAGCACCAATTTGCTCACCCAGTCGTTCTTCTATGATAACTGGGATGTACCCAACTGCTATAAATTGTATTGAGCACCGTGCTTTAAAAAAGAAGAAATTGCCAGAAGGTGTTGTTCCGGTTACAAAGTATTTTCGTGATGCTGGGTATTTCTGTACCAATGGAAGTGGTAAAAATTTGAAAAAAGGTGGAAAAACAGATTTCAATTTTAAACCAGATGAGAAAATATTTGATGGTACTGATTGGTCTCAAAGACAACCAGGGCAGCCTTTCTTTGCACAAGTGCAAATATTTGAACCTCACCGTCCATTTGTTGAAGACAAAGAGAGCCCGGTTTCACCTGATCAAATAACGCTTCCTGCTAGTTACCCCGACCATCCACTTCTGAGGGTCGATTGGGCGCAGTACCTCGAAAGTATTCAGGTTGGTGACAAAATAGTAGGGAAAGTTTTGAAACGATTGGAGGAAGAAGGCTTGGCTGAAAACACAGTTGTTTTCTTGTTTGGAGATAACGGTCGCCCTCATCTTCGCGACAAACAGTTTTTATATGAAGGAGGCTTACATGTTCCATTGGTAGTTCGATGGCCTGAAAAGCTTAAACCATCCCAAGTTGATAACCAATTGGTCAGTTTGATTGATGTAACTGCAACTTCCATGGAAATTGCAGGAATTCCGGTTCCCGAACATTTACATGGAAATGTTTTTCTTGGTGAAAATGCGAAAGAGCGGGAGTATGTTTTTGGTTTTAGACAACGTAGCGGGGATGCAGTTGATAACATTCGAAGTATATCAAATGGGAAATTTAAACTTATTTGGAATAGAATGCCAGATATTCCTTACATGCAAATGAGCGGTTATAAAAAGTCAGAGTATCCGGCGTATGCACTTTTTTATTATTTGAATAGTTCAGGAAAGCTTGAAAAGCCTGCTTCAAATTTCATGGCTGAAGAAAAGCCAGAAATTGAGTTATATGACCTGGAAAGTGATCCAATGGAATTTAATAACCTGGCTGGTCAGGAAAAATTTGCCTCTGTTCAGGATGAATTGTTTACCGTATTAACTAAGAATTTAGCCGAATTTGAAAAAAACTGGATCATGGAAGACTCGGTGACCATGGCAAAAGCAATAAAAAATTCCCGAAGCTATTTTGATAAGAACGCAAAGAAAATGGGACTTGCCAGGGAATCAACAGATGAAGAGTTTGTCCAGTTTTGGGAGAATGAGTTATTAGAAGATTAATACTTTAAGATTCAAGTTACACATAGCTATTATATTGAACCATGAATTATATAAAATCAATCATATTAATATACACGATGTTGATTTCTTGTGATAAAACAGCGGTTCAAGGTTTTCATGAAAAGGATGTTAATTATTTTGTTGATGAGCAAAGTCCGTCTGATGCAAAACCCTTAATTCTTTCTGAAGTGGCAGATGGGAATATTTACTTATTGTCTTTCTCAGATGAATTTAACAATTCAAATATTGATACCAGCAAATGGAATGTGCAGGATAATTATTACAGGAATAGGGGTGATATTAAACTGCATGCTAATGGGGAACAGGTTGAGGAAAAAGATGGTCATTTATACTTCTATTATCAGAAGGATCAATCAAAGAACGATTCTTATTTCGCTGGAAGAGTTGATTCAAGAACGAAATACTCAATTACCTATGGATTTCTGGAATGTCGCATGCACATTGTAGAACCAAACGGTCATCAAATGGCTTTTTGGATGATGCCTGAAGGAAATGGAATGAAAGTCCCCGATGGTGTAGACGGGACGGCAAAAGATGGTGCTGAAATTGATATCATAGAAGGAAATAGGGAAAACACTTTTTCTTGTGGACTTCATTGGGATGGATATGGAGCTGATCACAGGTCAAATGGCTCAAAAATAGAAACTCCAGGCATTCATGAAACTGAATACCATGTTTTCGGTTTTGAGTGGAGCAAAGATTTTTTGAGGTGGTACTATGATGGTAAAATTGTACGTGAATTGGTCAATCCGAAACTAATTCCACAAGTTCGCCATTATATCTATTTATCTGGAAGTTGTTTTGGTGAGAACAATTGGGTTGATGGAGATATAAGATATAATGAGTTTATTCAAAACGGTGGTGTTGATAAAGCGTATGTAGATTATATTCGGGTTTTTAAAATAACGAATTAGGATTAGTACAAAATGAAACTACCTGGAGTGATTCCTGGAATTTGAAAGATTTTTTTAAACAAAAGTCCTGGCATATGGCCGGGCTGTCAATATTACTTATATGAAATTATTACTATTACTTTTTGTAGTTATTGCGTTTTTATCTTGTTCAACGCAAAAGAAAATTGAAAGCCCTTTAGAAGGCTATGAACTAGCATGGAATGATGAGTTCGACGGACTCTCTTTAAATACTGAAAAATGGGCTTATCGAACAGATAACAAGCACCAAAGTATTCAGCGAAAAGAAAATGTTTCTATAAAAGATGGAGCCTTGGTACTGGACTTGGTAGTATTTGATGAATTGGTTGAAGGCAAAGATGCATCGGGGGCTGGCATTGTCAGTACAAAAAGATTTAAATATGGTTACTATGAAGTTCGTGCCAAATTAGGGGATGGAATAGATGATGATAACGATGGCAAAACCGATGAAGGTTGGCATCATTCGTTTTGGGCAATGGCAGCATCAATTGATGATAAGGGTGAAGTAAATACAACCTACCCAGGAATTAGACGCACTGAAATTGATTGTTACGAAAACCCGACTGAGCATATTTATGAACCAGAACAAAACGGTTTGTCGAATTTTTCGCAGCATGTAATTGTATGGGATGAAACTGGAAAAGAGTGGGGACGTTTACCAAAACCTCCAACAGATGTTGTGCATATGGAGAATTTTGATGCAGGTGAGTGGCACGTTTATGGCTTTAAATGGGATGAAAAACAAATCCGCTGGTACATCGATGGTGAACTGACAAAAACTGCCAATTATCCGGCAGAAGAGTTCGTTCATGATGAGATAAATGTGTGGTTAACTGCTATTGCAGCAAACTGGAATGGTAAAGACCAGGAAAAAAGCCAGGCACAGTATGATTATTTCAGGTTTTATAAAAGGAAATAGAGAACAAGCAAGAATAGTTTAAATGAAAAATAGGATTTTTGGACTGGCAATTTTGCTAGGGGTACTTATATTCTCCTCATCGCAAGTTATGAGCCAGTCTGTGACCATTAATATTGATGAAAAACAACAACAGTTTTATGGAGGCGGTGGCACCTTCGATAATTGGAATTATCTGTGGTTAAGCATGTCTGAAGAAAATCGTCAGAAGGCAGCTAAATTGATTGCTGGTGATATCAATATGGATTATGCTAAAATTTACATCAACGGTACTCCTGAAACGGTAGGAAGTTCTTATGATGATTTTGTTTCGATTTTGAATGACGTAAAGGCGTTTAATCCAGATATAAAAGTGCAGGTTAGCTGTAATGACTTCCCTGATGAATTGGAAAAAAAAGACAACAACGGTGATCCTAAAAAAGGTGAATATGATGAAGACATAACAAACATCTTTCAAAAAATTGCAGATTATTATTTCGATATTCTAAAAGGGTTTCAGGACAGGGGTGTTGTTGTTGACGAACTTGATTTACTTAATGAGCCTGGAGGGGTTGATTTTGCAGTATATTACGGAAAGTTATATGCAGAAGCCATTCCGCTTTTGAAAGCTAAAATAGCTGATGAAACACAAAACCCAACAAACATTACAATGCCTAAAGTTGTAGGTGTCAGTAGTTGGTCGGTATTGGGAACTGTAAAATGGTTTGATGAATGGAAAGAAAATCTACCTAAGGCATATGAACAGCTCGATATTGTTTCAACTCATGGCTATAGAAATGGATGGGACGAAGACAATTACAAAGGGATTTATGATTACATTGATGGCAAACCTTTTCAAAATAATGAACAAACAGGCAAACTTCAGGATGGGGATGGCTTAAAAGAAATATTCGGTAGCGATGAACCAGCATATATCGCTGATGTTTCAATTGCACTTCGAATTAGTGATGCGGTTAACGGGGGCGTAAACCATTTTTTCATCTTTAATATGAATAATAACTCTGGGAATAATGCTGCCTTACTTCAAACACAACATGGTGGGGCACCAGTTAAGTCAAGGGTTTATTCCGGATTCAAACAACTTACTAGCATACAACCTGATTCTTCTTTTTGTATCGGTAAATCAATGTCGAGTATGGGAAATAACAGGGCTTTGTGTTTCCGAAAAGAAGTGGAAGATACAGTTTATGTACATTTAACCAATATTACAGCAGATCCCATGTTTGTTGAAATTGATGCAAAAGATGAAAGTTCAACGGTTTATGGAATCAAAGGAGTAGAAGCATGGGTCAGTAACGAAATGAAGGATGAAGAAAAGTTCTTAAGCCAATCATTTACCAATGCAGTGGAGAAGGTCGGATTTAATATGTCGCCTTTTAGTGTTAACTCACTAAAAATTGTGCTCAGACCGGAAGGTGGCGAAACCACACTGCAATCACAAGAAATAAATTTTGAAAATATCCCTGATCAGGAAGTAGGTGGTTCATATAATTTGGAGGCTACTTCAAACTCAGGTCTTGATGTTTCATTTGAAGTTGTTTCCGGACCTGCAACCATTAACAATAATTCATTGATGGCAGACGGACCTGGTTCTGTTACTGTTCGGGCAATGCAGCATGGGAACAATGAATATTTTGCAGCAGAAGATGTTTACCAAACGTTTAATATTGAACAAGCCGGTGTGAATGTCGCATTAAACAAGACTGTAACGGTCAGCTCTATTTATCAAGATACGGATTACACTGGAGATAAGGCTGTTGATGGTGATAAATCAAGCAACTCCAGTCGTTGGCTGACAGATAGAAATGGAGATTATCCTCATTGGATTGAGATAGACTTTGGTGGAAATTACGAGATCAGCTCAATGGCATTTTATATTGGGCATAATGGTTATAACAAACCTGTAGAAGATTTTAAATTTGAGCGTTGGGATGGTTCTCAATGGGTGACAATTTTTGAGCAAACCGGCAATACTGATCCACAGTATAAAAAATCATTTAATCCAGTTGAAACTGAAAAAGTACGATTGTATATGACTGCCGGGAATAATCCGGTACGAATGTTTGAAATTGAAGTGTTTGGAAAAGAAATAATTACTGGAATAGTGGATCGGGATATTTTACGAAATCTGAAAATTTTTCCGAATCCAGTTCATGGTTCAGTTTTAAATATCAGTAGTATAGAAAAGGTAACCAATATTGAAGTTTATAGTGCTCAGGGTATCAGGATCCCATGTGAGTTCGAAGGTAATCAATTAAAAGTTAGTCACCTATTAAAAGGAATTTACATTGTTAAAATCAATAATGTTTATTCAAGGGTATTTATTAAAAAGTAGAAATAGATATGATCAAAAGAACAATTATATTTTTTACAACTGCATTTCTGTTGGCGGTCAGCTCTGTAAGCTTTGCGCAGAGTATAACAATTGAAGCAGAAGATTATCAACAGCTATATCAGGGTGGTGGAGTAAGTTATGGGCTTTACAAAGCGCATGTTTGGAGCATGTCTGAGACTAACCAGGATAAATTTTTCGAGTTGCTGTACAAAGACATCAAGATGAAGTATGTCCAGTATTATGCGAAAAAAAATCCAGCCGATGACCCGAATGAATTTGATAAAGTAGCAACCTTTTTTAATAAGGCGTCAGTGCATAACGACAATTTGGATTTAATTTTTGTCACAGGTACTTTCCCGGATGATCTTACAGTAACAAGAACAGTTAACGGAAGTGAGAAAGACGTCCTGGATATTGATTCTTCTGATATATACGATCGCGTTGCAGAATGGATGTTGGCAATGATAAATGCAATGAACGATCGCGGTACACCAATCGATTACTTTAGTATGGCCAATGAACCTGATTATCAAAAATCATGGAGATGGGGTTATGAGGACAGTAAACAAGGACTGGGCTTGATGATTGAAAGTGTAATTCCAAAATTGGAAGATTTGCTGGAGGATAATGTAAAGAACCCCAACAACCTGACTCTTCCTGAAATAATAGCACCATCAGGTATTGGACCCGGTGGTAGTAGGAATTTCATTAATCATTGGATTGATAATATACCAAAAGCATGGGACGTAATTGATGTGGTCGGTACGCATCAATATGTGAGTGGAGACAACAAAGTTGCTTTTGAAACCATTCAATCGAAACTGGATGGGCGGGGATTTATACAAACAGAGCAACATACCAATAAAGGCGATGGATTGGGAAGCCTTCCGATTAGTGATCCACACCGAGGGATTTTGTCACTGACATCAATGTTCTCTACAGCTGTTAATTCGGGTGTTGAATCCTGGATGTATTTTGTGCCAAATTACCCGAATACCTACCACGATGGTGGTTTGATGCAAACATCATGGGGAGGATCACCCAAACCATATAAAACATACTATGCGTACAAACAATTGAATTCAATTCAGTCAGATTCATCATCCGTTGTTGACCACTCAATAGAAAGTGATGCTAAGCTTAGGGTGGTTACATTCCGAAAGCAGGATGAAGACAAGGTGGTAATGCATATTGCAAATGCAGATGGCGAATCTGAACGTTTAACGATTGACGTTCCAAAAACTGGATCGGGCAACTATGGAATCAAGGCAATGAAAGTTCATTTAACCGATGAAGATTCGAATATTGAATTGGTTAAAGATGTCAGTTATGAAAGTTCGTTAGCCAAAGCAGTTGTCATTGTTCCCAGATACACACTAATATCTGTTGAATTGACCCTTGATCCTGACGGTAGTACAGTTGAGCTATTGGATCATACCATTACGTTCAATGCTATCGGCACCCAGGATGTTGGAAACACTGTAGAGCTGGTTGCGAATTCATCTGCTGGATTGGATGTTACTTTTGATGTTATTTCCGGGCCTGGGGAAATTACTGATAATACCTTAAATGTTACAGGTGTTGGAACTATTTTGGTTCGAGCTTCTTCACCTGGTAACGATGACTATTATGATGCTGAGGAAATTTTTCAATCGATTGAAGTTAATCCTGAAGGTACAAATGTGGCGCTAAATAAGACAGTTACTGTTAGTTCAATTTATAATGAAGATACCAACTATACCGGTGATAAAGCAGTTGATGGTGATAAAACAGGCAACTCAAGTAGGTGGTTGACTGAAAAGGGAGGAGATTATCCTCATTGGATTGAAATTGATTTTGGTGCATCATATGAGATTAATTCATTGGCATTTTATATCGGGTATAATGACTATAATAAACCTGTTGAAGATTTTAGGTTTGAACGTTGGAATGGTAGTGAGTGGGTTACCATATTTGAGGAAACCGATAATGTAAATCCTGAATATAAAAAGTCGTTTGATCCTGTTGAAACAGATAAAGTACGTTTATATATGACCGATGGTAACAACCCGGTGAGAATGTTTGAAATTGAGGTGTATGGTGTTGATGTAGCCACAAGTTTCAACGAACGATTTTTGCTAAACAATTTTAAAGTTTTTCCAAATCCGGCTCAGAATCAACTTCATGTAAGTCTTAACGATTTTAAACTTGTAGCGGTATATTCGCTATCAGGAGTGAAAATTCTTTCTTCAGAAAAAAAGACAATTGACGTTTCTGGTTTGAAGAAGGGGATGTACATTGTAACTGCAACGAGCAAGACTGGGGAAACATTTCAGCAAAAAGTAACAAAATACTAGTGTCATGTCAAACAAACTTTGACGGAAAAGATTCCATTGTTTCCCGATAGCTATCGGGACATCTCGGAATGACGTCATTGCGAAGATGACAGGGGAGGATGAAGCAATCTTTATCCGACCTCTAAGACTTGATAAACATTATTTAAAGGACTTAACCAATTTATTCTTTGATGAAAAAAACAATACATACTCTAACCATTTTTCTAGGGATAATTTTAATGTATTCCAGCTGTGAGAATAAGGCAAAGGTTGAAAAACCAAATTTTCTGATTATTCTTGCCGATGATGCCGGATATGCTGATTTTGGATTTATGGGGAGCGACGATATTAAAACCCCAAATCTTGATATGCTGGCTAATGGTGGCGTGTTCTTTACAGATGCACATACTACTGGTTCGGTTTGTAGCCCATCAAGGGCTGGATTGTTGACTGGACGTTACCAACAGCGATTTGGGCATGAGAATAATTCACCACCACATGGATTTGGAATGGACCCTGAAGAAGTAACGATTGCCGATGTGTTGAAGAATGCTGGCTATGCAACAGGGATATTTGGAAAATGGCATGTGGGCGATTCTGATGAATTCCACCCCAATAACCGTGGTTTTGATGAATTTTATGGTTTCCTTGGTGGGCACCGGCCTTATTTCCCAAATAAAAAATCAGACAAGCCGGGAGCTCACACGGCAGTTCAGCACAATGGGGAATATGTAACATTTGATGGTTATTTTACAGATGTTCTTGGCGACAAAACCATTGAGTTTATTGATGCTAACAAAGGTAAGCCATGGTTTGCTTTCCTTTCGTACAACGCTGTTCATACGCCAATGCACGCTACAAAAGAAGATATGGCCCTTTTCGAGGGGCATCCACGTCAGAAGTTAGCGGCAATGACCTGGGCTATGGACCGTTCAATTGGAAATGTTATTAAAAAGTTGGAGAACGATGGGATTTTAGACAATACCCTGATCTTTTTCTTTAGTGATAACGGTGGTCCAACAAATTCAAATACTTCCAGTAACCTTCCTCTAAAAAGCCAGAAAGGTTACGAGTTTGAAGGCGGGCATCGGGTACCTTTTGTGGTTTATTATAAAAACAAGATTGAAGGGGGAATGTCGTTCAAAGGACTAACATCAGTTCTCGATGTTTTTCCTACCATTATGCATGAAGCTGGAATTAAAGAATCGGGAGGGAAACAGCTTGATGGTGTTGACTTGATGCCATTTATCCAGGGTGAAGTTTCAGGGGAACCTCATGATGAGCTTTACTGGCGTATTGGACGGTGGGCTGCTGCACGTGTTGGTGATTACAAAATGGTTCAAGCTAAAGGAGTTGATACTGCATTGTACAACCTGGATGTTGAGATTGGTGAAATAACTAATTTAAAACAAACAGAAGATTCTGCTTACAAGTTTGTTCTGGAAAAGCTTTCTTCCTGGGAGGATGAAGTAATTGAACCCAAATGGCCGGGAAGTAAGGATTGGATTAATTACAAAGTTTTCATGTACGATGACTTAATTAATAATCGAGAGCCTCGGTTTAAAACATTGGGGCAGGTAAAAAAGCATTTAAAAGAAAATCCAAGCGCAATTGAATAGTTATGAGAATATTAGCGGTACATCTAATTCCCCTTTTGGTTTTCAGTTTTACAATCATCAGTTGCAATGCAAAGAAAAAAACTGATCGTCCAAATATCATCGTCATTCTTGTTGATGATATGGGCTATTCCGATATAGGTTGCACAGGCTCTGAAATTGAGACACCCAATCTGGACAAAATGGCTTCAAAAGGGGTTTTGTTCACACATTGCTACAATACATCTAGATGTTGCCCTTCGCGTGCTGCATTGTTAACCGGGCAGTACCAGTGGGATGCCGGAATTGGACATATGGACACCGACAAGTCTGAGCTGCCAGAGTATCAGGGGTATTTAAACAATGAAAGCGTAACCATTGCTGAGGTGTTGAAAGATAACGGTTATCAGACATTCATGAGTGGGAAATGGCATGTTGGGCACAAAAAGCGTGAATGGTGGCCTGATTATCGTGGATTTGAACAGTTTTACGGCACACCTGCGGGCGGTGGAATATATTTTTACCCCTCTAAGTTTTATGAGCGACCTGTTTTCTGGAATGGCGAGCAAGTTCATCCGGATTCTACCTGGTATTCAACCGATGCATTTACAGAATACTCAATTGACTACATAAAAAACCGAAGAAGTAAAAACAAGCCATTTTTCATGTATATGGCTTACATTGCCCCGCATTTTCCGTTGCAAGCAAAAGATGAAGATATTGAGAAATACTTGGGTAAATATGATGTAGGCTACGATGTCATCAGAAATCAAAGGTTTGAAAAACAAAAGAAACTGGGTATTGTCGATGAAAATCTTCCGATTTCAGAACCAATTTACAACGATTGGAAAGAAGTGGGCAAAAAGGATATTCAAGCCCGAAAAATGGCTGTTTATGCTGCTATGATGGATAACCTGGATCAAAACATCGGACTATTGATGAAATCATTGAAAGAAGAGGGGATCATGGACAATACAATTGTGATGTTCCTGTCCGACAATGGTGGTTGCCCTGCAAACTTCAACAAAACACCAGGAGCAGAGATTGGTAGTAGGAATAGTAATGCCGCTTATGGGATTTGGTACAACGTAAGTAATACGCCTTATCGGATGGGGAAAAGGCGTCAGCATGAAGGGGGCATTATTACCCCATTGATTGTGCACTGGCCAAATGGAATTAAAAATCCTGGACTTGTAACCAAAGAACCTGCCCACATTATGGATATTATGCCAACTTGTTTGGAGATTGCAGGTATTGAGTATCCCAGTGAATATAAAGCGGCTGAGCTTGATCCGCTTGATGGAAACAGCTTTCTGACTCTCCTGAACGGAGGAATACAGGATAAAAATAGAGTGTATTATTGGGAACATGAAGGTAACAAGGCCGTTCGAAAGGGAGATTGGAAATTGGTTGCCCTTCACAAGAAAGGGTGGGAGCTATATAATATCAACAATGATCCGTACGAGTTAAATGACCTGAAAGAAGAAAACCCAAAAATAGCGGACGAACTACTTCAGCTTTACCGCCAATGGACAAAAAAACATGACGTAAAAAACTGGCCTCTCAAAAAGAAAAAGTAGGATATGGCTTAAAATCTGGGATTTAGGGTGTCGAAAGTTTTTGACAGAACAGTTACATAGCTTGTATTATCGTGCTATCCTGAAAAGCGGTTGTGTGAGAAGGCATTATTCACCCATATATATTCTATGGTGTTGTAAGTAAATTGGGAAGGCTAATTCAAATCTCGATATTCAGCAGGGGTCATTCCTGTTTTTTTCTTAAACAATTTACTAAAGTACTGGGGATATTTAAATCCCAGATCATAGGCAATCCCGCTAACTGAATCTTTTGTGCTCAAAAGTTTATTCTTTGCAAGTTCTAATATATAATAATGAATATGTTCTTGTGTGCTGTTCCCTGTTTCCTTTCTTAATAGGTCACATAAATAATTTGGAGATAAATGAACCTCTTCGGCGCACTGTTTTACTGTTGGTATTCCTAACGTTTGTTGTTTTTTAGTTTTAAAATAATTGCTTAAATACTCTTCAACTTTTGTTATAACATCCTGATTTACTTCTGAACGTGTAATGAATTGCCTGTCGTAATAACGCAAACAATGATTTAACAATAACTCAATAGACGATACGATAACCGCTTTACTATGTTTATCAATTGGACGATTCAATTCATTGTTGATACTGGCACTTATGTTACTCAAAGTCTGTTTTTCTTCATCAGATAAGTGTAAAGCTTCATTTAATGTGTAGTTGAAAAATGTGTACTCTTTCATTTTAGAGTTTAAAGATGTACCTCGAATTAGATTCGGATGAAAACATAAACCCCATCCATATACATCTTGGTGGCTAAGGTTTTCCAAAGCCCAAACTTGGTTAGGTGCCATAAAGAATAGACTACCATCCTGAAAATCATAATTATTCCTACCGTACCTTAAACTTCCAGGCACTAAATTCTTTAATATAATGGAATAAAAATTATAAGTGACTTTTTTCACCCCAGTATTTTCAAGTTCCTGGAATTTTATTTTTGAAAAATCAACAATACTTATTAATGGATGCTTTGGTTTATCCTGATTGAGCGATTTATTTAATTCACTTATATTTTCTACTCTGAGTATATTGCTCATACTACTTTTTTCAAAAAGAACAGTTGGTTAAAGTTACTGATAAATATTTGTTCAACGTAACAATAACCAACTGTTAATACTTAAAATCTATGCTTAGATTATTCCATAGAGTTGTTCATTTTTTTACTTTACATACTCTTTGTAGAAAGCTGAAATTTCATCAGAAATTCTCTTTACGTGTTCTGGCTTCCAATATAAGTCGAAGTGTCCTTCACCTTCAATAACCGTTACTTTTTCAGGATTGGTCTCATTTACGAATTTAATAGCTCCGCCTTTTGAAACTGCCTGATCTCCGTAAGCTACATATTTAGGTGTTGATTCAAGTAACTTTACATATTTAAAAATTGAAAAACCGTATATGGTGTAAGATTCATTTAAACATCCCTTATTCTTCCAGTTTGGAACGTCACCCGGCTTTCCAGGAAGGTAATAATCTCTCATTCCTATAGAAATTGGATCAGCCATCTTCATTTCTTCCTCAGTTTCAGGTACAGGTTTGATATAAAAATCTTCCCCCGATTCAAATTGAGCTTGTGCCGCCTGTAAAGTTGGAGCAATCAAATTGGCTCTAAAGTTATCAGAACCGCCCATAAAATCAACCATTTCGTTAAGATCTAACAAGTATGGACTGATTATTGCCAAGGCTTTAATTCTGGTGTCAAATGCTGTTTCATAAGCGGCCCATCCTGATCCCATGCAAATACCAAGGTTAAAAACATTATCCTTGTCTGCTGCATCAAGTGTCATCATGTAGTTTACGGCACTTCTGCAGTCTCTTACCTGCCAGTCAGGATTAACAACAAAAGGTCTCCCTTCACTTTCTCCCCATCCTCTAGGGTCAAAGGTTAATGTTACAAATCCTCTTTTGCTAAGAGCCTCTGCATAAATACCTGCGGTTTGTTCTTTCACCCCTGTTGCAGGTGGAGTAACAATAACAGCTGGATATTTTTTGCCAGTTTCATAATCATCTGGTAAAAATAAGTGTGCTGCAATCTTTTCACCATCACTGTTAAAGTTCACCTGGTTTTTACCAGCGTTGAAATTTTGTGCTGTTGTAGTCATTGTAAATAAAGTTATAAGAATTAATACTAAATATTTAATTTTTAAAATTTTAAAGTTCGATGTATAAAAGTACGCTGATATTAAACAGGTATTTCATACTAATCTCAGATAGTTGTATACTAATCTCTGAAATAAAAAAACGAAATTTTTTTCAATCAGGTTTCAAGAGTTGTGTTAAATAATAAAGGTATTTTGGGAGTTAGACTACAGGTGCCAAATTGTTTTGGTCCCAAGTACTCGGGATTCCGGCACGTTTTGGCTCGATGCCCAGTTAAAGCTGTATTTGTGATAGATCGTATCATTCAATTTGGTTTAGCTCAGCATTGAAGCACATTTCTTTTGGATGATAGGGAACGCAAGTTCCCCAGACAAAAGTCAGCTTTAGCTGAATGTGCTTCAACGGTTTACTTGCATGTACTGTAAGGGTTTGCGTGTACAACACTGTCCGGATACGGACGAGAGTTGGAGCGGAAAACCGCTGCTGGCGTACCACAGAACCCCTTATAGAATATGCAATGTGTTAGGGTTTTGTGCTTTATATATTATACTTATTCATGACTACTTCAAGTTGACTATTGAAATCTTTCATATATAAATCGTCTACAACTTTATCATTCGCGTTTCTTAACAAACACAACATTTGTTTTATATCTTTTGAAATATCAACACCTTTTTCAATGAATAAATGATTAGGAATCTTATCAATTATCATCCAGATTACATAAAAATCTTGTAAAGACCTTCTAAAGGTCTTGCTTTTTTTAACATTCAGAAATTCATTTACACTTTCCTTTGTTTGCTCCTCAAATAGATTGCCAAATGATTTGATAAGATTTTCTGTTTTTTGAATAGAAGATATGAATCTTAGTTTTGTTGATTCAATTGTATCTATATCAGATATAAGGAATTCTGACAGCGCTGTTTTATTCTTAAGCCTACATGTAATTCTATCTTGCCGTGGGAAAAAACCTATTACATCATTAATATTTAAATCATTTGCATTAACATACGATATGTATGAAAGAATTGTAATTAATTCCTCATTTTGCATCCTATCAGGTTGACCATCTTTCGTCTCTCTTAAGAAAAACCAGGTATTTATTTTTTCATCGTTGGTAACTTTTTTGATTGAGTTGGTAACATCCCAATTAACAATTGAGTTCCACATTTCAAATGAATTTGCCTCAATAGGATATGGCTTGTAATTAAGTCTAATAAATAAATCAATTGGGTCAAACTTTTCATTAACAGTTTCCTCTATTATGATAAGGTCAATTACAAAATCAAGTATTTTATCTTGATAGTAATCAGGCAAGGAGCTAAAGTTTGCACCTTCTAGTTCAGTTAATATTTTTAGACCTTTTAATTTGAAGTTATTATTTCTTGAATATTTCAATTCTCCATCTTCATTGTAAAATTGTTCTCCTAAGAAACCAATTATTGACAATAATCGCTGCTGGCCGTCTACGACCTCTTTTGAATTATTTAATTTTTTGTATAAAAATATTGGAGGGAGGTTAATTCCAAGTAGTATGCTTTCTATAATAGATGATGCTTTCTGAATATTAATTTTTTCTTGACGCTGATATGATGGTCTGACTATATACTTATTAGTTTTTAAGTCCATTCTTATTTCGTCAATTGGTGTAGAAATTGGATTTGGTTTGTTTAATCTCAAATTTGACAATTCGTCAATAGACTTTGCTGCATCAATTTCTGTTTGCTTCAATTTACCGACTTTCTTTCTGAATTTTTCATCTCTTATGTATTTAGAAAAATCACATTTAGTATTTTCTTCAAAAAGGTCGGCAGTGTCAGAAAATCGATCAATTATATTTGAATAATAGTGAGAACTATCCTCTGAATAAATTGGAAGATAATTTAAGTAATGAGCTTTAAATTTTGATTCTATAAATTCAAAATCCATTTGCTCTTTTTTTACTATTGTGATAGCCCAGAGTATACATTCATAGATTAATTTATTGTTTAACTCTTTTACTTTTGATAGAGTTTCATAAATACTTAGTACTTGTTTTAAATTATCCAGAAAGTTTTTGAATTCGTGTTCATCAATTGAATTGTTTTTGGCAAAGTCATACAAAAGATCAATAATTTCAGTTCGTTTTCCCGCAGCATATGTTGAAATCGGAAATGAGTTTAAAATTCGATATCGTCTTATAAAGTCAACATTCTTAGCAATTAATCCAGCATTTTTACCTTTCTCTTGAATCTTTTCTTTAGGAAAAAAACATTTATTAAATTGATTCAAGAATTTATAGTTGCTTCGCAACTCATCTTTAAAAAGTTCTGAGAAATCATCGTCATCATATTTTGCATTGTCTAATTCAGCTCTATTAAGTGGGGTTATACCTGTATTGTATCTTCTAAATATTTCCTTTTTGATTTTATCTAAGGTCTCTTGCGATAAGTCAGGTTGATTTATTACTTCAAATTCAAAAACTCTAATATTTGAATCTAAAAAAACCTCCTTTATAATATCCGATAATTTATTAAAAGATTTATTTTTTAACACTTGTAACTCTTTAAGACCTTTAATCCTTAAAGTGATATCATTTTCTTTGAACCTTTTTAAAGTTTCAAACCTTTGGCGACCGTCAATTACTTCAATTTTGTTGCCACTCTTAAATAGAATAAGTGGAGGAATTTCAGTACCTAAAATAACACTCTCAATAAAGAAAGTTTGTTTTCCACTATCCCAAACATAATTCCGCTGGTAATATGGGCTATAATCAATTCTCTTAAGATTACGTTCACTTAAAATAGTCTTTACAGACATGCTCCTTGCATTTAGTCGTAAGGAATTTTGAAATATCGCTTTAAACTCTTTTGCGCTTGATATATTATCCATAGTCTTTAATTCTCAATGTTTAAATTTAAAACAACTCCCTCTTCAATTTTTATTTTTATCCCAAAGATTCTGTTGTCATCAGTTTCAGTGATATATTTCTCCAGCGAAATTTTATCCAGACCAGTATATGTAGAAAACAATAATCTTTCGGTTATTGTATTTGAAACAAACTTTAGAAATTGATCATTAGATAAAAGAATTCCATTATTACTGATATCCTTTTCACATGTAATCTCGACAACAATATCTTCATTGAAATTAATATTGATTAAGCTGTTAAAAGAATTCTCTCTTTGGGATACTTGTGGTGTCTCGACGCTCATATCGAAAGATTGGTTAATGGAGCTAGATAGCAAGGTGTTAAAATACTCAGAAAAATGAAGCAATTTGAACCCTTTTTGAATGTCTGAGTAATATTTAAATTGGGATTTCTGAAAGATAGGAACATGTTTTAAAATATTATATTTCAAAATATATGGTCTTGCTTTCTGCCCATAAGTAGTAAATGAGTTATACTGCATTATTAGTTGTTCATAATCTGTGATTTGAGATCTTAATATTTTTGCATATTGGATTTTTTCTTCAGATGTTAAAAAAGGGTTTGTGTCAATAATTTTAATTAAACGATAGAAGCATTTAAAGTAATGAGACAAATGACCTCTTTCCTTATTAAATAAAGTTATGTATGACTCAACCAATAAACCATGATGTTGTAGTAATTCGGTGCTCTCTTCATAGGGAATGGTCATTTCGTTAAAGGAAGTATGAAAATAATCATCGTGTTCATCGTTTAAGTTAAGTGATGATTTTATGCTCATGTAAACATTTAACAATGCATAAAAATGTGATTCAAACTGTTGAATTTTTATGGTCTTTGTTTGTTGTTCATATACTTTACGGCTAGATTCTAATTCAATTCTTTGCAATTCGAATTCTTCAACTTGTTTGTTTAGTGCCTTAACTTGTAATTCAAGTGCTTTTTGGTTTGTCTTTATATCCTGACGTTGTTCTGTCAGAGCTAAATAGAATAATAGGACACCAGCAAGAGCCCAAATTGTACCAACCAATCCTCCTATGAAATCTCCAAATTGTCCCCACTTGTCCGATTTTATTTGGGCACTACTTGAAATACTTATATCCATCCATAAAAAGGAAATTATAGCGAATACTATTAGAAGAATCCCTAATACTATTAGAGCTATGCTCGTTTTTTCATTTTTAAGTAATTTCATATCATATTGATTCGTTTCAGTTTTGGTACAAAGTTTAGCATAAACCCTAACTTCTATGTATATATACTATATTTACATATACCCCTTAAAATATATTGTATAAGTATACCTTTCAATAAATTGTTGCCTTTTAGGGGATACCTAAATTAAGAAAAATTTTTATAGATGAGTTGCGGTTATTGAGCAAATTTTCATGACGGTGCATCGCTGTGCTTTTGCGCTACGATCTTTCGAAGCTTATATTTTGAGGAGTAAAAATAATATGCAGGAAGAAGCCTTAGCTAATCAAAATCCAGTATCCAGTATCCAGTATCCAAAATCCAGAATTCAGAATCCAGAATCCAGTATCTTGTATCCAGGTTTGTCTCACTTCAGGTACAAATTACTGTCCCCGTAGCTTAAAAATCGGTAGTTGTTTACCAGTGCATGGTCGTAAACCTTTTTCCAGTCGTCGCCAAGGTAAGCCGAAATGAGCAGCAGCAGGGTGCTTTGTGGCTGGTGAAAGTTGGTGATCATGCCGTCAACAATTTTAAATTGATAGCCCGGAACAATAATGATTTTTGTTGAAGCTACCAGGCTTTCAAGTTGGTGCTTTTCAAGAAAGGCTATCAGTCCTTCGAGTGATTTGTAGACCGAAATGGTTGATTCATTTGTGTAAGGTACCCACTGTTCAATATGTAAATTAGCAGGTGGAATTTCCGGATTGTTCATCACCTGCACTCCCAACCAATAAAGGCTTTCCAGCGTACGAATGGAAGTTGTGCCAACAGCAATCAGTTTGCCCTGGTTGTTCAGTAGTTTTTGCAGGAATGATTTGTGAATATGGATTTGTTCGGCATGCATTTCGTGGTCGGCAATGGTCTCAGCTTTTACAGGTTTAAATGTCCCGGCTCCCACATGAAGCGTTAATTCCGCACATTCAATTTCTTTTTTTGCAAGTGAACTAAAAACCTGATCTGTAAAATGAAGCCCGGCAGTGGGGGCTGCAACCGATCCTTTAATTTTCGAATAAATGGTCTGATAGCGAAGCTGATCCGACTCTTCGGTTTCCCGGTTCAGGTAGGGCGGGATAGGCAAAATACCAAACGCTTCGATCAGGCTTGCAAAGTCCATTTTTGGATTATCCCAGCTAAAACGAACCTGTACGTTCCCGGTGCCCTGTTTAATCTTTTCAGCTTTTACAGAAACCTGTTCACTTTCAAAATCAATGATTTTGACCAAGGGTTCTTCTTTCCATTTTTTTAAGTTGCCCACCATGCAATTCCATGTGCAGCTTTTAGTTTGCTGAAAACTGATTTGGTAATCAGCAGGATCAACCGGATCAAGGCAAAAGATTTCAATTTGCGCACCAGTAGTTTTTTGAAACTGCAAGCGTGCACGAATTACCTTGGTATTATTAAAGACCAGTAAACTTCTTTCAGGAAGATATTCATCCAGGTTTTTAAAAACTGAATCGATTATATTGCCATTTTTCCAAATCAGTAATTTAGAGGCATCACGCTCTTGCAGTGGGTATTTGGCAATTCGTTCATCCGGTAATTGGTAATCCAGTGCCTTTGCGCTTAAATTGAAAACAGATGTCGTTGAAACCTTTTGACTCATGGGCTGCAAAATTACAGAATAATTCACTGTGTGGGCAGATCAGGCGTAAAAATGTTATTACTTTTGTGGCGAAAACATAGAACGCAATACGCTTGAGTTAAGTCTCAAATCATAGATGTATGGTAAAGATTGCTTCATCCTTCCCTTAACGTAAGTTGGAAAAATGCAATTACCTTCTATGGTTTTCAATCATATTCAAATTAAAAATTCTGCAAAATGTTTAAAGTAGGTGATAAGGTTAAGTTTTTAAATGATGTTGGTGGCGGTGTAATTACGCAGGTTGTTACAAAAAATATGGTTCATGTTGAAAATGAAGATGGTTTTGAAATACCTGTGCTGACAACAGAAATCATTTTGGCTGGAGACCAACCCGTAACTATTGATAATCCATCGGTTCAGGACTTTGTGCAGCAAGCAAAGCCCAAACAGGAAGTTGTACCTGAGCCAAAGCCAGTGAAAGAAGAAATCGTGCTGATAAAAGGGAATGATGAACCGAACTTTCACCTGGCATTTGTGCCTGACAATGAACGAAACCCGCTTGATGGTGCAATTAAAATCTACCTGGTAAATGATTGTAACTTTCACTTACTTTATCATTACAGCCAGTTTAATGGAAATGAATATGAAACCCAGGAAGCCGGACAGCTTGAACCCAACACGAAATTAATGCTGGGGGCTATTTCACAACTGGAAATTGCCAATCTGCCCGAGTTTAATTTTCAGTTGATTTTTTACAAAGAAAAGGCTTCCGTTTTGGGAACACCCATCAGTAAAACCATAAAAATTAATGCCGTAAAATTTTATAAATCGGGCAGTTTTACAAAGAATGATTTCTTCAATAAAAAAGCAATGCTTTATAAATTGAATGAATCCGAAATGGAGAAAGTAGTTGAGGCATTGACAGAAAAAGAAGTAAAAAAAGCCAGCAGGGAAAAAGAACCTGCACGAAAACCAAAAAAGGTTCAGCAATCACCAGATCAAATTGAGGTGGATTTGCACATCCATGAATTAATTGATGATACTACCGGATTGTCCAACAAGGAGATACTGGATTTGCAGATGGACAAATTTCGCGAAGAAATTGAGGCTGCCATCAAGTCCCGGGCGAAAAAGATTGTATTTATTCACGGGCTGGGAAACGGTACCCTGAAAAATGAACTGCGTCGTGAGCTTTCGTACAAGTACAAAAAGTACACCTTTCAGGATGCCAGCTTCCAGGAATATGGTTACGGTGCTACCCTTGTTATTCTACGAAAATAGAACTCCGTTATTTGTTGTTGGTTTTCGGTTGACGGTTTTCAGTTATCGGTTATCGGTTATCCGTTCCATTTTTTAATGGCTTCCAGATTTACGTCGTTTACAATGCTTTTTGAGTCTGGTTTGTAAAGAAACTCCAATTTATCGGCAAAGTAAGCGGTAATCTTATCGCGCACCATTTTCATGGTTGAGTTTAGCAAATGGTTTTGTTCGGTAAATGCTTCCGGAAGCACTGCAATGGTGGCAGGCAGCCAGCGTTCGGGGAACATGTTTTCATATTCGCCACCAGCTTTGTATTTGTCAATTTCAGCTTGAATTAGTTTAAGGCTTTCCTCATTCGCTTCATCTGTTCCTGGCTTGATACTTTTTGACTCCAATTCGCGGTTGATGGCAGCAATGTTTGGCACGATCATACCTGTGGTGTATGGGTTTTGGTTATTGTATAGCATACACTGATCAATAATTTGAGATTGATCGACTAACGCTTCTTCAATTCCTTCAGGACTGAATTTTTCACCGTCATTTCCAATCAGCAAACTTTTGAAACGGCCTAAAACATACAAGAAGCCATCGCTGTCCATGTAGCCCATATCGCCAGTATGAAGCCAGCCATCCCGCAGTGTTTCCTCTGAGGCTTTGGGGTTGTTCCAGTAGCCAAGCATCACATTATCACCTTTTACAATAATTTCACCTTTTTGCCCGGTTGGAAGCTCTTGTCCATTGTCATCAACAATTTTTAGCTCCATGTATTTCACCAACTTACCTGATGAACCAAATTTAATGGCATGAAGTGCATTCGATGAAATTACCGGGGCAGCCTCCGACAATCCGTATCCCTGGCACATGGGCATGCCCACAGCATAGAAAAAGCGTTGTAGCTCAACATCGAGCAATGCCCCGCCACCGATGAATAGTTTTAACCTTCCTCCAAAACCTTCACGTATTTTCGAGAAAAGGATTTTATCGTAGAACGCAAGAAGTGGCTTGTAAACAAACCGTAGTCCTTTGCCACTGTCGTAACCCGAACCGTTGTATTTGTAGGCAATTTTAAGTGCATGGTTAAACATTTTCTCAGCTGTCTTGCCTTTTTGGCGAATATTCGTTTCAATTCCCTTGCGGAAGTTTTTGGCCAGTGCAGGCACGCTCATCATCACATGTGGTCTGATTTCCTTAATGTTTTTTGGAATGTTTTTTAAGGTCTCCATGGGGGTTTTGCCAATCTCAAGTGATGCCAGGCTGGCTCCATTGTACATCAGGCAGTAAAGAGCGGCTGTGTGCGCAAAAGCATGGTCCCACGGCAGGATGACCAGCGAAGTCCATTCTTCAGTAATATCCATCAATGTATTCCCCTGAATAACATTTGCAGCATAGTTGAGGTGGGAGAGCATGATCCCTTTTGGATCGGCAGTGGTTCCTGAAGTATAGGAAATGTTTGCCAGATCATTTGGTTCAATAGCCTGGTAAACCTTTTCAACCTCTTCCGGTTTTTCCTCGTTGAGTTTTTCCCCGGCTGCTACAATATCATCGTAATTCAGGTCATTTCCCCCTGCATCTTCTTTGCCATCCAAATAAATAACTTTTTCTAGCTGTGGAAGACTGTCGCGAATTTCTTCAATTTTTGAAGCTTGTCCCGCCGATACAATCACCATGCGTGCACCGGAATGCTCTAACCTGAACTTTAATTCACTTTTTGCATCCAGCTTTACGGATAGAGGCACATTGATCGCCCCGGCATACAAAATCCCCAATTCGCTAATAATCCACTGGTCTCTTCCTTCTGAAACCAATCCAATCCGGTCGCCTTTTTTAATTCCAAGGGTGAGCAGTCCGGCAGCAAATTTTAGCACATCATCACGTGTTTGCTGATAGGTTCGTCCTTCAAACTTGCCATTTCTTTTTTCCCATAAATAAACGTTTTTGGGGTATTTGCTCACACTGGTATCAAAAAGTTCAACGATTGTTTTCATCCTAAATTAGATTAGTTTAATGCACAAAGCTGTTTTTTTAGCGGACACTAATTTATGTATTTTTCCCTTTATCAGAAATTAAAAACAAGACACCCTGCGTTTAGTTTTGCTTGAGCAATAAAAAAGGGCACCTTCCGATGCCCTGAAATTTATACGATGATTTTTTCGTTGTCGGGATCCCAAAATACCTGCTTTTTATTTTTGAAAGAAAGCGTTCCCATGTGAGCAGTCATCGCTTCCTCAAAACTCTGATCGATATTGCAACTTGGTGTTTCGCCTGAGCGAATGCAATCAATCCACTCTTTCAAGTGCAGGTGGGCAGTGTCAACACGCTTTCCACCTCTGTAGGTGTAAAGAAGACCGCGTTTTGCAAAGTAGAGCTCTGTTGCCGAAGAAACCGCATCAACATTCTTCTTGCCAGGAATAAACGTGTAAATTGGAACTTCAGGATCGATAATCTTGTTTTTTATCTTATCGGCATACCTGGTTGATCTTGGATCAGCATATATTGATAAGGTGTTACCCAGTTCCATATAACCATCATGCCCCATTATTCGTTTGCCACGATGCATTTGACTTGACAAGGTTGCTGAATAAATCAGTGATAAATCTTGTTTTGGGAATTCAAATACAGTCGTCAATACGTCAGGTACAGTTCTTCCATCTTTGTAAAAATAAATACCACCAGTTGACATGGCTGAATCTGGAATACCAACGCCCATAATTTGATTGATGGCATCGTATTCATGTGTTAGCAGGTCGCCGGAAAGCCCGGTTGAGTAGTCCCACCAGCAGCGCCATCTGAAGAAACGTTCAAGGCTGAAATCGTGCCATGGTGCTGGGCCAATAAATTGTTCCCAGTCAATGGTTTTTGGGCTTGCATCTTCATGAATTGGATATACCCAAGCTCCATTTGGGTCATTTCGGTTTGTGGTAACTTCTATCAGGTTGATAGGGCCAACAACGCCTTTTTCAATGGCTTCTTTTGCCTTCACGTAGGCATCGGTTTGTCTTCCCTGGTGCCCCAGCTGGAAAACAATATTATTTTCTTTTACAGCCTTTCTAACCTCGTATGTTTCCTCAACAGTCCATGTCAGCGGTTTTTCACAATAGACGTGTTTTCCTGCTTTGGCGGCCTCAATGGTCATTGGCCCGTGCCAGTGGTCTGGTGTAGAAATCACTACGGCATCAACATCATCAGCTGCTATCAGTTCTTTGTAGTTTTTATATCTCTTCGGTTTTTTTGCCATTTCCCCTCCAGAGCCAACACGGTTCACATTGGCTGCCATTTCTATTGCCATTTCCCCGAATGTGTCAAAAATATCGCAAACAGCAGTGATACGAACATTTAAGTTGTCTTGCGCCAGAAAATCGCTGTAGCGTTTATCATTGGGGTTCTTCTCAGCTGCTTCAATCCAATTGTCAACAAATGATGGATGGGCATATCCAAGGCTTCTTGCCAGGTATTTTCCGCGGCTTCCGTAACCAATAAAACCAATTCGTATTTCTTTGCCGTTGCCAACACTCGTTTTTACTTCGGGTTCATCATGCGACAATCCCAATTCCTGAACGATACTGTTGTTTAGGTAATGATCGTATTTTTTCTTTTTATAGGCTCCGTATGCCAACGCACCTACTACTGGTACGGTAGCTATTCCTTTTAAAATGTCACGTCTGGTGATGCTATTTTTATTCTCTTCTTGATTTACTTTTTTCTTTTCTTCCATGACTTTCCTTTTTATGATTCCTTCCTGAATAGTAAGCGGTCAATGCCAATGCATTTTCCTGTTTGCATTGAAGCAATTGCCCCAAGCGCACAAAATTCAATAAATACCTTGTCAATGAAAAAGTAACTTCCTTCGGTTGGCATGGCATATTCAAGCCAATAAAAAGGAGGGTGGGATAAATAATAAAGTGCCAGGAGAAGCATTCCTGAAATTGCTGAAATACGGGTTAAGAAGCCAAGAATGAGACCGAGTCCAATAAGAACTAATCCCCACTGGTTCATAAAATCTGCAATGTTCAAGGACGTTGGATTGTTGGCAATTCCATAAAAAAATGAAGACATGAATCCTTTTGAATCAAGTAAATAGCCAATTGAAGACCAGTTCGGATTTAAAACTTTTATTAATCCTTCGTAAAGGAAATGCCATCCAATGGCAAGACGTAAAGCTACCAGCCAGGCAACTTTTAGGTTGTTGGGTTTAGGTTGTTGCATGATCGTATTCTTTTGTAAGACCTTCAAATGTAATGATTTTTAGATGTACCCCGAAAAGAGATTTGTCAATATGTTTGGTATTAAACTTTTTTAACAAAAAAAGTGACACACTAGTTAAAGAATGCCACTTTGTAATGCCAAATTCAAATATTGTTATTAAATCAATCCGAATTTATAGATTGTTTGGTGATCGTATATTTCGCCTGGTTTTAATTCTGTAGATGGAAAGCTTGGATGATTTGGAGAGTCAGGGTAGTGTTGGGTTTCCAATGCAACGCCGGAGTAACTTCCAAATTTCTTTTCGCCATCAATAATTAATTCAGGATTCCAGAATCCTGTATAAAGTTGCATTCCCGGCTGGGTTGTAAAAACCTCCATGGCCCTTCCTGATTTTTCTTCGCTTAGCGTACCTACTTTAATTAAGTTATACGTATCATTGTCAAGGACCATATTGTCGTCATATCCATTTTCAAGGGTTTCTATTCCAAGACCAAGTTTTTTCTTTGTCGTAAAATCGAAAACCGTTCCTTCGGTTGAAATAATATTCCCGGTAGGGATCATATCAACAGCCTCGGTCATTTTTCTGACATTCATTTCCAAATCATGGTTGTGAATGGTTTCTTTTCCACCCGTTAAATTGAAATAACTATGGTTGGTTAAATTCACTAATGTTGTTTTATCTGTTTTAGCTTCATACTTAATCGAAAACTCGTTTTCGTTATTCAAGGAATAGGTGCACACAACATCCAAATTGCCTGGGTAACCTTCTTCGCCGTCAACACTGGTGTAACTCAATTTTACGCCAACTGCTGATGTAGATTCGAATGCTTCAGCCCGCCAAAGTTTTTTGTCGAATCCTTCAAGTCCGCCATGCAAGTGGTTTGGCCCATTGTTGATTGCGCCAGTGTAATTTTTTCCTTCAATGGTGTATTTCCCTTCGGCAATGCGGTTTCCGTAACGGCCAATAATGCTTCCAAAATAGGGATAGCTTCCAAGGTACTGCTCACTTAAATAATCTTCAAGTTTGTCAAAACCACAAACCAAATTGTCAAGTTTGCCATCTTTGTCTGGCGACTCGATCGAAGTGATTATTGCTCCATAGTTTGTTATCTTAATGATTACCTGGTTGTTATTCTCAAGGGTGAATAGTTCTGCAACTTGCCCGTTTGGCAGTTCCCCAAATGTAGTTTTACTTAGTTTCATCCGTTTAATTTTAAGGTGTTATCCTGCAAATTTAATAGAATGTTGCAAACTGGTAGGTACTGGTAGATAAAAATGTAAATGATTTTTAATATTTTTGTAAGAAGAAACTTAAAGACAGACCTGTGAAAAACATTCAAATTGATGATAGCCTTGGGGTACCTAAATACCGCCAGATAATTAATTCAATCTATAACGCAATTATTTCCGGTAGCTTAAAGATGGGGGATAAAATACCTTCATTGAACCAGATATGTGCTGAGTTCGATCTGTCCCGCGATACAGTTATGGTTGCTTTTAACGAATTGAAGGCCAAGGGTGTAATTAGCTCAATTCCTGGGAAAGGTTATTATGTGAGTAGTACTGAAGTGAATGTTGACGAACGGGTATTTGTATTGTTTGATGAGTTAAATGCTTTTAAAGAAGATTTATATACTTCATTTTTAAATAGTTTGGATATAAAGTCCAGTGTTGATATTTACTTCCATCATTTTAATTACCAGGTTTATAAAGATTTAATCAATGAAAGTGCTGGCAAATACACATCGTATGTTATCATGCCAGCAACATTTGATTACACAGCTGATTTAATAAAAGTATTGCCTGCGGATAATATCTATATTCTTGATAGGAAAAAAGATGATTTGATCGATTATCCTGTTGTTTACCAGGATTTTGAGGCTGATGTTTACAATGCACTTACTGAAGGGAAAGATTTACTTGGGAAGTACAAAAAGCTAATTATGGTTTTCCCTGGCGGTAAAGAGCCTGAAGGTCGAATGCTTGGTTTTGAGACATTCTGCAAGGAGAACTCGATTAAACACGAGACTTTACGAAGTCTGATTGGGCATGAAATTCAAGAGGGTGAAGCGTATTTTGTGCCTTCAGACAGAAATCTGGTAAAATTGGTAAAGTTGGCAAAGGAGAAAAAATTTAAGCTTGGTAAAGATTTTGGTATTGTTTCATTTAATGACACTATGCTGAAAGAAGTTGTTGCCGGTGGAATTACCACTATCTCTACCGATTTTGAGTTTATGGGACAAACACTGGCAAATATGATTATTGAAAAACGGAAAGAGCAAATCGCAAACCCTTCTAAACTTATCCGTAGAAATTCCCTGTAGTGTGTTTTACAACACATTTTAGTTGAGCTGTACGATTCCATAATTATGTAATTTTACCCACCAGTACCTACCAGTTGGTAATTAATTGTATTATGGATAAATTTAATATTGAAGAACACCCACACAAAAGGCTAAATCCGCTAACAAACGATTGGATTTTAGTTTCGCCACACCGTTCTAAAAGACCGTGGCAAGGACAAGTTGAAAAAGCAGTTGTTGAAGAACGCCCTAAGTACGATCCGAGTTGCTATTTATGCGCAGGAAACGAACGGGCAGGGGGGAAGAAAAACCCTGATTATAAAGGGACTTTTGTTTTCACCAATGACTTTAGTGCCTTGTTGACAGATTCTCCCGAAGGAGGACACAGTGATGGCGAATTATTCCAGGCGAAAAGTGAAAGTGGAATTTGTAAAGTAATTTGTTTTAGTGAAGATCATAGTCTTACCGTCCCCGAAATGGAAGTGGAAAATATTGCAAAAGTTGTGAATCTATGGTGTGAGCAATTTGAAGAGTTGGGAAGCAACGAGATGATCAACTATGTTCAGATTTTTGAAAACAAAGGAGCTATTATGGGATGTTCAAATCCTCATCCTCATGGACAAATCTGGTCTTCCTCAACAGTGCCTGTTGAGCCGGATAAAGAGTCAGTTGCCCAAAAAGCTTATTTTGAAAAACATGGACGGACCTTATTAGGTGATTATCTTTCTGCTGAATTAGAAAAGGAAGTTCGACTGCTTGCACAGAATGAACATTTCGTGGCCCTTGTTCCTTATTGGGCTGTTTGGCCTTTCGAAACAATGATTATCAGCAAGCGTCCGGTTCAAAACATTCTTCAGCTTACTTCAGAAGAAAGAACAGCATTCGCTGATATTTACAAACAGCTAACGGTAAAATACGATAACCTTTTTGAAACTTCATTTGCCTATTCTGCCGGAATTCATCAGGCACCAACTGATGGAAAAGATTACCCAGAGTGGCATTTACACATGCATTTTTACCCACCATTGTTAAGATCTGCGACAGTGAAGAAATTTATGGTTGGATATGAAATGCTGGCTACTCCACAGAGGGATATCACCGCTGAGCAAGCTGCAAAAAGATTAAGGGATTTATCAGATATTCATTATAAAAAACAATAATTAAACCTAAAATAAAATGACGAAGATTAACGAATTAATTGAAAAAATAAATGGTGGATCAAATCCATTATTTACTGAATTGTATGGTTCTGAAGAAGCTACATTGAAAGCACAGGCAGAACGATATGCAAGTTTGATGTCAGATTTTGAGAAAACATTTGGTGGCGATGATGTAGCACTTTTTAGCTCGCCGGGACGTACAGAAATTGGAGGAAACCACACAGACCATAATTATGGCCGCGTGTTGGCAGGTGCAGTAAATATGGACAACATCGCTGTAGCCGCAAAAAATGGAACAGATACTATTCGCATTAAATCAGCTGGATACCCTGAATTTCAGGTTGACCTTACTTCATTTGAAGTTGATGAGTCTCTTTTCTTTACTTCAACTGCGCTGGTGAAGGGAATCTGTGCGCGAATGAAAGAATTGGGATATGAAATTGGTGGATTCGATTGCTGTATTGAAGGTAATGTCCCTGCAGGTTCAGGATTGAGTTCATCGGCTTCTTTTGAAGTATTGATTGGGGCGATTGTTAACCATCTGTTCAACGAAGGAAAAATGAGCGCTGTTGAAAATGCAATCATTGGTCAATGGGCTGAAAATAACTACTTCGGAAAACCTTGTGGTTTGATGGATCAAACAGCTTGTTCTGTGGGTGGTCTAATCACGATTGATTTCGAAGATCCTGCAAATCCTATTGTAAAAGAAGTTGATTTTGATTTTGTATCAACAGGCTATTCATTAGTGATTACTGATGTGGGTGGTGGTCATGATGATCCTGCTTCACAGGCAGAATATGCATCACTCCCAACTGAGATGAAAGCTGTTGCTGCTGAGCTGGGTGTTGACGTACTAAGAAAAGTTAGCTTGGAACAAATCGTGGAAAAAATGCCTGAGATTCGCAAAGTAACTGGCGACAGGGCCTTGTTGCGTGCTTATCACTTCCAGGGAGACAATCAACGTGTAGTTGACCAGGTAGCTGCATTGGAAAACAATGATTTTCAATCTTTCTTAAAAATGGTTGTTGAATCAGGATATAGTTCTTACATGTACAACCAAAATATTTTTGATGTGGTTCACAAAGATGAACAAGTGGTCTCTTTGGCACTTGCATTAAGTGAAATGGTTCTTAAAGGATTTGGTGCATGGCGTGTTCATGGTGGTGGATTCGGTGGAACTATTCAAGCTTTTGTTCCTCAGGATAAACTGGATGAGTATGTGAAAACACTTGAGCATGTTTATGGTGAAGGTACATGTCATAAATTATTCATAAGATCGAAAGGTTCAATAAAGCTAGAATTATAAAATCACGAAATTAACACCTGAACAAAATGAGTAAAAACAAATATTTATTTCCATTGATCGTAATGGCCTCACTGTTTTTCCTGTTTGGCTTTATTACAACAATGAATAATTCCACCATAGAATTCCTGAAAAATGCTTTTGGATTGAATGATATTCAAAAACAATTACCAAATACTTTTTTCTATGGTGCTTATATATTGTCGGTTCCTGTTGGTTTTTTAATTAAACGTATCGGGTACCGACTTGCAATTTTTACTGGTCTTGGATTAATTGCGATAGGATTTTTTGCCAGTATTCCGGGTGTAGGCTTTGGATATTATGGTTTTCTTAGTGCGGTTTCAATCTTTGCTATCGGGGTTGTTGTGTTACAGGTAGCAGCTGCTCCTTATGTAGTGGCTCTTGGTCCTGCAGAAGGTTCAGCCAGTCGTTTGACTTTGACCAATGCACTAAATTCAGTAGCAACGGTTATTGCGCCAATCTTCGTTTCTGTTCTTTTAGTTACTCCAGAGCTAGGTGCAGGGGAGGTGCTTGAGAATTCAGCAATTCAAAAAATTGTAAAGAGCCCATTTATTGGAATTGGTATTGCAACAACTGTCATTTTGGTGATCATGTTCTTTTTAAAACTGCCCAACATTAAGGATGAGCAAAAAGAAAATGCTAAAGGCGGAACTTATAAATCAAGTGCTTTTAAGTACGTTCACGTTTGGCTCGGTTCATTGGCTATTTTTGTATATATGGGTATTGAAATTGGTATCCCTAGTTTCTTTGCAGATTTTGCCAGTAAAACTGGTGCTGTAATTGAAACCAGCACAACAGATATGCTTAAATATTATTGGGGCGGATTAATGGTTGGACGTTTATTGGGTATTTATATCCTTAAGAAATTTAAACCTACTTTGATTTTGTCTATCTGTTCGCTTGGTGGCGCAGCAATGTTGGTAGGCTCTATATTGCTCACTGGAAATATTAGTATGTGGTTATTCCTTGGAACTGGATTATTCCACTCAATTATGTGGCCGGTAATTTACAGTCTGGCCTTGGAAGATTTGGGTCCACATTCAGATGTAGCGTCTGGAGTAATTGCAACTTCGGTTATTGGTGCGGCAATCTTAACACCAATTATGGGTGCTATTCAAACATCAACTGGTTCAGTTATTCTTGCTGTTAGCTGTTTGTTTGTATTTTACATCTATCTGGTGTTCTTTGCAACTAAAGGATCAAAAATCAGAACCTAATATAATATGCATTAATGAAAAAGGCCAGTTAGTTTTCTAGCTGGCCTTTTTTATGCTCTATGACATATTCATGAATTTTTTTGCATTTTCTAATAAAAGTAAAAAATACTTTTATAAATTTGAAGCATGAATAATAACAACAATCAACATATTTTAAAGGTATATGAAAGTCATCCAAGGCATTTTGTTGCAGTTGACTGTGTAATTTTTGGGTATCATGATGGACAATTGAGTATTCTTTTGTACCCCAGGGGGTTTGAGCCTGAAAAAGGGAAGTGGTCATTGCCAGGAGGATTTGTTCAGGATGATGAATCGGCTGATGCTGCTGCATATCGTGTACTGAAAAAAATTACCGGCCTTGATCATGTTTATCTTCAGCAGGTAAATGTATTTTCTGACCCCATTCGTGAAAAAGTAGCTCGTGTTATAAGTGTAGCTTATTATGCACTGATAAGAATTGATCAGCATGATGAAGAAAGTGTAGTAGATTTTGGAGCTTCCTGGTGTCCGGTAACTGAAATTCCAGAATTAGTTTTTGATCATCAGGTGATGGTTAATGATTCACTTGCCAAACTTCAGTTTAAAGCAAGTCTTGAGTTAATCGGGAAAAAACTATTGCCAGATATGTTTACAATAACACAACTACGAAACCTATATGGCGCTATTTTTCAACGTGATTTTGATCCCGGAAATTTTAGGAAAAAAATTCTATCACTTGGTCTTCTGGAAAGAACCAATAAAAAAGACACTTCCGAATCAAAGAAAGGATCATTTTATTATAAATACACAGAAGAAGAGCCCAAAGAAGATATTGGAAGAATTGTAAAAATCTAAATAAACTTATTGATATGAGTGATACTAATCTTAAGAACCTTGAAGTTTGGTTCATAACAGGAAGCCAACATCTTTATGGTGAAAAAACATTGCAACAGGTCGATAAAGATTCAGCAGTTATAGCTGAAGCACTTAATGATTCAGAGTATGTGCCTGTGAAAATCGTATTTAAACCTGTACTTAAAACCCCGGATGAAATTTATAACTGTTGTTTACAGGCTAATAATGATCCCAATTGTATTGGATTGGTGACCTGGATGCATACGTTCTCTCCTTCTAAAATGTGGATTCAAGGTTTGGATGTATTGAATAAGCCCTTTGCACACCTGCATACGCAGTTTAATCGTGATATTCCATGGAATGATATTGATATGGACTTCATGAACCTGAACCAATCTGCTCATGGTGGTCGTGAATTCGGTTTCATTTGTTCAAGAATGCGTTTAAACAGAAAAGTAATTGTTGGGCACTGGACAGAAGAAAATGTTCAGAAGAAATTGGGGACCTGGTGTAGGGCAGCAGTTGGTTATCATGAATCTAAAAGCCTGAAGATTTGTCGATTTGGTGATAATATGCGCCATGTTGCCGTTACTGAAGGAGATAAGGTTGAAGCACAGAAAGTATTGGGATGGCAAGTTAATTATCATGGTGTTGGTGATTTGGTAGCAAGTATTGAAACAGTGACTGACGCTGAGGTTGATGCAAAAATGGATGATTATGCCTCAAGCTACCAATTGACTGATAAATCGGATGAGAATGTTCGTTACCAGGCAAAAATTGAAGTAGGCATGAAGCGTTTTCTCGATGAAAATGGTTACAAAGCTTTTACAACCAACTTTGAAGATTTACACGGGCTAAAACAATTGCCCGGATTAGCTTGCCAGAGTTTGATGGCACAAGGATACGGTTTCGGGGCTGAAGGTGATTGGAAACAATCTGCTTTAGTTCGTATTATGAAAGTGATGTCAACAGGAATGGAAGGTGGATGTTCTTTCATGGAAGATTATACGTACCACCTGGATCCTGTTCAGCCAGCTGTATTAAGTGCTCATATGTTGGAAATTTGTCCATCAGTTTCTATAAATAAGCCAACGGTTGAAGTGCATCCTCTAGGAATTGGAGGTAAAGATGCACCAGCTCGTTTGGTATTTGATGTTAGTGAAGGTTCCGGTATTAATGCAACGTTGGTAGATATGGGAGGGAGAATGAGGATGATAGTAAACCCTGTGGAATGCATTAAGCCGGAGCCTCTTCCTAAGCTCCCTGTTGCACGTGCTTTATGGGTGCCAATGCCTAATCTTGAAATTGGTGCTGGTGCATGGATATTGGCAGGTGGTGCTCACCATACCAGTTTTAGCATGGCCTTGAACGAAGAATACCTGGAAGATTTTGCTGAAATGGTTGGACTAGAATTCGTGTCAATCAACGAAAATACAAGCATATCCGAATTCAAGAAAGAATTGAAGTGGAATGATTTGTACTATCATTTATCAAAAGGACTGTAGATAATTATAAACTAATAACCAAATAATGCAAACTTTAGACTGGATCGTCATATGTATTTTTGCAGTCGCTCTGATTGGAATTATACTATGGGTATTGAAACAAAAACAAAAGAGCTCTGGCGACTATTTTCTGGCAGGGCGTGATGCTAGTTGGATTGCGATTGGCGCATCAATATTTGCTTCAAATATTGGTTCTGAACACTTAATTGGTTTAGCTGGAGCAGGTGCTTCAAGTGGAATGGCAATGGCTCATTGGGAAATTCAGGCATGGATGATATTAATTCTCGGATGGGTATTCGTTCCTTTTTATTCAAGAAGTATGGTAACAACCATGCCCGAATTTTTGGAGCGAAGGTATAATCCACAGTCACGAACAATTCTTTCTTTAATATCACTTGTAAGCTACGTGCTTACAAAAGTTGCTGTGACCGTTTATGCTGGTGGTCTTGTTTTCAAAGAAGTCTTTGGTATCGAATCCATGTGGGGAATAGATTTCTTCTGGATTTCAGCAGTTGGACTTGTTTTACTAACCGCAGTATATACCATTTTAGGTGGAATGAAAACGGTGTTGTACACCTCTGTCTTACAAACTCCAATCCTATTGTTGGGATCATTGATTATTGTCGTGCTTGGTTTACGTGCGCTTGGAGGTTGGGATGAAATGATGGCAATTTGTAGTGCCGTTGAAGTGAATAATTACGGGGATACAATGACTAACCTGATTCGAAATAATCAGGACAAAGACTTTCCGTGGCTAGGTGTGTTAATTGGTTCTTCTGTAATTGGGTTCTGGTATTGGTGTACCGACCAATTCATTGTACAACGTGTTCTTTCAGGAAAAAATGAGAAAGAGTCACGACGTGGTACGATCTTCGGTGCATACTTGAAATTGACACCTGTATTCTTATTTATGATACCTGGTATGATTGCTTTTGCACTTGCCAATAAAGGGATTGTTATAAATGGTGAAACCTTTGCTTTATCTTCTTCAGATGCAGCTTTCCCAACGCTTGTTGCTAAGTTGTTACCTGCAGGGGTGAAGGGGCTTGTAGTATGCGGAATATTGGCAGCATTAATGAGTTCGCTGGCTTCATTGTTTAATTCTTCTTCCATGCTGTTTACCATTGATTTTTATAAGAAATACAGACCAAGCGCATCTGAATCAAAACTCTTGCGTGTTGGTAGGCAAGCAACAGTGGTAGTTGTTGTTCTTGGTGTTCTTTGGATTCCAATCATGCGTAGTATTGGAGACGTACTGTACACTTACTTGCAAGATGTTCAGTCTGTATTGGCCCCAGGAATTGCAGCGGCTTTCCTTTTGGGTATTATTTCCAGGAAACCAACACCATTGGCAGGTATGTGGGGAATGATAGCCGGGTTTGTTATCGGTGTAACCCGTTTGGGTGCAAAGGTATTATACACTACAGTTGCAGGCAAGGCAGGTTATGAAGATGTGAAATTATGGGCAGTTGAAAATGACGTCACAAATTGGTTTTACACCCTGTTCTACGATGTAAACTGGCTGTTTTTCAGTGGAGGAATGTTGGTATTTTGTATCCTGGTTGTTATCGTGATAAGTTTCTTTACCCAGCCAGCAACAGAAGCTCAGCTACGAGGCCTCACATTTTCATCAGCAACCGATGAGCAGAAAGCGGCAACTCGTTTAAGTTGGAACCGATGGGACATTATACATACAGTCATTATTCTTGGCTTTACAGTACTGTTCTATATTTATTTCTGGTAATTTATAAGCTATGTTGGAAGAATTAAAAGAAAAGGTTTGTCAAGCAAATTTAGAACTGGTTAAACATCACTTGGTTGTATTTACCTGGGGAAATGTTAGTGGGATAGATAGGAGAGAAGGATTGGTAGTTATTAAACCAAGTGGTGTTTCTTACGATAATATGAATCCTGAAGATATGGTTGTTGTTGATCTGGAAGGTCAGGTGGTTGATGGAAAGTACAAGCCATCTTCTGACACACCAACCCACCTTGTGTTGTACAAAAATTTTGAAAATATTGGTGGAGTGGTACATACACATTCAGAATGGGCAACAAGTTGGGCGCAGGCAGGAATGTCAATTCCTGTAATTGGTACAACGCATGCCGACTATTTTTATGGCAGGATTCCAAGTACCAGAAAAATGACCGAAGAAGAAGTTAAAGGCAATTACGAAGAAGAAACTGGAAATGTAATTGTTGAGTGTATGAAATCACACAATCCGGATTTTATGCCGGGTGTTCTGGTGAATAACCATGGCCCATTTACATGGGGTAAGAATCCTGATGAAGCTGTTCATAACTCAGTTGTTTTGGAGGAAGTTGCAAAAATGACTTTCAGGTCGTTTCAGTTAAATGCAGGAGCCAGTATGCCCGAGTTTCTTCTTGATAAGCATTTTCTGCGAAAGCATGGAAAAGATGCGTATTACGGACAATAAATAAACTAAAAATGACAGAAAATAAATACACAATCGGATTGGATTATGGGTCCGATTCAGTAAGATCGTTAATTGTAAATACAGAGAATGGGGAAGAGGTTGCCAGTGTGGTATTTGAGTATCCTCGTTGGAAAAAAGGAATGTACTGCGTTCCTGAAAAGAATCAATTTCGGCAGCACCCAAAGGATTACCTGGAGGGATTGGAGTACACCATTGTTGAAGCGCTTAAAATTGCGCCTGAAGGTGTAGCTGAAAATATTGTAGGTATTACGGTAGATACAACAGGATCGACCCCCGTGGCAGTAAACCAGGGCGGAACTCCATTGGCATTAACAGATGGTTTTGAAGAAAACCCGAATGCGATGTTTGTGCTATGGAAAGATCATACTGCTGTAAAAGAAGCAGATGAGATTAATGAATTGGCACACAGCTGGGAAATTGATTTCACGAAATATGAAGGTGGGATTTATTCATCTGAATGGTTTTGGGCTAAAATCCTGCACGTAGTCCGTGATGATGAAACAGTGTTGAAAGCAGCAAATTCATGGGTTGAACATTGTGATTGGATTCCCGCTGTATTGGTTGGTAATACTGATCCACAATCACTTAAAAGAAGCCGATGCGCAGCTGGTCACAAAGCTATGTGGCATCCTGCGTTTAACGGGTTGCCTTCTGAAGAGTTCTTAACAAAGCTTGATCCTAAACTAGGTGGCATGCGTGATCGCTTATTTGCTGAAACCTACACATGCGATATTTCAGTTGGAAACCTTTCTGAAGAATGGGCGGATAAGCTTGGCCTTTCAACGGATGTGAAAATTGGAGTGGGTGCATTTGATGCGCACCTTGGAGCTATTGGGGCGCAAATTGAACCTTATTTTTTAAGCAAGGTAATGGGAACATCAACTTGCGACATGATGGTTGCACCAATGGAAGAAGTTGGTGACAAGTTAATTGCTGGTATTTGTGGACAGGTAGACGGATCAATTGTTCCTGGTATGCTTGGTATGGAAGCCGGGCAATCAGCTTTTGGTGATATTTATGCATGGTTTAAAAAAGTGCTGATGTGGCCAACAGAACAAATTCTTGCAAATACTAAGTTGGTTGATGAAGAAACCAAAACAAAACTTATAAAAGAGGTTTCTGACAACATGATTGCCCAGTTAACCAAGGAGGCAGAAAAAATTGCAATTGAAGATAGCAGCGTGCTGGCCATTGACTGGATGAATGGGAGACGCACCCCTGATGCGAACCAAAATCTAAAAGGAGCAATAGCTGGTTTAAGTTTAGGCACTGATGCTCCTCGAATTTTTCGTGCCTTGGTTGAGTCAACAGCATTTGGATCAAAGGCAATTGTTGATCGCTTTATCCGTGAAGGAGTGAAAGTTGATGGTGTGATTGCTTTAGGAGGCGTTGCAAAAAAATCAAAGTTAGTAATGCAAATAGTAGCTGATGTTCTGGGCATGCCGATAAAGGTGGCTAGGTCAGAGCAGGCTTGTGCGTTAGGATCGGCGATGGCGGCAGCAGTGGTTGCCGGTGTTCACCCATCTATTGATGTGGCTCAAGCGAAAATGGGAGGTGGGTTTGAAACTGAATATCATCCCATTCCTGAGAATGTGGAGAAATACAAATCGATCTACGAAAAATATTTGAAACTGGGAGAATTTATTGAGAGTCAACTAACATAGTACTTCATTATTTTTTTCTTGCAAAAAGTTATATATTGCCCGGTAAAAAACCGGGCTTTTTTATTATGTATGATATAGTTGGGGATGTTCACGGTCAGGCAGGATTGTTGAAAAAGTTATTCTGGGAACTGGGCTATACACGAAGATTTGGTTCTTATTCACATCCAACCAGGAAGATGATTTTTTTGGGGGATTTTATTAATCGTGGTCCTCAAATACGGGAAACGGTGAATATTATCCGGTCCATGGTTGAAGATGGTAATGCATTATCGATACTCGGAAACCATGAATTGAATGCAATTATTTTTAACCTGAAAGAAAAGGGGGGCATTCGCTTTTATTCCCGCACTTCAAAATTGAGGTTAAATCTTTACCAAACACTAAACGAATTCGCAAGGTTTCCGGAAGAGTGGAAAAGTCATTTGAAATGGATGCGAACCTTGCCCATGTTCATGGAAATGGATGGTTTTAGGGTTGTTCATGCTTGTTGGAAAGACGAGAATATTGACTTGCTTAAAACACATATCACAGAAGATAAACTAAAGAAATCGTTTCTTCGGAGAATCGGTAAAAACAACTCAGACATTTCAAAGGCTTTCTGGGAGACATGCAAAGGGATTGATTTTCAATTGCCCAATGACATGTTGATTTTTGATAGTATAGGTCGTCCACACCGTTCATTTCGTTCAAAATGGTGGATTGACCCAGTAGGTAAAAGTTTTAGGGATTTATCGTTTGAAACCCGTTTCGATTTACCGTCTTATACAATTCCTGCCGAATTAGTTGAAAGCCGCTCTGCATACCCAATGGATGCTCCGATCGTTTTTTTTGGGCACTATTGTTTGAAAAATGGAGGAAATATTATCTCCGATAATTTATGTTGCCTGGATTCCTGTATCAGTCGGAATGGCAAATTAGCTGCATATCAATGGAATGGTGAAAAAACTTTAATAACAAGTCAGCTGGTTAATGTTGGTTTTTAGGTTTATTGCACTGTAATTTAGATGGTTGTGTCTGTTGTGTGTAGTGATTTTTCGCTTTCAATATTTTTTAAACTTTCCTATTGCAGAAAAAAAAAGAAAGTATATATTTGCAAAGCCTTTTGAAAATAGCATTTCACGAGGTTTTCAGAGCAAAATGGTGGCGTAGTTCAGTTGGTTAGTCCCGATAGCTATCGGGAGCCGGCCAGTCAGAAGAAACCACTAAAGAAAAAAAGTAAGGTGGCGTAGTTCAGTTGGTTAGAATGCCGGCCTGTCACGCCGGAGGTCGCGAGTTCGAGTCTCGTCGTCACCGCTTTAAAAAGTTCTTTTTGTAGTGACATAGTCAATTCAGGTTGATTAAAATATAGGTTGCGAGTTTCCCGAAAACTCGGGATCGTCACCGCTTAAAGAAACAAGTTCTAAAAAACATTTTTACCACATTTTGGTGGCGTAATTCAGTTGGTTAGTCCCAATAGCTATCGGGAGCCGGCCAGTCAGAAGAACCACTAAAGAAAAAAAGTAAGGTGGCGTAGTTCAGTTGGTTAGTCCCGATAGCTATCGGGAGCCGGCCAGTCGGAAGAACCACTAAAAAAAAAGTAAGGTGGCGTAGTTCAGTTGGTTAGAATGCCGGCCTGTCACGCCGGAGGTCGCGAGTTCGAGTCTCGTCGTCACCGCAAAAGCAGTTCATTTATGGGCTGCTTTTATTGTTATATGCCCTATTTTGTCTACATATTGCAGAGTGATCTGGATCAGAGTTTTTACATTGGCTATACTTCAGATCTTGTTTACCATCCAGGAAATGCAGATTAAATCCGCATGATTAAATAGCGAATAATCCCGATTGATATCGGAACGCTACACCTTATTTTATTTGTTAGATATGGGATTCATAAATATTCTTTATACCTGTCATTTAATTTAATCTTTTCAAGGTAGGGTTTCTTCAATTTTATGTGTATGTTTATTGAGACTCGATAAGGATAAGCAATTCATATTTCAATGAAGATGATTGATGAAAAGGTGGTAAATCTTTACAACCAAAAAGTGCCGGATTTTCTGAAACAGAAACTGAGTGTGTCAAAACAAGAGGGCATACTTAGTAAGTCAAAGGCAAGGCATTTATTGTCAAGGTGTTTATTTGGTTTTTCGAAAGAAAACCTTGACGATTTTTCAACTTTTACAATTGATCAGGCCCTGGATATACTTTTGGGTGATTACCCAGATGCTTCACCTCCATTAAATGTTGATGAGCGTGATGAAAGTGTCCCAATTGGCACAACATGGGTGAATGAAGCACACGATGGCTCATACAATAACTATAGGGCAAACAGCATTGGTCCTTGGTGGATCGGACAAATGATTCACCAGGATGTTTCTTTGCGTGAGAAAATGGTACTTTTTTGGCACAATCATTTTCCAGTTGAAAGGTCTGTTATAAAAAGGGCAGGCTTGATGTATAAGTATGTTGATTGTTTACGCCGCAACGCATGTGGTAATTTTCAAACAATGGTAGAAGAAATTACTGTTTTACCAGCCATGCTTCGGTATTTAAACGGAGAGGACAACAAAGTTGGTTCACCTAACGAAAACTATGCACGTGAATTGTTTGAGCTATTCACAATTGGGAAGGGTGCTCTGATTGGAGAAGGCAATTATACAAATTATACTGAGGAAGATGTGGTTTCAGCTGCACGTGTATTAACAGGATGGAAAGTCAACAATCAGGATGAAGCCTATTATGTGCAAGAAAGACACGACACTGGTGAAAAAGAATTCTCAGATGCATTTCAAAATACGATCATTTCCGATGCACAGGATCAGGAATATAAAACACTGATACAGTTAATCTTTGATCAGGAAGAAACCGCACGCTATATAGTTCGAAAACTTTACAGGTGGTTTGTTTATTATGCGATTGATGAGGACATTGAGAACAGCATTATAGAACCCCTTGCCGTTGAATTGAGAAATAATAATTATGAGATGAAGCCTGTCTTAAGGATGCTATTCAGTAGCGAACATTTCCTGGATGAAAATATGCATGGTTCAATCATAAAGAACCCACTGGACATGATCATTGGGGCGATAAAGAATGTTGATTTTCCTGATGCAGGCGATGAAAATGTTGTAACCAAATATGCGTTCTGGAATTATTTCTACTGGCAGGGGGGGGTGCAGGAGATGAGAATGTTTTATCCCCCTGATGTGGCGGGATGGCCTGCCTACTATCTTGAGCCGCAGTTTCATCAGCTCTGGATAAATTCAGTGACCCTGCCCAATAAATCTGGTTTTACAAATTATCTCTGTTCAAAAAACGGGATAAAAAGAAATGGTGAATTCCTGAAAGTAGATTTTATCGCTTTGGCTGAGTCCGTTTCAGATGTTGATGATGTAAATGTGTTGCTTCCAGAATTAATAGAACGTTTTTTTCCAAAGCCAATAAGTGAATCTAAAATTGAGGAATTAAAAGAAGTTTTGCTACCAGGACTCCCTGATTACGAATGGACCATTGAGTGGAACAAGTATTTGAATGATCCGGAGGGACAAAGGGATGCCATCGAAAATATGCTCCGAAATTTAGTTAGAACGATGTTAAGAATGGCTGAGTATTTATTGTCATGAGAAGAAGAAATTTTATACGAAATTCTGTAGCATTATTGGGAACTCCTCTAATAATGCAAGGGCAGGCTTTGGGTGTTATTAGGGAAAACGCATTTTTGAAGTCATTGACAGCAAACAATCAGGATCGAAAATTGATCCTGGTGCAACTGGATGGTGGAAACGATGGTTTGAATACATTTATTCCTCTCGATCAGTATGATAAATTAGTAGAAGTACGATCAAATATTGTAATTCCTGAAAATTCGATTCTGGATTTAACTGACAATATTGGTTTACATCCTTCCATGGTGGAATTTAAGAACCTGTATGATAATGAACATGCAATGATCATCCAGAACACAGGTTATCCAAACCCAAATCTTTCACATTTTCGATCTAAGGATATTGTAACCTCTGCTTCGGATGCTGATGAGGTAATCAGTTCAGGGTGGCTGGGACGACATCAGCATAGTTTACATCCTGATTTTCCAACTGGTTATCCAAGCGAAGAGTATCCAGACCCAATCGCCGTTACCGTTGGAGCATCCGGTTCACCTACTTGTCAGGGTTATGGCAGCAATTTGAGTATAGTCATCAAGAATCTGAATTCGCAATACCAGCAAACAGGGGGAGAGGAAGAAGAATATCCCGACAATCCGTATGGTCACGAGTTAAGTTTTATCAACGAAGCAATGAAAGCCACAGAAGCTTATTTAGAGGCAGTGCAAAATGCAGCAAATAAAGCAGAAAATCTTTCTCCCGATTATCCTGAAAAAGGGGAGAATATACTGGCTGACAGGCTAGCCATGGTTGCCCGGTTAATTGCAGGTGGGTTAAAAACCCAAATCTACATCGTTAATCTAGGTGGTTTTGATACTCATGCTAACCAGGTTGATGGAAGCGATACCACGGTTGGGCAGCACGCCAATTTATTGAAGAAAGTATCTCAGGCACTTTGGGCGTTTCAGGATGATTTAATTCGTATGGAAAAAGATGATGAAGTGCTTGGCTTTGTGTATTCCGAGTTTGGGCGAAGAATTAAATCAAACGATAGCAAGGGAAGCGATCATGGTGCGGCTTATCCCTCTATTCTTTTTGGTACAGTAGTGAATCCCACTATTATTGGTGAGATTGAAGAAATCCCCTTGGATGTGAGCAAAAAGAAAAACCTGGATTACGAGTATGATTTTCGTTCTATCTATGCATCCATATACAAAGATTGGTTTGAAGCAGAAGAATCTACCATCCGCGATGTGCTGTACAAGGACTTTGAATATTTGCCAATCTTAAAAAATTCAACAGATAGTGATTTTTTTGACGAGAATCCCATTCAAGTTGAAGTATTTCCAAATCCTGCAAAAAACTACATTCAGGTTGAACTATTTTCTAAACAAGATTATTCAGAGCTTGGCATTTATAATTCTTCGGGAAGTCTTGAGAAGATTTTCTTTAGTGGTAGTACAAATTCGGTTTATCAGCGAATGAGGTTTGATGTGAGTAATTTCAGATCGGGTATGTATTTTTTAAAGTTTCGTTGTGGAAATGACACAAAAACAATCAAGCTGATCATTACGGATTAAACATATCTGGGGTAAAATAATCAAGAATATCACTGGCCATTTCTGCACCTGACTGTGCTTCCTGGTTTTCGGGGTTAATTTCCAATACCTTCTGAAAAGCATTGATAGCCAATCCCCATTCACCTTTTTTGAAATGAATTTTTCCAATCCATAAGTTGATGTCTTCATCGGATGGGTTTTGTTCAAAAAGCTTATTCAGCACCTCAGAAGCTTCATCCAATTGGTTCTTTTCAAAAAAATCTTTTACTGTCTCAATTCCTTCCATATTCTTCAAGTATTGTTCTTCCAATATGCTTCGATTTCTCAATCACTAATTCTTCAGCATTTTGCATGGCAAATTTAACTTTCGATTCGTCATTCACCAATGAAAAAGTTTTATCAAATAGATTTTTGCCTTCATTGGTCACAATACCGCCAATGGCAAAAGTGGTAATGATTTTCATTTTTGCTCTTGATGAAACAACAAAAGGGGCTTTCAAATTTTTCGTCTGTGCATCAATTTTTCCTTCTCCGGTAATGACATAATCAGCTATTGTCAACCCTTCGTTAAATCCAATTAAATCTAAAATTAATTCTGCTCCCGGTTTTATTTTTGCACCCAAAAAGCCAGTTAGTGCCAGGTTAATACCTCCGGCGGCACCCATGCCTGGTAGATCAGACAATGAAATGGTTTTTTTCTCTTGAATGAGTTTTGCAAAATTTTTCAGGTTTTCTTCAAGAATAGGAAGCATTGAATTTGTGGCACCTTTTTGAGGCGCAAAAACATTAACAGCACCATTGTCTCCTATGAGTGGATTATCAACATCACAAATGACTTCAATATCGATTTCCTCTAAATTGGTAATTTCAGAACAATCCCAATCATTAACTTTACCAAGATTTCTTCCTGATGCTTTAACTTGCTGACCATTAATCTCAAAGAATTTAACCCCAAGTGCCTCAAGTAAACCCATTCCACCATCAACGGTGGCGCTTCCACCAACTCCAATTAAAATCTTCTTTGCCCCATTTTCAACGGCGTTTGCAATTAATTGCCCGGTTCCAAAAGTTGATGTGTTAAACGGATCCAGCTCATGTTTTACTAAAAGCTTCATGCCCGAAGCATTGGCCATTTCGATAACGGCGAGATCATTTTTGATACCATATAGTGCTTCGATTGTTCTGCCAAGTGGATCAAGAACTGATGCTTTCTTAATGTTTAGGTTCAACGCTTTTTGCAAAACATCAAAAGTAAAATCCCCACCATCGGCTACAGGCATTTTGATAATCTCAAATAATTCAGAGACTGATTTTAATCCTGCTTCAATAGCATCAGTGAAACGAAAAGCGTCAAGGCTTCCTTTCATGCTGTTCGGAGCAATTAATACGTTTATTTTATGCGTCCGCTCTTGAGACATGTAACACGCCTTTTATGTTTTGAAGTTTCATCAATAAAAAGTCAAGGTGATCCAGGTTATTCACAAAAACACGCAATGTTCCTTCAAATTCACCTTTGTCGGAGTTAATGTTTATAGAACGCATTTGAACACCGATGTCTTTTGAAATCACATGGGTAATTTGAGACAACATTCCAACTTCGTCTGTACCCGAAAGCTTGATGGTAGCCTGAAAAGAAGACCGTTTGTTCGAGTCCCTCCATTTGGCAGGGATTACCCGGTAAGGGTAACGTTCAATCATTTGTTTGGCATTCGGACAGTTACGCCTGTGTATTTTTATTCCATCGCTAATGGTCACGAAACCGAATATCTCATCGCCAAAAATAGGATTACAACAAGGTGCTAATTTATGGTTTACATTCTTTAAGTTGTTGTCAATGACCAAATAATCATCACCTCCGGTAAACTCAAGTTCTTTAACTTGTTCAACTGGAATTACTTCCTCCAATTTTTGTTTGGCAGTTTCTTCAGCTTCTTTCCCTGCCAGAACCTCTTTAATGGCAAGTGTTTCAATTTTTTCAACAGAAATACTGTAATATAAGTCCTGTGCCAGTTTAAGATTGTAATGCTTTAACAAGGTTCTGATCAGCTCGTCATTGTATTCAATCTTCCAGTTTTTTAGTTTTCTAAGAAGAATCTCTTTTCCATGGGCAGCTTCCTTTTTCCGCTCTTCGTTTACGCTGGCCTTTATTCGGCTTTTGGCTTTGGTGGTTACTACAAAATCAAGCCAGTCCATTTTAGGTTTTTGGTTATTTGCTGTGTCAATGGAAATTTGATCACCATTTTTCAGCTTGTGGCGAAGTGTAACTTTTTTCCCATCAAGCATTCCACCAACACATTTGTCACCCACTTCGGAATGGATTTCATAGGCAAAATCCAAAATAGTAGCACCTGCCGGAAGCCTTTTTAGGTCACCCTTTGGCGTAAAAACAAAAATCTCATCGGTATAAATGTCGGTACTGAAATCGTCAATGAAGTCGATGACGTTTAACTCTGGGTTCTCAAGAATTTCCCGAACATTCGACAGCCATTTTTCAAGCTCAGAGCCACCAGTTCCACCCTTATAACGCCAATGTGCCGCAAGTCCCTTCTCTGCTATTTCATCCATTCGCTGGGTACGTATTTGTATTTCAACCCACTTTTTGTGAGGCCCAAGAACTGTCGCATGAAGGCTTTCATAACCATTTGTTTTCGGAACAGTTATCCAGTCTCTCATCCGCTCAGGATTAGACTGGTATTCGTCTGTCACAATGGAATACACTTGCCAGCAATCCGATTTCTCCAGCTCAGTTTTTGAATCCAGGATTACACGAATCGCAAACAAATCGAGCACTTCATCAAAGCTGACCTTCTTGTTCTTCATTTTGTTCCAAATTGAATGAATCGATTTGGTACGGGCTTTCATGTCAAACTTGAAGCCACGCTTTTTTAAATTTTCTTCAATAGGCTTTACAAACTCCGCAACAAAGTTTTTTCGCTCGGTTTCGGTTTCCTTTAAGCGCTCGCTGACATGTTCGTATGCATCAGATTGTAAATGTTTCAGGCAAAGGTCAAGCATCTCCGAATTGATGTAATACAGTCCGAGGCGGTGAGCCAGTGGTGCATAAAGGTGAGATGTTTCAACCGAAATTTTATTCTGAGACTTTTGACTTTGCTTGTCGAGATTCCGCATAACATGCAGGCGATCCGCAATTTTTACAAGGATAACACGAACATCGCCTGCAAGTGCAAGCATTAACTTACGATAGTTTTCAGAATGAAGATCAGCCGTATCAGTTCCTAATGCGTTGATTTTAGCCATTCCACTGAGAATACCTGAAACAATCGCACCAAAATTTTTCTCAATGGTATCTATGGCGGGCTTATTTTTAACTTTTTCATACGTCACATTGTGAAGAATACCGGCAATCACCGAGTCGGCACCTAATCCAACTTCTTTTGCCACTACTTCGGCAACCTCGAGTGAATGAACAAGGATTATTTCTCCGTTTGGCCATTTACTTTCACCCAAAATCTCAAATGCAAAATCAAAAGCTTGTTTAATTTTGCTTATTCCAACTTCATCAATGTTCAGGCTGCATGCTTCTGTTAATGAATTCCAGGCTTTACTTATTCGATTATCCATCTAGCTTATCTAGGAAATATTTTCAATATGAAAAAAGGCTACCCGGGTTTTGCGGATAGCCTTCAAGTAATATTATGTTTTTGAATGTTCTATTCCGCTTTTGTTTCGTCTACAAAAACCCTGCTTTTAAGTTCACGGTTCAACATGAATACTCCGTTACCTTGTCCATTTATAAGTTTAAGGTTGTCGAGCAATTCTGTAACATTTGCTTCTTCTTCAACTTGTTCATCAACAAACCATTGCAGGAAACTTTGCGTTGCATGGTCGCTGCATTCAACAGCAATATCCATCAGGCTGTTAATAAGACCTGTAACTTTTTGTTCGTGTTCCAGTGTTTTTTCGTAAACATCAACAACACCATCAAACTCGGTTGGAACAGCATCAATTGGCTTCAAAATAACCCTGCCGCCTCTTTCATTCACGTAGTCAAAAAACTTCAGCGAATGCGAAAGTTCTTCTTGATATTGCACTTTCATCCAATTGGCAAATCCACCTAAGCCTTTATCTTCGAAATAGGCTGACATTGAAAGATATAAGTAGGCTGAATGCATTTCTGCATTGATTTGCTCATTGAGCGCATTTAATATTTTTTCTTTAAGCATGATATTAGATTTTTATTTTGATAAAAATACGAATTTTCCCTGCTTTTAGGTCTATCTAGAGTATGAATGTTATCAGTTTAACAATGTATTTATACAAAGCGTTCACTTATTCATCCAACGAAAGACCGAATTTTTGTTCCAATAACTTCAGATTGGGGTTTTTCTTTATCATTTCCTGAAGTTTCTCCGATTCGGTATAGGGGCGATGGTCTTTGTCGCCGTTAGCTTCAATTTCTGTGATTAACTCAATTGCAGTATTTTTTAGTTCCTTACGAAGCCATGAAACCAGATCCGGTTTTATTTTAGTGATTTCTTCATTTTGAACAGCGCTGCTAATCAGTAGTTTGAGTTGGTTGCCCTTTATTATTTCTGGTGTTTTTGACAGGTCAGCTTTCAGTGCCGGGCGATCGTCCAGTCGTTCCAGGTAGGCTTTCCATTTTTCCTCAAACTGTTCTTTTGTAAAAGGTTCGTTTAACTGCTCACCTGTGTAATATTTCAGTTTTTCTTTTGCGTCTTCTTCTTTCTTTTCCTTCAATTTGCCATCTAACGCATCTTTAATCGAGGGGGTAAAACCACTTCCTGTTTTCCGAATGGTTCGTTTTGTAATCGGTTTTTTAGGTGCTGGTTCTTCAACCGCTTTGGTTTGCTCAGGTGTTTGTTGTGATTTTGGGTTTTGTTTGGCTTCAGGTGCTTTTATTTCACTAAAAACAGGGGCTAACTCATCTGGGGTGTTCTCGTCAGCTATTTTTTTTTTAAGCTGAGCTGTGTCATTTTAATCAGATTGAGTTCAACAAGCAGCCGTTTGTTCTGGCTTGCTTTGTACTGAAGATCACATTCATTACTGATGTTTAGGGCATTAAGCAGAAAATCACTATCACAAGCAGTCGCCTGCGATTTGTATTTCTCTTTTATCTCACCACCCACCTCCAAAAGTTGAACGGTGATACTGTCTTTGCAGACCATCAAGTCGCGAATATGTGAGCTCAATCCTGAAATAAAGTGATGCCCGTCAAAACCGTGATCCAGCACTTCATTGAAAAGCATTAGAGTCGCTGGAACATCATTTTTAAGCATCATGTCGATCAGTTTGAAATAATAATCGTAATCGAGTACGTTCAGGTTGGCAATTACGTTTTTATAACTGATATTTTTTCCAGAGAAACTCACAATCTGGTCGAAAATGGAAAGCGCATCACGCATGGCACCATCTGCTTTATGAGCAATAACATTCAAAGCTTCGCTTTCAATTTCAACATTCTCATTTTTAGCTACATATCCCAGGTGATCGGAAATGTCAGATACTTTAATCCGGTTAAAATCAAAAATCTGACAACGCGATAGAATAGTGGGGATTATTTTGTGTTTCTCGGTGGTTGCTAAAATGAAAATGGCATGCTTTGGCGGTTCTTCCAATGTTTTCAGGAAAGCGTTAAAAGCAGCCTGTGATAACATGTGAACCTCATCGATAATATAAATGCTGTATTTGCCAATCTGAGGTGGAATACGAACCTGGTCGGTCAAATTCCGAATATCGTCAACAGAATTGTTTGAGGCAGCATCCAATTCATGGATGTTATATGAACGGTTTTCATTAAACGCCAGGCATGATTCACATTCGTTGCAAGGTTCTACTTCAGCAGTAAGATTTTGGCAATTTATTGTTTTTGCGAAAATACGGGCGCATGTTGTTTTTCCAACCCCACGAGGCCCACAAAACAAGTATGCATGGGCTAACTGACTGTTTTTGATAGCGTTCTTTAAAGTTGCAGTAATTGATGCTTGTCCAACTACTGTTTGAAAAGTATCTGGTCTGTATTTTCGTGCTGAAACAATGAAATTCTCCATATCCTGATTGAATGAAAATCAAAGATAAAAATTTTACAAAAACGCTTAAAAGGAAGTTATCAACAGTGGGCGAAATAAAGGTGCAATAGGCTAATTCTATTTGAATCCCATTGCGGTTTTTACTACTTTCATATCTTCAGCAGAAGTAAGCATTTGAAGAAGATCAAAAGCCACACCGGCAGCTGTTTCCGGACAATAAGAAGTGATAATATTTTTGTCGATGACGATTGGCTCATTAATAAGTTGAACACCAAATTCCTTTAACTGTCTTTGTCTTTGTCCATTTCCTAAATGATAAGTTGTAGCCTTCCTATTTCTTAATACCCCACTTTTGGCAACTGGCAGCGCACCAACACAAACTGAAGCAATAATTTTTCCTTTCGAATCAAATTCCTTTATTAGTTCCAAAAACTTTTCATCATAGGCTTCTTCATAATAACCAAACTCTTCAAATCCACCTGGAATAGCGATTGCCTCATAATCATCCACATTTATTTCATCGATGGTTTTATCAACTAATACAGGCACATTAAATGTGCTGATCACTTTCCTTGTGAAACCACATGTGTCCACCATGATATTTTGTCCGTAGTCGTTCCTTGCCCAGCCCAATACATCGATAAACACGCTAAATTCCATGGTTTCAAAACCCTTTGCCAAAAACACTAAAACTTTTTTCATCATCTTAAATATACCCGATTATTAAAAAGTGAATGTACTCAATAAATATCGAATAATTTATGTGTTGGAAAAAATAGGTGCGACTTAATTTAGTTTCAATAAAAAAACCACCGCCCGAAATAACGGACAGTGGTTTTGAATTTATAGAAAGCGGTTTTTTTCGATTTCTACTTGTACTATTCTTCCGAAGAAAAATCCATAGCAGCGTAACGCTTGTAAGCAGCATGACGCCATTTTGCATTCTCTTCAGCTGCAGCGAACAGTACAGAAGCTTCTTCTGGGAAAGCCTTCTTTAAGGAAGTATAACGAACCTCTCCATTAAGGAAATCCTGGAATTTGCTCCAGTCTGGTTCTTTTGAATCCAACGTGAATGGATTTTTATTTTCTTCCTCAAGAGCTGGGTTGTAACGGTACAATGACCAGTATCCAGCTTCAACAGCTTTTCCTTCTTCTGCTTGTGTAGCACCCATGCTTGCACGAAGACCGTGGTTGATACATGGTGAGTAAGCAATGATCAAAGATGGTCCAGGGAATGCCTCAGCTTCACGAAGAGCTTTTAGGTATTGAGCCTGGTTAGCACCCATCGCAACTTGTGCAACGTAAACATATCCGTAAGACATGGCCATTACACCAAGGTCTTTTTTGCGGATTTTTTTACCAGAAGCAGCAAATTTAGCAACAGCACCTACAGGAGTAGCTTTAGAAGCCTGACCACCAGTGTTTGAGTAAACTTCGGTGTCCATAACCAATACGTTTACATCTTCACCAGAAGCAAGAACGTGGTCAAGACCACCGTAACCGATGTCATAAGCCCATCCGTCACCACCAAATACCCAGATTGATTTTTTAATCAGGTATTGTTTCAGGTTAACGATGTCTTTTGCATATTGCTCGTCTTTTCCACCAAGTACTTCCAATACTTTTGCAGAAGCAGTTTTTGACGCATCAGCATCATCTTTAGCTTCAATCCAAGCTGAGAAAGCTTCTTTTTCAGCAGCGCTGATTCCGTTAGCTAATTCAGCTTTCATGATGGTTTCAATGCGGTCGCGTTGTGCGCTAACACCTTCAGCCATACCAAATCCATACTCAGCATTGTCTTCGAACAATGAGTTAGCCCAAGCTGGACCTTGTCCGCTTACTTTGTGCTTACAGTAAGGAGTTGATGGGGCAGAACCACCATAAATTGAAGAACATCCGGTTGCGTTAGCTACCATCATGCGTTCTCCATATAATTGAGTGATTAATTTCACGTATGGAGTTTCACCACAACCTGCACAAGCTCCGGAGAACTCAAACAATGGCTGAGCAAACTGTGAATTTTTCACAGACTTGTATTTGTCAACGATAGTTTCTTTGTAAGAAACGTTTTTGTCCATGTAGTTCCAACGCTCGATTTCAGCTTCTTGTGAACCAAGTGGCTTCATTTCAAGTGCTTTAGTTTTAGAAGGACATACATCGGCACAGTTACCACAACCTGTACAGTCAAGCGTAGAAACCTGAATGCGGAAGTTCAATCCTGGGAATTGTTTGGTTGGAGTAGCAACGCGGGTATCAGTTCCTTCTGGTGCGCCAGCTAGCTCTTCTTCATTCATTAAGAATGGACGGATTGCAGCGTGAGGACAAACATACGCACATTGGTTACACTGGATACAGTTTTCTCCGATCCACTCAGGTACGTTTACAGCGATACCACGCTTTTCGTAAGCAGAAGTACCTTGTTCGAATGTACCATCTTCGTATCCAACAAAAGTTGAAACAGGAAGGCTGTTACCTTTTTGAGCGTTAATTACGTCAACAAATTTGCTGATGTACTCAGGACGGTCAGTTGCAGCAAGCTCATCTTCCAGCTTGATGTCTTTCCAATCAGCAGGAACTTCAACTTTTACTACGTTTTTACCACCTGCATCAACAGCTGCGTAGTTCATGTTAACGATTTTCTCACCTTTAGAACCGTACGATTTTACAATCGCTTTTTTCATTTCATCTACAGCATCTTCGTAAGGAATTACTTCAGTAATTTTGAAGAAAGCAGACTGCATGATTGTATTTGTACGAGTTCCCAAACCAATTTCTTCACCTAGCTTAGTACCGTTGATGATGTAGAAGTTGATTTCGTTTTCAGCAAGGTATTTTTTCATATTGTCTGGAAGACGTTTTTTCGTCTCTTCTTCATCCCAGATTGAGTTCAATAGGAAAGAACCACCTTTTTTCAAGCCTTTCAATACATCGTAAAGGTTTACGTATGCAGGAACGTGACAAGCTACAAAGTCAGGAGTAGTTACCAGGTATGTTGAACGGATTTTGCTGTCGCCAAAGCGAAGGTGTGAACACGTGAAACCACCAGACTTTTTCGAGTCATATTCGAAATATCCCTGGCATGATTTATCAGTTGTGTCACCAATAATTTTAATCGAGTTTTTATTTGCACCTACAGTGCCGTCAGAACCTAAACCATAAAATTTAGCTTCGTAGATATCTTCAGGAGAAACTTTGATTTCTTCTTTTAATGGAAGAGACTTGAAGGTTACGTCATCAACAATACCTAATGTGAAACCATTTTTAGGTTCAGCCATTGCAAGGTTTTCGTAAACAGAAAGGATTTGCGATGGAGTAGTGTCTTTTGAACCTAATCCGTAGCGGCCACCAATAATTACAGGTGCATTTTCTTTTCCGTAGAACAAATCTTTTACGTCAAGGTATAATGGCTCGCCGTTTGCTCCTGGCTCTTTACTTCTGTCAAGAACACAAATTCTTTTTACTGACTCAGGAAGTGCATCCATGAAATATTTTGCACTAAATGGACGGTAAAGATGTACTGACATTAAACCAACTTTTTGACCTTGTGAAGCCAGGTAGTCGATTGTTTCTTTAATAGTTTCAGTTACAGAACCCATAGCAATAATGATGTTCTCTGCATCTGGTGCACCATAGTAAGTAAATGGGTGGTACTCACGACCAGTTAATTTGCTGATTTCCTGCATGTATCCTTCTACGATGTCAGGAACTGCTTCCATATACTTGTTACCAGCTTCTTTTGCCTGGAAGAAAATATCAGGGTTTTGAGCTGTACCACGAGTTACAGGGTTTTCTGGGTTCAATGCGCGATCGCGGAATGCTTGCAACGCTTCCATATCGATAAGTGGAGCGTAATCTTCTTTACCAAGCACTTCAATTTTTTGAACCTCGTGAGAAGTACGGAATCCATCAAAGAAAGAAAGGAAAGGTACTCTTGATTTGATTGTAGCAAGGTGTGATACACCAGCCAAGTCCATTTCTTCTTGTACAGAACCAGCAGCCAACATCGCAAAACCAGTTTGACGAGTTGAATAAACGTCTGAGTGGTCTCCGAAGATTGATAACGCATGACCTGCAATTGCACGTGCACTTACATGGAAAACTGTTGGTAACAACTCACCAGCAATTTTGTACATGTTAGGGATCATCAACAACAAACCTTGAGACGCAGTGTAAGTTGAAGTTAATGCACCTGATTGTAACGCACCGTGAACTGCTCCAGCTGCTCCAGCTTCACTTTGCATTTCTGCAAGGCGTACAGGACGACCGAAGATATTAGTTTGACCTTTTGCTGCCCATTCATCCACATATTCTGCCATTGTTGAAGAAGGCGTAATAGGATAAATACAGGCTACTTCACTAAACATGTAACTCATGTACGCTGCAGCGTAGTTACCGTCACATGTCACGAATTTTTTTTGTTTTGCCATTTTATTCAAGTTAAATTTCAGATTTATTTATTAATACGATTCTTGATTTTCGATTTTTGTTTCTTGATTTTTGATGCTGTTGGAATATTCAACTTCTGGTTCTTGACTTAAATTATGAACCTGTTTGACACGATCGATAAAACGGTTCAACTTCCTTCCAAGAATGTCAGCTTTTTGAATTAATTCGTTATACAGTTTTTCGTTTTTTAATGAAGAAGTTTCCAAGAGTGTTTCCAGGTGATCAATCGTTTCATCATTTGATGCCAAGGCATTTACAAGAAATCTTAAGAAATCTTGTTTGTACTGCCTTCTTCCATATCCTTCAACAATTAATGAACGAGTAGATTTTGAAGAACGACGCACTTGACTACCTTCTTCATACAACTCAAAAGCAGGAAGTTCAGACAATGACATTTTGTGAACTTCAATTGAAAGCTCACGTGCCAAATTCCATATTTCCAACTTTTTGTATGACATATTTATTTATTCATTTTCCAGTATCCAGTATCTAGTATCCAGTATCTAGTACAAAAACCCAAACAACCAAAGCGGGATAATATTCCCTTCCCCAATTTCAATCATATCGGCTGCGGCGAATGTGTTTTCGTTTTTAGGTTCAGTATATTTTCCACCTACTGAAAAGTGGTATTTTTCATTTACTTTAAAATCTGCTACTTCAGAGCTTTTTATTATTTGCTGATAACCTACCTGATTGTAGAAAAAGGTAGATCTCAGATTTCCATTATTAACATTTTCAGGTTCAATAGCATACAAAATATTTGTATTGTGTGCATAAACCGAATGTGGTTTCTTTTGCAAATCTTCTTCACCATTTGAAAAAAGCAAGTTGATCAACCGGGCGTTTTTTAAGTAGCGCAAGTAGTTCATAATGGTAGCCCGTGATGTTTCCACATCCGTGCTGAGCTTACTTACGTTTGGTGTAAATGGAACTTGATTGTTAACCAACTGAAGAAGTTTCCTCAGTTTAGGAAGGTACTTCAATTCAATTTGATTCAAATAGGTAACATCAATTTCCAAAGCCAGATTAACATGCTTTAAAAGACTTTCAACATAAAATGGTTTGTTGGTCAGGAAGTAGGGATAGAAACCAGTTTCCAGGTATTCTGCAAAATACGCCAGTGGTTTGATTTTATCTGTAATTTCCTGTGCAATTCTTTGATGATTATTTATGATGTCATCAAAGCTGTGTCTTTCAAAATGCTGATTACCCTGATAGTTGAGGTATTCCCTGAAAGAAAGCCCTTCCAAATGGTAAACTTTCGCCATGCCCTCTAACGAATCATTCCCTTCAAGAACACGTAGTACAGGCGAAGCGGAAAATATTATTTGAAGATCCTCGAAATTTTGGTAGCAAGCTTTTAATTCTTCTGCCCAGGTTGGGTATTTATGAATTTGATCAAGGATTAAAACCTTTCCTCCTTTTTTATAAAACTCGTCGGCAAAATTGTAAATCTTACGTTTGGCAAAATAGAAGTTGTTCAAGTTTACGTACAGACAGCTTTTATCGTCTTGGTAATTTTCTCTAACAAAATCCAAAAGGAAAGTGGTTTTACCAACACCACGAAACCCTTTGATGCAAATAAGCCGTTGCGACCAGTCAATTTCGTTTTGCAGTTCACGCCTTATCGATTCCTGTGGGTGCTCGATTAAAGATTGATGTATTTGAAAAAGTTTATCCAAATCATTTCAATTTTCTGAAAACAAAAGTAATCATGCGGATGGATTGATTGCTATCTGGAGATGACAAAATGTGATTGAAAGTGTAATTTATAATTGTTAAAAATAAGAATGGGTTTTGGAGTCACCGAATATTGTTAATTTTGCCACTCTGAAATGAATTATGAGAAATTTTAAGCCAGAATTATTATTACCCGCAGGGAATACAGAATCCTTTCATGCAGCTCTGAAAGGAGGAGCTGACGCGGTTTATCTGGGATTGAGATCCTTTAATGCACGAGGACGGGCCAGCAATTTTACCGAAGCCCAGTTGTTGGCAGCAATTCAGTTAGCCAAAAAAAATCGAGTTAAGATTTACGTAACATTGAACACGGTTATCAAAAATAGAGAGCTTGATGACTTGATGGATGTACTTTCTTTTTTAGAAAAAGCAAAAGTTGATGCAGTAATCATTCAGGATTGGGGTGTGTATCTTATTGCCAGAAAAAATTTTACATCACTGGTACTTCATGCAAGCACCCAAATGGCCAATCATAATTCGCTGGGGGTTGACTTTTCAAAAAAGTTGGGAATAGACCGGGTTGTTTTGGCCCGCGAGCTAACCATGACAGAGCTGGAAAAGATATCTGCAAAAGCAACGGCTGAATTGGAGTTGTTCATTCACGGTGCACTTTGTTATTCATTTTCCGGATTGTGCTTTTTTAGCAGTTACATTGGCGGACGGGGTGCAAACCGCGGCCTGTGTGCACAACCTTGCCGAAGAATTTACAAAGACGATAGTCAGTCGAAGTTTATTTTCAACCTAAAAGATAATCAGCAGCTTCCAAATCTGCATAAGATTCAACAATTTGGTATTCATTCATTGAAAATTGAAGGTAGGATGAAATCTGCCGATTATGTGTATCAGGTTGCCAAAGCTTACCGAATGGCCATTGATTTTCCGGAAAAACAAAGCCAGGCAGAAGAAATGTTGACGCTTGATTTCGGGCGTTCCAAAATCTCTTATTTTCTAGGGAAAGATGTGAAAGAAGGGATTGCTGAAAATTCAAACACAGGAAATTCGGTTGGTTTTGTAAAGGAATCTCAAAAAGGTAAAGTTGTTTTTTATTCTGATACTGAGCTGCAAGATGGTGACCGCATTCGGATAAGAAATGCAAAAAATGATGAAACATTCAACTTAAAGCTTAGAGACTTTCAGGTTGATGGCAACAGGTATTCATTTAATTATGAGGGAAAAGAACCAATCCGTGTTGGTGATGAAATCTTTTGGGTAGGCAGGAGAGGTGATGTGCATTTTCCAAGCAAGTTCGACAAGTTGCCTCATGTGAAAAATCGGCCGCTTCCATTTGGGCAGAAAAAAGGAATGAAGCAGCAATTGCTTATTAAATCACGCCCGTCAAAACCGCGTCTTTTTGTGCGTATTGACCAAGCTGAATGGCTTCGTAAAATAAGGCTGGATGATGTTGATGGAATTGTTTTTTCATTTAGCCGAAACGATCTGGAACAGTTTGATTTTGACTTGCGCTTTATTCAGCAAAACAAACACAAAGTTTATATAGAACTGCCAAAGTTTATTTCTGAAGAACATCTTCCGGATTACAAAAAAATCATTGAACGCATTGAACGTAAAGGGTTTCGGCAATTTTTTATTAGCCACCTGTCACAGAAGTTGTTGTTTGGACGGGATAGTCAGATAAGTAGTAATGAGCATGTATATGTTTATAACGATGGTGCAGCAAAGTTAGCCCACCAGGAGCAAATGCGAAACTTCTGTTATCCGGTTGAAAATGATTTCGAGAACCTTAAGAGCATGCAGAACAAACAGGGGATTGTAATTTTACACACCTACCCGGAGTTGTTTTATTCCAGAATGCCTGTTCAGGTTTCAAATGATGAAAACAAGTTTGTTGACGATAATAACAAGGCATACAGGAAAACAACAAAAGATGGAATTACCATAGTGATCCCAGAGGTGCCTGTGAATCTGTTTCAGTATAAAAAGCAACTGATGGATGTGGGCTACACTAATTTTATGGTTGATTTAAGCCACGAAACTATTTCGAAGAATATACTAAAACGTTTGCTCACGAAGTATCGTTTTGGGGAGCAGGTTCAACCGTCAACTACTTTCAATTTTAAGAAGGGCTTGGTTTAAGCTTCAATTGGGTCAAAAGAGACTGTTCTTTTTTCCTGATTACTTAGTAGGCATGCTTCAATAATTTTTAAGCCATTAAGACTATCAGTTGGATTAACCAACAATGGGGCATTGTAAACTATCGCATCGTACATGTTTTCATAGAATATCTTGTAGTTTCCAGGCTTCGTTGGATACTTTCCTTTCAATGATTTTCCATCCTCCTCTGTATCGATGATTCCCCAATTATTTTCCAATTCATTTCCCCAATTTTCCTCGTTGGGTAGTCTGCCGTTCATTAGTGCTTCTTCCTGAGGATCAATACCATGTTTTTTGAATGACCCCAGTGTGCCTTGCAGTGTGTACCTTAGGCTGTGATCCCGAACCAGGTAGGAACTTTTTAAAATGGCAGCAAACTTTCCATATTGAAGCCGGATGTCATAATAATCAACGACTTGACTTCCATCTCTTAGTTTATCCAGGTGAGCAGTTACCGATTTTGGCGTTCCAAAAAGTACAAGTGCCTGATCAATAATGTGAGACCCCAGGTTGTATAACACTCCGTTGGTGTCATCCTCAATCTCTTTCCAACTTCCTTCCTGTACGAAATTTCTGTATCTGTCGTAGTGTGATTCAAACTCAACCAATCTGCCGAGCAACTTTTTGTCAATTATTTCTTTTAAGGTCAGAAAATCGCCATCCCATCTCCGGTTTTGGTATACCGTAAGCAGTAATTCTTTTTCTTTTGCTAATTGAATAATTTCCAAAGCTTCCGATGAAGTTTGTGTAAATGGTTTTTCAAGGAGCACATTTTTTCCTGCATGCAATGCTTGCTTAGCCATAGGGTAGTGCAGCTGGTTGGGGGAGTTTATCACGACTAATTCAATCTCAGGATCATTCAGTATTTCATCAAATGTTCTTACAATCGTTGAGTCGGGATATTTCTGAGCAGAAAGATTTTTAGTACGCTCTAAAATGTATTTGATTTTAAACCTGGGATTGGCTTTTAAGCAAGGGCCATGGAATACTTGGCCTGACATTCCAAATGAAGTAAGTGCGACCTGAATGATTCTTTCCATCGTAATCTTTTTTCTAATTTATTAAAGATTTTGATTTTAGTGGATAAAATCTTCAGTTAAATGCACGAAAAAAGCCACCCGTCTATTGACGAATGGCTTCCTATTGTTTTGAAAATGTGATTCTGTATGTGTCTGAAAAACTATTCGGTTACAACTTCAAATTCAAGTTCAACTACCACTTCTTTGTGAAGCTTAATTTTGGCAGTGTATTTACCAACTTCTTTGATGCTGTCTTCCTTAATGCTAATTTGTTTACGATCCAGTTCAAACCCTTTCTTGTTGATAGCTTCAGCAAGCATAATGGTATTTACTGAACCGAAAATTTTACCAGAAGAGCTTGTTTTAGCACCGATAACCACTTGCTTGTTTTGTAGTTGTTCAGCAACTTTTTGTGCTTCTTCTTTTAGTTTTGCTTCTTTGTGCGCACGTTGCTTGATGTTTTCAGCCAACACTTTTTTAGCTGATTCGTTAGCAACAATTGCCATTTTTTGAGGGATTAGGTAATTGCGGCCAAAACCGTCTTTTACCGTTACAATATCGTCTTTGCTCCCTACGTTTTGAATATCTTGTAATAAAATAACTTCCATCTTTTCCTTTTCTTTAAATTATTTCATCATATCTGTTAAGTAGGGCAGCAGGGCCAAATGACGGGCTCTTTTTACTGCTTTAGCCACTTTGCGTTGGTATTTCAACGAAGTACCTGTGATTCGGCGTGGAAGGATACGACCTTGCTCGTTAAGGAATTTCTTAAGGAACTCAGCGTCTTTGTAATCCACGTACTTAATCTTGTTCTTCTTAAAGCGGCAATACTTTTTCTTTTTAATTTCAACTGACGGGGGAGTCAGGTACCTGATTTCACCTTGATTACTTGCCATAGCTTAATTCTCCTTTTCAGTTTTAGCTTTTAACTTAGTTTTTCTCTTTTCGCTGTAAGCAGCTGCATACTTATCCATTTTGAAAGTCAAAAAACGGATAATGCGTTCGTCACGACGGAATTGGGTTTCTAACTGGTCAATCAAAGAAGGCTCAGCCTTAAATTCGATCAAATGATAAAAACCTGTGCTTTTTTTCTGAATGGGATAAGCTAATTTGCGCAATCCCCAGTCCTCTTCATGGATCACTTCACCGTCATTTTTGGTGATGATGTCCCTGAATTTACTTACCGCTTCCTTTATCTGTGTGTCAGATAAAACGGGAGTAGCAATGAAAACGGTTTCATACTGGTTTTTCATAAAAACATCTAATTTATTAAACATTAAAAATTTAAACCTAAAATTAGGTCGCGCAAAATTAGAAAATATTTGTGATTATACAAATAGAATGGTGGTTTAATATTGACGGAAGTTCTCAAAGAAAATGCTTGCCTATGTTCGTCTGATTTAGGTGCTTATGTTGTTTTAGCTAAGGTTTTTGCAACTTTTGTTGGTATTCGAAACCTAAAATCAGACCCTACTTCTGGTTTCGAAATTACCCAAATTTCTCCCTTTAATAGATCGATCAATGATTTACACAGCGCCAATCCCAATCCTGAACCTTCTTGACTCTTTGCAAATTCTAGATCAACCTGGTAGAAACGTTTGAACAGATCCTTTTGCTTCTCATGCGGGATTCCAGTGCCATTATCTTTTACGAAAAATTCAATGCTGTTTTCCCTTGGAATAAAACCAATTTCAATTTTTCCATTGTGGGTGAATTTGATAGCATTGCTTAATAGGTTAGTGAGGGTTTGGTTAATTATGAGTTCATCTGTTTCAATTCGCAGGTGTTCATATTCAGACAACAGAACTTTGTTGATTGTCGTGTTTTTGTCTTTCGCATTAGCCTGAAATAAGTTTGTAACTTCATCAATCAGGTTTTTTGGCGAACAAACTGAAACCCGAACGGGCATGTTCCCCGATTCAATTCGACTAATATCCAAAAGGTTGTTGATTAGTTCCAGAAGGCGATGTCCGCTGGAGTTTATAATTTGGGTATATTTTTTTATCGTGTTATACGGAAGTTCTTCTTCAGCTATTAAACCAGCAAAACCAAGTATCCCATTTAAAGGTGTTCGTATCTCATGGCTCATATTTGCCAGAAATGCCGATTTTAAATTATCACTTCTTTCTGCTCTTTCCCTCGCAACTACGAGTTCTTTTTCTGTTCGCAGTTTTTCCGTTATATCATGAACTATTGAATAGATGTAAACTTTTCCTTGTATTTCAACATTGCTGCAATAAACTTCCACATCACAAATTTTACCATTCTTAAGCTTGTGTTGAACCTGAAAATAGTTTTGCGTATTATTGACCACAAGATCGAATAATTCACTTAACTTGCTATTGTCCATTGTGTTAATGTCGAAAATGGTCATGTTCAGTAGTTCTTCTTGACTATAGCCATAAAAGTCAATAGCTGCCTGATTCGCATTAATAATTTCCCCAGTTTCTGCATCCAACATCCACATAATTGAACGGTTGTTGTAAAAGAGTGCTTTGAATTTTTTTTCGTTGATTTTTAGTTTTTGTTGAGCTAAGTATTCAGTAGTTATATCTTTAAATGTACAGTAGGTTTGTTTAAAACTACCATCAGGATTATATTCTGCACACCCTTCGTATGAAACAAAAATGTAATTGCCATCTTTCTTTTTCATTTGAAACTGTACTTCGCTGATATATCCCTGTTTTTTAAAAACCGGAAAATTCTTTTTGAAATGTTCAGTAAAATCGGGATGTAGGAAGTTTCCAAACCATTCACCAATAACCTCTTCTCTCTCATAATCAAGGGTTTTACTCCAAGCTGGGTTAATGTCAATAAAACATCCATCAACATCCAACGATTGATAAGCTAAAGGAGACTGATCATACAGTGACTTATATTTTTCGGTACTTTCTTTAAGTTTTTCCTTGATCGAATCTTCTGCTTTTGAGTTTCTGTCTACAAGAATGTACAACAACAAGGCGGTAGCAGAAACATAAAAAATTCCTTTAATTGATTGAATAAAAGTTAATAGTGCCTGGTTGATTTGAAGGTTGTCGACAACGGCATCGGAGAATAAAATCCAGATAATTCCTGTGGCCAGGTAGATTAGTGTTATTTTATACTTGAATTTCAGGTGTCTCATTGATGAAAGTTGAGCTTTGGTATCACATCAAAGATATAGAAAAGAAAAATATTTCTTCATTGAAATTGTTGCTTTTAAACAACTTCGCTTTTGTTCATTTCATGGCAAAATTAATAATCGGTTAAATCCATTGGTTTGCAGAAATTTAGTTCAGACACACTGAAAAATATTATATCTTCGCCGCTTTAAAATATAGAGATTATGAAGTTGGATAAGCACCCGGAAGCAGAAGCTATTATTTTTGATTTGGATGGAACTTTGTCAAATTCATTACCTGTTCACATTGAATCGTGGCATAAAACCTGCAAGCATTTTAACTGTGAATATGATGAGGAAATAACCTATCAACTTACTGGTGCGCCTACAATTCGTTTTGCCGAGCGTTTAATCAGTGATCACAATTTGGACGGGGTTGATCCTGTAGAAATGGCAAAAATGAAACAACAGCATTTCTGGAGCAATATAAACCTTCTGGAGGCAAATGATGCAGTTGCTGATTTGGTTTATCGATACCATGGTAAAATACCAATGGCAATCGGTACCGGCGCCAGTCGTAAAAGTGCTTTGTTGCAGTTGGAGAAATTAGGCTTGACTGAGTATTTCGATGTAATTGTAACTGCCGATGATGTGACTAAGCATAAGCCAGAACCACATACTTTTTTAAAATGTGCAGAGTTGATGAACGTTGAACCCACTAAATGTCATGTACTTGAGGATGGGCAGTTGGGAATGCAAGCTGCGGTAGCAGCGGGAATGCACCTGACCGATGTGCGCCCTTTTGTTAAAAACTAACAATGTAATTTTTAGGGTTATTCTTCAGGGAAAAGGTAGTTGTCTAGCTCAAAGGCAACTCTGTTGAAGTCTAAATCTTTTCCAATAAATACAAGTCGGTTAAGTTTTTCTGATGTTGGGTCTGTATACGATCCTTCCGTGTATTCGACCGCTCCGCCGACAGCTTGAACAATAACTTTATTTGCAGAATCATTTGGGAAAACAAATCCTTTTATGCGGTAAACCTGCAACTGATTGATGGACACAAAATAGTTAAACCAGTACTTGAAACGTTCGAGATCAATTGTGCCTGGAAATTCATGTGTGTAAGTGTTGAAGTTTTTAGATTCGACCAAGCGGAATTTGAAAGGATCATTCAATCGTTTTTCTGTATTGCCAATCACATTTTCAGCAAACTTTTCCAGCTTAAAACCATCGATATTGCCAAAATTACAAAGCTCAATTGTTGCTGTTGTATTGAATGCCTTTAGCTTTTTTTCAATTTCATTTACTTTTCCAGCAGGTATTTCAGATGACTTGTTAACCAAAAGCAAGTCGCTCAATATAAGCTGCATCTGTTGTTCTCCTGCACTAAACTGTATGTCGTGGTTTAAAGCATCCACTAAGCAAATACTTCCTGCCAAAGTATATTTTTCTTTTAATTCATCATCTGAATAAAATGGCTTAATCACATTTGATAAATCTGCTACGCCTGTCGTTTCAATGATCAAATATTCAATCTCGCCAGCCTTTTCAGCCAAATCGAGAAGTGTAAGTGTAAACTCGTTGGAAATGGAGCAACAAATACATCCATTGCTTAGGTCAAAAATATTTTCTGCCCTCATTCCAATGATCAAGTCCTTGTCAATTGACTTTTCACCGAATTCATTTTCAACGAGGGCAAGTTTTAAGTGCTGGTGATTTCGAATAATATCGTTAATGAAAGTAGTTTTACCGGCTCCTAAAAAACCGGTAACTAAAACGACTGGTATTTTATTGTCAAAATCCAAATCTCAAAAATCAGGTTTCAATTATTCATTGATATTCATCCGTGCAAAAGGAACAGCATCCTGCCCAATAAATTCACCTTTCTGAAATTTGTAATAGCCTGTGATAGCAATCATGGCAGCGTTATCCATTGTAAAAGCAAACTTTGGAATGAACATGTTCCACGTTCTTTTTTGTGCTTCAGATTTTAATGCGTTTTGCAATCCTGAGTTCGCGGAAACGCCCCCGGCAACTGTTATTTCCTTGATGCCAGTTTGTTTTGCTGCTTTTATCAGTTTGTCCATCAATATGTCGATGATGGTTTTTTGAAGTGATGCACAAAGATCGGCTTGGCGTTCTTCAATGAAGTTTTCGTTTTCTTTCAATTGATCCCGCAGGAAGTATAAGAAGCTTGTTTTTAGGCCACTAAAACTATAGTCAAGATTGTCAATACGCGGTTTGGCAAAAGAGAAAGCATCCGGGTTACCTTCTTTTGCAAGTTTGTCAATGAGAGGGCCACCGGGGTAGGGCATTCCCATTACTTTTGCACACTTGTCAAACGCCTCGCCAGCAGCATCGTCAATGGTTTGACCAATCACTTCCATCTCAAGGTGATCTTTTACAAGTATTATTTGAGAATTTCCACCAGAGACCAATAAGCACAAATGAGGAAATTTTGGAGCTTTAAACTCAATGCCATCTTCTTTTATATAGTGCGCCAACACATGACCTTGGAGGTGGTTAATGTCAATCATTGGAACACCTGCAGACAAGGCAAACCCTTTGGCAAATGAAGTTCCAACCAGCAATGAACCCAACAAACCCGGACCACGGGTAAAAGCAACAGCCGAAATATCTTCAATTTTAATACCAGCCTGTTGGATGGCCTGATCAACTACCGGGATGATATTTTGCTGATGTGCCCTGGAAGCCAACTCCGGTACAACACCGCCAAAGGCTTCGTGAACCTTTTGACTGGCAATAATATTTGATAACAGATAACCGTTTTTTATTACAGCTGCGGAAGTGTCATCACATGATGATTCAATTCCCAATATGGTAATGTCTGAGTTTTGATTCATTGAATTGATAATTCGGAATGCTTATTTTTATTAACAGAACAAACGAATTCCAAGGAATTTAGTTTATTTTGTTTTTTATTTTAAAGCGCAAAATTATTAAAAAATCTGTCAAAATAGCACTTTGGGTTTCTGGTAGCCTTTTTGGGTTACTTTTGGTTGTTTACATACTGTTCCAAACCAGTTATGTCCAAACTATTTTGTTGAGGCAGATTGCGGATCAGTTTTCAAAAGAGCTGAACACGAAAATTTATATCGAACGTGTTGATATTGGTTTTTTCAATAAATTGATTTTGAATGATGTGCTTATTGAAGACCAGCAGGAAGACACCTTGTTTTTTGTTGATAGGCTGGTTGCTTCAATTGATACCCTGAAATTACGGAAACAAAAGATTGTAATTTCATCGCTTCACCTGGAAAAAACAAAAGCTTTTCTCTCGCTTGACGAGAATAACCTTCCTAATTACAAGTTTATATTGGATTCACTGCGCTCGTCGGGAAACGAAGGAACTGGCGAATGGGACATCTTCTGCAGGGATTTTATTTTTAGTGAGACACAGTTGGCTTATTCTTATTTTGAAATGGATAAACCCAAACTGGTTGATTTGCGGGATATCCATCTGGATGTTTCTGACCTGATACTCGGAAAGGATTCAATTTTCTTCAATGTAAACGAACTAAAGCTTGATGACCAGAAATCGTTTAAGCTGGAGCAATTTAACACCCGGTTTTTATCAAAGGAAAATGAGATCGTTCTGGATAATTTCAACTTAAAAACAAAAAAAACATCGATAAAAAATGCTGGTTTTAGGCTTGATCAATCCTCCATCAATGAAGAGGGTGGAATGCTCAATGCGGGACTGGATTTAAGAATTGGTGAATCATCAATTAATTTAACGGACTTGTCGCAGTTTGTTAAATCGCTGAAGGGAATGGACCTGCAAGTCGATTTGTCTGGACGGATTTATGGAACTATTGCCGACTTGAAAGCCAGGAACCTTCAGTTGGCTTTTGGGCAAAACACAAACTTAAACTGTAATTTCTATATCAATGGGCTTCCGGATATTGAAAATACCTTCATTTCGTTGGACTTAAAAAACTCTTCAACACACTTCTCAGACCTTGTCAATGTGAGGTTGCCCAATTCATTTGAATCAGAATATCCAAGCTTCCCGACTTTGCTGGAAGACGCAGGAGTTGTTCGTTATGAAGGAAACTTTACCGGTTTTTTAAGTGATTTTGTTGCTTTTGGTACGGTTGATTCAAATTTTGGACGCCTAACAACTGACCTCTCTTTTGAACCATCAGAAAATGAAGACCTGAAAGTTGAGGGACACCTGAAGACCGTGAATTTCGAACTGGGCGAATTTGCCCATATGAAAAGAATGGGAGCCTTGACTTTTAACGGTCAGGTTGACGGCACTTACCAACGTGGCACAACTAGTTTTTTAGCGGCCATTGATGGTGTAGTTGATAGCCTGGTATTTAATGATTATAAATTCAGGAGTTTGATTCTGGACGGAAATGTAGCCGATGATCAGTTTGCAGGTGACTTAAGCATTGATGATCCAAATCTGGGAGCTGTGTTTTCCGGGAAGATGGACTTTAATCCGGAATTCCCGGTGTTTGATTTTGAAGTGTTTGTTAAAAATGCAGACCTGGTGGCTTTAAACCTGGATCCGATAAATATACGATCCGATTTGTCAGTTGATTTAAATGCAAAGTTTACGGGAAATAGTATTGATAATCTAAATGGTAATATCTGGATTGAGGAAGGAACCTATGGGAACGAGTACAATCAGTTTAACCTGAAAAGCCTTACCCTGAATACTTTTAAAGATAGTGTATCCAATCTGGAGCTTCGATCAGATTTTATTGATGCAGATATTCGAGGACAATATTCATTTATTAATTTACAACAAAGTGTGAAAAACCTGGTTGGAAGGTTTCTACCTGCCTCTGGAGTTAAAACTATAGATAATACTAGCGCCAATAATTTTAGTTTTGAAGTTCAGCTGAAAAACCTTGAGCCACTTACAAATACATTCGTGCCTGAGTTGTATGTCAGTTCTTCTCAGATCAATGGTTTTTATAACGAAATAGATTCGATTGTGGATGTTACTGCAAACTTTCCTAAGATCGATTATAAAAACATGAGCTTCAATAATTATCGTTTACATGCTATTGCTGATGATCAGATTGAGATAAAGATCAGGTTGGGGGAATTCGTAATAAGCGACAATCAATCTATTTATAATTTATCTATTCTGGCGGATGCTAATGACAATAATCTGAATACGAGGTTGGTCTGGAATAATTATCACGAAAAAACCTACAGTGGCGAATTTGAGGTGCAAGCTGTTTTTGTTGAAAACCAGGATGGGAAGCTGCATGTTGATGCTGATATTCTACCAAGTAAGATATATGTTTCCGATACGCTTTGGACTGTGCATCCTGCAAAGGTTATTATTGATTCGACACGTTTTGAAGTGGAAAACTTTGAAATTACCAACGGAGAACAATTTTTCGCCTTTGAAGGTGCTTTGTCAAAAGACAAAATGGATCGGATGAATATGTCAGTGAATGGATTTAACCTTTCCAATTTGAATCTTTTATCGAAGAAAAATCTTGATTTAGAAGGTGTTTTGAGTGGTTCATTAAGCGTTTTTGACGTGTATGAAAAAGCGTTGTTTCTTTCCGATTTAAAGGTTGAAGAGTTGAATTTCAGAGATAAGGAATACGGTGATGTGAGTGTTGTTAGCAAATGGGACCGTGATTCCGAATCGTTGCAAAGCGAGTTGAGGGTGAATAATAAAAAACGTCAGACTTTGTATGCGTTTGGGGCTTATATCCCAGATTCAGATAGTCTGGATTTTTCTGCTCAGTTCAATAATTTCCCCTTGGATGTACTTGAACCTTTCCTGAAAAAGAACTTCAAAAATATTCATGGAAATGCAACAGGGGATGCCAGTATTTACGGACATCCGGGGCAAATTCGTTTTAAAGGCGATTTGTATGCTGAAAATGCCGGGCTTTCCTTGAAGTTTACACAGGTAAGCTATCATTTCTCCGATACGGTGAGCTTTTCAGGCGATTCCATCATTTTTGATAACATTGAGCTTCGTGATTTTGATGGAAATACCGCTGCGTTTTCAGGCTCGCTCAGGCACGACAATTTTAAAAACATGGATTATAACCTTCATCTTTCAAGTCCGCAAATATTGGCCCTGAATACCACTATCCGCGATAACGAGCGTTTTTATGGTAAGGCATATGCCGATGGTGACATGAGGTTGACAGGTCATGCAAAAAACATTTTTCTCGAGGTTGCTGCCCGTTCATTGCCCGGAACAAACGTAAACATATCCCTTGAATATGATGAAGATGTTCCGGTTTATGATTTTATCCGTTTTGTTAATGCCGAAAACGAAAATATTGAAGAATCTGGCAGAAAGAACAACTACAAAAAAAGCGAACTGAACATGAGTTTTGACCTGGATGTGACCCCGGATGCCAAAATTCAACTGATTTACAATTCACAGATTGGCGATGTTATTAAGTCGGAGGGGAGTGGTAGTTTGCAAATCGACATTGATCCGGATTTCAATATTGCCATGTTCGGTAATTACATGGTTGAACGGGGGGACTACCTGTTTACGCTGCAAAATGTTATCAACAAACGGTTTGGAATTGAACGTGGTGGAACCATTCGGTGGGATGGTGATCCGTACAATGCGACCATTGATATTAACGCACTTTATCGTTTAAAAGCTTCGTTATATGAACTGTTCGCAAATACTTACGATGATATTGATTACTCTCAGCGCATTCCTGTTGTTTGTGAAATTGAGCTGACTGATAATTTGAATAACCCAACCATCGGATTTGATATTGATTTTCCTACTTCAGAAGAACGGATTAAAGATGAGCTCAGGCAGTTTTTCAATACTGAAGAGGATATGAACAGGCAAATTCTCTCATTGTTGGTATTGGGAAGGTTTTACACTCCGGAATACATGCGTGGGAGTTATGAAGCTTCAAATACAAATCTGGTTGGTACAACCGCCAGCGAAATGTTTTCAAACTATCTGAGCAACTGGTTGTCGCAAATAAGTAATGAAATTGATATTGGTGTGAATTATCGTCCTGGGAATCAGATTACCAATGATGAAATCGAGTTGGCACTTAGTACCCAGATATTTAATGACAGGGTGACTTTAAACGGAAACATAGGCAACAATGCAACCCAGGCAAACACCGCCAACAATAACAACATTGTTGGGGACTTTGATTTAAACGTGAAGTTGACCAACAATGGTAAGCTACAGTTTAAAGCATACAATCATTCCAATAATAACCTGATTTACGAAACTTCGCCTTACACGCAGGGAATTGGATTTACTTATCGTGAACAATATGACAGTTTTGGGGAATTGCTTGCAAAGTTCAAAAGGTTGTTTAAGAAGAAGAAATAGTTAATTTCCTTTAAATCTGGCTTAATTTTTTCATTTTTCAGAAAAATTCTGTTTCTAAATATGTCCGAAAATATATCTTTGGACTCTAAATTTTTCGTTAATAAAATCAATCTACTATGTTTATACTAATGGTCGTAATCTTTGTGTTGGGTTACACAGCAATTGCTCTTGAGCATCCGCTTAAGATAGATAAAGCTGCCTCAGCACTTATTACAGGTACAGTGTTGTGGGCCGTATATGCCCTGAATCATCATGGCTTGTTGGCTTTGGATCTAAGTCCTGCGTGGCATCATGTGACAGCTGTTGCAAATGATGTTGTGAATTTTGTTAAGCCTGGAGTTGAAGTCTCGCATTATAAAGAAGTTTGGGAAAGCACGGTTGAAGTAGCGCACAATCAGAGTCATTTCGTAAGGCATGACCTGGAGCATCACCTGGTTGAAATTGCTGAGATTCTTTTCTTCCTGCTTGGTGCCATGACAATTGTTGAAACTGTGGACCAACACCAGGGATTTAAGCCAATTACGGATAGAATTAGAACTACCAATAAGGTTAAGCTTATTTGGATCCTGAGCGTATTGACTTTCTTCATGTCAGCAGCTCTTGACAACCTGACAACTACGATCGTTATGGTTGCCCTTTTGCGTAAACTAATTGATGATCAGAAAGATCGCTGGTTCTTTGCCAGTATGGTTGTGTTGGCGGCAAATGCTGGTGGGGCGTGGTCTCCAATTGGCGACGTAACGACCATCATGCTTTGGATCGGTGGCCAGGTTACTACCATAAACATCATCAGGGATGTAATTGTACCTAGTATGGTTACTATGATTGTTCCTTTGGTGATTGTTAGTTTCACAATGAAAGGAAATATCACCCGTCCGCAATTAAAAGCAGATGAGTTGAGGGAATTTACAACACCTTTTGAGCAGCGCTTGCTATTGATAATGGGTGTTTCTGCGCTATTGTTTGTGCCTGTATTTAAAACAGTTACTCACCTTCCTCCTTATATGGGGATGTTGTTTGGGCTAGGAATTATCTGGTTGACAACGGAAATCATGCACCGCAATAAACCAATTGAGGATAAGCGTGTGTTGACCGTTATTGGTGTGCTGAAAAAAATTGACGTTCCTACCATTTTCTTCTTCCTGGGTATACTTTCTGCAGTGGCAGCATTGCAATCAGTTGGGCACTTAAATGTGTTGGCAACCGTATTGGAAGACAACTTCAAGAATATTTACATCATCAACCTGATTATTGGTATACTTTCTGCAATTGTAGATAACGTGCCACTTGTTGCTGGTGCAATGGGTATGTACCCTGTTGTTGAAGCAGGAACAACCGGGTTTCTTGCTGATTTTGTGGTAGATGGAAAATTCTGGGAATTCCTGGCTTACTGTGCCGGAACCGGTGGTAGTATCCTGATTATTGGATCGGCTGCAGGTGTTGCTGCAATGGGATTGGAACGTATCGATTTTATCTGGTACCTGAAGAAAATTTCATTACTGGCCTTGATTGGATATTTGGCTGGTGCAGGAACTTATTACTTAATGTTCGGACTCTAAACTTACTTCATAAATAATCGTTATTTTAGCGGGGTATAATAAAATCTTATTATACCTCGTTTTTTATCTGTTCCTATAAAAAGAGATCTATGTTGAATTCAATTTTATTACAAGTATCAGCTCAGCTAGAAGGTGCTGAAGGAGTGCAGCAAGAAGCAATTGTTACCAAGTTTTTTGATTTGGCCTTAAAAGGCGGCTGGATCATGATTCCAATCGTATTACTTTCGTTGATTGCAGTTTTTATTTTTTTTGATCGTTATACAGCTTTGAAGAAAGCAGCCCGTGTTGACAAGTCCTTACTTTCAAAAGTAAAAGAATACATTCTGCAAGGAAAGATTGATGCTGCGCTGGCATTGTCGCGCTCGCACAATAATCCTACCGCCCGAATGATTGAAAAGGGAATTACCCGAATTGGTCGTCCAATGGCTGATGTGAATGCAGCTATTGAGAACGTAGGGAACCTGGAGATTGCAAAACTGGAAAAAGGGTTACCTGTTTTAGCAAGTGTTGCTGGAGGTGCCCCAATGATTGGTTTCCTGGGTACGGTAATGGGTATGATCCAGGCGTTTTACGACATGGCTAATGCCGGAAATAACATTGATGTAACCTTGCTTTCATCTGGTATTTATCAGGCGATGGTAACAACCGTTGCCGGGTTGATTGTTGGTATTATTGCTTATTTCGCATATAATATCCTGGTTTCAAACGTGGAGAAGGTGATCTTTAAAATGGAGTTTGCAACCTCAGAATTTATGGATTTGCTAAATGAACCTGCAAAATAAATCGTATGGCACTAAAACGACGAAATAAAGTTAATGCAGCGTTTAGCATGTCGTCAATGACCGATATTGTTTTTTTGTTGCTGATATTCTTCATGGTGACATCAACACTTATTGCACCAAATGCATTGAAGCTGTTATTGCCGCAAAGCAACAACCAAACCTCAGCCAAAGCAGTTACAACCGTCTCAATAACTAAAGATTTGCGTTACTTCGTGAATATAGATGGTAAGCCTGATCGTGTGGCATTCCATGAAATTGAACCTGCATTGCAGCAAGCTATTGGCATTAATACAGAAGCTTTTGTATCGCTCTATGTTGACAAATCGGTTGCTATGGAAGAAGTGGTGAAAGTAATGAACATTGCCATGCGCAATAAGTATAAAATGATTTTAGCTACTTCTCCTGAAGGACGTTAATGAGTTACTTTTCAAAACATAAAAGAGGTTTTTGGGGCACCATTGTGTTTCATGTAATTATTTTAATCCTGTTACTGATTTTTGGATTCATTACTCCATTGCCATTACCCGGAGAAGAAGGCATTTTGGTAAACTTTGGGAATACCAATCAAGGGCGTGGAATAAAGGAGCCAGCCCCGGCAAAAAAATCTTCACCTCCGCCAGTTGTTCAAAAGAAAAAAAGCGAGCCCAAAAAGAAGACTCCTCCGCCTCCACCTAAACAGGAGTCTAAACCCAAGCAAAAGGCTAAGCAAGAGCTAATGACACAGGATTTTGAGGAAACAGTGGCTTTAGAATCTGCAAAGAAGAAAAAGGAGGAAGAAAAAAAGCGTAAAGAAGAACTTGAACGCAAGAGAAAAATTGAGGAACAAAAACGCCAGGAACGATTAGAGAAAGAGCGTGCTGAAGAAGCAGAGAGACAGCGCCTGGCTGAAATAGAACGCAAAAAACAAGAAGAACTTGAAAGGCAGCGAAGGGAAGAGGAAGAACGCAAACGTCGTGAAGAAGAGGAGCGTTTAAAACGGGAAGCCGAGCAGAAAAAAATAGCTGAAATAAATAACCGCGCAGCCAATGCTTTTGGGTCGGGTGGAGCAGGCGATGCCAATTCTAAAAGTACCAGCCAGGGAGTATCTTATCCAGGTGGCAACCAGGGAAACCCAAACGGTTCTGCTAATTCAAATAATTATGGTGAAGGTGGTGGCGTTGGAAATGGTGTGTCGTATAACCTTTCTGGGCGTTCAGCAATGTCGCTTCCAAAACCATTTTATCCCGGAAATGAAGAAGGGCTGGTGGTTGTAAAAGTGACTGTTGACAAATACGGTAAAGTAACCAATGCCGAACCCGGAGTAAGGGGGTCAACTACTTATAATTCACAACTAATTGCAGCAGCCAAACAAGCCGCACTTAAAGCCAAGTTTAATGTTGACCAAAAAGCCCCGGCTTTTCAGCAGGGTACCATTACTTATCGGTTTGTGCTTGATTAAGATCGTGCTGTTTAACTTGGGGTTATTTAAGACAAGCTTATTCCCCAAGCATAATCCGAATAATTTCTTTGTCTGTTTCGCGCATTCCAACCCTTCCTAACCTGCCAACATTGCGAATGGTATTTTCAACCCCTTTTTGGATGATCCCGTCACCGCCATAAAACTGTTGTCCGCTTTTGTACATGTGATAACCCAAAATTCCAGCTTCAACAGCAGAAGCAATTTTCCCGGCACAAGAGGGTTTTGCACCATCGCAAACAATTCCAGAAACGATGGCCAGGGCGTTGACAATTGTGTGAGCCACTTCTTTGTACTTTCCACCAGAAAGCCAGGTAATTCCAGCACCAGCACCCACACCTGCCGAGACTGCACCACAAAAAGCCGATAAACGGCCAATTCCGGTTTTTTGATGAATGGTAACCAGGTTGGAAACAATTAATGCTCTGTACAATGTATCTTGAGTCGCCTTAAACTCTTTGGCATATTCAATCACAGGTACTGATGCAGTTAACCCCTGATTCCCGCTACCTGAAACAATGATTACCGGGAGTTCACATCCGCTCATTCGAGCATCGGAACCTGCAGAAGCCATTGCCTTTGCACGTGCCTTTATATCATCGCCCCAGGTTTTAAAAAGCACTGAACCTACGTTGGCGCCCCAATTTCCTTTAATACCTTCCAGGGCTATGGCTGAGTTATAATCGATTTGCCGTTGAAGGACATCTTTTACTTCAGATATTTCTACTGATTCAGCAAAGTCAATGATGTCTTCTACGTTCATAAAAGAACGATCACTTGCTGAGGTCATATTTGTGTCATCGCAATGCTGAACGTGAAATACGGTTTCATCATCTTTGGTTACCCGCACGATATTAGTGTGGTAGTGAGAAATGCGAACTGAAGCACAATGCTCACCGCTCCAAACAGAAACGATCAAATCGAAGATCACATCACTTTTTGCTGCAGTTACTTTAATTTCTTTCGAATCAAGGAACTCTGCAATTTCTTTTCGTTCATCCTCAGTTACCGAAGCAATTACTTCCAGTACCTTGTCTGCATCTCCGGCAACAATTCCCGCAACGGCAGAAGCTTCAATACCTTTTAAACCGCCTGTATTAGGAACCACAACACTCTTTACATTTTTAATAATATTCTTGCTGGCCTCTACCAATACACGTTCTGGCTGAACACCCAGTATTTTTCTTGCCATAGCTCCTGCGTAGGCAATGGCAATGGGTTCTGTACACCCCATGGCAGGCATAAGCTCTTCGTGTAAGATATCTAAATAGGCAGAATATTTTGGATCGGTTTTGTCCATTCCTTTAATTTTTAAAAAGATGTTATTCTAATGATTAAAAGTCTTGCTGAGTGTGCGGCGAAAATAATTAAATTAATGGATGTTCAAAATGAATAATAGCACTATTAAAAATCATGTTTGAATTAATTATCCTAGATTTCATTTTGTAAAAAAAAGACCCTCCATCTGTTGATGAAAGGCCTTTACTTATTTCAATATTGTTTTTTAATCAAATCGGTGATCTTCTGGTTCGGAATCCCCGCTGTCACAATCGCAGCCCAATCCTTTTTCGTATTGAATTAGTGCGCGTAAGCTCATTCCCATTGAAGAGAAACCACCATCGTGGAAAAGGTTTTGCATGGTAACCCGTTTTGTGAGGTCTGAAAACAAGCTGATACAATAATCGGCACAATCATCGGCTGTTGCATTTCCAAGCGGCGACATACGCTCTGAGAAGTCCATCAGGCGATCAAAACCTTTTACGCCACCACCCGCTGTAGTTGGGGTAGGAGACTGTGAAATCGTATTGATACGCACCCTGCGCTCACGCCCGTAAATGTAGCCAAAGCTACGACCGATAGATTCAAGCAACGATTTGGCATCGGCCATATCATTATAACCATAGAATGTGCGCTGAGCTGCAACATATGATAATGCAACCACTGAACCCCATTCGTTAATGGCATCCATTTTACGGGCAACCTGAAGCAATTTATGGAACGAAATTGCTGAAACGTCCAATGTCTTTTGAAGATAGTTGTAGTCCAGGTCGCTGTAATGACGGCCTTTTCTCACGTTTGGTGACATCCCGATTGAGTGTAATACGAAATCAATTTTGCCACCCAAAACCTCTTGTGATTTTTTGAAAAGATTCTCCAGGTCTTCGACACTGGTCGCATCTGCAGCAACAAGTTCTGAATTGCATTTTTCAGCTAGTTGTGCTGTATCGCCCATACGCAGGGCCACGGATGTATTGGTAAGTGTAAATGTAGCGCCTTCATCAAAAGCACGCTCAGCTACTTTCCAGGCAATGGAATCGGCATTTAACGCACCAAAAATAATTCCGCGTTTGCCTTTCAATAAATTATAAGCCATGATTTAAGATTTATGTGTAAAAACAACTCCAATGTAAAATGGTTGTATAAATATCAATAAAATCAAAAAACCGACATAAAGCCGGCAGTAGGATTAGATTTGTACGATACTGTTTGCTGGTAACCATCCCTGATTTCCGTCAGCCAGCCGAATTTCTCTCCAACTTCCCAAACTGTCTTTAATTTGTACTTTTAATCCTTCATGAATAACAAATATATCCGTTCCCGTTTCAGAAGGGGAACTTTTTACGGTTATGCTAGGTTGGACAACAATCGCATATTCATGTTGCGTTAGTTGTTTCTTTTGTGAGGCGGCGAAGTTAAAACTAAAAATTGAAATAATAAAAACCAGTATTCCCAGCCAAAAAGTCATTCGTTTTGTAGTAGTTGCCCTTGTGAACACAAATACGCCAGCAAGCAACAGGAAGATGATAAAGCTGGAAACACTAATAATTGCCCAATTGTCTACTGATGCGAGGTTGGCAAGGTTTTTCCACCATCGAACAAAAAACACTTGAGGCAGTGGTTCAATGGCATCTACCACGTGCTGGTTGGCTAATTCAAGGTTAAATTGAATGTCTTCATCATTTGGAGCCAGTAATTTGGCACGTTCGTAATTCAGAATGGCCAATGTAACCTGTCCTGTTTTGAAATAGGCATTTCCAAGGTTGTAATAGAGTTCAGCTGATTCCACTTCTGTTTTTCGAACTTCTTCATAAACCTCAATAGCCTCTTTGTACTCTTCCGTTGAGTAATGCTGGTTGGCCTTGTCCATCAACGGGTTTTGGGCAGAAACACAAACTGTTGCGAAAAGAATAAATAATGTATATGCTAGTTTCTTCATCATTTTCTCAATTAACGTTAACGAATTTGCTTCTCAAGTTTGCCCATTAATGAAGCTGACTTATTATAAAGCTCATCCATGGTGCCGCCTGCTGCACTTGGTGCATAGCGAGCAAATTCACAAGTGTCAATAATACTAACCAGTTCATCGGTTAACTCATTCTTCACTTGTCGGTTTTGCAATGAACTTACTGCATTGTCCCTGTTTAAATCTGCTACAGGAATATTTAACTTATCGCTTAAATAACCCCAGAAAGCTTTTAGAACAGCTTCGTAAAACTCTTCCTGTTGGTTTTGTTTCATGTGACTTGCAGCTTTCTTCAAGTGTTTGCGGGCAAGCTTGTTTGCCTGCTTATTTCGTACCAATTGCATATTGGCATTTTCCTTCAGTTTCCTTCTGTAAATCAGTGCAACTAATGCGAACAACAGCAAACTTCCAATGTAACTCAAATAGAAAATATTACCTCCATAAAAGGTAACGGCTACGGGTTTAAGTTTGTACTGATTTTGCTTTATGAAACGGATGTCTTTTCCAATAAAACGAACATCTTCTTTCGAAAAGGCACTGGTAACAGTTGTTGACTGCTCATCATCTCCTTTTGATATATTCAGCGTAAATTCTTCTGAAGTACGGGTAACATATTTCCCGGTTGCAGGATTGAAGAAAGAGAACTGAACTGGTGGAATTGTGTACTGGCCTGCAAAGCGAGGAATAAACAAATACTCAAACGATTTGCTTCCACTTAACCCATTATCTGTTGCATTTAATCGATCAGTTGTTTTCGGGTCATATACTTCAAAATCAACAGGTAACTCTACTTTTGGCGCTTCAATTAAACGAAGGTTCCCACTGCCGGATACATTAATTTTGAGTGTGATGGCCTCGTTTGATTTAGCTTCGGTTTTATTCAGTTCTGTGTTGAACCTGAAATTACCTACTGCTCCATAGAAACTGGCGGGAGGAGATGGTAGTTCTTTTACACGGATTGTAACCGGATCGCTGACCACCTTGGCAGGAATAGTTCTGTAATTGTCAAAAAAGTCATCAAAAATGCTGCGTTGCTGTCGAACTCGCTGACGTACCAGGCATGTAATCTCAAAGGGATCGATTTTTATACTTCCGGTTTGTTGCGGGAAAAGTATCGTTTTCTTTAAAATGCCTACCTGGTAAATCTTATTGTCGTAAACCTCTCTGGTAAAGCTAATCTGGTTAGGTATGTCAATGTCTTGAGTCCAGAAACCTTCGTAAGAAGGTAGTTTCACATCGTCAAAACTGGTAATTGGTACTGTTGGTGCAACATAAATTTTAACCGTGGCAATAATTTGTTCCCCCTTGAAAACATTACGTTTATCCAAATCAACCTTTACAAAAAGGTCATCCTTGCTTAACTGTTTTGGGGCTGCACCTTGTTGCTGCCCACCTTGCTGTTGTTGTCCACTTGTTGCAGGTTTTTGGCCTTTTACAACCTGTATTTTTAATTCGTTCGATTGGTAAACTTTTCCATCCACTTGAATTGATGCTGGGCGGATGGTGAACTCACCTTCTTTTTTTGCCCTTAAAATGAATGTGTATGAGAACGATACCGTTTGAGTGGTTTTTCCGTTAATCGATTGAAAACTTGAGCTTTGAGATGTGGATGGTCCCATCAGAATATCAAAGTCGGGCAGGGCAGGAAGTTGCAGGTCGCTGCCTCTTTCATTTAAGTTAAATGTAAGACGAAACTGTTCACCAATAGAAACCACATTGGGCCCCGACATGGTAAACTTCACATTATCTGCACCTGCAAAAAGTGCTGAGACTGCAATCAATAATGTTAGTAATAACTTTCTGACCATTGCTTCAATATCTTAATTGTCGATGCAAAAATAAATAAATTCAATAAAACCTGTAACCATCCATTCATTCCCTCAGTCCTTCTTCACTTCAAACTTTGATTTCTACCAGTCTTTATCTGTTTTTCGTTGTTTTGCTTTCTCCGCCTTTGCCTTTTTTACTTTTTCCTGGATTTTCTGCTCGTCATTTTGCAATGCTTGCAATAAACGTTCGGCATTTTCTTTTGAAATCTTTTGCTGTTGAGGCTGTTGTTGTTTATCCTGGTTTTGTTTCTGTTGATCTTTGTTTTTGTCCTTGTTCTGGTCTTTATTTTGGTCTTGGTTTTGTTTTTGATCCTGGTTCTTTTGCTGATCTTTGTTTTGATCGTTATTCTGATCCTGGTTTTGTTGTTGCTGCTGTTGTTCTTGTTGTTTTTTTAGGTTCATAGCATAAACCAGGTTGTACTTGCTTTCTAAATCATTCGGATTATTTCGAAGCGCATCTTTGTAGGCTTCAATACTTTCATCCAACTTGTTTTGCATCAGCAATGAGTTTCCCAAATTGTGATACGAATGTGATTTTTCCTGTTTATCCTCTGTTTTGTCGATTATTTCACCAAACCCAGCAGCCGCTTCTTCAAACTTCTTTTGTTTATAAAGCGCATCACCCAGGTTAAATTTCCATTTCAAGTCATCCGGACGTTTATCCAGTGCTTTTCGGTATTCTGTTTCTGCATGGCTAAAAGTAGTCGTGTCCAGTTTAGTGGTGTCAGCCAATCCTTTCTCAAAGAAATCATTTCCACGACGAACAAATTTGCGTTCGTTTTGTGCCTGTGTATTGCTGGCAAATAGCGCAAGCAAACCAATAATAAGGATGATATTTTTTAAAAGTCTTTGTTTCATTTTCCAAATAATCTGACGTTTTTCAAATATTTGTTTTTGCGTTCAAGTATCAGGAAGTCAACAAGAATCAAAAATAAAGCCAAAGCAATGAACCACTGGTATTGTTCTTCGTATTCAGAATAAATCCTGGATTCCATTTCAGCTTCTTCCATTTTGTTGATTTCATTGAACAGGGTATTTAAACCAACCTGGGCATTGTTGGCACGAACGTAAATGCCTTGCCCTGCGGCAGCAATTTGCTGTAACATGGTTTCATTTAGCTTGGTGACCACCACATTGCCTTCTCTATCTTTGCGATAATCTTTCTGTCCGTTACGATAAATTGGTATTGGACCGCCCTGAGGTAATCCCATCCCGATGGTGTGAACAATCATTCCATTCTCGGCAGCTGTTGTGGCAGCCCCAACGGCGTCGTCCTCGTGGTTCTCACCATCTGTAATGATAATGATGGCCTTATTCCCTTCAAATTGCGGGCTAAACGAATTTGAACCCAAATCGATTGCTGCACCAATTGCTGTACCCTGACGGGGAACAATTTCTGTATTCACCGAATTCAGGAATAATTTAGCAGATGGATAATCGGTGGTTATTGGCAATTGTGTATAAGCGTCTCCTGCAAAAACAATCAGCCCAATCTTGTCATCATTCAGGTTGTCAACCAAACGTGAGATAGCACGCTTTGCACGTTCCAAACGGTTGGGCTGAATGTCTTCAGCAAGCATTGAGTTTGAAACATCCAAGGCTATAATTAATTCAACCCCCTGGCGTTTTACAGTTTTTAGTTTGCTGCCAAACTGTGGTCGGGCAATTGCTAGAATAACAGCAGTTACAATAAACAACCAAATGGTAAACTTGATTACAGGCCGTGACCTGCTAACGTTCGGCATTAATACGTTCAGTGTTTCTTCCTGCGCAAATTGCTCCAGGGCCTTTCTGCGGTTTCTTCTGGTTAACCCAAAAAGGATGATCAATACAGGAAGTATGATTAAAGCGTATAAATATTCAATATGTACAAATCTAAATATTTCCATCATCCATTCTTTATGGGATATTCCTGAATAAGGTTGTTTTTAAAAATAAGGCAACTAGCAGCAGAAGTGCAGCACCCATGGCGTAAGGCTCAAATTCTTCGTCTTTTTTACTAAATTCTTTCACTTCAATTTTAGATCGTTCCAACTGGTCAATTTCTTCATATATCTGAACCAGCGCTTCATTATTTGTTGCACGGAAGTATTTTCCGTCAGTAATTTGAGCAATCTCCTGAAGTGTTTCTTCGTCAATTTTTACTTCTACATCGCGAATCTGAGTTCCGAAAGGTGTTTGAACTGGGTAGGGTGCAGTTCCAATCGTTCCTACACCAATGGTGTAAACCCGGATGCCAAATGTTTTTGCAACCTCGGCCGCTGTAACCGGGGCAATCTCACCACGGTTATTTTCACCATCTGTTAGTAGAATGATAACTTTGCTTATCGCGTCACTTTCTTTTAAGCGGGAAACTGAAGTTGCCAACCCGTTACCGATTGCAGTACCGTCTTCAATCATCCCGCTTTCAATATCACGGAATAAATTGATTAACACTGCATGATCAGTTGTAAGTGGGCATTGCGTAAAGCTTTCGCCTGAAAAAACAACCAAACCCATTTTGTCATTTCTTCTCCCTGAAATAAATTCTGTTGCTACATCTTTTGCTGCTTCCAGCCTGTCAGGATGAAAATCCCTGGCAAGCATGGAGCTGGAAATATCCAGTGCAATGACTATGTCGATCCCTTCAGTGCTTACATTTTCCCAGCTTTTAGATGATTGTGGACGAGCCAATGCCAGTGTGAGCATAGCAAAGCCAAACATCAACAATACAAAAGGGGAGTGCCGCAAATAATGCTTCCAGCCTTTTTGTATGTTTTTTAACCCACTAACCGTCGAGTATTTTATACTAGCTCCTGATTTCCTAAACCTAAAAATGTACCAGCCCAGCATAGGCACTAAGACCAGTAACAGGTAAAAAAACTCAGGATTTTTAAAACTTATGCCGTTCATTCTTTTCTATTTTAACACAACTTCTTCCCCTTCCCGGTCATCTTCGGGCAGTTCGGTTTTCTTTTCTTCCATCTTTGTTTGATTCACAAAGAAGTATGCATTCATCAGCGAGAGGTTATGGTCATCGTCCGTTGGTGAGTACTTTGCAAATTTTACCAAATCAGAAAGCGAAAGCAGGTTTTTCAGTTCTTCAAATGATTTATCAGAGACCAGGCCTTTTTGTTCTGTGAAAGCCTGAACTGTTTCATCTGTGGTGTACTCCATAGCCCTAATCGAGAAACGATCTTCAATATACGCACGAATAGTGTCTGCTACTTCACTGTAAAACAACTTGATTTCGCCATGTTGCCACAATTGGTCTTCTTTTACATGATCCAGCCTTCGTAAGGCAATTATATGCGCAGGTTCTTTTGGTTTGGCTGGCTTGCCAAATACAGGTTTGTTGTTTTTCTTTCTGCGCAAATAATAAAAAATGAAAAATACGATGGCACCAATCAAAATTACCCCTAGTATATAAGGTGAAACTTCAGCTAAAGAAACGGGTGCACGATACGGTTTTTTAATATCTACCGGACCTTTTGTCGTATCAATTGGCATGCCTTGCACATAAAAATCAATCGGCAGTGTTTCAATGTTGTCCGATAACTCGTCGTATTTTAAGTTGAAATAAAACGGAGGAATAACCTGCTGTCCGGTATCGAAGGAGGTGATAACAAAGTTTTGAATAATTTTTATTTGTTCTTTTTCGTCCAGTTCAAACGTATCTAAAGGAGATCGCTCAATAATTTCAACAGTAGGTGAAATAGAATCACCAATCACCGGAAAATCAATGTTCAGGTTTTTGGGTTGATCTAACTCAATCCGAAGCGGCACCTGGTCGCCAATTAAAATCTGGGTTGAATCAAGTATTGCTTTTGCCTGTATTTTCTGTGCATTCGCCTGCAATGAAAAACCCACAAGTAAACAGATAAACAGTATGTTCAGTACGAATCTTCTCATTTTATGATTTTAATCCCCTCTTTTTAAACAAGGTCATCAACGATTTCACGTAGTCTTCATTGGTATTGATGTCTACATAATCCACACCACTTCGTTTAAAGGTATAATCAAGTTTGTTTGAACATTCTTTCCACCAGCTTTCGTAGGTCTGACGTACATTTTTGCTGCTGCTGTCCACCCAAATGTATTCACCACTTTCAGCATCTTTTAACTTGATCATTCCAATAGGGGGAAGTTTAGTTTCCCGCTCATCAAAAATGCGCAGTGCAACCACGTCATGTTTGTTGTTGGCAATCGTTAATGCTTTTTCAAAATCTTCTTCATTTTGAATGAAGTCGGAAATGATAAAGCTGGTACACCTTTTTTTAATGGCGTTGGTCATGTAACGAATGGCCTCTGTTATATTTGTTCCGTGACTGTCTGGCTCAAAGTCGATTAATTCCCTAATGATGCGAAGAATATGTGATTTCCCTTTTTTGGGAGGAATGAATTTCTCAATCTTATCAGAAAAGAAAATTACGCCGATCTTATCATTGTTCTGAATGGCAGAGAATGAAAGGATTGCCGAGATTTCTGTAATGACATTCTTTTTAAATTTATCATACGAACCGAAATCACGCGAACCACTCACATCAATCATCAGCATCACGGTCAGTTCCCGTTCTTCTTCAAAAATCTTAATGTACGGTTTGTTGTATCGGGCGGTAACGTTCCAGTCAATACTGCGCACATCATCGCCAAACTGGTATTCGCGTACTTCGCTAAACGCCATTCCTCGCCCTTTAAAAGCCGAATGGTACTCACCAGCAAAAATATTCCGGCTAAGCCCCCTCGTCTTAATCTCTATCTTTCGTACTTTCTTTAATAGTTCTGTATGCTCCATGCCTCTGGATCAATTTGATGCTAGATACATGATGCTGGATCAACCCACAACATGTAACCCGTAACCCACAACTCGTTTACGGAACTTCAACCGTATTTAAAATTTCAGTAATAATATCTTCGGAAGTGATATTGTTTGCTTCAGCTTCATAGCTCAATCCAATACGATGGCGAAGTACATCAGGGCAAACCGCACGCACATCTTCAGGGATTACATAACCACGACGTTTAATGAACGCAAAGGCTTTTGCTGCCTGCGCAAGGCTGATACTGGCCCTTGGTGATCCACCAAATGAAATCATGTCGGTAAACTGATCCAGCTTATATTCTTCCGGATTTCTGGTTGCGAAGACAATATCCACAATGTATTTGCTAATTTTTTCATCCATGTACACATCTTTCACCACGTCGCGGGCTTTCAATATGTCTTCTGGTTTTAATATTGTTGAAGGTTGAGGGAACTGTTTCAACAGGTTTTGCTGAATAATCATTTTTTCTTCCTCTTTCTTTGGATATTCAATAACCACTTTCAGCATGAAACGGTCAACCTGTGCTTCAGGAAGTGGGTAAGTCCCTTCCTGCTCAATTGGGTTTTGGGTGGCCATTACCAAAAATGGTTCTTCCAACTTGAACGTGTTGTCCCCAATAGTAATCTGGCGTTCCTGCATCGCTTCCAGCAAAGCCGATTGCACTTTAGCAGGCGCACGGTTAATCTCGTCGGCCAGTACAAAGTTGGTAAAGATTGGCCCTTTTTTAATCACAAACTCTTCGTTCTTCTGGCTGTAGATCATTGTACCCAGCAAGTCGGCAGGTAGCAAGTCTGGCGTAAACTGAATACGTGCAAAGTCTGCATCAATTGTTTTTGCCAGTGTGTTAATTGCCAGTGTTTTTGCCAGTCCCGGAACACCTTCCAAAAGAATGTGCCCGTTTGATAGCAATCCAATCAACAAACTTTCAATCAAATGTTTTTGACCCACAATTACCTTGTTCATTTCTATTGAAATCAGGTCAACAAAAGAACTTTCTTTTTGAATCCGTTCATTTAATTCGCGGATATCTACTGCTTGCTCCATATCTATGATTTATTTTTTTCTTGTTTTGGTCGTCGAAAATAATATCTACTCCCATGAAAAAAGGTGTATTTTTGTTAAAAATTGTTAAGCATGCACCTTCTGAAAGAGCCGTAAAATTAATAATTCTGGCGGTTATTGAACAAGAACTTTTTAATTTTTTACTTTTGAGCAAATTTCAAGAATAAAATGCAACGATACTTTATTGAATTAGCTTACAATGGAACCCGTTTTCACGGGTGGCAAGTGCAGCCAAATGCCGATACTGTACAGGAAAACCTTGAAAAAGCGCTTTCAACGATATGCAGGGAAAACATTTCTGTAACAGGCGCAGGGAGAACAGATACAGGAGTTCATGCCAGTTATTTTGTTGCCCATTTTGATTCCGAGAAAACGGATTTGGATCATCCGGATTTTGCATACAAATTGAACAGTTTTTTAAACAGCGATATTGCCATTTTTAAGTTAACCAAAGTTGGGGCTGAAGCACATGCCCGTTTTGATGCAAGTTCACGAACATATCACTACTACATTAATGTTCGAAAAGATCCTTTTGCTTTAGAAAATTCATGGTATCTCCGAAAGAACCTGGATGTTGAAAGCATGAATGAAGCGTGCAATGTTCTTTTTGATTATGAAGATTTTACCAGCTTTAGCAAGCTGCATACCGATGTGAAAACCAATAATTGTAAGATTTTTCATGCCCGATGGAGCCACCGGGATAACGGTCTGGTTTTTACCATCACGGCAGATCGTTTTTTGCGCAACATGGTTCGGGCAGTTGTGGGTACAATGGTTGAAATTGGAACGGGTAAGCAAGTGGTTAGTGATCTTCGTAAAATTATTGAAGCCAAAGATCGTTCTGCAGCAGGTGTTTCCGCACCACCTCAGGGTTTGTTCCTTGCACACATTGCTTATCCGGAAAATGTATTTGTTCCCAGCGAAAACAGTTAATCAGGTTTGCTCAAATTTTAGTGGTTTTTCGAACCCAATTCATAAATTTTTCGTTATCGTTTATTGAGACCTCCTTGATAAACGATGAAGAATAAGAAGTTGATAAAATATCATCAGAAACAAACAAAGAATTTTTACAAATACTTTGAACGGGTTTTGCATAAAGAGCGAAAGCCGGATATTCATCAATTACGGTTAAGTATAAAACGTATCCGATCACTGCTTACCTTGATCGAATTTTCAACAAAGAATAGCACAATAAAAAATGAACTTAATTTAGTGCTGAAAGATTTGTTTAAAAAAGCCGGTGCCGTTCGTGAAAACCAATTGAACTTGCAAATGGTTTCGCAGAAGAAGTTACTGTACATTATTCCTTATAAGGTGTTTTTGGCAAAAACAAATAAAAAATCGTTAACAGAATTGATTACAGCGATGAACTCATTTGATCATGAACGCTTTCGTAATCTAAATACAGAACTTCTGCATGAGATAGAAAGCCTTCCAGGGAAACAGGTCAACAATCACGAAGATCAGGCCAGGATATATCTGAAAAGCAAACTGGAAAAAATTATTGAGATACATTCAAAAACGCCTGATGATGAAGAGCTTCATAAAATGCGTCGACAAGTGAAAAGAGCCGGTGAGGCACTTGCAATTATTGGGAGGCAACAAAACACTGGGAGAGGGGACAGGCTGCTTCAGCGGATTAAAAAACTAGATAAAACCATTGGGAAATGGCACGATTACAAAGTGCTTATTTTGAGTATGCAAAGCTTTTTGGGCAATAACTCAAACAAGGATAGCCGCAGTTATATGAACTGGCTGATTGGGCAATACGAGCAAAAAGCTGAACAGCGTCGTACACGCATTAATCAGTTGTTGGACTCCAGGCTGATGATTGCAGATGTTTAAATACTAAGGTCTTCAAGAATTCCAAAGAAAATATTTAGTAAAGTCAATACGGGAAAGGCCTTTGAAATTTTCCTTGTAAGTACAAAGTCATTTGTGTTTGCTGTGCCCAGGACAGGACTCGAACCTGCACGTTCAGAAGAACACTAGTCCCTGAAACTAGCGCGTCTACCAATTCCGCCACCTGGGCAACTACCATATTCCCAGCGTGACTAACATCCCGATTGCTATCGGGACCGCCACCTGGGCAACTACCATATTCCCAGCGTGACTACCATCCCGATTACTATCGGGACCGCCACCTGGGCAACTACCATATTCCCAACGTGACTACCATCCCGATTGCTATCGGGACCGCCACCTGGTCATATGTTTTCAAAGAAGATTTGCAAATATAGAATTTTTGAGTCAGATACGGTGATCGCAAACAAAAATATACTCGTGGTGATTAACTGATTTGCTGCGTTTGTCGATTAATTATCCTATTTTGCCGGAAAAGCTAACATCTTTTTTAATAATATTTATCTCTTTGTGTTAGGAGATAAAACTAAAAAGCCATGAACTATTCCGCTCAATTTCTTAAAATTTGGTTTGCAAATGAACCAGTCTTTCCTGTATTTGAAGATAACTATTCATACAGACAAAAAAAGCACAGGGAAAACATGTTGACAGATTTGATTTTTGAGCTCAAAGAATGGGAAAAGCTAAAAGATCAAAAGCCTTCTGGTGCGATCGATAGCAAACTGTTTCATGTGTTGCGGGATTTCTTCAAAAATGCACTAAACTATTCGGATGATCAGCTTGATGTAATCTATTCAAAGGAGATGGTTGGGTGTACCTATCATTTTGTTCAGGCTGCCCGGTTGTATGATCCAGGGATTTCTTTTCATGATGTTTTTCAGGCATGTAGAAATGTTTGGATTATGAATGGTTTGCAATACCTGTTTAAAGTTCCAGTTAAGCTAACACCTTCCATTTTTGCATATAGTATGCTTTATCCATATACCGATAATTACCTGGATGATCCAACTATTCCTTCGTTTGAAAAGTATTTGTTCAGCTTACGGTTTGAAGAAAGACTGAAAGGAAAGAATATTGTACCTGAGAATGATCAGGAGGCGAAAATTTTCCGGATGGTTGAAATTATAGAGGAAGAGTGGGAGCGTGAAAGTCATCCAAGACTATATGAAAGTCTGCTATTTATTCACCATACACAAACAAAGAGTACCCAGCTAATTAAGTCCGACGAGGATTTAACGGAAGAAGACACTCTGAAAATTTGTATCGATAAAGGGGGTGCATCTGTAATTGCTGATGGGTATTTAATCCTTGGAAATTTGAGCAGGGAACAAGAAGAGTTCCTGTACAATTATGGAGCTTATTTGCAGATGCTTGATGATATCCAGGATGCTAGTGAAGATATGTCGGAAGGGTTGTATACCTGGCATGGTTTGCAGGCAAAAAAAGGAACTTTTGAGTTTGCGCTCAATCAAACGTGGATAACGGGGCAGCATATTCTTCAAATGGTCGATAACCTGAAAAATACAAATAATGAAATATTCAAAATGCTAATGAGCAAGAGTATTGATTTGTTTTTGATCGAATCAGTAATCGCAAACTCGCAGTTTTTTAGCAGTTCATACAGAAAAAAGATTGAAAGTCATTCGCCATTCCGTTTTTCGTTTATCAAAAAGAGAAGTGGCAGCTTTTTGCCATTGCAAGACCAGTTTTTTGAAAACATAGAACGATTGGCTCTCAATTCTGAAATCAAGCCGGAAGACTTTCAATTTCTTAAAAAAAGAAAACCCACCAAAGAACCTTCGGCGGGCTAACTCATAAAAAACTATCATATTTTACTGAAGTTTTTCCTTCAGATAATTTGTCACTTTTTCAAACAGGTGAAGTCTGGTGTTTCCACCATAGATACTGTGGTTGCGGTTGGTATAAATTGCCATATCAAATTGAACGCCTGCTTGCACCAACACTTCTGTAAACTCGATCGTGTTTTGAGCATGTACATTGTCATCTGCAAGCCCGTGTATGATTAGCAAGTTGCCTGTTATTCCTGCTGGGTTTGCCATTGGGGAATTGTCATTGTAGCCATCAGGGTTTTCTTGTGGGGTTCGCATATAACGTTCGGTGTAAATGCTATCGTAAAATTTGTAATGCGTAACCGGAGCAATTGAGATACCTGCTTTAAACAGATCGCCACCTTTTTCCATGGCCAGTAGGGTCATGAAACCGCCATAACTCCATCCCCAAATTGCAATGTTGTTTTTATCAACAAAAGGAAGTGTCTGCAAATACTTAGCAGCTTCAACATGATCGTCAGATTCGTATTTTCCGAGCTGCATGTAAGTAAGCTTTCTAAAATCTTCACCTCGTGCACCTGTTCCCCTCGGATCAACGCAAACAACCAAAAAGCCTTCCTGCGCCAGGTAGTGGTTCCAGTCAACGGTATATTTATCCAGCACTTGTTGTGAATTTGGTCCACTGTACTGGGTTATCATCACCGGGTATGTTTTATTTTCGTCAAAATCAACGGGTTTAATCATCCAACCATTCAGTTTTACACCTTCAGATGTCTCAAACTCAAAAAAGTTTTTTGCAGCGACCTGATAATCATTTACCAGTTCTTTTAAGCTCTTGTTATCTTCAAGTGTCCTTATCGTTTTCCCTTTGTTATCGTGCAGTGTTACCAGGTTTGGTGTGCTTATGTTGGTGAAATAGTTGATGTAATAATTAAACCCATCGCTGAAAACTGCATTGTTCGTTCCGGCCTGAGTTGATAGTTTGCCATTTTTTTTGCCATCAAGGCTCACAAAATAGACTTCACGTTGCATGGGGGTTTCTTTTGCAGCCTGATAATAAAATAGCTTTCTTTTGGCGTCAAATCCATAAAAATCGGTCACATCAAAATCACCTTTTGTTAGTTGTTTAACCTCAAATCCTTGTCTGTCATAAAGGTATAAGTGTGAAAACCCATCTCGCTCACTGTTTAGAACTACATATTTATTATCTGGTAGAAAAATGAAGTCATCCAGGAAAGTTCCTGCAACGTATCTTTCGTTTTTTTCAGTTATAAATGGGCGGGAATCTCCGGTAAATGGATTTGCCAGCAAAATATCAAGGTTATTTTGTCTTCGGTTGAACTTAAATACCCCCAGTTCTTTGGCATCAGGAGTCCATCTGATGCGTGGAATATATAAATCTGTTTCTTCTGTACCTAAGTCAACTTCAACGGTTGTTTTCGATTTTACTTCGTAAACATGGGCGCTAACAAGTGAATTTTTTTCTCCTGCTTTTGGGTATTTAAATGTGTAGAAAGAAGTGTAGAGGTCATTTTGCTCATAAGCCGGCATAAGTCCTTTGTGCATAGGCAAGCTGAACTCTTTTACATCTGTTTCGTCAAAGCGGATAAATGCTAAAAATTTACTGTCAGGAGACCATTCGTAAGCACGGCTAAACCCAAATTCTTCTTCATAAACCCAATCCGGTTTCCCATTGATAATTTCATTGAATTTACCATCAGAAGTAACCTGGCTTTCTGTTTTGAATTTTAAGCTTTTTATGAAAATATTATTGTTGCGAACAAATGCAATGCGCTCACCATCAGGTGAAAATGTAGCTTGTTCCTGTCTGCCTTTTTCAGAAAGGGGCGTAAGCTCTTTAGTGACTGAATTCCATACGTAATAATTAGCAGTAAAGGAGTGACGGTATATTTTTTGAATATCTGTTGTTAGCAGAATTTTTGTTTCATCATCGCTGAATGTGTAAATAGAGAAAGATTGTATTGGTGCATTTTCAATTTGCTCTAAGTCGAAAACCACATCAACTTGTTTGCCATCTTTGTAGCTGTATTTTACAATTTTGGTACCTGCTTCCAGGCTGGTGTAGTGAATGCCATCTTTTGATGAATGTAAACCTTGAATGGTTTTCTGACGGAATGTTCCATACTTCTGTACATCTTCAAGGGTAATTTTTTTCTGAGCAATGGATGGGAGTGTAACTGCAAGAGCAAGTAAGATAATTAATAGACGCATGAGATTATGATTTGAAATTTGATCGGTAAAAATTCTAAAAATAATTCAATAATTAAATGGATTGTATCAGTATTTATTATTCATCAGTAAAAAATGTGTGTATTTATTACAGCTATGTGGGTTATTTAATTTTTTCTGAAAAAAACTGAATTCGTTTTAGGGTATTTCAAAATTAAAGGGTATCCAGTGCAGAAAAGGCAGATTCGTTAAACCAAAACTCTTAAAAATGAAAAGATTTTCAATTCTATTTTTTCTACTTGTAAGCTTCAAGCTTTCTTTCTCGCAAGGTGATGTAATTGACTTTTTGCGAGCTGGGACTCATGATGCTGAAATTTTATTCGAAAGTTATCTTGACCCATATGCCATGGCGCTGGGGGAAGGTTTAAATAATGGTTGGTTTCAAACAGCGGAAACACATAAATTCTTGGGATTTGATATTTCATTAAACATTAGTGCTATTAGTGTTCCTGATGAAGATCAGATTTTCAGTTTAACGGGATTGCCATTCACAAATATGATGCTGGCTAATCCTTCTGACAATATAGCACCTACTGTTGCCGGTGAAAGCAAAGCTGGTCCTGAAATTATTGTATTTAGAGAAGCAGGGAATCCTGCCAGTGAAGAGTTATTTCGTTACAATTCCCCAGAAGGTTCGGGTTTGGACATGGTTCCTGTTCCAATGGCGCAAATTAGCTTTGGGTTAATTCCGCATACAGACCTTGTAGGAAGATATGTTCCTGATTTGGAGTTCTCAAGCGATGATGAAAAAGTAAAAGTAGGATTAAAAGGTATTGGGATTAAGCACAATTTTAAAGAATATATTCCATTTCTGAGAAAGTTACCATTTGACGCATCGGTTTTCTTTACCTATGCAAAAATTTATGCCGAAACAGGTTTGGACTTTACATCAGCAGATTATAGCATCAATTTACCACCGCAATTCATCGATGACCAATTTGTAGATTATCAAGACCAAAAGTTGAAGTTTGATACAAAAGCAATGAAGTATGGATTGATTGTTTCTAAAAAAGTTGGTGTCCTTACTGTTTTTGCTAGTGTTGGTAACAATAGTACAGAAACCAATATTGATTTGGTAGGTAACTATCCGATCTTGGAAGATGGAGGAGAAGAAGTAATTATTCGTGGAGAAAGGGATCCACTGAGCCTTGATCTTGGTAAGTCTACCAACGTCGCTTATAATGGCGGGCTACGTTTAAAACTGGCATTTTTTAAACTCTATGCATCAGTAAATAAAGCTGAATATACCTCGTTTAATGCAGGAATTGCATTAGGTGCGAGATAACATGATTTTGATTTTAATGGTTAAGTGAGGGGGCGCCGTAATTGGCGCCTTTTCTTTTGTTAGTAATTCATTTAAAAATTAATCATTGATTGGTGTCTAAAAGACAAGAATAATTATCTTTGCAGCCTGAAAAACAGAACCCTCAATTAGTTATGATGATTAAAATTACATTACCTGATACTAGTGTAAGAGAATACGAAAGTGGAGTAACTGGTCTTCAAATAGCTATCTCCATCAGTAACCGGCTGGCTAAAGAAGTTTTAGCAATAACGGTTGATGGAGAGGTATGGGATATTAGCCGACCAATTACGAGTGATGCAAGTATTAAGCTGCATACCTGGGATGACCGTGAGGGGAAAGAAACGTTTTGGCATTCATCGGCCCACTTGATGGCTGAAGCGATAGAGTCGTTTTACCCTGGAACAAAATTCGGTATAGGGCCAACCGTTGATACCGGGTTTTATTACGACGTAGATCTTCCAGAAGGAAAACAATTGTCTGAAAATGATCTTGAGAAGATTGAAAAGAAGATCATTGAATTGGCTCGTGAGAAAAATAGCATCGTTCGCAGTGAAATTAGTAAGACTGATGCTTTGAAAATGTTCACGGATAAGAACGATGAACTCAAGCAAGAGTTAATCAGTGAATTGGAAGACGGTACCATTACTTTATACAATCAGGGAAACTTTACTGATTTGTGTAGAGGGCCGCACTTGCCAAATACTTCATATATAAAGGCGGTGAAGCTAACAGCCATTGCTGGTGCATATTGGCGTGGTGACGAAAAGAATAAAATGCTTACCCGTGTTTACGGTGTTACTTTCCCAAAACAAAAGTTTTTGGAAGAGTACCTGGTGATGATTGAGGAAGCCAAAAAACGCGACCACCGTAAGATCGGTAAGGAAATGGAATTGTTTGCGTTCTCGCAGCAAGTGGGACAGGGTCTACCTTTGTGGCTACCCAAAGGAGCAATGCTTCGTGAGCAATTGGAGAACTTTCTAAAGAAAGTACAGAAGAAATTTGGTTACGAGCAGGTGATGACACCACACATTGGTGATGTGAACTTGTATAAAACTTCAGGTCACTATGCTAAATATGGGGAAGATTCATTTCAGCCAATCAGTACTCCTGCAGAAGGTGAAGAATATTTGCTGAAACCGATGAACTGTCCTCACCATTGTGAAATTTACAAAATAAAGCCACGTTCGTACAAAGACTTGCCTGTTCGAATGGCTGAATTTGGCACAGTTTACCGTTACGAGCAAAGTGGTGAACTTCATGGTTTAACACGTGTTAGAAGTTTTACCCAGGATGATGCACACATCTACTGTCGCCCGGATCAGTTAAAAGATGAATTCAAGAAAGTAATCGATATTATCTTCATAATTTTTGAAGCACTTAGTTTTGAGGATTATACAGCGCAAATTTCATTGCGTGATCCGGAAAAGCCAGAGAAATATATTGGTTCGCCAGAAAACTGGGATAAAGCTGAACAGGCCATTATTGAAGCAGCCGAAGAAAAAGGGCTGAAAACAGTTACAGAATACGGTGAAGCAGCATTCTATGGACCGAAGCTTGATTTCATGATCAAGGATGCACTTGGTCGTAGCTGGCAGTTGGGAACAATTCAGGTTGATTATAACCTTCCAGAACGTTTCGAACTTGAATATATCGGTAATGATGATAAGCGCCACCGCCCAATTATGATCCACCGTGCTCCTTTCGGATCGATGGAACGATTTGTGGCTGTGCTGATTGAGCATACTGCCGGAAAATTCCCATTGTGGTTAACTCCGGAACAGGTAGTTGTGCTTCCGATTAGTGAAAAGTACAATGATTATGCTCAAAATGTTTCAAATTTTCTAAATAATTGCGATATTCGCAGCTTAATTGACGACAGGAATGAAAAGATTGGTCGAAAGATCAGGGATAATGAGTTAAAACGCATTCCGTATTTGTTAATTGTAGGTGAGAAAGAGGCTGAATCACAGCAGGTTGCAGTAAGAAGGCAAGGTGAAGGCGATAAAGGTACAATGAGCTTGCAAGAGTTCGCTGATTTTCTCAACAAAGAAGTTAAAGAACAATTGTCATCATTTTATAACTAAAAATAATAGGAGGTTTTTCTTATCGCTATTAAAAAACGCCCATATCGTGGAGGAAGAAGAGTAGATACAACTCCTCAGCATAAAATTAATGAACGGATTCGTGCACATCAAGTCCGTGTTGTTGGAGAAAATGTTGAAAATCAAGGTGTTTATCCATTAACCGAAGCCTTAAAAATGGCTCGTGAGTTGGAGCTGGACTTGGTTGAAATTTCCCCAAATGCCGATCCTCCTGTTTGTAAAGTGATTGATTACCAGAAGTTTCTTTATCAACAAAAAAAGAAACAGAAGGAGATGAAAGCAAAGGCTGTAAAAGTAGTTGTAAAAGAAATCCGTTTTGGTCCTAATACCGATGACCACGATTTCAATTTTAAACTACGACATGCCGAGAAGTTCTTAAAAGAAGGTGCAAAAGTTAAAGCATACGTGTTTTTTAAAGGTCGGTCAATTCTCTTTAAAGAACAAGGCGAAATACTTCTGTTGAAATTTGCCACCGAACTCGAAGAGTTAGGAAAAGTAGAGCAAATGCCTCGACTGGAAGGAAAAAGAATGACCATGTTTATTTCACCAAAAAAGAAGTAAAGTTCTTTGAATATTAAATTTTAGGAAAGATGCCAAAAATGAAGACCAATTCTGGAGCCAAAAAAAGGTTTAAACTTACAGGTTCTGGAAAATTGAAGAGAAAGCATGCCTACAAAAGTCATATTTTGACTAAAAAAACTAAGAAGCAAAAACGCAACTTAACCTATTGGGGAACAGTTGATAAAGCTGACGAGAAAAATGTTAAGTTAATGCTTAACATGAAGTAGGAAACTTCTATTCATTAAAAATTGAGTTAAAAAAAAGAGTAAGTAACAGAGTGATTTAGCTGTAAGATTCCATTTAAAACCGGAACGCTAAGCTCTCAAAAATTGAAAATTATGCCAAGATCAGTAAATTCTGTAGCATCTCGGGCTCGTAGGAAAAAAGTCCTCAAGCAAACCAAAGGTTATTGGGGCGCCCGTAAAAATGTCTGGACGGTTGCAAAAAATGCACATGAAAAAGGTTTAACATATGCCTACCGTGACCGGAAAACAAAGAAAAGAAACTTCCGCGCATTGTGGATTCAGCGTATTAATGCTGCTGCACGTCAGGAAGGTTTAAGCTATTCTCAGTTAATCGGCTTATTGAAAAAGAAAAATGTCGAGATTAATCGTAAAGTTCTTGCCGATTTAGCAACTAATCATCCAACTGCTTTTAAAGCTGTTGTTGATAAGGTGAAGTAACAATAATAAAAATAGGTGATAATAAGCATATAGCTCTCCCAATTTTGGGAGGGCTTTTTTTGGCTTTAAACTTTTTTGCATGGTGTTGGTCAAAGGGGGTAAATCATTAAAACTATAAGTATGAAAAATCTTTTATTCTTATTTTCCTTTGTACTACTTTCAACATCTTTAAGCTATGCCCAGCCAGGGCAGGGGCAACGTCAGAGAATGTCCCCGGAACAACGTGAAGAGATGATGGCAAAATCACTCGAACTTAATGAGGAACAAATAACACTTTTCAAAGAAATCAATAAAAAATATGCCGATGAAACCAAATCATTGCGAGATCAAATCCGTTCTTCAGAGTCTCCGGAAGCGCGTGGAGAGGTTTTTGCAAAGATGCGTGAGATTCGTACAAAACAGAATAGCGAAATACGTGAGATTCTCAATGATAATCAAAAAGAAAAGTTTGATAAAATGCTGAAGGAGATGGAAGAACGTATGAAACAACGTCAGGTGAATAGAAAGAAAAATAATCAAAGGGGTGGGGCAGTGAGACCTGGTAAATAGATAAAATGAAAAGGGGTTCGACTATCAATCGAACCCCTTTTTGTTCATCGTTGCAATAAATAAACCAGTTTAACTTTTAATTTATTCAACAGCAACTGAATCCTGGGCAACAGAATCAACAACTACCGCCATTGAATCAACTACTTCAGCTGCCAAAGAGTCAACAGCAACTTCTTCTACCACAGCTTCCTCTGCAGCAGGTTCTACAGCTTCTTTTTTCTCAGCAGTTTTGCTGACACATCCTACAACGATTAAACCTAATACGACAAACATTAAGAGCAACTTTTTCATGTTAAAGACCTTTTACGGGTTAATTAATAAATGGTTGATTAGAAAACAGTTCACAAATTACTAGTTTTTTGCAATAATAAGTAGAAATATGTCAGAAAAATGCATAATTAAATTAACAATCAGTTAAATATTTTTATTCCGAAGAAAAATGTACGTGGTTTTGCTGGTCCATAAATGTAATTACTGTCCCTGAATTTACCCCGATCGAAATCATCCTGGTAAGCATTGAATAAGTTCGTCACGCCACCAAAAAGCTGAAGCTTTGAATCGACCTGCTTTAAATCAAAGTCGTAAGATAATTTTAGGTTGGTTTCAAGAAATGGATCAGAATTGACCAAAATGTCATTTTCAGGTGTTCCAGCATCACCAGGCAAGCCATAGTGGGGTACCAACATTTTGCCAGTATAAATTCCAGACAGACTTGCTGCGAAAGGGGTCTCCGGCGCGTATGAAAATGTAAAATATCCATAGGTTTCCGGTGTTCGCAAATAATCTTTTGTGCCAGGAATATCAGCCGACCACTCAACTGCTTCGTCAAATTGACTTTTTTGAGCAGTCAAACCCGCTTCAAGTTGCAAAATTCGATTAAAATTAGCCCTTGCTTCCATGGTTATTCCATATACTTCAGAATTGCCACCATTGCGTTTTTCCAGCACTGAGTTATTTCCAATTTGTTCCAATTCTTCAAGAATGAAAGCGTCTTTTAGCAATGTGTAGAAACCTTCAAATGTAAATCCCCAGATATGTCTTTCATTGGCATGATCCCAGTTAAATGATGCACTAATACTTTGCGATCGCTCTTCTTCCAGATTGTCAGCAAGTTTTATTTGTTGAATGCCACCACCAGAAAAAGCAATGTGCAAGTCCGAGTCAAAAGCTTGCGGCGCCCTAAAACCCGTCGACCATGATAAGCGATACTGTGTTTCCTGGTTGGACTTGTATAGGAATGAGACCCTTGGGCTAACAATTAACTTGTCAACAAAATTGTGATCATCGGCTCGCAGACCTGTTAAAAGAGTAACTTTTGAATTAATTGCCCAATCACTTTGTAAGTACAACCCAAGGTTTTTAGTGGTCTGGTCAATTATGTAATTGTACGCTTCAATTTCATCCAACACGTCATCGTAATTGTATTCAATACCTCCTGTGATAATGTTTGTACCTTGAATGAAATCATAAATGGTGTGGTTCATTTGTACTCCACCCATAAACGTATTGTTTTTTGTGTTTCCATATGGAGGGTCTTCAAGATGATTCTGATATGCTTCTGGTTCATCAGTTTCATCCGGAATGATTCCTGTATAGTGCTTCCTTTTTGTGTTTTGCCCTGCCAGGAAAGCAGAAAGGGTAGTGCGGTTATTGTCAAAATAAAGCTCGTAGTCCAACCCTCCCATTAAAATATCGTGAGTTCGTTCTTCCGATTGATCTGATAAATGTGCTGCACCATCATTCTTATTTCCGCCCCTGCGGTACTCATGAAGGCTGGCCAGGTTGGCCTCCAGTTTTTGGTTTGGTGAAAGCTTAAAATAGGAATTCAATCCAAACGAATTGTTTTGCAATTCTGGTAGCTCAGAATATCCATCGCCGTTGTGATCGTAGGCTTGGCGGTCTCTTCGCGATGCAAACAGGGTAACCCCGGCATTTCTCCTGTCTGTTACCAATGTTATGTTCCCGTTGATGTGATTGTCATTAGCATCGCCACCGATAGTCGCATTGTTCATCGAAAATTCATACGCATTTCGGGTAGGGAACCTGGTGATTACATTCACGGTTCCACCAATTGCACTTGAACCATACAAAGCAGAAGCCCCGCCTCGAACAACTTCAATCCGTTCCACCATTTCAGTTGGGATTTGCTCCAATCCATAGAGGCCGGTTAGTGGGCTGAAAATAGGCCTGCTGTTTATCAAAATTTGCGAATATGCTCCTCCAAGGCCATTCATGCGCAATTGCGAATAATTACAAGTTTGGCAATCAGTTTCCATGCGAAGCCCAGGTTGAAAACTTAACCCTTCAGAAATGGTATTTGCTTGTACATGATCAAAAATTTTGGAATCAAGGACATTGACAATTACCGCAGATTCAGTTTGACGTTTGAATGTTTTTGTTCCGGTAATAACAACTTCATCTACCGCCAGGGATTCTTTTTCAAGCTTGAAGTTGATTTCAATCGTTTGTCCTTCAATCAACTCAACTTCTTTTTCAACTATTTTGTAACCAATTACTTTGGCTACTAATATATGCTTCCCTACCGGCAGGTTTACCAGCAAGTAGTGCCCCGTTTCATCCGTTGCCGTGCCAATATTTGTATCTTTCAAATAAACACTTGCAAACGGAACGTGTTCTCCTTCAGTTTGAACATCCCCAAATATGTTGGCATCGGTTTTTTGAGCTTTTATTTGTGAAAAGGAGAATAGAATTAATACTGTAAATAATGGAATTATTTTCTTCATGGTTTTTTGTTAAAAATTAAAATATCCAATCATGAACGAATGAGTGTAGAAAAAGTTTTGGAAAATTTTATTGTATTTCAATTTAACGAATTATTTAGAAATGCTTAAGTGGATCGTTTTTATTAAACCAATTGGATTTTGTAATGTTATCCTTAAATGATCAATTGATGGGATAATAATCTTTTATTGTACAGCGGATTTTTATTTCTTTGTATGTTTAAATTTTAAAAATCAATAAAAAGAAAATTAGATATGACAATTGCTAAAAACAAAATGGTTTCGTTGACCTATGATTTGAGGATTGACGGGAAAGAAGGAGAGTTGATTGAACAGGCAACTACTGAGAAACCGTTGAAGTTTGTTTACGGTGCAGGTATTATGCTTCCAAAATTAGAGGCGCTGATTGAAGGCCTTGATCAAGGAAAGTCATTTGAAATAAATCTTAAAAGTGCTGAAGCTTACGGCGATATTGATGAAAACGCTATTATTGAACTTCCCAAGCACTTGTTTCTTATTGACGGTAAATTTGACGAAGACATCGTTAAAATTGGAAACACCGTGCCGATGATGAGTACAAACGGACAACGTATGAATGGCTTGGTGCTTGAAATAAACGATGAAATTGTGAAGATGGATTTCAATCACCCTCTTGCAGGGGAAGACTTATATTTCCAGGGTGATGTGCTTGAAGTACGTGATGCAACCGACGAAGAAATTGCAGCTACTGTTCAGGGTGGTTGTGGCTGCGGAAGCAGTGGATGTAGCGATGAAGCTTGCTCCGATGAAAATTGCAGCCCGGAGAATAAAGGTGGCTGTGGTTGCGGTTGTTAGTTCTTAGAATATGCTCAAAGTGTTGTTTCGATCGTTCGGGACAACATTTTTAATATTAACATATGAATACTTTTGGACACCTGTTTAAGCTTACCTCTTTTGGTGAGTCTCATGGCAAGGGAATCGGTGGGATTATCGATGGTTGCCCTGCAGGCATTGAGATTGACCTGGATTTTATTCAAAATGAACTGGATCGAAGAAAACCCGGTCAGTCGAAAATTACTACCCAACGAAAAGAATCTGATCAGGTCGAATTTCTTTCGGGCATTTTTGAAGGTAAAACACAAGGAACGCCCATTGGTTTTGCCATTTGGAACAAAGACCAGCATTCGAAAGATTACGATAGCTTAAAAGATGTTTACCGACCTTCACATGCTGACTATACCTATTCACAAAAATACGGAAGCAGGGATCACCGCGGAGGTGGCCGCTCTTCTGCCCGTGAAACCATTGCCCGTGTTGTAGCAGGTGCAATTGCCAAACTAATACTTAAGCAAATCGGTGTTAGTGTTAATGCCTTTGTGAACCAGGTTGGCGATATTAAATTGGAAAAATCATATCAGGAACTTGACCTTTCGAAGATCGATTCTAACATTGTTCGTTGTCCGGATAATGAGCTTTCTGAACAAATGATTGCCCGAATTGAACAGGCAGGCAAGAACAATGACACGGTTGGTGGTGTTATACAATGTGTGGTTCAGGGTGTTCCAATCGGATTAGGTGAACCAGTTTTCAATAAACTGCATGCTGATTTGGGACATGCGATGCTTGGAATAAATGCTGTTAAAGGATTTGAGTATGGCTCCGGATTTGATGGTACAAGGCTTTCGGGATCTGAGCATAACGATGTTTTTATTAAAAATGAAGACGGAGTTCATACTGAAACAAACCATTCCGGAGGTATTCAGGGAGGAATTTCAAATGGTGAGGACATCTATTTTAATGTAGCGTTTAAACCAATTGCAACACTATTAAAAGAACAAAGAACTATAAATAAAAAAGAAGAACAAACGATAATCAACCCCAAAGGAAGACATGACCCGTGTGTTTTACCGAGGGCTGTCCCTATTGTAGAGGCCATGGCTGCCATGGTTATTGCTGACCATTATTTATTAAATAAAACTAATCGAATTTAGAAAGATGCCGAGGAAGAAAAGACAACGACGATTATTAGCACCCCCTACAATTAAAGGACTTTCTGTGTTTGGATCAAAAAAACGTTCTGAGCAAATCCTTTTATTTTTTGAAGAATATGAATCCATCAAATTGCTGGATTATGATGGAATGACCCAGGAAGAAGCTGCTGCAGTTATGGGGGTTTCACGCCCAACCATGACACGCGTTTACGAGGCTGCCCGTAATAAGGTAGCACGTGCTATGGTTGAAGGAAAAGACCTGCTGATACGTGGTGGTAATTTCTTTTTTGATGACAACTGGTATAGCTGCAAGTCTTGTAAAGCGAAGTTTAACCTGACAGAAGATAGTGATCACAAATGTCCGGTATGCGGATCCGAAGATATTGTCACATTGAATGAACTATATGCTGAAAGTGTTTAAACTTTCAGCTTTTCCCCTTCACTTTTTGCAATAATTACTGCACCACAACTGTCACTCCACACGTTGATGGAGGTGCGGTACATGTCCAGGATACGGTCAACAACAAGGATCAACCCAACTCCTTCAAGAGGCAGGTTGACGGCTGATAATATTACCGTGATCATAACCAGGCCTGCCATTGGTATGCCTGCAGCCCCGATGGATGCAAGAAGTGCTGTAATAACTACTAATGCTTGTTGCGTGATGCTCATGTCAACACCATAAACCTGTGCAATAAACATGGCTGCTACACACTCGTAAAGGGCTGTCCCGTCCATGTTGATGGTTGCCCCAAGCGGCAGGGTAAAGCTGGTAATTTTATTGGAAACCCCACTGTTGTTTTCCACTGCATCTATCGTTAACGGTAAAGTTGCACTCGATGATGATGTAGAGAAGGCCGTTAAAAGGGGAGAAGCCATATTCCTGAAATGGGTGAAAGGTTTTGCCCGCCCAATAAATCGGGTTAAAACAGGAAGTGTAATAAATGCATGGATCGACAAGGCAGTGATTACCGTAAGCATATAAATTCCCATACTTCCGGCAACAGCCCCCAGTTGATCCGAGTTTCTGGCTACTTCTTTAGCTACAATGCCCAGAATGCCCAGCGGTGTAAATCTAATGATGAACATGGTCAGCTTCATCATCACTTCAAAAACGGCATCAAAAAATCCGGTTAGCTTTTCTTTGTAGGGATTTTTTACCTGTGTAATAAAGAAACCGAATAGTATGGAGAAGAAAATAATGGCCAAAATGTTTCCTTCTACCATCGCCTTAATAATATTCTCAGGGATCATTCTTACAAAAATATCTTTCACAGAACCGCTTTGTTCCGACAAACCTTCAACTGCTGATGCAAAGCCCAGATCGACACCAACTCCGGGGCGGATAATATTTACCAGCACCAAACCAGTTGTTATGGCCAGTAGGGAAGTGGTAATGTAATAGGTAATCGTTTTTAAGCCTAAACGACCTAAACTTTTCCCGCCACCCATACTGGTTACACCACTTATAATGGAACTCAGAATAAGCGGGATAATGATCATTTTCAATGCTCGAAGAAATAGATCACCCATCCAGCCAATGTAAGAAACCTGGTCGGGAAAAAAGTATCCAAAAAATACAGCAAGCACCAATGCAATAAGGATTTGCCAGTGAAGTTTCATTTTTAGTAGTCGCATAAAACAGGCTTTGTGTTTTCAACAAATGTAACTTTTTAGGTGAACTTTTTCAATTTGTTTCTTTTAGGATAGAACTATTTAGCAAAAATAAATGGTAATTTTGCAACATTGTTGCATTTATTCTGTTTTGCACATATGAATTCAAAAGAACTGTTAGCCATTCATAACTTGAAACGCACAAGTTGCCGTGAGGGCATCATTGATGTGATTCTAAAAAGCAATGGGGCACTTTCTGAAAATGAAATCAGGGGAAAACTCCAAGGCAGTTATGACCGAACAACCTTTTACCGTTCATTTAAAATCCTGGTCGATCATAAAATATTGCACAAGATAGTGGTTGATAGTCAGTTGGTGAAGTATGCTCTAGGACGCTCTTTTGAGAAAACAGAACATGCTCATTTTTATTGTAAAGAGTGTGACTCAGTTCAGTGTGTTTACACGATTCCGGTAAGCAGTCACAATCTGCCAAGTGGCTTCTCAGCCACTGAAACAGAAGTGATCATAAAAGGGACATGTAATCTTTGTAAAAATAGTCAGGATAAAAGTTGAGAAAAGCCAGCTCACATATTGCCATCGTTTTGTGTTGGGTGTTTTTTTACCCCATACTTTCACAATCACTGCATGTAATTCAGCATCATCAGGTTGTTCATCTAGATGATCATCACTCATGTGGGCATTGTTGCAGCGAGCAAAAGCACGAACAAGATTTGGATGGTGTGGCATTTGATAAAAGCAATGAACACTGCCTGATTTGTGAGTATGAATTTTCATCCAATCAACTTCCTGAAAGCAACTGCTTTATTGTAGAGTTGGTGTCGAATCAACAAATAATATCTGATCAAATAAGACAACAGTTTAAACGCAATATTCTTTCTAGAAAACAGCTGCGAGCACCGCCATTTGCTTAAAACAATCAATCTTTTTTTCATTTTCCTTTTTTTGAACAACGCATAACATTCAATTGAAATGAGCAGATTTTTCATGCTTATTATTGGTTTGATAATCGTTCTTGTGAAAGTAAATGCACAATCATTTACACTTACGGGAAAGGTTACAGACAAACATAACCAGGTGCTGCCAGGTACTTCTGTATTGCTTAAACCCATAGGAAAGATTGCTGTTAGCAATACCAATGGGATTTACGTGATTGAAGGTGTCGAAATGGGATCGTATTTTTTGGAAGCTTCATTTGTGGGATATGAAACCCACTCTGACAGCCTCTTGATTGATTCTGATATGTGGTACAATATCAATTTGCAAACTTCTGTAATGAACTTGCAGGAGGTGGTTGTTTCTGATCATTATGCGGAGAATAGAAAAAAAGAAGAATCGTTAAATATTGAGGTGGTCAATACCGAATTTTTAAGACAAAACCTGGGTGGGAGTCTTGTTAAATCATTGGAGCGCTTGCCGGGTGTGGCAACCATTGCTATTGGCTCCGGTCAATCAAAGCCGCTTATTCGAGGGCTTGGGTTTAACCGGGTGGTTGTGGTTGAAAACGGCATAAAGCATGAAGGCCAGCAATGGGGTGAAGATCATGGATTAGAGATTGACCAGTTTGCCGTGAATAAAGTTGAAGTGCTAAAAGGCCCATCTTCTTTAATTTATGGCTCAGATGCTATTGGCGGGGTCATCAACCTAAAGCAAAACTCTGTTCCAACTAATCACCTCATTGAAGGGAGCGTTGATTTGCTCGGAAGAAGCGTTAATGACCAGTTGGGTTCATCCATAGCAATTTCAGGTAGAAAGGATCGGTTTTTTGGAAGCTTGCGTGCAACTATTATCGACTATGGTGATTATAAAGTGCCAACTTCTACCGTGGATGTATATTCATTAAAAGTTGATTTGGATAATAACCATTTGCGAAATACTGCGGGAGATGAACAAAATGTACATGCCATGCTTGGTTTTAGAAATGACCACTTGGATAGCAGGCTTTTTATAAGCCACTTTAACCAGAAAAGCGGATTTTTTGCGAATGCGCATGGTTTGGAACTAGTTAACGTTATTGAGGAAAAGTACGACCGTTCCAGTCGTGATATTCAGTTTCCGTACCACACAGTGAAGCATTTTAAAATGCTTAATCGTAACCGTTTTAAATACGGGAAAGTGCAGCTTGAAGCTGATCTTGGGTTTCAACGAAACTTCAGGCAGGAGCATAGCCAATACGTTAGTCATGGTTATATGCCTGCAGTTTTCCCTGGCGGTTTGGGCTTTGAAGCCGAGTTGGAACGTGAGTTTGAAAAGTATATATACTCTGGAAACATCCGATCAACCTACGAACTTAATGAAAAGGCAACTTTTTCTGCAGGTGTAAGCACTGAATATCAGGACAATAAAATCAATGGGCGTGGCTTTATCATTCCTGAGTTTAACCAGTTTTCATTTGGTAGTTTTGCATTGTTGAAATACAAACTGTCATTGCAAAGTTTATTGCAGTTTGGTGTTCGCTATGATTTTGGGAATATTCAAACTGAAAGTTATTTTGATTGGTTTCTTTCACCAGTTATTGATGTAAATAATGATACCACATATAAGTATTTACAACGGGCGGAGAATATAAATCAAAACTTTTCAAATTTTTCATGGTCGTTAGGTTATAATTATAATTCAGAACAGCTATTATTGAAAGTGAATGTTGGCAAAAGCTTCCGAATGCCTATTGCGAAAGAGTTAGCGGCTAATGGAGTGAATTATCACCGCTTTAGTTTTGAAGTAGGTGATTCTGAATTGTCCCCGGAAGTGGCTTATCAACTTGATGCAGGCCTGGAGTACAAACACTTGGATTTTGCAATTGGAATTACTCCCTTTTTGAATTATTTTTCAAATTACATTTTCCTGAACCCAACTTCAGAACACGACAGACTTTATGGTAATGGGAACCAGATTTTTCGTTACAAAGAAAGTGAAGTGATGCGGTTTGGAGGTGAATTGCATGCGCATGTGCAACTGGCTAAAAACATTCAGTTTGGTGCAATTGGTGAGTATGTTTACTCAGAACAAACCACAGGGGAAAAGGAAGGGTTTACCTTGCCTTTTTCACCACCTGCCTCTCTGTTGTTCAATTTGCGTTATGACAGGGAAAAGTTTGGCTTTATAAATCATGCATATGCATCGCTCGACTTTAAGCTAACAGCTGCCCAAAATCGGGTAACGCCGCCTGAAAATCCAACAGATGGTTATCATCTTTTCAACTTCAGGTTTGGGGGTAAGCTTATTTTAAATCAACAAGTTGTTGATGTTTCAATGCAGGTGCAAAACCTATTGAACGCTAAATATTTTAATCATACAAGTTATTACAGGCTAATAAATGTGCCTGAACCGGGAAGGAGCATTGTAATTCATGTTTCTATCCCATTCAAAATTAAATCCATTTAAATACTTAAAATTTTTAAATTATGAAGTTTAAATATCTTTTTACCTATCTATTAATTTTCTCTGCAATCATTGTTTTTGTGGCTTGTGAAGATGATGATAATGATGGGATTGAAATTACTATCCTTGAACTAGGAGAAGGTGATACCCATGGAAACGACCATACTGCAACAGTTGGGGGCGAGGTTCATATTGAAGCTGAAATTGTCGCAGGGCTGAAAATAGACAAAGTGCAAGTTATCATTCATCCAGAAGGTGATCACCACAAATCATCTGAACATGTAGAATGGGAACTGGATACAACCTATACCAAGTTTTCAGGGTTAAGAAATACAACCTTCCATGAACATGTAGAAATTGCAGATTGGGCAGAACCAGGTGAATATCATTTCGATTTTATTGTTACCGATATGGAAGGGAATCAGTCCAGTGCTGAATCTGATCTGGAAATTGTTGAAGAATAATTTTTTAAAAAAGGTCTGGCAGGCAAAAATGCCTGTCAGCCTTGCAAATCAATATTTTATGAAACAATTTAGTTTATTGTTTTTTGCAATTGCATTTGGACTATTTCTTTTTTCGTGTAGTGATGATGATGATACGGATCAAATAAAACCAGATATCGATTTGTCGATTAGTGGAGCTTTCCCAACTAATTGCGATACACTTTATTTTGGTGAAACATTTACCATGCAGGTGAGATTGGCCGACAATTTGGAGTTAGGTAGCATGAGTATTGATATTCACAATAATTTTGATCATCATTCGCATACTACAGAAGTAACAGAGTGTTCGATGTCGCCAATTAAAACACCTGTAAACCCTTTTGTGCTTATACAGGATATTTCAATTCCTGAAGGGCAAACCGATTATTTGTTGACTCAGCAAATAAGCATTCCTAATGCGGATGGAAATGGCAACTTTGATGAAGGCGATTATCACTTGTTTATTAGCCTTACCGATCAATCGGGCTGGTCAACACAGAAGGGGTTGAGCATTAAAATACTTCGAAGAGCTGTCTCATAAACAGCTCTTCATTTTTACTGATTAAAGCTAATTTACTCCACAAATTCAAGCAAGCCAAAATGCTCCGGTTGATGAACGCTTTTGCTGATATCGTAAATTGGGAAAAGGGTAGAGGTTGACCTTCTGTTTCCTGTGGCATCGTTGCGCTCTTGCCTGATAGCTAAAAAAGCCCATTGCGTTCCGGCTTTCACCGGGTAAAAAGTTTCCAGATTGCTAAAAATGGATAATGGCAATGCAAACTCCATCGTCCAGCCACGGTCAATGTCTGAATTGTCGTTTACTGTTCCATCAATCGTTACTTCAACCTCAAAGTCTGGATTATAAGCTTTTACTACACCATTTTTGCCATTACGAAAATTGTTGAAGAAAAGTAAGTCGTTGGCAGCTTTGTACAGGTTTAGTTCAAAACAGAAATGCATGTCCAAACTGTCGGGAGCTGGTATTAGAAAAACTTCGGCACAGTCATCAAAATAGGGCTTCCCATCACGCTCAGTTTCACGGGCGGTGATGTATTTATCTTCACATTTAAAAAAAGCATACAGGTTCTTGTCGTCCCACAACATGCGAAATGTAGTTTTTTGTTGGTCGTCAGCCTTTTCAATTCGGTAAAAATGTTCAAATGTACGGCTTTCCGTTTTTTGCCAATCGACCTCATCCATTTTGCCATCCACCGTAATTGCACTGGTGGCTTTCGAAACTTTAAACAGCTCATGATCTCCTAGCCGCAATTTCTTTTGGGCAATACTTTGACAACAAATTGTTAGGGTGGCGACAAGGCAAAATAAGATTGATTTTTTCATTGCGTAAGGTTGAATTATTGAATTGGAAAGTTATAAAAAAAAGACATAGCCAGATTTGCCATGTCTTTGAAAATCGGTAACCAAAAGCCAATGTTGTACTATTTGATAGCCTCTTTTGTCATCTTCCCATTTACTTTCCTGGTAAGGCGCAACGGATTGCTGTTTTTTATTGCATCGGGCAAAATGCTGTCCGGAATGTTTTGATAAGCTACAAAGCGAGCAAAACGAACAATTGCCTCGCCACCTACGCTGGTAGCCCAGCCAATAGATGAAGCAGGGAAAGGGCCACCGTGCTGCATGGATGGGTTTACATCTACCCCGGTTGGAAAACCGTTGTAAATGATTCGACCTGCTTTTAATTCCAGTATGTTGGTCAGTTTTGCAGTGAGTTCATCATCGCCATCTGAATGAATGGTAGCAGTTAATTGTCCTTCTAGATTCTGTGCCAGTTGCAGCATTTCTGCTTCATTTTGCGCTTCAACCACCAGGGTCATTGGACCAAATACTTCTTCACCCAAGGATTTGTCGGCAAGGAAATCGGCCACGCTTGTTTTAAAAACAGCATTGGGTGGAAGCATCTCATCGTCCATTTCTGTTTCGTTCAACCAGTTAACCCGGTTATTGTCTTTTAAACGCTCCAGGCCAGCCTGATAGGCAGAAACAATTCCGGCATTAAGCATCACACCGCGGGATGTTGCTTCAAGTTGCAGAGCCAATTTACGGGTAAATTCGTCATTGGGAAATGTTACAACTAAACCTGGATTGGTGCAGAACTGTCCAACGCCCATGCAAACCGAACCAGCCAATCCGTTAACAAGTACGTCTAGATTCTTAGTAAGTGCTTTCTTTCCGATGAACACCGGATTAATACTACCCATTTCAGCATAAACAGGAATTGGGCTTGGTCTGGCAGCAGCAAGATCCATTAGCGCTTTCCCTCCTTTAAACGAGCCAGTAAAACCAACAGCCTGCGTAAGAGGGTGGATAACAAGTTCTCCTCCAAGTTTATTCCCAACGCCCTGAAGCATGGCGAAAACACCAGCAGGCATGCCGGTTTTTTTAGCAGCAACATCCACTGCGTGGGCAAATAATTCCGATGTCTCCGGGTGGGAGGGATGTCCTTTTACAATTACCGGATTTCCTGCAGCCAGGGCAGAAGCAGTGTCGCCGCCCAGTGTGCCAAAAGCAAATGGGAAATTAGACGCTCCAAAAACCACTACCGGGCCAATTGGCTTCATCATTCTTCGTACGTCAGGTTTTGGTACGGGTTGCCGATCAGGAATGGCGGTGTCAATGCTAGCTTGTGTCCACTGACCTTCTGCTGCGATTGCAGCAAACGCCCTGATTTGGCCACAGGTGCGGCCGCGTTCTCCCGTCATTCGTGGTATACCCAGTGCTGACTCACGATCACCGATTTCAAGCAATTGATCGCCTAAGGCTTCAATCTCGATGGCAATGGCATCCAAAAAAGCAGCAATTGTTTTACCGTCCAGCTTTCTATATGTTTCGAAAGCTTCAGTGGCTTTGCTCATTGCTTGCTCTATTTCAGCCATCCCAGAAGTTGCAAAGTTGCCACGTCCTTCTTTGGTTGCTGGATTTATAGATTGAAATTCTGCTCCGGATGGTTTCACCCATTCTCCGGCTACATATGATTTTCCTGTAATTTTTATCATTGTTTATGGTTTTGTTTTTGAATTATACTACCTGGCACCTAAGTGCTTCACCTTTTAAAGCCCTTTCTACTTCTTCTGCAGCAAAGCGTTGCAGTCTTTTTACGCTGGCGGAACTGTAATACGAAATATGGGGCGTCATTATCACATTCTTTGCAGTTCTCAACGGATGATCCAATTCCATTGGTTCAGCTTCAAATACATCAATCCCTGCATTGGTAATCTGCCCTTCGTTGAGTGCCTGAGCCAATTCTTTGGTGTTAATTAATGCCCCACGTGAAGTATTGATGAGTGTAGCTGTCGGTTTTATTTTCGTCAAAGTAGCTGCATCAATTAAATGATGTGTTTCTTTCATGTGTGGCAAGTGAAGGGAAAGGATGTCGGAAATTTCTACTGCTTCTTCTAAATTCACCTTTTTAATGTCAAGGGCAGCTAAATCTTCTTCAGAAACAAAGGGATCGTAAGCAAAACAATTAAAGCCAAATACTTGCATACGTTTGGCGGTTTCCCTTCCAATTCTTCCTGCACCCAGCATAACAAAGTTCATATCAGAAAAAGATTTTAACTCGGTTGGAGAGGAAGCTGGCCATGTGTTATTTCTGATAGCACTATCCCAAAACGGAATTTGCCTGGCAAGAGACAAAGCCAATGCTGCTGCATGATCAGCTACTTCTGCAATGCCATAATCGGGCACATTGCAAACGGGTATGTTGTATTTTTTTGCAGCTTCCAAATCAATATTGTCAACGCCAATTCCGTAACGTACAATGACTTTACATTTTTTAAGGCTGGCAAAAATTCGTTCCGTGTAAATCCCATATTGAACTAAAATTGCATCGGCATCTTTCACAACATTTATGATGTCGTCTTCTTCTTTGTACTGATGGATTTCCAAGTCGAAACCTGCTTGTTCACACACCTTTTTTTCTTCCTCAAAAGCTCCGGCAAAATTGCAATCTGATATTACTACTTTCATCTGTTACTATTTTAAAAGTCCTCGTTTGTTTAGGTTTTTCATTAGGGCAGAAATTCCAAAAGTCCATTGAGGGGCTTTGTTGGTGTGGTTTACCTTGTTCGTAAGTTTGCCTAGCATGTCTGAAGATATGCTTACTACATCACCAATTTTATGGGTGAAGCCGTTCCCGCTGCCTCCACGGTCTTTGGTCGGGGCAAACAATGTTCCTGTAAATAAGGCAAAACCATCCGGGTATTGATGATTTTCTCCATATGTTTGTCCAACCAAATCCAGTATGTCACGACTTATTTGGGTCATATCACTTTTATCATCCAATATGAAATTATCTACTTTTCCTTCAACCACCACGCGCACCTCTGCCTTTCGTACATCTTCAATTGAAAATGTATCGTCAAACAATCGGATAAACGGGCCAATGGAGCAGGAAGCATTGTTGTCTTTGGCTTTCCCAAGGAGCAGGGCGCTTCGCCCTTCAATATCCCTGAGGTTAACATCGTTACCCAGTGCTGCCCCAACAGGTTCTCCGTTTCCGTTGATGGCGAGTACAATTTCTGGTTCCGGATTGTTCCATTCGGAGATAGGAAGAATACCGATTTCTGCACCAATTCCTACTGATGAAAGGGGTTGAGCTTTGGTAAATACTTCTGCAAATGGCCCAATCCCCACTTCCATGTATTGCGACCACATGCCCTCTGCCTGCAGTACTTCCTTAAGATCTTCTGATTCTTTTGATCCGGGTACCAGGTTTTTAATATCCCCACCAATTTGCTCATTTATTTTTCCACGGAGTGCATCAGCTTTTGAGGCATCTCCACCTGCCCGTTCTTCAATTACCCGTTCAAGCATGGATACCATAAACGTTACACCACAAGCTTTAATGGCTTGAATATCAAATGGTGATAGAAAATGTGATTTGTCAGTTGCCTGATCGATGGAGTTTTGCATAAGTTCTTCATAATCGCCGATTCTTGGCAATGATGAAATTTCGATTTTCTTCGGATCAAAATCCATGTTGAATAAATCAGAGGTAGTTGGAGCAATGCTGCTTAAGTCGAAAACACCTTCTTCTTTAATAATTACCGGACTGGGCCCGCTAATTTCACCAATGACCCACGCACGGCCAATCAGTGTCCCATTAAAGTTGTCTTTAGGTAAAAATTGTTTTAAAATACTCATTTTGTTATTGTTAGTTTTTGAAGTGTTTATGAATGAAAAGTAGGAGTGGGCAAACCTTTAACCCCTGGTTTAAGCGAAAAAAGACTACCTGCAAGCGGGTATTTTTTTATCGCATCCTCACTCATGAAAAACCTTGCGGTTGTTATAAATAAGGTGTCTAGTTCTGACCCGCCAAAAGTGCAACTGGTAATGTTTGGTACAGGCATTGGGATAACTTCCAATACTTTTCCTTCAGGAGATATTTTTGTAATCCTGCTACCAGCAAATGAAGTTTGCCAGATGTTTCCTTCAGCATCAACCGTCATTCCATCCGGATTACCTTCAGATTTGTCGCCGAACCTGTAGAGTACCCTTTTGTTACAGATCATGCCTTCGTTCGCATCAAAAGCATAAATAACCCTTTTTGTGGAGTCGATGTGGTACATGGTTTTCCCATCCGGGCTGAAAGCTGGACCGTTGGTGATCGTGTACCCGTCATCCATAATTGTAACGCTTAGGTCTGGAGCAAGTTTATACAACGAGCCTGTACTGGCTTTTTCAGCTTCGTCCATTGAGCCTGCCCAAAAATTTCCAGAGCTGTCCAGTTTACCATCGTTAAACCTATTTCCGGCAATATGAGCTTCAGGCATTTGAATAGGTGTAAATTTGTTTTTATCCAGATCTATAAAAGCAAATCCATCTCTGGTTGTTCCCAAAAATCCATCGTCATCTTTTTCAACAAGGCTAGTTACCATAAAGTCAAGCGACCATGTTTTTTTGCCTTGATCATAAATTGTATATCGGTGAACTTTATTCTCAACGATATCTACCCAGTAAATAGCTTGTTCATTTTCGACCCACAAAGGGCCTTCGCCAAGCGTAGAAGGGATTTCCCATAAACATTTCAATTCAGTCATAGTCAAATAGCTTAATTGATAGTTGTTGGTCTGGTTTGTTCTGTTCTGATATTTTGTTTAAAAAAAATACTAATTGTTTGTATGTTAGTATTTTAATCTTTGCTTTTCAGTTCGATTAATAATTTAATGTGCAAGATAATAAGAATATTTATAATTTTTCAGTTTCTCTATGAATGATATTTTTATAACATGAAATATTCCACAAAGTTTAATAATTTTAAGGATAATATCAGTTGATTTTAAAACCGTTACAGTTATGGATCATTACATTCAGTTAGACCCAGATACCATTGACACAGAACATATTTGCTGTGCATTTTCTGATAAAAAATGTGCAGAAGGTTACGCTCTCAAGAAAGAGTGGTTAAAAAAAGAGTTCGAGAAGGGATATGTATTTAGAAGGCTGGATGAACGCGCTAAAGTATTTATTGAATATGGTCCGGCTGAGAATGCATGGTTGCCAATTATTGCACCAAATTATTTAAATATTAACTGCTTCTGGGTGTCTGGAAAATATAAAGGCAAGGGGCATGGAAAAGCATTATTGCAGCATGCCGTTGATGATGCAATAAAACAAAACAGAGATGGTCTTGTAACGGTGATTGGTACTAAAAAGTATCATTTTATGAGCGATACTAAATGGCTGTTGCGTCAGGGTTTTGAGGTGGTTGAAGAATTGACTTATGGGTTTAGCTTACTTATGAAAAAAATACATGCTAATGCTCCAAATCCCATATTTAATGATTCTGCTAAATCAGGCGAATGCTCCAACAAAGAAGGACTGGTGGCTTATTATACCAATCGTTGTCCGTTTACTGAGTTGCATGTTAAAACTTCATTGACTGAGACAGCAGAGAAGCGAAATCTGCCTTTGCAAATCATCAAACTCGAAACCATGGAGCAGGCACAAAAAGCACCTAGCCCTGCAACAATCTTCAGCTTGTTTTACAAGGGGAAATTTGTAACCACTGATATAAGCGCATGCATGGATAGTCGTTTTGATAAGATTATGGACAAGGCAACAAAGTAACTATTCAATCATCTTTAAAAAGTCATCTTCTGAAATCATTTGAATACCGAGTTTTTCAACTTTCTCCAACTTTGATGGCCCAACATTGCTGCCAGCCAGCATGAAAGACGTTTTTTTGGATATTGAACCTACATTTTTACCGCCATGCTTTTCGATAAGCTTTTTGAGTTCATCACGCGAATGTTTTTCAAAGGTACCGGAAATAATGATACTCAGCCCAGCAAGTTTATCGCTTCTACCTTCCAGGCTACTTTCATCCAGCTCGAACTGTAACCCATGTGAACGAAGCTTTTCAATAATTTCTTTGTTGGTTTCATCCTGAAAATATGCTTGTACACTTTCTGCAATTCGCCCCCCAATTTCATTAATGTCTGCCAACTCATCAACAGTGGCTTCTGCTAACTTATCAATACTAACTAATTTATTGGCCAGTATCTTGGCAACAGTTTCACCCACAAAACGAATACCCAGTGCATAAAGCACACGTTCGAAAGGAATTTGTTTGGAATCGTCCAGGCTTTTCAGAATACGCTGGGCTGACTTTTCACCCATCCTTTCAAGAGGAGTTAGCTGTTCCGCACTTAGTTCGTACAAATCAGCACTATCCTTAATCAGACCTTCATTGTAAAGCAATTCAATGGTTTCTTGTCCTAAACCATCAATATCCATTGCTTTACGACTGATAAAATGCTCAAGCTTTCCTTTTATTTGAGGCGGACAACCACTCTCGTTCGGACAATAATGAGCCGCTTCACCTTCATGTCTCACCAGTACTGTTCCACACTCAGGGCACTCGTGGATAAATTCAACCTTTGTAGACATGGGATGGCGTTCTTTGGTGTTCACGCCAACAATTTTTGGGATAATCTCCCCCCCCTTTTCAACATATACTTCGTCGTTCAGGTGCAAGTCCAGGTTTTCAATGATATCGGCATTATGCAGCGAGGCCCTCTTAACAGTGGTTCCAGCCAGCAAAACCGGAGAGAGGTTGGCAACGGGCGTTACTGCTCCCGTACGCCCTACCTGATAGCTGACTGATTCGAGACTGGTACTTACACGCTCAGCCGAAAATTTATAGGCAATGGCCCAGCGTGGAGACTTGGCTGTTGAGCCCAGATTGTTTTGTAGTCGAAGTGAGTTTACTTTGATTACAATTCCATCGGTTGCTACAGGAAGGTCATTTCTCGCTTCATCCCAATGCTTAATGAATTCCAGCACTTCATCAATATTCGGACATTTTTTTGTGTGCTCGGAAATTTTAAAACCCCATTCTTTGGCGTGTTGAATATTTTCAAAATGCCCATCTTCAGGCAATCCTTCACCCAGTAAATAGTAGAAATAGCCATCCAACTTTCGTTTTGCAACTTCTGCCGAGTTTTGCATTTTTAAACTTCCTGAAGCAGTGTTCCTTGGATTAGCAAATGTAGGTTCCCCGGCCTCTTCGCGCTCTTTGTTTAGTTTGTCAAAAGCTTTAAATGGCAACAGGATTTCGCCTCGAATTTCAAACAAAGCCGGGTATCCTGCACCTGTCAAATTTAACGGCACGCTGCCAATGGTACGAACATTTGAAGACACATCATCACCTTTTTCTCCATCACCTCGAGTAACAGCACGTAGCAGTTTTCCATTCTCATAAACCAGGCTAATGGAGGCGCCATCAAATTTTAATTCGCATACATATTCAAAAGGTTCGGTTATGAGCTTTCTAACCCGGGTGTCAAATTCAACCAATTCTTCTTTTGAATAGCAATTGCTAAGCGACAACATGGGGAATTGGTGTTTCACCTGAACAAATTCCTGATTGATATCGCTTCCCACACGCTGAGTAGGCGAGTTGAGATCAAAAAACTCCGGGTTTTCCATCTCAAGCTTCTCCAACTCTTTCAGTTTCATGTCAAAATCATAATCGCTAATTACTGGTTGTGAAAGAACATAGTAACTGTGATTATGTTCGGCGAGTTCCTTGCGAAGAGCTTCTATCTGTTGTTGAATGCTTGCTTTGTCCATAAAATGAATTTAGCTCAAAAATACAAAAACTGAAGTGCGGTTACTCCTCATTCCTACAAAGGATATTAACAATTTGGTTTTAAAATTGATTAGTTCTTTTTCTCCGGCCAAACGAGGGAACAGATGACAGCCAATGAGAATGCAAGGAGGTAACTTGCCAGGCGTTCGGACACCCCTGTAACATCAACCAAAAAGGTTTTCCAAACCACTGAGCTTACTGTTCCGGTTATTAAACTGGCATAAACACCTGCACGTGACAATCGTTTCCAGAAGAGTAACAGCACCATTGCCGGGCCAAAAGAGGCCCCAATTCCAGACCAGGCGTAAGAAACCAGTCCATAAACAGTGTCTTCCATGGAAATAGCTAAAACAAAGGCAACTGCACCAACTGCCAGTGTGAGTAATTTGTTGAACCGAAGCATCTTGCGTTCTTCAATTTTCTTCTTGGTAACGTTGGCATACAGATCTTCACTGACTGCTGAAGACGCAACCATAAGTTGGGAGGAGGCTGTTGACATCATTGCAGATACTGCACCTGACAAAAGAATCCCGGCTAAAATGGGATTAAGCAAGGTAACAACCATCACGGGCATGATTTTTTCTGCATCGTTTGCCAGTTTCGCAGAAACTTCACCCATTACGCCAGCCTGAACCAGTTTGTACCCAATTAGCCCGATTAAAAAAGCCCCACCGTACGCCAATATCGTCCAGGCAACAGCGAGTGCCTTTGCTTGTTGGGTCTCTTTTGGGTTGCGCATGGCCATCATGCGGGTAAGTAATTGGGGCTGTCCGGTATAACCAAAAGCCCAGCTTAATCCATTCACAATAAATAAAAAGCCAGCAGCTCTGCTCACCTCTCTGATTCCATCTCCTCCCGCAAGCGATGATGAATTAATGGCTTGTGCTAATTCAACAGAATGACTGGAGGCCACAAAAAAAGCAATAATTGGAAGTACAACACAGGTGAAGACCATCAGAATAGCCTGAAATGCATCGGTTGCAACAACCGTAATAAACCCTCCAAGCATTGTATAAGCAGTCACCAGCAGTGAGCCGATGAGCATTCCCCAGATGGGGTCAATGCCAAAAATATCATTGAAAATTTTTCCTGCCCCATTAAACTGGGCGGCAATGTAAAGCACAAAAAAGAAAATGATAATCACAGCACTCAGTGTCCCTAAGTTCTTTTCAGTTCCCTTAAAACGGTTCCAAAATAATCCAGCTACTGTTAGCGCATCCGTATTGCTAGTCAGTTTCTGCAGCGGTTTCGACATAAAAAACCATAAAAAGAGAATCCCTGTAACACAGCCAATAGCTACCCAGATAGCACTGATCCCCTCGGCATAGGCATGCCCAGTCAATCCAAGCAGCAGCCAGGCACTTTCACCTGTTGCACGTTCAGAAAGCGCCAGCGAAAAGCCAGATATTTTTTTGCCGCCCAAAACAAAATCACGGTTAGTTTTAGACCTTCGGGATGAGTAATAAACAATACCAAGAAGAATAACCAGGTAGAAAATAAAGACTGAAATCATGATTCATTTAATGTTTTTCGATCATGAAAATTAGTTTCTTTACGATCTAATTACAAATTTTTAATCTTCATATTCATGAAACGAGTTATTCACACTGACAAAGCACCTGCAGCCATTGGGCCTTACAGCCAGGCTGTTGAAGTAAACGGTACATTATACATTTCCGGTCAGGTTCCTGTTGATCCTGCAATTGGTAAAGTTGTAGAAGGAGGAATTACTGAACAAACCGAACAGGTAATGAAAAATATTGAAGCTATTCTTACCGAAGCTGGATATACTTTTGCTGATGTTATTAAATCGACATGTTTGTTGAGTGATATGGCAAACTTTAAAGCCATGAATGAAGTATATGGGGCTTGCTATAAAGAAAACCCTCCTGCACGTGCAGCATTTGCTGTAAGGGAACTACCATTGGGCGTTTTGGTTGAAATTGAAACAATCGCGGTTAATTAAAATATACTGCTTTAGTAAAGGGCATTCACCAGCTATTTTATAAAGTTGGTTGAATGCCTTTTTTGTTTTGTTGAATAATTATTAATCGTATCGGCTGATTTGCTAAATTTAAAGTTGGTAACTAATAAATTATACGGGTCATGAAAGCAAAATTAGCCATACTGGTTGTGATCTTTTTATGTATCGCATCAATTGGCAAAACCTCCGAACACGGCGTAATTAGGGGTGATTCCATGACTACACTGGGAGAGTTCTCCATTACGCCAGCATTATTCCCTCTTGAAATTTCCGGAACTACCTTCGAAACACACCTTCTTAAATATGAGAATGCAAAACGCCCAATCAGGATTGGCGTTGAAACAAAAAAGAAATGTGTCAATTTTATTGTGAAAGGGCCAAACTTCGAAATAGAATACATCTGCGACAAGGGAGTATTTGGTGCTAAACCAATAAGTGAACTTTATCAGGAAATAAAAGAAAATGTGAACATGGTTGTTGTGGACAAACATCAACTGGACTGCCAAAAAGTTATTTCCATGACTGAAAAATCAAATGAAGAACTGTTGAGTCTGATTGCATGTTATCTTCCGATGCTAATTCGGGAACAGTACCGCATGCAAATCTAATTATTCGTTGTTATTTAGCTTAACGGCTTGTTTTTGTCAGCGAACGACTGCTTTTCGTCAACGAAGGGCGGTCGTATTTATTTTTGCGTATGTCGTAGGTTGGCGTGTGTTTTTTACAGTGAATGACCAATGCTTAAAACAAAATGAATAACTTTATAATTCTTTGATGATGATTGGTTTAGGTAATGGCACACGAAAAATCTTTTTTACCCATATTTAATAATCGTATTTTTCAGCATTGCATGTTCTGGATAGGATATGTTTTAGTCTTTGGTTTATTGTATGGCAAGTATGGTGATGATTACTTCTTCTATTTTAAAGAATCGCTACTTATGTTGCCATTTATCATGGTGGCAGCATACATTATAAACTACGGTTTATTGCCTCGATACCTGAAAACAAGAAAATACCTGCTAAGCTGCCTAGGGGCTTTTCTTACACTCATTATTATCGTTTTAACTCAACGTATTATTTTGCGTGTTGCCAATGGTTTGCCCATTCAGTCAGAAAAGCTGTTTGACCTTGCTTTTCTGTACATGTTTTTAGAAACCAGTTTTGTGGTAGGTGTTGCTTTTGTCATCAAGTTGATGAAATATTCCATTCATCAGCAACAGCAAAACTATGAGATAGAAAAAAGAAATTTGCAAGCAGAATTGAAACTACTGAAAGCACAGATTCAGCCGCACTTCCTATTTAATACAATGAATAATCTGTATGCGCTTTCGCTGGATCAGTCTGTAAAAACATCAGAGGGAATTGCAAAAATATCTGAATTGCTCAGCATAATCCTTTACGAGTGTAACGAGCCATTCATAAAGTTGGAAAAAGAAGTTAAGCTATTGAGAAATTATATAGATTTAGAGAAGCTGCGGTACGGCAAACGACTGAAAATTGATTTTGATGTTGAAGGTGAGCTGAAGGATAAGGCAGTTATTCCCATGCTATTTATTACGTTTCTGGAAAACTGTTTTAAGCATGGTAGTTCTGGTGATCCTGATTGTCCATGGATTAAAGTTAAGATTACCGCAAAATCAAATAAAATAATTTTCATGGCAGAAAACAGTGTTCAGAAAACCGGACACAAGAAAAAGAATAAAAGAGGGAAGGGAATTGGACTGGAAAATGTGAAGCGAAGGTTGAATCTTTTATATAAAGATTTGCATCAGTTGACAATAAAAGAGTCTGGTGACCGATTTTTAGTTGAGTTAATCTTGCAGAATAAATAAATGGGGAAGTTCTTTTTTGATAACCGGTTTATTTACCGGGTGTCAAGGCATTCATTGTTTTTTATTATAACCATGTTGCTGTTTACGGTGGTTGTATTTTTGCGCTCGGGGAAAAATGATTTCCTGAACGCTTTTCTTGTGACCTTTTTGAATGCCTTTTTCTTCTTTGCCTATGGTTATATTAGCATCTTTGTTTTGGTTCCTAATTTGCTCTTTAAACGCTATTTTTTTCTCTTTGTAGTTGCATTTATTTCGGTAGGTTTTGTTCTTTCTGCTTTGAAATTTTCATTCTCCGGCTTTATTTATGCTTCTTCAATTACACCAGGTTCGGTAGATGAGATGCCAGGACTTAGCTGGCAATCGCTGGTTATTAATACAAAGGACATGTCCTTTATTGTGGCAATTTTTGCTGTAGCAAAATATTCAAAAGACTGGCTTTATGCTGAAAGGCAAAGAAAGATTATCGAATCAAAAAATGCAGAAGCACGATTGAAAGTATTGCAATCTCAATTTGATCCACATTTTCTTTTTAATACGTTGAACAATCTTTATGCCCTCTCACTTAAAGAAAGCGTTCAAACAGTTGATATTATTCAAAAACTAAAAAAGATACTCCGCTATCTTTTGGTGGATATACAGGTGCAAACTATTGAGCTTAAAGAAGAAATTAAATTGATACAAAATTACTTGAGTGTTGAGCAAATACGCTATGGAAAACGTTTGAAGATTGATTTTCAAATTGATGCAGAGGATTGTAGGTCGAGGATTGCACCGATGCTATTTTTTCCAATTGTTGAAAATTGTTTTAAACACGGTAGTGCCATTGATGCAGGGAACCCCTGGATTAACTTAAGGTTGACGTGTAGCAAAAACACGCTTCATTTTTCAGCCCGAAACAGTAAACCATCCTTGCACACAACTTTGAGTAAAAGCACTATGCAGGAAGGGCTGCAAAATTTACAAAAACGCCTGGAGTTAATTTATCCCGGCAAGTATTTTTTTCAGTTTGAAAATAGAAATAACGAATTTTTAGTGGATCTGGATATTAAACTGAGATGAACCAAGTATTTGAAGATATTAGTTTGTCCAGAAGGAGCCAACATCTGGTCTTTTGGTTGTCCTGGACACTCTCGTTTACTTTTATCAAGAGTATCGGCTATCCAATGCCTGTGTATTTCGACTGGTTGATCTACTATATTCTTACCTTGCCGGTTTTTATTGCCCATACTTATATTGTTTCCTATTGGCTTGTCCCAAAGTTTTTTATCACAAAGCGATATGGTGTGTTTTCGCTCATCTTTTTTTCATTACTGTACGCATTTTCTGTGATCGAGCTTTTGCTTTCCAATGAGTTGATATTTGGTTTTTTAAGCGAAAGGATTCCTGTGGAAACTGATTATCTCGATACAAAAAATGTCATTATTAGCGGAATCGGCAATCACTACATTATTGTTTTGTTCCTGGCGGTTAAAGTACTTAAAAATTGGTACCGCACGGAAAACAATAGAAGCGAGCTTCAACTGCAAACAATTGAGTCGGAAATACAGTTGCTAAAACATCAATTGCAGCCACGTTTTCTGTTGAATGTAATGGGGATTCTTGAAAATATGGCTATTGAAAAGTCAAAAAAAACACCAGATATGATCATCCGGATATCAAACCTGCTAAACAATGTGATGGTCGATAATTCGAATGATATAATCAGTCTTCGTAAAGAGGTAAACCTGATTGAAAGCTATGTAGAGATTCAAAAAATGGTAAAAGGAAGCGGACTCTCTACACAGGTCATTTTATCTGGCGATTCTGATTCACGCAAAATTCCTGTTCTTAGTTTTTTCCCGTTTGTGGAGAAATTTCTGGAATTGTTGGTGTTTAGCAATGAGGAGTCCGAATTTCGGGTATTTGTTAAGTCTGAAAACAGCTATTTGCTTTTTATAACGTCATTCCACTATTACAAAGATCCCTATTTTAAAATAGAAGATGATTTGAATCGATTGATTCAGCGTTTGTCATTCTACTATGGTAACAATTTTCGCACTGATTTTACTTATGAAGATGAATATGTTGAGTTAACCATTGAAATTCTTAAGTCATGATCAAATATCAAAATCTTAACAACCTCAATCTAAAAGTATTCCTTCATATTCTATTCTGGGGAGTTTTTGTTGTGGCAGGATCATTTATTTCCGGCTATGAAGAAAACTTTCCATACCGGTTTTACCTGATTAATTTTTTAATCAATACTCCTGTTTATGTCTTGTTCACCTACTTTACTGTTTACGTATTAATTTATCGGTACCTTCTGAAAAAAAGATACCTCGTTTTATTTCTGATATTCCCTCTCTCACTTGCTGTTTTTTCGATCTTGAAAATTGTAGTGAACAAGTTCGTTTTTTATAAATTTTTTATTCCATCGTTTTTGCACCCGGAACAGTGGATAAGCAATGACTTGTTGTTCATTAATGCTGTTTGGTTACTAGTTCCAACTGTCGTCTTTATTGCCATAAAGTTTTATAAAGATTGGGTAAACAGCATTGCTGAAAAAAGTGAGATCGAAAAACGTAAGCTTGAATCAGAGTTGCAACTATTAAAAGCACAGCTAAATCCTCATTTTCTATTTAATACGCTCAATAATCTTTACGTTTTGGCATTGCAGAAAAGTGAAAAAACGCCGGAAATAATTGCGAAAATCAGTGATTTATTTCATTACATATTGTACGAGTGCAATGCATTTAAAGTGCCCATAGAAAAAGAGCTTAAGCTAATTGAGAACTACATTGAACTGGAGCAAATACGTTACAACGACCGATTAAACCTGCAGCTTAAAAAAGAAGTAGAAAACGAAAACTATCTAATTATGCCCATGATGCTGTTTACATTTGTTGAAAACTGCTTTAAACACGGGAGTAGCAAAGATCCTGACAAGTCATGGATTAATCTAAAAATAAATCAAAAAGGGAACAGTTTAAGCTTTATCGCTGAAAATAGCCTTCCGCTAAATGGGCAAAGCAAGAAATCCAACAAACAGGGGGTGGGATTGGCTAACATTAATAAAAGATTGGATTTAATGTATGCAGGTAATTATAAACTCAATATAAAAAATAACAAGTCAAGTTATTCCGTTCAACTCGAAATCATTAATGTGAATGAATAGAACGTTTATCTATATCACTTTTTGTTTGATAGTCTTGATGTCCTGCATTAATGAACAGGAGACCACTGAGATTATTTTAGGTGATTATATTGAAAAAAAAGAACGTCAGTTCGAGCAACAAGACAAAAGGGAATCGCTTATGTTTTGGCAGGCCTTTTTGTCGGGTGAAAAATCGGATTTCGATAAATTGGCAGCTATGTCTGCTGAATTTCAAAGGAGTGACGAGTCTTTTCAAATTGATAAGTTTAAACGAATTGATCAAAAATACCTCTCTGATGAAGAAGACCTCGATTTTTTGAGAAAAATGAAGGGTTCAGGTATCATTCAAGACTCCATTCTTTTGAGACAGCTTGACATCATATATATGCGAATTCTGGATGGCAAATTTGATAAGGATAAATATAAAAAGCTCATCGCATTAAAAATGTCGATTATTCAATACCTTCAAAATTATCAGCTTATAATTGATGGAGAAACGATGTCGGACTCCCAGATAGATTCACTTCTTAAGTATTCTGGAAATTCGAAAATTTACAAGAAGGTGTTTGATTCGAAACGGGATTTGGTGAGCACAGTGTATGATAAATGCATTGAATTGATCAGACTGAGAAATGATTTTGCCAAGGACTGTGGTTATGCAAATTATTATGATTTTATGCTGGAAGTGCATGAAATTAAACGAGCAGATATCGATCGGATTATGCTTGAATTGGATACGATTTCGTATGAAGGGTACGAATCTGCAAAAGAAGTCCTGGATAAGTTTTTGGGAAGACGATTTGGATTAAATAATGATCAAATTAAGCCATGGCATTATATTGATGAAAGGCATCAGTTCTATCCGATAAAATTTACGGATATAATTGATAGCCACGTTTCAGAAAAAGATGTAATTGAAATTTCGAAGGATTTTTATAACGAATGCGGATTAAATATCCAGGAGATTTTAGATAACAGTCTCATTAATTCCCCCGAAGTGAATTCTCAGATGAATGTCTTTTTGCTCATTGAACCGGGTGTTGATATGAGAATGATGGTGAACATACAAAATGATTTTGAAGGTCTGAGGACAATGATGTATTTGTGCTCTCAGGCGGCCTATTTTAACAATATCCCTACAGATCTTCCATTCTCATTGGTATTCCCAAATCCAATAATTTACCAGGGAATTGGAGCCTTCTTTACAAATGACATCCTGCATTTTGAATGGCTGAATGAGTTTGTTGGTATCGCACCAAAAGACAAAGCAAAGCTTGAAGTAATATGCAGACATGCCTATCAGATTGAGAAGCTTTTGGAAAGCAGGCACATGCTGTTGATGGCGACCTTTGAAAGAGAAATGTACCAGAACCCAGATCAGGATTTGTCGAAGTTGTGGTGGGATCTAAACGCTAAGTTCTTAGGGTTTAAACAGCCACAAAAAATTTACGAGTATGATTGGGCAATGAATGATCATTTTTTGTTTATGGCAGGAACTTCACATACAAAGTTATTTGCAGAACTGTTTGCCGCACAGCTAAGCAATACCCTCATTTCAGAATTTGAAACGTTTAAAAATGACTCATTAGCGATGTCAAAAAATCAATTCATAGGGGAATTTTTGAAAATAAATGTCTTTAAATATGGTAATGTTTTGCCATGGAACACACTAATAAGACAGGCAACCCAAGAAAACCTGAAAGCAAAGTATTATTACGAAAGCATAGTGAACATAGAATAAAAGCCAAAGCATGAAAACAAAATGTATTATTGTGGACGATGAGCCCCTTGCCAGGGATTTAATTTGTAGTCATGTCCAAAAACTTGAAAATTTTGAAATTGTTGCAGAATGCAGCGATGCAATGAAAGCACTTAAAGTTCTACGCGAAAAAAGCGTTGACCTGATATTTATGGATATTCAAATGCCACAAATAACAGGTATTGAATTTTTAAAAACCCTAAAAAACCCACCAAAAGTAATCGTGACCACAGCATATCGTGAATATGCCCTTGAAGGCTTTGAACTAGATGTGGTAGATTACCTGTTAAAGCCTATTACATTTGAGCGTTTCCTGAAATCGGTAAATAAATACTACCAGCTTAACCACGATGATATTCATATGCTAGGAAATTCTGGAAGTGAAATTACAGTTAACGAAGACGCTTACATTTATGTGAAAGAGAACAAAAAGGTTGTCAAGGTTCATTTGTGTGAAATTCTGTTTATTGAAGGATTGAGTGAATATGTTCAAATCCATACACAAAAACGCAAAATCATTACTAAAACAAGTATGATTCATATGGAGGAAAAACTACCTGCCGATCATTTTTTAAGGATCCATAAATCATACATTGTTTCTATACCAAAAATTGAAGCGTTTACTGCCAATACCGTAGAAGTTCCTGAAAAAGAACTGCCTATTGGGAGGAGCTATAAAAATGCTGTTTTAAATGCTCTAAATTTCACAGGAAAGGTTAGCGGAATCTAAAAACTAAGTAAATTTGCCATGGGAATCGTATTTCTACTCTCATGGCAAATTTATTTCGGGGAAGTGTCCTTCTAAAAAATAACCAATTCGTAGATCCGGTGTTTCTTCCGAAATACCAGGATAAAGCAATTTATGAGGTTTTAAGGATTATCGATGGTGTCCCGGTTTTCTGGAGAGAACATTATTTGCGCCTGAAAAATTCCGCAAAATTAGCTCATGTTTCAATTGACCTGCAGGAAGAGGAATTTGCATTTCGTCTCCGTAATATCATTCAAAAAAGCAAATACGACATTGGTAATATCCGATTGCTCTTCGTCGTAGAAAATGACCGTATTATAAGTTATTTCTACTTCGTTCCACATAAATATCCGGAATTTTCTGAGTATCAGAATGGGGTCGATGTTGGCATTCTGCATGCCGAAAGAAATAGTCCACAGGTGAAAGTGGTACAAAAACAGCTGAGGGACAGGGCGCTTCAGATGAAAAATGAAAAAGGCTTTTACGAGATTTTATTGGTAAATAAGTATGGACAACTAACAGAAGGAAGCCAGTCGAACGTGTTTTTTGTGAAAGGAAATGAGTTTTTTACAGCAGAAGCGGGGCAAGTGCTAAAAGGAATAACACGAAAGAAAGTAATGGAACGCATAACATCGATGGATTGCAATATAAATGAAACCCACGTTTCAATAGACGAACTTTCTGAATTCGATTCCATTTTTTTAACCGGTACTTCACCAAAGGTTCTTCCTGTTGCCAAAGTTGAACATATGAGGTTTGAAACAAGCAACCCATTTGTGTTGGAATTAATGAAAAGTTATGATCAACTTCTATTGGAAGAGATCAACAATAATAAAAGCTTCTTTTCTTCGTAAGGCATTTGTGAAGAAATTGTAGTGAAATCAATGTTCATAACAGAATCGATAAAATGAGCAATTAAGATTGCCTATATTTGTTATACCTTGATTCATTAAAACGAATATTCTAATTTCAAACCTTTGAAAATCATAAAGATATGTCTGAATTTAAGTATCAAAAACCATTCCCTGTAAAAAAGGATACTACATCTTATCGATTATTGACGACCGACTATGTTTCCACGGTTGAAGTTGATGGCAGAAAAATCCTGAAAGTTGAGCCCAAAGGCCTTGAATTGCTTGCTAAGGAAGCAATCGGTGATGTTTCATTTTATTTGCGGCCAGCTCATCTTGAAAAGCTCAACAGTATTTTGAAGGACGATGAAGCGTCTGACAATGACCGTTTTGTTGCTCATACCATGCTAATGAACCAGGTGGTTTCAGCCGAAGGCGAACTTCCAACGTGCCAGGATACCGGTACTGCTATCGTGATTGGTAAAAAAGGGGAAAACGTTTATACGGGTGCTGTTGATGCTGAGCATCTTTCAAAAGGGATTTTTGACACCTATCAAAACAGAAATTTAAGGTACTCGCAGGTAGTACCATTTTCTATGTTTGAAGAAAAAAATACTGGCACTAACCTTCCTGCACAAATTGATATTTATTCAGAAACTGGTAACGAATATGAATTTCTTTTCATCACAAAAGGTGGTGGCTCAGGAAATAAGACGTTCCTGTACCAGCAAACTAAATCATTGTTGACTGAAGAGAACCTAACAAAATTTGTCAAAGAAAAAATTAAAGACCTGGGTACTTCTGCTTGTCCTCCTTACCACCTGGCGCTTGTAATTGGTGGTACTTCAGCTGAAGCAACACTGGCTACCGTAAAAAAGGCATCTGCCGGATATTTTGATCATCTACCAACAGAAGGAAACGATGGTGGACAGGCTTTTCGTGATTTGGAATGGGAAGCAAAAGTTGAAAAGATTTGCCAGGAAAGTGAAGTGGGAGCTCAATTCGGCGGTAAGTATTTTGTGCACGATGTTCGTGTTATTCGTTTGCCTCGTCATGCTGCATCTTGTCCGGTTGGTTTGGGTGTTAGCTGTAGCGCTGATCGTAACATTAAAGCGAAAATTACAGATGAAGGTATTTTTGTTGAAGAATTGGAAACAAATCCAGCCAAATACTTGCCAGAACAATCACCAGAGTTGCAGCCTGCAATTGACGTTGATTTAGACAGACCTATGGCAGAAGTGTTGGCTGAGCTTTCAAAATATCCGATAAAAACCCGCTTAAATTTGAAGGGAACGTTGATTGTTGCCCGTGATATGGCACATGCCAGACTGAAGGAAATGTTGGATGCCGGAGAAGAGATGCCCGAATATTTTAAAAATCATCCGGTTTATTACGCAGGGCCTGCGAAGACCCCGGCTGGCATGGCTTCTGGTAGCTTTGGTCCAACAACCGCTGGACGTATGGATCCTTATGTCGACCTGTTCCAAAGCAAAGGGGGATCAATGATTATGCTTGCAAAAGGAAACCGCTCGCAACAAGTGACGGATGCCTGTAAAAAGTACGGTGGTTTCTACTTAGGTTCTATTGGTGGGCCAGCAGCAATCCTTGCAAAAAGCAGCATTAAGTCAGTTGAAGTAGTTGATATGGAAGAACTGGGAATGGAAGCAGTTCGTAAAATTGAAGTGGAAAATTTCCCGGCTTTCATTATTGTAGACGATAAAGGGAACGACTTTTTTGCATAAATGATATTTCTGCGACCTGGAGTTCGCAGAACCCTATAAAAGGGTCATGAAACCTCCGGGGTAAAAAGAAGAAAGGGCGCTCAATTGAGTGCCCTTTTCTATGGAATAAAAAGCTTTTTTAAGCCAAGGTAGCAACCATAACCGCTTTGATGGTGTGCATCCTGTTTTCAGCTTCATCAAAGACAATCGATGCGGGGCTTTCAAAAACCTCCTCCTTCACTTCCATAGCATCAATTCTAAATTTTTCTGCTATTTCTTTACCAATCTTAGTTTCTGTATTGTGGAATGCAGGCAAACAGTGCATAAACTTCACATTTTTGTTGCCAGTTAAATCCATTACTTCTTTATTAACCTGATAAGGTAGCAGAAGTTTAATGCGCTCTTCCCAAACTTCATCTGGTTCACCCATTGAAACCCAAACATCGGTATAAAGGAAATCACAATCTTTAACTGCTTCAGCTACATTTTCTGTAACCGTAATTTTAGCACCAGTTTCTTTGGCTATTTCATTACAGGTTTCAACTAACTCAGAGGTAGGTTGACAGCTTTCAGGGGCAGCAGCCCTGAAGTCCATTCCTAATTTTGCAGCACCAACCATTAGTGAATTACCCATGTTGTTTCTTGCATCTCCCAAATAACAGAACTTCACTTCTGAAAGTGGCTTGTTTGAATACTCCTTCATTGTTAGGAAGTCAGCAATGATTTGTGTTGGGTGAAATTCATTGGTCAACCCATTCCATACAGGAACACCTGCAAATTTAGCCAGCTCTTCAACGATTTCCTGTCCATACCCACGGTATTCGATACCATCGTACATTCTTCCTAAAACACGTGCAGTATCTGCCATCGACTCTTTATTCCCAATTTGCGATCCACTAGGGCCAAGATAGGTAACATGTGCCCCCTGGTCGAAAGCAGCAACCTCAAATGCACAACGTGTACGAGTTGATGATTTTTCAAAAATTAATGCAATATTTTTTCCTTTTAACATTTGCTGTTCAGTTCCAGCGTACTTGGCTTTTTTAAGATCATGTGCCAAATCAATCAAAAAGTTAATTTCTTTTGGGCTGAAATCAAGTAGTTTAAGGAAATGTCTGTTTTTTAAATTAAATGCCATAGTTGTAATATTTTATTTTTCGTATTCCATTGTAATTTTCGATCCGTATGAACGGTCTTCAAGTTTTGTTGCTTCGGTGATCACACTTTTTTCGCCACCATTTTCAATAAATTTTAAACAAGCTTTGATTTTTGGGGCCATACTCCCTTCGCCAAATGTCCCAGCTTCAAGATATTTTACGGTATCCTTGTGATTCAGGAATTCCAGTTTTTCCTGTGTCTCTTTTCCAAAATCCTTGTAAATAAAAGGAACATCTGTTAGAATATAAAATTCATCGGCGTTAATTTCTGAGGCTAACACGGCAGAGGTCATGTCTTTGTCGATTACCGCATCAACCGTGCGGACATCATTGTTTTCATCGAAGTAAACAGGTATTCCACCACCACCTGCAGCAATAACAATATTGCCAGCCCGTGCTAGGTCTTCAATTATTTTCTTATTAAATATATCGATTGGAGTAGGCGAGGGTACAACGCGCCTCCATAAACCATCTCCTTTTGGTGAAGGCTTAAAAAGCCAGCCTTTTGATTTTTTAAGTTTGTCAGCCTCTTCTTTCGAATAAAGCTTGCCAATGCGTTTTGTTGGATTTGAGAATGCAGTATCTTCTGGGTCAACGGTAACCATGCTCATCATGGCAATAATATCCTTTTTTATCCCGTGTTTATTTAAAATATTCCGGATCATGCGTTCAATCATAAAACCAATCCCGCCCTGTGAATCGGCCACACAAACATTAAGGGGCATGGGGGCAATCTCATACATTTGTTCCCCAGCGTCGTTCCGCATAAGGATATTCCCAACTTGAGGTCCATTCCCATGGGTAATAACCAAATCATATCCATCTTTGATGAGATAAATTAAATTTTCAAGTGTATCGGAAGTATTCTTCTCCTGTTGCACAATGGTGCCAATTTCGTTACCACGTAAGAGGGCATTTCCCCCAAGTGCAATTACTGCCAATTTTTTCATACTTTATTTCCAGTTTGATAAATTCGTATTAAAGTCTGTGAGTTTTTCGTTTTTTCCTGCATGCAGGTCAACAAACTTAAAAAAACAAGTGAAAAAAAAGCATGATAAGCCAACTAAATGCAGTCCTGTTAAAATGCTTTAAAACATTGGTTTATAGTGATTTTTGACAAATTAAAAAGAAATTTCTTTTTTAGGTAATAGTTGATAAGTGCATTGTTTGTTTTCGATGATAATTTATAATCTAAATAGCATGAATATTTATCCCAAAAAGAAATGTTGAGTATTCTCCATTAACCACTGGTATTTTTTCGGAAAAAGAAAATATTGTACACAACGCTAATCTCACACTATAACATGTCTAAAAAACGTTAACTTTGCAATCGCAATAAAAAACCCTATGGCTAAAAAGACCAAAAGCAAAAAAACTTCAAAGAAATCAGGACTGATAAAAGGAATAAAATTATTTCTTGCAAGCGAACGTTTTAAATATACTTTAGGATTGTTCATGTTTGTAATTGGTCTCTACTTGCTAATTGCTTTTGTGTCGTTCTTATTTTATGGGTACGCCGATCATAGTAAACTTGATATTTCCTGGAGAAAATTACTGGCAGATTCAACTATTACCGTTGAAAATAAGGCTGGTAAAACGGGTGCATTTCTTAGTGAATCGATCATCAATAAAGGGTTTGGTATATCTTCATTTTTACTGATTTACATGTTGGCCATAACATCGTTTCAGCTGTTCGGAAGGCCATTCGTAAAATATTCCCGGTCAATTCTATTCTCCATTGTACTCTTGTTTTGGGGCTCGCTGGCATTGGGGTGGCTTCTGGTTAATTTTGATACCAATAGTTATATCTATCTTGGTGGCGAAAATGGTTATTTTATGGCTGTCTGGCTGAATTCGTTAATTGGTCAGGTGGGAACATTTTTTGTGCTCGTTTTCATACTATTCATTATTGTGTTGGCAGGATTTGAGAATTTCATTCCTTGGTTGCAGACAATCTTTTCAAAGAAGAATAAAGAGCAAGTTGATGGTCAAGAACCAGAGATTAATCCAATAGAACCTGTTGCTGAAGAAGAGGCAATTTCAAAAGTAATTAATGAAGAGGATCTGATTGAAACAATTTTTGATCCGGATACTGATGCCGAGATCGAAATGAGCAGTGAACAAGTTCAGGAAAGTATTGAATCTAAATCTGAAGAAAAGACCGAAGAGGATTTGGAAATGACCGTGGAAAAACACGAAGATGAAACCAATGAAAATTTTTCGCCTGAAGCACTTGAGGATTACGATCCGACATTGGATTTGTCGAATTACCAGTTCCCATCAATAGAACTTTTGGATGATCACAATTCAGGAAATGCAGAAGTGAGCAATGAAGAGTTGCTTGCCAATAAAAACAAAATTGTTGAAACGCTTCGACATTACAAGATTGAGATTACCAAAATACGGGCTACCATTGGCCCAACCATTACATTGTATGAAATTGTTCCGGCTCCTGGTGTGCGTATTGCTAAGATCAAGAACCTGGAGGATGACATTGCATTAAGCCTGGCTGCATTGGGTATCCGTATAATTGCACCAATTCCCGGACGGGGTACAATTGGTATTGAAGTACCAAACCAGAATCCGGAAATCGTTTCAATGCGCTCAATAATTGCATCTAAAAAGTTTCAGGAGAGTACAGCTGAATTACCAGTTGTTATTGGTAAAACTATTTCAAATGAAACTTATCTGATTGATCTGGTAAAAATGCCGCACATTTTGGTGGCCGGTGCAACAGGTCAAGGTAAATCGGTTGGTTTGAATGCAATTATTAGCTCATTATTATATAAGAAACATCCAGCTCAGCTTAAGTTTGTAATGATTGACCCCAAGAAAGTTGAGTTAAGCTTGTATTCAATTATTGAAAATCATTTTCTTGCCAAATTACCAGATGACGAAGAGCCAATTATAACGGACATTCAAAAGGTTAAGTACACCTTAAATTCATTGAACCATGAAATGGATATCCGTTATGAATTGCTTAAAAAGGCAATGGCAAGGAATATTAAAGAGTACAACAAGAAATTTGTCAGTCGGAAATTAAATCCTGAAAAAGGGCACAGATATTTACCTTACATTGTAGTTGTTATTGATGAATTTGCAGATTTGATCATGACGGCTGGGAAAGAAATTGAGCTTCCTATTGCCCGAATTGCCCAGTTGGCACGTGCCGTGGGTATTCACATGATTATTGCGACCCAGCGTCCATCAACAAATATTATTACAGGTGTAATTAAAGCCAACTTCCCAACCCGAATTGCATTTAAAGTTGCATCAATGATCGATTCACGGACAATTTTAGATACGCCAGGTGCCAATCAATTGATTGGTAAAGGGGATATGTTGATAGCATCTGGTAGTAACATGACACGTTTGCAGTGTGCTTTTGTTGACACGCCCGAAGTTGAAAAAATTTGCAATCATATTGCCGATCAGCAAGGATATCCGTCGGCATTTATGCTGCCAGAATACTCAGGGGAAGATGAGTCCGGGCCACTTGATGCAGATTTAAACAACCGGGATGAGTTATTTGATGATGCTGCGAGGGTGGTGGTTGTTAACCAAATGGGATCAACTTCTATGATTCAGCGTAAGTTCTCAATTGGCTATAATAGGGCAGGGCGGATCATGGATCAGCTAGAGGCTGCTGGTGTTGTAGGTCCAAGCGAAGGAAGTAAAGCCCGGCAGGTGCTTGTGCAGGATGAATATAGTTTGGAACAGTTATTGAATAGTTTGTAAAAAAATACAAAAATGAAGAGAATAGTTTTAATTGTACTCGTTGCTTTTACCCTTCAGCTTTCAGCTCAGGTGGATGAAAAAGCAAAATCAATCCTTGAGAAAGTAAGTGAAACCACTCAATCATATGAAAGCCTCACAGCTACTTTTTCCTACATCATGGAAAATAAAGAAGAAGACATTCATGAAGAAAATAAAGGTGAAATCATTTTAAATGGAAATAAGTACAAATTGAATTTGTATTCAATGGGATTAGAAATATATAGTGACGGAAATACAATCTGGACATTTATGAAAGATGCCAATGAAGTAAGTATTGCCGAATTTGATGATGAAATGAATGAGAGCCTTGATCCATCGAAATTATTTACAATCTACCAGGAAGGATTTGATTATAAGTTTATTGAAGAAGGTGTTTCTGATGGAAAATCGGTTTATGTCATTGATCTATTTCCTGAAGATGAGGAAATGGAATACAGTAAGATGACAATAGAGATTGACAAGGCAAGAATGCTCGTAGGCAAAGCAACCATGTATGGAAGGGAAGGGAGTAACTACATTGTTCAGGTTAAAGAGCTTCAAACAAATCAGCCTGTCAGTGAAGGCACCTTCGTATTTCAGCCTGATAAGTATCCGGACGTTGAAGTAATCGACTTAAGATAAAAAAAAAGAGGGGTTATAACCCCTCTTTTTTGTCTGTATTTATTGGAGTATCCTTTTTTTCTTTGAATGTCAGTTTTTCTACTGTTTCTATTTCCATAAAGGTTGGGCCACCACCAAAAGCAAATGCCCCACCAATATAGGTCACAAGGTCATTGTTTTTCAACCTTCCTTCTTCCAATAAAGCTGAAAGAGCTGTGCGGATCATCTTGTATTTGTTCTTTTTGTATTCTATCATACTTGGCCTAATACCGTACGAAAGTGCAAGCTCCCTTGCCACACGAGGTTTATAGCATTTTGCAAAAACTGGGTTTTTACCTCTAAATGCAGCCAAATACCTGGCAGTTCTTCCTGTCATGGTGTTGGTTACAATTGCTTTAGTTCCCAATGAATCTGTAGCATTAATAGCAGCTTCAGCGAGGTAAGCAATTAGTTCACCTTCAACAGCGGGGATGGTAATATCATTCCTTTTGTCTTTGCTTTCCTCAACTTCTCGTGCAATGCGGCTCATGCATTGAATGGCTTCTACCGGGTACTTGCCATAAGCTGTTTCACCACTAAGCATAATTGCATCGGTACGTGAGAAAATTGCATTTGCAATGTCGCTTACTTCTGCACGGGTTGGACGAGGGTTATCAATCATACTGTGCAACATTTGAGTTGCAATGATCACTGGTTTTTTGCGCTGAGCAGCCTTTTTAATTAGTTGGCGTTGAATTCCAGGTATTTTTTCTGCAGGAATTTCAATGCCCAAATCGCCACGGGCAACCATAATGCCGTATGCGTAATCTAAAATTTCATCAATATTATTTACACCATCAAGGTTTTCAATTTTTGCGATGATTTTTATGTCGCTGTTCTGCTCATCTAAAAGTTTTTGAACTGCCAGTACGTCTTCTTTATTTCTTACAAAAGAATGTGCAATAAAATCAACCTCTTCTTCAGCTGCAACTTTAATAAATCCTTTATCCCTTTCGGAAACAGAAGGGAGGGCTACACTAAAACCAGGAGTGTTTACACTTTTTTTGTTCTTTATTACACCAGGGTTTTCAACTTTGCACAAAACAAAATCAGCTTCTTTTTTAACAACAGAAAGCTCTAGTTCGCCATCATCAATTAACAGTGTTCCGTCTTCTGGGATTTCCAGGTGAAATTTATCGTAAGAAACCTGAAATGTTTTTAGGTCATTCTCACTTGTTCGTTCTATTCCAGATACTTCGATCAATTGACCTGTTTCAACTTCAATCGAAGGTTCTATGTTGGCTGTTCTGATTTCAGGGCCTTTTGTATCCAATAAAATTCCTATTGACTCAGAAACTTCCCGAATGTTTTTTATGACTTGCCTGGCACTTTCGTGTGTAATGTGGGCTGTGTTTAGCCTGGATACGTTCATGCCTGCCTCAAACATCGACTTCAAAAAATCAACTTCACAACGTCTGTCAGAAATAGTAGCTACAATTTTAGTATGCTTCATAAATAGAATTTTGGGTTACAAGCGGCAAAATTATATTTTTTTGCGGGTTTGATACCAAACTAAGCTTTTCCTATCGTTAAATGATTTTAAACTTAACTTTTTAGAAAACTTTCGATTCCCAACCGATAAGAATCCAGCCCAAATCCCATAATACTTCCTTTACAAGCTGGACCAATTATTGATTCATGCCTGAATTGCTCCCTGGTTAAAATATTCGAAATGTGAACTTCAACAACAGGTGTTTCTACTCCAGCAATTGCGTCGCGAAGAGCAACTGAAGTGTGGGTGTACGCACCAGCATTCAGAATAATTCCATCAAAATCAAACCCTACCTGATGTATTTTATCGATTAGTTCACCTTCGATATTTGACTGAAAATACTCCAGGTAAACATTATTAAACTCAGATTTTAATTCTGATAAGTATTCATCAAATGATAAACTGCCGTAGATGTTTTTCTCGCGTTTCCCTAGTAAGTTCAGGTTTGGCCCGTTGATTAACAATATTTTCATTTTTTTTCGCTTTTTAAAAAATAATAGTAACTTTAGCAAATCGAGTCCGTATTGATAATTATGTAATCTTGGGAGGAAAGCTATTATCAATTTAACTCGCATGTTAAATATTTTGAAACCTATTGTATTCTACAAAATTAATCGTTTTTATTATGAAATGGGAAGATAGTAAAAAGGGATTTGAATCTTTTTTAAGATTGGAAAAATCTTTGTCGCAAAATTCTATTGCGGCATACATCAACGACATTAATAAGTTGATGGTGTATCTAGACGACAACTTTAAAAGGTTAACACCAGAGAAAGTTAAGTTAAATCATCTAAAAGGCTTTGTTGAATTTCTGAACAATCGGGGGGTGTCCCCACGAACCCAAGCCCGCACTATTTCAGGTATTAAATCGTTTTTTAAATACCTGTTGATGGAGGGCAAAGTTCAAAGTGATCCAACTACACTGCTTGAGTCACCAAAAATTGGTCGCAAGTTACCAGATGTATTAACCATGGAAGAAATCGATTCTATTATTGATGCTGTGGACATGGTTAAACCTGAAGGACAGCGCAACAAGGCAATGCTTGAAACTTTGTATAGTTGTGGCTTAAGGGTTTCCGAACTTGTTAACTTGAAAGTTACTAATTTATTCTTTGAGCAAGGCTTCATTAAAATTGAAGGGAAGAATGAAAAAGAACGCCTTGTACCAGTGAGTGAAAAAGCTGTGGAAGAGATTAGTAAGTACTTAAACGGTTACCGGAAAACGCTTAAAATTAGCCCAGAAGCAGAAAATGTACTTTTCCTGAACCGAAGGGGCAAAAAACTCAGTCGCGTAATGATTTTCACCATTATCAAAAACTTAGCAGCTAAAATTGGTATGGATAAAAAAATTAGCCCACATACGTTCCGCCATTCTTTTGCCACTCATTTAATTTCTGGTGGAGCAGACCTAAGGGCAGTTCAGGAAATGCTTGGGCATGAATCTATTTTAACCACAGAGATTTACACTCATTTAGACAGGGACTATTTGAAATCAACAATTTCGCAGTTCCATCCACGTTCTTAATTCGTGAGATTTGTCAGGTTGACAGTAAATCGACATTGGCATGAATTATAAAAGATTGTATAAACAATTGAAAGACAGTTGCGTTTTAGGTGCACTGTCTTTTTTTGTGCTAAATTGGAATAGCTCAGAAACATGAGATAATGCCTTAATTTCAAGTTTTAAATGTTATAAATTTGTTAACCTAACTAAACAAGAAGTAATTATAACCAAAATTGTCTACTATGAAAAAATTAGATTTATCGATCTATGGAATTAGTGGTGTACATGAAATCGTTCACAATCCATCTTATGAACAACTTTTTGAAGAAGAAATGAAGCCCAATCTTGAGGGTTATGAGGTAGGTAGGATGACTGAATTGGATGCTGTTAACGTAATGACCGGAATCTTTACAGGTCGTTCACCCAAAGATAAATTTATTGTAGAAAACGAAGCTTCAAGTGATATCTGGTGGACTACACCAAATTCTCCAAATGATAATAAAAAAGTTTCTGAAGAAGCCTGGGGGTACCTAAAAGAAAATACAGCAAAACAACTATCTAACAAGAGATTGTTTGTAATGGACACGTTCTTGGGTGCGAATGAAAATAGCCGTTTAAAAGTTCGCTTCATCATGGAAGTTGCCTGGCAGGCACACTTTGTTAAAAATATGTTTTTGCGTCCTACTCCAGCTGAGTTGGGAACGTATGGCGAGCCTGATTTTGTTGTATTGAACGCCTCAAAAACAACAAACGATCGCTGGGAGGAATTTGGAATGAATTCAAACGTTTACACCGTTTTCAACCTAAAAGAAAAAATGCAGGTTATTGGTGGCAGCTGGTATGGTGGGGAAATGAAAAAAGGAATGTTTGCCATGATGAACTACTACTTGCCAAAAGCTGGCATGGCTTCTATGCACTGTTCTGCAAATGTTGGTAAAGCAGGTGACGTAGCTATCTTTTTTGGCCTTTCAGGGACCGGGAAAACTACACTTTCAACAGATTCTAGCCGACAACTAATCGGAGATGATGAGCACGGTTGGGACGATGATGGTATCTTCAATTTTGAAGGGGGATGTTACGCAAAAACAATCAACCTGGACAAGGAAGCTGAACCAGAAATTTATGGTGCGATTAAACGTAATGCCCTTCTGGAAAATGTGACTGTTGATGCAAATGGCAAAATCGACTTTGCAGACAAATCAGTAACAGCTAATACGCGCGTTTCTTACCCAATTTTTCATATCGAAAATATCGTTAAGCCAGTTTCAAAAGCAGGTCACGCAAAAAAAGTTATCTTTTTATCAGCTGATGCGTTTGGAGTGCTTCCTCCTGTTGCCAAACTTACTCCGGATCAAACAAAATATCACTTCTTGTCAGGATTTACAGCTAAGTTAGCTGGAACAGAGCGTGGTGTTACTGCTCCTCAGCCAACATTCTCCGCTTGTTTTGGTGCTGCGTTCCTCTCGTTGCACCCAACTAAATACGGTGAGGAACTGGTTAAGAAAATGGATGAGCATGGAGCTGAAGCTTATCTGGTTAACACAGGTTGGAATGGGACAGGAAAACGTATTTCTATCAAGGATACCCGTGGTATTATCAATGCAATTCTTGATGGATCAATAGAGGGAGCGACAACTAAAAACTTGCCAATCTTTAACCTTGAAATTCCAACTGAACTTAAAGGCGTAGATACAGGTATACTTGATCCGCGTGATACTTATGCTGATGCGGCAGAATGGGAGAAAAAGGCAAAAGAACTCGGGGCCCTTTTTGTTGAAAACTTCGTAAAATATACAGATAATGAAGAAGGCAAATCATTAGTTGCTGCTGGTCCGCAGATTTAATTCTACTATCAATACATAATGTAAAAGCCTCTTGCGATATAAACAGGAGGCTTTTTTTATGAAATTATTTCATTTATGGCAGAAGATATGTCTGGATATTTAAATGGAAACCCCATCTGAGCTAGTCTTTTAGGTGAGACTTTAGGCGAACTTAGAAGTAATTCGGATGCTTCACCCAAAATTGCTTTTAAAAAAAATGGTGGTATTGTTAAAAATGATTTCCGGTTCAATGCGTTGGCAAATTGATTGGTAAACTCTCTATTGTTAACTGTTCCTGGGGCAACAAGGTTAAAAACCCCGGCATAAAAAGAATTTGTTAGTGCATCAGAAAAAGCACGTACAACATCAACTATGTGAATGAATGGAAAAGCTTGGTATCCGTCCCCAACTTTTGCGCCTAGACCTAGCCTGAATGAGGGTAGTAGGTTTTTTATCATTTTCGAATCTTTTCCAACAGTAATACCCAGCCTGAAAATAACCCTGCGCACATCATCACTTAAAATTTTTGAGGCATCTTCCCAGTCCATCACTAATTTGCCAGGAAAAGTAGTTGCTAATTTACTACTTGTTTCATCGTGTTGCATGCCCGTTTTGTAAATCCCAACAGCCGATGCAGAAATAAATGCTTTTGGTCGTTTGTTTTGTGACAGGCTATTTATGCCCTTGCATATTTTTTTTGTGGTTAATATCCGGCTATTGTAAATATTAATTCGGTTGTATTTTGTCCATCGTTGTAATATGGGGGCACCCGCAAGGTTCACAACAGCGTGTGCCCCGGAAATCATATTCACTAAATCTTCCTCTCTGCCATACAAATAGTCTCTGGTTAGCGTAATGACCTGATGACCAGCTACAGTTAGTCGCTGTTTTAGTTTGCTGCCAATATAGCCTGATGCACCTGTAATAATTATATCCATTTTAAAATCGCGTTAATGCTTATAAATAATAAATACATACAGGTAGTCTATGTGTAGAAGTTGGTCTAGGTTGCATTCTGTTAATTATTAAACACTTATAGTGTAGAGAAAGTTTTTTAATCAGATTAAAATCAATTCAGTATTTTTGCGTTTTATAAAATTAAAACAATAAAACCTTTTTATGGCTGCTTCTAACAAGAAAAAATTGACAAAGAGGAAAAAAAAGAACGCTGGTTCATTTTGGAAGAAATTTAGAAGTGCCCTGGTTAAGATTACCATATTTTGGTTTTTGCTTTTTACCCTCTTTTTTATTTCGGTTTATCTCGGATTTCTAGGTTATGTTCCTAGCAGGTCGCAACTTGTTGAAATAAAAAATCCACAAGGCTCTGAGGTTTTTTCTAAAGAAGGAAAGTTGTTGGGCAGGTATTACGTTGAAAACAGGAGCAATGTGAGCTTTGATGAAATATCCCCATATGTTGTAAATGCTCTTGTTGCTACAGAAGATGCCAGGTTTTATGAGCATCGTGGAATTGACGAAATTGCATTAATGCGTGTGCTTTTTAAAACCATCCTTCTTCAAAACAGAAGTTCAGGTGGAGGGAGTACCTTGAGCCAGCAAGTAGCAAAAAACTTATTTCCCCGAAATAATCTTTGGGTGTTTTCAATGCCGGTAAATAAACTAAGGGAAGCCATTATTGCTTACAGGCTGGAGCGAATATATACGAAACAAGAAATTCTAACTTTATACTTGAACACTGTTCCTTTTGGTGAGAATATATTTGGAATTGAAGTTGCAGCCGAACGCTTTTTCAGTAAATCGCCGGGCAAACTCACGTTGGATGAAGCGGCTGTTTTAATTGGCATGTTGAAGGCCAATAATACCTACAATCCTCGAAAAAACCCAGAGAAATCGAAAGTCAGGCGAAATGTGGTGATTAACCAAATGGTGGCTAACAATTACCTCAGTGCCGATCAGGCTGAGTTTTACAAAACGAGGCCACTTCGGATCAAATACAGAAAAATCTCATACAACGAAGGCCCCGCTCCATATTTTATGGAAATGTTAAAGCCCGAACTATTGGATTGGTGTGCAGCACACAAAAAAGAGAATGGCGATAATTACAATCTTTACACTGATGGCTTGAAAATTGAAACTACGATTAATTATGACTTTCAATTTTATGCCCAACAATCGGTAAAGGAGTACATGAAAAATCTTCAAAGGGTTTTTGACCTCCATTGGAAAAGCAGGCAGCCCTGGTCTGGAAAACCGAATATTTTGAATCGGGCTGTAAAAAACTCAGAAAGTTACAAGAGCAAGAAAGCCAGAGGATTGACGCATGATCAGATCATGAATTCTTTTAACAGGAAAAAAGAAACTGAGATGTTTACCTGGGATGGAATTAAACGGCAGGAAGTAACGAGCCTTGATTCAATTAAGCATTATCTAAAGCTGTTGAATACTGGTTTTTTAGCTGTTGAGCCTTCAACAGGGGAACTGAAAGCCTGGGTTGGCGGAATTGATTTTAGGTTTTTCAAATATGATCATGTGCAGGCTGAAAGGCAATCTGGATCTACTTTTAAGCCATTTGTGTATTTGTCTGCGATGGAAAATGGGCTAAGCCCGTTCGAATACTACCCGAATGAGAAGAAGGTATATAAAGACTATCAGGATTGGTCTCCACGAAACTCCCATGATAATTATGAAGGTTATTATAGTATGGAGGGAGCTCTTTCTGAGTCGTTGAACACTGTTGCTGTGGATGTGATGATGAAAACTGGAATTGACGAAACCATTGAAACAGCCAGGATATTGGGGATTGAAGCAGATCTTCCTGAGTATCCTTCATTAGCTCTTGGGGTTGCTTCAATTAGTTTAAAAGAGATGGTTTATGCGTATGCTACAATGCTAAACGGTGGTGTAAAAGTTAAGCCCCATTATCTTGTTTCAATTAAAAACAATAAAGGGGAGATTTTGAGCCAGTTTTTTCGCCCACCAGCCGAACCAACCATGCTTGATGCTGAAAATTGCAGAATGGTTACACATATGCTTCAATCGGTTGTGAAAGAAGGAACAGGTGATGCAATAAAAACTGTTTACAAAATACCAGGGGAGTTTGCTGGGAAAACAGGAACTACCCAAGACAATTCAGATGGGTGGTTTATTGGAATGACACCGGAAATAGTGGCTGGCTGCTGGGTTGGTGCAGATGATCCGGGTATTCACTTTAGAACAACAACGTACGGGCAGGGTGCATATATGGCTTTGCCGATTGTGGGGAAATTTTTCCACAAAATGTATTCCGATCCAAGATACCGAAAAATGAAATATGCGAGGTTTCAATCTCCATCACCAAAATATTTGGCTATGCTTAATATTCCGCATTATAAAGATGAGATTGAAATTGAGCGTGAGAAAGGTATATTTGATCGGTTATTTGGTAAAAAAGATTCTGATTCGAAAGAAAAAAGAAGGAAGCGTCCTGAAAGAGGCAAAAAGGTTTGGGAAACAATTAAGGATATTTTCAAAAAGAAAAAATAGTTTATTAAGCTTTGCTTTACCTCTTTTATTATTTTTGCGTGGATGACAAAAAAGACTCCATTTATTGTTCGATTTCATCGTTGGCGTTTACGAAGGTTGACCGAACGGCAGTTTATCATGATACTGAGTATCGCTATTGGAATTATTTCCGGTTTTGTGGCAACAGTCATTAAAAATGCAGTATGGCTAACGCAACGATTACTTAACCAGGTTGTTACAAAGGAAATCCACCATTACATTTATTTTGTGCTTCCAATAATCGGAATCTTTGTCGCTTTTCTCATCGTCCGTTATTTGATTAAAAGTCCCGTAAGGCACGGTATACCGAATGTTTTACATAGTATTTCAAAACGCAGGGGGGAGTTGAGCCGTCACAATATGTTTTCATCAATTATTACCAGTGCATTTACTGTTGGATTTGGTGGTTCAGTTGGGCTTGAGGGACCTACGGTTGCTACCGGGACTTCTTACGGATCATGGCTTTCGAAAGTATTTAGACTAAGTTACAGAAACACCATATTGCTACTGGCTTGTGCTTGTGCAGGGGCAATGGCTGCAATTTTTAAGGCACCAATTGCCGCAATTGTATTCGCCATTGAAGTGATTATGATTGACCTGACAACTTTTTCTCTTGTTCCTTTATTATTGGCCTCGGCCTCTGCTGTAGTCACTTCATATTTGTTTATGGGCCAGGATGTACTTTACCCTTTTGAAGTAAAAAGTAAGTTTGTTATTGGTGATTTGCCATTCTATATTCTCCTTGGAATTTTATCTGGGCTTTTATCAGCATATTTTGCCAAAATGTACATGTACATTGAAAAAGTGTTTGATAGCTTCAAAAGTAGCTGGGTACGCCTTATTGTAGGAGGATTGGGATTGGGAATTCTGGTGTTCTTCTTTCCTTCGCTATTTGGTGAAGGTTATGAGGCAATTAATTCTTGTTTGGCAGGGAATGTTGATTATTTGTTTGAGACAAATCTCCTTGCCGGGCTTGAGGATCAGCTCTGGGCAGTATTGGTTCTTCTCCTTGCCATTATCTTGTTTAAAGTAATTGCCACAGCCTTTACTTTTGGCGCTGGAGGTATTGGTGGAATTTTTGCCCCAACACTGTTTATGGGGGTTAATACCGGGATGTTTTTTGCACAGTTTGTAAATATGTTCGGTGCAAGGCAATTAAATACGCAAAACTTTGCCCTTATTGGCATGTCTGGTTTATTGGCAGGTGTGTTGCATGCACCTTTAACCGGAATATTCCTTATTGCTGATATTTCAGGTGGGTACAAACTGTTTGTACCACTAATGATTACAGCTACTTTTGCCTATTTAACGGTAAGGGTTTTTACACCTAATTCAATATATCACTTCCAGTTGGCACGCAGAAAAGAGTTAATGACACACGACAAGGATAAAAATGTGCTTCAGATGATGGAGGTTAGCAAGTTGGTTGAAACCGATTTTGAAGTCCTTCATCCAGAATCAACATTGCGGGATTTGACGGTTGCTATTTCAAAGGCGCATCGGAATCTTTTTCCAATAGTTGATGCTGATGGGTATTTAAAAGGCATGGTAAAAATGGATGATGTGCGCCATATGATATTTGATCGTGAACTGTACGACAAAATTCATGTAAATGAAATTATGTACCACCCGGAACATTTCATTTCTACCGAAGACAGTATGGATGTTGTTGTAGAGAAGTTTGAACATAGTGGGCGTTACAACCTGGCAGTGATTGATCATGGTAAATATGTCGGGTTTATTTCCCGTGCAAAAGTATTCTCAATTTACCGAAAGACTGTTCGTCATTTTTCACACGATTAGCAGATGTCTAAATTCAGTTACAGAAATAAGTTTGTTCCATTTACACATGAATTTCTTTCCAGTAGGAAAATCTATTGGCTGAGTCTTCTTGTGGGTATTGTTAGTGGAACAGCTGCACTTATTCTGAAAAACCTGATCCATTTTTTAGGTGAGAGCCTTGTCGGACATTTTAAAGAAACCAGTGAAAACTACCTTTATCTGGCATTTCCGCTTGTTGGGATAGTTATTACAGTGTTGATTTTAATGTATTTCATAAAAGATGATGTTGGGCATGGAGTGGCCAAAATACTTTATGCCATTTCCCGAAAAAAAGGGAAGATAAAAGCACATAATACGTTTTCTTCGGTAATTACCAGTACGTTCACCATTGGTTTTGGTGGTTCGGTTGGGGCGGAGGCACCTGTGGTTTTAACCGGGGCATCTATTGGTTCAAACCTTGCAAGATATTTCAAGCTCGACCAAGCCGATGTGACCTTGATGATTGGCTGTGGGGCTGCCGGGGCAATTGCAGGAATTTTTAAGGCACCGATTGCGGGCATTGTTTTTACCTTGGAGGTTCTGATGCTCGATCTGACTATGGCATCATTGATCCCGTTATTGATTTCTGGAATTACTGCGGCAGTTATGGCATTCTTTTTTATGGGCGATGCCTTCCTTTTTGAGTTTAATGTGATAAACAAATTCAATTGGTATAACATCCCGTTTTATATTGTTCTCGGGGTCTTCGCAGGATTTGTTTCTTTTTATTTTACCAGGGTCACGATGTTCCTCGAAGGGGTAATTAAAAAGATTAAAAAACAATCGTCAAGAATAATTATTTGTGGAACTGTGTTGGGCTTACTAATCTTTATATTTCCTCCTTTATGGGGGGAAGGGTATTCATCTATCAATATGATTTTTGATGGGAGAGGAGCCGATTTGTTGGATAAATCCCTGTTCTTCGATTTCAAGTCGAGCCAATTATTTATCCTTGCTTTTTTATCCATGCTTGTCATTTTTAAAGTTTTTGCCATGTCGGCTACTACAGCAAGCGGTGGAGTAGGTGGAATTTTTGCACCTACACTTTTTGTTGGGGCTGTTAGCGGTTACTTGTTGGCATTGGCACTCAATGAAGCATTTGCATTAAATTTGCCATTAGATAATTTTTCATTGGCAGGAATGGCTGCGCTTATGGCTGGAGTGATGCATGCTCCACTACTGGGCATTTTTTTAACAGCTGAAATAACAGGTGGTTATGAACTGGTGTTCCCATTAATCATTTCAGCCACATCAGCTTACCTGACGATTAGTGTGTTTGAACCACATTCAATTTACACCAAACGCCTTGCACAACGAGGAGAATTGGTTACACATGATAAAGACAAGGCCGTATTGCAGTTTATGGAGCTGAAAGAGCTCATTGAGGCTGATTTCGAAATAATTGCCCCAAATGCCACTTTAGGAGACCTTACAAAGGCGATATCTCGCTCAAGAAGGGATTTGTACCCTGTCGTATTTGAAGATGGGAAACTGGCAGGAATGGTTAAAATGGATGATGTTCGCGGATTTATTTTTGAAGAAGAATTACACGATAGTGTTTTGGTGAAAGATTTGATGTACATGCCTCAGCATTTTATATCGCCTGAAGATTCCATGGCAGGTGTTGTAGAAAAGTTTGAAACAAGTGGGCGTTACAACCTGGCAGTTATTGATGAGGAAGGAAAATATATTGGTTTTATTTCCCGTGCAAAGGTTTTCTCCAACTATCGGTCAAAAGTGCGTCATTTCTCTGATGATTAAGTAATTATAATTTTTCTATCTTTTATCTGTTTTTTTATTTAGTTCGCCGAATTTATGCTGTCGTTAATGTTGTTTGTGCTAATATTTGTGCCAACAAAATTTTTAGCCATGAAAACAGCAGAAACAGCACAACACGTATGTCCAGTTGAAAGAGCAAATGGACTCGATAATTCACTTAGAAAGCTTTTACAAAATCCTGAAAAAATAGTAGACCCTTACATTGAAGAAGGTTTTACTGTAATTGATATTGGTTGCGGACCAGGTTTTTTCACTTTGCCAATGGCCAATATGGTTGGTAGTTCAGGTAAAGTAATCGCTTCTGATTTGCAGTCAGGAATGCTAAATATTGTTGATGGAAAAATTAAAAACACCGTATTGGAAGACAGGATTGTTTTACATCAATGTGGTGAAAACAAATTAGGTATTCAGGAAAGAGCCGATTTTATTTTAGCATTTTATATGGTTCATGAAGTTCCCGATCAAAAAGCTTTTCTCGCTGAACTTAAATCGCTGCTTAAGCAAGGTGGGACCGCTCTGATTGTAGAACCCAATTTTCATGTCAAAAAAAGAGCATTCAACGACATGGTTTATCTGGCTCACGAGTTGGGTTTTGAGATTCTTTACAGGCCAAGGGTTTTCTTTTCAAGAGCAGTTTTATTGTCGTAAATAGCTGTAATACATTTAGAAGTACAGTTTATTTCATCTTTTTGTAGAAGGATGTATAGATTAGGATAAACAAGGCAGTAAATATTGAATTGGTCGCTGAAAATGAATTTCTTCCTAACCACAAAAGCGGAAATAATAAAATTATTGTTTGTGACATCCCGTATATCCAAAAGCCTGATTTGCGCCACTTGATCATTTTTACTACTCCAAGTACAGAAAAAGTATAAAGCATGAGCAGGCATAAAAAGTAGAAGCGGGAAGTACCGTCTGTACTTATCGTGTTTGTGATATTTTTTATTGCTTCAATTGAAGTTGAGTAGAAAATTACTGCAAACAAATAGAATGCAATTGCAACAGTTCCTCCCAGTAAACTCAGAAATAGTGCAGCCGAAAATAGAAGAGGTTTATCTTTAAACGTCATTATTCAATATTGGTATTTGTTTTTATTCTCAGATTGTTTAAAAATATGGGTTTTTTGTGACAAATATTGTTTTTCAAGGCTTTTAAAAAGTCGTACATTTGTGCATTCTTATAAAAACGTAAATCTATTGCAATGAAGAGAGATCAACTTGTATTTGAAATTATTGAAAAAGAACGCCAGCGCCAACTAAATGGTATTGAGCTTATTGCTTCTGAAAACTTTGTAAGCGAGCAGGTTATGGAGGCAATGGGTTCTGTAATGACCAATAAATATGCAGAAGGCTATCCTGGTAAGCGATATTATGGAGGCTGTCAGTTTGTTGATATGACTGAGCAATTGGCAATTGACCGTATCAAAGAGCTTTTTGGGGCGGCATATGCAAATGTTCAGGCTCATTCCGGGGCACAGGCCAATGCAGCAGTTCTTAGCGTAATTTTAAAGCCAGGAGATACATTTCTTGGACTTGATCTTTCGCACGGCGGACACCTTTCTCATGGATCACCGGTAAACTCTTCTGGAATATTATACAACCCAATAGCTTATCATGTGAAAGAAGAAACAGGCTTGGTTGACTATGATGAAATGGAGGCTCTGGCGATTGAACACAAGCCAAAATTAATTATTGGTGGTGCATCTGCTTATTCACGTGAATGGGATTACAAACGAATGCGTGAGATCTCGGATAAAGTTGGTGCTATGTTTATGGTGGACATGGCTCACCCCGCAGGGTTGATTGCAGCCGGATTGCTAGATAACCCTGTGAAATATGCTCATATTGTTACATCAACAACTCACAAAACTCTACGTGGGCCACGTGGTGGTATTATCTTAATGGGTGAAGATTTTGAAAACCCATTTGGGTACAAAACACCTAAAGGAGTGACCAAAATGATGTCTGCGGTGCTTGACTTTGCAGTATTTCCTGGTCAGCAAGGTGGACCTCTGGAACACGTAATTGCATCTAAAGCCATTGCTTTTGGCGAAGCACTTGACCCATCTTATAAAGTATATCAATCACAGGTTCAAAAGAATGCAGCTGTAATGGCGCAAGCTTTTGTGGATAAGGGCTATAAGGTAATATCAGGAGGAACTGAGAATCACAGTATGTTGATTGATCTTCGAACTAAATTTCCTGAATTAACAGGTAAACTTGCTGAAAACACGTTGGTGAAAGCCGATATAACAATCAATAAAAACATGGTGCCGTTTGACACTCGTTCCCCTTTCTCTACATCAGGTTTGCGTGTAGGTACATCGGCAGTTACAACCCGTGGTTTAAAAGAAGAGCACATGCCACTAATTGTTGATTTTATTGATCAGGTTTTAGCTGATGTTGAAAATGAATCAGTGATTAAAAAGGTTTGCGGAGAAGTAAATGAAATGATGAAAGATTTGCCATTGTTTGCGTGGTAAATATTAATTGAAGATATTTGAAAGGCATCCTTCTGTTGAGGATGCCTTTTTTAGTTTAAAGACGTTTGCAATGGAATGGTATTATTTGGCCTTGATCGCGGTTGGTATATTTGCTGGTTTTATTAATACGATGGCAGGAGGTGGGTCAACTTTGACACTTCCAATGCTGATGCTGCTGGGGCTTCCTGCAAATGTTGCCAATGGAACAAACCGGGTTGCTATTCTTCTGCAAAATATAGTTGGCGTGAGCACTTTTAAACAGAAAAAAGTGCTTGATTTTAAAACAGACTATCGACTGGCCATTCCGGCAATTTTGGGGGCAATAATTGGTGCATTAATAGCTGTAGACATCAATGAAGAATTGCTCAAGAAAATAATTACAGGCTTAATGATCCTGATGATCCTGATTATCGTTTTTAAGCCTGATGCATGGCTGAAAGAACAAGCAGGAAATATTTCTGCAAAACCTTCAATTCTTCAATATGGAGTTTTTTTTCTGATTGGGCTTTACGGTGGCTTTATTCAACTGGGTGTTGGATTCTTTTTGCTGGCCGGATTGGTAATGGGATGCGGATTCGATTTGGTAAAGGCAAATGCGATAAAAGTTTTTATTGTTTTAATTTATACCGCATTTGCACTGGGTATTTTCATTTACAATGACCAGGTAGATTGGATGAGTGGATTATTGCTTGCTATTGGCAATATGGCTGGAGCGTGGCTGGGGGTTCATTTTACTGTAAAAGGTGGTGCAAAGTATGTGCGTTATGTACTGATCTTTGCGCTTTTGCTAGTGACAAGCAAACTTCTCGGTTTATTCTAAAAAAAGATTCCACCCGTTATAAGTGGAATCCCTTTCAATTTTTATGTGTTGAATACTTATTTCTCGGAACGGATCCTTTCAAGAAAAATATTGCAAAGTGCTTTTGAAGGAAAATCCCCACTGTTGTCATCCAGGTTGGTGCAAGCTGTTAAAACTAATTTTTCTTTGGGGTAAATCACAATAACAGAACTTCCCCCAATCACTGAGCCTAACTGCACGTACGCAAGTTCCCCCTCAGGACCTTCATAGATCACCCAGCCAAAGCCTCTGTTTGTCTTTTTTCCATCATTAAGTGTATTTGGCGTAAAAAACAAATCAAGGCTTTCTTCTGAAAAGAAACCTGGTGCTAGCAATGTCTGCGACAGTATGTTAAGATCATCAGCTGTTGATAAATATCCTGAAATTGGTGCCAGAAATCGAAGGTCCAGTTTTGGGGCGTTGATCAAGCGTGCAATATAGTCACGATAATAACACTCACTTCTGCCGTCAATTATTCTGTATGGATCATCAATAATTGTATTGCTTAGTTTAAGCGTGTCAAGTAGGGTTTCTTGCAGAAGCTTTGGGTAATATGTCTCAGTAATGTCTTCTGCCAAAATACCTAACAGTGCATAGCTAAGTTCAGAGTCCAACAGATAGGTGTTGGGTTCATAAACAAGCGTATCGTTTTCGTAGAATGAAATATATTCCTTAAGTGATTTAAAATTATTGGGATTTTTCACCAAGTCTGGTGAGTCCGGGGCAAATCCAGCTGAATTTACTCCTAAAAGATAGGGTGAGAAATCGAACTGCTTTTTAGGGAATTCAGGAATGAATTCATAATATGATTTGTTTAAATCTACCATGCCTTTTTCCTGCAGCTTTGCCAGGGTAAGGGCTGTTAGCATTTTTGAGGTATTGCCAATCCTGAACTTCGTATTTCTTGTTGCCGGGCTGTTTAATTCTTTGCTTGCATGCCCGATTCCTTCGGACCAAACTATTTTATTGTCAATTGAAACTGATATTGAAAGACCAGGTACACGTGACGTAAAAAGAAAAGTCCTGAGTTCTTCCCTCCCTTTAATTATTTGTTCTTTATACTCCTTATTTAGGATTTTCCCAGAATTGCTGTCTTTTTTGTTTATTTTACAGGAAGATGCGGTAAATAAAACAATAGCCGTTGTTAAGATTAGAATTGAAATTTTGCGTGTCATGATAATCTCTAATTTCATTTTCATGTTTTAAAGATTTAGGTTTTACTTGTTATCCGAAGAAAACTTTATAAATTTTGGGGTCGAAAATAATAAAATCAATTTATTCCTCGAAGATGAATCAATGTATATCATTGCTATTTTCGTTGTTTTTTGTTTTCGGATTGAGTGCCGAAAGCTTATTGGGTACGAATATTTCAATAAAAACAAAATCAGATTCAGTAATTAGTTATTTAGCTGATTCGGTAGATTTGCCGTCAGTTTCTAAGCTAGGTAGCCAATCGTTTGACTATACTTCAGTAATACTTGCACGATTAACGATGTATGGTGATGAAGATCACGATATTAATGATTTTATTTCCAAGGCAGTAGATAGCCGATCGTTTTACAAGGAATTGAATGATATTGTACGTCTGGTCTATTTGCACGGTGAGAGCAGCGCAGTAAGACAAAACCTTCAAATAATTATCAATAATTTTTTGGATAAGGACAATGGTATTAATCCGAAAAGCCGTGAAATTGAAAATGAGTACCCCGATTATTATTCATGTATTTATTTAATTGCCCATAAAGCTTTGATGTTTGGGGATTATTATCCCGACATGCAGGAATTGGCTGATAATCTTGAAAACAAAATAATAAAACGTGCATCGAGAATATATAAAACAGGTATCCCTTCATATGAAGGACCTATTCGAAAGCTTTATACGTTGAATAGTTGGTTGAATTTATACGATTTTGCTCCGAGCAGTGAAGTCAAGTTAGCTGCCAAAGCAGTTTTAGATTTCTATTCAAGCGAGTTGGCAACCCATCAGTTTTTTGGGTATCCTGGTTTTGCAGGTGCGGGTAGGAGCGAAACGTTTGGCAACCGAACCCATATAATCAGAAATCTAAATTGGCTTTGGTTCGGAACTGACTCTGTAACCGTGTTTAAAAAGACAAATCCTTTTCAACTGATACATGCTGCAACTAGTTCCTATAATCCTCCGGCTTTAGTAATTGAATATGCTCAACGCGAACAGGAAGCTGCAGAATATTACAAGCTGAGCAAACCCAATTTTTGGTTTGATGAGTTATCATTCTCAAAACAATTACTCTATAAAACAAATAAGTATAGCCTCTCGACAAACCTTTCGGCATACGGAGGTTGGAGTAATGGGAATAAAATTATTGAAAACTGGAAGTTAATTGTCAATAACCATGATACGATCTCAACTGTTAGGGGTAATGGACATTTTTGGAGAAGTAGAAATGGTCGGGGAAAAGATCCCTGGACTCAGTTCGTTCAGCACGAAAATATTCTTGTACAGTTGACAAAAGTTCCGGAAAAAGCACAGGAATTGTATGAAGAGATTAGTGATGTTTACGACTCTTGGCAAAAAAAAATAAGAAGGAATACAAAAAATAGAATCAATGTTGGGGATATTTTTCTTCCAGCAAAAGAGCACCGGTTTCAAAATAAATCATCAATTACGTTTCAGCAGCACGTTAATATTATCAAAGAAAACAATATGTGTTTCGTTGATTTTGGGTCTGTGTACATGGCTGTGGTTGGTGTGCCAGTGCATCGGCCAATTGAAATAACAGAAGCAGATGGCAAAATTCATTTGACGATTGAGAATGATCCGGGCAAAATATGTGGGTTTGTGTGTGAGCTGTCTGAAGCTGATAATTTTATCGATTTTCAGGGTTTTCAGAGCAAATATATACAAGAACATATCATGTATGTCGATCATTCCATCGATCTGTTAACATACGAATCGTTGCATGGAAAGCATATTGAATTTCTTTATGTTGAAGAGGGGGAGTTTGAAGAGCCAATTTTTTATTCGACGATTGAGCCTGTTATCAGTGCTACAAATATTGCTTCTCCTAATTGGCCAACAAAAGAGGGGACTGGGAAAATGCCTTTTCAGCTGGTTGATAATTACCGCTATGGTTTTGATGAAAAATGGGACATTATATCTGGCCCGGTTGTTAACCTGAAGAACTCAAAACTTATTATTTCGTTCAATGAAGCTTCCTATGAAGTAGATTTCTCCGGAAAGATTCCTGTATTTAATGAAAAAGACCGCTAAAAGCGGCCTTTCATTTATCTAAAGTGGAATATTTCCATGTTTTCGAGGTAGGTTCGACTTCCTCTTATTGTGGGTCATCTCAAGAGCATCGATAATTTTCTTTCGTGTGTTTTCCGGGTAGATTATTTCATCAATATACCCCAGGGATGCTGCCCGGTATGGGTTGGCAAAAGTATCTCTGTATTCTTCTACAGCTTGTGCTTTTTCCTCATCATTGGTAATGTCGCGCCTTAAAATATTGATTGCCCCTTCTGGTCCCATTACCGCAATTTCAGCAGTTGGATAAGCATAATTAATGTCCCCGCCAATATGCTTACTCGACATTACATCGTATGCCCCACCATATGCCTTGCGGGTGATTAAGGTAATCTTAGGCACGGTAGCTTCTGCAAATGCATAAAGCAATTTTGCCCCGTGTTTTATAATTCCCCCAAATTCTTGCTGTGTGCCGGGTAAGAAGCCAGGAACATCCACCATTGTTACAAGCGGGATGTTGAACGCATCGCAAAAACGCACAAACCTCGCAGCTTTAATTGAAGAATTAATATCCAGAACACCAGCTAGAAATGCTGGCTGATTGGCAACAATGCCAACCGAACGTCCACCAAACCGGGCAAACCCTATAATTATGTTCGATGCATAATTGGGTTGAACTTCAAGAAAATGCTCATCATCAATAATTTTGAAGATGATGTCTTTCATGTCGTATGGTTTGTTTGGGTCAGCGGGGACAATTTCGTTAAGTGATTCTTCTTTTCTGTCAGAAGGGTCAGAGCAAACTTTCAACGGAGGATCGTCCATATTGTTTGATGGTATAAAGCTGATCAGTTCACGCACCATCATCAATGTTTGTTCTTCATTTTCACCTGTGAAGTGTGCTACGCCACTTTTTGAGCTGTGTGTTACCGCTCCACCTAAATCTTCCTTGCTAACATCTTCATGGGTAACTGTGCGGATAACATCGGGACCGGTAACAAACATGTGGCTTTTTTCATTCACCATAAAAATAAAGTCTGTAAGGGCAGGGGAGTAAACTGCGCCTCCTGCACATGGGCCAAGGATTGCAGAAATCTGTGGTATGACACCAGAAGAAATTACATTGTTGTAAAATATATCTGCATAACCAGCCAAACTTTGAACCCCTTCTTGTATTCGAGCTCCACCCGAATCATTAAGACCAATCAGTGGAGCACCCATCTCAACGGCCATTTTCTGAATTTTTACAATTTTATCGGCATTTGCACGGCTCATTGTACCGCCAAATATTGTAAAGTCCTGAGCAAATACATATACGAGCCTACCCAATATTTGTCCGTACCCAGCAACAACGCCGTCTCCAGGGATCTTCTTTTTGTCGATGCCAAAATCAGTGGCACGATGAGTAACTAATTTGTCGATCTCATTAAATGTTCCAGGATCAAGAAGCTCGATAATGCGTTCGCGAGCTGTTTTCTTGCCTGCATTGTGCTGTTTTTCTATTCGCTCTTGTCCTCCGCCTAACTCAGCTTCTTTATTTATTTGTTCAAAGTGTTCAAACTTACTTTTCAAGTCCATATTAAATAGTTTAATCAATTTCAATTAGTACCTGGTTTGTGTCAACTGTGTCTCCTTCATTTACATGAATTTCTTTTATCAGTCCATCAACCGCTGCTTTATATTCACTTTCCATTTTCATTGCGGAAATAATTACAGCGGTATCACCTTTTTTAACTTCCTGTCCTTTGCCAACAAGTACTTTAACAATTTTACCGGGCATAGGAGCGGTAATTTTCTTTTCGCTTTGTGCTGATGCGCCATCGCCCCTGTTTTTTATATACCTTGATTCGGCATCAATAACTTCCAAATCGTAGGTCTGATAAAGGGTGTAGGCTGTGTAAGATTTTGGTTTAGTGTTTGGTACTAATGAAATGTTGTGAGAATGGTTATTTTCTAGAATAGAAAACAGCCCATCATCATTGTGCATAAGATCGACATTGTAAATTATATCGTCAACCTTGATCTCAAGCAGGTTTTCATTTTGGTTTAGAACTTCGACCGATGCAATACGGTCGTTTAGCTTAATTTCAATAGGCATGATGTTGATTTTTATAGTCGGTCAAAATTTTTCTGATACGTGTACTTTTTCCAGCGATTTTTTGCAGGTATCAACTCTTTAGTAGGAATTACTTTGTTGAGGCGGTTATTATAATCAATGTATGCTGCAATAATAACCATGTCCTGACATTCTAGTTCACATGTGTCTACATCAATCAGGGTATCTCGGTTTTTTTCGATAAAATTGGTGTCGTAATTTCCGGAAACGAAATCTTCGGAATCCATAATCCTTTCAAGAAACTTCAAAGAAGTTTTTACACCGGTAATCTTGTATTCGTAAAGAGCACGTTCCATTCTTTTAATTGCTTCAGCACGGTTTTGTGCCCAAACAATCAGCTTCGAAATCATTGGATCGTAATGTATCGGTATTTCATATCCCTCATAAACATACCCATCAGTTCTAACCCCAAGACCCAAAGGCTGTGTTATGCTGTGAATACGGCCTGGGCATGGCATAAAATTATTATCGGAATCTTCAGCATAAACACGACACTCAATGGCATGTCCTTTTTGCTGAAGTTCTTCTTGCTTAAGCTTTAATACATTCCCTTCAGCAACTAGAATTTGCTGCTTCACTAAATCAACACCAGTAACACGCTCTGTGATTGGATGCTCAACCTGTAAACGGGTGTTCATTTCAAGGAAATAATAATTGAGATCATTATCTACAAGAAACTCAATAGTTCCTGCTCCAACGTAGTCGACAGCTTTTGCTGCTTCTACTGCATGTTTTCCCATTTGTTCCCTCAATTCGGGGGTCATCAGTGGCGAGGGTGTTTCCTCTACCATCTTTTGATGCCTTCGCTGAATAGAACATTCCCTTTCAAACAAGTGGATTACATTCCCATGTTGATCACCTAATACCTGAAATTCAATATGGTGCGGCGATTGCACATATTTCTCGATATATACTGCATCATCTCCAAAAGCACTTAATGCCTCAGATCGGGCACCGCGTAGAGACGATAAAATATCTTCTTCATGATGAACCAGGCGCATTCCTTTACCACCACCACCTGCCGATGCTTTTATCATCACCGGGAGTCCAACTTCTTTGATGGTTTCAATGGCTTTCTCTTCGTCTGTGATTGCCTCAGTGGTGCCAGGAACAACAGGCACTTCAGCATTAATCATGGTTTTTCGGGCCTGAATTTTATCTCCCATTACTTCGATCACTTCAGGTGAAGGACCGATAAAAATGATGTCATTGTCGCTGCACAATTTTGCAAAATTCGCATTCTCAGATAAGAACCCGTAACCCGGATGTATGGCATCTGATCCGGATTCTAAAGCTACTTCAATAATTTTTTCGGCTTTTAAATAACTCTCTTTAGATGGCGCTGCCCCTATGTAATAGGCTTCATCTGCATACCTTACATGCATTGATGTACGGTCGGCTTCTGAAAAAACAGCAACTGTTGCAATATCCAGTTCGCGACAAGTGCGCATAATACGGACAGCAATCTCACCCCGGTTGGCAACCAGGATTTTGTTGATTTTCTTCATAACAAAGTTTTAGTCCTATAAATATGTAGATATTTTGATCAACTAATTTATCAAATTTTTAATAGAAACGACATTTCTCAAAAAATGTTTGCGTTTTTAGAACATTCCAGAAAAAAGCTCTTGAATCAATTTGTTATTTGAATGTGAAATTTTGTTAAAAATATTATATATTTGAGCTGCTGAAAACTTAAGATTATGTTCAAATATTCACTCCTGGTTGCTGTGTGCATGTGCACGACAGGGATCAACTTATTTGCTCAAGTTATTGATCATTACAATCTCTCGTCTGATTCTTTGGTTAATTTTCATGCGAGCCAAAAGAAGAGTTATTCTGCCACACGGTTAAATGAAAAGCCAAAAATTGATGGCAGGTTGAACGATGTATGCTGGGCAAAAGGAAACTGGAGTGGTGGATTTATTCAGCAACAACCACTTCAGGCACAAAACCCATCCCAGGAATCAGAGATATGCGTATTGTACGATGATAAAAACATCTATGTAGCCATTAAGTGTCATGATACCGAGCCTGGAAAAATTCGTTCAATTTTATCAAGAAGAGATGAGTTTGGTGGTGATATGGCGGGTATTGCATTTGACTCATACAACGATAACCGATCTGCTTTTGAATTTAACCTTTCCGCAGCAGGGCAAAAAGTTGACCTGGTTCACCTTGATGCATACGAGTGGGATGTAAATTGGGACGCTGTTTGGGATGGAAAATCCCAAGTTGGGGATTCGATGTGGACGGCAGAAATGCGTATTCCATTTAGCCAGTTGAGGTTTGCAAAAGCTGAAGAACAGGTGTGGGGAATGCATGTTTGGCGTTGGATTGATCGGTTTCAGGAAGAAGATCAATGGAAGTTGATACCAATTGATGCCCCTGAGATGGTCTATTTGTTTGGCGAACTAAATGGGATTAAAGGAATCGACCCCAAACGTAAATTCGAATTTTTACCTTACGCCAATGCAAAATTCTCACCAAATACAGAACTCAATGAAAAATCTGAATTTGGTTTTGGACTTGATGGTAAAATTGGATTAAGTTCTGATTTTACGTTGGACTACACTGTTAATCCTGATTTTGGACAGGTGGAAGCAGATCCATCTGTTTTAAGCTTGTCGAGTTACGAAGTATTTTACGATGAAAAACGACCATTCTTTCTTGAAGGGAACAATATTTTAGATTACAGCATGGGGCGTGATCTTATGTTTTATTCACGAAGGATTGGAAGGGCGCCTATTTATGTGCCTTCAGTATCAGTTGATGAAACTTTATCTACTCCAGATAATACCTCTATTATAAGTGCTGTAAAAGTTACAGGAAAAAGTAAAAAGGGACTTTCGGTGGGGGTTGTGCAAAGCTTTACTGCTAACGAAGAGGCTACCATAAAAAGGGAAGCAGGAAATACTGATGTTTCTGTTGAGCCTTTCACCAGCTTTTTTGTTGGACGATTAAAGCAAGATTTTAACAAAGGCAATACTGTGTTGGGGGGAATGTTAACATCAACGATACGGGATATTAATGATGAACACCTGGAGTTTCTTCCTAAATCTTCACTTGCTGGTGGAATTGATTTTCAACATAACTGGAAAAACAGAAAATACTTTCTGGACATGAAAGGTTTTTTTAGTCAAATCGAGGGAAGTGAATTAGCAATAAGTAGATTGCAGAGGTCTCCACAACATAACTACCAACGTGAAGATGCCAGTCACTTGGATTACGATCCCGAAAAGACCAGTTTGTTTGGGCATGGCGGTGAAATTGAAGGTGGAAAGCGTAGTGGTAAATTCAGGGCAATTGGTTCGTTTAGCTGGAGGTCGCCGGGAATTGATTTTAACGATATGGGATATCTCCGCCAGGCCGATTTTATCAAAGAAGAACTTGAATTGAGATATCAAGTTAATGAGCCAAAAGGGATTCTTAGGAATTACTGGTTTCGGTTTCAACAAAAACATGAATGGAGCTATGGTGGTGAGTCGACAAAAGAAGAGCTTGGGTTGCGAGCGTCCCTAAGGTTCACAAACTTATGGAGCCTGAATTTAAACTTTGAGCGTGATTACAATGTATTTGACACCCGTGAACTGCGGGGTGGACCAAAACTCTTTATTGATAATCTTTGGGAGGCTCAGTACTATCTTCAGACGAATGCTTCAAAAGACCTGCATTTTTTAATTGGCACTACCTTTATCGATTATGATGATGGTATTTCAGAACGTTACTTCAACACGTTTAGGTCTCGTTGGCAAATAAATGATCGATTGAGCATTAGTGCCAGGTTAGATTTTGATAAGGTGAAGAATCATCATCAATATGCAAATAGGGTAAGTCTTCAAGATGGTAGCACCGGTTATTTGGTTGGAACGCTTGAGCGCAGAACACTTGATGCGCAATTAAGATTGGAGTATTTTGTGACTCCCGAACTGTCAATTCAATATTATGCCAACCCTTATGCTTCAGTTGGGAAATATGATGATTTTAGGCGTGTAGTTGATGGGGATAACAAAGATTTAAGTCAGCGGTACCTTTCATTAGTACCTACATCAGGGAACAATGTTCATAATTTTAATGAAGCGTCTGGAGATGAATATTCAATCTATAATCCAGACTTCGATTACCAGGAGTTCAGATCAAACCTTGTAGCCCGCTGGGAATTCAGACCAGGATCAACACTTTACCTGGTGTGGAATACATCAGGCATAAATGTTGATCAAATGTACAGGGCTTCTGTTTCCGATAGTTTTGGAGATACATTTGGGTTAAACACTGATAATGTTTTCATGATCAAGTTTAATTATTGGTTCTCTTTATAAATCCCACTCTAAAAGCTAATTTTGTCGTTCATTTTTCAGATCGGATAACACATGAATATTCGGAAATATTTTCCTTTATATAAAAAGAACTTGTTGCTGGCAGGACCGGTGATTTTGTCCCAAATTGGACAGGTTACGGTTAATCTTGTCGACAATATGATGGTTGGGCATGTTGGTACGGCAGAACTTGCTGCTGCTGCATTTGCAACCAATGTTTTCATGATCGGAATGCTTTTTGGCATTGGTATTTGTATTGGCATGACACCGCTGGTTGGGCAGGTTTTTAGCCAAAAAAAGGAAAATGAAGTTGGCCAATATTTAAAGAATGGAGTGTTTGTTCACACCATTCTTGCAATAGTTCTGGCGGCAATAATGGGAATTGTGAGCTTCTTTCTAAACAATATGGGACAACCTGAAGATGTTGTAATATTAGCTCGACCATACTTTCTTTTGTTGGTTTTTTCCCTTATTCCTATGCTTGTGTTTTATTCTTTTAAACAATTTTTGGAAGGAGTGGGGAATACAAAAATAGCGATGTACATTACTTTATCGAGTAATGTCATCAATATTGTACTAAACTATGTGTTGATATTTGGGAAATTGGGGTTTCCAGCCATGGGACTTTTAGGTGCTGGATGGGCTACGCTAATTGCCAGATTGAGTATGCCAATATTACTAATTCCAGTCATCCTGAGAAACGAAAGATATCGCCAGATGTTTTTGTCTGCAATGAAAGCTGATCTAATTAAAAGCAAAATTAGAGAGCTATTGCGTGTTGGTGTTCCAATTGGCTTTCAGGTAATTGTGGAAATTACAACCTTTGGTGTTGGCGCTATCATGATGGGCTGGATTGGAAAAGAGGCGCTCGCTGCCCATCAGGTGGCAATTGGTCTGGCGTCAATGACCTACATGATCAGTTTGGGGATTAGTTCAGGCACAACCATTAGGGTAAGTCATGAATTGGGATTAAAGAATTACGAATTATTGAAACAATCTGTTTTCGCATCCTTGCACCTCGTTGTTTTATTTATGCTTACCATGGGGCTTGTATTTGTAATTTTCAGAAATTATTTGCCATTTCTTTTTACAGAAGATGTTGATGTTATCGTGATTGCAGCACAGCTCTTGATAATTGCAGCTTTATTTCAGGTTTTTGATGGTGTTCAAGTTGTGTTGCTTGGTGCACTTCGTGGATTATCTGATGTAACCATTCCAATGTTTATGGCATTTTTATCGTATGCCGTTTTAGGCTTACCAGTTAGTTATCTTTTTTCCATTGTTTTGGACATAGGGCCAATTGGTGTTTGGATTGATTTCCTTAGTGGGTTGGGGGTTGCTGCAAGTCTGTTTGCTATCCGTATAAATCGCTTATATAAAGGCTTTTAAAAAAAAGCGGGTTATCATCGTCATGATAACCCGTTGTCCATAATTTAGCTTAGTTAGATCAGAAAATAGATATTGGTTTAAAGAGAAAAGGTATCTTTAATTCTTTCATTTTAAAGCACTTGATCTCTCAAATGCTCCGCTAATATAGCATATATTTTAAACGATCTTTAAAAAATGCTTAAAATTTATTAATGAAAAGTAAATGCAATATTTTTACGAATATGTAACCATTTGTAAATCAAAGATTAAAAAAAATCAATATGTTCTATAATATGTCGACTGGATTTTTATGCACTATTTCTGCATGAATATGTTTTGTTAAGAATTGTTTTGTTGTAAATGCAATAAAAAGATGTTTTAATCTGATACTAATAACTTTATTATATTTGCCGAAAAATAAATAGCGTAATGGTATTGCATAATAGAAAGAGCAGGGAGTTGTTAATAGAGGAATTGGAAACAGAAGCTTTCAAAAGAATAACAATTTCTTTTTACAAATATGGAAATATTGAAGATCCTGTAAACTACAGGGATTTTCTGTATTTCAAATGGAGTAGCCTTAATTGTTTTGGAAGGATATATATTGCCAAAGAAGGTATCAATGCTCAAATGAGTGTCCCTGAAAAAAACCTGGAGCATTTTCTTAAGTTTATCGATAATGACAAATTTCTTGCAGGAACGCCCATTAAATATGCTATTGAGGACGATGGTAAATCATTTTACAAGCTTACAATAAAAGTTCGTCCAAAAATTGTTGCGGATGGATTGGATGATGGAACTTATGATGTTGGAAATGTAGGGAAACATTTATCTGCGGCTGAATTTCATGAATTGGTAGACAAGCCAGAAACATTGGTCATTGACATGCGAAACCATTATGAAAGTGAAATAGGTCATTTTAAAGGTGCTGTTTGTCCTGAAGCTGATACTTTCCGTGAAGAAATAGAAATGGTAGTGAATGATTTTGCCGACCAAAAAGAACGTAAAATATTACTCTATTGCACAGGTGGTATTCGTTGTGAAAAAGCCAGTGCATATTTGAACCACCATGGTTTTCAGGATGTAAACCAATTGCACGGTGGTATTATTGAGTACGCCAGGCAGGTCAAATCATTAGGGCTTCAGTCAAAATTTATTGGTAAAAATTTCGTTTTTGATGAACGCTTGGGCGAATCAATAAATGGGGAAGTGATTTCGCATTGCCACCAGTGTGGAAAGCCATGTGATACACACACAAATTGTGCAAATAGTCTTTGCCATATTTTGTTTATTCAGTGTGAAGATTGTGCGAAGAAGTACAATGGTTGCTGTGGAAATGAATGCAAATCAATTGTTGAATTGCCCGAGCAGGACCGGATTTTGTATGCAAAGACCTTCGAGCGTAAATTTGGCAACCGAAAAAGTTTTCGGAAGAGTATTGATAATAAACTAAGTTTTGCAATTTCGCAACGTGAGTAATTTTTGGCAACATATTAAAGCACCAATTATGGCACTTGCCCCAATGGAAGATGTAACAGATACTTCTTTCAGAGAGCTTGTTTCCAGGATATCTGACCCTGAATGCCTGCATGTGCTTTTCACGGAGTTCACCGCTGTTGATGGGATGAACCACCCCGTAGGGAAAAAACGGGTTTCGGAGCGTCTGATAGTAAGTGAGTCTGAAAATAAGATCTTAAAAGAAAAAGGGATAAAGCTGGTTGCTCAGATTTGGGGAAACAAACCAGAGGTATTCCATAAAATTGCTAAAGAAATTACCGAAGAATATGAGTTTGACGGGCTGGATATAAATATGGGCTGCCCAGTGAAAAATGTAGTCAAGCAAGGATCATGCAGTGCATTGATTGACCAGCCAGCACTTGCCCAGGAAATTGTTTTGGCTACCAAAGAGGCCACTCATTTGCCCGTTTCAGTAAAAACCCGTACAGGAATAAAACAACATGAGACTGATCGCTGGATAAAACAGTTATTAGTGACCAAGCCAGCGGCAATTATTCTTCATGGACGAACGCAAAAGCAACAATCCGATGGTTTGGCCAGTTGGGATGAGATTGCAAAAGCAGTTAAAATACGAAATGAAATAGATCCATCTATTCCATTCTTGGGTAATGGTGATGTGTTTTCATACACACAATCCATGGACTATTCGCAACGATATGGCGTTGACGGGTTGATGATTGGCAGGGGCATTTTCCATAATCCCTGGTTATTCAATAAAGAAGAAATAAATCCAACAAAGGAGGAGAAGCTTGCTCAGCTGGTTCAACATACAAAATTATTTGAAAGGAATTGGAGAGGGGTTAAAAACTTCAATATACTTAAACGATTCTATAAAATATATATCAACGATTTTCCTGGAGCTGCTTCATTACGTGCTAAAATAATGGGCACCAATAATTTTGATGAAGTATATCAAATTATTGATGCCCAATTTGCAAAGAATTACACTACTAACTAATGTGAACAACTTTGATGTTCCGTACAGATCGTGAAGTTTAACGAATAATCTTCAGTTTTCCATTTTCTGATTACTTCATCAATACTGCCTGAAAAACCAGCTATCACATCAATATTGTGCTGTTTTAGTTTGCGAACAGCTCCATCTCCTATTCCACCTGCTAGTAGTAATTTCACACCCATCTGCTGCAAAACACCAGCCAGGCCTGATTTACACCCGCAAACAGCTTCGCTTTCCATCGTAGCTTTGTTGATTACTTCCTTGTTCTCGTCCACATCAACTAATGTGAAATACTCACAATGTCCAAAGTGGTTGTCAATTTGATCGTTTTGGGTTGGTATAGCAATTTTCATCTACTAAATTTTTATTTTTACGTTTCATAAATAAATAATGGAACAAATATATAAAACATATGTTCTTTATAGAAATTATATAATTAATGAAAATCAGAAAATTACTTCGTACGCTTCATCGGGATATCGGTTATTTTATAACTGGCATAATATTGATTTATGCGATATCAGGGATTGCGTTAAATCATCGAAATGACTGGAACCCGCACCATATTGTTGTTCAGGAATCGATAGAAGTTTCCGAGCAGGAATCCGAAGATTTTACCAAATCAAATGCTGAAATAATATTGCAAAAGTTTGAATACATGCCCCGTTATAAAAAGCATTTTAAGTCTAAAAATGGCATGTTGAAGGTTTTTGTGGAGAATGGCATGGTTATTTTCGATCCGGAAACAAATATTGCAGAAATGGAATTGCTCATTAAACGTCCAATGTTTTACCATATCAACAAGCTTCATATGGCAGGAACTAAATATGTTTGGGTCTGGCTTTCAGATATAATTGCAGTTCTTCTTATCTTTGTTACAATCTCAGGACTATTCCTAATAAAAGGTAAAAAGGGTATTGCTGGACGTGGACTATGGTTGACCTTGTTAGGATTTATAGTACCTGCAATATTTCTGATTTTTTACATTTCTTAAAATAAAAACCACAATCAATGAAAAACCTTACAATTACGTTAATCGCTCTGCTTGCACTTTATTCGTGCCAAAGTAATTCTAAAAAGACAAAAGATAAAGCAGTTGAAACAGTTACAGAAACTGTTTATACTGTTGATGAAATTCAGGAAAAAGGAAGTGAACTAATTGATCAAACAGTGACAATTTCAGGAACAGTTTCTCATGTTTGCAAGCATGGAGGTGCACGCTGTTTTTTGATGGGTAGTTCCGAGGATGTAACCATAAGGGTTGAAGCTGGTAACAAAATAGGCTCATTTACACAAGAGCAAATGGGCAATGATTTGAAAATTACGGGTGTGCTTAAAGAAATTCGAATTGATGATGCATACATCGCTGAAATGGAAGGTGATTCGGAAGAAGAAGAGCCAGTAAATAAAGGACATGCGCTTGGGCACGATGATGAAGGAGACCACAATATTGATGGAGGTCAGCATGATAAGAAAGACGATAAGCTGGCAAAACTCAAAGAAGAAGTTGCCGAAAGCGAAAAAGGATATGTTTCTATTTTTTATTTAGAAGGAACAATATCTCAACAGATGAATTAAGAAAGAGCTGCTTATGCAGCTTTTTTTATTCTTCCTCTGGCTTAAAGTTTAACGAAATCGAGTTGACACAATGGCGGGTGTTTTTGTTCGTGAAGCCCTCGCCATAAAACACATGCCCCAGGTGACCGCCACAATTGGCACAGGTAATTTCGGTTCTTCTTCCGTCTGCATCAACCGTTTTTTTTACAGCACCTTCAATCTCGTCATCAAAACTTGGCCAGCCACAGTTCGAATTAAATTTATCATCGGACTTATACAAAGGAACATTGCATTGTTTGCAGTGGTAGGTGCCATCCTCATAATGTTTGTTGTAAATCCCTGTAAATGGCCTTTCTGTTCCTTTATCAATAATTACATACTTTTCAAAATCATTTAGTTTATTGTAACTCATGTTCTTTTTTTGTTTGCTATCCTGCGCATTTGCTGCAAATCCGATACCCAGCAGGATTATAATCAATATCTGTTTCATCTTTTTCTTTGTAAGACAAATACAAGTACTTATTGGTTTGGTAATAAATGTTAAAAGAATAGGCAAGGAGCATATCTATTGAAAAGTTGCTAACCGTTTTCGATTTCCTTCTATACAAATATTACTTTTGTCAACATGAATACCGATGAACTTAAAATCTTCTTTCAGGATGACTACCTGGTAGTAGTGGAAAAACCTGTCGACTTGCCTGTGCATAAAAATGATTACATGCCACATGATGCTGATTATCTTACACGTAGGCTTGGAAAGCAATTATCCAAACCAATATTCAACGTTCATCGACTGGATGCAAAAACTTCCGGGATCATGGTGCTTGCCTTTTCTTCTGAAACGGCCAACCTGCTTACCAAGCTATTCGAGAACAAAGAAGTGGAAAAAGAATACACAGCTATTGTTTTAGGCGAATTGGATAACGAAGGAACAATTGAAAGGAAAGTAACCGTAAAAAAGAAATCACGCTTTAAAAAGCCTGCAATCACTCATTTCCGAAAAGAAAAGACCGTAGTTAGTTCCATTTCTTACAAGGACCACGTGAACATGGCCCTAAACCGGGTTCGCATTTTCCCAGAGACAGGAAGGTGGCATCAAATACGTCAGCATTTTGCAGGCACGCATAACGATATTGTGGGTGATTCGCATCATGGTGATTTTACATTCAATAAAATTATTACTGAACGATTTGGAATTAGAAGGTTGTTCCTTCATGCATCAGCTATTAGGTTTACACATCCAGTTACACAGGAAAAACTTAGGTTTGAATGTGTTGCTCCTATTATTTTTGAAGAATTACTGCAAATGGTGCAATCAGAAGGGCAGAAGGAATAAGAAACCAAAAAAGTGACAGACCGACCCGCCCAAAATAAACAGGTGGAAAACCAAATGGAAAAAAGGGACTTTCTTAATGACAAAAAACACCACACCACCTGAGTAGCTTAGCGCACCGGCAAGGAAAAACCACAGTGATGTTTCTGGTACATTCTTGATTACCGGCACAATAGCAATAACTACCAACCAGCCCATGGCCACATAAAGAATGGTTGACAGCCTGCTCAGCTTTGATGAATAAAACCAAACCTTGAAAACGATACCACCTATGGCCATTGCCCAGATTAGACCAAATATTGTCCAGCCTATCCAGCCACGTAATGAAATCAATGATAGCGGTGTGTACGAACCTGCAATCAGAATGTATATGGCTGAATGATCAAATTTATTGAGTAGGTATTTTACGCGTGGTCTCTTTGCACCATGAAAAAGGGTAGAAGCCAGGTATAAAACAATCATGCTGGCACCAAAAATAGAAAAGCTTACCACATGCCAGGCATCGCCATAAATAGCGCCGAATACAACCAATAACGTTACCCCGGCTACAGCCAGTGCAATGCCTACACCATGAGAAATGCTGTTGGCCATTTCTTCGGCTTTTATCAGTTTTTTGCGATTCAACGTGTAAATTTTATCCGAAGTTAAAACAGATTGTGAATTTTGTGGTTCAAAATTTTGTCAAATTCCCTGGAAATTAATAAAAAGTTGATGTGATCAAATTCATTTAAAAAGAAAGAATAATGAATATTTTAAGAACATGAGATACATTTATGCGTTAATTGTAGCAAACAACCAGAAATAAATCTTCATGAGAAAGAATTCTGTTTTTGAACAAGTACAACAAGCACTTGGAAAACCCTATAGCGACCTTGAGTTTTTACTTCGGTGTTTTGAAGAAGTCTTGGTGGAAAGTAACAAGCAAGACATCATCCAGTTTATCCCTTGGCTGAATCCACCTGCTTGTCCTTCTGAAAAAATCCTGCTTGGTCACGATTATGGTCACATGTTATCGATGTGCTTTCAATTGCTGAACATTGTTGAAGTTAATGGCGCAGTACAAGGTCGAAGAAAAAAAGAAGAAAATCACATGAGCGATGTAAGCGGTTTGTGGGCTGCAAACTTTAAACTACTCAAAGAAAAAGGAATTTCTGAAGAGCAGATCATGGAAAGTTTTCAGGATATCCGGATTGAGCCCGTACTAACTGCTCATCCAACTGAGGCTAAACGTTCAGTTGTGTTGAAAGAATACAGGATGCTCTATTTGCTTATGGTTAAGCGTGAAAACCATATGTACACAAGGATTGAGCAAGATGACATTCGTGAAGATATCAAACAAATTCTTCATAGGCTATGGAATATTGATGAAATATATATTGAAAAACCACAAATAGAATCTGAGCTAGATAACGTAATTTACTATTTGAAAGATGTTCTTCCCGAGGTGGTTCCCCTTTTAGATAAACGACTTAAACAGGCATGGAGGGAAACGGGTTATGATGTGGATAAGTTAGATCAGGTTGATAATTTCCCTGGGTTGTGTTTTGGAAATTGGGTAGGTGGAGATCGAGACGGGCATCCACTTGTAACGGCTGAAACAACTCAGATGGCTTTAAGAAAGCTTAGGGTTAATGCATTTATGATTATTAAGGAAGCTTTGCTTGATTTGGCCCAAAAGCTAAGTATTTATGTGACAGCAGACCAGTTGAGCATGGATTTTAATTCCCGGATAGCACAGTTGGCAGACGAACTCGGGCGCGATGGGGGAAAAGTTCTGAAAGAGCACAAAAACGAAACATTTACAGCATACATCCTTTTATTGCTGAATAAAATACCGATTGATCTTCGACTGGAGTTAAACTTTAAATTGCTGGATAAAAAAGGAAGTTATAAAAACTCGCTTGAATTGATTGATGATATTAATTTGCTTCAATATGAATTGATCCGTTTTGGCGCATCAAAACTTGCCCATGCCGATGTTGGCCGTTTTAAGCGATTGTTGCAGGTTTTTGGTTTTCACATGGCCAGGCTGGATATCCGGCAAAATAGTGCCTATCATGAAAGAGCCTTGTTTCAATTAATCCAGGCATCATCATTAAATAGCAATGACGACGAACAGGTAATTTCCCCGGAAAAGAAAAAGAAGCTGATCGGCAAAGAACTAACGATAAACAGACCATTCCTGGTGGATCATTCCAACTCTGGAGAAGAAGTGAAAAATGTGATCGAATGTTTTCAGGTACTGAGCAAGCATGTGAAAAAGTACGGAACCCTTTCTATGGGCAAGCTGATTGTAAGCATGACCCGAAATACCGAAGATTTGCTTACCCTGTTTTTATTTATGCGTGAAACTGGCTTGACTGAGAAATACAACGGAGAACTGGCTGCAAAACTTCCTGTTGTCCCACTATTTGAAACCATTGAAGATTTACAGAACAGTCCGAAAATATTGGATGAATACCTTGGACATCCAGTGGTAAAAAACAGTTTAAAGTTTCAGGCTAAATTAAACCGGGCCAAAAACCTTGCGCAGGATGTAATGATTGGATATAGCGACAGCAATAAGGATGGCGGTATTCTGGCAAGTACCTGGCATCTAAATAAAACCCAAAAACAACTGTCTGCAATTGGGAAAAAACACGGGGTGCAGGTGCGGTTTTTTCATGGCACAGGTGGCAGTATTAGCCGCGGGGCGGGGCCTTCGCACTGGTTTATCAAATCATTTCCTTACGGGGCAATTGATGGTCGTTTTAGGGTTACCGAACAAGGCGAAACCATAGAGCGAAAGTATGCCAACAAAGTAAATGCAGCTTATAACCTGGAGCTAATGCAAGCTAGCGTAGCCACACAAACGATTCTTCATAAATACCTTCCAGAGCCGGATTTTCAGGTTTCTGAGCTATTTGAACAATTGGCAGAAGATGGGCGAAAATATTATCGAGAACTGATCCAGGATCAGGACTTTATTTCATTTTTTAAAGAAGCAACACCGATTGATGTTATTGAATCCAGTAAAATTGGCTCACGTCCATCGCGCCGTACTGGTAAGCAGAGTGTAGAAGACCTACGGGCAATTCCATGGGTTTTTAGCTGGGCCCAGGCCCGTTTTAACCTAACCAGTTGGTTTGGGGTTGGATCGGCCATGCAAAAGATGAAAACAAACAATAGCGAACAATACAAGCAACTGGTTGAACTTGTCAAGTATGAGCCATTTATACGTTATGTGTTTACCAATGTCGATTCCAGCCTTGCTGCGACCGATGAACGTATCATGGAAAAATATGCATCGCTGGTGAGTGACAAAACTGTCAGGGATAAAATTATGGGGCAAATTAACAACGAGCTAAAGCTTACGCGCCAGATGCTTGCCGATATACTTGAAAAACCATTTAAAGAACGCCGAACAAACCATTATTATTCGACCATACTGCGTGCCGAGGCCATGGAAAGCCTGCACGAAGCACAAATCCTGCTCCTGAAAAAATGGCGTGTCAACAGGGTAAACAATGCACCCGAAGAAAAAGAAAACCTCTTTGTGTTACTGCAATGCGTAAATGCCATAGCCAATGCGCTTGGATCAACAGGTTAGCAATGTTTCAAGCTATAAGCTTTTAGCTTCAAGTTACCATTAGGCGGATCGGAATTCTCCAGACCCGGGTTTGTTTCAACCTTGCGTCGGCACTAAGATTTTATCTGGCAATCCATCAATGTGAAAATTCGAATATTTCGTAAAAATTGTTGAAAAATTCGATCGAATGTTCAACTCTATTAAGCATTTATTTTGTAAACTTGCGCCCTTAAATTTTCAATGAATGCCCTAGCAGAATAAGTTTCATTTAAAATAAAAATCACATTTAACATCACGTATTGTCATGAAAAAAAATTTTCTTATAATTCTTTTTGCTATTTTTTTTATATCGGTCGGATATAGCCAGACATTTACAATTGATCAGTCAGTAACAGGTCAGAATAATTTAACCGATGTTCGTGGACAAAGTTTCACTCCTTCAGTACAGGGAGCCGGAAGTGGAGAAGTTGGCTTAAACGATACAGTGTATATAGACAAGTTTTCGGTTGTTTATTCATACTCTTCCACATCAGAGGCAGACACGCTTTATTTGTATCGTGCTATCCCGGACAGTACTTCAAAAATAGATAATGGGGAAGGTGGAATATTAATTGGAAAAAGTACAGCCAAAAATGATGACGATTTCCCTTATACCGATTATGTTTTTAACTCGATCCCACTACACAAAGACAGCACTTACTATGCCTTGTTCAAAGAAGATATTAATCCTGAGGCTAGTATAGGTAGTTCGTATTCAGGGGGAAGTGCTATACGCGACAGGGCAGATACCTTGTCATTTAGTGATTATCTTGATTTAAGGTTTAGCGCAAGTTTTTCGTCTATTTCAAATTCAGAAGCTAATATTGTCAGTTTTTCTGTTAGCTCACAGGTGGGTAATAGTGTTATCGATACTGAAGGTCACACGGTAAGTGCTGTAATCGAAAATACTTCATCATTGGATTATGTTCCGACAACAATTGAGGTTTCCCAAGGTGCAACATATCAACCTGCAAATGCCAATATTAATTATTCCGGTGGCCCTGTTGTTTTTAAAGTGACTGCCGAAAATGGAACAACTACGCAAGATTGGACGGTAACTGTAACGAAGGCTCCGAGTCAGTCTGCAGACATAGAATCCTTCTCTTTTTCAGAACAAACCGGGGAAGCCACAATAAGATATGGAAATAAAGAAATCGAAATTGAAGTTGAGTCTGATGCCGATTTAAGTTCTTTGACACCAACGATTGGCATTTCTGAGGGTGCAACAGTAAACCCGAATTCTGGTGTCCCAGCTGACTTTTCATCTGGAGAACTTAAATACACGGTAACCGCTGAGGATGGAACAACTACGCAAGATTGGACGGTAAAAGTTACAAAAGCAGTAGCAACCTCAATTTTCGAAAATAATAATGAATCAGCTTATCGGATATATCCAACAATATTCAAAAATGAACTGAGTGTTGAAGTGAATAGTCATGAGAAAGTATTGGTTGCTATTTATAATTCAACAGGTCAACTCGTTCTTGAAACATTCGTAAATGGTACTGTGCAAAAAATCAATACAAGCTCTTTAAATGAAGGTATGTATTTTTTAAAGCTTAATGATAACAGTGAAATTATAAAGATCATTAAACGATAATTGATATCTAAAATTCAAAAAAAAGTCCTGTCTGACGATTGTCGAACAGGACTTTTTTAATCACACACTTAAATGTTTTAACTTATTTCTTTAACCGCTTTGGCAGCTTCGTTAATCATTGGTTTGATAGAAATTGATTCGCCTACACCTTCCTGCATCCAGCTGTTTGGTGTAAGGCAACCCAGGCGGAAAATGCGTTCTACTTCTGGTGCAAAATCAGATGTAGCTAAATATTGTTCGACCTGAAACTGGATCAATTTACCAAATGCGTAATTTGAAAGGTAAATAGGGGAGTTGATCATATGCGAATAAACCGCTAAAATTGGCTGATCTTGGATACCATAAACGGGAGCGTAAAATTCATTCCAAATGTCGATGGCAATTTTTTCTACCGCCAATTTTAACTCCTCGGCTGTTGCATTTGGATTGGCATACAACCATTTCCACATGCGTTGATCAACAAGCGACACACCCATAATTTCATAGGTTGACCAGAAGTTATCCAAGACCTGTAAAGCTTCTTTCTGAGGGTTTTTGTTGTTAATGTCCAGTAAAAATAAATCACGCTTTTGGAAGATAAAGGCTAATGCCTCTGTGAATGCTGTATTTGGTACACCATTAAGCATGTAATAATCTACATCGTACAGCGAAATGGTTTGCTCCACATTGTGCCCAAACTCATGAATGGCAATGTTATAGCCTTTGTAGTTCATGCCCGTTTCGGGAATACGTGTTCTCAAATGAGCCGTTTCCCCTTTCATGGAAGCTCCCCAAGCGTGGCCTGAACCACGTGCTGGGTCAACATCAATACGCTCTGCCAGGAACACAGCTTTTTCTTTGGTGAATCCCAATTTGAGCAGCATATTGGCTAAATCATCATCCAGAGCTTTTGCATTTGGATAGCGTTTTTCAGTGATTTTATTCAACGCCGTTTCATCAATCGAACTGCGTGGTTTAAAACCGTCGTACCAAATGTCCCATGGCTGTAAGTCTCTTCCTAGCCGTTGCTTGATCAGCGCAGCTACGCTTTTCAATTCTTCCGACTTCAGGAATTCAACAAAAAGCTGCTCTGCATCATCTTGTTTGATTTCCATGCCACCTGCAAATGCCCGTTTAACAGCCGTGTTTAAGGCCGAATACTGATCCATTTCTTTCATGGCGTGGAAGTTGTTTAGAATCTGCTGATAACGCTCATTTCCTTCCGAAACAGCTTCAAGTTCTTCTCCATTATTGTAAACTTTGTTGGTGTATGGGTTCCACTCCAGCTCTTTGTTGTTGATGACCTTTTGTGGTATAGACTGATCGATGATACGTTTCATCACTTCATAAATCATCGCCTGTTTGGTCACACCATCAGTAGTGTTGCTATACTGCGATTTAATTTCATCGCGTAGGTTCCAGTGCGATAATAGCACCATATCTTCCGGGAACATTTGGCTGCCGTTTTCATCTTTCAGCTTACCCATGTAAATGTTGTAATTGGCAATGTACAAATCTGAATTTGAACTGACCTCTGCAACTTTTTGCAAGGTGCTGGCTGGAACACGTGAAGAAAAACGATCACCTAAACGAGCGTAAGCCCATTCAATGCGTGACCAGTCTTTAGATAAAGCTTCTTTTTCTTCCAATTTATAATAAGGAAAATTTAGCGCAATGCTAAACGCCAGCTTGTTTTTATACAAGTCTTCAATGAGGTGAGCACCTGAACTATATCCACCAAAGGCTTTGTCAATCTCATAAATCTCACCCATAGGCTCGTGAAGTGGGCGTTGCAAGTCAAGTGCCATTTTATTGAAGTGGCCTTCAAGAATTTCAAAGTTTCGGCTTATCTTTTTAAAGATGACAGTTTTTTCTTTTTCAGAACCAATAAATTGTTCTTCACAAAAAGCCTGAAAATCAGCTTCGCTACCATCAGTGTCTCGCCATAAACTGGCGGCATGTGAGACGCCCCGTTTAATCAACTCCGCCGACATTTCAGTATTCGAGTCAGTTAAACTTTTTACAGTATTATCAATCGTTTCCTGAGTAATGTTAGGAGTTGCTTCCTGTGCTTGCTTGTCGTTGCATGATTGATTACAGCTCCAAAAAAGTACGGAAATAAATAAAGTGAATACGATTGCTTTTTTCATAAATCAGTTTTTTAGTTTGGATATTTATTTGTGCTAAAATAGGTCAAAAGCTAAACGAAAACCACGACTTTTAGCAGGAAAGAAAAAATAGGAAAGTACAACATTTAAGGGCTAAAGCCCACTTGTATTGTATGATTCTTTCATTTACCCACGGCTTAAGCCGTGGGTAATACAAACAGCATTTGAGATAGGGCTTTAGCCCGTTGTGTAATTATTATTCAATAGAAATGTGAATTATTCAAAAACTTGCATGCAACTTAATCGTTGGTATAGTAAATTTGAGCCAAATTTATAAATCATGGATTCACTACACGATTTTATTTGCCGAATTCCAAAAGCCGAACTGCATTTGCACATTGAAGGTACATTTGAACCTGAATTGATGTTTGAAATTGCAGAACGAAATCAAATAAAGCTGAAATATAATTCGGTTGAAGAACTGAAAGCTGCTTATAAATTCAACAACCTTCAGGAATTTCTAGACATATATTATGCCGGGGCAAATGTACTGGTTCATGAACAGGATTTTTACGACCTAACCTGGGCATATCTGGAGAAAATACATAGCCAGCAGGTTATCCATGTTGAAATTTTCTTCGACCCACAAACACATACCAGCCGTGGGATTGCTTTAGAAAAAGTGATTAATGGAATAAGTAAAGCGCTCATTGACGGGAATGAAAAACTGGGGATAAGTTCCAAATTAATCATGTGCTTTCTAAGGCATTTGGATGAAGAAGATGCAATAAAAACACTGAAAGAAGCTATACCTTTAAAAGATTTAATTGTTGGAGTTGGGCTGGATTCATCAGAAGTTGGGCACCCTCCAACTAAATTTCAAAAAGTATTTGAAATGGCCAGGAATGAAGGTTTTCTTACTGTTGCACATGCCGGGGAGGAAGGGCCTTCCGAGTATGTTTGGGAAGCCTTGGAGTTGTTGAAAATATCCAGGGTGGATCATGGAAACCGCTCACTGGAAGATGATGTTTTGGTTCAGGAACTGGCTGACAGAAAAATACCCTTAACCGTTTGTCCTTTGTCTAACCTAAAGCTTAAAGTGGTAAAAGACTTAAAAGATCATCCTTTGAAAACCATGCTTAACAAAGGATTGGTGGCGACTGTAAACTCCGATGACCCTGCTTATTTTGGAGGATACATGAATGAAAACCTCATTGCTGTTGCTGACGCCTTAAAACTGTCAAAGAAAGATATATACCAACTCGTAAAAAACTCTTTTGAAGCCTGTTTTGTAAGTTCTGATGAAAAAGAGATTATGCTTGAGAAACTGGAAGAGTATTATTGCAAAAACAATTGAAAATTAGTTTTTTATCTTCAGTAAGATCACCGATCTAAATATCTAATTGTCCAATTTTCTTTTAAACTATTAAAATAGGGGAACCCCTATTTTCTGGTAGGATTTCCCTCTTGTCACAACTAGGCTGCTACCTGTAGCACTGGAAAAAATATCGCCGTAACTTTTTTTTAGCTTTTCGCATGAATAATATCTGTGTGAAAAGTTGATGTGCTTTTGAACTCTCGGTATTCTGGAAAAAGTGAAATAAAAAACCAAAAATCAACAACAATGAAGTACGGACTAAACAGATTCATGGGTTTTATTCCAAAGAATGAAGACGGCGAATCGGTGTTAAAAACCGCCCTGTTTTTTCAAAAGGCGCTCGGTTTAGAAATATTTGCATTGAGCATTATCAAAGGTTCATTTCCATTATTTCATAGATTGCGAATCAGCGATTTAAAAAAACGAATAAATGAAGAGAAAGAAGATATGGCTTCATTTATAAGAAGCATTATTCTGAAGAAAATCCCCAAAAACATCATTGTAAGAATTAAACGTGGGAGCTTAATCCCAACTTTAATTGATGAATCAAAGCATGGTGGCTATGAGTTTATGGTGGTTGCAAAAAGCGAAAAAAGTTTTGCTTGCAAGAAGTTTAAAAAGAAGGTTAATAAACTGATAAGCAATACGCACTGCCCGGTTCTATCTATTTGTACGAACTATGAGCCTTCTGAAATCAAAAAGATATTGGTGCCGATAGATATTACACAATCAACTAAAAAACGCCTTTTATGGACCAGCAAGTTTGCAAAGAAATTTGGGGCAAAAGTTCATGTTGTTTCAGCTCTTAATATTGATATGACTAAAACAAGAAGTTTGGCATATCGAAATGCTGATAAGATCAAGCATTTACTTACCGATCAGGGGATTGAGTGTGAGCTGGAAGTACTTAAAGTTCATGGGAAAAAGAGGCACCAGGTAATACAGGATTACATTGATGAAGTTAAACCGGATTTACTGATTATGCGAACGCATCAGGAAACAACTCTTTTTGGTAGTAAAATAGGGGAATTTGTTTCAGAGCTGGTACACAGCTGCAAAATGCCTGTGTTTACGGTAAATTAAATTCAAATGGTAAGTCATGGAAAAAACTAAACTTGAGGAACTAACCGAAAAAATATATAACGAAGGGATCGCTAAGTCGAAAAATGAGGCTGACCAGATTGTTGATAATGCAAAAAAGGAAGCTGCTGACCTTATTAAAAAGGCTCGAAAACAAGCTGATGAAATTCTGGAGAATGCTAAAGCAGAGGCATTGGAGTACCAGAAAAATACACAAACAGAAGTTGAATTGGCAGCCCGACAGTTCTTGAGTACGCTGAAGCAACAAATCACAAAACTGGTGACTTTATCTCAGCTAGAAACGCCAATAAAAGAGTCGTTTAGTGATACCAAATTTGTGAAAGAACTTATTCTAACCATTGTTGAAAATTGGGATCCACAAAAGCCAGAGGAAATCGATCTTGCAGTTCTATTGCCTGAAAAACAGAAAGATCAGTTTTCGGAATTTCTTGAAAATCAGACAAAAAACACCCTTTCAAGAGAAATAGAGATACGCTTTGATGCCAATATAGACAGCGGTTTCAGAATTGGTCCCAAAGACAATAGTTACGTCATCCGGTTTTCAGATAAAGATTTTGAAAATTATTTCTCGAAATATATCAAAGAAGAAACGAAGGAAATGTTGTTTGCAAAAAGTTAACCATATAAATGAAGATGCTTGAGAAACATTATTACTGTTTGATTGCCGGCCTTCCGGATTTGTTTTTCAACGGAAGCATGCAGGATGTTGATCGTATCGCCTTTAAAAAAGAATTGATCAATCAACTTAGTGATAATGATCTGCAGTTACTCGAGCTACTTTGCTTACAATACGATAATTATAACCTGCTAAACCTGATTTTCAAAAAGGAAGCACCATTAAATTTACTTGGCAACTATTCTCAGGAATTTCTTGAAATGCAGATTGATAGCCCCAAAGAAGTCCCTGAATATATGATTAGGTTTATCAATCAGGTGAAGAGTGCAGAAAGCAAAGATTTAGATTTAGCAACTGAAAACAAGCTATACCGACTCTATTATAAATCTGCTCTTTCAGTAAAAAATATTTTTCTAAATGAGTGGTTCAACTTCGAGCTAACTATCAAAAATCTTATTGCTGCTTCAAACTGCAAACAATACGGTTATAACATTGAAGATCACCTGATCAATGCGGGCAGTGAACTTGTGTATTCATTGCTGGTTAATAAACGATTTGATTTTGAATTTTATGAAGACGATCTTCCTTTTGCAGAACAACTATTTCGAATTTCAAAAACAGATCAACCTTCTGAAGAAAAGGAAAAAGCAATTGATCGAATAATATGGAATTACCTGGATGATGCTACTTTCTTCCATTATTTCACGATCGAAAGAGTACTCGGATATTTCATTAAGCTTGGCATCATTGAGCGCTGGATGAATTTGGACATGGAAGCCGGGCAGGCATTCCTGAACAAACTACTTGAAGAGCTTAAACTAAGCTATACTTTTCAACCTGAATTTAATATTTCAAATTAGACTGGCATGAACACAAAGGGCGTAGTTGTCGGAATTATTGCAAACCTGGTTACTGTGAAAGTGGACGGGCCTATTCTTCAGAATGAGATCTGCTACATAAAAACAGATACAGCGAAGTTGATGGCAGAAGTAATTCGAATTGGCCAAAATAATGCTTACATACAGGTGTTTGAAAGTACCAGAGGCCTGAAAACAGGCACGGAAGTTGAGTTTGCCGGACATATGCTGGAGGCAACTCTGGGTCCAGGAATTCTTTCCAAAAACTACGATGGGTTGCAGAATGACCTGGATAAAATGCAGGGCGTTTTTCTGAAAAAGGGAAACTATACATCAGCACTGGAAGAAAACAAGTTTTGGAGTTTTAAACCACTTGCAGAAGTTGGAGATGAAGTAGAGCCCGGCTCGTGGATTGGCGAAGTAACCGAGAACTGGATACCACACAAAATCATGGTTCCATTTAGTTTCAAAGGAACGTTCAAGATTAAAGAAATTCTAACAGTTGGGGAATATAAGATTAATGATACGATTGCTACGCTTGTTGACAACGAAGGGAGAGAGCATGTAGTGACCATGGTACAAAAGTGGCCCGTTAAAGTGCCAATTAAAGCATATCGTGAAAAGCCACGACCTTTTGATTTTATGGAAACAGGAATCAGGGTGATTGACAGTCTTAATCCAATTGTAGAAGGAGGGACAGGTTTTATTCCCGGACCATTTGGTACAGGGAAAACAGTATTGCAACATGCACTATCAAAACAAGCTGAAGCGGATATGATTGTAATTGCCGCATGCGGGGAACGGGCGAACGAAGTGGTTGAGATTTTTACAGAATTCCCTGAGTTGGAAGACCCCCGATCAGGCAGGAAGCTGATAGAACGGACAACAATTATTGCCAACACTTCCAACATGCCTGTTGCTGCCAGGGAAGCATCGGTTTACACAGCCATGACCATTGCTGAATATTATCGATCTATGGGATTAAAAATCCTCCTGCTTGCTGATTCAACTTCGCGGTGGGCACAGGCTTTACGTGAGATGTCGAACCGTATGGAAGAGCTTCCTGGGCCTGATGCATTCCCGATGGATCTTCCAGCAATTATTTCCAATTTTTATGCCCGTGCAGGCTATGTTGTATTGCCTGATGGAGGAACTGGTTCGGTTACCTTTATTGGAACCGTTTCGCCCGCTGGAGGAAACCTGAAAGAACCTGTTACAGAATCCACAAAAAAGGCAGCTAGGTGTTTTTATGCTCTTTCGCAGAACCGTGCTGACAGTAAAAGATATCCTGCAATTGATGCAGTCGACAGCTATTCTAAATACATTGAATACCCTGAATTTCAGGATTTCGTTTCAAAGAATATTTCTCCCGTATGGGTAGATAACATTCTGCTGGCAAAGAACATTTTAATACGTGGGAGAGAAGCTTATGAGCAAATCAATATTTTGGGAGATGACGGTGTACCAATCGATTATCACCAAAACCTCTGGAAGTCAGAAATAATCGACTTCATTATTCTTCAGCAGGATGCATTCGATAAAATTGATGCATCAACACCCTTAGAACGCCAACTGTACATGATGAACAAGGTACTTGAAGTGTGCAAAATGAAACTTGAATTTGATTCTTTTGAAGAGGTAAACCCCTATTATAAATGCATCATCAATATTTTCAAGCAAATGAATTATTCAGAGTTTAAATCTGAGAAATTCAATGAAAGTGAAAAGGATCTGAAAACCTTACTGGAACAACGAATGGTTGTAGAAAATTTAACCAATTAACCGAATTAGAACATGGAAACTACAGCATTTCAAAAAATACACACGAAGGTGGATATGATAACTAAAGCAACCTGCTCCTTGTATGCAACAGGCGTTGGAAATGAAGAAATGGCAGTTGTGAATGATCGCTTAGCTCAGGTGGTGAAAATTCAAGGCGATTTGGTGACCTTACAGGTGTTTTCAGGCACTGAAGGGATTCCTACAAATGCTGAAGTTGTGTTTCTTGGGCACGCCCCGAGGCTTCGTGTTGGTGATGAACTTTGCGGACGGTTTTTCAATGCTTACGGACAACCAGTTGATGGCGGACAGGAGCCGGATGGGACATTGATCGAAATTGGTGGTCCATCAGTAAACCCGGTTCGACGTAAACAACCATCAGAACTCATAACCACTGGTATTGCAGGTATCGACCTGAACAACACCTTGGTTACCGGACAAAAAATCCCATTTTTTGCTGCACCCGATCAACCCTACAACGAGATTATGGCCATGGTTGCGCTTCGTGCCCAGGCTGATAAAATTATTCTTGGCGGAATGGGAATCACCAATGATGATTATCTGTATTTCAAAACAATATTTGAAAATGCTGGAGCAATTGATCGAATTGTCAGTTTTGTAAATACCACAGAAGACCCTCCGGTTGAGCGGCTTTTAGTACCTGATATGGCTTTAACTACTGCAGAATATTTCGCACAACAGAAACAAAAAGTATTGGTTTTACTGACCGATATGACCCTGTATGCCGATGCTTTGAGTATTGTTTCGAACCGCATGGATCAAATCCCTTCAAAAGATAGTATGCCCGGTTCACTGTACAGCGATTTGGCAAAACTGTATGAAAAAGCGGTACAATTTCCAGATGGGGGGTCAATTACCATTATTGCCGTCACAACGCTTTCAGGGGGCGACATTACCCACGCTATCCCAGACAATACCGGGTACATTACCGAGGGACAATTATTTCTTAGAAAAGACACAGATATTGGGAAAGTAATTGTTGATCCATTCCGCAGCTTGTCGCGCCTGAAACAACTGGTAATAGGAAAGAAAACAAGAGAAGACCACCCTCCGGTTATGAATACGGCCATACGTCTGTTTGCTGATGCTGCCAACGCAAAAACCAAAATTGAAAATGGTTTCGATCTGACCGACTACGATAAAAGAACAATAAGTTTTGCAAAAGAATACTCCGAAAAGCTCCTGGCTATTGATATCAACATTGATATAAACTCAATGATTGATACAGGCTGGGACTTATTTAATAAATACTTCTCGATTGCAGAAATGGGTATCAAATCCGAGTTGTACGAGAAATACGGTAAACGAAATAGTGATTAAAAATTCAAACTTAAAAACTGATATTATGAATGATCAATTGGTTACAATATTGAGAGTAGCAAAGCCCCAGCTGGGGAGCTTTGTGAAAGATAGGTTTGAAGCAGAAGGTATAGAGTGCTTCTTTACCAATGAAGGATTGACACTGGGGAGCGATTATAATCCCGACGAAGTATTACTGAAAGTTAAGGTCAAACAGTCTGAATTTGCTATTAAAACATTGTTACAGCTTCATAAAGAATATGATTTGGATAAGATTTTAGTTGACCAAAAAATTGGCAAACTAAAGAAAATAATGGTGCCTTTAAATTTGGGGGACAATTACATGGATACATGCATGTATGCTTTTAACCTTGCGCTAAAAGTGAATGCAGAGTTGAAATTCTTGTATGTGTACCCTGATCCGGTTATTGACTATAGCAAACACACAACATCTTGGGAAAAGCATGTAAACATTGAGTTAAAAGAAGCACAGCAAAAGGCTCAGGAAAGGCTTGTGGAATTTAGTGCAGAGATTAGGAATAAAATCCCTAAAGAATTGCAGGAGTCTGTGAAATTTCACTATCGTATGCTAAAAGGAAATCCGGTGAAAGTAATTATTTGCGCTGCGCAAAGGTATAAGCCCGACCTTATTGTTATGAAAATCAATAAATCTGTTGGGACGCAGAAAGTTCTTGAAAGAACGATTGCCAAGGTTATTGAGCATTCTAATTTCCCGGTTATGGCATTGTCTGAAATGGTTTCTTTTAAAGGCAAAGAGAAAATTAATGTGATGTATGCCACCGATTTCTACGACAAAGACAATTCATCGTTGAACAAACTGCTTTCGATACTGGATCCTTACGATAAAAAAATTCACTGTGTTCATATTGACCTTCACGATGACCCGCTACACAACAAGAAAGTAAGTGAATTGAATGCAATGCTAGATAAAGAATACAGCGAACATAACATTCACTGTGAATTGTTTGAAAGCGACAATATAACCCAGGGGTTTCATGATTTTGTGGAGAAAAATGATATCGATTTAATTTCTTTTTCAAAAATGAAAAGGTCATCATTCTACAAAATTTTCCATACCAGTTTGCTTGAAAAACTGGTGTCGATCGAGAAAGTTCCGTTTTTGATATTTCCGGTATAATCGATTAGGATAAACCTGCACAGAATGGCAATTAAGTTTCAATACAACAAAACAGCATTGCAGAGCCTGAACAAGCAGCTTAACTTGAGAATTAGGGCGTTGCCTACTTTGAAAAACAAAGAGGCTGCCCTTCGTATGGAAGTGAGCAAGGCTAAGCATAAAATTGCCGAACTGGATACGATGCTAAAATCTGAATTGGATACTCATGCTGATTCGGCGTTAATGTGGACTGAGTTTATCCCGGATTTGCTGGCTGTTTCCGATGTTGTTGCTGAAATTAAAGTTATTGCAGGTGTGAAGACGCCGATAATGAAGGAAGTTGTTTTTAAGGAAGAAGAATTCAGTCTTTTTGACAAACCCAAGTGGTTTCCAAAAGGAATCGCCATTCTAAAAAGTCTTGCTGAGATTATCATCGAGAAAGAATTTTTTCAACGAAAAATGTTGTTGCTGGATTATGCCAGAAGGAAAACCACGCAGAAAGTAAACCTGTACGAGAAAGTGCAAATACCCGACTATCAGGAAGCTATTTTAAAAATAAAGCGATTTCTGGAAGATGAAGAGAATTTGTCGAAATCAGCCCAAAAGATTGTAAAAAAACGCCAACAGGAAAAAGAAATGGTATGATTGTAAAAATGTATAAATATTCGTTCCTGGTATTCTATAAAGAATATGATCGTTTTTTGGAATCAATCCGACAACTTGGTATGCTTCATGTACATGAGAAAGAAAAAGCTGTTAGCGAGGATCTAAAGCAAAAGCTTGAGCTGGTTAAGCAGTTAGGGGAAACCATTCAATTTCTGGAGAGTAGGGAAGTGATGGAGTCAGAAGTATCTCGAATAGCTGATGGTGTTGAATTGATGAGCAAGATTAATGCATTACAACAAAAATTGGAAGTTCACGAACAAGATCTGGAAGAAACAAAAAAGAACTATCAAAAAGCAATTGTATGGGGAAATTTTTCGCCTGAAATCATTCAAGCATTAAAAGATGAGAATATTCACCTGAGGTTTTTTACTACTACAAAAAAGAAATATACAGAACTTCTTAACGACGATTTGCCTATTGAAATAATTTCTGAACAAGGAAATACAGTTCGTTTTATGCATGTTCAACAAGGTGAGACAGAGATTGTTATTAAAGCCGAAGAAGCAATGCTTCCTGAAATCCCTGCATCAATATTAAAAATACATATTGAAGAAATTGAAAATGAAATTATTGAAATTCAGGAGCTTTTGAATGAGTATGCCAATGATTCTGTTCCTACTCTGAGGCTGTGCAAACAGAAAATGCTTGATTCACTAAACATGGAAAATGTGCGGTTGAATACCGGGATTGAAGCAGAAGAAAAATTGATGGTTTTGGAAGGCTGGATACCGGATTCTCAAAAAGTTAAAATTGATCACTTCCTGGCAGAAAGGGGAATTGTATTCCTTCGAGAAAAAGCATCACCGAATGACAACGTTCCAATTCTTTTACGAAATAACCGTTTCAGTAAACTCTTTGAGCCAATTGGAAATATGTTTTCGCTGCCAGACTATTCTGAGTTGGATTTAACTCTGTTTTTTGCTCCATTTTTTATGATGTTTTTTGGATTTTGTTTGGGAGATGCCGGGTATGGTTTGTTGTTTGTGTTAGGAGCTGGGATTTATAAGACTATTTCAAAACAGGAAGTCAGGCCAATTCTATCACTCATACAGTTTTTAGGGGTTGCAACATTCATTTTTGGAGGAATATCCGGTACATTCTTCGGAATAAATCTCATTGAAACGGAAATTCAGATGATGGAAGAATACCGTTCGCTGTTTTTAAATCCAGACCAAATGTTTAACCTGGCGCTCGTATTGGGTGGTTTGCAAATCATCTTTGGTTTATTCATTAAAATGGCCAATCAGATTATTCAATTTGGCTTTACGCATGCACTGTCAACGATTGGTTGGCTTGTCGCCATTATAGGGTATGGATTAAGTGTTGTGCTAAATAATACAGGAGTGCTGCAACAAGTAGAAACACTTCAAACAATTATACTTTCGGTTGGAGGATTTTTGATACTATTCTTTAGCGACCCTGAATCAAATATCTTTTCAAGAGTAGGGAAGGGGATTTGGGACATTTACTCAACCGTGACCGGGATTTTTGGTGATTTGCTATCGTATTTACGCCTGTTTGCGCTAGGGCTTTCCAGTGCCATTCTGGGATTTGTTGTTAATGATATTGCTATGCAAATCCTTTCTTCATCTAAAATAGTTGGGCCAGTGTTTTTTGTTGTTTTCTTGTTGCTGGGGCACACCTTAAATATTTTGATTTCATCGCTTGGCTCTTTTGTGCATCCCATGCGTTTGACATTTGTAGAGTTTTACAAAAATGCCGGGTTTAAAGGCGGAGGGGTGAAATACAAACCATTTTCGAAACAGTTAGAAACAAAATAAAAACCATTAATAATAAGGAGAATATATTATGACTACAGCAATTATTTTAGCTTATATCGGTTTGGCGATCATGCTTATATTTTCTGGAATAGGAAGTGCCGTTGGTGTTTCAAAAGGAGGAAATGCTACTGTAGGTGCGCTTAAGAAAAAACCAGAAGGATTTGGAAGTTATCTGCTCCTTAGTGCGTTGCCTGGCACCCAAGGGCTATACGGTTTTGCAGGATTTTTTATTATTAACAGTCAGGGAGTTATAACGCCTGAAATGACCATGTTGCAAGGAACAGCAATTTTAGCTGCCGGGTTGACGCTTGGCTTTGTAGGCTTTTTCTCTGCTTTGAATCAAGGTGGGGTAACCTCAAATGGAATTGCAGGTATTGGGTCGGGACATGATATTTTTGGAAAAACAATGGTGTTGGCAGTTTTCCCAGAGCTTTATGCAATTATTGCGTTTGCTGCGACATTCCTGATTAGCATGAGTATCTGATTGCGAAACTGTTGTAAAGTACATTTTGAGTTTTATTTTGCACTTAACATCATTTATTTCAGGAAAAAGCCTTAATTTTTATTGAGGATATCTGAAATAGCGATGTATGAGCTTAAAAACGATCATATTTTTTAAACGCAAAATTGTCTTAATTGTACTCATATTTTGCATGCTCGCACTTGGTGGGATTATTTTCACGTTTATTCGCAGCGTAAAATTAGACAAGGATCATTTGTTTTTACTTGAATCTGCCAAAAACGTGGAAATTGCTGTTTCACACAGCAGAATAAAACTGTATGATCAGTTCTTTACAAACGAAGCATTTTCGAGTGCTGATATAAACGAAGAACTATCCAGTGCTTATAATATTCTTACATCTCTAAAATCAAATAATGGCGATAAACCCAGACGTGTCAATAAAAGGTATATCCGAACCTTTGGGGATATTCTTAACAAATCAGATCAGCATATTCGCCGACTAAAGGATTTTATTAGCAAACATGAACAAAATGGGAGCACTGAAGTAAATCCGGCAATTATTGCTGAATACAATGCTTTTCAGGAAACCTTCCTTCAATTTGAAGAAAAATTACACGATCATATTTCCAGACAAAACTTTCATTACCGTGGACAGATTTTCACCTTGATCATATCAACGTTTATATTCCTGATTATTTGCCTCCTTGTATTAATACGTTCGATAAACACTTACCTGGTGTCAGATCGGCAAAACATAGATAAATCATTAGAGATTGAAAATAAAGAACGAAAACGCATCGCAGCTGATCTTCATGATGGATTGGGATCTTTGCTTTCCAGCATTGGTATGTATTCTAAACTACTAATCAAAGACCTGCAGGATAAACAGTTAAAGAACAAACTCGATCATCTTAATCAGCTATCCAACATGGCACTTGAAAACCTCGAAAACGTAATAAACAACCTCAATCCGACAATACTTGAACGATACGGATTAATTAAATCACTGAACATTATTTGTGAAAAACTGAATAATATTGGGGATGTGTTTTTCGAAATTGAATCTTCAAGCTTTAACTCAGAATTGTCTAAAAGTGTGCAACTTAATCTATACAGAATCAGTAATGAACTAATAAATAACACCTTGAAGCATTCCGGAGCCAATGAAGCCAAATTGGTTTTTAGGACAAGAAGAAAGAAGGTATTCTTCCAGTTTACAGATAATGGAATTGGATTTGACCCTCTGACTGAACATTCAACAGGCGGCGAAAAAACCGGATTGTACAATATGATTTCAAGAGTGGAGTCTCTAGGTGGTACTTATTCAATTAGAAGTGAAAAAGGTAAAGGAATTGACGTAAGGATTCAATTTAAAATCTGAATTCTATGATGAAAAAAATAAAAGTAATAATTGTAGATGATCACAAGATTTTCAGGGATGGCTTGATGCTTTTGCTCAAACATTTTGATTTCCTTGAAGTCATTGGTGAAGCATCGAATGGGGAAGAATTTTTGGAACTGTTAAACGACAAAGTTCCCGACATTGTACTGATGGATATTAAAATGCCAAAGCTAAACGGTATTGAGGCAACCAGGATAGCCCTTAAAAATTATTCTGGCTTGAAAATTATTGCTTTAACAACATTTTTTGAAGATGAATATGTAGAAGAAATGTTACTTTCCGGAGTGGAAGGGTACATGCTAAAACGTTCTAATGTAGAGGATTTTGAAAAGGCAATAAGAAAAGTTTTTGAAGGTGGATGTTATTTTTCGGATGAAATAATTGATGTGATTACCCGAAACCTGAGTAAATACAGGGAGCAAAAAAGTGCTAAGCAAGAAATCCTGGATTTTTCTGATCGTGAAAAACAAATTCTTGAGCTGGTTTGCAACGGTTTTAGTAATGATCAGATTGCAGACAGGATTTTCTTAAGCCCTAAAACCATTGAAAAGCATAAAAGCAGTCTATTTCAAAAAACAGGAACGTTTAATACGGTTAATTTGGTTATTTATGCCTTCAAAAACCAATTGGTTTCTTTTTAAATTATCATTCAATAACCTGCTCCTTGCTGGCATTTACAAAAAGAATATCACCCATGTCTTCATAGCCTGTAAATATCTCTGATCCGGCGTGTTTTACGGATTCTTCCCTAAAACCAACAATCGTTAGCCCAGCTTTTGATGAGTATTCAGGTATAATCGTCTTAATCGATTTTTCTTCACTTAAAGGGATAATTTCAATATTGGACATTGTAATCGGCAATCTTCCTGTTTCAACCAGTTCTCTGAAGCTATCTCTGGTCTCGTTCATTTGATCTTCATTGCACACACTGAAAATTTTCAAATGCCCTTTCCTCCAATCCGGGTGAGAAAGGATAATGAATCCCAACAAAATCATTAGGTTGGCATTTAAAATATCAATTGGCCTGATCCAAATATGGATTCCGTTTTTAAATTGTGTGTTCATATTCGCATCAGAAAAAACGCAAACATCGTAATTGCCAGCCCTGATTAAGTTGATATTATCAAGAAGACTTGCAATAGCTTCGGTTTTATTTCTTCGGTATTCAAAAATTACCATATTGTTCTCCATTCCGCTGATACTGGGGCTTTGAATGGCTTGTAAAATTGCTGTTGTATACGAAGGAGAAATCATACAATCAACATACAGGCTACTTTGCTGATCATGGTGTTGTTCAATCAACGATTCTACAATTTGTTTGGCTTCAACAGAGCTTGTGCGCGAATAATACCCTTTTAAAAAATGAAAATATGTACCAAAACCATGCTTGTACGATATCCATTTCAATAAACTGAAAATTTTACTGTGCTGAAAGGAGTTAGAAGAAACGCATATTGCAGCAGGCCTCCAGTCTTCTTCAGATTTTTGGGTGCTGTTTTTTTGCAAGTACAATTGTATGCGCCTGCTTAACTGGAACAATGCACCTAGAAATATTTTTTGCAAGCCACCTCGCTCTTTATGAACGTGGCTTAAAAACGTATAAACTAATACAATGATAATAATAGACAGAAATGTATATAGGGCATCAATCTTAAACATGATCCATATCGATAGTAAAAACCCAAGAAGCGAAATAATCCACTTCGACTTAAACCTTGGGCGATAAGATGGGGATGCGCCAAAATGATTTAAAAATGAAATAAGGCACAACGAACCATAAGTAATCATGAAAAACATAGAAATAATTCGTGCAACGATGTTTACTTCACCTATCACAATAAAAATCATTGCAATTATCACTGTAATCAAAGTGGCGTTATAGGGTTCATTATTATTGCCTATTCCTTTTCGTAGCCATAAATTAACTTTGTTAGAAGGGAATGTTCTATCCCTTGCTAATGCTTGTATAGTTCTTGGAGCGACTAAAACTGATCCTATGGCAGATGAAATCGTTGAAGCACCCAATCCCAAAGGAATCACGACACTTCCCCAAATGGCAATATCCGACATGGACAGTTGTTTTCCCAGTAATTCTTCTGAAGGTAACGAAACAGAAAACTTGTACACAATGAAGATATAGATAATCATACCTATTACAGTACCCAATATTGTTCCTCTAGGAATTGATTTTTTTGGTTCTTTTAAATCACCGCTTAAGCCCACTCCGGCAGTCATTCCCGTAAATGCAGGGAAACATATTGCAAACCAGATAAAAAAGCTGTCCTTATTGCTGAAAACAAAATTGCTACTGAATTCACCAGCTTTATAAAACTCCGTTTTGCCGAAAAAGAACATAGCAAGTGATACAAACAAAATGGCAACCACAATGTAAAGGGTTTTTAAGCCAATATTCGATCCTTTTTTTAGAATGACATAAGACAATGCAATTAATGTTGGTACACTTATTACCTGACGTGGTAGAAGTATGTTGAAATTAGCCTGAAACCAGTTAAAGAAAGGCTCAAAGGCTTCGGTGAAGGCAATAATATAAAATGCTAAGCTTACCGCTTGTGACATGTAAAGTGCGATACCAATTGTTGAACCGATATTCAGTCCGAATGAGCGGGAAATGATAAAGTACTCACCACCACCTTCAACACGGGTATTGGTTGATATTTCGGAAAGGGCTAATGCAGTAGGAATGGTTATTAGATGCCCAAGAATAATTATAATTAATGCACCCCAAAAACCTAATTGCCCAACCGCCATTCCAAATCTTAAAAAAAGAATGGCACCCAATATGGTAGATATTGCCGTGAAAAATACTGGAGCTGTTCCTAATTTACTCTTAGAAAACGACATACTTTTTAATAAAATTTGTAGAAATACAATTTACTAAAAAATACAATACTTGTAACACACCTAATGTTTTTGGAAAGCTTTCTTTTATTTTCCGATACAGAAATTTTTAAAGATGTGCCCTAAGATTTCGTCTGTAGAAATTTCTCCGGTGATTTCGCCCAGAAAGTGGAGACATTCACGAATATCCTGAGCAAGAAAGTCGCCTGATATTTCAGTTTCCAACCCGTTGATAACTCGCAATACTGCTTCATGGGCAAGTTTCAAGGCTTCGTAGTGTCGAATATTGGTAACAATTACATCATCGCTTTCAATATGGCTAACACCAGCTTTTTCCTGCAGCAATTCAATCAGGCTTTCCAGGTTTTGTCCTCCCTTAGCTGAAATAAATACGATATCTTCGTTTTCATTCAGACTAATTTCAGCAATGAGTTCATTTATTTTCTGACGGCCACCCAGATCAGCTTTATTTCCAACAATAATCAATTGTTGTGAGTCAATTCTGTTTCTGATCTTTTCCAAACGTTCAACCATCAGTTCCATTGGGTTGGTAAGATCAAGTACCAGCAAAACAATTTTAGCTTGCTCCAACTTGCTATAAGTGCGTTCAATACCAATGGTCTCAATTTCATCTGTTGTGTCACGAATACCTGCTGTGTCAAAAAATCGGAACGCAGTACCTTCAATGTTAATCACGTCTTCTATCACGTCGCGGGTAGTACCATGAATATCAGAAACAATGGCCTTTTCTTCATTCAGTAGGGCATTGAGTAGGGTTGATTTTCCAACATTGGTTTCCCCTACAATGGAGACGGGAATTCCATTCTTAATTGCGTTTCCTAATTGGAAAGAATTGGCTAGTTTTCCTATCAATTGTTCGATAGCATTGGTCAATTTTACCAGCTCAACACGATCAGCAAATTCTACATCTTCTTCGCTAAAATCAAGCTCTAATTCAACCAATGCAATAAAATGGAGTAGTTGCTCACGAAGCTTGCTAATTTCTTTAGAAAATCCGCCACGCATTTGTGAAAGCGCTAGTTTATGCGCTGATGCATTAGTTGAAGCAATCAGGTCGGCCACAGCCTCAGCTTGCGATAAATCCATTTTACCATTTAAAAAAGCTCTCTGGGTGAACTCGCCAGGCTTGGCCATTCTGGCGCCATTTTTTAGTAAAAGTTCCAATATTCTTTGCTGAATAAAAACTGCACCATGGCAGCCAATTTCAATACTATCCTCGCCAGTAAAAGAGTGGGGGGCTTTGTAAACACTCACCAGAACTTCATCAACCACTTCATTACCATCCATTATTTCTCCAAAATGTATAGTGTTTGCCTTTGCCATCACCAGCTTTTTATCCTTCTTTTTTGACTGGAAAACTACGTCAGCTATTTGAATCGCTTTTTCTCCCGAAAGGCGAATTGTGGCTATGGCACCCATCCCTGAGGCAGTTGCAATGGCACAAATTGTTGATTGATCGAGCATTATTTATACTGTTTCAGCTTTTTAAAGTAAATCAATGGTAATTCTTTGTATTTTATATTGTTATGTGCAATCCATAAGGTTATAAGCCTTTCTGACAAGAAGCCAAAAATTCGTTGTTGATATCCATTGTATTCGTTAATATCTACCTGTTTCTCAAATGTGAATAGAATATCAAACAACCAAGACATTAATTCTTTAAACAAATCTTCTCTTAAAATAAACATGTTGTTCGCAAAAAGTCTATTACTTTTTAGGACATCATCAAAAGAGTTAAGATAATCAGGATAAGAAGACTTCAATATGCTTTTTATACGATTTAAGTCATCTATCTCATGATAACGGCAGTAATGGGTTTCAATATCATATTTCAAGATTCTTCTAACTGGAAGAATAGCGTCATACTTCTTTAATAATTCTTCAGCTTCTTTTGTTGTTAAAACATAGGGAATCCATTTTTTGTAATTTTTCGTATAGATTAATCCATGCCTTTTTCCCCATATTCCAATAGGATAGTAAAGCATCCTTCTGGCGCGGTTAATCAACGGCTCTTTTTTTGTTGTAAAAAAGCGTCTGTAATGACAACTACCTACGATATCTTGAGATGTGTTTTTCCAAATCCAGTAAAGCCCCGACAATTCACTGTAGTATTTATTTTTTGAAGAAATATTTTCACCGGTATCATCTCCAATAAACTCATTGTCGTATTCAGAATTGTTTTTTCCAGCCCAAATATTTATATATTGAGGCTTCTCAATTGCTTTTGAGTCAGGCTTATAATGAAAAGAATATATTTTAGTAATTGGTTTAACCATTCTCTAAGTGTTATATTTTCTCCAATTTTGCTTCTTTGTGATTAGAGTACCAAGAACTTCCTATGGTTGCGTTTCTATAGAAAAGTTCTTCTTCTGATATCACATCGGGTTTTTCATACCAAGGCAAATGCCGAGCCATATAAATACCACTTGTTCTCAATGTTTTTCCCCACTGTTGACCAATAGTATTAGGCCTGTATAGTGCAAATGTTGTATCTATGTCTGCTTTATATACGTTTTCAGAAACCTTATATTCCCAGAATTTGCTTTCCCAATCTATGACCTCTTGTTTCTTTTCATAATAATCTGGAATGTCATCAATTTTTAATCCAAATCCAACCTTGCTAAAATCAGGATATTTGTCTAGCAAATCAAGAAAATGTTTTACACAATCTTTGGGGCAATCTTCAATGGGAATAATATCAGGATCGGTATATATGTAAGGTAAATCTTTAAACCACAAATGAATATTCGTATCCCAAATAGATTTGTAGCCTATATTAGCAGATAATTTGATGACAGTATGCCTGCAGTTCTCATAATACTCCAAAAGCTTGGGGTATGATGAGGCATTGTCAATTATATAAATATTTTTCATGCCAGCATCCTCAAACCAGCTAATTAACTTTGTTAAGCAATCAACACGATTAAAGTTATTAATAACGACAGGGATGTCATTGAAAATTAGATCCTTTGCTGATAAATCTTTCAAATACTTTCGCTTTGAAAATGGCTTGTAAATAGAACGTACTAGTTTGCAGTAAATCCTGGCTATTTTTCTGTAGCGAGCAAATGGTATGTAATATTTAACTATCATTAAAATATAAAAACGCCAAAGATATATTATTAATTCGGCATCAAGTCTTTAAATATCTAAATTTACATCAATGAAAATATAAGAAATTTAGCCTGTTTTACCTCTCCAAAAATTAGTTGATTTTTTTATAAATGAGAAGAAAAAGTATATTTGCGTCACAATAGTTAAAATTCAAAACTAATTATATGAAACTATTAGAAGGAAAAACGGCTATAGTTACCGGAGCTTCTCGCGGTATTGGAAAAGCCATTGCCTTAAAATTTGCTGAAGAAGGTTGCAACATCGCTTTCACGGATTTATTTGAAGATGAAAATATGAAAGCCACTGAAGCAGAATTAAATGCCCTTGGTGTGAAAGCTAAAGGTTATGCTTCTAACGCAGCCAACTTCGAAGAAACTGACAAAGTAGTTACTGAAATTGCAAAAGAATTTGGTAGCATTGACGCTTTGGTGAATAACGCTGGTATCACAAAGGATACATTGCTTATGCGTATGACTGAAGATCAGTGGGATGCAGTGATTAATGTGAACCTAAAATCAGTTTTTAACTTCACAAAAGCAGCACAGCGTACTATGCTGAAACAACGTTCAGGTTCAATTATCAACCTTAGTTCTGTAGTAGGTGTTAGTGGTAACGCTGGTCAATCAAATTACTCTGCATCTAAAGCTGGGATTCTTGGATTTACCAAATCGGTGGCGAAAGAACTTGGTTCGAGAGGTATTCGAAGTAATGCCATTGCTCCAGGTTTTATCATTACCGAAATGACACATGCTATTCCTGAAGAAGCACGTAAGGCATGGGAAGCAAACATCCCAATGAAACGTGGCGGAACACCGGAAGAAGTTGCGAAGACTGCGTTGTTCCTTGCTTCTGACTTGTCGAGTTATGTTAGCGGACAAGTGATCAATGTTTGTGGTGCAATGAATACATAATCATTTTAAGATATATTTTAAAAACCGTTCTTCATCAAGTAGGACGGTTTTTTTATATTAATTCTACGACTTGGAAGCAGCTTGATCTAAAAAACATTTTCATTTCAATTCTTAGAACTTCTGATTGTTGAAGATGATTATGATATATCAGCAGCGTTTCATAACTTGTATAAAAATATTGTTGACCTTATTTAAATGGAAAAACGCAGCATTGCCTTTCGATTAAGCCTCTACCTAATTATTGCCGTTAGTTTGATCATCAGTGTGATAGTATATTTGAACTATGATTTTAGTAAAAAGATACTCATGCAGCATATTGAACAAGCTGCAGTTTACCAGTCGGGACAACTAATTCGCAATGTAGCCAGACATGTGGTTGCAACACAGGAGATTTCAATGAATGTGTCCATGCAAACACCTTATTATTCTTCTAAAGGAGATGTCGATATTTTATTGGAGGGCGTGTTGATAAACAACCCGGTTATTCACTCGATCTATGTCGATTTTAGTTTAAATAAAAAGAATGATCGGTTAAATCTTTACGCAATACGATCAGAAAATAAGGTTGAGCTTTCTGAAGGGGACAGATTTGCAAGTGATAGTGACTTTCGAGAGATTATTGGCACCTTAAGCAATGAAGGGATTTGGTCACAGCCATACTATGGACAGGATAGCATGTTGTTAATTGCTTATTTTAAAGCAATTTATGATCCGGCAGGTAATAAACTCGGGTTTGTGTCATGTGAGCTAAGCTTGAATTTTCTTGATCAGGTAGTTTCCAATATTAAGGTTGGTGAAAATGGATTTTCTTTTGTTGTTTCTGAAACTGGGGAATACATCACACACCCTGTAAAGGAGTGGATAATGGCCAGGAATATTTTCAATCCATCTGAAAAAATATTCAAAGATGGTTTCGATTTATATATTCAAGAATTAGAAAAGAACGGTACGGTAACAGGCTTTGCTTATCCGGAACTGTTAGATTTTGAAAAAGCATGGTTTTTTGTTGCGCCCATTCCGCATACCAATTGGTTGGTGATAAATGTTGTTCCCTCAAAAGAAATGTTTAATGATCTTGGCTTGATTTTCAGGAAGATTATTATAGTTTCCGCTGTAGGTATTTTAGCGGTGTTAGCAATTGTCCTTCTTCTATTTCGGAAAATGCTTTCGCCACTCATGAAATTAATTAGTTCATTCCAAAAATTAAGTTTTTTAGATCGTAGCAAGCGAAACCGGAAGAACGAAATTGATTTATTAAATGATAGCTTCAAAGGTTTTCAACAACAATATGAAGATTACCTAAAAGAACAAAACAAAAACATTTCTGTCAAAAAGAAATATGACCGTGATTTAAAAGCGGCCAAAGAAATTCAAACATCAATAATACCTGCTTCTGATCCTAAGTTCTCGAAAGACAAATATATTGAATTGTATGCCGAATTGCATCCTGCAGAAAGTATAGGTGGAGACCTGTATGACTACTTTTTTATCGATGAAAATCATCTGTTGTTTTCGATGGGGGATGTTTCAGGGAAAGGTATTCCTGCTGCTTTATTTATGGCTGTAGCACACACTCTAATAAAAAATAAAGCCACGTATGTAACACCCAGTCGAATTATAAAAGCAGTAAATCAAGAACTGTACAAACAAAATTTCAGTCAGCATTTTTTGACCCTATTCATTGGGATTATTGATATTAGAAACGGTAAATTATTATACTGTAATGCAGGTCATAATTATCCATTTTTAATTCGTGATGAATCTGTCGTTAAAATGCTTCAATCTACACACGGGTTGCCTGTTGGCCTCTATGGAGACAAGGGTTACGGGGACAGTACGCTTAAGTTGAAAACAGGTGATACTCTTGTTTTATATACTGATGGCGTAATAGACAGTAAAGACTCGGAAGACCGGATATACGGAAATGACAGGCTGGTAGAAAACATGAACTACCTGGTGGAATTGCGTCCAAAAGAAATTGTTAAACGTTTAAATAACAGCCTGAAAGTTTTTAAAGGCGATACAAAACAAGCTGACGATATAAGTATTATGGCAGTAAAGTATATAAAAAAAGAAACCGGCAATTAGCCGGTTTCTTTTTATGTTGCTTTTTTAGTTGACAGTATTTTAATCTTTATTTTCTCAGTTTTCTTGTCGAAACCTACAGATATCGTATCTCCTTCAGACAATGATGCTTTTATGATTACTTCTGCCATTTCATCTTCAAGGTACTTCTGAATAGCACGCTTTAATGGTCTTGCACCATATTGAGAATCATACCCTTTTTCGGCAATGTAGTCTTTTGCGGCCCTGGATATTTTCAACTTGTAATCCAATGATCCTACACGGTCATACAACCCTTTTAATTCAATATCAATAATTTTAAAGATATCTTCTTTCGATAATGTATTGAACATGATCACATCATCAATACGATTCAGGAATTCAGGGGCAAAAGCACGTTTTAAAGCTTTTTGCACAATATATTTTGCATGTTCACTTTCTTCGTCAGCCGTTTTAGGGGTTGAAAAACCAACACCGCGACCAAAGTCTTTAAGTTGTCTGGAACCGATGTTTGATGTCATAATGATAATCGTATTCTTAAAATCAACACTGCGACCAAGGCTATCGGTCAAACGACCTTCATCCAAAACTTGAAGCAATAAGTGAAATACATCGGGATGAGCTTTTTCAATCTCATCAAGTAATACAACCGAATAGGGCTTGCGACGAACTTTCTCTGTAAGCTGTCCTCCTTCTTCATATCCAACGTATCCTGGAGGGGCGCCTACCAATCTGGAAACAGAGAATTTCTCCATGTATTCACTCATGTCAATACGAATAAGCGAATCAATGCTGTCGAATAAGTATTTGGCAAGCACTTTGGCAAGCTGGGTTTTACCAACACCAGTAGGTCCTAAGAATACGAAAGAACCAATAGGCTTATTCGGATCTTTTAATCCAGCGCGGTTGCGTTGAATGGCTTTTACGATTTTTGCGATCGCATCATCCTGTCCTACAACACTACCTTTTAATTCTACTCCCATATTCATCAGTCGTTTTCCTTCTGCCTGGGCAATCCGCTGAACAGGAACACCAGACATCATTGCAACAACTTCAGCTACCTTCTCTTCGGAAACAATCTCACGATGATTGACCAATTCCTTTTCCCAGGCTTCTTTTTCATCATCAAGCAGTTGAAGAAGATTTTTCTCTTTGTCACGGTAACTTGCAGCTACTTCAAAATTCTGGCTTTTTACGGCCTTTATTTTTTCTTCCCTGGTCGTCTCAATTTTCTCTTCCAGCTTCACAATGCGATCTGGAACATTGATGTTTGAAATATGAACGCGTGAACCAGCTTCATCTAACGCATCAATTGCTTTGTCTGGAAGATATCTGTCGGTAATATATCTTGAAGTTAAAGTAACACAAGACTTTATAGCTTCATCAGTGTAGTTTACGTTATGATGTTCTTCGTATCTTTCTTTTATATTATGAAGGATCTCTTCTGTTTCATCCATCGATGTTGGTTCAACCATCACCTTTTGGAAGCGCCTTTCCAGGGCACCATCTTTCTCTATTTGTTGGCGATATTCATCAAGGGTTGTAGCACCAATGCATTGAATTTCACCTCTTGCCAAAGCAGGCTTAAGCATATTTGCTGCATCCAGTGAGCCGGTAGCACCACCAGCTCCAACTATCGTGTGAATTTCATCAATAAACAGAATTACGTTGTTTACTTTGGCCAGCTCGTTTAAAATGGCCTTCATCCTTTCTTCAAACTGCCCGCGATATTTTGTTCCTGCTACTATTGAAGCAATATCAAGGCTTACAACCCTTTTGTCAAACAAAACCCTTGACACCTTCTTTTGAACAATTCGAATTGCCAGCCCTTCTGCAATAGCTGATTTTCCAACGCCAGGCTCTCCAATTAAAATAGGATTGTTTTTCTTTCTTCTTGAAAGAATCTGTGCCAAACGCTCAATTTCTCTTTCCCTGCCAACAATTGGGTCCAGATTGTTATCTTCTGCAGCTCTGGTAATGTCAATACCAAAGTTGTCTAAAACTGGTGTTTCAGATTTAGGATTATTCGTTTTTTTAGAAGAAGAAGATCCAGAAGAAGGTGGCTTTGCGAAAGCATCATCCTGATCATCATCTTCATCGCCGAAATCAGACCGGCCTTCAGGTTGTTTGTAATCCTCAAGCCGTGATTTCAAAATGTAATAATTTATATGAAATTCATTTAGCATACTTGCTATTTGGCTGTCTTTATCTTTTAGAATAGCTAATAGTAAATGTCCTGTATTGATTGTTGAACTGTTAAAAGCCCTGGCTTCAAGATATACCAGTTTTAATGCTTTTTCGGCTGATTTTAAGAGTTGTATAGAAGCTTGTGGATCAATTTCAGTTTCAGTTCTAAGAGTCACTTCAATTGTCTCTTTGATCTCTGACAAGTTTACACCAAGATTGGTCAAAATGTCAATAGCAATGCCTTCTCCATCTCTCAAAATCCCCAAAAATATATGTTCAGGGCCAATCTGTTCATTCCCCAATCGAATAGCTTCCTCCCGACTGTAAGTAAGAACATCTTTTATCCTTGGTGAAAATTGAGAATCCATATTGTTATGCTTTGTAAGTTAAAGTTTTAAAAAATAACAAAAACTATTCCGAAATGTTGATCTGTCAAAATCCACACGAAAATAGCCTTTCAAAAATAAAATTACATATTATTTGTTTACGGTTTTCTTTAAAATGCTGATTTTTTGAACATTGTATTGTTAAAATCTTGTCTTTTTTGAGTCATTAAAAACACCCTAAAATGACAGGTTTAATAAGTATTTTTTTATTTTTGTAAGTCAATTTTTTTGAATGTAAAAAAAGCTATAAAAGGAGGATTAAATGTCTGAAGGCGAAAAAATTATAAAGATAAATATTGAAGAGCAAATGAAGTCGGCCTACATCGATTATTCGATGTCGGTAATTGTTTCCAGAGCTCTACCAGATGTGCGTGATGGGTTTAAGCCTGTTCACCGCCGTGTATTGTTTGGAATGAATGAGTTAGGGGTTTTTTCTAACAGATCATATAAGAAATCTGCAAGGATAGTAGGTGAGGTGCTGGGTAAGTATCACCCGCACGGTGATTCATCGGTGTACTTTACAATGGTAAGAATGGCGCAGGACTGGTCTCTTCGCTATCCATTAATTGATGGGCAGGGAAACTACGGTTCTATAGATGGTGACAGTCCTGCAGCAATGCGTTATACTGAGGCAAGGCTGGCTAAAATTGCAGAGGAAACCCTGACTGATCTTGACAAAAATACAGTTGATTTTCAACCAAACTTTGATGAATCGTTAAGCGAGCCTGCTGTATTACCAACCCGTATCCCTAACTTATTGGTGAATGGGGCATCAGGTATTGCAGTTGGTATGGCTACCAATATGCCACCACACAACTTAACTGATACAATTGATGCAACTATTACTTATATTGATAACCGTGATGTTGAAGTAAGTGAATTGATTCCTATCATTAAAGCACCTGATTTTCCAACCGGTGGTATTATTTACGGATACAAAGGAGTAGAAGAGGCTTACGAGACAGGTCGCGGTAGAGTTGTTTTACGTGGGAAAGCCCATGTTGAAACAACCAGCACAGGTCGCGAAAAAATTATCGTTACTGAAATCCCTTACCTGGTTAACAAGGCCGAATTGATTATAAAGATTGCAGAGCTTGTTAATGAGAAGAGAATTGAAGGGATTTCGAACGTTAACGATGAGTCCGATAGGGAAGGAATGCGCATTGTTATTGATATCAAAAAAGATGAGATATCGAATGTTGTACTAAATAAATTATACAAATTCACTCAGCTGCAAACCAGCTTCAGTGTTAACAGCATTGCCCTGGTAAAAGGAAGGCCAAAGCTTCTTAACCTGAAAGATCAGATCAGGTACTTTGTTGACCATAGACACGATGTGGTTGTACGTCGTACCCAATATGAACTGGAACAAGCTGAAAAAAGAGCGCATATCCTTGAAGGACTGATTATTGCCAGTGATAACATTGATGAAGTGATTGCAATCATTCGTGGTTCGAAAACACCCGATGAAGCTCGTGAGAAACTTATTGAGCGATTCGAACTCACTGAAATTCAGGCAAGGGCTATTGTCGAAATGAGATTGCGACAATTAACTGGTTTGGAGCAAGATAAGCTGAGGGCAGAGTACGAAGAAATCAAACAATTCATCGATAAGTGCAAAGCAATTCTGGCCAGCGAGGAAATGAGAATGGACATCATTAAAGAAGAATTACTTGAGGTTAAAGCTAAATTTGGTGATGAGCGTAAAACTGAAATCGTTCCAAATGCTGAAGAATTCAACCCTGAAGATTTTTACGCTGATGAAGAGATGGTGATCACCATTTCCCATATGGGTTATATAAAACGCACACCGCTTACAGAATTTAAAACCCAGGGAAGGGGAGGTGTTGGCTCCAAAGGTGGAACAACCAGGGATGAAGACTTCCTGGAGCACTTGTTCATTGCAACAATGCACAATACCTTATTGCTGTTTACTGAAAAAGGTAAATGTTTCTGGCTTAAAGTTTATCAAATTCCAGAAGGTAGCCGAACTTCAAAAGGCCGTGCGATTCAGAATTTATTGAACATTGAGCAGGATGATAAAGTGCTGGCATACAATAAAGTAAAACGATTGGATGATGCCGATTATATAAATAATAACTTCATTATTCTTTGTACAAAGAAAGGAGTTATAAAGAAAACTTCACTCGAAGCATATTCCCGCCCTCGCCAAAATGGGGTAAATGCAATCACCATCAGGGAAGGGGATCAACTTCTTGAAGCAAGGTTAACGGATGGCACACAAGATATTTTAATTGCTGTCAAGTCTGGGAAAGCAATCCGTTTTAACGAAAGTAATGTTCGTGCAATCGGAAGAACAGCTTCTGGGGTGCGTGGTATAACCCTTGGAAATGAGCAAGATGAGGTAGTTGGCATGATATGTGTAAAAAATGAAGACGAAAACGTTCTTGTTGTTTCTGAAAATGGTTATGGGAAACGTTCTGATGTTGAAGATTACCGAATGACCAACAGGGGTGGTAAAGGTGTAAAAACCATCAACATCACTGAAAAAACCGGTAATTTGATTGCCATTAAGAGTGTTGTTGATGCAAATGACTTAATGATCATTACGCAGAATGGACTTACCATACGTTTGCCTATTTCAGACATTCGGGTAATGGGGCGTGCTGCACAAGGCGTAAAACTTATTAACCTGAAGGACGATGATAAAATAGCATCAGTTGCCAGGGTGTCCTTTGAGAATGGAGATCAGGTTGAGGATGCCGAGCTAAGTGAAGATATTGATAATGAATAACAAATGCTTCACATATATTATTTGGAGTGGAGACCAAAAAAATTATTTTTGTAAAAAATCTTAAATTAACAATGATGATGAAGAGAACCTTATTATTACTGGCACTAATTATATGCGTTTCTGCTGCCTTTGCTCAAAAGGGTAAAGTAATTAGTGCTCAATCATTTAAAGATCAAGGGAAAATTAAAGAAGCTTTTGAGGCTATAGAAACAGCTGTAGATGCTGAAAACCCAAAATCTGAAAAATCAATTCCATGGCCAAAAACATGGGAAGTTCGCGGACAAATTTACCAGGCTATTTACCAATCAACAGATGAGAACGTAAAGAAACTGGCTGGATCACCGCTTGAAACAGCTTTTGAATCTTACAAAAAAGCCCTTGAATTAGATGAAAAGAAAAGAAATGAAGCAGCTATCAAAATTAGCTTGACACTTCTTACAACTGATTTTACAGATCAAGCTGTAAAAGCGTTTAATGTTGACGACTACAATCTCGCACTTGAGTCATTTAAAAATATCCTTGAAATTCAAGAAATGCCATTGATGATTGAGGAAGGTGCTGAAGCCACTGTTGATACGGTTATTATATACAATGCTGGTTTAGCAGCATATAATGCTCAAAAGTATGATGACGCGATCAAATACTATTCAGAAGCTGCTAAATATGGATACAATGGTGCACGCACATACGAATTAATTTCTGAAAGTTATAAATTAAAAGGCGATACAGTAAACTCTATTCAAACACTTCAAGATGGTTTAAAAGTTTATCCTGATGGAAGTAACTTAATGGTTCAACTTATTAATGTCTACCTAAATAGTAATCCACAAGATGCAATGAAATATTTGGAACTAGCTATCGAGCAAGATCCAGAAAATGCTACATTCCATTTTGCTCAAGGATCGTTGTTTGACAGGTTAGGAGAACTAGATAAAGCATTAGTATGCTATAGCAAAGCAATTGATCTTAAAGATGATTACTTTGACGCATACTATAACTTAGGAACTATTTATTATAATCTAGGTGTTAAACAGGTTGAAGTTGCGAATGCGGTTCCAACAAATAAACCCAAAGTGTATGATGAGGAAATAGCTAAAGCTGATGTAGAATTCAAAAAAGCTGTTCCTTACATGGAGAGAGCTTCAGAAATTAACCCAGATGACACATTCTCACTGGAAGCTTTAAAGACCTTATACTACCGTTTGAAAGAAATGGATAAGTATGATGCTGTAATGAAAAAATTAGAAGAACTAAATCAATAAGAATAAAGGGGAGTTTTTTAACTCCCTTTTTTTATAAATATTACAATAACATAACGTGAGTTCGGGATAAGAGACTAATCGTTATTTTCCATAAAATCAGTTTCTTAATATTTTAAAAATTACCCTATCTGCCGTGCCACATACTCCTTAGGTGAAACGCCATAGTAACTTTTAAAGGTATTCGAAAAATGCGACAAGTTGGAGTAGCCTATCGCATAAGCTACTTCGCTAACATTTACCTGTTTATTGGCAAGCAGGTACGATGCCTGTTTCATGCGAATATCTTTTATAAAATCGCGTGCCGATTGGTTGGTAATTTCTTTTAATTTCCGATGCATGTGCACTCGGCTAATGCCAACACCATCAGCGAGCATTTCTACGTTTAGGTTACCATCTGCAATATTGTCTTTAACAATAGTCATTACTTTTTGCATCAAAATTTCGTCGTGCGAATCCATTTTAATGTTTTCAATGTCGTAATACCCTTTTTCTTTTCTGATTTGCTCAAAAAGTTTGTATCGGTTTTCAAGAATACTTGCAACGGTGGTTTTTAAAAATTCGCTGTTAAAAGGTTTTGTTAGGTACATATCGGCACCTGTTTCAATACCTTCCACTTTTTTCTCATCACTCGAAAGAGCCGAAAGAAGTATTACCGGAATGTGACTATATTTAATGTTATTTTTAATTTTTTTACATAACGAGATACCATCCATTTCCGGCATCATAATATCACTAATAATTAAATCGGGCTTCTCATCATCCAAGCGCTCAAAGGCGGTTTTGCCATTCTCACATGTAACCACAGCATACAGTGCAGCAAGTTCACCAGCCAAATAATCACGAATTTTATTTTCGTCTTCAACAACCATAACTTTGTAGTTGGTTTTTGGTTTAGTTGAAGCTTTCTGGTCATTCTCTTCATCGTTTTGCAAATACTGGGGAACGAACTTTCTGGAAGGTGTAGGAATAATATTTTCTTTAACGACCAAATCCTTTTGTGGTAGATGCTCATTTCCCAATGGTATTTCGAGCACAAAAATACTCCCCTGTCCTTCAGATCTATTCAAAACATTTAATGTTCCTTTATGAATTTCAGCTAACTGTCTCGAAAGATGCAATCCAATTCCTGTACCTCCCGGATGGTTTGCCTCTTTAACTTGGTGGAAGCGGTTGAAAATACGTTCCATCTCACTTTTCTTAATGCCAGGTCCAGAATCCTGCATCGTAATGCTAACTCTGTTCTTTACTTTTGAAATTCGGATTTTAACCTCACCTCCCGAAGGAGTGAACTTAAAAGCATTTGACAGTAAATTGCTGATTATTTTTTCAAAGTTTAATGGATCAATCCACACCAGCAGCCCTTCATCTTCACTTTTAATGCTGAAATCAATACTTTTTGAATCCGCAAGAATTTCGTAAGATGAAGCAACTTCTGTTACAAAATTAAATAAGTTGGTTTCCTGAAATTTAACCAATAAAATTCCTTTATCAATTTTGCGAACATCCATTAGTTGGTTTACTAAACGGAATATACGACTGGCATTCTGGTGTATTATTTCATAAAAATGGTTGTCTTTATTTTTATTTTGAGCCATTAGTTTCTCAATGGGATCCAAAATAAGGCTAAGTGGTGTTTTTAGTTCGTGCGAGATGTTGATGAAAAACTGCATTTTCATTTCGTTCATCTTCTCTAAATGCCTACGTTGTATTGTTTCTTTTGCCAGCAATACAAGTCCAATCAAAATCACAAGTGAAAGGATTATCCACAGAAACTTTGCCCAAACTGTTTTGTACCAGGGGGAATAAATTATAATGTGTAATACTCTTTCTGAAGAACGTTGGGATTTATCAACTCCCCGTACTCTAAAAACATAACGACCATGTGATAAGTTGGTATAAGTTGCTCGTCTGGTCCTGGAGTTGGTTGATATCCAATCGGCATCAAACCCATCCATTTTATACTCGTACGATATGCGCGACTGAACAGCCAGTTCAACCGAGGTAAAACCAATTGAAAAGAAATTATCAGTTTCCTTTAATTTTACAGTGTCTGCATTAACAATTGATTTATTCAGAATTACTTTCCTTCCTGATTTCTCACCAATTTTTACAGGTTTATTAAACAGCATAAAATCGGTAAGCATTACATCTCGAATTTGCCTGCTATATTTGGCGTAATCACGCTGAATTTCTGTTATTCCATTTATACCTCCAAAAAATAATTCACGTGTTGACGAGTGATAACTTGAATTGCGGGCAAATTCATTTGCCTGCACACCATCTGATGCATAAAAATTGGTGAACTCTTCAGTAACAGGATTTAGACGAGATAAACCATTGTGTGTACTTATCCATATTTGCCCAAACTCATCTTCTTCAATTCCACAAATTACATTGTTACATAAACCATCAAGGGTACTGTAACTTTTTGTTTCAAATGATTCTGGCTGAATCTTTACCAGTCCACCATATGTACCCACCCAAATATTCCCACTCCTATCGGCTTGAGTACTAAATACGGTATTATTTATAAGGGTATTGTCTGTTTCAGAGAATTGTACCACCTGCTTTTCTTTAGGGTTAACCATAAATAACCCGACATAGGTTCCCAACCAGAAACTTCCTTTTTCGTCGATAAAAATATGGTTTATCCATTGCGGAATCGTATTGTTTTCCTTTCCCAACTCTTTAAATCCTGAGTAAAATCTATCTGTCGTAGCATCGTAACAGCATATGCCGCCACCAAGTGTGCCCAGCCAAATTGTACCATTAGCATCTTCAGCAATTGTCACAACTTTATCGTTTACCAGACTATATTCATCGGTCGGATTGTATTTAAACGCCCGCGTATTACCAGTTTTTTTATTGTATTGGATTAAACCATTCAAGTAAGTACCTACCCATAGGTAATCAGAAGTATTGTGTAATGAAATAATATTATTACCTTCCTTTTCGCCTTGCACATTGCGTAACACTATGTGTTCAACCTTATTTGTTAATCGGTCAATTTTGTAAATTCCATCGCCATCGGTTCCTAACCACAAAGTATTGGCAGTACCCTGAATTGAAGTAACACTATTTGAGCCAATACTGTTTTCGCCAAAAGCACTGTAACCAATATGATTAAAAATTTTATTTTTTTCAGGAAGCAAGAACAATCCTTTCTGATAAATACCTGCCCAAATATTTTCTGCATTATCTTCAATAAGCGTATGTACTTTGGCATTGGAAAAATCAAAGGGAGCCTCATCAGGTATATAAGTCTCCAATTCATTGTTTTCCTTGTTTAAAAGCTTTAAACCAAAGCCATCGGTTCCTACCCACAAACGTTTTTTTGAGTCGAACAATAAGGTTTTTACAGGTAAGTTCGAAGACTTTTGCCTGTTATGCTGAATGGTTTCAATTTTACCGTTGTGTTTGTTGATATGAGTTAAGCCACCGTTTAGGCTCCCCAAATAAATATGACCGTACTCGCCCTCGGTAATACACGCAATATTATTGCTTGCCAGTTTTTTACCAGCCAATGCACTTTTGTGGTAGCTTTCTACTTTTTCTGTTTTTGGGTCGTACGAATTTAATCCGCGATTATCCGAACCAATCCAAAACAGACCTGCGCTGTCTTCGAAAATACAGCGCAGGTTTTTACTGCAAAGTTTTTCGCTAAGTTGCGTCAGGTATTTGCTTTGGCCTGTTTTTCCATCGATAAACATTAAGCCGTAACCCGAAGTAGTAATCCAAACATCACCATTTTTTGCCACCAGCATCGAACTAATAAAATGGTGTACCCGAGAATCGGTAGCCTCAATATTTATATCAAAAAAACTTTCGGTTTCGGGATTGTAATACTGAAGCCCGTCAACCTGTCCTACCCAAAGCTTTCGGTTGTGGTCTTCCACCAGCGAAGTAACAAAGTTGTTATTTAATGAAAAATCGGAGGTTTTATCTTCTGCAAAATTCAGAAAGTTAATCCCATCAAAACGGTTTAAGCCATCTTCGGTAGCCACCCAGATAAACCCGTTTTGGTCTTGTGCTATTTGGTTTATCAGGCTATTCGACAAACCATCGTTATAATCGAACAGGAATTTATTTTGGGCAATTCCAAGATATTGGATTAAAAGAATTACCCCCATAAAAAATACCCTCTTCGTCATACTCATTCTTCTTGGTAAAACTAAAGGTAAAAAAAATCATTCAAAACAAAATTCAACCATAAAAACAGCATGATTTTTCGCATTTGTAACCAACAGAAAACACTTTGTAACGTATAGAAAAGTATTGTAACCCACATGCAAATGCCAGTAACTACAATGCATACTAAGTATCTCTCATAAAAATAATTTTGAACTCACAGTTTTTCTTCAAAGCGGGGCTTAAAAGCTTCGCAAAAAAGAAAAATAAAAAAATGAGCGTGATTTTTAATCAAACTATTATTTTAACCTAACTATTTAATGAATTAAAACTATGAGAATTATCTATTCTGCAAAACAAAAGTGGAGCCTCGCCTTTCTTTTGTTTTTGATGTTCCATGTTACAAGTTTTGCCCAAAACATAAAAGTTACGGGTACTGTAACCGGAGGAGATGAACCATTACTAGGCGTAACAGTAGTTGTTGTTGGAACCACTAACGGAACCACTACCGATTTTGACGGAAACTACACCTTAAACGCTCCGGGAGATGCTGAACTTCAATTCAGTTTTATTGGCTACGAAACACAAACTATTGCGGTTAACAATCAAACTTCCATTAATGTTAGTTTGAGTGAAGATTTTCAGCGACTGGATGAAGTTGTTGTGGTAGGTTACGGTGCTACCAAAGCACGCGATTTAACTGGTGCCGTAAGTTCGGTTAAAGCTGAAGAACTTACCGAGAAGCCTTTCGTTTCGGTTGACCAGGCTTTACAGGGAAAAGTTGCTGGTGTTACTATTTCGCAAAACTCGGGTGCACCTGGTGGTGGTATTTCGGTACGTGTACGTGGTATTACTTCGTTAACAGGTAGTAACGAACCGCTTTATGTTGTCGATGGTGTGCCCTTGGATGGTAACTCAAACAACGACAGTTTTCATTTTGGAACAATGGGTGGCGAAAGTGGTCAAACAAAAGTTAGTGCACTTTCAACTATTAACCCCAGCGATATTATTTCTATTGAAGTGCTTAAAGATGCATCGGCGACAGCTATTTATGGCTCTCGCGCATCAAATGGTGTAATTCTTATAACTACCAAAAGCGGAGAAAAAGGACAATCGAAAGTTTCGTATGATGGTTACTACGGAATTCAGGAAGTTACCAAACACCTGGATGTAATGGACTTACCCGAATATGCTCAATATTTGAATGAAATTCGTGTACAAAACGGACAAGACCCTAAAGATTCTTTCCTGCGCCCTGAACTGCTGGGACCAGGTACCGATTGGCAGGACGAAATATTTCGCGTTGCGCCAATTACCAATCACCAACTTTCTGTATCAGGTGGAAATGAAAAAACAAGAGTTTATACTTCGTTCAACTATTTTAACCAGGAAGGTATCTTAATTAACACCCATTACGAACGTTTTTCGCTTCGCCTGAACATAGAGCACAAAGTTAATGACTGGCTAAAAGTTGGAAATGCTTTAACGGCGAGTAATGGAAAAGAACACATTGCTTATAACGACTCGGAAGATGGTGTAATTATGGGTGCCCTGCGTCAATCACCTGAAGTGCCAGTGTATTATTCTGATGGCAGTTGGGGAGGACCAAGTTCTGAAGATGGTTTGGGTTCCGGAGGAGGTTACAATCCTGTGGCATGGTCAACAATTCGTTCTTCCAAACTGGAACGCAATAAAATTTTGGGCACGCTTTATACCGAAATTGATTTTCTGAAAAGCCTGAAATTACGCAGTGAACTGGGTTATGATTTCAACTTCAATAAAATGTCGTCGTTTAACCCAAGCTACGAAATTGGCGACCAGGTGAACGACCTTGGAACTTCGTTTAAATACAACACGCACAGTTTCTACTGGATTATGAAAAACTACCTGACCTACTCGAAAGACTTTGGCGAAAATTCGCTAACAGTTATGGCGGGTCACGAAGCACAGCACTCAACCTGGGAGCAACTGCAAGCCAGCCGCGGCGGATTTGTAATGAATGAGCTAACTGCATTGGCAATTGGCGATTCGGAAACTGCCGGAGCAACCAGCTACCAGAACCAGTGGGCTATGCAATCGGCTTTTGCACGTGCCAATTACAGTCTAAAAAATCGTTATTTACTAACGGCTACTTTCCGTGCCGACGCTTCGTCGAACTTCGGGCCAAACAACAAATGGGGTTATTTCCCATCGTTCTCGGCTGGTTGGGTAATGAGCGAGGAATCGTTTATGGAAGGCCTGGAAGGAACAGTCGACTGGGTTAAATTCCGTGCCGGTTATGGTGAGGTTGGTAACCAAAACATTGGCGCTTACGCTTACGGCCAGGCATTAAACACGGTAACTTCGGCTTACGGACCGGCGTTTATTCCAGGTAACATTGCCAACCCCGATGTAAAATGGGAAACCACAATTTCGACCAACATTGGTGTTGAGCTTGGTTTCATTGACAACCGTATTCGTTTGGATGCCGATTTCTACGTAAAAAAATCGAAAGACTTCCTTTACCAGTTGCCAATGGCTTGGTACTACGGACGCGAAGCCTTTTCTGCTCCGTACGTGAACCTTGGGGAGATGACCAACAAAGGGATTGATTTAACTTTAAACACCGTAAACATTAACAAGAAAAACGGGTTGCGCTGGACTACCGATTTTGTGGTTTCGAAATACAAAAACGAGTTGACCAAACTTTCGGATGAAAACGCAACTATCACTCAGATTATTCAATTCAACCAAACTGTAACGCAAACTTCAGTTGGCAATCCGGTTGGACAATTTTATGGCTATGTAATCGATGGTATTTTCCAAAGCGAAGACGAAATTCTTAGTTCGGCAACGCAAAGCGGATTAGATGAAAGAAACGGAACCTATTTGGGCGACTACAAATTTAAAGACATGAACGACGACGTTATTATTAATGACGAAGACCGTACGATTATTGGTAGCCCGCACCCTGATTTCACTTTCAGTATAAACAACGATTTCTCTTACAAAAATTTCGATTTAAATGTGATGTTATACGGTTCGTACGGAAACGACATTATAAACTGGACACGCAAGGTTACCGAAGGAATGACCGAAGCCTATGCCAATCAATCAGTGCGTGTTGCCGATCGTTGGACTCCAACCAACACCGATACCGAAATGCCGCGTTACGTTGCCGGCGACCCGAATGCCAACGCTCGTGTGTCTGACCGTTATGTTGAAGATGGTTCGTTCCTACGTATTAAGAATGTTACTTTGGGTTACAATCTTCCTAAAAACTTATTAGACCGTACCGGAATTATTTCAAGCATGAAAGCTTATGTTACGGTTCAAAACCTGTACACTTTTACCGATTATAGCGGATACGACCCGGATATTGGCGGGCACAGCAACAACGCACTTTTAGCTGGTGTTGACAACGGACGTTACCCGGTTCCGCGCACTTACCTAATTGGGTTAAAGCTTGATTTTTAATACGTCGAACATTTAAAAAAGCATAGAAATGAAACATTATAAAATACTTGCAATTTTTATTGGATTACTGATTTTCTCGGCGTGTTCAGACGATTTTCTGGATATTGCGCCCGAAGACAGGATTACCATTGATAATTATTACAACAACGACGACCAGTTGTTAACAGGCGGTGCTTCTTTGTACAACCGTCCATGGTTCTATTTTAACGAAAAATTTGTGTTATGCATGGATGTTTATGCCGGCAACGCAAATGGCGATTATGTTGATATTGCTCAATTTAACAAATTTGCGGTTTTTGCTGCAAACCAGTTTTCTACCGAAGGCTACCAATCGTTGTATTCGGTGGTGGCTTATGCCAACAGTTTGCTTGATATTGTTGAAAACAAATGTGGAGCCGATGTTACCCAGGAAGCCAAAGACTGGAGCCGTGGCGAGGGACTGTTTATGCGTGCAACGGCTTACTACTATTTGGTGAGAACCTGGGGTGCTGTACCAATTCTGGAAGACATTAACACCTACGGAACCGATGTAGAAGTTTTTAAGCACAAAATTGAAGATATTTACACTTTAATTAAACGCGACCTTACCGAAGCGGCTGATTTGCTGCCATTGGGCTGGAGCGATAATAACGCCGGGCGAGCAACAAAAGGTGCTGCAAACGGGATGCTTGCCGAAGTATATTTAACACTTGGCGATTATGGCAACGCAAAAACCTACGCCGATAAAGTAATCAATAGCGGTCAGTATGCATTAATGCCTAACTACGCCGATATTTTCCATCCTGAAAATAACAATTGTATTGAATCGGTTTTCGAATTGCAGTGGGTTTCGCCTCCGCAAGGGCAGCATTGGTATTACACTAATACCCATCAGGCTTATTTGGCAGCTGTGGGTAAACTTACCGGCGCCGGCGATGGCTGGGGAACATTTATTCCGAGCAACGACCTTATTGCCGCTTACGAAGAGGGCGATTTAAGAAGAAAACCAACTATTATGGAAAAAGGGAACTTTTATCCTGAATTGGTTACAAAAGACGGAGGCTATTTGGTTGAAAACTCGATGACAAATAACTTTGCCGGTTTCAGGAAATACGTGGTTGGTTCGGCTGACGAGTGGCCAAGCGTTAACTTTATGAATACCGACATTAACACGCATATTTTACGTTATGCAGAGGTACTTTTGATTCGTGCCGAAGCTATTTTGGCAGGTGGTGCTTCAACTACCGATGCTACTGCACTGGCCGACATTAACGCTGTTCGTGAGCGTGCAGGCTTACCTGCGTTAACAGAGGTTACGCTGGATAATATTTTGCAAGAACGCCGTATGGAAACCGTTATTGAAAGCGCCGACCGCTGGTTTGATCTGGCGCGTATCGACCGCTCGAAAGCCATCGATATTCTTTCGAATACCGACCGTGCATACCTGGTCAACCGCGACAACCCATCGCAGGGAACTGAGGGTGGCGGACGCTTTGTAGTGCCAACCCAAAGCGATTTCTTATTGCCATTGCCACAGGTTGAAACCGACATCAACCCAAATCTTTTAGGTGATGCTGTGGATTACGAATTCAACTAATTCAATTAAAACTGAAAAAATGAAGAAGTTATTTAAACTAAATATTTTGATTGTATTTGCAACTATTGCAGCATTTACAACAAGTTGCGAGAGCGAAGACGATTTCAATCCGCAAATATCGGCCATTACATCAACCAACGATAATGTAAACGCCGCATCGCAAGGTTTCCCAAGCGACCTGATTGTGACTGAGGGAATTGAACTTGACGAGATGAAAAGCATTTATTTTGTTGCAGGCGGCGACTCGGTAAACGTGGTATTTAATCCCGTTTTAAACTCATCGGATGCAGTAATGTTTAATGTTCCGTTTGACGAAAAGAAAGGAAGTAAATTAGGTGCCCAGGAGATTGTTTTCGAAAACACATCGGGTGTTGTGCTAACCCAGCCTTTTACCATTCTTCAGCCCGAACCTGAGGTGAAAATCTTTGTTCCTGCACGCCCAAAAGCAGGTGAATCGACAGTTGCCACAGGCGAATGGTTCCAAAATCTTGAAAGTGTAACTTTTGCTGGCGAACCTGCCGATTACGAACAGCTTTCATCTACTGAAATTGTAATTCAAATTCCAGAGGGCTCGGTGCCTGGCGAAATTGTAATTACTACCAGAGCAGGAAGCACAGCCGCTCATTTAGATGTTGATTTAGGCTACAATGTTTACCTGTACAACGACTTTGATGGAGGCGGTTTCTATACGTTTAACGAATGGTGGAACAGCGGCGATATTACCGACCCGGTTGTGTTTAGCGATACCGACGGATTTAGCGGAAACTACGCACAAATAACCTGGAGTGGATCAACTGCCAATGGTTGGGGGAACACCGAGTCATCGGGTGGTGCCAATCCAGGTATCGAAGAAACCAACCAAGCAGATGTATTCTTTGTGTTCGAGGCATTCTGTTCAACAGGTGGTTCAATGCAAATTCAGATTGACGATGGCGGAACAGTTTGGGCGCACGATCATACTTTCTCTGACGAAGAAATTGGAAAATGGGTTACTGTTACAATGAGTTGCTACGACTTTGGACGTGGTTACGACCCGAGTAACCAAACCCACGACATGGATATGCAAAGTATTAGCAAAATTAAAGTTGCAATTAATAACTGGACAGGAGTTGTACCCACAACCGTACGGGTAGATAACCTGAGGTTTCATGGGTATTATTAATAATTAGAAAAAGGTAGGAAAAGTGGGCTTGCTTCGGCGGGCCTGCTTTTAAAGCTTACTAACTTCAATTAGAAAAAGAAATGAAGAGATTAAAAACATTACTTACAGCCTATTTAGGTGCTTTCCTATTCTTTGGCTGCGGCGAAAGTGACGACCCAACACCCGATCTTTCGGCACCACTTGCATTAAATGCAGTGAATATTACCGAGAACTCGTTTATCGCAAAATGGACAGGTGTTGCCAATGCCACAAACTATTCGATTGATGTTTCGGAAACCGCCGATTTTAGCTCGTTTGTTGATGGTTATCAAAATAAAACAGTAAGCGGTGTTTCGGCTGAAATAAGTAGTTTAAAAGCCAGTACCGTTTATTACTACCGCCTGAAAGCGGTTAACAGCGAGGTTCAGTCGGGCTATTCGAATGTGGCTTCGCTAACTACTTTAATTCCTGAAGATGTTCCTTTGAAAGAGGCAGCTGGCAAATTCTTTGTTGGAAACGTAGTTCAGGCAAACCGTTTAACGGGGCAATACGACGAAATTATCAACGGCGAGTTCAGCAGTATTACGGCCGAATACCAAATGAAAATGAACATTATGTATCCGAACGAGAGCGAATACGACTGGACTGCCTCGGATGCGATTGTTGATTTTGCGGTTAGCAATGATTTAAATCTTCATGGACATGCTTTAATTTGGCACAACTCAACACCTGATTGGGTAGAAAACTTTACGGGAACCGATGCCGAATTTGAAACCATGGTAGAAAACTACATTAAAACAGTAGTTACACGTTACAAAGGCAAAGTTACTTCGTGGGACGTGGTTAACGAGGGAATTAGCAATAATTCAGACGATTTGCGCCAATCGGTTTTTACACAAAAAATAGGGGAGGATTACATTGAAAAATGTTTTCGTTGGGCACACGAAGCCGACCCGGATGCACTGCTATTTTACAACGACTACAACGTTGCCAGCGATGCCAGTAAACAAAACGGCATTTTCACTCTGGTTGATAATTTGAAAAAGAATGATGTTCCAATTCATGGTGTGGGTATGCAAATGCACATTTCGTACAACTGGCCTGCAAAGGCTGACATTGAAAGTGCAGCACAAAAAATTGTGGATAGAAACCTTTTGGTTCATTTTTCGGAATTGGATATTCGGGCAAATCCCAACAACAACCAAAACAGCTTAACAGCAAGCCGTTCGCTTGAACAAAAAGAGAAATACAAGGAAGTAGTTAATATTTACAAATCACTACCTGAAGCCAATCAATATGCAATAACAGTTTGGGGGCTTCGCGATAACGAGTCGTGGCTAATTAACTTTTGGGGACATAACGAATGGCCGCTGCTTTACAATTCAATTTTTGAGAAAAAGGATGCTTACTATGGTTTCCTGGAGGGACTCCTTCAATAAAACCTAAACCAAATGAATAACACAACACAAAAAATATCAATCGGTGAAAAAATAGGTTACAGTTTGGGCGACCTTTCTGCCAACCTTATTTTTCAAACCTTAATGACCTTTTTGGCATTTTTCTACACCGATGTTTACAAAATACCTCCGGCAACAGCTTCGGTAATTATTTTTGCAGGAGGAATGACCGGAGCATTTTTCAATCCAATTATGGGTACCATTGCCGACCGTACCAACACCCGGTGGGGAAAGTTTCGCCCCTGGATTTTATGGACCTCGGTACCATTTGGAGTAATTGCCCTGCTTGCATTTAGCACGCCCAATTTTAGTCCAAACGGAAAAATTGTTTATGCCTTGGTCACTTATATTCTGCTTGTGTTGGTTTATTCGGCAAACAACTTGCCCTATGCTGCCCTAAGTGGTGTGTTAACTGGCGATATGGCTGAACGAAACAGCATTTCATCCTACCGCTTTGTAGCCGTAATGGTGGCACAGTTTGTTGTACAGGCTCTGCTGCTGCCACTGGTTTTAATTATGGGCGATGGAGACAAAACAAAAGGCTTTGAGTCAGTAATGGGAATTTTTGCTGCTGTGGGTGTGGTATTCTTGCTTATTTCATTTGCATCAACAAGGGAGCGGGTAAATCCCACAAACGAGCAAAAATCAAGTGTGAGGCAGGATTTGGCCGATCTTTTTAAAAACAAACCCTGGATAGCCATACTTATTTTAACGATTTTCATTTTTATAACCCTGGCTTTAAAGGGTGGAATGTATGTATATTATTTCGAGAATTATTTAAGCACACAACACCTTAGCGATTTTCTTCAGAATATTGGTTTTAATGGTTTTATTGATGGACTGAACAATTTTCTAACCGGAATTGGACTGGCAGGTTTTCATTGGCCCGAAGATGCTGCAACCTCAGGCTTCAGCTTGTTTAATGCCGGCGGTATAATCTTTATGATTGTTGGAATTGCTTTTTCAAAAAAGCTGGCCGATAAATATGGCAAACGCGATGTGTTTGGAATCGCTCTGTTTTTTTCAACGATGTGTTTGCTCGCCTTCTGGTTTTATGTCCCTACATCAATTGGTCTGGTTTTTATTAGTCAGATATTACACGGCTTTTTCTACGGTGTAACCATACCCTTACTGTGGGCAATGATTGCAGATGTGGCCGACTATTCGGAATGGAAAAATAACCGACGTGCAACAGCCATTATTTTTTCAGCAATGATTTTTGGACTAAAAGCAGGATTAAGTATTGGAGGTGCGTTGGTTGCAGGGATTTTAGCTGGTTTTGGCTACGACGAGAACCTTGCCGAACAACTTCCCGCCGCAATTAACGGAATAAAACTATCGGTAAGTGTTTTCCCAACTATTACTTTTTTAATTGGCGTTGCCTGCCTTTTCTTTTACGACATTAACAAGAAAAAAGAGGTGCAAATTGAAGAGGAACTAAAGGCAAGGAGGAATTCATAATGACATTAAAATCAATCATGACAACAAGAAATACATTCAGCATTTTTTTATTGGCGATGGCTATACTTTTTGCATCCTGTTCTGTTAATAAACAAACAAAATTAGGTTTAAAAGATGCCCTCAAGGAAAAGTATTATGTAGGAGCAGCTTTAAACGAAGCTCAATTAATGGAAACCGATGTGGAAGCGGTGAAAGTGGTAAAAAAACACTTCAATTCCATTGTTGCTGAAAACTGCATGAAAAGCGAAGTTATTCAACCTGAAGAGGGAAAATTTGATTTCAGGCAAGCCGATAAGCTTGTAGAGCTTGGTGAGAAAAACAATATGTACATTGTGGGCCACGTACTTATTTGGCACTCGCAGGCACCGGCATGGTTTTTTGTGGATGAAGAGGGAAATGATGTGAGTCGCGAGGTGTTGATTGAACGCATGAAAACGCACATTACAACTGTTGTTACACGTTATAAAGGCCGTGTGCATTGCTGGGATGTAGTTAACGAAGCCATTAACGACGATGGTAACTGGCGCGAAAGCAAATTCTACCAGATTATTGGTGAAGAATACATTAGTCTGGCATTTAAATTTGCACAGGAAGCTGACCCCGAAGCTGAGCTTTTGTACAACGACTATTCAATGACCCGCCCTGAGCGAAGAGCAACTGTACTGAAAATGGTTGAAAATTTAAAAGCAGAGGGCTTAAAAATAAGTGGTGTTGGAATGCAGGCGCATATTCAACTATCAGCTCCAACTGTTGACGAATTTGAGGAAAGTATACTCGCCTTTTCAAAAGCAGGATTGGATGTGCACATTACCGAACTGGATGTAACTGTTTTGCCTTTTACACAGGAAATGATTGGTGCCGATATTTCGCTTGATATTGAATACCAGAAATCTATAAATCCGTACATAAATGGCTTGCCCTATTCGGCAAGCCAGGCATTTACCCAGCGTTACCTTAGTTTGTACAAGTTGTTTATGAAACACAGCGACAAAGTAAAACGAGTTACTGTTTGGGGTGTTAACGATGCCCAAACCTGGCGCAATTACTGGCCGGTTAAAGGACGTACCGACTATCCGCTCCTATTCGATAGAAACAACCAGGCAAAACCTGTTGTTGATGAAATTATAAAAGCAGCAAAAAAACAATAGTTAAAGTTCAAAATATGAAACCTAGATATTTAGTGCCACATTTATACACGGCCGACCCGGCTGCACATGTTTTTAACAGGCGGATTTATATTTACCCATCGCACGACATTGAATCGGGAATACCCGAAAACGATAATGGTGACCATTTCGACATGCGCGATTACCACGTTTTTTCAATGGATTCGATTGATGGCGAGGTTACCGACCACGGAAACGTTTTGGATGTAAAAGATATTCCATGGGCAGGACGCCAACTTTGGGACAGCGATTGTGCGCACAAAAACGGTAAATACTATCTCTATTTTCCGCTAAAAGATAAAACCGATATTTTCAGAATTGGCGTAGCTGTTAGCAATAAACCAGAGGGCCCTTTTATTCCTGAAGAATACCCCATGGACGGAAGCTACAGCATTGACCCCTGTGTTTTTGAAGATGAAGACGGAAAGCATTTTATGTACTTTGGTGGCATTTGGGGCGGGCAATTGCAGCGCTACCGCAACAATAAAGCACAGGGATGTGGTGCTGAGCCTGCAGATATTGAACCAGCACTTTGTGCAAAAGTTGCCCGTTTGAGCGACGATATGCTTGAGTTTGCCGAGGAACCAAAAGATTTGGAAATACGGGATGAAAATTGTAAACTGTTAACAGCAGGCGACCACGACCGTCGCTTTTTTGAAGCCTCGTGGATGCACAAATACAAAGGCAAATACTATTTCACTTATTCAACCGGCAATACGCATAAACTATGTTATGCAACTGGCGATTCACCTTATGGGCCATTCACATACCAAGGGGTAATTTTAACACCTGTTGTTGGTTGGACAACGCATCATTCAATTGTAGAATTTGAAGGTAAATGGTATTTATTCTATCACGACTGCAAACCATCGGGCGGAAAAACATGGTTGCGTAGTATGAAAGTGGTTGAACTGGAATACAACGAAGATGGAAGCATAAAAACATTAGAAGGTAAAGCATAAAATTGAAAACTATAATGAATAATATTCCTGTATTGCCATATTGATTAGAATACCTTCAAAATAACATAATAACATCTATAGGACAATTGAATATATTGATTATTTCTGAGTACTCGGTATATGAAGTCCAGCTATGATGGTTATATAAAATCAGATATATGGTTGATAAGTCATATATTGTCAAGGATTTTATGTGAAAATGTATAACGTATTTCCTGGCATGGTTCGCCCAATAATTCAATATTAAGTCTGCACTAGTAAAACCGTTTGGGTAAATAGAACACATCAGCCGATGCATTAGACTGTGTTTATATGAATAATCGATAAAGCAACTTATAAATACGTCAAAGAAAATGAGTTAATTATGTTTACAATTTAAGGGTGCTCTTCGGAAACTTCTTTTTTAATTGTTTGATGTGCCAGCTATACAACGGGTTACCTTTCAAATTAATCTCAACAAGATTTGGTATTTCGGCAAAATACAAAGGTATTAACGGAAGCTTATTATTCTCTAGATTCAAAAATTTTAATGATTTCATCTTTGAAATCGATTTGCTGACTGTTATTACTTCATTGTCAGAAATATTTAACTCTTCTAAATTTTCTAATTTTAAAATGGTTTCTGGTACATCAGTTATGTGATTATTACTGATATTGAAAGTTTTCAAGCAGTACACATTTGTAAATCCAGCAGGTATTGACTCAAGCAAGTTATTCTCTATATCAATACTTTTAAGATGTTTACAATTGTTAATTATAATATTTGCATACGCAATTTTGTTTAGACTAAGATTTAGGGTTCTGAGATTTGGCAAGTTAAACTGCTCCCCTTTTATCTCGGTAATTTTATTGTTATGCAGGTAAAGCTCTTTCAAATTTATTAGATTTCCCATTGAATTGGGAACCTTTTTAAGTTGGTTTTGAGAGACATCCAATAAGACTAGTTGCAACATATCCCCCAAAGATTCAGGCAAATACTCGAGTCTGTTTTTGCTTAATACAAGCTCTTTAAAACCGCTTAGTTTAGTAAAACTTTCAGGTAAGCTAACCATCTGATTATCAGAAATATTGAACTCAATCAGATTGCTCAGGTTTCCAATGTTCCCAGGTAGCTTTTTCAGCTTATTTTGCTCTAATTTTAAGCTCTTTAAAGCTTTTAAATTTGAAACTGTTTCAGGTAATTCAGAAAGTTCATTCCAGTTTAAGTCCAGAACTTCCAGGGAAGACAGGTTACCTATTGATTCTGGCAATTCCACAAGCTTATTATTGAATAAATCCAGCTCCTTTAAACTGGACAGACTACCCAGCTGATCAGGTAACTCTATTATACTATTCTCTCCTAGCTTCAAGGTCTCCAGCTTAGAACAACTACATACTGCTTCAGGTATTCTTAATATATTGTTTTCCTGTAAATGCAGACTTTTAATATATTGTAGATTAGATACTGAATTTGGAAGTACGCTTAATTGGTTGTTGTTTAATTCAAGAAACTGTAAATTCTTTAGCGAAAAAACAACTTCAGGAACTTTGCTAAACTGATTGTATCCAAGCTTAAGTACTTGCAAGTTAGCTAGTTTTGAAATTTTTGCTGGTAGCTCATCCAATTTTTTGCCAGTCAAATCAAGTACATAGCACTTCTTACGTGCATACAATGCTTCTTCAATCGATTTATATACTTTGGCTTCTGCAATTTTATCATCTGAAAGCAAAAATAATTTGTGTTTCTTCTCTTTTCCATATGTGCTATTCACAAAAAACGAAATGAAAAACACAATCAATACCACGTCAACAATCTTACCCATATTCCAATTTCTCAAATTAAGCATTGGTTAATTATAAAAACCATGCCATGATTATATTAAAACAAGGGGCAAAGATATTCTTTTTATATAAAGAGACTACTGAACAGCTAAGCCGTAGATGAAAATTTTCCAATTACATAAAAAGAATCAAGGAGGCTCTCAAAATGAGTTGCAGTTTTATCAAAATGAAAACAGGCATAAGCGAAGAGCCCATGCCTATTGGTTAATTTGAAATGATAAACTTATTATTTAAACGTGTCAATTATTCGTTTCACCCATTCTTCAATTCTTTTTTTAGAAAGCCGTGCCTGGTTTTCCTGATCCAAAACCAATCCCATAAACTGGTCACCATCTAATGCTGCGGAAGATTCATATGTGTAATTTTCATTTGCAGTATAAGCTACAATCTCTGCTCCTCTGGAAGCAAGCAACCTAGCCATAATACCAATACCATCGGCGAAGTTTTCAGGATAGCCAACCTGATCAGCCAGCCCATAAATAGCCACTTTTTTTCCTTTAAGAGGCATATCTTCCAGGGCAGGTACAAATTCATCCCAATAGTTGGGCAGTTCACCATCAAACCAAGTTGGCACACCAAGGATTAGTTGATCAAAGGAGAGAAATTTATCTTCAGTAATTTCCTCTGCATTAACAACTTCCACTAACAATGAATCTCCAATTGCTTCAGCAATTTTTTCACCTGCCTTGGCTGTTTTATTTGAATTGAAACTATATATTAATGCTGTTTTACTCATGTTTTTTCTATTTGATTAGTAGGCGATGATTTCTTTTGCAGCATCATAAATTTTGTCTGCATTAGGCAGAATCCTTTTTTCCAGGATCCGGTTAAAACCAACTGGGGTAAATGTAGATCCCAGTCGATGCACAGGTCCATCAAGATACTCAAACGCTTCTTCCATAATCTGGGATGATATTTCAGCCCCAAAACCTGAGTGGACTTTATCTTCATGAACAACCAGCACTTTTCCAATCTTCTTAACACCAGCTAAAATGGCATCCTTGTCAAGCGGAACCAACGATCTTAAATCCAGTACTTCGCATTCAACACCCTCTGCTGAAAGCTTTTCAGCAGCATCGAGGCACATGTGGGTTGTATTTCCATAAGTGATAATGAAAAGATCCGACCCTTTCCTTCTTGTACGGGCTTTTCCAAATGGCACTTCAAAATCGTCAGGGATTACCGTAGCAGCTTTCGGGTCATTATACAAGGCTTTAGGTTCCATGAACATGGTAACGCCCCTGGAACGTATTGATGTACGAAGCAGTCCGGCAGCATCATCTGCAAAAGAAGGATACACAATCCGAACACCTGGAATAGAAGCCAATGACCCTTCAATAGTTTGAGAATGGTACATTCCGCCCCCAATATACCCACCAGAAGCTAGCCTAATTGTTATGTTGGGTGAAAACTTACCATTGGTTCTCCAATAGTCGTGGCTGCATTCTACATATTGCTCCATAGCTGGCCAAAAATAATCGGCAAACTCTGCCCCTTCAACCACTACTCTTATTTTATCATCGAACCGTGACATGCCATTGGCCGTACCAACAATAAAATCTTCAGCAATAGGCGCATTAAATACCCTTTCGGGACCAAACTCCTGCTGCATACCTTTAGACACGTTAAAAATGCCCCCTTTGTCTTTATTCGCCATGTCCTGTCCCCAAATAAAAGTATCAGGATTATGTCGAAACTCGGTCTTCAATGTTTCGTTTAAGGCAGATATCAGCTTTTTCTTCTCTCCATCTTCCGAATGCTTACCATCAATAAATTTTTCCGGCATATAAGGCTCTGGTAACACAAAGTCTTTATAGCTTTCAGGATCGGGATCTGGAGCATTTAAAGCAACTTTGTGTGCTTTTTTTATGATGTCTTTTGCCTCTGCTTTTACTGCTTCAATTTCTTCTTCAGAAACTCGTTTATATCGCTTTAGCAACCGCTCATATTTTGCAATCGGATCGTATTCTAGCACATAATTCCTTTCTGCTTCGGAACGATAAAGTTCATGCTTGTCAGAGTTTGAATGTGAACGCATGCGGATGCAGTTTGCCTGAACAATTACCGGCTCACCAGCTTCCAATACGTGTTTTTTAGCTTCCGTTAAAGCATTAATGGAATCAAAAACATCTTTCCCGTTGCAGTGAATAATCCTCAGGTTTTTAAATCCTGTAAAGTTATTTGCCACTTTCCGGTTGGCGGTCTGGTCTTTCTTAGGAACAGAAATTCCGTAACCGTTATCCTGAAAAACAAATATCACGGGTAATTTTTCATTCGATGCACCATTGATTGCTTCATAAACGAATCCTTCTGAAACAGAGGACTCACCTTGAGAGCTTATCGATACTGCTTTTTTATTGTAATATTTAAGTGCCCTTGCAACACCAACTGCATGAAGCGTGTGGTTTCCAGTAAGTGAAGAAACGTTGTGGATGTTCCACTCGGTTTTTGCAAAGTGGTTTGACATGTGTCTTCCAGCACTGGCAATATCTGTAGCTTTTGAAATACCATTCAAGATGATTTCTTCCGCTGTCAAGCCGGCCGAAAGCACGGTCATTAAATCGCGATAATAAGGAAAAAGATGGTCAGCTTCTTTTTCAAAAATCTGCCCAATGGCAAGCTGAATAGCATCATGCCCCGCAGACGGTGCATGATAAGACCAGCCTATGGCCTGCTTTAAATAGTTTGGGGCCTTGTCATCAATAGCCCGGCCTATAACCAGCAAGCGCAACCAATCCACCAGCTTTTCCTTTGGCGTTGTTTTAATAGAATATACACTAGGAACTGTAGTCATATCTTTTTGGATTTTTTTCTTTAATTAAACTTCTCGGTCAGGGTTGAAATCTTCCAGGATATCAGCAATCCTTCTCAAAAAGGCCCCTCCCAGTGCTCCGTCGATAATTCGGTGATCATAAGAAAGTGACAGGAACATTTTATGGCGGACAACAATGGCATCGCCTGTTGGTGTTTCCATCACAGCTGGTTTCTTTTCAATGCTACCAGTAGCCAAAATGGCTACCTGAGGCTGATTGATGATCGGTGTACCAATAATGTTCCGGAATGAACCGAAATTGGTTATAGTGAACGTACCTCCAGAGTAAGCGTCAGGTCCTAATTTATTTGTCCGTGCCCCTTCAGCTACCTGGTTCAGGCTTTTTGTTAAGCCTATTAAATTCTTCTGTTCAGCCTCATTAATCACCGGAACAACCAGGTTCCCATCGGGTTTAGCCACGGCAATGCCCATATTTACATTTGGATGCACGTAAATTTTATCTTCGGCAACCGATGAGTTTACTAATGGGAATTCAGTTAAAGCTTTTGCAACAGCTTCAATAAAAACAGGCATGAACGTGATTTTTTCACCATGCTTTTGTAAGAAACTGTCTTTTACTTTTTTCCTCCAAAGTACCAGGTTGGTTACATCTGCTTCAACAACTGAAGTTACATGAGGCGATACTTTCTTCGAGTTCACCATGTGTTCAGCAATTAATTTGCGCACGCGGTCCATTTCAATAATTTGACCTTCGCCACTAAATGACATACTTACTTTCGGTGTTTCTTTAACAGCTGCCTCTTTAGCTACTGGCATCGATTTAGCGGATTTCCTCTCGTTCAAATAATTAAGCAAATCGTTTTTCTGAACCCTTCCGTTTTGACCAGATCCTTCGATTGATTCAAGTTCTTCCAGACTTACGTTTTCAGCCTTGGCCATGCTTTTTACCAACGGTGAATAAAAACGGTTGCTGGCCGATTTAAAATCAACTTTAGCTGTTAGCTCATCTGCTGGCTGCTCAGCTACTGATTCTTCAACCGTTTCAGATGACGGTGCACTGGTCTCAGTAACCACTGATTCATCTTCAGTTTCGCCGTTAACTTCCCCATCAAGGTCCACAACGGCTACAACTTCCCCAACAGGTACTAAATCATCTACTTTATAAAAAACTTTTGAGATTACACCATCAACTGGCGAAGGGATTTCAGAGTCAACTTTATCTGTAGCAATTTCAAAAAGTGAATCGTCTTCTTCAATTTTGTCCCCTTCTTTTACAAACCATTTGGTTATGGTAGCCTCCTGAACACTTTCACCAAGTTTAGGCATCAGGATCTTAAATTCCGACATACTAAGGATATTTATTTAACATTTAATTATTCCAGAAAATTCAACATATTCAACAAGCTAAGTATTGAAATGTTCAAGCCTGAAAACAATGACAAATAATAGAAAGTGGATTTATCTGAAATACAAATAGGTAGGGAAAACTAAGGTCTAAAAATTCAATAGAACCGCAGGAACTATTCAAGAATAACTTTGTGGAAAACCTGGACAATTTCTACGGGTTTACCAGCTGCCTTTAGTTCTTCTTCTAAGGGCTGTGTTTCCTGTGAATGAATTGCCAAACATTTTTCAAGGATTTCATTCAGTTCACTTTCTGCTTCTTCTTTGTTAAGAATTCCCTTTTTTAACCCTTTGCAATAATATTTGGAAAGTTTTTGAATGGAATAGTATAAGTCTGGTTTGTCAATTTCAAGGCTGGAATATTGCTCATGAGAACCGAATTCAACTTTTTTGGTATAAACTTCACAGAACTGGGCCATTTTAATAGAAACATCTTTGCTCAGATAAGGGATCATCTGGCAGTCTACTTCTTTGACTTCAGGGCATTCAGATAAATCAGCTTTAAAAACGTACTTGTCTTGGGCAGTTAGTGAAAGGTTTACTCCAACTATAAGCGAAATCAACAACAAAAATCTCATATCCCTCTATTCTGGTTCGCATGTAAATATAAGATTAAATTTGAAGTAACATGCTAGGAATAAGTTAAAAAAGATTAAAATACTATTTCTCAAGAGCCAGTTCGAGAGAGTCTATTGGATAGTAGAAAAACAGATCTTTTTCAGGCCAGGCTTTAATTCTGGTGGTTAGCCGATCCATGAAAACGCGGATATCTTTACTGAAATTTGGTCCCATCCAGCTACTTGTATTTGAAAGGAAAATCCAGGTAAATCCATCAACTTTTTGTTTAATAACAGCTGCAGTCCCTGCCATACTCCCTGTTCTCATGCAATTCCCCCTTGAGGCAAAACGCCATCCCAGCGGGCCCTTCGCATAAGCATTGTTCATCATTGCTTCCAACGACTCATTGGACAGGATATCTTTCACCATTGGATGCTTGTCGATTAAAACAAGCAATCTGGCTAACTCCACTGAAGAGCATATCCACCCCCCTGCGGCACCTAATAACCCAATTGGGTTTCCACCATAAGATTTTGGAACGTATTGACCAGAGCCATCAAAAGAAGGTACTTCTATGCTTCCCTTTTGCTCAAAATATTGCACTTCGTTGGGCAGTTTGTTTGTTTTAAAACTACTTCCAATGTGCATGTCAAGAATTTGGTTGGGGATCAATATTTCATCCCGAACATAATCTTCATAGCTTTTTCCACTTACCCGGGAGATTACCTCACCCAGAAACATGTAGCCAATGTTTGAATAAGATACCCTGGTGCCAGGGGGAAATGCCAGCCTACGGCTCGCAACAAACTTCATATAGGTGTTTATCGTAGCAGGGAGTGGATCCTTCACCTTTTTGGCTATTTGTATCGAGTTGAAGGCCGGATCGCCATAGCGTTGAGTCCAACCGCCTGAGTGCGCCAATAAGTGCTGGACTTTAATCTGATGTAATTTTCGATCGCGTACTTTCGTGAAAATGCTGTCAGTAAGAATTCCTTCTTGCCCAAACACCTTGTCAGATAGGGAAAGTTTGCCATCTTCAACCAATTTCATGATTGCAATTGCCGTAATCAGCTTTGATACAGAAGCCACCCGGAAAAGATGACCAGGTGTGACCGGCTCATTCTTGTCATTTGCTTTCCCAAATCCCTGAGCAAAAACAAGTTGTTCATCCTTTACAATAGCAATGGAAACACCTTCAAGCTCATTTCTGCTCATAAAACGGGTTACCTGACGCTCGATGTAATTTGAGCGATCAAATTGTGAGAGGTCATTAACAACACGGCTGTTCAGTCCTTGTAATTCAAGTTTATAATACTCGGGTACTAATTGTTTTGTCATTGTTTGGTTGGAGCCATATGAGAAAACAAAAACAATTAATAAGATTATATACTTGAACCATTTCATTCACAAATGTAATTTATATTTGTAAATTGCCGATTATGTCACTCGCTGACTGATAGTTGTTCGCTTCAAGATAAGTATTTATACCATCAACTATTTTGCTTGTGATAGCCGGATCAATAAACATTGCAGTACCAACCTGAACAGTCGTTGAACCTGCCAGCATAAATTCAATGGCATCTGTAGCATTCATAATACCTCCCATACCAACTACAGGGATATTTACGGCATTATAGACCTGCCATACCATTCTAAGTGCAATTGGCTTAATAGCCGGTCCTGATAGCCCTCCTGTGATAGTGGACAAAACAGGTTTTCGTGTATCGGCATCAACAGCCATTCCCAGAAAGGTGTTTACTAATGAAACACTATCTGCACCTTGTCCTTCTACCGCTTTTGCAATCTCGGTTATATCCGTAACATTTGGAGATAACTTCACGATTAGCGGCTTATCATATACATCCCGAACAGCCCGAACGACCCGCTCAGCAGATTTACAATTAACCCCAAAAGCCATCCCGCCTTCTTTTACATTGGGGCAACTTATATTTAATTCAATGGCCGGAATTTTATCCAACTCATTGATAATTTCAGTCAACGCAACGTATTCTTCAATGGTTGAACCATTCACATTTACAATGAAATGGCTGTCAATATCTTTAATATTGGGGTATATGTTTTTAATAAAGTTTTCCACCCCCTTATTTTGAAGCCCAACAGCATTAAGCATTCCTGAAGCGGTTTCAGCCATTCTGGGATAATCATTTCCTTGCCTTGGCTTCAGGGTTGTCCCTTTCATTACAATGCCTCCAAGCTTCTCTAAATCCACAAAATCGGCAATCTCTTCTCCAAACCCGCATGTCCCTGATGCAGTCATTACCGGGTTTTTAAATACTAAATCTTTAATTTTTACGCTTAAATCTGCCATTCTAATTCTTTAATATTGAACACCGGTCCTTCGGTGCAGATACATACATTCCCGTTTTGTTTCGTTTTCTCAACACAGCAAAGGCAAACGCCATAGCCACATGCCATCATGTTTTCCAAAGAAACTTCACAAAATACACCTTTCGCAGAGGCTTCTTTTGCAATTGACTTCATCATGGCATCCGGGCCACACGTATAAACTTTGTCAAAATCGCCGAGCTTATCCCTAAAAACAGGGTGGTGGGTAACAAAACCTTTCTCCCCTAACGTACCATCTTCGGTGGTAAAGTAATAGTTTCCAAATTCTTTGTATTCCGATATGTCAACATGATCGGCCTTGCTTCTTGCCCCCAGAATTACGTGTACTTGCTCAGGGTTTATACCACAAATTTTTGCCAGGAATAACATCGGGGCCACTCCGGATCCTCCGCCTATCAAAAGTATTTTATCATTCGGTTCAGGATTCGTGAAGCTTTTGCCAAGCGGGTATATCATACTTATGGTTTCACCTGCCTCATAGGTCGTTAGAACTTTTGATCCACGTCCCAGGATTTTCACCAGCAATGAAACTGTATTCGTCTCATAATCCACATCCAGCACAGAGAAAGGTCTGCGCAAAAATATCTCTGTCGCTTTTTTAATCTCTACATTTACAAACTGACCTGGAAATATATCAGGCAAGGGTAATTCAGATTTAAGATCAAGACGGAAATTATCGTGGTTTAATTGGGTGTTTTTAATAAGTAAGAAGTCATGAACTGCTTTTTTCATGGACAATGATAATATTCAGTGCGTTAAACAATGCATTTAGCCTACCATTTTTGCAAATTGAATGCTAAATTTTGGGTGCAAAGATAACCAGAAATATTTATTTCGAGGGATTATAGGACTGAAAAGTATTGTCGGAATAGAAAACGACTATCCGTTCAATTTCTTTAGTTGATGTTGGTACAATAGCATCCAAGGTATTGTTGATAGGGGCTTTAGCCTCTTCCTTAATGATTTCCGGTTGAGTTGCTTCTTTTTGGGGTTTAATAGTGGTGGTGTCGTTTGCAAACAAGTCGGGTTTGGGTGATTGATCAGTGGTTTCAAGCATATTCCCTTGACCTAATAGCAACCACTTAGCATTGATTTCCGGGTAAGTTTCAAGTAGTTTAGATATAAAAGGGAAACTTGGCTTATTGCGCCCATTTAATACATGCGTAAGGTTTGAGCGTTGAACACCAATACTGTCGGCCAATCCTGAAGAAGACAAGCCCTTATAGTTCATAAATTGCCTAATTCGATCATTCATATTTGTCAACTACTTTTAATCACAAATGTAAATCTAAATCAATACTATTCAAAATACATTTGTAATTTATTATGCTTTACATTTGTCTCCGTTGCTGCAAGTATAGGCAATCTGTTTCTATAAACATATTCATCTATAACTTTATATGAATTCACCTAAGTGCTGAATGATAGCACTATAAAGCATGTATTTAGGGTGGACTGATCAAATTCTACAAATATGCGCCCCGTACTTAAATAATTACTCGACATGGAGCTTCGTTATGCCCTGAACATAAATACAATATGACATAATCTATATAGTAACATTTGTACGAATAGGCAATTGCAAGACAGGTGAATAAATATACATTTATAATTGAGTTTTTGTTTGACTGCACAACTTGAAGTATAGAAGTGTAAATTACATATGTAATCAATACTACAGCTACGTTATAAAAATGAATAATAAAGATTGATTTTTAGATTAGGGCTCTCTCCTATCCTATTGCGATCAGATTTGTGTTTTAAATATCCTTATAAGCTAAATTCATGAAAAAATTAGAAGGTTATCATCAAATTATACCAAAACACTGAAACCTCAGGGGCTTAAAAATTGCTCTTTTATAACTTAAGGTACTGTTTGTCAGTAGAAACAACTGACATTGGGGATCACAAATTAATTCACCAGAAAACTAAAAATGCTTGATTCCAGGTAATTTTTTTAATCACTCCTTAAAACATCTTCTCCCAATCTCCGTCAAACACAATGTTATCATGTTCCCTTCTTGTGCGAACAGCATGTTCCATTTTCTGAATTTCATCGGGCATTTCAGAAAGATCACCTTTGTAGCCAACTGCAATTACTGTTACTGGGACAAAATCTTCTGGAATGGCAAATAACTCTCTTGTCAGGTCTTTGTCGAATCCGGCCATCTGGTGCACGTATAGCCCCATTTCCATAGCTTGTATGGATAAATTCCCCACAGCAAGCCCAAGGTCATGTTGGGCATACGCATTAGGTTTTCCATTATATGAATTGGTGGTTTTCACCAAGCTGAGGATCAGCAAAGGAACCGGCTCATTCCAAAGTTTATTTTTAGGCATCAATGATTCAAATATCTTCGAGTAGGTACTATCCCCTTTTTCTCCGATAATGTACCTTGCAGGTTGTCCGTTGAACGAGGAAGCCGCCCAACGAGCTGCTTCAATAAGTAAGTGAACTTTATCCTTTTCAACTTTTTTTGAAGAAAATGCCCTGGGGCTGTATCTTTCTTGTATCAACTTATTTAATTTAGCAGTCATCTTATTGAATTTATATCTGTTAAACAGTAACAAATCACAATTGTTTTATGCGTGGAATACCAGGATCAGCCATACTAATATTTTTATCAATAATTCTTTTAATTGAATTAATCGCTTTTTTTTCAATGAGAAAGCTTATTGTCAAACCTTCTTTTAAAAAGCTATTTGCAATTATTTATTGGTCAATTAGTGTCGCGATACTTGGTTTATGGATTTCGGCATTTATAAACCCTGAAAGCATTCGGGATGCCAATAATTACAGGTTCTTTTATTTTGTAATTGCAATTTCAATTTTCAATACTATTCCCAAAATTTTTGTTTGTGTGTTCTTTCTATTTTCGCTAATTCCCTTACTGCTTCAGTCAAAATACTGGCATAAAATAATTCTCATGAGCAGTTTGATAATTGCTTTGGGAATAATGAGTTCTATTGGCTTTGGTATATTATTTGGCAGAAAGATGGTTCGGGTTGAAGAGGTAAATTTAACGATAAAAGAATTGCCCAAAAGCCTCGATGGTTTGGTGATTGTTCAGCTATCGGACATACATTTGGCAAGTTTTGAGAATGCGGATTTTCTGGAACGGAGCATTGAAATTGTGAATGAAATAGGACCAGATATTATTTTATTTACTGGCGACTTGGTAAATAACTACTATTCAGAAATAATTGGATTTGAAGATGAACTATCATCAATAAAAGCCCGCTATGGTAAGTTCGCTATTTTGGGAAATCACGATTATGGGGATTATTCCAACTGGGAATCAGCAGAAGCCAAGAAAGCAGACCATGATAAATTATGCTCCTCGATTGAAGGATGTGGCTTTGATTTACTTCTCAATGAAACTGTGGAATTACAGATTGCAGACACATCAATTTTTATTATCGGTGTTGAAAACTGGGGGCACTCCCCTTTTCCACAGTATGCTGATTTGAGTGCAGCCATTGAAGGTGTTCCTCAAGATGCATTTAAAATTCTTATGTCCCATGACCCGGCCCATTGGGAGGCAAAAGTATTGCCGGAAACGAATATCCCGCTAACGCTTTCAGGGCACACTCATGGGGCTCAAACAGGTTTTCGTATTGCCGGCATTGAGTTCAGTCCCATGTTCTTGGTGCAAAAATATTGGGGTGGCTTGTATCAATCTGGTTCGAGGTATCTCTATGTAAATCGTGGTTTTGGCTGTGTTGGGCTGCTTGGTCGAATAGACATGGTTCCTGAGATAACAGTACTGCGGCTTCGATCAGATACCATTGAAATTGACAGAAACTAGAAACTGAAACGAGGTGGATTGATTGTGGGGATGGTACATTCCTCTAACACCTGCAGAGACTGGTGCAACCAAACGCATAAAATGCCCATCACCAATAAGTTCTACCCCGATGCTCTCAATGTTCTGCTCATATTGACCCAAAACCGTTCTGCTCGTATCAAACAAATTGCCCTTGTAGTTTGTGTAATCATAAAAGAATGAAGCCCTTAGCCGTTGAATATATGCCAACACCCCTAAACTTAAATCTGGGTACAACAATGGCATAGCATAATCAACTGAAAAAGAAACCATCTCATTATTTTGAAATCGACTTGTTCCTCGGGGCCTTTTTATAACATCTGAAAATGTGATATTGCCATCACCATCTTTTCCCTTTTCTTGAAATCCAGCGTAAAACCTTAATCCATGGGTTTTAGATACCCCAGGAAAATATAAATACATTTGTGCAGCACTTAAACTACCAATATCAATACCTCCCAAAGGTGTATTTCTATAAATAAGATCAACGGCTTGCCCCCATCTCGGAAGAATTGACAATTCAGATTGCCGAAGAATATTTTGAAAATATACACGTGGAGTTAAAATTGAATAGTTACTCTCAATGAAGTTTTCAGGTGTAGAATTATTACGGCTTAGCTTTTCGTATTCATAGTTTATTGAAGGCTGTATCAACTGCGAATATTTTCCATTATTAAACCTGAAAGGCAATCTCACATCCATCTCAAAATTAAGTTCATTCCATGAAATATTTTGTGTTATCGTATCCTGGCGAACTACATCCCCATTGTCATTAACAAACTGCCGAATGAGGGGAATGTTTGAACTACGTTTGCCGAAGCTAATTTCTGTGTCAATAATTGGATGGAAACCCGAATAATTAAATCCAACTTTAAACTTACCAGCTTCTTCTGCAGGTTCGTATTCGTATCCAAGATGTGTTTCTGCTGTACCTAATTTGTTTTGCGAAAAAATAGAAAAGCCAGGTCTTAGCTCATAATCGTTGATATTCATATATGCAGGTGACCAGCTGTGAAAATTAAAAAGGTTCGCAAGCTTGGAATATTTTCGGGATTCATATTCTGCTTCTGTTTTTCCATTAAACGACAAAACAGCATTCTCTTGCTTAGCCATTTGATCTGCCAGATGATAATTGGTAAAATCATTTTTACTGATCGTTTCCCCTACTGAATTCGAGGTATTCATTGATGCTATATGATATCCTTCGGAACTATAATTGCTGAAATACAAATGATTCCCAATCTGAAAAGGATAATCGGCACCAAATGGCACTGAGCTTAACTGCGTAATTTCTTTGTTTTCCGGATCAAGGCTATAGATATTATCAATCCCAGTATACGATGCAGTGTATAAAATTTTCCCACCATGAAAGATTGGATTCCGGATATCATGAAAACTTACAGGTGAAATATTTGTGAATGCTTTCGTTGTTAATGAATAGGAAGCCAGGTATTTTCCCTTGTCTGACAAACAAATCATGTAAAGTTTCTCATCGGTATCACTCCAGCAAGGGGTTAAGAAAAATTGATTGTCCTTGGTTGAAAAGGAATCGATTTTTTCGCCCGAATTGATATCAAAAACCGACAAGTTATAATCATTAGTATCTGTTATCTCAACGGCGGCAAAGTATTTCAACGATGGGGAAATGGCTGGTGCAAAAAGGTTGTTCCCGAATTTCAATACTTTTTTCACTTTCGTGTCAATATTATAAATAATAATTACTGACTTGTCTGCATGTTCCCAGCGAATGTGTGGCCTACGCTCAGACCAAATAAGCAGGTTCTCTCGGCCTGAAATTGATTCACGATAGATTGATCCAGGTGTGAACAGAACTTTTTCTTTCCCATTTGAGATTTTAACGATGTGATCAATATCATCACGGCTTTTTTTCAATGCAATTACTTCATCTCCTTCTCGCACAAAGAGACATTGGTAATCGGTGTAAAACTTGGGCTTTTTGATTACTTGCTTTGTTTCAGTTAATTGCAGCTTGGCGTACTCATGGTTCCATTCGTTTTCATAGTGCTGAAAAACTTTTGTATAAAGTGCTTCCTTTTTCAATCCGCTGTATTTTTTCAATACCCGGTTTAAGGGTGATATGGATAAAGGTTTACTGCCTACTTCGGATAAAACCTCTTCCCAGATACCAGCACCATATTCCTTACGGATAGCTGCAGTCAGCCAATAACCAAAACGATATCGGTTAGGCACAAAATCTTTGTATGAACCCAGCGAAGCCTTATCGTACGAATACAATCCTTTTTCAACTACCTGTGCTTTGTTTTGCATTAAAAAAGACGACAGCCTTCCCCTACCTGAGTTTGTCAGGGAAGTTTCAGTAATTACAGCATCACCTTCGATAAACCAAAACGGAAGATAGGCTGCGATTGCAGCAGCAGTAGCCTGTTCACCAAACAAGACTTTAATTATTCCAGGTAGTTCTGACTGGATTTTACCCAACTGCACAACATGCCTGAATTCATGAACCGCAAGCTGCTCCAGCCAGTCCTGAGCATAAATCCCCTGGTGAGGAGTGGCGAAAAGTTCCACTCTACGGGGAGACCATCCAACTAAACCATTTGAGTAAGCAGTTTGTGTATGCAGAATGATTGATATTTTCTTCGGAGAATGGTTCAATGTTTTTTGCCCATAATCGTAAACCTTATCGAACACAAAAGCCAACTGTTGAGCTTTACTTTCATATTCTTCAGGAAATATAATTTGAAAATGTTCGGTATTTATTTGCCGCCAGCTAACCCTGGCAGGATCCTGCCCTGTTGAAAAATATTGTGCCTCTGCACGAAAAGCAAAAACAACAAAAATCACACAAATTATAAAAGGAAACAGTTTTTTGTCTATCATGCAGAACATACTTAGTATTTCGAAATATAAACAAAAAAAGCCGGGTTCAGTTTCCCGGCTTCTTGATTTAATGTTTTTTAAGCTTATTGTGTTTCCAGTGAATTCTCTTTATTCAAAGCAGCTTGGTACATCGATGCAAATGCAGAATGTGTCCAGATCAATGCGGGGAATATTCCAACAATAAAAAGGATTAAACCACCGATGATAATAAAGAAGGACAAAATGGCCATTCCAAAAATATTCCATCCAATTCCACGTGTAAGTTGCCAGCTTCGCTGAAGTGCCTGAACAGGATCCAGGTTTTCATCCATTACCAGGTAGGAAACAAAAACTAGCCTACAAGCCAAAATAATTCCCGGAATAATAAGAAAAAAGAAACCCATGGCAACGATAGCGACCTTTAGCAGATTAGCTAATATTACGTTTAAATAATTATTGAAGCCAGCTATTAGTTTTCTAAACTCAATTTCTTTATCCCGGACAGCATCAATATAAATAAGCTTTGAACTATAAATAAATACGGGTGCAAGTAAAAAACCGTAAGCAAGTCCAAATATGGCCAAGAAAATCATGCCCGCAGTCATTAGAAAGGGTTCTCCATCGTAATTGAAGCCAGCGTTGGGCCCTTGAACCAGCCCCATAAGGATTACTACGACTAATAAATAAAAGAAGTATTTTTTCATCACTTCCCATCCATTACTGAAGCTACCACCTATGGTTGGCGTTAAAGTTGTGTAATTAATTAGTTCCATGACATTCTGTTTAAAAGTTCAATTCAAACTTATTGATAATTAATACATTTTCCTTCATACCAAAGTAGTGATTTACAAATATCCAACCTTGGTATGTATACGAAATTCGATAATCCTACCTTAGTAGTGTATCATTCTGATTGCTTTTTCTTATTTTGGCTTATCAAAATGAAGCACCTTGTATTTATATTGGTATTTGCTGTTTCTGCAGGTTTATCTGTAATGGGGCTAATTAGCTCCTATCGGTTAAAGGAAATGAAATTGCCCTTTTCATCCAGCCTGTTTTATTATAAGGTTTTTTTGGTAGCATTCGGTTTTTATGGCATCTGGAGCCATTTAATTTTCACTTATCTCTATGAAGGAAGTATTCTTGAAGGAATTGAAGATGCAGGTTTACTAGGGTTCTTTCCAATATTGGGAATCCCGTTATTGATTGTTGCCTGGTATTTGTTTCTACAGTTTAGTGTTGAAATTGGCGAGAGAAAATTCCCAGGATGGTATTCCATCGTTTATTTCCTTATTTTGATTGTGGGCTTTTTCCTGCTCGGAATATATTACAGTCATCAGGTAAATACAAACCGTTTATTTGACTGGATGTTTATTCAGCAAATATTGGTAATCATCAACTTTATTTTCATTTTATCCGGCAGCCTGGTCATTTTAAACAAAAGGAAAAAAATCACTCAAAACTATTCCAGCTCTTTGATTATTGGCTCTGAACTTATTCCGTTCGCATTATTTTCAATCTCTTTATTCATGGTCTCTTCGCACTGGTTATTTGTTGTGTCAAGCATCATTTTTTACTTTAGTGCCATAACTATATTGCCGACCTTGCTTTATTTTAAATCAGCAAAATTTGTATCATTTTCGAGAGATTTTGAAGGCTTTTGTGAAAAATTTGAAATATCAAAACGAGAAGCTGAAATCATTCAGGAAATATGTAAAGGGAAAACAAACAAAGAAATCGGCGATTCACTGTACATCACCCTTCAAACGGTTAAAGACCATACGCATCGGATTTATTCCAAAACGAACGTTTCAAACCGGGTGCAGTTAACTAATTTGGTGAATGAGTTCCTCAATTCAGCTAGTAACAGTTGATTAATCGAAAATTCCTACTAATAATAATACAGTTTGGTACATTTTTATTGGACATCATCTGTAAAATTTGTTCTGAAAAACATTCACGGCGATAAATCCAAACACCCCCGTGCAGAAGACTATCAATAGGTCAACGAACTGATCTAGCAATAACACCTTCCTTCTACGAAAAATCAAGATTTGGATAATCATCAGAAATGCACTTACAATTGTCCACCAATAGACCTTGGTGAAACTAAAATAAAAATTTACAAAGCTGCTGTTTTCATTCTCCAGGGAAATCTCAAATGGGAAAATATATTCAGAAGCTCTTTTTTCAATTTGCTCTAGATCGTTTCCTCGCGCTTCTTCGTACATGTCAACATACTGATACTCTTTGTCAAGCGCAAAAGCTGTCGTGTAATTATTTCCGTCTATTATCACGTGGTAGTGAAACATGTCTCCCAAAATCCGCAGACGATGTTTATCGGCATCAAACCCTGATACAGGAAACCGGACCAATTCATACTCATCTTGAATCAACACGTAAATATCATTGTTTTCAGAAATGAAATAACCGTAATAATATTTATCTGAAAAATCGACACAACTTATGTATTTGAATTGTAAGGAATCTGGCAAATCGACTTTCTTTACATACGGAGTTGATTCTATCATTTTCACATGGAAAAGTTTATCAGAAGAATCAATTACGAAATAGCCTTCATCGCATGATTTTTTTATAGTTGCCAATCCTGCAATGTATTTTGCCGGAAACTCGAACCCTTTTTTATTCAAGAAATAAGTAAACATTTGACTTTTCTTTTCATCAATCCTGTTTGTTTTCGCATCTACAAATTCCATACGATCATTGATCCTGAAGAAGTCGGGTGGAATTTCGAATTTAAGCCTGTCAGATTCTGATTCAAACATGGGGTAAAGCCCGGGTTGCGGAGAATGTAAGTCGGATGGTTGATACTTAAAAGTAGATCGTGCCCTGCGAATATCGCGCAAATCCATTTCAGCACCATTAATGGTATCTGGTAAAATACCTGTATTTGCAAGCTGATAGGAATACATCAATGGGAGCCTTGCTTCAAATTCATTTCTGGTGTATGAATTGCCCTTTGAATCATTCCAGGTAATATCGGCTCCAGCTCTGCGAATCATAAATTCCTGATTGATGCAACTATACATGATAAATGGCGACCGATCAGGTTTTTCAAAAATTGTCCAGTAAAGCTTGGGAATTGCTACAGAGCTTGCGATAATTGTGACCATAATCAATATGTACCTGCTTAAACGTTCCATCATTTCATCTCCCCCTTCCTAAACCTGTATGCTGAAAAAATGAATACAATGCTCAACAGTGCCGTAAGTATCACCAAATACAAATTAATGGGCTTGTATGCTCCCGAAGAACTGCTTACTAAATAAACACGAACAAAGAAAAAGGCAACCGCTGAATAAATTGGCCAGTAATACCAAACTGGCTCTAAAACAATTAGAGAAACAAAATAGTATAATGCAAATCCTGCTAAAATCCATGGAAGGATGGATATCGATGCAGAGTTAATAATTTCAACAGGAAGAAGAATTGCACTGGACAAATAGAAACCAGAAAATATAAGAAAGTAGGTCGCTAATAAGCAAACGGTACCTGAAAGCATCATAATTATCAACGATTTATTTTCGCCTAAAGGAAGATGGAACGTTAGTTTTATTCGTTTATGTAAAGTTTCAGGCAAGTATTGCGCTACAGCGAGAACCAGTCCCATAACCGGAAGAAATTTTAACACCTTAAAGTATTGGTATTTGTTAAAAAGGATTCCGTACCAAAAGTTGTTTGCCTGAGCGAATAAAATGTCATGGGCTAGTCTAATATAAATATTAGCAACAGCCAGCATCCCCAGCAAAGTAAGGATAATCCAAACCCACCTAAGTTTAAGCCACTCTTTATAAATTATCGATCTCCACATAGTTTTAGTATTTCCCGGTTAAACCAATAAAAGCATCTTCAAGGTTCATGTCAACTATCTTGAAATCAGAAACATCAATACCATTTGTCTTTAAGAAAGATAATACAAATTCTTCGCTCTCATAAGTGTACATCTCAGCTTCATTCTTGACTAGTTCAAGGTTTACCACAAAATCTTCATTTTTAAGCTTCTTTAATTTTTCTTCATCGGCTTTGAATGTGAACTGCTTGAACTCACCCATAAATTCTGTTACTGGTTTTTGAGCCAAAATTCGATTGAAATCCATTATAAGCACATCGTCAATCAGCCTTTCCATATCTTGAATAATATGAGATGTTGCAAAGACTGTTTTGTTTTTAGACTTAGCGTATTCGCGTAAATAACCAATAAATAATCTTCTATACCCAGGGTCAAGCCCCATGGAAAAATCATCAAGTATGAGCAAATCCGGATCTTGGGCAAGAATTAATCCTAAAGCCACCTGTGACCGTTGACCAACTGACATTTTTGATATTTTTTGATTTGGTGCAACGTTTAACTTTGACATCAACTCCCAGTATGGTTCGTTGTCCCATTGGGGATAAGCCATGGAATAAAATTTTTCAATTTGGTGGATATTCATGAATGAATACTGGATATGGCCTTCCATCAAGAAACCAATCCTTGCTTTGGTCTTTGGTGTCAGATGCTGCGAATTCTCCCCATAAATAAGGCATTCGCCGTTTGCCGGGTGCAAAAAACCATTCAGTATATTTATTGTTGTTGTCTTGCCTGTCCCATTTTTACCCAGCAGGCCAAATATACTTCCATCCTTTACTTTTATATTTAGGTTTTCATATACAAGCTTTTTGCCGTAGTAGTGGGTCAGGTTTTTACATTCGATCGCGTAACTCATATACAAACTATTTAAAAGTTCATTCCAAGTTTGACTTCAACATATTTCTGATTTTGCCTTCCCGGCAAATCAGAGATAAATATTGAATAGCCAGTATCTAAAAACAATTGCATATGTGAATTATACAAAAATACGTTCCTGCCTATTTTTGCAGACACTCCAGTTTGCCACAAGTTTGAGTTGTAAAAATCAAAGTCATGAACCACAAAATCAGCATTTACAATATTCGCTAAAAACTCGTCTTCAACTAGTTCAAGTGATCCGCTAAATGCTTTTTTGTAAGCTGCGGCGCATGAAAAAATAAAATCATTTTTTTTGAGCTGTAAACCTTTGTCAAACTTAGCAGACAAAGTTGCACTATTAAGCTTCTGTTTATTGTATTCAGGAACAAAATAATAGCTTGTTTCTTTCGAATTTATTGCGCCTGTAAATTTGATCCCCCAATCAATATGATTTAAATTTTGAATTCGATAATAGGAATACTCAAAGCCATACTCAGTTTCTTTATGTCTATACAAGGTATATTTTTCAATCGTAGCCCACTGATAAGTAACTGTTTCCAGCTTAGGTTCTACAACGGGCTCATTTCCATATATCTTTTTTTGTTGAACGAATAGTTTGAGCTTTTTTGTGTATTGACCTGAAGAATTAAATGAAAATGTAGAATTCAAATTAGTATAATACGCATCCAACGATGCAATTTGAAGCGGACGTTTTTTCCCCCTTTTCACATCGGTTATCCTTTTATCGAAACTCATGGTTGTTAAATTTTCAAACAACTCTGTTTTAGCGTAAAAATAAAAAGCTCCCCCGTACTGATTAAAAGATGTGTACCTTGAATCGGTTTCGGTACTTGAAGAATATGCCCCAAGCCCCCTGAAATAAAACAGATCAAATCTACGATCTGTTACTGTATTAATATCAATATCTTCTTTTCCCCCTCTATAGTTTAAACTTGCCCCCAGTTTAAATTTGTTGTATTCAACAAGTAAGCTTGGTGAAAACTCAAAATCAGTAATCGTGTTGGAAGGCCTTGGATCTTTTCTTTTTGTTCCAGTTCCAGCTTTGTACTTGGTGTTAAAACCAATGGTAGTGTTTGCATTAATTGCGTACACCCCTTTTCCTTCTAAGTTGAAATATTGCTTATAGTAATCACCACCAATTGAATCGCCAATTGTGTATGGATTATCATTATAAGGTTCAATTACGTCAACCCAACGTACATCTCTGTCAATATCTGAATGATAACTGAACTTACCATAAAACGTCCAATTGTTGTTCTTCGTGTATCCGTATGAATGCATACCAAATTTGTTCGAAGATTGAGCTTGCTGAAACAAATGGTAGTCTCCACTTGAGTTTTCAAATCCAAGGTAAACACTTCCAAATTTGTCAAAATCGAAAAACCTAAGCGATGCGGCATTGTCAGCTCCAGACCAAATCGTTTTTAGATTCATTATTTTTTCTGTAGAAATTGAATAATCTGTTATTGAATCGCCTGGAGACAACGCATATGAACAATGTCCCGCAACAATAAACAATACAACAAACAATATTTCTAAACCTTTACTCATTTATATTATTTCGAAGAGATTACTCCAGGCATCGGCTCCTGGTTGGTTAAAAAGTCTACAGAAGAATTATTGGTATCCATATACACCACTCGTCCATCAATAAATTCGCTTACTTTTCTCCGAATTGATACTTTCTCACCAGATCCCCTATGCTGGATAAATCCAACATCAATTTCATCGTGTAATCGTTTGTAAACACCTAAGTCACTCAAAAAAGGGTTCTCCACTCCATCAATCACCCATTCCTTGGGAACCATAAAACAAGTAACTCTACTTCCTGACGTTTGGAGGTAATTATCTGGGTTTTCAAAAATTTGTTCAATGTTGTCAGATGGTAAATTAAATAGTATCGTAACCGTTCCTTTATTGGTGAATGGCATTCCATTCGCTCTTGGATCACTTGCTTTCTGCATAAATATATTTGGCACCGATGGGATATCAACATATTTCCCATTTTCAAGATACATTTCCCAATCTGCAATAGACAGATCAATTGAATTTGGGTTTCCATTCGGATCGTCACGATGGTTTAAACCTGATTGTGCAATGATAAATGATTCTCCCGGAAGGATTGGATACTCTTCTCCTGCTCCCGGAACAATGGCTACATATCCCCACACGGGTATACGATCAAGCAAGTCCCCGTTTTCATCAACAAAAGGTGTAGGACGGAATGTTGAATTTGGATAAACCACACCGAAACAAATACCGTCAGCGTGCAATACCCTGTCTGTGTTGTTATATATTTCTACAAATTTATCTGCATTGTAAAGCTTATCATCAGGAGTCCTACTACTGGAACAGTACAATTCCTTAATAACAAAACCCTCCCCAGCAAAGGAATAATCCAATTTCAGCAAGTATTCATTTCCTGATTCGGTTATTAGCTCTCCATCTAGCTGGCGAACAAAAATGACCGATTTATTTACAAGCACGCCATTTATTTCAACCGATCGTTTTTCTGAAAAAGTTACGAGAACCCGATAATTGCCACCTCTCAAACCATGGCTTACAACTCCCGAATTATCGGTTGTAAGAATGTACTCCCTGCCAGTTTGAATATTTGTAACAACAACCTTGGCACCTTCAACAGGGCTGCCCGATTCAAATTCATCAGGATATTCAACCCTAAAAGAAACGTTATGAACAGCAGGCAACTCATATTCATTGCATGAAACAACAATAAAAACTAAAATAACTAATTGTACAATTGATTTTTTCATGATAATCAGCTATAACTTCATTGACAATTCTGCTCCAAAAAACGGCTCACTGTTTCTTCGCACATAAATTCCTTCGCGTTCATTTAAATGCCAAGGCCTAATATTAAAAAAGTTATTGGCATAAAAAGACAACCGAAATCGACTTGCTATATCTTTTGACACCTTTATGTTGCATAAAAAAAGTGATGGCAATTCCATCTCGTTAAACTCATACCCTTGGTTTTTGCTAATTGCGTTTTGATGTAATGGTTCTGAAAAATCACCAACAGAATATGTATGCTCAATCATATCATATCTCGTGTAAGTTTCAGGAACCTGATAATAAAAATCCCCTTCTTGATCATTCGCAAAAATTTCAGGGTTTCCAAGATATTCCCTTAACCCAGACAACGTATACAGGTTATTGCCTGCGTAAACTTTTCTCCTGTTTTTTTCATACCAGACGACCTGACTTGTAAGTGTAACCAACATTTTAAGTTCCGGAACATGGTTAACAATTGTGAGATTTGTATTCAATCTTTCATCAATAATGCTGTAGCCATTCCTGTCCGAAAACTTTACCACAAATGATTCGTCTTTGCTTACATTATTCTCATATACCGTGTAATGAACCGATTTATAATATGGGGCATCTTCGATGGAAGATTCAGTCTTCAACCAGGCCCCTGAAATTAAGAAAGATGTATTTATTGGATCTATTTTTCCAATATTTATGACATACTCAACACCTCTCTTAATCCTCTTTCTGGCATTCCTGTATTGCGAAAAAGCAACAAACTTAACCTCCTCTTGAAAACCAACCCTGGTTGCAGTTCCAGTTTGTTGATCATTGAAATAAATACCTTCACCTGAAATATAGTAGGGATTTAAACCTGAAGGAATATTGTCGTAATTGCGATATTGCATGGGATACAATGTCCTGTCCAGGATATAGCCCCCTTCATGCTCTTCGTAAAACCCTGTAAAATTCAATTTCACCTGACCAAGCTGAAGGTCTACTCCAGCTTCATACTTATTGCTTCTGGCGGGCTTTAATTGGTAATTCCTTGTGTCTTCAACAACACTTGTGGTTGTTACTATCAGGTCTGGATAATAATTAAAACTCACAACATCATTATACTTTTTGTCAGGGTACAAATGAAGCAATGTTGGTGATTTAGTGGTTTTCCCATAGCCAAACTTAAAACTCAAGTTACTAAGTAGTCGATTATTGTTTTGGTTAAGCATATTGTACCGGACATTTACCCTTGGATCAACAGACAAGTTACCATCTGTCGTAAAAACACCGGATGGTTGAATATTATCCATTCTTAAACCAGCCATGATATCAACCGATGTTGAACCTAGTTTTACAGAAGCATTATCTTCAATAAAAAAAGAAAATTGATTTAATGAAGGAATATCAGTAAAAGGCCTTTGACGAACCCCAATCCCGGAAGGGGGCATGTTTGCATCAAACAAACGCCCACGTCCGTTATTCCCTGTTGTGCGCCATTCAGCACCAACTAGAATTCTATTTTTTACACCTACTGTTTGTTTTACAACCATCCCTTTAAGTTTCGCATAAAGTTGAAATGGTTTTCCATCATAGCTAACTTCTGAATAATAGGTGGAAGGCACATAACCAACCTGATATTCCCCGTCTGTTTTTGAAGTGGAGTGGAAAGAAGCACCGGTAGAGCTACTCTCTAACGTTTTTTCAAATCCATTTTGCCAATCCTGAATATAAGCGAAATCAAGAGTAATGCTTTTTATAAATGGTTTGTTAAGCGACCAATTTGCTGAAAGCTTCCCCAAAATGCCGTACTCTTCCGAATAATGTTCTTCTTCCCTGTTCTCGTCAGGATCATCTTCATTGCTATCCTGATTGTATGAAAACTTCAGCTTAGCTTCAATATTTAGTGGGTTTGATTCCCTGAATAATGTCCGGGTGTATTTTGTATTCAAATTATTGCGGTCGTATAAATTTGTTTTTTTATAGATATGCTGAAATGCATGAGCATAATCCAAATCAATATTTACCACACCCAAATCATTACCCAGAAGAAAGCCTTTGCCAAGATAGGCTTGTTTTGTTTTTGGGTCTGCCTTCATTTTAACATGATAAGGCGATTGTCCAGACTTAGTTTTGATGTGCACAGCTCCAGAAGTGAGATTCCCATATTCAGCAGAAGGTATTCCAACATCAACGGAGATTGATTCAATGTTATCGACAGAAATACTTCTGATATCCAAACCGGAACCAGCCACAGACGTTATTTTATTTGCAATATTGATACTCTGCTGAAGATTGCCATCATTCGAAATTGGTATATCATCAATTATCACAGGCGAGCCTAATGCGCTGTTTATATCACTACCAATTTCACGAATACTTACCCGGGCAGGATCGCTTAAATTTGGATTTGTCAATAGATTTCCTGGCACTAGTTGCATAATATCTTTTAAACTTGATGCCTGAACATGATCAATTGCTTCACTTTTGATGAGAGAAGAAGTTGTACCACGAGAAGATTGTTCAGCAACAACAATAATTTCCTTTAAACCAAGGGACTGTTGCTTCAACTGAATATTTATTGAAATATTTTCTGATAAAGAAAGAGTAGTTGTATATTCTTTATACCCCAGGCATGTCACTGTCAGCTCATAGGTCCCGCTGGGTATTAAAGGGAATACAAACTCACCTTTTTTGTTGGAAGAAGTTCCAATGTACAATCCTTTGAGTGCAGCGTTAGCGTATATTATTGGCTTACCACTTTTCTCATCGGTTATTGTTCCTGAAACAGTATGCAATTCTTGTGCAAAAGCATTTGAGCTACAAAGCATACAGACAAAAAATAAAAACCTATAAATTAGCTTTTTAGGCATCAAGGGGTTAGTTCTAATTAAAACTACAATTAACTACTGCACTATTTATCAATTAAATATCAACAAATAGCAACCTGCGATTTTAAATATAACTATTTATTATTATCTAAAAACAACTTTGTCGGTATATCTTTTCCCCCTTATTGAACTAGAAATAATATATATTCCCGGTGTGAACGAACTATTCTGGAATATGCACCGGTCATTGTTCGGTTCTTTGACTGAAATCAGCTGACCAGAAAGATTGTAGACGTAACATTTATCAATATTCTTATCTGAAGCAACAACTATGCGATCATCACCATATAATATCCTAACCTCATTGGCTAATATCTCATCATGCACCCAAACTTTTAAATCCAACGATGAAACAGGTAGTGTGTAGTATTTCCCCTTTGCTAATGCATAAACCTTTTCGCCATAAACACCCCCAATTTCAAAAGTAGTTGAAGGTGTAGCACAATTTTCCCAGGTCTCCCCTTCATCATTCGTAAAATATGACTTGGTTGAATTTCCGAGAATCATATAGGAGTTTATATCGAACTTGTAAAAGTCATTAGCGCCCACTGGACCAACAAACGAAAGAAATGATTCCCCTCCATCTATCGATCTCCAAATGCTGTCAGATATTGTTGTTAAAAATACTTCATTCTCATCTCCTAATAATACTTCAGAAATATACATAGCATCATCTTCACCTTCATCCAGCTTAGCGTACATATTCACAAAGGATTCTCCGCCATCAACAGACTTTTGGAATAGCTGTTTACCAACAACATACCCAGTATCCCCATCAAATTTAATATCTTGAACATATTTTTTACTAAAATCCTCGGATACAACATACCAGTTTTTACCATTATCATTCGTTTTAAAAATACGGGAATGTTCTGCCTTTTCAGTTCCTGTGAAATTGTACCATCGAGCATATACTAACAAAGTATCTTCGTTTAGACATTCAATTACCTGAGGATTTAACCCGTAGCAATCAGGATGATTTGGATTTCTGGTAACATCTGTTTCATCAGCTAACCCAATTTTAGCCATGTCAATATCATTCCAGGTTTCCCAATTATCGTTAGTGTAAAAAATTCCACCAGAATAATAAATATCATTATTTTCGGAGCTAGCAGGATAGTCTACCAGTTTAATCCGATTAAAACATGCGTATGCGATATCTCCTCTACTACTCAGGTTATTAAAATCAATATCATCATCCCAACCTGCAATATAGGGCAACTCAACATCATCCCAACTTAGGCCACCGTCATTCGTTATTTTGGCAATTTGAGAGTTTCCAACAACAAGCATAGAGTAATCATCATAAATGTGTGCTTTTTGCAAATTCCCATCCCCAATCATTTTTGTTTTCCAGTTGTAATTACCATCAATCAAATCTGTTGTGGCAATTTTATATATGCTGTCTTGCGATAAGATATTGAGTGAGTCATTAAATACACCTGCAATATCCCAAATTAGCACATCTAATAAACAATCATTCCAGCTTGCACCATTGTCTGTAGATACCCTGGAATTATTTTTCCCGCCCACCAATACAAGTGTTGTGTCATTAACTGGAAGAATATCCCAACCACCTATAGAGCCTAAAGTCTCATATTTACTAAAGGAAGAACCACTGTCATTAGAAATGTATGCACCGTCCCTTGTCGTTGAAACATAAAAACTGGTATCAGTTATTAGTTCAACTTCTGAAATAAAAGCTTTACTATCATCAACTAGATTGGCTATTAGATCTAAAGGCTCCCCTCCCTTTAATAAAACTTTTAAAAAAATATCTGAGCCACCAATATAAGCGGTGCTATCCCCCACTGAAATGGTCGTAACGGAATTTCCTTCCAAATCACCAGTAATATTTGTCCAGTTTAGTCCTCCATTTGTTGTTTTGAAAACTGCTGAATGATCTACGCCACCATATTCTTTCCATTTCAAGCCACATAGCGCAATAGTATCATTTACACATTCTATAGACTGAAAATAATATCCATATGCTTTATCTGCATTGGGATCTACAGTTGGGTCACTTCCTTCACCAAGTCCGTTTAAATCAAGTTCAATCCAGGTCGTTCCCCCATCCAAAGTTTTATAAATAACTCCTTCAGCATATACATCTTCTCTCGCATCGTACAGTTTTTCCCTTCCTGCAATCATGTATCCTACATCTCCACATATACTTAAATCAGTATAATCAAAAACGGGCCTTACCATATCAAGTTGATTCCAGGTGTCTCCATTATCAGTTGATTTTAGGAAGGTATTTCCATAGCCTGTAATTATTGCCTCTGAGCCATTTACAGACATTTTCTGCAGGACGTTAGTTGTACCTAAATCATGAGTTTCCCAGTCAAAAGAAATTTGGGAATATGATACCAGAGACATGAGTGATATACTAAAAATTAAAGTAAAAGTTTTCATAAGCACAACTTTTATCGAGCAACTTTTCTAATCACTCTTTTTTCTTTTTTCCAACTCTTTATTTTTTAAAAACTCCATGGCTTCTTCTTTCGTAAGAAAAAGGTCACCATCTTTTTCCCACCATTTTTCGCCATATGTTAAACCAAGCCTTTCACAACCAACGCTATCTAGAACTTGAACCCTTTCTATTGCTTTCATTTGGATGCTGTCACTCTTTATGCGCAAAATGATTGATTTCACGGGATTACCTTTTTCAAATCGACCATCCCTGTGGTATTCCACTACCCCATAGCACTTTTTCCCAATTTCAGCCCAATTACCTAGCCGTTGCATCAAGGTGTCATTGAGTATAATTTCTTCCTCCTGAAATTCATAGGTCTGTTTTTCTTTGGAAACTCCAGAAGAATTACATCCCAATACGATAAATAGGGTAATTGAAATTAGAATACACTTAACAGGCATTTCTATCTGTTTTCAGAAAAACTCAGTTTTACACTCTTAACTTTATAATCTTGCGCAAATTAAGGTTCAAAAATAATAAAATGATTTGGATATCTTAATCCAATAACAGAACATACAGTAATTTATGCTTTTTCAATAACAAAGATGAGCTGTGGTTTTGTTTTATCAGCAAAAACGTAGACTCAACGGCTTTTCAGTTTTAATAAGAATACTAAATTTGATGTTCTAAAATTTTAAGCTTGGAATTATTCTTTAAATCCGCAATCGTAATCCCGGTACTCATCCTATCGGCACTAGTGGCATTCGGTGTTGTTTACTTTCAATATCAGAAAGACAAAGATCAACTCCTAACAAAAAACCAACGATTAATCCTTTCTGCTCTTCGATTTACAGCCGTATTTCTAACAGCTATACTACTGAGTGGAGTTTCGATTAAACTTTTAAAATCAAAACGAATAAGCCCAAAAATCATATTGGCTGTCGATAGTTCAAAATCTATGCAGCCATGGATATCAGAGGTTGATAGTCTGGTTAATCAAATCTCAAGCCGTTATAACAAAGTTGACCTTCATCACTGGAAACTTGGGGGCGAAGCAACAAAAACCGAGGAATATTCTTTTGATGAAAATGAATCAAACTACAGCGAATTTCTCAACAAAGTATCCAACAATTATTTAAATCAAAACTTGGCCGGCATTATTTTATTGGGTGATGGAATATTTAACAAAGGATCTGATCCATTATTCCTAAGTAAATCTTTTCCCTTTCCTGTGCATTGTATTGGAATTGGTGACAGTATGCAAAAAATTGACGCTGCTATAAAAAAGGTAGAACACAACCCTTCTTGCTTTCTCGGAAATCAGTTTCCTGTTGAAATTGGCATTGATTTTTCAATGGCACTCGGAAACCTTGCAACAATAAGTATTGAAAAAGACAGCAAACAGATTTTTTCAAAACAATTTCAAATCACTTCTGATCGCCAGTTTCTTTATGAAATAATAAGGATTAAAGCTGAAGAACCGGGAATAAACACATACAGTTTATCCATTACTGGACTTGACAATGAGGTTGACCTGGATAACAACATTTATGAATTTTCATTGACTGTTCATGCACAAAAACAAAAAATATTGATATTGGGTGCAAGCGCCCATCCGGACATCTCTGCCATTAACAGAGCATTAAAGTCAAATCAAAACTATGAAATTGACATTGCTACAGGAGCCAACAACAATATTGAGTTTGAAAGCTATGATTTGATAGTTGCTAATCAAGTTCCAGATGGGACACCGGAATTCCTTGAAATAACAAAGAATATAATTGACAGCAAAAAACCTGTGCTTTTTATTGTTGGCGGACAAAGCTCAACCCAGCACTTCAACCAAATACAGGAAAGTGTAGATTTACCAAGCAGCATTGTTTTTGAAAATGCAGCAGCTTCATTCAATAAGCAATTCAGCCAATTTGCGATTGATCAAGAAATAATGGAGGCTTTTGAAGAGCTTCCACCGTTAACTTCGTTGCTTGGCAATGTTGAATTTGGCACTGATCAGAACGTTCTGTTTTATCAAAAAGTGAAAGGCATAAGAACGGGCAATCCTTTAATCGCATTAGGGTTAACAAATAAAAAAAGGGCCGGATATATTTTAGGGGAAGGAATATGGCGTTGGCGTATCTATGATTACCTGCAAAACGGGAACCATGATCATTTTGACAAGCTGATACAAAAGACTGTTAATTTCCTAATTATTAAGCCGAATGAAGACATCTTCAACATTTACACATCAGAGATTTATGATGAAAATGATCCCGTGAGAATTCAAGCCGAGTTATTTAATGCCAGCAATGAATTGATTAACGAACCTGATGTTGAAATAAAAATCTACTCAAATGACAGCACTGAATATGCTTACTTTTTCAGCAAAAACAAATCCGGTTATAGCTTAAACGCCGGAAAATTACCTGTTGGAACTTATACTTTTCAGGCTAACACAAAAATGGGAGAAGAAACTTTAAGCAAAAATGGTTTCTTTCGGATTGCACCTTCGCAAAACGAACTGATGAACCAACAAGCTAATTTTCAGTTAATGAGCCAACTTAGTAGAAATACCGGAGGGAAATTCATCACCCCAGAAAATTTAGAAGATCTGTATAAAAACATTGAAGCAAGTGGTTTTCTAAAAAAGCAAAAGGTTCAACAGGTAAGTTTCCTAAGCCTAATCGATATTAGATTGTTATTAGCTATGATTGTAGCTCTCTTGAGTGTGGAATGGTTTTTGCGAAAATATTTAGGAACATATTAATCCTCGTCCAATGTCTAAACTGTACTTCTACTTATGTATATTGATCGTATCAGCATTGTTTTTCAATTCATGTTCAACATCTTACAGGCATGTCACCATTGAAACGGCAAAGCCCTCAGAGTTTTTACTGCCCAATGATATTGTTAGCCTAACTTTGATGAACCGCAGCATTAACGATGAATTTAAAAACTATCAAAGAGACAGCCTTCAACAATATTTTTATAAAAAAGAATATAATCTCAGCACAATAATCCTGGACAGCTTAGCTGCCGACACCACCCTTAAGGTGCTAGGCGAGTTGCTATATGAATCAGGACGTTATGACGTAGTGATCCCGCAAGAATACAACATTTACCGGGGACTGAAATTTTACAAAATGCCAAACAAGCTGGAGTGGAATTACGTGAAAAATATTTGTGAGTTGTATGATACCGATGCTTTATTGGTTATTGAAAGATACTTCAACAAAATATCTACATCCTACAAAGTAATGACCAATGGGTATATGTCTGAATTTTACCATGAAGGATCAATTGACTCGAAATACGATGCCGTTGTTAAAATTTATGATCCGGGAAGGGAAAAAATAATCAGGCAAATGGTTGTTTCAGACACAATCTTCTGGTATCATGATGATATAAATCAAAAGAAGCTGTTTTCCCGACTTCCAAGAATAAAAAAGGTTTTGATACAAACGGCAATTCAAACTGCATTTGATATTGATAAAAAATTATCTCCTTCGTGGCAAAGTGAAACAAGAGGCTACTTCATAATTGACACAAAAACCAACGACCAAGTTGATCAATTCATATTAAACGGTGAGTATGAACCTGCACAGCAATATTGGACTACTTATTTGAAAAGCAATAGTAGAAACATCAGGAGCAAAGCTGAATACAATATGGCATTGGTCAATGAGATGCAGGGAAAAATTGAAGAAGCCATTGAATGGGCCAATAAGTCTTTTAATTCCCAATATCGTGCCCAAACCGAAAACTACTTAAAACAGCTTGCTAAAAGAAGAGATACCTTGAAGAAATTTGAGCAGTTCAGAAACTGAATCATTCCAGGTAAGACTAATTATCAAACCAACTACGGTTTTTGTCGATCTTTAAGTCTTTCAGCATAGCAGAAGAAGCATTAATGGTAAAACTGTAGCTTTTACGTTGCCCAAAAGGCACAAAGTTAAAAGCCATGTTCCAGCAGTGCAGTTTTCGGTTAACATTAAAGGTAGTAAAAGAAAACTCACCGGCCTGCACATCAAAGTTTGTTGTAAGTCGCATGTTCCATTGATTGGTTAACTTCATGCTCCCACTGAAATTTAAACTCTGGTTTATAGTTGCTTTTTCAAAAGGATTTCGTTTGCTGTAGGAAAATGTATAGTCAAACCGAAAATCCCAGGGAATACTAAAATCGGCATACTGAACACCGCCAAAAGGAACATCAGGAATAAGCTGTTCAGTGCCAGAAGGCCCCATTTCACCAGGGAAATCCCCCATGTTTTCATTTTCTTCACCAGGTCCCATTTGCTTGTCCCGGTCTTTTTGTTTTGATTTAAAAGACATTCCAAACGAAAGATTGGCATTGGTCAGTCGTCCAAGCTTTTTTAATCCGGATCGATTGCTCCACGCATATTGATTAATTGTTCGCGTTCCTGTTGAATCAGTCATGTATGGATTTATAGTTCCCCCAAAATTAATATTTACACTTCTCACGCTAGTTCGCCCACGGATATTGATAGGACTTAGTTTTAATGAATCCTTTATAAAATCATATGAGCTGTTAAAACTTAAATTGTCAAGTATTTTTATTTTTTCAAATTTTTCCTCGTTGCCTGTGGTATCATTCTTAGCAGCCATTTTCGCCTCAATATTATTGGCAAGAGAGAAAGACATAGAAGCACTTTCCCCTTCAGAAGCAGACCCAAATATTGCACCAGCAAAACGGTTATATGAAATCTCTTCGCCATATTCATTGATATATCTTCCATAAAACCCATAACGAGGATCACCAAAGTCAGGGCGGTAGGCAAAACTGACCGAAGGGGTCATTTTGTGACGAATGGCTTTTAACCTTCCATTTTGGTTCTTCATTGTAAACATCCCATAAATATTGGTTGAAGAACTTACACTGAATGAATAATCGTAATTACGGAAGAATCCATACAGCGTATCTAATACAACATGTGGCTGATCAGATATATGGTCATATTCATTTTCGAGGTCAATCCTACGATCTAACTTATTGGTGTACCAACGCTCAGAGTAACTCACATTTGGTGTGATATTAATATAGTTTAACAGGCTGAAATTGGGCAATGAAATAGGAATACTGTGTTTCCATCCATTCTTCCAATCCCTGATCAACGACTTGTTAAATAATTCATCTTCATGAGTATTAATCGAATTTTTGATATTACCCGTATAGGCAACACCAATTTTTTCATACCATTTCGGTTTCCCAATCCTCGATTTCTTTTTAAACGGATAAATCTTTGACATGGAGAACGTTATTTCAGGAAAGGACAAACTGATTGTTGTATCCCTGGAATTTTGGGAATGCCTGAAGTTTGCAGACATATTAAACGGTGTATTTTCCCACTTTTTTGAATATGAAATACTCGACGATTTTGTAGTAGCCAGATACCTCTGCATATTATATGAGTTTTCCCTATCAAAGCTACTGGTACTTAAATTCACACTGGCCGAAAACGTTTGAAAAGGGTTTGCTTTCGAATCCTGAGAATGTGACCATCTAAGACTAAATCCAGGGTTTCGCTGGTAATCGGGCAAGCCAGGGTCACTGATTTTATTAACATTGTATTGAAAGCTTAAATTGCCATTAAACTTGTACCTTTTTTTATAGGTCGTTTCCACAGTGCTACCCCATGATCCCTTTGAATAGATATCCCCAAGTAGGGTTAAATCAAAATACTGGCTTGCTGCCCAGTAGTAACCACCTTGCCTTAAAAAGAACCCTCTGCGTTGTTCTTCCCCATAAGTTGGAATAATTATACCCGAAGAGTATGTAGGCGAATTTGGGAAAAAACCAAAAGGTAAAAATGGAAAATAGATTGGAAAATCTTCGATCACTATCCAAGCCGGGCCGGTAATAATTTTTTTATTCGAAATTACTTTTGCCCTGGACATATGCAGGTAAAAATGTGGATGGTCGTGATCACAGGTAGTGTATTTCCCCTTTTTAAGGATAAAGGCATCAGTATCAATCTTTTTGGTCCGCTCACTATGCACAAAACCTTCCCCCTGTTGGGTTTTTACATCCTCAATAATCCCTTTCTGAGACTCAAAACTGTAGCGCAGGGTCTTGCATTCAAATTCATCTTCCCCATCCCTGAAAATTGGCTCACCCTGCATAACCCCAGTTGTGTCAGGTACACCTTCAGCATAAACTTCATTGGTTTCCAAATTCAGTTCTATGTAATGCGCCTTTAGCTCAATGGTTTGGTAATTAACCACACCTTCATTATATAAATATACTTTTTGTCCATCCAGTGAAACTACAATCGAATCTGAAGCATTGTAGGTAATGGGTGCCTCAAGTACGGTCGTTCGTGCTGTGTCCTGAACAACAATCGAATCATTTAAATTATCCTGACCAACAGAAAGAATACTGTCTGCAATAAAATCTTTACTAAAAGCTTCTTCTTCAATGAAAATACTATCATTGATCAAGTCTATTTCGGGTATTTCAACCTTGTCTTTTGAAGGAAGCTCCTGTGAAAAAACAGGTATGCAAAGAAGAGCAAAAATATATGTTGTAATTTGTCGGATCAAATCGTTGAATATTTACGATAAAATGTCTTTGGTCTGCAAAAATAAAAATTCAAGGCAGACATAAAGGTGAACAAGTGCAAAATAATCCTAATATTTCTATTTTTGTTTAGTAAATAGCTTATTTAATATGAATCTTAGTTGTCGGATACTTGCAGTTGTACTTATTTCCTTTTTTGTTGTTCCTAAAACATCTTTTGCAAAAGACGGGCCACAAAAACCATTTACGGTGGTTATTGACCCAGGGCATGGCGGAAAAGATCCAGGTGCAGTTTACAAACAATACAAAGAAAAGGATATTGTTTTGGATGTTGGGCTAAAACTAGGGAACTACCTAAAGAAAAACCTATCTGGTGTGAATGTGATCTACACCCGATCGACTGATAAATTTATCCCATTATACCAACGGGCCAATATTGCCAACAAAAATGAAGCTGACTTATTTATTTCGCTTCATGCCAATTATTGTGGAACACCATCTGTTTATGGCACTGAAACATTTGTTTTAGGGCTTCATAAAAATGAAGCAAATAGGGAGGTCGCAGCTAAGGAAAATGCTGCAATTTTATTTGAGGAAGATTATACGGCTCATTATGAAGGTTTTGACAATACCGCTGAATCTGAAATCATGTTTACCTACATGCAAGATGAATATCTTGAGCAAAGCATTGGGTTTGCCGATGATGTCCAGACTCAATTCCGAAGCCGTGCTGGAAGAAAAGACAGAAGTGTAAAACAAGCCGGATTTTTGGTTTTGTGGAGAACCAGCATGCCAAGTGTGCTGGTTGAAGTAGGCTTTTTAAGCAACCCTGCTGAAGCCCGTTATATGGCAAGTGAAAAAGGCCAAGCCATTTTGGCTTCTGCAATTTTCAGGGCAGTAAGGGAATACAAAAACAGAATTGAAGCTAAAAGCAATTATAAGATTGTTGTTAGTAATGATCCGGTCAACACAGAAAATATTGAAGTTGAAAAGCCGATCCAGACAAGAGATACCGGTATTTATTTTGGTGTTCAACTTGCCGTTTCTTCAAAAAAAATTGAAGCAACTTCAAAAAACTTTAATGGATTGGCCCCAATCTCTCGAATTAAAGCAGGAAATGCCTACAAATATGTTTTAGGGAAAGAGTATTCGTTTGAAGCCATACAACAAGTTAAAAATAAAGCCAAAGCGAAATACCCTGATGCATTTATCATCGCTTTTGACAAAGGCAAACAAATTCCGGTTAAAAAAGCATTGAAGAAAATCAAGCGCTAAAATACCATTCCCGGCTTGCATTCTAAGCGAATGCTTTATAATATTGTATCACGAAGCACAAATACAAGTGTCATGAAGCTTTTAAACCGATACACCAAACTAGGTATTTTAATCATTTTTAGTTTTGCCATTCTTATTTGGGGGATCAATTATCTTAAAGGAATTGATTTCTTTAATAAGAATACCAGCTATGTAGTTATTTACGATCGTATTGATGGACTGCTGGAGTCAAGTGCGGTTACCATGAATGGTTACCAGGTTGGTCAGGTTAAAGATATCAACTTCACAAAAGAAAATGATGGGCGGTTGGTTGTAATATTTTCGCTGGAAGGTGAATTTAGAATACCCAAAGGAACTTCAGCCCGAATAGTTTCAAACGACTTAATGGGTACAAAATCGATCAAACTTCTTGTTGGGCAATCCGAAGAGTTTTACACAGCACTGGACACCATTCCTGGCAGTATTGAGAGTGACCTTCGGGAACAGGTAAGCATGCAGGTGCTACCGATTAAAAACAAAGCTGAGCAGCTTCTTGGGTCACTCGACTCGGCCATCACAGTTGTGACCTATGTTTTTAACGAGGAAGCCAGAAAAAACCTCACAGAGAGTTTTCAGCGGATTAACAACACCATCCTTAACCTTGAGCAGACATCAAATGATCTAAAAAATCTATTGGCTTCAGAAAAAGGTAATGTGAGTGGTATTTTAAGTAACCTAAATGATGTGAGTAGCAATTTAAATGAAAACTCGGATGAAATTTCCACCATTTTAGGGAATTTTGCATCAATTAGCGATAGCATTGCATCAATTGAATTGAACACCATGCTGAACCACCTGGCCTACTCTGCTGAAGGATTAAAAAACATTGTTGATAAATTAACAAATGGAGAAGGATCAGCCGGGCTTCTTATAAATGACGAACAACTCTACAAGAACCTAAATAGCCTAAGTGCTAATTTGGATTTATTAATGTTGGACATTCGGCAAAATCCGAAAAGATATGTTCAATTTTCTGCTTTTGATTTGGGTAAAGATGTATACATTACTCCAAGGACAGCTCAAACAAAGATTAACGACAGATACTATTTTAAAGTGCACCTTATATCCAGCCCCACTAAACTAGATACCACAAACGTTATTTTTGAAAGCTTTGACGAAGTAGAAGAAGTTAACGTGGGTGGGCTTTATAATTATATGACTGGTAATTCAACTGATTTTGCAAAAATCAGCGAGATACATTCGAAAGCAAAGCTAGTTTTTCCTGAAGCAAGTATCGTTTCGTTTAAAAATAACCGTAAAGTCAGGCTTGAAAAGGCTTTAAGAAAAATATCAAATTGACACATTTCATAATGTTATTATTGGTCATTATCCTGTAGCCCTTTGTTTTCAGGGGGTTTCAAACACAATCATCATAAGTGCCTGTTTTTCTGAAAGTTATAAAACATGATTTTTTTTTATTTTTTAAATGCCTGAGTTTGAACAAGGTTAGGATTATTTTTAAAAAGTCAAGGGCAAAACAATTTTTTTCTTCGCTTTTTTTTCACAATTTTTGTTTTCGGGAAAAAAATAGGGAAAATTTTTGTCAAATATCTAATCCTGATGTTCAATATGAATAACAGTCATTTTGATGTATGGAACCGCTGTCTCTATGTCATAAAAGATAATGTTCCAACTATAAGCTATAAAACGTGGTTTGAGCCAATCGTTCCGGTAAAAATAGATGAGCAGGTACTCACCATTCAGGTACCAAGTCCTTTTTTCTATGAATACTTAGAAGAACAATATATTGATTTGCTTAGAAAAACACTTCGCAAGGAGGTTGGCGATGATGCTAAACTAGAGTATGTAGTGGTAATGGGAAATAATAACCATAACAACTCACAGCCATATACTGTAAAATACCCAACAACGAACAATAATAAACTTCAAAATAAGCCATTGAACGTTCCTCTGAAAACAGAAGGAAAAGCTTCGATTAAAAATCCGTTTATAATACCGGGGATCCAAAAACTTCAGGTTGACCCACAACTAAAATCAGATAATACATTTGAGAATTTTGTAGAGGGCGAATGCAACCGACTGGCCAGAAGTGCTGGGTATGCGGTTTCACAAAACCCTGGGGGAACGGCATTTAATCCGTTAATGATTTACGGTAATTCAGGATTAGGTAAAACCCATCTTGCACATGCGATTGGTATTGAGGTAAAAGAAAAATACCCTGACAAAATTGTTCTTTATGTAAACGCCAATAAGTTTCAAACACAATTTACTGAGGCAATCAGGAACAATAACCGGAACGATTTTCTTCATTTTTACCAAATGATTGACGTATTGATACTTGATGACGTTCATGAATTTGCAGGGAAAGAAAAAACGCAGGAAACCTTTTTCCATATATTCAACCACTTGCATCAAAGTGGCAAACAATTGATTTTAACTTCTGACAAGCCCCCTATTGAATTAAAAGGCATGGAACAACGATTGCTTTCAAGGTTTAAATGGGGATTAACTGCCGATCTTCAAGTGCCCGATTTTGAAACACGGATGGAAATATTAAAACGCAAGGTATACAAAGATGGCATTGAAATCAGCAATGAAGTATTGGAATATATTGCATCGCATATTGGGAATAACGTTCGTGAGCTGGAAGGCGCCCTGGTATCGCTGCTTGCTCAGTCAACCTTAAATAAAAAGGAAATGACCATTGAACTGGCCAGCGATATGGTGAACAAGCTGGTTAAAAGTGCACGCCGTGAGCTTTCCATCGATTATATTTCAAAAGTTGTATGCGACTATTTTAATATGCCCGTTGATTCATTGCAGGCAAAAACCAGAAAAAGGGAAATTGTCCAGGCACGTCAATTGGCCATGTATTTCTCCAAAAGCCTTACAAAATCTTCGCTGGCATCCATTGGGTCACAAATTGGGAATAAAGACCATGCCACGGTACTGCATGCTTGCAAAACCGTCAATAACTTAAAAGAAACGGACAAAAATTTCCGCCATTTTGTTGATGAAATTGAGAAGAAATTGAAAATGTAAAAATATTTAAAGCAGGTTGTTAAGCCTGCTTTTTTCTTATCCATAAATGAACGACTCATTCCTTACCATAAATAAACCATGTGAAGGGATTTTCAAAGATAAAGGCAGTAAGTTTTTTGCTTATGCCTTCCCTGTTACCAATGAAGATGAGATTAAAGCTCACCTGCAGGTTTTGAAGAAGGAACATTATTCTGCCCGACACCATTGTTATGCATGGCGTTTAGGTGCAGACAAAAAGCGATTTCGTGCCAATGACGATGGAGAACCCTCCTCTACTGCCGGGAAACCAATTCTTGGCCAAATACAGAAGCTTGACCTGACTAATATTTTGATTGTAGTTGTTAGGTATTTTGGAGGAACGCTCCTTGGAGTAAGCGGACTTATTAATGCTTACCGAGAAGCAGCCGTTGATGCATTGAATAATGCTGAAATAATTGAAAAATTGGTAGAGCAGTCGTTTTGGGTCGAATTTGAATATCCGCTGATGAACGAAGTAATGAAAGTATTTAAAGACAATAACCTTCCGCAGCTTAAAAATGAATATGAAATGAATTGCCGCATATTAAGTTCTATCCGTCTCAACGAAAGTGAACGGATCATCAATGCACTTCGAAAAATACATGGTGTTCATGTGAAACATGTTGATTAGTAGCCACTGTTGTTGATAAGTAGCTAATAAAACATGCGGTATGTCATATATATAAGAATGACCGATCTATTAAATTTGTATTTTGATGAGACGATTTAACGTTCTATATAAAATTTCCCACGGTGATCAGGATCACCAGACAAATTATTTTCCTTTTATTAATAAACGTAACATCAAAAACCACAAATATTGGTTCGTGAATTTATTAACCCGGCTCTTTAGCTGGATTGAAAAGCCAACAGTGAATTTTATTCCTGTTGGCTTTTTTTTGATATTAATTGTACCATAAACAAAAAATAAATGAGTAAGAAAGATCTAATTTCCATTATGGATTACTCGAAGGAAGAATACCTTCGAATTATGGAGCTGGCAGCAGACTTTGAAAAGAATCCAAATCAAAAATTACTTGATGGCAAAGTTGTAGCATCATTATTCTTTGAACCATCAACACGGACAAGACTTAGTTTTGAAACAGCTATTAGCCGCATGGGCGGACAAATAATTGGCTTTACTGATTCCGGTTCGTCAAGTGTAACAAAAGGTGAAACCCTGCATGATACAATAAAAATGGTTTCACATTATTCAGACCTGGTTGTTATGCGACACCCATTGGAGGGAAGTGCCCGATATGCTTCCGAAGTTTCTGATGTGCCAATTATCAACGCTGGCGATGGAGCAAACCAGCACCCTACTCAAACACTATTGGATTTATATTCGATCTTTAAAACCCAGGGAACGCTCGACAATTTGAATATATTCATGGTTGGTGATTTGAAGTATGGCCGTACCGTGCATTCGCTTTTAATGGCCATGTCCCAGTTTGAAAATCCAATTTTCAACTTTATTGCACCCGAAGAATTACAAATGCCCGAGGAATATAAACGATACCTGAAAGAAAAAGGCATCCGCTATTTTGAGCATGATGAGTTTACAGATATTATCACAGAGGCAGACATTGTTTACATGACACGTGTTCAGAAAGAACGTTTTTCTGATCCAATTGAATACGAAAAAGTTAAAAACGTGTACATTCTAAAGAATGAAATGCTTGACAATACGAAACCAAACATGCGTATTTTACATCCGCTACCACGGGTAAATGAGATTGATACAGATGTGGACCAAAACGAAAAAGCATACTATTTCACTCAAGCGTTAAATGGGGTTTTCACCAGGGAAGCCATTATTGCACACACCTTGAACCTAAAATAAGAAAGTCATGACGGAATCAATAAAAAAGAAACTAAAACTAAAAGTAAGTGCAATTAGCGAAGGCACTGTAATCGACCATATTCCATCGGAAAACCTATTCAAAGTAATCTCAATACTCGAACTGGACAAAACCTCGAACATGATTACTTTTGGGGCTAACCTTGACAGTGATAAATTGGGTAGCAAAGCGATCATTAAAGTATCGAAACAATTTTTTGAAGACGACGATATAAACCGTATTGCGTTGATTGCACCTCACGCAAAACTTAACATCATAAGGGATTATGAAGTAGTAGACAAAAAGGTAGTTGAAGTTCCTGATAAAGTAGTTGGCATTGTGAAATGCTTTAATCCAAAGTGCATTACAAACAACGAAAAAGTTACAACTTCATTCGATGTAGTTTCAAAAGAACCAATTGATTTGAAATGTAAGTATTGCGAAAAAATAACCCATCAAGATCAGATGGTGATCAAATAATAAACAAAAGCCCGGGAAACCGGGTTTTTTATTTCAATAAAGAAATTAATTTTGGGTGCTTAACACAGTTAAAAATGGAAACGAACTACAATAACCTTTATCTCGAAATTGAAACATTGGCCTATAAAAACCCAGAGGACTTACTTCTGCAGGTTTGTTCTTTGCTGAAGGAAAAAGTTTACCACTACGACTGGGTAGGTTTTTATATTCTGAAAAACAATGGTTTGGAACTTGGCCCATACGTGGGCAAACCAACAGATCACACATACATTGGTATTGGAAAAGGGGTTTGTGGTCAGGTTGCCGAAAGCGGTAAAACAATGGTTGTACAGGATGTAAGCCAGGAAGACAATTATATTGCTTGCAGCATTGATGTTCAATCAGAAATCGTTGTGCCTGTTCTTAAAAACGGTAAGTTTGTTGCAGAAATAGATATTGACAGCCACTCTCCTGCTCCATTTACAAATAAAGACGAACTGTTTCTTGAGAAAGTTTGCGAGCTGTTAGCTGACAAATTCTAATAAAAATGGTCTGACTCAAAAAAGCCAGACCAATCTTTTGCTCTTTTAACTAGTTTTCTTAGTAGCGGTCCCTGCTAAAATTTCTTCTATCAGATCTTTCTGGTCTTTCAGGTTTTGGTCTAGCTTTGTTTACCTTCATGTTGCGGCCTTTTACTTCTGCACCATCAAGTTCTTCAACAGCTTTTTCGCCTTCGTCTTCATTAGCCATTTCAACAAAACCGAAACCTTTAGCACGACCAGTCTCACGATCTTTTACAATTTTTACAGATACAACTTCGCCATACTCGCTGAATACTTCGTTCAATTCTTCTTCAGAAAGATTGTAGTTTAAATTACCTACGTAAATGTTCATAAAAAATAAAACTAATATTAATAAAATGGCAGGATGCAAAAACTACGGACCGCTTAGTTACTCGGGAAAAGAAATAATTTCAGAAATCAGTAAAACTCACTCCTACCGAAAATAAATCAAAAAAACGCTGAATCAATCAAATTTAATCATGGAAATATTTTCGCATGAATAAGCTTTACAGATCAATACCATACAAAAATAAAGATAGTTTTTAATCTGCAAATTAATTCATAGTTTTTTTTAAGGTTAAATTTTAAAAAACAGGAACAAGTAACCAGCTGTTAATCAACATAAAGCAACAATCCTTTAAGGTACTCCCCTTCCGGATGGTAAATATTGATCGGATGGTCGGCAGGCTGGGTTAACTGTTGAAGGATTTTCACTTGCCTGCCAGCAATAGCTGCACCAGAGAAGACCGCCTCTCGAAATTGGTCTTTGCTCACAACCTGTGAGCAACTGAATGTGAAAACATACCCACCCTTTTTAATTTGCTGAAATGCCCGATTGTTTAACCGTTTATATGCTTGAAGTGCTTGTCTGAGTGCCCCCCGATGCTTTGCAAATGCAGGAGGATCAAGTATAATCACATCGTATTTATCTTTTATATCACGCATAAAATCAAACGCATCGGCCACAAATGCTTCATGCCGAGAGTCATCTTTAAAATTTAAAGCTACATTCTCCCGTGTAAGCTCAATAGCTTTTGAAGAGGAATCGACAGAATGAACCAATTTTGCCCCTCCTTGCATGGCCGAAAACGAAAAGCCACCGCTGTAGCAAAACATATTAAGAACATCCCGTCCGTTAGAGTAGTCATGCACCAAACGCCTGTTTTCCCGTTGATCAACAAAAAAGCCTGTTTTCTGCCCTTCAACCCAATCAACCTTAAATGAGTTTCCGTATTCCTTTACAATGGTTGGCCCCGAACGGCCTAGTAGGTATCCATTTTGCGGAGTTACCGCACCTTTGAATGGTAATGTCTTCTCACTTTTATCGTAAACAGCTTCCAAATCATCTCCCAGCACTTCTTTAAGAAGCTTTGCCAGCATATCTTTAATTAGGTACATCCCAATGGAATGAGCCTGAAATACAGCAGTTTTATTGTAATAGTCAAGAATTAAGCCCGGCATTCCATCTCCTTCCCCATGAACTAGCCTAAATACATTGGTTTCGTTATTTTGAAATAGCCCCAGGTTTTTACGAAGATTAACGGCTTCCTCCAGCTTCTTTTTCCAGAATGGTTCGTTTGCTTCAGCATCAACAAACGACACAATCCGCACAGCAATCGATCCTTCCTGAAAGTGTCCAATTCCCAAAAATTCGTTTTGTGATGATACAACCCAGACTATTTCACCTTCTTCAAGCTCTCGTTCAATAAATTTTATTGCGCCAGAAAACACCCAGGGGTGAAAACGCTTTAACGACTGCTCTTTCTTTGGCTTAAGGGTAACTGTTGGATATGAATTGGAAATCATGACTGGGCTGCCACTAAAGATTGATAGATTTCGTAGGCAATCCAGGCATCGGTTGCAGCATATGCCTGCTGTGCTTCAGTTAAATCAGCTTCCCAGTTGGTTAATCGTTGGGACTTGGAAATACGAACCCCCAGCACAATGCCAGCAATTTTCTTCAAGCTAAAATCCTGAATGCCAAAATCTTTTACTTCATCCTGAAGTTCAACAAACCCTCCGGGGTGGAACCTATTTAATTTTTGCAAGGCTTTAATATCATCGCGGATTGCGACACCAACTTTTACAATTTCCGGGCTTGCAAGAAGTTCTTTCAGTTCGTTGGGCAAACCAATTTTTTTCAATTGAAAAAGAAATGCCCTGTCGTTGGTTGAAAGCTGCAAAAGAGCAACCTGGTTAATTTGTCCTCTTTTAAAAGAAGGTTTGGTTTCTGTATCAAAACCCAACACATGAAACCCAGACAGGTAATTTATTGCAACAATTGCCTTCTCATAACTATCTACCATTTCAATAGTACCTTGAAATGCCCTTAAAGGCAATTCTTCCAAATCTTCTTTCGATATATTTTCTCTAAACATACAATCTACTAATCTACATCATTATTAAACATTTCATTCAACCAGCCAGGTTTCTCCGATTGATCAGAATCTTCATCTTTATTGGTTGTCTTGCGCTGCTCCTCAAAATCAATGTCGCTAAAGAAAAGCTCGTGTATAGCACGTAAACAATTCACCAGTTTTTGCCCCCAGAAATTTTTAAAATTATTCATGCATTCCCACAAGGCTTCCTGCATGATCATTTCATCACCAATCTGATACGACATTACAAAATCCTTCAAATCCTGATAAATATCGGCTAAGTCTTCAGAAATACTTTCTGTTAACGGTTGCTCCGAAAACTGCATCCCTTTGTCGAATACCTCTTTATAATCATCATGTTCACCAAGCAAGTTCATTATTCGTTGCTGAAGAAAATTGTAATCAACTTCGCTAACAAATTTTTCCAGGTAAATCTCCTCCTCACTTTCAAACTGAGGCAACACACTAATTTTCAAGTATAGCAAAGGTAGGATCTTCTGGGTTTTTCCTAAAAATTCCCGAACAGGATCACCTGAAATACATTCAACAAACCGACAATACTCGTTGGCTACAGTGACAAACTCAATGGTATTTTTAGAATAAACGATAGGATTTAACTGATCTTCTCCCATTTTAAACAATAAATATTTGCTGCAAAAATAATAAGAATTTCGGTTTTGAATAATCTAAGCTTTTAAGACTGCCCTCCTGCCCACTCTAATCGGTTATCAATCCGGTAAACGATTTTATGGTTATCAAGAAGCCATCTGACAACCTTTATTTTTTCATCTTCAGGCATTTGTATCCTAAAAAGCAGTTCTTCCAGGTAGCAAGGCTCTTTCAATTGCTCCCTGACTTTCTCGGCTATCTGGTCAAACTCAAGTTCACTCAGTGAAAGCACATTTCGCCCCCTGCACACATCACATTTACCACAACGGGTTGAATCTTTTTCACCAAAATACTCAAGCAACACCTGGCTTCTGCACTTTAACTGGTTGGTTGTGTAATTTATAATGGCATCGATTCGGTGCTGATAGTCTTTTTTTCGGTCTGAGTAGTGTTCTTTGCTAATTTTAATCCTATCTGCTTCTACCCGCTCCCTGGTAAATATTACAAACGGTGCCTTTTTCCGAGGTATGTAATGAATAATTTTAAACGAACTTAAATGGTTTAAATATCGATAAACTACATCAAGTTCAACATTTGCCCGTTTAGCCAATAATTCTTCATCAATCCCAATGTAGTTTGTAAACAATCCTGAATACGAACGAAGCAACAGCTTTATAAAACTGTCGAAAGACGAATTGGCCACCTGAAACCGGTACAATTCATCTCTGCCAGCAATAAAATGAACCCGTGACGGGTTGTCCAGCTCTTCGGTAAGCTCAACGTATCCTTCACGCTGAAGTATTTTCATGCTATTCAATACGGTGGTAATCGGCAGCTTATAATTACTTGCAAAACTACCCATCTGAAAATCAAAACTCTGGTTAACACCATAACCAATAGCCAGCTGCAACGAATTGCAAAGCCCTTGATAAACCCGTTTGATGGTATCTACCGGAGGAAACGATTTTTCAACATTTTGTTTTAGAGCCAGAAGATCAGCTTTTGAATAAATCAATACTGCATATGCATCTTTTCCATCTCGACCTACCCTGCCCGCTTCCTGATAATATGCTTCAGGCGAATCTGGCAAACCAAAATGTATTACAAAACGCACGTCAGCTTTGTCAATCCCCATCCCAAAAGCATTGGTGGCAATAATCACCCTGGTCTTACCATTCTTCCAGTTTTCCTGTTTCTTAGCCCGGTTAACACCACTCAAACCTGCGTGGTAATAATCTGCTGAAACCTTATTTTTTTTAAGGTATTCGCTTATTTCGCGGGTAAGTTTTCTGCTGCGCACATATACAATTCCTGATCCTTTAACCCGTTTCACCGACTGGAGTAAATAGGCCATTTTGTCCTCCCGCTCACGCACCAGGTAATTTAGGTTATTTCGCGCAAAACTTTTTTGTATCAGTTTTCCATTTTCAAACCTTAATCTCTCCTGAATATCGTTAACTACCTTTGGTGTTGCTGTAGCTGTTAAAGCCAATACTGGCACATCTGGCAACAAGTCACGTATCTCAACAATGCGCAAATACGATGGTCTGAAATCATAACCCCATTGAGAAATGCAGTGAGCTTCATCAATAGCAATTAAGTTGACATTCATTTGTGGTAATCGCTCACGAAACCGTTCAGTTGTGATTCGTTCTGGCGAAATATATAGAAACTTGTAATCGCCCCAACTTGCATTATCAAAAGCAATTTTAATTTCCTGGGGTGTCATTGCCGAATGGATTGCCAGGGCCTTAATCCCTTTAGCAGAAAGATTCTCTACCTGATCTTTCATTAAGGAAATTAACGGAGTTATCACCAGGCAAAGCCCAGGCCTTGACAGTGCATAAACCTGAAATGTAATCGATTTTCCGCCCCCGGTTGGCATCAGTCCCAGCGTATCATTCCCCTCATGCACTGAACGAATAATTTCTTCCTGCATTGAACGAAACTTCGAGAATCCCCAGTGTCGGGTTAATATGGATTGAAAATCTTTCAAATTTTAAAAATGACAGATCAAGTTCAACTTAACAATTTTTAAAGAAAATTAATTTTTAATAGTCACCATGCATGTGAATCCAAAACCCATATCCGTTTATTTTTTGTAGTTTTGGCAATCTTGTAAAAGAATAAAATTACAGATGCAATGACTATTTCAAGCGATAAATTTATCGCTTTTGAGCAGCTTTCAAAAATCGCTCAGCTAAGTTATTCATTATCTGTTATTTTTATGTTGATTTTGAAATGAAGAAAAATTCAGGAAAGAAATGTCGGTTTTATTTTGGCAAAAACTAACATAAATGCCGCCCACTTGCGTTAAATAGTTTCAGAAAATAATTATTGAATAAAAATTGAAGTCCAATTAAAAAATAAAAAAATGCTCAGAAGTCTGCTTTTAGTTTTTACGTTCGTATTTTCGGCATCTGCGTTTTGTCAAAACAAAGTGATTTTAACCATTGATGGAAATCCTGTTTCAGTAGAAGAATTTGAGAGACTTTACAAAAAAAACAACCAAAACCTTTTGGAAGAGTCAGAACAAAAAAACCCTGTTGAATACATGGAGCTATTTGTGAATTACAAATTGAAAGTGCATGAAGCAGAGCAACTCGGGCTGGACACAATTGATTCGTTTGTCCGTGAGTTAAAATCGTATCGTGATGAATTGGCTAAACCCTACCTCACCGATGTGCAATTTTCTGACATCATGGTTCAGGAAGCCTATGCGCGCATGAAAAATGAAGTGAAAGCCAGCCATATTTTGTTGCGACTGAATGAAAATGCAAGCCCTGCTGACACATTAACAACATACAACAAAATTTTGAGCATTCGGAACCGGATTCTTGCTGGTGAGAATTTCGAAAACGTCGCTTTCGAAGTTTCTGAAGATCCTTCTGTAAAAATGAACAAAGGTATTTTGGGATATTTTAGCGCTTTTCAAATGGTATTTCCGTTTGAACAAGCTGCCTATAAAACAGAGATTGGTGATATATCAATGCCGGTTAGATCACGTTTTGGATATCATTTGATTCATGTGCTGGACAAGCGACCAGCTTTAGGCCAGATTAAGGTAGCCCACATCATGAAAAGACTTCCACCCAATGCAAGCGAAGAGGCCGTCAATAAGGCAAAACAGAAGCTTGACAGTGTAGCTGCCCTTATTCAGTCCGGAGCACAATTTGCAGAAATGGCTAAAGAGTTTTCCGATGACCGACAGACCGCACAAAAAGGAGGTGACATGTCGTGGATAACATCTTCGTTTCAAGTGGCTGAGTTTATTGAAGCTGCTTTTGCTCTTGAAAACAATGGTGATGTCTCTCCTGTTATTCGTACACCTTATGGTTGGCACCTTATTCAGCGTTTGGATAGAAAACCCATTCCGGCTTTTGAAGAAGTAGAGCAAATGCTTGTTGAACGGATTAAGAAAAATCCAGAAATTAGCGAACACAGCAAGCAAATGTTCGTCAACAAACTAAAAGCTGAATATAATTTCAAAGTAGATCGGGAATCGCAAGAAAACTACTATTCTGAGGTAAAGGGAAAACTAAAAACAGACAATGGGCAAGGCGCTCTAACCAGTTCACCCCAGCAGGTTTTATGCACTTTCGCTGACAAAAAGTTGACCTTTTCCGATTTTTCCAACTTTATTACTAATTATAACGGGAGCAAAAACAACCTCTCTTCTTTGTTTGAAAAGTTTATTGAAAAGCAGCTTACAAACTATGAGGATGCTAATTTGGAGAACAAATATCCAGACTTTAAATACCTTATGAAAGAATACCACGATGGCATTCTTCTATTTAATATTTCGGAAAAGAAAGTATGGAATGCTGCATCTGAAGATTCTCTTGGTCTGGCTTCATTTTACAACGATCATAAAGATAAATATCTATGGGATGAACGATTTAAAGGATGGGTAATAAAATGCCCTAACCAGGAAGTTAAAGACCTGATTGATCAAATTTTTGCAGAGGATGATAAAATGACCATTGAGGAACTAAATGATCAGATTAAACAACATATTGACATTGATGTAGAAATTGAAAAAGGTACGTTCGAAAAAGGCGATAATCCATTGGTCGATTATTATGTGTTCGAAGGATCTGAACCAGAGGTATACATCAATGAGCTTCATTTTGTGAGGGGAAATAAAATCGCACCGCAAGCAAAATCACTGGAAGATGCAAAAGGATTGTATATTTCTGACTACCAGAATTATCTTGAGAAAGAATGGATTAAAAAGATGCGCAAAAAATATAAAGTTAAAGTGAATAAAAAGATCCTGAAAACGATCGAACCTGTGTAATGAGTTTGGTAAAAATCCACATACTGTTTGTTTTCTGTCTGCTTTTTTCGTGCACAAAAGAGATAGAAAAAACGCCGGTTGCGAAAGTAGGAAGCGAATTTCTTTACCTTGAGGATGTTGCTCAAACTATCCCGTCAGATGTTTCTAAGGATGACAGCACATTGTGGGCAAATGATTTCATTAAAAACTGGGTTAAGCAGGAATTAGTGATTCAGGCTGCGGAAGAGAATCTTTCATTTGAGCTAAAAAATGTCCAAAAAGAGTTGGAGGAATACAGAAACTCCTTGCTCACCTACAGGTATAAAAAAGAATTGATGAACCAAAAAATGGACACGGTTATTTCGGCCAGTGAAATTGAAGAATACTTTGAAAATAACCAACACGAATTTGTGCTATCCAACAATATTGCAAAAGTAGTTTTTCTTAAAATACCAACAGAAATAGCTGATCCTGAGACCATCAAACATCTTTGCACGGACAACAGCCCTGAAAGGATGAGCGAACTGGATGATTATGGTATTCGTTATGCCAAATCGTACAACAGGTTTAATGACGACTGGGTTGAAATAGAGCAAATACTGTCGCTTATTCCGAGTGAAATTGAGGATCCGGTGCGTTTTTTGAGAAGAAACAAGTTTATAGAAAACACAGATACAGATTATTATTATTTTATTTGTATTCGCGATTTTCGTGTGAGTGGGGAAAATGCACCCCTCGAATATGTTCGTTCACCAATTAAAAACCTATTGCTAAATCAACGAAAAATCAGGTTTTTAAAACAAATTGACAAAGACATTTACGATGAAGGCATTGCCAGTAATAAGTTTAAAATTTTCAATGTTCAAAAATAGAAGATATGTTTAAAAGAGTACTAAAAGGAATAACAATAGTCTTAGCAATATTCATTACCACCAGTGTACATGCTCAGGATAAAATTATTGATCAGATTGTAGCTGTGGTGGGTAATAATGTAATATTGAAATCCGACATTGAAAACATGTTCAACCAACAACAACTTCAGGGCATTACATCCGAAGGGGACATGAAATGTGAGATTTTGGAGAATCTATTAGTTGAAAAACTTCTGCTTGCTGAAGCAGAATTGGATACAACAATCGAGGTTAGCGACAGTCAGGTCAACCAGAGCCTGGATCAACGAATACAATACTTTACCCAACAGCTGGGATCCGAAAAAGCAGTTGAAGCTTATTTTAAAAAGCCTGTTGTGCAAATTAAAGCTGAACTCGAAGAGATGGTACGAAATCAATCGATGACACAGCAAATGCAGGGAAAAATTATGGGTGACGTTACTGTTACGCCTGCTGAGGTACGATACTATTACAGGAATTTACCGAAAAGTGAAATTCCAATGATTGATGCACAAGTTGAATATGCTCAAATATCGTTTTACCCACCAATTTCGTTGGAAGAGGAAAACAGGGTTAAAGCAAAACTGCGCGAATACAAAAAGCGTATTGAAAATGGAGATAAATTTTCAACCCTGGCTGTTCTTTATTCAGAAGGCCCATCTGCTCCACAAGGTGGCGAACTGGGATATATGGGACGTGCACAACTTGACCAAACATACGCAGCCGCTGCTTTCAACTTAAAAGGAGACCGGGTTTCCAATGTAGTTAAAAGTGAATTTGGTTATCACATCATTCAGCTGGTTGACCGCAAAGGGGAGCGGGTAAACACACGCCACATCATATTAAAACCAAAGCCGACGCCTGAAGCCTTGCAGGAATCATACGACAGATTAGACAGTTTGGCGAATTTTATCCGAATGGAAGATATTACTTTTGAACAAGCGGCACAAAACTACTCTGGCGACAAGGATTCACGAAACAACGGAGGCTTGGCCATCAATCCAAGAACACTTTCATCCAAGTGGCGTAAAGATGAGCTTGATCCAATGGTGAGCAAAATTGTAGATGGATTGAAAATAAACGAAATATCAGATCCTTTTAAAACAATTGATGACAAACAACGTGTTGTGTATAAAATTGTTAAGCTAATCAAACGTTCAGATCAACATCCGGCTAATTTGCAGGAAGATTATCAGACACTGACTGATTTATACCTGGAAAAAAAGAAGCAAGAGGTACTGGATAACTGGATTTCAGAAAGACAGGCAAAAACCTATATTTCCATAGATGACACCTATGTGAATTGCAACTTTCAGTTTGTTGGATGGATCAAATAATGGAAGTAAAAGCTTGAGTCTCAACTAAAATCTCTGGAAGTGAATTTTAAAAATGAAGTTGAAGCAGTTGATGCACTAAAACAAAAAATTGACCTGCTTCAGGAAGAAATAAAAAAACGAATTTACGGGCAGGATGAAATCATCAAGCAAGTTTTGATTTCATTGTTCAGCCGGGGACACTGTTTGTTAATAGGTGTTCCGGGTCTTGCAAAAACACTATTGGTTAATACAATTGCTGAAGTTTTAGGCTTGGAATATAACCGCATACAGTTTACACCCGACCTGATGCCTTCAGATATCATCGGAACAGAGATACTTGATAAAGACCGTGAATTTAAGTTCGTTCAAGGGCCAATTTTTGCCAATATCATCCTTGCCGATGAGATAAACCGCACTCCCCCAAAAACACAGGCTGCCTTGCTTGAAGCAATGCAGGAAAGGGCTGTAACAGCAGCAGGGGAAAGACATTTACTGGAGAAACCATTTTTTGTTTTGGCTACCCAAAACCCCATCGAACAAGAAGGCACCTATCCCCTTCCGGAAGCACAGCTTGATCGGTTTATGTTTTCAATCTGGCTGGATTATCCCGATTTTGAGGATGAGCTGACCATTGTAAAGAATACAACTTCAGACCATTCGGTGAAGCTAAATAAAATCATCTCGGCAAAAGAAATCATTTACTTTCAGGATTTAATACTGAAAATCCCGATCAACGATAACGTGTTGAAATATGCGGTGGAACTTTCTTCAAAAACCCGGCCTGACACAAAACTATCAGCTTCAACATCAAATAAATATTTAAAATGGGGTGCTGGCCCAAGGGCTTCACAGTATTTGGTTTTGGGCGCAAAAACACATGCTGCCCTTTCCGGAAAATATTCGCCGGATATTGAAGATGTGCAAGCTGTTGCAAAAACCATCCTGAGGCACCGGATCATTAAAAACTATAAGGCTGAAGCGGAAAATATTTCAATTGACCAACTGATTGAAGAAATCTTATAATTACTGCATGAATCTTTTAAAGCATACAATCGCATTGGTTTTTATTGTCACAATGGTGTGCAATGGCTATACTCAATCACGCAAACGCATTGAGATTGAGCAAGCTGGATCAATGGAGTTCAATGAACGCATTGTTGCCAATGCCCAACGTCTTATAACTGACGTGATTATCCGGCATCGAAATATCCGCATGTGGTGCGACAGTGCTTATTCGTATACCAACACCAATATTGTCGATGCTTTTGGGAATGTTCACATTCTAAAAGATGACACATTGCACTTATATGCCGATTTTGTGAACTACAATGGAGACACCAAATGGGCAAAAGCCAGAAGGAACGTAAAACTCATCAATAAGTCTACCACGCTTACAACCGACTCCATGGATTTTGACATTGAAAAAAATATCGGTTATTACGAAAACCATGGAACAATTGTAGATAGCACAAACACACTGGTAAGCATGATTGGGGAATATCATGCCAGCTTTGACATGGCTCATTTTAAAACAGATGTCGTTGCCAGCTCAGATGAATACACATTGATGTCTGACACCTTGATTTATCACATGAATACAAGCGTGGCATCAATTGTTGGCCCAACCACCATTTATGATGAAGAAAATACCTTGTACGCTGAAGACGGTTTTTATAATAGCCAGACAGGGGAAGTTCAGCTTTTCAAAAATCCTCTAATAAATACCACGAATCAGGATATCAAAGCAGACTCCATTTTTTACGATCGGGTTACCGGAAACGGCCGAGCTGTTGGCAATGCCGACATAAACGATCATAAAAACAGTACGATTGTAAGAGGGAACTTAATCATATACAACGATCAGGAAGAAACGGCTATTGTAACTGATTCTGCCCATTTCCTTTTGTATAATGAAAAGGACACCTTGTTCCTACATGCAGATACTCTGCGAACCATTCCAGACACGATTCCTGATGAGAAAATTATTTTGGCCTATCACGACATGCGGTTTTACAGAACAGATATGCAGGGCAAATGCGATTCGATGGTATACTTTACCAATGATTCAACGGTTCAGCTTTATCATGAGCCTGTTATTTGGTCGGGAAACAATCAGATGACTGCTAATTACATCGAGATGATTACACAGGCCAATGCTCCTGATTTGGTGAAAATGAAGCAGGAAGCGTTTATCATTGCCATGGAGGATTCCTCCAAATTCAATCAAATAAAAGGACGTGACATGCTTGGTTTTGTTCGGAACAATGAGCTTTACAAAATTGAAGTTGATGGCAACGGACAGTCTCTCTATTATGCAAGAGACAGCCACGGGATTATTGGGCTAAACCGGGCTGAAAGCAGCAACATTAACATTTTCCTAAAAGAGAGCAAAGTAAACAAGATTGCATTTATAACCGCTCCTGAAGGTGAACTAACGCCGTTGATTGAGCTGCTGGATGAGAACAAAACACTACCAGGTTTCCTCTGGCTGGATAAATTCAGGCCAAAAAAGGTTCAGGATATTTTTGGGATTGTTAAAGAAAGTACTGAAGTTGTTAACACTCGAAGACTAGAATAGCAAAGAGAAACCATCAAAAATAGATTCCCTGTGGAAAACAAGAATTAGTTTTTGATAAACATTAAGCCATTATCACCCCACATTATTCAAAATTAAAAACTTCAATGGTATTTAATATTTCTTTTTTTACATCAGAATCTATTATAAAATTGCTGCCATTGGCCATATGATAATTCCGATAGGCTTCAATTCGTTTTTGCTGAAGATTTTTTATAAATCGCGTAAATTGGTGCCAGTTAATAGTTTCGACACCAGAAAATGGTAATTCAAATTTTCTTTCATACGGTCTGATTTCAAGCGATTGTGCTGTCCAACTGACAAAGTAATCGGCTGAATACACTTCCAAAACTACACCCGGCAATCCATGAAATTTCCACGGTGCAGCTTTAAAAGGGATTTCCCTGGTAAAATAAGCGATGTAATTGCGCCCCCTGAATGTGCAAGTAGCCTTATTGCATGAATATCCCAGGATCGTTTTCGTTTCTTCGCACAACTCCCAGCTAAATAAATCAAGAGCCTCTTTTAATAAAACAAAATCCCTTCCTACTTCAATGGTAGTAATCAATTGATTTTTATTGTATTCCTTAACAACATAGTCATAAATGCTATCTTTGGAGATCATATTACTATTATTGTCATATTTTGGACTTATTCCATTCAATCTTCTTGTAATTACCTGTTTCTTTGTTGCAAAAAGGTGCATCCCTAAATCAGCGACAGCTGACCGCTCTGCCGAAATCAAAACTTGTCCATTGATTTTATAATCATAGGATATAAATAGTTCTTTTTCCTGGCTTTTCAAACTAATATTTATAAGTAAAAAAAATGTTAGTAACACAAAATTATTATTTATCATATAAATCAAAAATCTCAATTGAGTTTGACAATTTTATTTGCACAATATCTTTATCTGAATAATATTCAGGAAATTTTAGTTTGTTTATCTTGAAGGTTTTATCAATAAGCTCTTCCTTTTTCTTAAGTAAATCAATATATTGTTCCAAACCGCAAATCTCCAGACCATGGAAAGGTAGATCTATTTCACTTTTATGTTCTCTAATTTTAAGCCATTATCACCCCACATTATTCAAAATTAAAAACTTCAATGGTATTTAATATTTCTTTTTTCACATCAGAATCTATTATAAAATTGCTGCCATTGGCCATATGATAATTCCGATAGGCTTCAATTCGTTTTTGCTGTAAATTTTTTATAAATCGCGTAAATTGTTGCCAGTTAATAGTTTCGACACCAGAAAATGGTAATTCAAATTTTCTTTCATACGGTCTGATTTCAAGCGATTGTGCTGTCCAACTGACAAAGTAATCGGCTGAATACACTTCTAAAACTACACCCGGCAATCCATGAATTTTCCACGGTGCAGCTTTAAAAGGGATTTCCCTGGTAAAATAAGCGATGTAATTGCGCCCCCTGAATGTGCAAGTAGCCTTATTGCATGAATATCCCAGGATCGTTTTCGTTTCTTCGCACAACTCCCAGCTAAATAAATCAAGAGCCTCTTTTAATAAAACAAAATCCCTTCCTACTTCAATGGTAGTAATCAATTGATTTTTATTGTATTCCTTTACAACATAGGCATAAATACTATCTTCGGAGATCATATTACTATTATTGTCATATTTTGGTCTTATTCCATTCAATCTTCTTGTAATTACCTGTTTCTTTGTTGCTAAAAGTTCTATATAACTTCCATTCCTTCCTGATCGCTCTGCTGCTATCAAAACTTGCCCATTGATTTTATAATCATAGGAAATAAATAGTTCTTTTTCCTGTGCGTAAAGCGAGACACACAATATGATTGAAATAACTACGGTTATCATTAACGATTTACATTTAATCATATAACTTAGCTTTAAAGGGTGTAACTAGATCAATAACTTAATGCTAGGGTTATTATTTGATAAATAAAGATAGATAATTTTATTTCAGAGAAAAGGTAATTGCCGAAATTAACTTAACATTCAGTCAAAAAGATGCTCTCTAAAACCAAGGTTTTATAAAAAATTAGAGATTCAATACAGCATATTCATGTTCAAAATTTTGGGTGAATACATCTTTTCCAAGGTTCTTTTTTATTTGTCCTCGTGTCCAGAATTTACCTTCCTGGACTTCGTCTGAATGTAGGTTGATGGATTGGTAATCATGGGTAATAAAAACGTATACAAGTTCTTTTTCAACTTCCGACTCCCAGACATACTTTTTAATGAAACGGGCAGAGAAATTTTGTAGGCCAATTTCTTCGTAAGCCTCCCTTTTTAGTGAGGTCTCAATGTCTTCGCCAAATGCAATGTGCCCACCAACAGCAGTGTCCCACTTGCCGGGTTGAATTAGTTTGTTATCGGGGCGTTTTTGAAGGTATATCGCATTATTCTTATTTAACACATGCAAATGCACAACAGGGTGTAAAAGTTTTTCACCATTGTGACAAATTGATCGGGCAGCTTTACCAATTACCTTGCCCGATTCGTCAACAATTGGTAATTGCTCTTCATTCATCAAGCTCTTTCGGGCCTTTTTCTGTCGTACAAATTCAAATAAAAAAACTACCCCAAACAAAATATAAAACAAGCCACCACTTATGAATGCCCATGCCGCATCGCTCATAAAAAAGGCAGCTGCAAAAACCAAAATAGTATGAAAAGAAAAAACGAAGAACATGATTTTCAGACTGTTCTTCATTTGTCGTATCTGACCCTCATTGGCTGAAAAATCTTTCATGTACCGCTTGGCCATTGTGCCAATAATATCCAGCTTTGAAAATGCAGATAAAGCAAGGATAGCGCACAAAATTGCCCCAATTAAGCCAGGTTTCAGTTTAAAAAAGATATCGTTATCTAGCAGTATTGAAATTCCACCAAGAGCCATTAATAAGATTGTATCAAATACAACAAACTTATCAAATCGTTTTTCCCTGAAATAAATCCAGATCAACTCAACAGAACCAATGGCAAGTGCGGCAAACAAACCAGCTTTAGTGCCCCAAATTTCATCGACAGCAATAAATACAAATATTGGGATAAAACCCGGAAGTAGCTTTTTAAGTATTTCAATTCGCTGGTTTACCATAAAAAAGAAACCCGCTAAAAAAGCGGGCTTAGATATCATTATAAATCTTCAGCTTTTGTGTGTTTGTATATTTCAACATCAAATATCAGTGTTGAAAAACGCGGGATACTACCATTAACAGTTGCCCCATATCCCAGATTTGATGGAATAATGAATTTTGCTTTTCCACCCTTTTTCATATATTGAACACCTTCATCCATGCCTGGTATTACAGAACCATTACCCACGATAAAGACAAGAGGATCATAACGTAAGCCATTTTCTTCATTGCTGTCAAATTCCCAGTCATTAGCTAAAAGCGTACCTGTGTACCAAATTTGTACTTGATCGCCAAGTTTAATTAAATCACCAGTACCTTCTTCAACTTCATAATAATATAAACCCGAAGGTTTTGGCTCAAGACCTGGATAATTATTTTCAATATGTTCTTTCAATAATCGTTGTTCCTCAGCTGCTAACTCATCAAGGTTATTATCATCATTACAAGAAGAAAAACTAACCAGTAGAGCTACTGCAATTCCTATAAATACTAAATACTTTTTCATCAATTTCTAATTTTACTTTTCTTTTATTTAATTGCCCGAAGAACTATCTTCTTCGTAAATATCAACAAGGGTTATTTCAAACAAAATTGGCGTGTACGGAGGAATAGTATTTCCACTTCCATTTACACCATATGCTTTGTTAGATGGTAACAAAAATACACCTCTGGCTCCAAGGTTCAACTGGGAAACAGCAGTATAAAAACCTGCAATATGCGTACCTTGTTCTTGTTTGAACCGATAAATTTCATCGACAGAAAATGTAGAAGAATCAAAAATCTCCCCACTCAGAAAGAAGCCTGTATATTCAACACCCACAGAATCTCCATCCATAACCATATCGCCTGTCCCTTCATCTAATTCAATCTGATAAATCCCATCAATTTCAGGAATGTTACCAACATCAATTCCATTTGCTTCAAGTCTTTCAAAATATTCTTCTAGTAACCTTGCTTCTTCTTCAGGAGAGTAATTATTTTCATTCGAATCTTTTAAACAAGAAGAAAACAAAGCGACCAATGCCAAAATCAAAAAAAACTTTCTTAATATCATATCTAAATACCTAACTACTAAATTTTTGTTTCTTTAAGTTTTTCTAAATACCCGGGTAATAACCCCCTGTATTTTTCAAGTGTTTCTTTTAAAGATGCAGAAACCTCCCCTCCGGCTGCGTTACGGTGCCCACCACCATTAAAATGATCCCTGGCAAACTCATTTACAGCAAATTCTCCTTTTGAACGTAATGACACTTTTACATGACCATCTTTTTCAGTAAAAAATGCGCTAAAGTGAATTCCTTTAATCGACAATGGCAGATTCACGAAGCTTTCATTATCGCCGGTTACAAAATTAAATTTTTCCTGAACTTCTTTTGATAAATACATCATCGCTGCATGATATTCTGGATAAACCTCCATGCATTCGTTCAGGCAATACCCCATCAATCGCATTCGGTGTTCTGAATAATTGTCGTAAACAAGCCCATGAACTTTCTCCTGGTCAATACCAAAAGCAAGCAACTCACTCACAGTTTGAAACGTTTGTGGGTCAGAAACATTGTAATGAAATGAGCCTGTATCTGTCATAACACCGCAAAAGAATGCTTCTGCAGCATCTTTATCGATGTGCTTGTCAAATTCACAAGCTTTCAGTACCGTGAAAACCAACTCGGCAGTAGAGGAACATTCAGGGTGTGAAATAATCCAGTTCGTAAAACTTTCAGGATTTGGATGATGGTCAATTAAAAAGGAAACACCCTTAAAGTCTTTTACCAGTCCTTTCATTTCCCCAGCTCGAGAAAGATGGTTAAAGTCCAAACATATTAACATACCAGCACTTTCCATCAACTGGGTTGCATGTTCCTTTTGTTTCGTATAAACAATTACTTCATCATGCCCAGTCATCCAGTTTAAAAAATCCGGGTACTCATTTGGCGAGATCACCTTAACTGATTTACCCATATTTTTAAGTACCCCAGCCAACCCTAAAACCGAACCAATGGCATCTCCATCGGGGTTTATATGAGGAATTATGCAAATATGTTTATCAACATTCAACAATTCCTCACGGAATTGGTTAATAACATCTATATCAAATGGTTTCAATACTACTGAATTTTTTGAAAGTACAAATATAAAAATAAAGCAAGCATACATTAAAAATTGATAATTTATTTTTTTTAAATTGACCCTAAATTGAATTTTATTAAAAACTTACCAAATGGCTGGAAATCGAACACTTACAATCATTAAGCCGATGGCTTTCAAACGCAACCTAACAGGTCCTATTTTAAGTAAAATCAATGAATCAGGCTTCACAATCAAAGCCATGAAATTCATACAACTAACTAAGAGTCAGGCATGTGAATTCTACGATGTTCATAGAGGTAGGCCTTTTTATGAAGAATTAACAACTTTTATGAGTTCCGGCCCTGTTGTTGCACTAATTATAGAAAAAGAAAATGCTGTTGAAGATTTTAGGAAGCTGATTGGTGCAACTGATCCTATTGAAGCTGAAGATGGTACGATCCGAAAACTTTTTGCTGAATCGAAAACACATAACGCCATTCACGGATCGGACAGTGATGAAAATGCAACTATTGAAAGTGATTTCTTCTTCTCTAAAACAGAACGGTTCTAACAAGAGATTCAAAGAGTTTACTCAAAAAAAACGATTGGAGAATTTTCATTAGAAAATACGAAATAACGAATATCATTTAAATACAATTTGCCTGATCACTTCTTCCCCAGCTTTTTCATTTAAGCGATGGCGGATTTCTTCTTTCATTAGCAACAGTTCGTTTCGCAAGGTTGGAGAAGTAGTTTTTACGAAAAGTGTTCCGTTTTGAATCTTTAGCGATTCGGTGTAACGGGAGACAGTTTTACCAAGCAATTCTTCCCACGAAGAAATAATATCAAGCTCAGTAAGTTTTTTATTGAGCTTGTTTTCTTTGATGTAATCTTTCAATACATCGCTCAGCTTTTGTGTATTATTTCTCCTCATGGTTTGTTTCGTTTACATTTCCGTCAACCACATTGAAAATTTTGTAATCGGCATCTATTTCAGCAATAATCTGATCCAGGTGCTCCCGGTTAGTGTCGGTAATAAATATTTGCCCGAAATGATCGTTGGCCACTAATTTTACGATCTGTTCCACCCTGTTTTTATCCAACTTGTCAAAAATGTCGTCCAAAAGCAAAATAGGTGTCATCTCAGCCATTTGCTTAATAAAGTCGAATTGTGCCAGCTTTAATGCCACCAGGTAGGTTTTCTTTTGACCTTGCGAACCAAGCTTTTTAATTGGATAATCTCCAATCTTAAAAAGAATATCATCTTTATGAATACCAACAGAAGTATATTGCACAACCCTGTCTTTCGGTAACGATTCCTTCAACAAGCTTCCAAAATCGTTTTCGTTGAGCTGAGACTGATGCTGCAACTCAATCTGCTCCTTCCCGGAAGATATCAGTTCATAATATTGTTGAAAAACCGGCTGCAGCTTTTGAATATACGCTACACGTTTTTCATGAATCTTCTGACCGAAATGCACCAGTTGATCATTCCACAACTCCAGGTTTTCTTCATTAAAACTTCGGCTTACAGCAAATTCTTTCAGCAATTTATTTCGCTGCTGTAATGCCCGGTTGTATTTAAGTAAATGATCCAAATACACCTGATCGTATTGAGAAATCAGTCCATCCAAAAACTTTCTCCGTTCCTCGCTCCCACCCATTATCAGATCAATATCCGAAGGCGTAATAATGATTAATGGAAGCAGTCCAATGTGCTCAGAAAGCCTCTTGTATTCCTTCTTATTCCGCTTAAAATGCTTTTTCTGATTTCGCTTTAACCCGCAGTACACGTGCTCTTCGCTATCTAAACGCCGATATTTTCCCTGCACAACAAAAAAATCTTCACCGTGTGTAATATTTAACCCATCAATCGAATTCAGAAAGCTTTTGCAAAACGATAAATAGTAAATGGCATCCATCAAATTTGTTTTTCCTGTACCATTATTACCAATTAGGCAGTTCAGGTTTGCAGAAAATTCAACATCTACTTCTTGAAGGTTTTTATAATTAAGCAGTGATAAATGTTCGATATGCATGAATCGGGAATTTCTTTTCAAAAACAAAACTATAAAATAAAAGCTGTGAAATGAAGTAATTTCATTTTCGGCACGATAATAACAGCAATGTGTTGATTAATATTAAATTTTATAAGTTTTTTGTAGCCCATGTTTTGTAAAAAACTCTATTTTTGCGTCACAAATTTGGAATAACCTTTTTAGAAAATGGCAAAGAATAAGAACATTAAGCAAGAAGACACATTTACAGAAGTTGAAGGCGCATTGACCAAAACGGAACAATTTATTGAAGATAACCAACGATTATTGACAATTTTAATTGGTGCTGCCGTGGTGATTGTAGCCGGATACCTTTCATTTACAAAATTATACATTCAGCCTCGTGAAGCTGATGCACTGGAGCAGATGTTTGCAGCTGAACAATATTTTGAGAAAGATTCATTCAACCTCGCAATCAATGGCGATGGAAACTATCTTGGATTTCTGGATATCATTGATGATTACGGAATGACCAAAGCTGGAAACCTTGCAACATATTACACCGGGATTTCTTATTTGAAATTAGGACAATACGAAGAAGCTATCGAATATCTTGATGCTTTTAGCACGGATGATTTGCTTTTGGCCCCCGTTGCTGCTGGTGCAAAAGGAGATGCATATGTTGAGCTTGGAGAAACAGATAAGGCATTAGCTGCTTATGAAAGTGCTTATAAATCTTCAGACAATGAGTTTACAACTCCAATTTACATGATAAAAGCAGCAACACTGCATGAATCTGAAGATGAAGTTGAGAAAGCGCTGGATTTATACAAAAGCATTAAAGAAAAATATCCTGATTCTTCGGAAGGACGTAGCATTGACAAATACATTGCCCGCGCAGAACTTAAATTGAACAAGTAATACTTGAACTATAGATATTGAATCCCCTCATTGCAGGGGATTTTTTGTTCTTATAACTTTGTTATTGAAAACACGTTAACTATGGCAACAAAAAATTTATCTGAATATAACATTGAAACCGTACCCTCTGCAAAGGGAATGAAATTTGGCATTGTAGTGGCTGAATGGAATTATGAAATAACTGGTGCACTTGCTCAGGGAGCAAAGGATACCTTAATCAAACACGAGGTTGCAGAAGAAGATATCCTTGTTGAGCATGTTCCAGGCACATTTGAACTACCTCTTGGCGGGCAGTTCTTTGCAGAATACACTGATGTTGATGCCATTATTTTGATTGGTTGTGTGATTCAGGGAGACACCCGCCATTTTGATTTTATATGCGATGGGGTGACCCAAGGAGCAACTGATTTGAACCTAAAATATAACAAGCCATTCATTTTCGGTGTTTTAACCACGAACAATGAACAGCAAGCACTTGACAGGGCTGGTGGCAAACTAGGCAACAAAGGGGATGAAGCGGCCATCACTGCAATTAAGATGGTAGCGCTTCAAAAAAATATGAAGGGATAAGATTTCGAGGAGCTTTTGGGCTCCTTTTTTTGACGCCATTTTTGAATGATACAGATTATGCTTTTTGTTTTCGAACATCAAAATGATGTGTTGTGAACGACAAATTCAGGCTGAAATACCAACGTTGTATCTTTTATTCCTGAAAAAGTAAAGGTTGGCACTTCTCCCGGTGGTGAGACAAACTTAAGATGTTGATATAAATTATCTCCTTTGAATTTGAATTCCTTATTATCTTGAACTTCTTTATTCTTAACAGGCATCATATTCAATACCCCATATTTAAAACCTGCAAGAGCATTAGTTTTTTCTGAATATATATGTGGTCTCATAGGCAAAACGATTTCAACTTCATTTCCTGTTTTCCATTTCTTTGTAACCTGTGCATACTTACCTGGAATTGCTTTGTATTTCACTCCTCCAACAGTAACTGAAGCCTTTTCTGCCCACTTTGGTATTCGAATGTGCAAATCGACATAGCGTTTATCATCCGTTTCAAATTTTAGTCTAACCAAACCGTCATATGGATAATTGGTTTCCTGGGTAATTCGGATCATCCCTCCAGTTGTATGCTCATATTCCATGGATGAATTACCAAAAACATTCACGTAAACCTGATCAAGATTACGGGCATAAAACATTGGGGATAGTTTATTCTTGAACACATCGTTGTCAATTTGATTCGCATTGATCAGCAAGGGGTTGTATATTGTTTCTTCCAGTTGATCGGCATATTTTGAATCAGCAGTAATCTTCAGCAAAGTGGAACTAAATATTAGCCAATCAATAATTTCATTGGAATTATAAAAATCAAATTCAGAAATAGTAGCAAATGAATCCCATACTTCTTCACAAGTGGTTAAATGCTCAGATGCCCCAGTATTGGCATATTGGATTGCTTTTTCGTTTAGTTCGTAAAACTTACTTGATCTTGTCGCATTTTTTTCAGGAACTTCATTGTTTAGAAAGTATTCTCCTATTATTCCGCCAACATGAACAGATTCAGCAGGTAGGTTTGTCATTTTATACAGTGGAAATTCTTGATCAGAATCGTTACATGCTACAAAAAACAAAAAGAGCAATAAACAAAAGACAACGTATTGAAATTTCATTGATGGTAATTTTTGTAGAAAAACACCTGGAATTACGTGAAGTTCATAAAAGATGTTGATTATTTTTAAGCTTTAATAAATTATTCAGAATGAAACATATTGTCTTGATCCTTTTTGTGCTTATTAGTGCTTGCAGTGTGCAGTCGAAGTTAAGTAAAACATTCACAGGCAAGAACCTGTCAACAGTTGAGCAAGAGCTTGGGATGAAAGCTACAAGTATTTTTGAAACTGACGATGGCTTTAAGAAAGTTATTTTCGTCAAGGAGGAAGCTCTTAGATCAATGCCTATCGGTCAGGGAGAAGGTACGCTTGATCCGATGACCAGCCCAGCTGTTACTAAAACCGAACGATTTATCTTTATACTAAACAAAGATGGAAATGTTGTTGATTGCAATTACGAAAAAAGCTATGAGCGATTATAGCCATAAGAATTTAAGATAATCGTCTCTCTATTTTCAGATTTTTTATAGTTTTGCATTCACATTGAAAAAAAGAGCTTCTCTTCATTCAATGATCAATGCCAGATGGCAGACACGCTTGTTCTCTTATAACAATTTAGAATGAAGTGAGTAAAACCATCATGTTCTAATAAAATAATGCCCAGATGGTGGAATTGGTAGACACGCCAGGTTGAGGGCCTGGTGGCCGCTTTAGGCCGTGCAAGTTCGAGTCTTGTTCTGGGCACAACGTTGAAAACAAACAACAACAAAAAGCGCTTAAATTCAAGGATTTAGGCGCTTTTTTCTTTATAAGGAACACCTCAAAAAGGGCAAAAAAACACCTATTTCGGGTTACCACACAGCTACCATAGCCAAAATGAAGAAATCATGGTAGCTCAAAACTCTATAATTATTTGATTTTTAACATTTTATTTGGTTCATTTTGATGCCATTTGCTGTTTCCATTTTAACCTTTAAACGGTAATTTTAAGCATCAACCGGAACCATACATTTATTATTTAAAATTGAAAGTAATTATGAGAGTACTTATCATTTTTTACCCTAGAAAAGACAGGGTAAATAGAGATGGTCAAATGCCTATCTACGTAAGGTTCACGGTGAAATCAAAAAGAGCTGATCTATCTACTGGAATGTTTATTCATCCCAAACACTGGAACGAACTAGCCCAAAGAGCAAAAAACAAGGCTCCCAGTGCATATGCAATAAACCAGAGGCTTGATAGGTTAAAAACAGAAATTCAGGATTATTACAATCTGCTCCGTTCGAATGGAGATGATTTTTCCGTTAAAACAATCAAAAATCATTTATTACAGTTGTCAAACTCCAAAGGCATTCTGGAAATATTTGACTACTACCTCGATAGTATCCTTGCTAAGCTCAATAAAGGATATTCCATGGAAACCTACAAACATTATAAATCTTCCAGAAAAAGACTGGCTTCGTTTATAGATCACAAGTATAGAAGGGCTGATTACCCGGTGGAATCGATAAGCTACAAATTCCTGGATTCGTTTGATGTATATTTAAAACAGGAATTTGGAAATCACCAGAACACTGCCTGGAACTACCACAAGCATTTACGTAGAGTGTTAAACCTAGCTATTTCAATGGAGCATATCCAGAAAAACCCATACAATAAATATAAGGTCGGGCTAAAAGAAACCCACCGGGAATTCCTGACCATGGAAGAACTTAAGCGGCTTGAAGATAAAGAAATACCGATTGAACGATTGGCTGCAGTCAGGGATATTTTTGTGTTCGCCTGTTATACCGGCTTATCCTACTCCGATATTTCAAAACTGAACAAAAGTCACATCCGAAAAGGGGCTGACAAAAAAGAATGGATCATCATTGACCGGAATAAAACAAATAACCGATGCCGGATACCTATCCTGCCCAAAGCAAAAGAGATACTTCAGAAATATCACGATTATCCCAAAAATCAATTTAAAGGGCTGCTCCTACCCGTCCTGACAAATCAAAAAATGAATAGCTATCTTAAAGAATTAGGTGATATTTGTAATATCAACAAAAGCATCACCATGCATATAGCCAGGCACACTTTTGCAACTTCAGTAACATTGGGAAATGGTGTTCCTATTGAAACTGTTTCAAAAATACTGGGGCATACTTCATTGAAGACAACTCAAATTTATGCCAGGATTTTAGACCATAAAATTTCTGAAGATATGGAGCAACTTCAAACCAAACTGAATTCAAAGAATAAAACTAAAATGTAGTTAGGTTTTCATCAAGTAAAATTGAACTTGTTGAAAATGTAAACATTTTTGTTTATATTTGTCTTATATTTTTATAATGAATGCATTAGACTCAAATATCGCCTTAATTAAAGGAATTCACCCTGGAATTATCCTCGAGAGGGAGCTAAAAAAGAGAAAGCTCCCCAAAAGGCGTTTTGCCATGTCAATAAATGAATACCCTCAATTATTGGGGGACATTACCAAGGGCAAAAGAAAGATCAATGCATCATTATCTATTCGCATTGGGGAAGCATTAGGACTGGATGAAAGTTTCTTTACCATACTACAAGCATACTACGACATTGAGCAGGAAAAGAAAAAACAATCTTTCTTGTCACACCCTGACTTAAAAAAATTCCGCCCAGTTGTATTTTGGGATACTGATATAAAATTAATCGATTGGCAAAAGAATAAGATTAGTGTAATCAAACGAATCTTTGAAAGGGGCAATGAAACAGAGATTAAAGAAATCATACACTATTATGGGAAAAAAGATATTGCAGACACACTAAAGCAATCCAAAAACTTATCCCCTACAGCTAAAGAAAACAAAAGAAAATACCTCTGAACTTATAGCGAATGTCAATGCAATTATGCTACGAAACGGTAAGCCCATTATTGAAGTCAACCTTGGAACAGTTGATGAAGGAAGAAATCTTCTTACCGTTTCGCATAGTCGGTGGCACGGCTCTAAGCCTCCAGCTTGGTCATCGTGAATCCATTGACATTGATCTTTTTACAGAGGTCGAATATGGTTCCATAGATTTTGATTCTATTGGAAAATACCTGAACGAGCACTATCCATATATGGATACATTCAATTTCGGAGCAGTTGGTTTTGGAAAATCTTATTTTGTAGGAGAATCTGAAGATAAAAGTATCAAGTTAGATATTTGCTATACAGATCCTTTTATACGTCCTGCTCTAGTCTTAGATGGTATCCGACTTGCCAATATTGATGAGATTGTTGCAATGAAAATCGATGTGGTTAGCCGGGGTGGAAGAAAAAAAGATTTTTGGGATCTACATGAGCTGCTAGATACTTATCCTATACCTCAAATGTTGCAACTTCACGAAGAGCGCTATCCATACTCACATAACAAAGATGAAATATTATCCAATTTCACAAAATTTGAAGATGCAGATGCCGACTTTGATCCCATTTGTTTAAAGGGGAAATATTGGGAAATAATAAAACTCGACATATTAGAAGCTTTAGAAAATATCAAACAATAAGGCTTGAAAAAACTTTCAAAACATCTGATTATAAAAGAATATCCTATAAAAGAATAGATAATTTATTTATTTTTAAGAAAAATTAAATTCAATAATCACCCTGGATATGATAATTCAAATTTAATTTCGCAAATCGCCAAATAACATTATCAATACAGGATAACTAAATCGAAGGAACCATGTTTAGCTTTTTCCTTGGATGTTTTGATCTCAGAATCTGCTTCTGTTTTACTAAATTAACATGAGTATATATTTGTGTGGTCATAATTGAGCTATGCCCGAGAAGGTGCTGGATATAGGTTAGATCAACCCCCGCTTCCAATAGCAATGTGGCAAATGTATGCTGAAAAGTATGTGGTGTTATGTTTTTTTTAATTCCGGCTATTGTCGAATATTTTCGAATCATAAATCTAACCGATTGATCTGATATTGAATTACCAAGCCTGTTTATGAAGAAATACCCGGTTTTAAGAATCTCTTTCTTAAAATTGGTCAGATATTCCTTTAAAATCAACTGAGTTTCTTTATTACATATCTGAATAACTCTTTCTTTATCTCCTTTACCTTGAACTATAATATGACTAAAATTTGAACCAATATTTTTCATCTTTAGGTTACACAGTTCTGAAACCCTGATACCGGTAGCAAAAAGTAACTCAAGAATGGCAATATCCCTGGTGGCTTCTTTAAAAGCATAAGAATCCTTCAATACAATACCCTCTCTGGATCTATAAGCAGCCTTCAAAATTTTATGAATATCAGTAATGTTTAGAACCAAATGGAAGTTCTGAACAAGATGAGATTTCGGATTGGTCTTGGATTTTGAAACACGAAAATATATTCAATTTTGGACAATCGATATAATTAAGCAATCTCAAAAAAGCGATAGTTCTCAATCCTATCTCTTAAATAACTATATGCAATTAGATATAATAAAACCATATCGGAAGAAACCATATGCTTATACATATAATTCAGTCACATGACATGGTTCTAAGTAAAATGTCATTCCATTCTTTTTATTGAATATTTACCACATAATCAGCTATTTTGTGGTAATCATATTTAATTTGAAAACGAACAATTGATTTTCATAAAAAGACCCCATTAATAATTATTTTTCACTAAAAGTAACAAATATTCATACTATCTTTGTAATTAAACTTCATGAATATAAAACATGGATAATCATTTTTCACGAGAAATAACAGTTTTTCATGGTATCCAACTACCAGAAAAAGGAATGTTGGCAGGCTATGCTTTAATGGCTCAAATAATTGAACAACATATGGGCAAACTCCTACCTTTGCCCAAGCAACTCGCCATGGTTACAGAAAAACACCAGAGATACAATACAGACCGATGGCAGGTGTTCACGAAAAGGCACAAACCAAATAATGATTTGATGAGTCATATCATTTTTGCCTTAAAGTATGAAGGGATTGATTTGCTAATTCTAAAAACAATATTCCAACTTATTGGAGAGAAGAATATTAGAGAAGCCATTCAGAATGAGCCAACTGGTCAATATTCAAGAAGAATTTGGTTTCTTTATGAATGGCTTTTGGGACAAAAGCTTAATATTTCTGATTTAAAAACAGGAACGTATGTAGAAGTAGTAAATCCGGCATTGCAATATGCAGGACCAACCATTAATTCTACCCGACACAGGGTAAAGAATAACCTGCCCGGAACCGCTGAATTTTGCCCAATGATCAAAAAGAGTAAGAAGCTTGAAAAATTTATTTCTGCTAATATTCAGGATTCAATAGATAAAGGTTTAGATGGAAGGGATAAGGAATTGATAAGGAGGACAGCTGCCTTCCTTTTATTAAAAGACTCCAAGGCATCGTTTGCTATTGAAGGTGAGTTCCCACCAAATATGCGTGCCAGGAACTGGGGAAAGGCAATTGGTCAGGCAGGAAAAAAAGCATTATCCATAACAGAAATCGAACGACTTCAACATATTGTAATTGGTCCAAAGAAATTGCAATATATGGGCATACGGCAGGGTGAAGGTTTTATTGGAGAACACGACCGCGAAACTTTTACACCTATTCCTGATCATATATCAGCTAAAGCAAAAGATCTTAAGTCTTTGATGAATGGTTTGCTAAATACAAATAACCTCCTTCAGGATAGTGATTATAACCCCGTTCTTTTGGCAGCAACTATTGCATTTGGTTTTGTTTTTATTCACCCTCTGTCAGATGGCAATGGGAGGATCCATCGTTATCTGATCCACCATATCTTAAACTGGATGGGATATACAAAACGAGATATGATATTTCCAGTTTCGGCTGCAATTTTAGATCGTATAGGCAATTATCAGGATATATTAGAAGATTATTCATCTCAACGGATCGATTTGATTGAATGGAAACCAACTCCAAGCCATAACATTGAGATACTGAATGATACCATTGATTTGTACCGCTATTTTGATTTGACCATTCAAGCAGAATTTCTTTACGAATGTGTAGAAGAAACCATAAACAGGATTATCCCGGAAGAAATTGGCTACCTGGAAAAATATGATAAACTAACCAATGCTATAAATTCAATTATTACTTTACCGGACACAAGGGTTGATCTGCTAATAAAAGTATTAAATCAAAACAAAGGCAAGTTATCCAAAAGAAAAAGGCAAAAAGATTTTGAGGAATTATCGAAAGAGGAGATTTCGAGGATTGAGGAACATTATGCTGAAATATTTGAAGAATAATGTGTCGAAACATCCAAATTCACACCAAATTGCATGCAAAAATACTGTCAGGTGAATAAATCGCTTATCATTAATTCTCAGACGTCCATAACTCTCTGACTTAATGACCAATAATAAATACAGACCGACTCTCACCAATAGTTATATTATTTGAATTTAGTCAATAATCAATTAAATAATAATTTATACATTTGAATGTAATTTATAGCGTTCTAAAACAACAATAATTATAGGGTTACCTAAAAGATGCCATTGCAAAAAACAAACACGTAAATCACTGACTACAAGCGCATTGAAAAACTAATCATGCCCTTGTTCTGGGCACAACGTTGAAAACAAACAACAACAAAAAGCGCTTAAATTCAAGGATTTAGGCGCTTTTTTTGATCGCATACAAAATCCCCCTCGCATACCCTCACACTTTGAAGAATTGTATTTAAGAAAAGTACTTTAAACACACTTATATTATTTTTTGGAGCTAGAATAAAAAAGCCGCAAATGCGGCTTTTCTTACTGGGGAGCTAAATGGTTTTAGTGAAAATTCTAATTAAACTAAAACGAACTATTTGCACCCATATCTGTAGTTTTTTAAACTTAAATTTCTTTAAAAAGGTTACCACCTGACATACAAGTGGTAACCTTAACCAAAATTACTCTATGAAAGAACGACTTATCTAATTTCTTCGTCGAATACAACAGCCACTTTACCACACTTCCCGGCATCCATCAATTCATAAGCCTTATCAACATCATCTAACGAAAACCTGTGGGTCACCAAATCTTCAGGATGAATGCCCCACCTCACAATTCGTTCAACCAACTCTTCCATTCTCCAAATATTGGTCACCCATGATCCATGAATAGAAATTTGATCATGAATGATATCAGGACTTGGGTTAAACTCTACCGTACCACCTTCGCCGATCATAACATTTTTACCCCACTGGCGGGTTGCCCGGATTGCCAGTTGACGACCTAAGGTATGCCCTGAACAATCAACCGTGCGCTCAAAACCTTTTCCAGCATATGATTCAGCAATAACTTTTTCAAGTGTGTCAGGACCAGAAACAAAAACGGCATCAGCCAGACCTAATTCTTTTGCAATATCACAGCGTTCTTTGATGGTATCTACACCAACAAGCTTGGTTGCCCCCATGGCTTTAGCCAGCATCAGCGCAGCAAGACCAACAGGTCCCAGACCAACAACAAGTACCTGGTCATTACCACAAATACCTATTTTCTCCAATCCTTCGTAAACTGTTCCAAAACCACAAGCCACCTGGGCTCCATCGGTGTAGGTCAACTCGTCAGGAAGAAGGACACAGTCTTTTTCATCGGCAAGAATGTAAGGTGCCATTCCCCCATCACGTTGCCATCCGTAAGCTGCCCTGGTAGGACTTGTGCATGAAATCATATAACCTCTTCTACAGTCGTTACAAACCCCGCAACCGGAAATGTGATAAAGGATAACCCGATCCCCTTCCTTAAAGCGTTTCATATTCGAACCACACTGTACTATTTGACCACAAGGCTCATGTCCTGCAATCTTATTTTGATAAGCTTCCGGGCCTTTCCCCAGATGTTCACGATAAATTGCTCGTATATCGCTTCCACAGATCGTGGAAGATTTGGTTTTTACCAATACCTGCCCTGGTCCTGGCACAGGAATGTCAACTTCTTTCATTGCAACCGTGCTGTTTCCAGGCAAATAAGCTGCGTTCATTTTAGTTTCCATATCTTAAAAATTTATTGTTATTCATTGGTTTATTCTGAAATGTTTCCATCTAAATCCCAAAGGTCTTCCCATCCTTTTGCGCCTTCCCATAAAAAGACCTGACCTTTGATTAAACGCGAATTTCTTTCGGCCGATTTTAATTCTTCCATTTCTTTGTCTGTAATGGGGTTTTGTGTAATGGACAATAAGTTATTGTAATAGTTTTTTGGGTTGACCGAAAACGGAATCGGAACTTGACCGCGCTGGTATGCCCATTTGATACAAACGATGGCTGGATGAACACCTAAACGCCTGGCAACTTTTTGAACAACCGGATCTTCAGTATCAATAGCATCGTCAGGTGTTTTGTCCCTCTCCGGACGGCTTGGTGAACCAATAGGACTGTAGCCAATAGGCTGAATCCCCTGCTTTACACAGAAGTTGAAAAGTTCTTCCTGCTGAAAACAAGGGTGCAATTCCATTTCATTTACCGCAGGTTTTATTTTCATTAGGGGCAAAACAGCTTCCAGCTTGGCAATGGTCATATTGGAAGTTCCAATGTTTCTAACCAAACCCTTTTCAACCAATGATTCCATTACACGCCAAGTGTTCATGAAATCATCCACAATGAAAGGTTTTGAGTCAGGATTACGGGCATCACCATCGCAACCGGGAGCATGATAATTAGGGAATGGCCAGTGAACCAAATACAGGTCAAGGTAGTCAAGCTGCAAGTCATCCAACGATTTCCGACAAGCTTTTTCCACCTCGTGGTGCTGATCGTTCCACACTTTACTTGTTATCCATAATTCCTCTCGTGTCACTATTTTATCAGCAATTACTTTGGACAACGATTTTCCAATATGCACTTCATTCATATAAACAGAAGCACAGTCAATATGGCGATAACCCATTTTAATAGCTATTTCAACAGCTTCGGCAACCTGCTCATGGCTTACATGATCAGAACCAAATGTACCAAGGCCAATTGCAGGAATCTCATCTCCGGTATTCAATCTTTTCTTTGGAATCAAATCGGAATCTATTTTTTCAAAATCGAAGTTGTTCATTTTTAAATGTATATAGATTGTTCTTATTTTTGCAAATCATGCACTTTAATAGTGCGGAATCCATACCAAGCCACTACTGCCAGACAAATAAGCGGGATAATAAAAGAGAATTTTACTTCCGTGATTCCCATTAGTGAAATGTCGTTGTAATTCGGGCCACCTAAGTCAAAAATCAAAGCTTGCAATGGAGGAAGCACCGAGCCCCCCAGTATAGCCATGATCAGGCCTGCTGCACCAAATTTGGCATCATCCCCCACTCCTTCAAGGGCAATACCGTAAATGGTAGGAAACATTAACGACATACAAGCTGAAACACCAACCAAACAGTATAAGCCAAGTATCCCTGGCATTGCAATCGTTCCAACAAGAAGGGCAACCCCAACAACACCAAATACCATTAGTAATTTCCCGGCACGAACATATTTCATTATGGCTGTAGCAATAAACCTGGAGGATACAAATAAAATCATGGCAACAATGTTGTACCCTTGAGCTTGCGTTTTTGTTAAACCAATCGATTCACCATATTGAATGATGAATGTCCAGCAAAGTATTTGGGCACCCACATAAAAAAACTGGGCAATAACACCTTCTGTGTATCTTTTTCTTTTCAACAAACGCTTAATTGACACCCAAAAATGGATAGAGTGATCTTCCGCTGGTTTAGGCATTTTAACAAATGAAATGATTACTAAAAATAGCAGAATAACCAGCCCAATACCTACGTATGGATTGCGGATGATCCCTAAATCACTTTGAGTTATTTGCTGTAATTTTTCAGGAGCGGTACTTGCCATCTCCATACGTTCATCATACGAAGCTGTATTTAGCTTTGCCAGAATAAATTCTTTGGCTGTAAACATACCGATCAACGAACCAATTGGATTAAAAGCCTGGGCAAGGTTTAGCCGGCGTGTTGCTGTCTCTTGCGATCCCATAGACAAAATATAGGGGTTTGCACTGGTTTCCAGGAATGACAACCCGCAGGTAAGAATAAAGTATGCAATGATAAAGGGTGCAAACACAGACAAAAAAGTAGCTGGGATAAATAACAAAGCACCTATAGCATATAGCCCCAGCCCCATCATTATTCCTGCCTTGTATGAGTACCGCTTAATAAACAAAGCAGCAGGGAAAGCCATAGCAAAATATCCGCCATAAAAAGCCATTTGTATGAGTGCACTTTGCCAGTTGGGCATAAGCAAAATGGTTTTAAATGAAGATACCATCGGATTAGTAATATCATTGGCAAACCCCCATAGCGGGAAACAAATAGTAATTAGAATGAATGGTAAAAGTAGTGAAGCAGGTATAACTGCGTATTTTATCGTTTTATTCATTTCAGTCAGCTTAATTAAGTCGTTAAATGCAAGGAGTCACCCCCTTCTTCAATAAAATATTACCATATTTTGCTAACTCGCCAGTCATTACAACAGCAAACGCATTCTTCGTTCTATCATAAAAATCAAATCGATCAATTCGCTCAATTGGCGCAACATCCGGATTTGATTTATGAATAGCTTTTAAATAGGATTTTTCCACTGCAGGATCTAATTCATCGCCTTCCACTGCGGCCATCATGACAAGAGAATGGTCAACATAAGAATCAAGTTCGAACAATGGCAATATGGCTTCAAGTAAATCGGGAATACTCAATCCATCAGCCCTAATAACCTGATCGTTAAATGTTTCCCCAGGAAAATGTGCATCAGCAAGTATTATTTCATCTCCATGTCCCATTCGAGCCAGAACCCCCAATAGTTCAGGGCTTAATAACGGCGATATTCCTTTTAGCATAGTCTTGTTTTTATTGGTTTAAGAGTACACACGTGTGTACATTTTATTTAAAAAAATATTAATATGAATCCCGTTCAATAAGTGTCGCAGGCAACACAATATTCTCCTTTAAAGAAAAATCTTTTTCGTTCATTAAATTCACCAATACATCAAAAGCTTTTGTTGCAACTTCAGTTCCAGGTTGTACAATTGCAGAAATCCTGGGCTTCATCACTTCCATTGATGAATCTTCCCCTGATCCAATTATCCCAATATCTTCAGGTACTTTAATTCCCTGTTCTTGAAAAATGCTTAATATTCCCAGAACAAGTTGGTAGGAGTCACAAATAATTGCATCTGGTCTTTCTTTCTCTGATAAAATTTGACAAGCAACATCTCTCCCATCATTAAAATCGAAATTAGTGCCTAGTTGAATAATGTTCTTATAATTCAATCCAAATTTTTCAACTCCATATAAGTAACCTTTTTGCCTGTCACTAAATACATTAATGTTTTCAACCCCAGAAATATGAGCTATTTTTTTATACCCTTTTTTAGCTAGTCGCTGTACAACTTCAAACACAATTTTAACATTATCTACCAGCACACAGGGAACATCAATATCAACTACACGGTCAAACAAAACCAAGGGTATCCCATATTTGTGTAATTCGTTGAAATGTTTTCCATTTACAGTCTCCATAGATACTGAGGCAATGACCCCAGCTACATTGTTTTTAATCACAGTACCTATAACATCTTTCTCTTGCTGATACTTTTCATTGGTCTGAAAAATTGAAACAACAAGTCCTTGTTCGTTCGCTAGATCGGTGATACGGCTTATGATGTTTGAAAAAAAACGATGGTTGATATTCGGTACAACTACAGCAATTACATTGCGTCCTCCACCCCTCAAATGCAGTGCACTCATGTTAACCTGGTAGCCCAGGTCTTTGGCATACTTTTTAATTAATTCGCGGGTCTCAGGTCTTACACGTTCATCATCTCGAAGCGCACGAGATACAGTTGAATGATGCACATTCAACTTCTTCGCAATATCTTTTATGGTTATTCTGGGATTACTCAAGCTACTATTTTATCAACTCATTTTAAAAATAATCAAATCATTCAATGATTGCTACAAATCCACCTTCTTTATTCATTTTTAGCTTAAGGCTTTGTTTATTTGTTACAATTAGCTTCTTAATTTTATAATCTTCAGCAAATTTATCCGAATTTATACCATCAGTCATCAATGACACGTTGTGTTCCCCTTCGCTTAAGAAGGATAGGTCAATTTCAAACTCACGTTCATTCTTATCGGTTAATCCTGCCACAAACCATTTATCCTTATAACGACGAGCCATTACAAGGTATTCACCAACGCTGGCTTCGAAGACTATTGTCTCGTGCCACATATTGGGAATTTGCGCCATAAAGCTAGTTGTCTCATCTTCCCTGTAGTAATTTGAAGGACTGTCGGCAAACATTTGCAGGCCACTCTCATACACCACATACAGTGCGACTTGATGGGCTCTTGTCCCTTGGCTAGAAGGTCGATAAAAATTGTATTGGAATTTATCTGAATGAAAGTTCCGCATGGCTCCCGGGGTATAATCCATCGGGCCACAAACCATTCTTATAAAAGGTATTTCCAAATTGAACTCAGGCGTGTTTTGTTTGGACCACTTACTTTCTTCCAACCCACCTACTCCTTCGTAAGAAACAATATTAGGATAGGAACGTCTTAACCCGCTTGGCTTAAATGCACCGTGATAATCAATCAACAACCCACGTTTAAATGTTTCTTCTGCTGCCTTTTCGTAAAAATTAACCATCCACTGATCAGCCCTGTCCATAAAATCGACTTTGATGCCAGCAGCACCCCATTCCACAAAATCATCGAGTACTTCCCATTGTGTATTTAAAGCTCTCCAAGTCGTCCATAAAATTACCCCTACACCTTTTTCTTTCCCGTATTTGATCAGGTATTCAACATCTGTCTCCGGATTTGGTTTCGTTAAATCAGTTGTGGAAATTGACCAGCCTTCATCTAAAATGATGTATTCTAATCCATAATTGGCAGCAAAATCAATATAATATCTCCAAGTTTCTGTATTCAAACCTGACTTAAAATCAACGCCATACAAATTCGAAGCGTTCCACCAGTCCCATGCAATTCGTCCGGGTTTTACCCAGGAAGCATCTTCAACAAGCGTTTCCCTCGATAGCAAATAAACCAAATCTGATTCCACTAGTTGCCCATCATTTTCAGTCATGAAAAACACCCTCCATGGAAATGATCTTTTACCATTTGTTTTGGCAATGTATTCGGCTCCTTTAAGTATTCGGCTCCGTCGATCGCCGTATAGCTCTGTTTCTAATGGAAATGGGGGGAATGTTGCTTTCAATTGGTTTTTCTTATCGCCAGATTCTAAAAACATGTGCGGGTAATCGTAATGATCGGCCTCTGTTAGTAATATTTTATTCTTCTTTTCATTTGCAAAAAGAATTGGCAGGTACGAGTACATTTTATCCGGGAAAACAGAAACATTTACTTTCGTGTACTCTTCCTGATAGGCACTCTGGTAGGTTTTCTGTAATGAAGCCCATGACATAACATCCTCTGAAAAAGTGATATCCAAAATTTCATTGACTTCCACTTCTTTATCAACGTCCGTTATATACCGATACGCAATTCCTTCGTCATAGGCTCTAAACTCAAGCGTTGTTGTTTTATTTAGTTTAATTTCAAGCACATTACAGTTCTCTGTAATTGTTTTGTTTTTATAGGAAACCAAAGCATTAACTTCCTGATTTATTATAGAATAGTTGGTTTTCAATCGCTTACAGGATGAAACACTCTTCCCGTTAAAAATCAAACCAATTTCTGCTTCCTCAATCAATGTTTCTCCATTTAGCTGAGTAGAAAACATGATGTTTTCATCATGCGTAACGGTCACCTTTAATGATCCTGATGGCGATTCCAGATAAATCTGTCCAAGTGCATTAGCAACCAAAAAGATTAGCAGAATAAATACAGTTCCTTTTTTCATTATTAAGTTAAGTGAAATATCGTGACAAATAAATTACTAGATATATGTGTATCTGTAACGACTTAGGTTTTATGAGATATTAGACTTTGTGTATTTATATTAGTCTTTTTCTTCAAATTATTCCTGAGGGAAAGGCCCACCAGGTTTAAATTCATATTCATTTCTTACAGGTCCCCATTCATACATCCCGTTTTTCCCAAAACCGAGATTGGTATTAGTCCCTGAATCGTAATTTTGCCAGCCAACCGAAGTTAAGTCCCTGATATCTCCGGTGGTCAAATCTGCCATCCATTGAAAATAATTTTCCGATTCAGGTTGGCCGGGACCTTGATTACCAACATACCCAAATGAAGGCTGCCCATGAAGTTCAATGTCAGTTCCATCAGGGGCTTTTCCTCGCTTGCAAGTGCCATTTCGTTTAGAATCATGCCAGTATTGGGTCTCCAAAACATGGATAGATTCATGCCAGGTTCCAACACGCCAATCATGCTTGTCATCAGTAAAATAATGGTATTGCGATCGTGAGATATTATCGCGAAAATACCCACCACCACCAAAAGCAGCATAGGGACCCCATTCTTTCATGCCGGGGAAGAAAACATGGATATTATCGAACCACCCTGTTTCATTACCCACATAAATGTCCATTTCTCGGATTATGTCATTTGCCTCAAGCCAACCATATTTATTTTCCTCATCATTCCAATACATATCAGTTAACGGATTACGATCATCAATAATAGCCACGGCCATATTAAAACCAATCTCACCTCCAGTATATTCAGCGGTAAACGATTCGAAATTCTTAATTTCATTTACATAAGCATCTACAATGTTATCAGGAAGAGTATATTCCAGTCTCCCATGTCCTCTTGAAGAGTTGGCAGGAATATCCACCTTTTCGTAAATCAAAACCAGCCAAGTAAAGGTTATCCTGGCATTTTCAAGTTGAGATGGGAACAAATAATCATATTCTGAATTATCTGTTGCCAAAACAGAAAATGTTTTAGTTGTTGTGACCCCTTCAAGTTCAGCATTCACCTCGATTTCCCCAACATGATCTGCGACAAGTTTTGTTGAAGGGGAAAAAGTGGTTGAAATATTACCGCTTCCAGCCACAGTCCAGTTAACGGATTTATTTAGCTTGTCACCAAACTGGTCAAAAACTTCAGCATTAAGAACAATCTCATCATCAATATATAACTCGTCGTAAGTTGCCTGGATATTGATTGTTGTCACTTTTGCTTCTTCCTTTACACTGTCTTCATCACTGCAAGAAGACAAACAAAAAATCCCAGATAATATAAACGAGATTAATAAAGTAGAAATAATACTTCTCATTGATTTTATAATTGTGAACATGGATTAAAGATATGAACTTCCGGAGCATAATCTGCTCCGGAAGTTTTAATAATACTTCTTATTGTTGTTGGTAAAGTTCGTATACCCAATTATTATCAAGGGCTTCATTGAATATTTGTAGATCATCGATTACACCAGTAAAAGGAACTGCTGCATCCCAGTTAGTACTACTAATTCCAATTTTAACCACAAAATCATCCAGATTGGCTTCTCCAGTCCATCCATCCCAGTATTGTCCCCAATAAGGAAGTTTTAGACTGTTATTTCCAGACATTACTAAAGTCCCGTCGATGAACATTTTAATGTCTGCACGGTCAGCAGAGACAAATTCAACAGTAGTCACCAAGTGATGCCATTGTCCATCTACTACACTTGCAGAACCAGAAGCACCACCTTCCCATCCAACGTCATAACTAACGTTGTCAGCTGTGTATCTAACTGTCAATCCACCTGGCACCCAAGGGTCGTTTGTTAGATCGCCAGAGAAGCTACTCATAGTCCAGAATGCATTTTGACCTCCAGAATCGTTGCTGGTTTTAAACCAATAAGCTACAGTGTAGCTACTACCAGCATTGATTTGATCATTTTTGTTCAACACTAAGTGTTGTGATCCATCGAACTGAATTGCACCACTTCCGATTTTTGAGTCAGTGGTATGTGCAACATTTGTAGTTACACCAATAGTTCCTTCATTAGACATAAGATCACCTTGATTATCAAACGTAAACCTTGTAACTCTCATATCTTCAAGTGTGGTGAGGTCGAATGCATATTCTTTTGTGTAATTGCTTGTATTTCCGTTAACTCCTGCCAAAAGCATTTCCGAAATTGGCATAAAGAAGTAATTTTCCACATTGAATTTTTCAATCTTTATAAACAAGTTTGCGAATAAATCATCGGTTGTTTCAACTGAAGAAGGAACGTCATAAGGGTTTGAAAAAGTAATAGATCCTAATTCGTCTGTTTTGCCTACAAGAAGCGGCTCTTCCATAACAGAACCAGAACCCGGGAGTACTCCATAAATTGATACGTTAACATCTGGAATAATTGTTCCCGTTAGGTTTTTAATATTCAAAACTAAACTATTTGGAAGGATATTCTCAATCGGGGAAGGAGTTCCAGATTCGGATTGTTTAATCAATTTAACCGATACCTCATTCCAATCATCAGTAGGATTCGCAAAGTTCATTACTGCCCCCGGAGCAATATATTCACGAGCTGCTATTGGATTATCAGCAACCAAAACATCTCCTTCAGACAGATCAATTGCACCACGACCAAGCCCCATAGCATATGTGAAATACTTAATTCCTGCATGAGCAAACAATCTGCTCATTGAAATCGAATTATCAGAAAGACTTATTGCACCATGGGCATTATAATACCCATCTTCAATATCGTCAATTTCGCGATTCCCATTGATTACTAGAGCAATGTCGTGGTTAGGATGAGCACTTTCAACCTGGCTTTTTGATGTTCCTTCGAAAGTATAAAATTCATCCATGAAGAAGTGCATCTCATTAAATTCACCACTTTTGTTAAACTGGTTACTTAACAAATCAAAATTTGTATAAAGCATGGATCGAACAACATCTTCTCCACCAAATTGATCAACAGTTGTTGTTTCTACACCAACACGAACAGTAAATACTTCACCTGTCGTTGGTTTTTCTGGAGTGTAAACTTCATCATCATCAGAACAGGACCAAGCCATTCCGATTAATAATAAAGCGATTATATAATTTTTTAATTTCATTGTATTTTCAGTTTAGATGATTAATTATAACCTGGGTTTTGCATTAGGTTTTCATTTAAATTCAGTTCGCTTCGGCTAAATGGCCAAACTTTAAAATGATCTTTCCAAACGATTGCTACACCCAAGGGGTCGGTCAATGACAATAAAGTTTCACCTAATTCATTCCACCTTAGCAAGTCAAAACGACGGTGTCCTTCAAAAGCCAGTTCAACGTTACGTTCATACTTAATCAATTCCATTTTTTCCGAATCTGACATACCGGCAACACTAACATTACCCATACCAACACGGTCGCGGATTAATTTAATGGTCTGGTCGTATACCGTCTGATCAAACTGTCCTAACTTGTGTTTCGCCTCAGCATACATTAGAAGTACATCTGCGTAGCGCAAGTGAATAATACTTTGCTCACTGGTTCCTCCAACATGAATTGAATTTTCATCAGTAATGTCTCGATCAAAGAACTTTTTAATATACCAACCTGTTTGTGTAGGTTCATATTTCACTAATTCACCATTAGCATCATACCAGTCATGTGCTTCAGGATAGATAGACAATTCAAAACGTGGATCTCTGTTTTGATAATTAGATCCATCTAAATCTGAATCGGCAACGGTTTTACCGTCAGCCATTAAATAGCTATTAACAAACTCCTGACGAGGCGTTCCACCTGAAGAGTGGACTAAAGTACGTGTTAAGCTATGGGCAATATCTGGATATTGGTATTCTGAAGCGAATATAATTTCATTACTAGAAAACTGTCCTTTTTTAATAAACAAATTAAAATAGTCTGGATCTAATTCAAATTGACCAGACTCAATAACCTCGAATGCTGCACTAGCAGCTCCTGACCAGTCGCCATTTTGCAATAGAATTTTTGACTTTAAAGCCTGTGCTGCCCCTTTATTTAAATAACCATCGTACCCTTTTTCAGGTAAAGCTTCAATTGCTAAATCTAATTCTTCAATAATATAAGTAACAATTTCTGCTTTGGATGTCTGCTCAACCTTATGATCATCAATTGTCTCTACCTTCTCCTTATATAAAGGAACTCCATCGTACAATTCCGTAAGATAGAAGTAGCTAAAAGCTTTAAAAAAATGCGCATCTGCTAGATATTCTTCTTTTGTCATGTCCGAAAACAGATCATCACTCATACCTAAGATATTAGCTATATGGTCGTTTGCTGCTGCAATTTGTCGATAGGAACTACCATAGAAGCCGCTAACTAAACCGCCTGTTTCAGGTGTAACAATACCTTGATAAATAGATTTTGATGCACCCCAGTCATATTGTGCATATAATTGATCTGTTGTTGCATCAAGCGTGTACCTTCCATCCTGCAAATAATAGTTTTTTGCTATATACAAGCCTATTCTAGATTCTTGTGCTGCTTTTTCAGATGTAAAAAATCCTTCTGCTGATGGTTGATTATTAGGAGCCTTGTCCAAGTAATCTTCACAAGAGGCAAAGACTACGAATGAAAATAATAATAATAAATATAGTTGTTTCATTTTCTTCTTATTTAGAAAGTTATATTAGCACCAATAGAATATGTCTTTAATTGCGGAAAAGTATTAGGAGTAAAATTATCCTCATCTCGCTCAGGATCATACTCAAAATCAGTAAACGTAATTAGGTTATCTCCAGACACATATACTCTGAATTTATCTATGCCAATTTTCTCGCATATGCTATTGGGAAGAGAATAGCCAATTTGAATATTCTTTAATCTTAGGTATGAAGAGTCATGTAGATGGAAAGTACTTACGCGTCCCGTGATTGGATTATATCCATAAATCTGGCCTATATTATATAAAGCTGGCATTGAGTTGGTAGACCCTTCTCCGTCCCATGCATTTCGCCATTTAGTTGTAACCGGTCCACCTTGCATAAAAGGATCATAACCTATCCAGCGATGAATATCTCTTTTGCCTTCTACACCTTGCCATAACATACTCAAGTCATATCGCTTATAATCCATATTCAGGTTAAATGAGTAAGAAAACTTAGGGTGGTATCCTTTTACAAAAACACGGTCTCCAGTTTCTCCTTCAATCGTAATTTCTTCATCATTATTAACATCTCTGAATATCAAATCACCAGGCTGGGTTTGATTTCTATATGGCTCATAAATTGGTAGGTTATCTACCTGATCCTGATTCTGATATATACCTATCCAATCAAGTACATAATATTCATTTAAAGCATAGCCTTCTACATTTGAACGTCCATAAAAAGTGCTACCCCAGTTATCATCTTTAACCTTAGTAAGTTTATTTACATAGCGATCGATCATAAAACTGGCATCATAATTAAAATCCCCAATCTTGTTCGCATGTCGTAAGGTCAATTCAAACCCCCTATTTTCCATGTCTTTATAATTCTCTAATGGTGGTGTTTTACCAACACTGGCAGGTATTTGGGCCCAATCGTGCCCTCCTTCTACTTCTTTTTTATACACATCCAGTTCAACACCCAATAAACCTCTCATCATAGAGAAATCTAATCCTACATTGTATGTAGTTACTGTTTCCCATAGAAGTTCAGGATTAGAAAGAGCAGTGTTACTAGCACCAGATTGTAATGTCCCTCCTATAGGATATAAGCTGGGAGTTAATAATTCTTGGAAAGGATAATCACTTAGGGCTCTCTGGTTACCTAACTGTCCTACCGACAATCGAAGTTTTAAGTTATCTATCCATCCAACACCATCCATAAAACCTTCTTCTGACACACGCCATCCCATAGATACACTTGGGAATAGATCCCAGCGATTACTTTTGGCGATTTTTGATGTACCATCGTAACGAAGGTTGCCTTCAAGCAAGTACTTACCCTTATAATCATAGCTCAATCTTCCGAAGAAAGATTGAAGGGCCCATGAGCTAGTAACTCCTGAAACCTCCTGATCTTCTGGCGAACCAGCATTTATATCGGTAGTTGTTGTTGTTGAATAGTTAGGACGATATACAGATATCCAATCGTAATTCATTTCTTGTTGTTCATAACCGACAAGCAAATTAAAATGATGATCACCAATTGTTTTATCGTAGTTCATTACTGAGTTGAAAATAATGTTTGAGCTACGATAATTCGAATGTGACACACCTACTCCAAATGGTTCAAAATTCCCATAAAACTCATTTGTTGTAAAGACGTAACCTGACATAGGTTCATACATATGCTCATCCTCTGTTCTGTCGTAACGCCAAGCAGCAGTAGTTTTCCATGAAAAACCATCAAATGGATGGATGTCAACATATGCTTGTGGTGAGATTTCATACTTATCGTATCTGTTGTACCCTGGATTGTCGATTACGGCTTGTGGATTTCTATTTCTCCATATCTCCGGTATATCACGATATGAGTGACGACCAGAACCATCTGACAAATAAGGAGTCATTGTTGGAGGCATGGTATAGGCATAAAGCATTTGTTCATAAATACTTCCGTTCGTTGGTTCCCATTCATCTCTGTAAACAAAGGCCGAGTTAACACCAACGTTAATACTATTATTCACCTCAATGTCCATTTTCATCCGAGTAGAATACTTCTTAGCACCATAGCCTTCCATTATTCCCTCCTGATCGAGATAACCAAAATTCACAAAGAAGGTATTCTTATCTCCTCCTCCACTGATTGAGACTTGATATTCTTGCCTGTTGGCAGTATTGAACATATGATCCATCCAGTTAAAATTCGGATATCTTGGATCACCAGGAGTTGCATTTCGATAAGCATCAATTAATTCTTGAGGATAAACTTGAGTAACACCAGTATGTGCTGCACCTTTATTCCACAATTCCATATGCTCAACCGAATTGTAAATAAAATCAGGAAGAATAGTGGCCTGTTGCCAACCATAGTTTGCTGTAACATCTACTTTTGTTTCACCTTTAACCCCGCTTTTTGTTGTAATAAGAATTACGCCATTTGCCGCTCTTGAACCATAAATGGCTGCAGATGCAGCATCTTTTAACACGGTCATACTTTCAATATCAGCTGGATTAATGGCATCCATGTTACCTTCAACACCATCAATCAGCACGAATGGCTCAGAGCTACCAAAACTTGAAACACCACGAATCCTCATGCTAAACCCTTCATCACCTGGCTGACCCGAGTTTTGAACGATATTTAAACCAGCAACACGACCTTGAAGCATCGACCTACTATTATTAACTGGTCGTTTTGCCAATTCTTCCGAATCGACAATGGCTGTCGCACCTGTTAGATTGGCCTTTTTCTGAGTACCATATCCAATTGCAACAACTTCTTCCAAGCCAATTACATCCGATTCGAGAACTACATTGATTGAAGTTTGTCCAGCAACCTCAAACTCAACGGACTGCATACCTATAAATGAATACACTAAAGTTGCATCTCCAGGCACATTGGAGATTACATATTCACCATTTATGTCTGTAACTGTACCATTTGTTGTGCCTTTAACAAATACTGTTACACCGGGAAGCGGTTGATTATCGTCATCAGTAACTACACCTTTAACAGTTTTTTCTTGTTGTGATGTTTCTGAACCAACACTTTTGGTGATGATGATATTATTGCCTAATATCTTGTAATTACAACTTTCATCAAGTATTTTATCCAACACCTCAACAATTCCTGCATCATTCAGATTTAAGTTGTATGTCTTTTCAAGATCCAACTGGTCATTTTTAAAAAGGAAACCATAATCACTTGTACGTTCAATTTCCTGGAAAATTTCAACCAAATTGGCATCTTGTACTTTTAGGTTTAGTTTTGTTGACTGACTATATCCTTCTGAAGCAAAGGAAACAACAGCCACCAATAACAAGCACAGAGTTAGCTTCATAATCTTTACAATTTTACTGATCCCATGTCGTTGCCGACATAGCAAATACAATTTTTTTTTCATACTTTTGAGATGATTTAATTAGACATTTTGAACTGAATTATTTCAGTTCAATATTACTTGAAGAGGTGTACCCTGGCCGGTACACTTCTTTTGTTTTTTCTAGTTAATTATTATCAGATCTTTTCCATTCTCGTTTGTTTTAATTTCATACTCTATTCCTGCTGTAATTTTTAGCATCTCCAACATATTCCTAATTGTTGTTGATCGTTTAATTACACTTGTATATTTTTCCGATTCAATTGATTTTCTTTGAATGTTGATCTCAACATCGTACCATTTCTCCAACTCATTACAAACTTCCCTTAAGCTCATATCCACAAATACAAACTTTCCATCTTTCCAACTCACAACGAGGTTCGGATCAACTGTACTTAAGTTGTATGTATTATTTGTTTTGTCAATAAAAAGATGATCATTCGGGTTCATTTCCAGAAAACTTTGACCTTGATTATTTTGCATTTCAATTTTTCCTTCCAGCAGTGTAGCAGTCATGTATTGATCAAGAGGATAAGCTTTCACATTGAATTTAGTGCCTAAATCTTTTATCTTCAAGCCATTTAGTTCCACTATAAATTCCCTCTTCCTATTATGAACAATATTAAAATATCCTTCTCCAACCAGTTTTGCAGTAATCCTGCTGTTACTTTTCTCTGTAAACGTAATTTTAGAACCGGAATTAAGCCAAATTACTGACCCATCATCGAGTTCGACTGATGAAACGCTTCCGATATTGCTGCTAAACTTTTGAACCAATCCCTTTTCTGCTGAATTGCTCAGTTTATAGTTGATCAGGTATGTAATTCCAAAACTAACAACAAGAACAGCAACCAATCGGCTATACTTCAATACAATATTTATCCTGTTTTTGCTATTCGTTGATTTTGCTATTTTCCAAAATTTTTCAAATTGCAATTTCTTGTTTTGATGTTCTTCATCATTCGATAAAGCCCATATATTTTTTAAGCGTATGTACTCCTCTCTAAATTGAGGATCGGATTCGCATTTGGAAAAGAAGCCTGCTTTCTCTTCTTCAGATGCTAATCCCTTTAATATTTTAACAATTGCCTTATTGTCCATTTTTGTGCTACTTAATTGCTTTCTTCAACTAACTTAACACCGCTATGATTACATACCCTATCAAAAAACTGGATTATTTTTAAAAAAAGTGTGTTCATTCGCACAAGCAAATTTTGTTATTACTAGAATTCAACCATTTATACTAGAAATTCAGAGAATAAAAGAACAATGGGAAGGTATTCTTTCAATTCCACTCTTAAGGTTTTTAGCACTTTAGACATTCTTGCTTCCACCGTTTTTTCACTAACATCTAACTTGGCAGCAATTTCTTTGTAGGTTAAATCTTGTTTGCGATTCATTTCAAAAACGATTCGAAGATCATCAGGCAAATCGCGTATCAATTTGTCAACTTTGTTTTTTAGTTCCTGATATTGGACATAGTCATCAACTAACTTATTGAGGGCTTCGTAATTGTATTTCATTTCTAAATAATGAAAATTTTGCACCAGCTTTTGAGCATTTTGATTATTACGAATTTGGTTTAACGAATTATTCTTTGTGACCGTAAAAAGGTAATTCTTGATATTTGAATTTTCATTCAACTGCGATTTAACTTCCCAAAGCTTTAAGAAGGTATTCTGGACAATTCCCTCAGCTTCAACGGAATTCATTAGATACTGCTTAGCCAGGGAAAATAAAACATCGTAAAATTCAAAATAAACTTTCTCGAATTCTGACTTACTCCCAGCTTTTAACTTCTTAATATTTACCTTAAAATCTTTAGTCATTTATAGCACACATCCACTAATTCATATATGTAATAAAAGAGAAGACCTACTAGAATATTAAATTTCGTTTTTTCAGAAATTCAACAGAATAGTATTCTTCTTCAAATGTTTGCTTATTTATCACAAAACCTGCCCCTAAATAGGCACTTAGTGCATTTCCATGATCATATTCACAAGTATGTAACCACACTTTGTTTTTGTTCTGATTTGAAGCAACGTATATCGCACAGCTTAAAAAATCTTTTCCAAAACCTTTTCCAATAAACTCGGGTAAAAGTCCAAGATAAACTATTTCAGCCTGACATTTTTCACTCCTGTCTATCTCAAAAAAACCAATTAAATGTCCTTTGTGATAGCAATTATAGATTTCAGTCGAATCAGAACTTAAAAGCTTTTCGAGTTCATCTTCAGGCACAATTAATCTTCCACTCCACCCCCATTCATTGCCAACCTTCTTATAAATTGACAAATAATCATTGACAGATGGTTTCTTCCACTGAAACACATCAATATTAGTCGACTTTGGAGGAATTAACCCTTCATAAGTTAAATACCAGGTTTTCGCTTTTATTTTTCTATACTCTTTCATTCGTAAAGTAATAAAGAAACATGCACAGATACTCCTATTTCTTTATTTTTTTATCGATAATTCGATATAATTACTCATCTGCTTTTATACTTCTTAAGCCTAACATTGAATTTTAAATTTCATTTCTACTTCTATAATAAAATAGTAGTATCGAAAGTTACTGGCTGCAAACTACCCGATTTAATGATTACTGTTGCTTTATATTCTATTCCTTTTTCCAGTTCTTTTGAAGAAGGCAATCCTAAAGTTGTTTTTTCAAATGGGTTTAAAGGGATAACTGTTCCGCTGGCAATTTTTTGCATTTTCTCGTCGATTTCTACCCTCAGTTCAACTTTGGCCTTTTCGGATGCCACTTGACCAAAATTCTGAACTTCAACATTAAAAGTTAAGGCTTCTTTGCTTTCAACTACTTTTGGTTGACGGGCAGAAAGAATCGGTTCAATATATTCAACACCCGGTAAGCGCGAATACCCAAACAAAAGCTCTCCTTTTGATGTTTTTCCCAATAGTTTTCCAGCGAAATTATCGTCTGTAAATCCGTTTCCACTACCATCAAAAACAAGGATCAAATCATCACCCGATTTCTTCGTTTCTTTTAATTTGCACCCTCTACCAAAATTTACCTCTTCCGATGCACCAAAGCGAAGAGATTCCAAATCGATATCGGTATTGGGGTTGAAATCCTCTTCTGCTTCAATCTTTACTTCAATAGTTTTTGTTTTTGCAGTAAGTGGTTTTTCATTTAAAACGGAAAGCAGGCGCCCTTTTACCACAGGAATAACAATGTGTTTGGAGCTGTGGTTATCGTATTCCAAATCATTCCATTTTATGGTATCGATTACAGCAAAGTGAGCCTGTGTTGCACGTCCATACTCATCTTGCAGAAACTTTAAACGTTCGTATTTAAACCAATCTACCTTAGTCCCATCTTCATAAACGGCAAGTCCTGGCAGATAGGCTTCGCCAGGTTCAGTTTTCCAATTCACACCATCTTTTGAACGCAAGTACCAGGCAATTCTTCCCAGCCAATCATTAACAATCAAATGGTATTGGATATTCGTGCGCCAAACAACCGGATCTTCAAAACGTCCTTCAACCGGGGGATAAACACGCTTATCGGTAACCTGATTGTATGACGATTCTCCGGTTTCGCTAAACCAAATACCTCCACCACGACAAACAGCCAAATAAGTTCCGTCTTCGCGTTGGGCAAATGTTACGTTCGACAGCCCTTCAATAATTTTACGGTCTCGTGGATTGAATTCAAACTTTTTACGCTCATAAGGCCCGTTTAGGTTTTTACTAATATAGTAACCGTCAATAATGTAAATAACATAGCGACCATCTTTTAATTGGAAAATTTCGGGATTATGACCTGGACCAATTGCCCTTCTTACTTTGTATGGACCAAAGGAATTATCGGCAATAGCCTGATAAACGGTAGAATTGAACCAATACATATGCCCTTTGGGCGATATTTCCGGCCATCCACAAACAAAGAGGTTGTACTTACCGTTTTCATCAACGATTACATTCCCTCCCCAGTATGATATAAGGTTATCTTCCAAACCATTATCGGTATAGCGAGGTACTACCTCTGGTGCGCCCCAGGTATCACTTGTTAGTTCACCCACAGGGTGCATTGGCAGAAAACGATCCATAAACCGGGCTCCGGGCACAAGCTTATCCCATTCGGCAGGGCGTTCTCTTTCAGTTATTTGGGCAGTAGTAAGTAACGTTGCGATAAGCAGGATTCCTGTAGAAATAATAGTTGATTTCAAATTCATTGGTATCATGTCTTAATCAGTTTTTTTCTAGTTTAATTATTGTTTGTCCCTTAAGTCTATCTCGATAATTAACTCTTTCTATTAGTTGGGCTTTAAGTATTCTAATATCTTTTACCGGACGTGGAGTTCCTGGTCGTGTTTGAACTCGGGCAATACTGTCGACCACCTCCATGCCTTTCACCACTTCTCCAAATACGGTGTAATTTTGATCGAGATGCGCTGCTCCACCAATTGTTTTGTAAATATTTCTGTGGCTCTCAGGATATTTATACAAAACCATTGTATCCAATATCAAGTCAGCATCGTTCTTTAACATATCTTGAATCACAGCTACACTATCCAGGTTTATTTCATTCAGCATGCTTTCTCTTACGAATGCCTGGTATTTGGCATTTTTAGGTAGATTTACAGCTTTATTATAAGCACGCATTTTATTTAACCGTTGTTCCCGGGCATCTAAAACACTATCATTATAAACCATTCCCTGAATTATGGTAAACTGCGAACCACTTGATTTTCGTTCAGGGGTAACTTCATCGCCCCAACGTGCAGCGTTAACAGCTCCCCTTTTATGAAACAGATTAGGACGTATTTCTGCTGCCAAATCGTAACCCACATCTTCGGCTCCAATATCTGTTGAATCACTTGCATTTTTGCTTACTGGATCACCGGTTTGAATTAGAAACTGATCAACTACACGATGCCATTGGATGCTATCAAAAAAACCTTCTTGCGTTAATTTGATAAAGTTATCACGATGTATAGGAGTTTCATCTGAAAGACGAAGCACTATTGAGCCAAAATCAGTAATCAATTCTACGTCTTTGTTTAATCCAGCTACTTCTTTTTGTTGAGGCGAATTGCATGCAAAAACAGCAACAACTAAAATAGTTACAACAAGGAACTTTAGGCTCATTACTTTTGATTTCATAATTCCTTTCTTAATATGTTTATGAGTGTCACAGAACCTATTATAATTCAGTGACATTTAAACTTGAATTAATCGTATACACTTTCCCTTTGTTTGTATCAAATTCAACCTTTTGATCTCCAAAAAGAACCTTACAGTGCCTTCCTGCTTTAGACCTAACTTTCAATTCAACAAGTTCTTTGTTTTCCCATTTTGCGTCAATTTCAAAACCTCCGCGTGCACACAAACCTTTAAATGAACCTGATGACCATGAATCCGGAATAGCTGGTATAATTCGAATTTCCTCATTGGTTGATTGAAGAAGCATTTCGGCAATACCAGCAGCTCCGCTAAAGTTACCATCAATTTGAAGTGGTGGTGCTGCACTAAATAAATTGGCATATGTACCCCCACCTCCTGAATAATCGGGATGTGGACCTGTTGGTTCTACAAACCTCAATAAGCTTCGTAGCACTTTATGCGCATTTTCTCCATCATTCAACCTTGACCACAAGCAAATGCGCCAGCCAAAAGACCATCCCATTCCTTTGGGTCCTCTCATCTCCAGGGTTTTTCTGCAAGCATCAGCCAAGGTAGTGTCCTTTGCTGTAATATGGTGACCTGGGAACAGACCATACAAGTGGGTTTGATGGCGGTGTTCTTTGTCCACATCTTCCCAATCGTGAAACCATTCTTGCAAATGACCTTTTGCCCCAATCTTATAAGGTTGTAAGCGGGAATGAGCAGCGACAAGTTTTTCTTTAAATTCCTCATCACATTGTAAAATACTACATGCATCAATGGTTTGCTCAAACAATTCGCGTATCATTGCCAAATCTGACGTTGACCCATATAGCGATGAGCCTACGTAACCATCAGGAGTAAAGAATCGGTTTTCAGGCGATGTACCTGGAGAAGTCATTAAATTTCCGTTTTTGCCTTCAACCAACCATTCCAGGCAGAATTGTGCTGCCCCTTTAATTGTCGGGTAAATATTTTCCAGGTATTCTTTATCCTGGGTAAAGGTATAATGCTCCCACAGGTGACTGCTTAACCAAGCCCCACCCATAAACCAGGCAGCCCAGCAAGGATGTCCATTTCCAAAATCACCCACAGGATTACTGATTGCCCATATATCTGAGTTGTGACAGGCTGTCCACCCATTTACACCGAAAAATGTTTTTGCGGTCACTTCCCCGGTTTTCGAAACGTTCTTAATCCACGAAAGCATGGGTTGGTGAAACTCTGAAAGGTTTCCATTTTCTGCCAACCAATAATTGGTTTCCACATTAATATTTACGGTATAATTGCTACTCCATGGCGGACGCATGTATGGGTTCCAAATTCCTTGCAAATTGGTAGGAACACCTTCAGTTCTGGATCCGGCCATTAACAAATAACGACCAAATTGAAAGTACAGTGCCTCCAGGTCGCTGTCTGCTGCTCCATCGGTATACCTTTTAATTCTGTCATCGGTTGGAATGTTTGGCAAACTCGATTCTCCCAAGTTTAATTCTACCCGATTAAAAAAGGTTTGATGGTTGGTGATATGTGATTCTTTTATTTCCTGAAACGACTTTTTATTTGCGTCTGAAATCTGTTTTTCGGCAATCGCCTTATTGTCCTTTCCTTCTTTAACCGGATCCTTATCGAAACCATTAAAGCTTGTTGCTATTGAGACTAATAATACTGCTTCACTGGCATCTTTTACCGAAAGTATACTGTCATTTATGGATACCTCCCCATCCGTTTCTTTAACTTTAAAATAGGAAGAGAAACGAATACCACGATTTTCATCAAACTGCACAGCATTGGGCATATCTCCTCTATAGTTTGGCTCAGCATGATAGGGTGCATAGCCATCAGCTTTGAGAACATCTTCATTCCCTGTTAAACCATACTTTAAAAGACTCTCGAAACGAACTTTAAAATTAAGTGCTTTATTCTTGTTCGCTTTAAGTTTAATCACCATGACCTGATCAGGATGAGAGATAAAATACTCACGCTCAAACTGCACGCCATCAACTTCATATCTGGTTAAAGAAGTAGCTTCTGAAATATCCAATTCACGATAATATTCCGAAACGGTAGAATCGTGATCAAAATCCATATACATCGTTCCCAGTGGGGCAAATGACTCAGAGAATTTCCCCTGAACATTTCGTAACAGTTTGTCGGATAACTCATAGTCTTCATTTGCCAATGCTTCCCTGATTTTGGGAATGTAAGTGTGTGCATCGGGATTCATATTCGGGTCAACAGGTTCACCTGCCCACAAGGTAGCATCGTTTAGGTAGATTTTATCTGATGTTACACCTCCAAATACAGAAGCACCGACCTTGCCATTTCCAAGTACTAACGACTGCTCAAAATGTTCTGTGGGTTCGTCATACCAAAGAACAAGTTTTTTTTCTTGAACACCGCTCTCTTTTTGCTGACAAGCACTAAGAATTACACAAAGAAAAATGGCTAACAATAGTATAGTTTGAGCTTTCATATCCTGCAATTTTATGAATATTTGATAGGTAAATCCACAGCTGTTTCTTTCCAAACCTTATACAATTCGCCAACAGCTTTTCTAAATTTTTCATAATCATCTCTCGTTTCAAAAACCTGGGTGTCATTCCAAAGCACATCGCGGTCATGTCCAAGAACCCTTGCTTCGGGCCAGAAAAATACTTGACCCCAAATAAGCCTATTGTTGGTGTTGATCCCTGGATTCTCATCAGTACCATCACCGTTGATTTCTTCAAACTGCTCATTCGTAAGCATTTCTTTTGTTGAAACCATCAGGTTTGATTTAATCCATTCTGAACGTTCAGCCATTGCCACGTAACCAACCTGGCAATTTTCGCGTTGATGTGCCCATGCCAGACAAACTTCAGGCGGTGTCATCCCTGTTTCATGAGCAATTTTTTGAATTATCGGATGTTGCATATCTGCCTGATGTTCGGCAAAACGATCACGTCCGGGACGACGAGGAGATCCCAAAGCCATATAACCCGAAGGAACTACTTTATTCTCAATAAAAAATTGAACCAATTCTTGTTGCTGAAAAAGAGGGTGCAATTCCATCTGATTGTAAACGGGACGATTGAAGTCATCTGTATCCCTTAGCAAAAGCTCCATGGTTTTTTGAGTTTGATTGGAGGTGCCAATATTTTTTACTTTTCCGCTTTTCTTGAGTTCGGTCATCTTATCCCAAACCTTCATAAAATCTTCATGGATATATGGTACGGCATGGTCGTTTACAGAGTCTCCTGCTGCTCCTGGCACGTGAAAATTGGGCCAGGGCCAGTGAACCACGTACATGTCTACGTAATCCAGCTGCAACATTTTTAGTGAATCGTCGCATGCAGGAATCACTTCCTCTGGCGACATGTGTTTATTCCAAAGCTTGGTAGTGACAAACAGTTCTTCCCTGCTAACCAGTCCCTCATTAATAGCTCGCGTTATAGCCCTGCCCACGACATCTTCATTCTGATAGGCTGTAGCGCAATCTAAATGGCGGTAACCTAATCGAATTGCCTCTACAACAATATCTTCCATCTTTTCTTCCAGATCGGGATTGTCTGAATGGAATGTTCCCATGGCTGCCTGAGGCATTAATGTACCATCAATTAGTTTTAACTGACTGACTTTCTGTGGATCAATAGCTGGTATCGTTTTATCTAACATGTTTTTTGTTCTTTTTGGTTAGTTAATTTCGGGCATAGCCCCATCTTTTGTACATACATAAGCTGAAACGTCAACTGCTTTCTGATGAAGCTCTTTTAAATCTAGTCCGTTAGCAAAACCAACGATCATTACGGCTGTGAACGAATCCCCAGCCCCAACTGTATCCTTCACCTGTACGGTTGGCGTTTCTATATAACTTTTATTAGTTGGTGTAACCAAAAGGCTTCCTTCGCTCCCTTTGGTATAAGCAACTAATTTTAATGAATAGGTATCAATTAAATGCTTGATTTGTTCTTCTTCCTCTGTTTGCTGAATTTCAAGTAAATCGCACACAACCGGCAGTTCATCTTCATTCAACTTTAAAACATTACATAATTCCAAAGACCTTAAGATGACCTCTTTACTGTAGTACTGTTGACGAAGGTTTATATCAAAAACAACATATGCACTGGAATCACAATTCTGCAACAACGACTCAATGGTTTTCCTGGAAGTATGGCTTCTTTGTGCCAGGCTTCCAAAACAAACGATATCAAAAACTGAGATTAATGATGCCAGTTGACTGTTAAAAGAGATGTTGTCCCAAGCGACATGTTCGTGAATGGTGTATTCCGGAATACCTTGATCGTTAAGCTTTACATCAACTGTTCCTGTTGGTGATTGGTTAACCTGAATAAGTGCCGTTGAAACTTCTTTATCTTTCAGCACCTCAAGAATCTCTTTGCCTGCTGGGTCATTCCCAATGGCACTCAAAGCAAGTGCCTCTGCACCTTGCTGTTGTGCATGATAAACAAAATTACATGGTGCCCCTCCCAGTTTTTTACCGTCAGGGAGCATATCCCATAAAACTTCACCAATGCCGATAACCTTCAATTTATTTTTCATGTACGCAAGTCATTAAAGATCAATCATTACTTTCATGCTTTTATCCCCTTGATTTTCTATGTATTTGTAAGCATCCAGGTATTCCTCAAAAGGAAAGTGTTTCGTTATAAGCGGCTCAAGGTTGATTTTTCCGTTGGCGATCATTTCAACTGCAGCCTCGTAATCTTCATGTTTGTACATCATTGAACCAAACACATTCAATTCATGCTCGCCCAGGTAGTACATATTCACTACTGGGTTTTTTGCAAATACACCCAATATTACGATATCGCCGCCCTTTTCGACATTCGCCATTAGATTATCTAGCGATGGTTGAACACCAGCTGCTTCCATACCGATTTGAAATCCTTCATCACCAAAATAATCTTTCACACCATCCTCAAACGAAGTTTCTTTTACATTTAAAGTCCCTTCAATGCCGCATTCTTTTGCTTTTTGAAGACGATATTCACTCAAGTCAGTGATTAAGACTTTTTTTGCCCCTCTGGCTTTCGCAAACTGAGCCACTAAATTGCCGATTGTTCCTGCACCGGAAACCACCACATTTTTTCCTTCAACCCCGGTGGTTCTGCTGGTAGAGTGTGCCCCCACAGCCGCTGGTTCAATCATTGCTCCATACTCATAACTCATGTTTTCAGGGAATACGACCAATCTGTCTTCTGGCACAACAAAGTAGTCTTGTGCCACACCAGGAGCCTGAAATCCCTGAACTTTTAACTCCTGACATGCATTGTACTGTCCACGTAAGCACGGACCACACTTCCCACATACGAGTTGAGGTCGTGCGGTTGCCCTCATGCCGGGTTTTGCTTTTGTAACTCCCTGCCCTACCTCAACAATCTCTGCTGAATATTCATGACCCTGAACAACAGGGTATGGTGTAGCCGGATGTTCCCCATGATATACATGAATATCTGTGCCACAAACCCCAATGCGCTGTATTTTTAGTAATATTTCGTTATCAGCTAAATTCCCTGGCTTTGATATATCCTGATATTCAATTACTCCAGGTTTTGTCATTATCGCTTGTCTCATAATTCAGTTCTCTAAAAAATTAAATACAATATGATTAGTGTTATAATCAAGATTGCCGACCACAGCCTAGCATCCTTAATTCCTTTATATTCACCTTTCATGATTACAGCCAACGGACTGTCCCATGTGTATTTGTCAATGATTTCTTTATCTGGCTTAGTGGTCAAATAACTGATAGTAAAATAGATAAAAGCACAAATTACAAACAGCCACCATGCCTGCATCATAAATGGCATACCCCATCCTTCAGTTATATACATGTATCCGCTTATGGGTTCAAAATCAAAACAGAAGGCTGTAATTCCAAGTATCAAACCAACAATCAGGGTAAAAAAAGCAGCTTGTTTGGTTCCACGCTTTGAGAAAACGCCAAATAGGAAAACGACTGCTACCGGAGGGGCAATTGCTGAAGCGATCTTATTTATTGCTTCAAAAATGCTCGAGAACTTATCTCCCTGTGTTGACCAAGCCATGGCTAGCAGCATGACAACAATTGCAGCTATTCTTCCAATTTTAATTTGCTTTTTATCGGAAGTAGATGGGTTAATACGTTTCACAATATCTACTGCTACCAAAGTTGCAGAACTATTTAATGCCGCAGCAATGGTACTCATTAAAGCCGCCAGCAATGTAGCCGCCATAACGCCCTTTATTCCTACAGGTAATAATTTACTCATCATTACTGGTAAAGCCATATTGGCATTGTCTCCTATAATGTCTTTAAAAAGCACATAGGCTATTACTCCTGGGAAAACCAAAATAAATACAGGAAGTATTTTCAGGAAACCTGCGAAAATCGGTCCCAATTGCGCATCGGTTTGTGTTTTTGCCCCCAGCACACGCTGAACAATGGTTTGATCGGAACACCAGTACCATAAGCCAAGAACCGGATAACCCAACAGACAAGCATACCAGGTTAATCCGTTGCCACCGTTTAAATGGCTCAGGCTTTCTTTGGTATGCATCATATTTAACTGACCCGGTTTTAGGTTGGCTTTAAGATCAGCAATAGTGGTAATTCCTTTATCGCCCAGTGCAAACATGGCAAAACCGGTTAATACGATTGCCCCAATTATTAGAATAACCGATTGAATCGTTTCCGTTACCACTACAGCTTTTAATCCGCCCAATACGGTATAAATTGTCGTTACAACCGAAATAACAAGTATTGAAGTGATTACATTGATTCCGAAAAATGTTTCAAATACAACTGCTCCTGCGTACAAGCTCATACCAATATGCACAAATAAGGCTCCAATAATGGCAATAATTGCCAATACGGTGCGAGACCTTGAATCATATCGTTTTTCCAGGAATTCAGGAAGGGTTGATATTTTACTTTTAAAATAGAATGGGGCAAATATCAATCCCAGCATAATCAAAGTAACTGCAGCCAGCCACTCAAAATTACCCCAGACTAATCCCTCATTGTAACCCGATGCTGCCAAACCAACCAGGTGAATGGTAGATATATTGGAAGCAAACAACGCTGCACCAACAAGTACCCAGTTTAAACCACGTCCGGCAAGGAAATAACCATCGCTGGTCATTTTTTTATAGCGAACAGAAAGGATTCCTATGACCAGGATACCAACCAGGTAAACAATAATAATTATCGAATCTATTGCACTTATTTTTTCAATCATGATATTCCCTGGATTTATAGTTCTATTTGTTTTGCAACTCCCGCCTGAAGCTCTTCCGTAATTTTCTTGTCCCCAACTTCAATGACAACCTTCTGAGTCTTATCAGAAACAAGAACTGCTTCAGCTGCACCTTCACTCCAGGATAATTCCTGAACCAATATTCCTCCCCTAAGCCGTATTCCTTTAATGCTTCCTGCCTTCCACTGTTCTGGCAAAGCCGGGAAAAATTTGATATAACCCGGGTCAGCATAAACCAAAGCCGAAGAACACAGGTAAGGAAATCCTCCGGAAATATCCATGTTCATAATTTTAGCCTGATCGTGAAGAGAAGACATACTGTGTGTCCAATATTTTCGAGCAAGCAAATTAATTGCTTCCTGAGTATGTTTGCTGCTTCCGATGCGTGTTGCTGCCAAACCATCCTGAACCACACCAAATGCCATATCGCCACTCCAATCTTTGTATTTAAGGTGATAGTCAAGAAACTTTTCCAGACTTTTAACCAAAGTAGTATCTTCTACTATTTCTTCCGGAGCATCATCATACAGCGCATATAATTGAGAAGCGTGACGATGGCGCAGGTTATTTGCTAAACCGGGCCATAGCCATTCCCTAAAATACCCATCTTTATCAACCTGGTAGTCTGGCAGGTCTTTGATAATTGCTGCCCACTTTTTTTGTAATTCCTGATCAACATCAAACTGTTTTGCCACCGTAATTGTATTTTTCAGTAATTGTTTTGCTGCTGCAATTTCCATAGTGGCGTTAATGGTAGTAGCTTCTTCCCCATTGGCAAAATTTTCAGGCGAATAGGTAGGTACAAAAATGTATTTTCCGTTTTTATCTTTTTTCGTCAGGAAGTCTTCGTAAAACTCACAAGCCTCTCTCATTAACGGATATGTACGGTTCTTCAAAAAGTCTTCATCGCCATAGTATCGGTAGAAATCGTAATAATAAAGCAATGTCCATGCAGCTCCAGCATGCCAAAACACATGTGGGTTCCAGTAGCTAAAATCAGTTTGCAACGGACTCATGGTTAGCTGCCCCGGTATGTTGAAACCACGTGTTCCAAACAGTGTTTTCGCATTGGTTCTGAAACCTTCCCAGCGTTCATCATGAAAACGGAAATAGGGTTCCATTAATTCGGGTGTATTGCCCATTAAATTAAAGGCAACTGCACAAGGCAGGTTCCCGTTGGTTGTAAAACTTCCTTCCCAGTTTGCCGACCAGGTGGCACTCCATAAACCCACAAGGTTTGGAGGGTAAAGTCCGGTGCTGCAAATAATGTTGTACCTGCCAGCGTCAAAAGCTCTTTCAACTATTGCCAGCGGGGCTTCGGGTGAAGTAGCGTAAAGCACTTCGTTTGAGAGATTTCGGTTATATGCAGGTGCATCAAGGGAAAAACTAACCCGCTCCATTAACTCACCATGCAGGGAGGTATGCGATTCAAGAAGAGAAGTATATTCAGGAACTATATTTTCAAGTGTTAACTTATTAGCTTCAAAATTACTGAGTGATTCTTGCGATTTGTTCAATGGTTGCACTTTGATCAATACCAAAATTTCATCAGCGTTTTTAACAACAATGCTTGAGTCAGTTGCAATTTGCTCACCACCTTTGGTAATTACACGACCAAAGCCTTCGAACCCGGCATTGGGATTATACTTATTGGAATGTGCAAAGAGCGTCCTCATATACAACAAGCCATCTTTTAAGCTTGTTTCAGTTGATTTCACACCTTCCTCTTGCATTTTCTTTTCCTTGTCATTGTGTGGCGTTAGCCCTTTCAATGAAATTTCGGCATTTTGCTTTTGGGTTCCTTTAATTCGAACAACGATCACGCTATCTTTTCTGGAAGCGAAAGCAGTTCTTTGGATTGTTCCGTTTTTGTTTTTAACAGTAACCGTAGTTTCAGCCGTCATAAAATCAACGGAACGTTGATATTTTTGGATGCCTGATTCTTCATGCTGAATATTAAGCATACAGGCACCGATATACGGGTCGCGCCAATCCATGTAGTTTTGTTCCACACGCATTGTATTCACCAACATACCAGCTTCTTTTAGCTTCCCTTGCAAACACAGCTTTTGAATATGCTCCATTTTCGAAGTCATTTCAAAAAGTTTGTCTCCTTTTTTGCGTGGCAAATAAATTCCGGCATGACTTACATAAATATTTTCATCGTAAGGGCGTCCAAGAACGATTGCGCCCATTGTTCCATTTCCTGTAAGTAAACCGTTTTTGAAATCAAGTGGATTGTCAGCCCAGCTTATGCTAGTGAAACCCCTTTCCGGAGCTTCAAAATATTCTGAAGATTGATTGATTAAACTGCATGCCTGCAGTAAAAATGCCAAACCGAAAATGACAAGTATGGTTTTATTCAGCTTAAGTTTCATTGTATTGGTTTTTGAAGAACCAAGGAATTCATTCACTATAAATTCCTTAATTCTTTTGTTTATATTTTTTTCAATTCTTTATCAAAAGCATATGACTCTCCCTTTTTTGTTTCAACAGAGATGGTTTTATCCTGGTATTTTAAGTTACATTTATTCCCTGCTTTGGATAAAACCTCAAGCTTCTGAAGTTCCCCTTCTTTCCAGCTGAAAGACAGTTCAAAGCCACCTCGTGCGCATACCCCTTTTATTTCTCCATTAGGTAAAGCTTTTGGCAAAGCAGGTAAAATATGAATCTCGCTCATATGTGACTGCATCAACATTTCAATGATCCCTGCAGGTGCACCAAAATTGCCATCAATCTGAAATGGAGGATGGGCATCAAATAGGTTATTGTATGAACCTCCGCCAGCTCCATATGTGGTTTTATTGGTGGTTACAGGACGGAACAACATCTTCACCAGCTCGTATGCATGATCGCCGTCAAGAAAACGAGCCCAGAAATTGATTTTCCATGCCAGGCTCCATCCCGTACCATCATCGCCACGGTATTTTAAGGATTGAATGGCTGCTTCCATCAATTCAGGATTGTCCTGCCAGTTGATTTCTTTGCCGGGATGCACGCCCCACAAGTGCGATACATGGCGGTGCTTGTTGTTGATATCATCTTTATCTTCCACCCATTCCTGCAACTGCCCATGTTGTCCGATTTGATCGGGTGCTATTAGTGGTAATTTTTCTTCCAAAATTTCAGCAAAACCATCTTCCGGTTTTAAAATTTCGGAAGCTTCAATACAGGCTTTAAACAAGGATCGGATTATTTGATGATCCATGGATGGTCCATAGACCAAACCTCCTGTTTCGGGAGAATTTGATGGGGTACTTACCAACCATTTCGTTTTTGGGTCTTCAATCAGCACATCAACGTAGAACTGAGCAGCCCCTTTCATTAATGGGTATGCCCTGTTCTTGAGGAATTCAACATCCTGGGTATAGAGATAACGCTCCCAAAGGTGATGTGCAATCCAACCACCGCCTCCAAGAAATATCCCGTGATTGGAATGGTTAATTGGGGCCGTTCCCCGCCAGATATCGGTATTGTGGTGCAAACACCATCCTGATGAATTGTAATGTACTTTTGCCGTAATACTTCCCGATTCGGCGACTTCATCAATCAATTTAAAAAGAGGCTCATGACATTCGGAAAGGTTAGTTACCTCTGGAAGCCAATAGTTCATTTCGCAATTGATATTTGTGGTGTATTTACTTTCCCAGGCAGGCTTTAATTTATTATTCCAAATTCCCTGCAAGTTGGCTGGATAGGTACCTGCACGGCTTGATGCTAACATCAAATAGCGACCATATTGTACATACAAAGCAACCAATCCTGGATCACCTTCTGAATCGTTAAAAGCAGCCAGTCTTTTATCTGTTGTAAGGGCTTGTTTCTTATTTTGCCCAAAGTTTATTTCAAAGCGATTAAATAAGCCCTTGTAATCAGTTACATGATCTTTCTTGACATCGCGGTATGATTTATTTCCTAACTCTGCAAAAATCTTTTTAACCAACGCTTTTGGATCGTTGCTTACATCATTGTAGCGTTTAAAATTAGTTGCGGCTGTTAGATACAATGTTGCCTCATTGGCATCCTTTACAGCCAATTTGCCGTCTTCCTCCTTCAGCTCACCATCGGTAACTATTTTTACTTTTGAATTTCCAAAAAGAACACTTTTGAATGGAACAGCAATCCAGTCACTTTCCCCATCAGCAACTTTAACATCAAGGCTTATTTCAGTTCCTTCAAGGTTAACTGACTTATTCTCATGATCCGCATCTAACCAAAAAGAAAAGTTCAGGGATTTTGCCTTTTTACAGCTTAATTTAACTGAAATTACTTCATCGGGTTTACTCACAAGAACCTCCCTCGTGAATACATTTCCACCCACTTTGTATGTTGTCCGTTGGATAGCCTCACGCAAATCAAGTTCCCTGGTATAATCGGTATATTCTTCATGTCCGGGAAATTCGATATACAAATCACCAAAAGGCTGGTATGCTCGTTGCTGAAGCGGGTCGCTCATAAAATACATCAGTGCCAGCATCTCAGCTTCTCTTTGCTTTCCTTCAAATAAAAGTTTTTGAATGACTGGTAAGTATTTACTGGCTCCTTCATTGGCATAACTTTGTGGCTCTCCGTTCCAGAGCGTTTCTTCATTAAACTGAATATGTTCTTTTGTCACACCGCTGTAAACCATTGCCCCAAGCCGCCCATTACCAACAGGAAGCGCATCGGTCCACAATTCTGCAGGTTCATCGTACCAAAGTTTTAAATCATTTGGCGATTGTGCTTTCCCAAAAAATGTCAAAAGCACCAGGATTATACTTATGCAACTTAGTTTCATAGTTGTCGGTTTAGTTTTCTATTTCTAAAAGCATCCATTTATCTTCCAAAACCCCTTCGAGCACATTCTGGATGCAGAGGTTCCAGCTGATAAAGCCTACAAATTTACCGTCCTCGTCAACATGGTCGGCAGATGGGGCAAGTGGAGCACCGGTGTCGGCGTGGTAGTTTTCGTGCATAATTCCCCATTCTTTTATATCGTTGAGCAGTAATTCCCCTAAGGTTTGTGCTAACCAGGCAACCTCCTGGTCATATCCATAATTTTTCAAACCGATTGAGAAAATATAGTTGGCTATTGGCCAAACAGGTCCTTGCCAATTGGAAAAAGGGATGATGATATTCTTGTTATTATAATCAACGTCCATGGCTGATAAAGACCTGAACCCATAGTTGGCTTTCATACTTTCGGGATTGGCTAAATGTGCCTCGATGGTTTGTTGACCTTGTTCTTTTGAAGCAATGTTGTACATCAATGGAATAAAGCTGGAATAGCTTACCCTTTTGTATTGCTTTTTACTGTCGATATCAACATTGTAGTATACCTTATCTTCTTCGTTCCACAAGTATTTGTTGATTTTTGTTTTCAAGGTTTCCGCCGCTTGCTTAAACTTTGCAGCGTCATCAGTTTTACCCAATTTTTTTGCAATAACCGATTGTGCCAACAATTCGCCATATTGAAAAGCACTGGCATCGGCACACACAAAAGACCTCGAGTCGTCGGTAAAGTAGTTCATTGCCGGATTGTTATCAGCACCACTTTGCATGGCTATTTCCCAGTAATAAAGTCCAAACTCTTCATTAAACTGAGTCTTTTCTCGGTATTCTAAAATTTTAGATATCCTGTCGTAATAAGGTTCGATCCATGAGTAATCGCCTGTTGCCTCTGAGTAATGGTAAATTCCTTGGGATAGGAAAGGTTTCATGGCAAATTTCCCAAATAACTTACGTTGTCCTTTGGTGGTCATTCCCCCTGAAACATAACCTTCTTCATCGATATTCTCCATGTAGGTCAAAGCCCAGTATTTCATGTATTCCGGTTGGCCTTTGCTAATAAAATGGTTGGCCATAAAAAAGGCGTCCCAATCCCATAGTTGGCTATAAAACCCTGCCGGGATCAGGTATGGGTATTTCAAATACCCTTCGGGTTGTTTGATTACTTGTGGCCTGAGCCTGTCATATTCAGCAGAAAGCTCTTTATAGGTCTGTTTCAATTTAGCCATATCAATTTCTGATTGGGTATTTTGTTTAACATCTTTGTTTTCGGTTTTCACAGCATTGTTGCAGGATGAAAGTAGAATGATCAGAATAATTACACCTAGATTTTTCATAGTTTAGTATATCTTATATTTTCTATTAATTATTAAACTTAAATATGGAAGCATAGCCTGCTTCACTTTTCATTTTAATAGTAGCTATTTGCTTTCTTTTGATTTATTATTTTTCTGATAATGTAAAACTCAACACGTATTCTTCAGAATGGTCCTTAATTTTTGCATTCTGTATTTCATATATGGGCATCCACTTATAATATTTCTTATTATTATACTGAAGCTCTGCAAGCATATTGAAGTACATGTTGTTACTTCCTCCTGCATCAAAAGGAGTATGTTTATCAATTATCAAAGGATTGTTTTCTTCTAAGTCAAAAATAATCTCTCCTTTAGCGTTTAGGGTTTCAACGATTATTGGTTCAGGAATAACAGTATAAGAATACCATTTAACAGGGTAAAACTTAACTACGCTTCCTTCACAACTTTCACCGTTTATATTCGATACCGAAATCTTAATTTGTTTTGGGAACAAATCTTTTAACTGTGGCGTATCGGCTGAATCTGCACTTTTATTGATGATGGCAATACTGTGGTCGTCCCATTGTGTTGCACCATAGCAATAATTCATAACACTTTCAGGTCCTTTAAATTCTTCATGGTTAATTGGATTTTTATCTTTACTTACTTTACAAGCATATATGTCCATTGCCCCCCGTGCATGCCCAAATTCATGGGCTATGCCATCCACTGCTTTAGTTGCGAAAGGCCCACCATCCTGTTCCATACCCCATGCATGATAAATAGCTCTGTGAGGGACTCCATAATACCCGCCACCGGTATCGAAACCATTAACAACAACATGTATTAAATGATTCGGGTGGGGTTCAAAACACCTTGCACGTGCTTTTTCGTTGTCGGCAGTAAAAATATACACTGAATCAGGAATAAACTTAAACTGGCCATCAAATACCCCAGGAGCATTAAATCGATCATTCACTGTTTCAAAAATAGGTTTCATGATATCTTTTAGTGCGCTTACATCTCCATATTCTTTAGCAGTACGCGACTCAACCCCAATCAACACTTTAAACTCCCAGGTTTCTTTTTCTTGGGCAAAAGCATTCATTGTTTGAAATCCTAATAAAAATAGAACTACAATTACTGTTTTATTTAAATTCATCTTTGTTGATTATTATAAATTAGTTCAGGACTAAACTGCATGACCTGTTCGTCCTTAATTTATTTTTTTGTAAGTCGAACCATTAAAATCCCGTGAGCAGGAATACTAAGTTCAGTTGGTTTAGATGTAGTTCCAATATTTTCTTGCTTCCATAAATCCCTGATCGAATATTCTGTTTTGCCGAATCTTATGGCTTGCTTATTGGCATAAATATTTAACCTAGCCCAGTCATATTTTTCATTCCATGTTTTCTCTGTACGGTTCAAAAAGCAAATAGCCAACTCTTCATTTTCCAGGAACTTCACCCAAACTTCTTTCTCTCCCATATCCAAGAACTTAATGGCCTGCTTGCCCAGTTTATCCTGGTTGATAGCCAAAACTTCTTCGTTTGTAAGGATTTTTTTGACTTCATCAGACATGTTACGAAGATCATTCCCTGCCATTAACGGAGCTGCGAGCATGGCCCACATGGTAAAATGGGTCACGTTCTCATCGTAAGTCAATCCGGCATTACCAACTTCCAGCATATCCGGATCATTCCAATGTCCGGGACCAGCATATTTGTGCAGGTCTGCATTCTTGTCAATGATATCAACAATACCTAAACCTCCCCAATTAATTTTCGCTTGATAGATATTTCGGATATCTGCCGTTGTTCTCCAAAGATGCCCAATTCCTTCACCCCATTCCCAGGGTTTATTATCACCCCATTCACAGATACTGAACACAATTGGCCTGCCACATTCCTTGAGAGCGTCACTCATCGTTTTATAGGCTGCTTTTGCATCCTGGCCTTCATTATAACACCAATCGTATTTTAGATAATCGACACCCCAGGAGGCATAAGTACGCGCATCCTGGAATTGATAGCCTCTACTTCCAGGCCTCCCCTGGCAAGTTTTGGAACCAGCACAAGAATAAATTCCGAATTTTAAACCGAGAGAATGCACATAATCGGCTACATCCTTCATTCCGTTCGGAAATCGTTCTGGATCAACGATAATATTGCCGATACTGTCTCGTCCGATTTGCCAGCAATCATCAATTACAACATATTCGTAACCAACATCGGACATTCCTGAATTTACCATGGCTTCTGCCATTTCCATAATTAACTTGGCGCTGACATCGCACCCAAATTTGTTCCAACTATTCCACCCCATAGGTGGTGTAGGAGCTAAATCATCAAATTCTTGTGAATTTGAAAATTGAATCCCCAGAAGAAAAATCCCCAGGATCAATACATACTTTTTCATTTTGGCCGTATAATTTGATTTAATTAGACTGAATTCATTACAAACTGTATTCAATTTGAAATAAACACACGTGTGCAATTTTGTAAATTAATAAGAATTAAACAAGGATATTAACAAGTTTCTAATATGTTATTCGGACTTTTTTGCCTAAACCTTCGAAACAAACAATTCCTGAATTCTTTCAGCAACTTCCTCAAAGTCAGGATCGATATCGAAAATAAGGTCAGGTTTTAAATAGATTAGCTCTTTATCTTGCTTGAAGCGTTCTTCACCGCCACCGGTAATATTTAGCACGATTAAATCATTTTTGCCTACTTTGCCTTCTTTTACAGCATTAATAAGTGTTGCGGTAGCAATTCCAGCAGCCGGGTGAATATCTATTTGCTCAGTTTCCAGGAATAGTTTTAGTGCTGCACGCCCCTCTTCATTATTCGCAACCAATACTTCACCACCAGCGTCTTTCATTGCTTCAAACAATCCGCCAGCCATTGAGTATGAAGGTTTTCTGTTAGACAAAACCTTGGCATCAATTTCCTCTACCTGCTTGCGAGCCAAATCATCATCCATTGGTAAAATATCACGTGAACCAGCTTCCCAAGCTTCTTTAATAGGGATAAACGGATAGTTTTGAGAAACCATCAGTTTCATCTTATTCTGTCCAAAACGGCCATCTGCCAAAAAGCGTAAGTTTGCTTCCCATGCAGCAATTGCGCCCGTTCCACTTCCAATGGCCTGAAAATAATAATCAGGAATTTTACCAATTGTAGTAATGGCAGAATAAACGGTTGTTCCCATTCCATCACGCCGAGCTACATTTCTTGACCCGCCTTCAGGAATAAACTGATCCAGTTTCTCGGCATAATTAGATAAATGAATAGCATCATAATAGTCGCTTCCCTTACGGCTACATACTAATTTCACACAGTCGTTTATTGGTCTGTCAAACCATAGCGCATTTAAATTATCTTCAGGAACAAATAAAATCAGCGGGATATTATTATCTGAGCATACCCTGGCAAAGGCACGGGCTGTGTTTCCGGCTGAAGCTACAATCAGGATTTTATTCATATCGTCACGCATTCTTCCACAAACCGAATAAGCTTCGGTTTCTTTAAACGAGCAGGTGGTCATGTAAGCTCCTTTTTCAGGCCAGTAGCCACTAAAAGTAATCCAGAGGTTATTCAGACCTAATTCTTTTGCCAGTCCATTACTTTTATAGGTCACCGGGGCAGATGAGCCTTTTAGCATTTTTTGAACAGGTAACCAATCAGAAAATTTGTATAAACCATAACTGTCATCTTTCACCTCAATTTGTTTGTGCTCATATACAGCACGTATTAAGGTAGGAATTTCTTCGCCTTCTGCACTCAATGTCCAGCCTTCATCTTCAAAAGTATTTCCAGTTTTTACCGACTGAAGTTTATATTTGGTCTTATCAAATTTCTGATCCATTATTGTATTTTTAGAGCCCCAAAAATATTAAAATATCGCTTACAAAGGAATTAGATCTTTCGTTTATTCAAAATGCATTGAAAAGATTTAACCAATTCCTGTTAAAAAAAGAATGTTCATCAGAAGCCTTATTTTTTGTAGATTCACATAAAAATTTACGAACACACATACATGGCTTTAAATTATATCTGGATATTCTTCTTTCTCGTTGCTTTTGTTGTTGGTTTGATTAAGTTAATCTTTCTGGGCGACACAGAAATTTTTCCTGCCATTGTTAACTCTACCTTTGATATGGCCAAAACTGGATTTGAAATCTCACTTGGTCTAACCGGGGTTTTAACACTCTGGATGGGGATTATGAAAATTGGAGAAGAAGGAGGAATTGTTCGGGTGTTTTCAAAGGTTATCGGACCTTTTTTTAAGAAATTATTTCCTGAATTAGGAAAAGAACATCCTGCACATGCATCCATTATGATGAACCTGGCTGCCAATATGCTGGGATTGGATAATGCTGCCACCCCAATGGGTTTAAAGGCCATGAATGAGATGCAGGAAACCAACTCGGACAAAAAAACGGCATCAAACGCTCAGATCATGTTTTTGGTGTTGAATACCTCCGGCTTGACAGTTCTTCCAATTAGCATTATGGTATACAGGGCCCAGCTTGGTGCTGCCAACCCGAGTGATATTTTTATTCCAATCATGTTGGCTACCTATTTTTCCACCATTGCGGGATTACTGGCTGTATCATTTTACCAGCGCATTAATCTTTTAGACAAAACAATACTTAGCTACCTGGGAGGATTTACAGCATTTATTGCTGGGCTAATCTGGTATTTTTCAACTCTGGAACAATCTCAAATCACATTAATCTCAAATGTTGCAAGTAGCCTGATTTTATTTTCTATTATCATCTTGTTTATCCTTCTGGCTTTTCGAAAGAAAATAAATATTTACGAAGCGTTTATTGATGGGGCAAAGGATGGTTTTAAGATTGCGGTTAAAATTATTCCGTACCTAATTGCTATACTTGTTGCTATTGGTGTATTTCGGGCTTCAGGAGCCATGGAATGGTTTACTGGAGGCATTGCCTGGTGCCTAACCATGCTTGGTGTCAATACTGATTTTATAGAGGCACTTCCTACAGCCTTAATGAAACCACTTAGTGGCAGTGGTGCGCGAGGAATGATGGTTGATGCCATGAATACTTATGGAGCAGACTCGTTTGTAGGCCGGGTAGCAAGTACAGTGCAGGGGGCAACCGATACCACCTTTTACATCCTGGCTGTTTATTTCGGATCGGTTGGCATCAAAAAAACCCGCCATGCCTTGACATGCGGGTTGATTGCAGATTTTGCAGGTATCATTGCAGCCATCTTCATGGCTTACCTTTTCTTTCATTAATTTATTTCGTAAAATTAGGAGTCCTGAGCGTCATAAACCTGAACCCGTTCCCATAATTCACTGTTTTCTTCAATAAATTTTAAATGAATTTCGTGTTTTTGATAAATGTCATGATCTTCTTTGTTATCGAAAATAACCAAGTACGAATAAGTAAATGAGCCATCAACAACTTCTCGTTCTGATTTTGGTGGTATTCCAATATGGCTTTCCCTGATTTGTGGAATGGTATCCATCATGGCAAGTCCCTTTTCAAATTTCTTTCTTACTTCAACATTTTTGGGATCTTTTAACCAGAAATAAACCTGATGCACAAAACTTTTGGGCATAACTTTAGTGGTTTGAGTAGCTTTAACCTGGTTTCCAAAACGAATAATGGCAAACAGTGCAATGGCGGCAAAGCTTGTTTTAAAGAAAATTCTACGATTTTTCATTTGGAAAGAAGTTTGTTCGGTATTAAATAACGTCAACGACCTGCTTCAGTTTTATCAATTTTGTAAGCAAGTCTTTTAAATAGTCAAGCTTCAGCATATTGGCTCCATCCGATTTTGCAACAGATGGATCAGGATGCGTTTCAATAAACAAACCATCAACGCCAACTGCAACACCAGCTTTAGCTAGTGTTTCAATCATTTCTGGCATTCCTCCGGTTACACCGCTTGCCTGGTTAGGTTGCTGCAACGAGTGTGTTATATCTAAAATAACCGGACAATTATTCTTTTGCATCTCAGGAATTCCACGGAAATCAACCACCAAATCCTGGTAGCCAAATGTTGTACCCCGTTCGGTGAGCATGACATTTTCGTTTCCACTTTCACGAATTTTATCAACAGCAAATCCCATAGCGCTGGCAGCAAGGAATTGTCCTTTTTTAATGTTGACCACTTTACCTGTTTTGGCTGCGGCAATAAGTAAATCAGTTTGACGGCACAAAAATGCAGGTATTTGCAAAACATCAACATACTGTGATGCTAGTACAGCTTCTTCGGCAGAATGAATATCGGTAACGGTCGGAATATCAAACTTTTCACCAATTGCTTTCAAAATGGAAAGGGCTTTTTCATCCCCTATTCCGGTGAACGAATCCAGGCGGGAACGGTTTGCCTTTCGATACGACCCCTTAAACACAAATGGGATTTTCAGTTCATCACTAATTGCACAAATGGCTTCGGCTATTTCAAAGGCCATTTTTTCGCCTTCAACGACACAAGGACCTGCTAATAACAGGAAATTCTGTCCTTCATATTTTAGTTTTGGGATCATAGGTAAATTCTTTCTTGCAAAGATACGAAACAGCTGCTAAATTTGAATTTGAGATCAACAATTAAAATAATACTTTTGGTAAATGGTGAAACTTATCTTATTCCTCTTACTGGCCCTTGGAATATCATTCCTCTGTTCCATTCTTGAAGCGGTTATTCTTTCACTTCCTTTATCATTCATCCTGAGCAAAATAAAAAAAGGTTCTGCTTCGGCGAAACGCTTAAAAAAGTTGAAAGAAAATATTGACAAGCCACTTTCTGCCATTCTCTCGTTAAACACCATTGCACATACCATTGGTGCTGCTGGCGTTGGAGCACAGGCAGTTGTTGTTTTTGGAAATGAGTGGTTTGGCGTAATTTCAGCAGTTCTAACTTTACTTATTCTTTTCCTGTCGGAAATCATCCCCAAAACGATTGGTGCCACCTACTGGCGAGAATTGGCAGCGCCAACTTCGGTTATCCTGTCCGTGATTATTTTTCTAATGTACCCGCTGGTAATCGTATCAGGTTTTTTAACACGCTTATTTTCCCGCAAAGAAAGTGCAGAAGTAATGAGCCGTGAAGAAATTTCGGTTTTGACCGACATGGCTGCCGACGAAGGTGTCTTTAATGAAAATGAACGAAAAATACTGCACAACACGTTACTCGTTCAAACGGTTAAGGCAAAAGATATCATGACCCCCAGAACGGTGTTGGCAACGGCTCAGGAATCGATGAAATTGAAAGAATTCTTTAAAACAAAGGAATTCTATTCATTTTCCAGAATCCCAATTTATAAAGAAACTATTGATGAAATTTCAGGATATATCTTGAAGTATGAACTAATGGAAAAACTGCTGGACAAACAGGATGATTTGACCATGAAAGACATTTGCCGTGAAATTGTGGTTTGTTATGAAAGCCTTCCTGTTACCCGTCTTTACAACCTACTGCTCGAAAAGAATGAGCACATTGCATTGGTGCTGAATGAATTTGGGTCAACTGAGGGAATTGTAACCATGGAAGACATTGTTGAGACTTTCCTTGGAATGGAGATTATTGATGAACGAGACCAGGATGTTGACCTGAGACAATTGGCCAAAGAAAAATGGGTGATCCAGTCCCGATCGTTAAAAAACAGGTATTTGAAAAAATAAAAAAAAGGATGCCATCTATTGCTGTAAGCAAAGAGGGTGTCCAAAAAGTACCTCATCTGCACCTTCAACGACTTTTACCCTTACATTCCCTAAAGGGAAGTCGTTGAAATTCAGGTTCCCTTTAGGGTTAGGGTAAAACTGAATTTCATGAAATATACAATTATGCTTACTTTTTGGAAACCCTCTTAATATTTATTTATTTTCTTCAGCAAATGCCCTACCCCTTCTCAGCGCATCGAGGTTCATATCAACGATTTCCTCTCCTTTACGCTCGAAAATTTTAACGATACCAGCTTCAATTTTATTGAATTCAATATCGATAAAAGGTGAAGCAGCCCCAAGCATAACCATATTTGAAGCTCTTGCATTTCCACAATCTTTAGCAATCTGGTCAGCATCAATGGCCACAAAACGCGGAAGCTTCTCAATTTCAGCCATTACCGCTTCCAGTTCCGGATAATTTGGTATGTTCACAAACGGAGTTGTATTCGTTACCAAATACCCGGTTTCAGACAAGTAAGGCAAATAGCGCAATGACTCCATTGGTTCAACAGATAAAATTAGGTCGGCTGTTCCAATTGGGATCAAGTCTGACGCAATATTACGGTCAGAAATACGCATATGTGATACCACTGCTCCCCCACGTTGGCTCATCCCATGCGTTTCAGCTTGCTTTATATCTAACTGATCGGCCAACGCTGCTGTTCCAAGTGTAGCTGCAATGGATAGAATTCCCTGTCCGCCAACTCCTGCTAATACTATATCGGTTTTCATTTTCTACTTTTTTTTAATGGTTAGCATGACGTTTAATGTTCCTTTTCTTTCGGGAAGCTCTCTGCACACATTCCCTACGTGGAATAACTACAGAAACTCCTTCGTGCTCAAATTCTTCACGGAAAATCTGAACCATTTCATCGTGGTTCTTATTCAATGGAACAACTACACGAATATGTTCAGGGGCAACACCAATACCTTCGCAAATGTCTTCTACTTTACCATAAGCCGAAGAATCTTGGCCTCCGGTCATTGAAGTAGATTCATTATCTGAAATAACAACTACAATATTGGTTTTTTCATTTACCGCATCCAGCAAACCTGTAATACCCGAGTGGGTAAAAGTAGAATCGCCAATTACGGCTACTGCAGGAAATAAACCAGCGTCAGCAGCTCCTTTTGCCATGGTTATTGAAGCTCCCATATCCACACAGGTATCGATGGTTTCGTAAGGTGGTAAAGCACCTAATGTGTAGCAACCAATATCGGAGAACACATGTCCCTTACCGTATTTAGCCAACACCTCGTTCATAGCGCGGTAAGCATTATCGTGACCACATCCCTGGCACAATGCTGGTGGGCGGCTAGCAATAATTTCAGGAGCCTGAATGCCATCGTAAATTTCTTTGCCTAAAGCAATTTTAACTAAGTCTGGATTCAACTCGCCATCACGGGGAAGGCTTCCATCCAAACGTCCTTTTATCGTTTTTCCTTTTTCGTAATAACCTTTTAGTTTTTCTTCAACCAAAGGATAACCTTCTTCCAATACCAAAATTTCATCGCATTCAGCTTCCATGCGTTTCAGCAATTCAGCAGGAAGTGGATACTGCGAAAGTTTTAATACTGGATATGGGCAATCACCATCTGGATAGTTTTCCATTAAATAGTTGAAAGTGATCCCACAGCAAATAATCCCACGGCTTTTGTCTGACCCTTCAAAATATTGATTGTAAGTTGATTTTTCTGACATTTCAACCAACGCAGACTGCTTGTCCAACAAGCGTTTGTATTGTCTTCTGGCAATTGCTGGCAGCAAAATAAATTGTTGGCTGTCTTTTGGTTTTGAAAGATCATTCTCTGCTAACACTTCTTTTCGCAACACCCCTGCCCTTGAGTGAGCCAAACGGGTTGTGATTCTGATCATAACAGGCAATCCGGTTTCCTCTGAAAGCTGGAATCCATCCCTTGCCATATCATAAGCTTCCTGTTGGCTAGATGGTTCTAAAACGGGGATCATGGAGAAATCGCCATAGAAACGACTATCCTGCTCATTCTGAGATGAATGCATAGAAGGATCATCAGCAACGGTAAGTACAAAACCTCCATTAACTCCTGTTATTGCTGAATTAATAAAAGCATCTGCTGCAACGTTTAGCCCAACATGTTTCATACATGCCATTGCACGTTTACCTGCGTAGCTCATGCCCAATGCCGACTCATAAGCTGTTTTTTCGTTTGCTGCCCACTTTCTGTGAATGTCGCGTTCTACAGCCAGTGGGCTTTCCTGTATAAATTCGGTGATTTCGGTTGATGGAGTTCCCGGGTAAGCATAAACCCCGGACATCCCACCGTCAATAGCACCTTGCCCAATGGCTTCGACGCCTAATAATAAATGCTTTTGCATATTAAGTCTTTTTTTTGTTTGCTGCGAATGTAGATAGCTGTTGTGCCAAAAACAATATGAATTGTCAGGTATATTTGTGTTGTACAAATGAAATTTCCTTTAGCCCATTTTAAACCTTGTATTGTCTATTTATCTGCTTATTTAAAATTCCATAAAAAGCAAGAACTAAATCCATCTTTATGCAGTTATAGTTGATGCTAATAAAATTGAATACTAAATATTTTAAACGAAATGGTAATGTCAGTGAAAGACGATCAGCTTTTGGATAACCTTTTGAACGAAGTAAAGAATGCTGCAAATTCATTAATGGGTTATCCGGCATCCACAGATTTTGATTATTCAGAGCTATATAATTTTTTCAAATACCCCATTAATAATATCGGCGACCCCTACGAAAACTGTACCTACAAAGTACAAACCCACGAGTTGGAGCGTGAAGTTGTTTCCTTCTTTGCTGAACTTTTCAGGGCAGACCCAGATGATTATTGGGGATACGTTACCAATGGTGGATCGGAAAGCAACCTCTATGGGCTTTACCTGGCCCGTGAGTTGTACCCAAAAGCAATGGTGTATTTTTCAGAATCAACACATTACAGCGTGCGTAAAAACATTAGCTTATTGAACATTCCTTCCATCGTTATACGATCTACTGAAAATGGAGAAATTGACTACGAAGATTTTGAGAACACGGTGCAGCTAAACCGCCACATGCCTGCAATTGTTTTGGCCAACTTTGGCACTACCATGAAAGAAGCCAAAGACGATATTTCAAAAATCAAACACATACTAAAAAAGCTGGCTATTCAGGAGCATTACATTCATTGCGATGCTGCACTATCCGGAAGTTACGGACCATTTATGAGCCAGCATATCCCCTTCGATTTTCAAGATGGAGCAGACAGCCTTTCAATCAGCGGACATAAGTTTATTGGTTCGCCATTTCCATCCGGGGTAATTATTACCCGCAAATCGTATCGTGACCGAATTGCAAAGGGAGTAGCTTACATTGGATCATTTGACACAACAATTACCGGATCAAGGAATGGGCACAGCATTTTATTGTTGTGGTATGCCATAAAAAAACTAGGAATTGACGGTCTGCGAAAAAGATATGAACATGCCCTGAAAACTGCCCAATACTGCATGAAGAGGCTGAATGATGTGGGCATTCACTCGTGGTCAAACCCGGGTGCAATTACTGTTATTTTCCCTAAAGCACCCGATGAATTGATTGAAAAATGGCAGCTGGCCAGTCAAGACAATATTTCTCACATCATTTGCATGCCCAATGTTACCAAAGAGCAAATTGACTTATTTATAAAAGACATAGAGCATAGCAAGTTTATCGGGTTTTAAACACAGGATGAGTTTAGCTGATAACCGTTAAAACCAGTTTTCTACGACCACCATAATTTCTGAACTCGCAAAAATAAATACCCTGCCAGGTACCCAGGTTTAAGCGGTGATTGGTAATTGGAATGGTAACTTCTGCTCCAACAATAGAAGACTTTAGATGTGCTGGCATATCGTCACTTCCTTCGTAAATATGAGTGTATGTGGGATGATTCTCAGGAATCAGCTTATTCACAAACGATTCAAAATCATCACGCACCGATGGGTCAGCGTTTTCATTCAAGGTGATTCCTGCTGAAGTATGCTTTACTAAAATGTGCAATAACCCAGACTCTGGCAACTCCCCTACTTTATCAAGGATTAAACCTGTTACCAAATGAAAACCTCTTGAAAATTGAGGAAGTGCTATTTCGATTTGCTTGACCATGCTTGCTTTGTTTGGAGTAAAAATAGGGAAAAATAAGAAAATGGGAAGTTAAGAATTTGAGAAGATGGGAATGGTAGAATGGTCGTAATACACAAAAGATTTTTGAAACCACTTAACCCCTTGCGCTTTGCTATTCTTTTGTTAACTTGTGCAAAGTATTTTCAAACAAATGCCCTATAGATAAAAAATATAAGTGTTGTTGTACATTAGTTAACCACAATTTGAAATGAAAAAACTGATAGCCATAATAGTATTTTCAGGATTTGCATATCAAGCATCTTCGTGTGATTGTTTGTATCTGAAACACTTTATGAAAACACTAAAATTCTCAGAATATGCGGTTATTGGACAACTAGTAGAAATAACTGAGACTGATAGTGTCCCACTTTTCGGAAAGGTTGGAGTTAAAGGTAAATTTAAAATTCAGCAAGTTCTTAAAGGTAAGATTGAAACTTCTGAAATCGAGATTATTGGCGGAATTGGAATCGATTGCCGTGAATTCTTATCTAATTTAGAATTTAATACTGATTATATAATTCTCTTGCAATCTGATTTTGTGTTCAGTACCTGTGGATATACTTACCTTCCATTAAAAAATGGAATTGTTTGTGGAAGAATAAACAAAAAGAAACAGCAATTAATACCCCTTGACGAGTTAATTGAAAAAATTGAAAGACAAAAAAACAGTGGTTAACAATTTGCAAATTGCATTGCGAGTTCGTGTAATTTCGTTCATTCCGCTCTAACAAAACTTTCAAAAATCCAGAATCTAGAATCCAGCATCCAGCATCAAACCTCCAATTTCCCCATCAAGTCAAACTCAGTGGAATCGGTAATTTTTATTTGGTAGAACTCACCATTTTTGAGTTCATCTGATTTTTCAATCAATACCTCCCCATCAACTTCGGGCGAGTCGTATTCGGTTCGGCCTACAAAAAAGTCTTTTTCTTCCCGATCAATCAGAATCTTTAAGCTTTGTCCAATTTTTTCCCGGTTAAGCTGTTCTGAAATTCCCTGCTGAAGCTCCATCAGTTCTGCGGCACGATCTTGTTTTATTTCTTCCGGAACATCATCTTCATACATTTTGAAGGCATAAGTATCGTCTTCATCGGAGTATGGAAAAACACCAAGTCGATCAAATTTATACTCTGAAACAAAAGCTTTCAGTTCCTCAAAATCCTTTTCGGTTTCTCCGGGGTGTCCAACCAAGAAGGTTGTACGAAGAGCAATACCAGGTACTTCTTTACGAATTGTTTCTACCAACCGGATGGTTTCCTCTTTCGTAATTTTGCGGCGCATTTTCCCCAGCATATGATCGCTGATATGCTGCAAAGGCAAATCCAGGTAGTTGGCCACATTGTCCCGTTCTCGAATCACCTTCAGCAAATCCATCGGAAATTTTGAGGGATATGCATAATGCAAGCGAATCCATTCCAAACCTTCAATATCAGCCAACTGATCAACCAACTCGGCCAGTTTGCTTTCGCCATAACGATCAATTCCGTAGTACGATAAATCCTGTGCTATAATCAACAACTCTTTCACACCACTTTCAGCCAGGCTCCGGGCTTCTTCCAACAAGCTTTCAATACTTCGGGATTTATGTATTCCTGTAAACTGCGGAATGGCGCAAAACGAACAATGGCGGTTACAACCTTCGCTAATTTTCAAATGTGAATAATGCGTAGGAGTTGTTCTCCAGCGGTGGTACATTTTGTTTTCAAAGAAATCTGCATTCAAATCCTTTACAATTTCTTTGTAGTCGAACTTTCCGTAAAACTTGTCCACCTCAGGTATTTCTTTCTGCAAATCTTCTTTATATCGGGCAGAAAGACAGCCCATCACCAGTAGCTTGTCAAGCTTACCGTTTTTGCGGTCATCTACATAATTCAAGATTGAATTTACCGACTCCTCTTTGGCGTCCAGAATAAATCCGCAGGTATTTAAAATAACAATATTTGCATCATCTTCCAGACCATCATGAACCACTTCAAAGCCATTCATATCAAGCTGGTTTAGCAACATTTCAGAATCAACCAGGTTTTTAGAACAACCCAGTGTGGTTATATTGACTTTTCCTCGTTTCATATTGGATCGTGTAATAATAAAATAAGCTTTATTCTAAACATCAGATCCTGAAACAAGTTCAGGATGACGTGCTATTGTATAAAAAAAGGGATAGCATCCGGCAAACGACGGATACCATCCCTAAATATCTCGTTTCATGTTACGAAAACAACGTATCGATAAATTCGCGGCGGCGGAAAATCTGCAGGTCTTCCATCTTTTCACCAATACCGATGTACTTCACCGGGATTTTAAACTGATCGGAAATACCCAGCACAACACCACCTTTTGCAGTTCCGTCAAGTTTGGTTAATGCCATCGCCGAAACTTCTGTTGCTTTCGTAAATTGCTTTGCTTGCTCAAATGCATTTTGCCCGGTTGAACCATCCAGTATTAACAGAACTTCATGTGGTGCACCCGGAACAATTCGATCCATCACCTTTTTGATTTTCGAAAGTTCATTCATCAGGTTTACTTTATTGTGCAACCTTCCGGCGGTGTCAATAATGGCAACGTCACAGTTATTTGCTTTTGCTGAAGACAAGGTATCGAAAGCCACAGAAGCAGGATCAGATCCCATGCTCTGCTTAACAATCGGTACATCTACGCGCTCTGCCCAAATCTCCAACTGATCAATGGCCGCAGCACGGAAGGTATCTGCAGCACCCAGCACCACTTTCTTCCCAGCCTTTTTAAAATTGTAGGCCAGTTTCCCAATGGTAGTTGTTTTACCAACCCCATTCACTCCAACAACCATGATTACGTATGGGTTATCCGACTTTGGAAGATCAAAGTCAGTCACATCAGAGGTATTATTCTCCTCCAACATTTCAGCAATTTCCTCTTTCAAAATTGAATTCAACTCATCAACCCCAAGGTATTTATCTTGTGCCACACGCTCTTCAATGCGCTCAATGATTTTCAAGGTGGTATCCACCCCCACATCCGAAGTAATCAACACTTCTTCCAGGTTATCAAGAACCTCTTCATCCACTTTTGACTTACCAACAACGGCGCGCCCCAGTTTTTTGAATACACTTTCCTTGGTTTTGCTCAACCCTTTGTCAAGGCTTTCTTTTTTCGATTTTGTAAATGATCCGAAAAGACCCATAGTCATATTAAATTAAGGTGGCGCAATTTACAAATTTTCAGCGATAAACCATGTTCTAGATACTCGATATTAGATTAAGTATGTTGGATGTAAAATTAAGTGATTTTTGAGCCAGTAAAACTCAACTAAATTTACTGAAGATACTTGTAGATTATTACGCATAATCAAGTATCCAGTATCAAAAATCTAGGATCTAAACTCCTTGATTTCATTCCTCAATTCCTTGATTTGAGTGGATAGTTGAGAGATTGAAGTTTGCTCCTGGCTGGGTAAATCGAAACTTAAAATGCCTCTTGCTTTCCATATTTCAAGAACAGAACTAACAGAAACAGAATATGGCTCGTATTCAATATTGTCCGACTTTAAAAGTAATTGATTGTTATCTTGACGATAAATCCGTTTATAAACCAAGCCTTCATCCATTGTAATTAGAATGTAAGTTTGTCCATCTTTTAGGTCGTTAAAATCTTCAACATACTCGCAAAACGCATACGATCCGGGCAAAACAGGAAGCATGCTGTCTCCTTTAATCTGAAAAACCCGATAAGTTTGTTCTTTTGAAAGTTCAGGAATAGGCATTTCAAACCTTGGCAGGCTTTCAATAAACTCTGGATCGGCAAAACCATTTAAATATCCGGCAGACGCTTTCACCGGAACAATTGGGATCAATTCTTCGTTTTGTTCATTTACCACAATGGGCAAAACATGAATGTCTTTTCCCATTTCTGTTGAAGAAGTTCCTTTTTCCAGGTCAACACCAATTAAATCATCAACAGACACATGAAATAAAACAGCAATCTCCTGAAGAACAGCCAATTTGGGTGTCGCCCTACCCTCTTCATACGCTCCAATAAGTGCTCGTTTTATTTCCAGTTCGTCAGCCAGTTTTTGCTGGGTCCAGCCATTTTGTTTTCGTAAATATTTGATATTCTGCGTTAAAAAAACCATAAAACAAATCTATCTAAATATATTAGCAATTACTAATTTTATTAGTAATTTTGAATAAGATTTTGCCTCAAGCCAAAGCAAACAGTTAAAGAGAACATGTTGTGTAAAATTATATTTAAAAGCTTTTTTTCAGTCTTTTATCACCCTATCCCTAAAGGGCAAAGACTGAAAAATCAAGATTCCCTTTAGGGACTTAGGGTTAAAATCTTGATTTTCAAGTAAAATAATTTTTAAAACACATTGAGTTAAAGATAAGCTGGAATGAAAGAAAAAGTACAGGAAAAGCTAAAAATATTAGCAGATGCTGCCAAATACGATGTTTCATGTGCATCAAGCGGAAACAACAGAAGCAACACAAAGGGCGGAATTGGGAGTGCAGTTGCCTGTGGTATCTGCCATAGCTTCACTGACGATGGCCGCTGTGTGAGCCTGCTGAAAATCCTGATGACCAATCATTGTATTTACGACTGCGCCTACTGCATCAACCGTAACAGCAACGATCGTCCTCGAGCTACTTTTACGGTTCAGGAAATTGTTGATTTAACCATTGGCTTTTACCGCAGAAACTACATTGAAGGGCTTTTTCTGAGTTCCGGCGTTATCAAAAATCCCGATTTTACCATGGAAAGGCTAATGCTGGTCACTAAAAAGCTACGGATGCAGGAACGCTACAACGGCTATATTCATTTAAAAGCTATTCCGGGAGCCAGTCAGGAGTTAATCAGGCAGGCGGGCTTGTATGCCGACCGCCTAAGTGTAAATATTGAAATACCCACAGAACAACAGCTAAAACGATTAGCACCTGAAAAAGATTACGAGGGAGTACTGCAGCCCATGAACCAGATTGCAGAGGGCATTCAGGTTTACAAAGAAGAGCGAAAGAAGTTTAAACGAACGCCTGTTTTCACGCCAGCCGGGCAAAGTACCCAATTAATTGTTGGTGCCACACCTGAAAGCGATCGGCAGATTTTGCAACTGTCTTCCAACTTTTACAGCCAGCAAAAATTAAAACGGGTTTATTTCTCCGGCTACCTTCCTGTAAATGATTACGACAAACGCCTGCCAGCCATTCAAGGGCCACCACTGGTGCGTGAAAACCGGTTATATCAAAGCGACTGGCTCATGCGTTTTTATCATTTTAATGCCAATGAAATACTCACACCCGAGCAACCTTTCCTTGACCTGGAAATCGATCCCAAGCTGGCTTATGCTATCCGCAATCTGCAGCTCTTTCCAGTCGATATCAACAAAGCAGATTATGAAATGATCCTGCGTGTTCCCGGAATTGGTGTACAATCGGCAAAAATGATTGTGGATGCAAGACGGTTTCGGCGACTGACCACCTACCACCTTAAAAAGATTGGCGTAGTTTTAAAACGTGCCCAATATTTTATTACCTGCAATGAATTGCCATCTGCACTGCGCTACTGGGAGCCCGAACGGCTAAGAACACACATCATCTCTGAAAGCCACTCGAAATACAAAAAGGCCGGAGACACCCAGCTAAGCCTGTTTTCGTTTGCCCCAATACAAAAAACCCCGGCTCTGCAAGCTCACTAAAATGCAAATGACATGCCTTATGTGATTTACGACAATAGTTTTGAAGGTTTTTTAACAGCGGTATTCGAATGTTATGCACAAAAAATCACGCCCATTGACATCTGCAGGGAACGGGATTTCCAGGAAGTGTTGTTTGCTGAAAAAATGACTATTGTAAGCGATGAAAAGAAATCGGACAGGGTGTGGAAAGCCTTGCAAAAGAAACTGCACAAGCGGAACAAAGAGCTTCCGTTTATGGCCTTTTTGTCTGAAGATGACGGCATTGAAATGAAGCTCTACCGTTTTATCAGTCGGGTGTTTAAAAGTGAATACAGCATAGAAACCGATTTTGGCGACCGGGATGTGCTGGACTTAAAAAAAGTGGAGCGCCAGGTAATGCGTGAAGCCATGCGCATGCTTCAGTTTGTGCGCTTTCAGAAAACCAAAGACGACATTTATTTCTCTGCCATTGAACCTCGATACAATGTTCTTCCATTCACCATCAAACATTTCAAAGATCGTTTTGCCGATCAGCATTGGCTGGTATACGATTTAAAGAGAGACTATGGTTTTTACTACAACCTTAAAGAAACGCAGGAGGTAGTTTTAAGCGACAAAGAATTTTCTGAATCAAACGGAAAACTAAATAGCAACATTTTGGAAGAAAGCGAAACAACCTACCAGGTATTGTGGAAAGACTATTTTGACCACATTAATATTAAAGAACGGAAAAACTTAAAACTACAACGACAACACATGCCCCAACGCTTCTGGAAGTTTTTGCCGGAGAAAGCAATCGACATTAGTCAGTAGCCCTACTTTCTAAACTGTATTCATACCTCACTAACAGCTATTTATTGAAAAAGGGTGGAAATTAGTCATCGAACATTGAAAATAGATAATTGGACATTGATAATTGGACATTGATAATTGGACATTGAACATTGAACATTGAACATTGGACATTGAACATTGGACATTGGTTATTAGGGTTTCTGGAGATAGTGGTCAACTGTCGGTTATCGGTTATCGGTTATCGGTTGTCGATAGGTCTGAAAATCTAGTAATCTGAATATCCAAAGAATTTTGTTAACTTTCACCAACTAATTTCAAACAAATGCCCCAAAAGCAAAAACATATTTGAATACAAGTGATATTATACACGTTAGCCACAAGCTTGAAAAAACAAATAAATATTACGACACAAAAATGAACTGGACAATAAAAAAAGCAATCCTTATTTTATCTATTATTTTATTTAGCATTTCTTTTGCTATTGGTCAAACAACACATACGATCTCAATTGATGACAGGAATGCTGCTATTGAACTTACAAGAAATGCGATTTTAGATATGAATAGCAAAAATTATTCACAGGCCTTCAACAAATTAAGAAAATCAATCGAAATTGATTCTTTATTCAGGGACGCTTATTTACGGATTTATCAACTTTATACTTTAACTCGTGAAAATACTGAAGAATCTATTGAAACATTGAAAAAAGGCAAAAGGATCTTTGAAGAGGATGATGAACTGATTTTTTATTGCGGTGAGATTTACAGATTAAATGCTAAAATGGATGAAGCTATTTATGAGTATTCAAAAGCAATAGATTATGCAAAAATTAATGGAGAAGATTTTTATCTCGTTCCATACTATTATCTGAACAGAGGGAATCTATTTCTAGCTTCTGAAAAACTTGAATCAGCAATTCATGATTATAATTATTTATTAAAGCTTGATTCTTCTTCAGCCAGTGGATTAACAAACAGGGGTATTACATATTTTAAGCTAGGAGAAAAAGATAAAGCATGCAAAGATTGGAACATGGCAATTAAAATTGGCTCTAAAAAAGCGAATGAATATTATCGAAAACATTGTACAGACTAAGCCAGCTAGCACCGATTACTGAACCAGCACCTCAAAACCCAAGCTGGCGTTAATCTAAGATTAGTGCCTAAAAATGCAGCAAAAAAAACGGACAACCTTTCGATTATCCGTTCCTCTATACAGAAATAATATCTTTACTTTTTAAAGTAGTCTTTAACCATTTCGTTAGGCACTACATCGTCCTGAAATGTATAAGCTCCGGTTTTGTCAGACTTGACCATTTTGATCACTTTTGCATAACCTTTACCGGCTCCTTTTTGCAATGATGCTACTGCTTTCTTTGCCATATCTAAATATTATTTAATTTCTCTGTGAACCGTTACTTTTTTCAAGTTTGGATTGTATTTTTTACGCTCCAAACGATCTGGGGTATTCTTCCTGTTCTTAGTAGTAATATACCTTGAAGTTCCAGGAACGTTTGTTTCCTTTTGCTCGGTACATTCTAAAATAACTTGGACCCTATTTCCTTTTTTAGCCATTTTTTACGCTTTTAAATATTCGTTACGAATCCTTTTTCTTTAGCCTCCTTCAGGACAACGCTCAACCCTTTTTTATTGATTGTACGAATACCTGCAGCAGAAACAGTCAATGAAATCCAACGGTCTTCCTCTGGAAGATAGAATTTCTTCTTGAACAAATTCGGCAAAAACTGACGCTTTGTTCTTCTTTTTGAGTGAGAAACATTATTTCCCACCATTAATTTCTTACCAGTAACTTGACAAACTCTTGACATTGTCTAATATTTTTTATTCAGAATCACACGTTTTTCAAAACAGTTCGCAAAATAAGCACTTATTTTTCAATTTATCAAGCACTGCCGGAAGTTTTTTCTTTAGATTTCAACAACTTATTGTTGAAATAATCGTAGATCATTTACCAACAGACAAATTTAGCAAATACCCTTGAACAAGTTATTCTTTTTCAAGTTATAAGAATTGAATTCTAATCTCATCCTTAAAAACCAAAATAATGGAAGAACAAATTAATCAAATGCCAAGAATTGGCGACATTGCACCTGATTTTGAAGCCAATACCACCTACGGTCTCCTAAAGTTTTCTGAATTTAATAAAGGCAGTTGGGTAATCCTGTTTTCACACCCGGCCGACTTTACACCTGTTTGCACCACGGAAATGAGTGGTTTTGCCACCCGCAGCGAAGAATTTAAAGCCCTGAACACCAAACTCATTGGATTAAGTATTGACAGCATCCACGCGCATGTAGCCTGGGTAAACAATGTAAAAAAGAACACCGGGGTTTTATTCAACTTCCCGATTATTGCCGACATTGACATGAAGGTTTCCAAGCTTTACGGAATGCTTCAACCCAACGAAAGCGAAACGGCAGCTGTACGTGCTGTTTTTATTATTGACCCGACTGGAAAAGTTCGCTTGATCATGTATTATCCACTTAACGTAGGTAGGAACATGGATGAAATAGTCCGTGCACTAACTGCACTTCAAACTTCTGACAAACACAGCGTTGCGCTTCCACTAAACTGGGTGCCAGGAGAAAAAGTGATAGTGCCTCCGCCTAAAACGGTTGAAGCCATGGAGGAACGTGAAAAGTCGGATTATGAGATGATTGATTTTTATTTAGCCAAAAAAGATTTATAGGGTGGAACTATTTTTGTTAGCAGGAGGTGGAATTCGTTTTCGCTTCCTGTTTCTTTTTGTTAAAAAGTGGTTATTTTAGTATCAAAATCTATTGAGTGAATACAGGCCGAACAAAATATTACCCTACCGTACTTGGTGCTGCCCATTTGGTTATTCTGTACATTTTTATTCAAACCATTGTGGACTTTCCATTGGCAATTTGGGATTATTACCATGGAACCGAGTATTTGTACAACCCAGTTAAAAAGGTTATTCTTGGCGTTGGCTCAATTCTCTTCATTCTATATTTTGCTTACCGAAAAGCCAAAACAAGCATTAAAAACCTGTTCCCGGCAAAGTGGTTCAACCCACTCATTTTTATTCCGGTCATTCTATTTATTTGGTCAGCGCATATTTACCTGGTAAAAATCAATATTGCTATCGACAAGGTATTCCCTCCCCCTGCCTGGTTTTGGGAACTATTTGATCAGGTTTTTGAAAGTGATTACGGCTTTTATGGTGCTTTTATGAAAGTGGTTATAGTAGCACCAATTATTGAAGAACTTATTTTCAGAGGGGTTATCATGCATGGCTTTATGCGAAACTACCCAAAAATCATCGCCATTTTTGTGTCGGCACTTTTGTTTGCGCTCTTTCATTTAAATCCGTGGCAATTCCCAGCCACCTTTTTATTGGGCTTACTACTCGGATGGGTGATGGTGATCACCCGTAATATTTTTGCATGCATTATTGGACATGCCATTAATAATGGAATGGTGTTACTTGAAATTAATTTCGCCAACCAAATAAGTGAATTTTCTATATATCTGGTAGAAGAAGAAGCATTGCTTAGACTGAGTTACCTGGTTGCGATCTTCAGCATTGTTGTTCTGGGCATATTTGCAGTATCTTCAAAAAAACAACCTTTAAAAACATAAAACACAATGGATTACTTTCTAATTGGAGTAGGAATTTTATTTATCATTTTAGGAATTGCCGGAGGTATCTTACCTGTTTTGCCAGGCCCACCATTAAGTTACGTGGGGCTTCTTTTCCTTCATTTTACAGAAAGATATCAGTTTTCATCCAGGTTCCTGATCATTTGGGCTATTATTACTGTTGTGGTTTATGCGCTCGACTACATTATCCCCGCCTGGGGAACTAAAAAGTTTGGAGGCAGCAGAAGGGGTGTCTGGGGTAGTATCATTGGGTTGATACTGGGGCTTTTCTTTTTTCCTCCGCTTGGAATTATAGTAGGTCCGTTTGTAGGTGCTGTTGTCGGAGAGCTTTCCGGTGGGAAAGACCGTACAGCTGCCATTCGGGCTGGTTTTGGTTCATTTGTTGGCTTTTTGGTGGGTACGATGATGAAACTAATTGTATCCGGAATGATGGCCTGGTATTTCTTTGCAGAACTTATCTAATTATTACAATCCATAACAATTTTAAACACGACAAACTACATTCAACACAAAAAACGCATAAAAATTAACAAATTCAAACCAACAATTAGTATCTCAAAAAGAATCATCCTTATCAGGAAGTATTTTCCTATTTTTGCTAATCTATGAGTGTTAAAACCAAGCTGGCTGACTGGCTGATCAAAAAAAAGTTACAAAGCAGAAATCGTCAGGGTTGTGTTTGCAGCCTGAACAATGCTAAATCTGCTGGTATTTTATGGTTGTGCGATGACCAGGTTGCCTACAAAGCCCTTGCATCAATACTCAAAGAAATGAACATTAGCACCAAGGGGTTTTGTTTTTCGGAACAACCTATTTCGATTAAAGGCGAATCGGTTTTCAGCAAACAAGATTTTAACTGGTTAGGATTACCGAAGTCAGAACAGGCAAATGAGTTCGTTGACACCAAATTTGATTTGCTAATTGATATCAGCATGGCGGAATCGAAAGAAGCACAGGCAATCCGGGCACTATCAATGGCAAAATTTAAAGCTGGCTGGTCTCAGGCAAAACCCAGCTACTTTGATCTTCAGATCGATGTTAGCAAACGACAGGAACCCAGTTTTCTGGCAGAACAAATCGTTCACTACCTAAATGGGTTGAGCGATAAAAAATTGACAATCAACAATAACTGACAAATACATAAATAGAGATGACACACCCGTTTAAAGGAGCCGGGGTTGCACTAGTAACTCCGTTTAACGAAGATTTTTCGATTGATTTCGATGCACTTGAAAACCTGGTTGAAGACCAGATAAGTAACGGCATGGATTACCTTGTTGCATTGGGTACAACTGCCGAAACCCCTACCCTTTCTGCCAATGAGCAAAAGGAAGTGGTTAAATGCATAAAATCGAAGATCAACAAACGGGTTCCGCTGGTCGTTGGCATGGGCGGAAATAATCCTTACAAAGTTATTCAGAACATTGAAAGCACAGACTTTACGGATGTTGACGGGATTTTATCAGTCACGCCATATTACAACCGTCCTGCTCAAAAAGGTTTGGTCGAACATTTTAAGCTTGTGTGTGCTGCAAGCCCTGTTCCGGTTATATTATATAATGTGCCATCAAGAACGGGGGTTAACATGCTTTCTGAAACTTCAGTAGAAATTGCAAAATCATGCCCAAACGCAATTGCAATTAAAGAAGCTTCTGGTGAATCATCACAAGTTGCCAAAATGGCCAAACATGGCCCAGATCATTTCGCTGTCATTTCGGGTGATGACGTTTTGGCTCTCCCAATCATTGCAGTTGGTGGGATTGGGGTTATTTCGGTTGTTGCAAATGTGCTACCAGGGACACTCAGCAAACTAATCCATCATGCCAACGATGGGCAGTTTGCCGAAGCAAGAGAAATCCACTGGCAATTGGTTGATTTTCTCAAATTGCTTTTTAAAGAAGGAAACCCTGCCGGGGTAAAAGCAGCCATGGAAATTGCGGGAAAAGCAAAAAAAGCAACCCGCTTACCTGTTATTTCTGCCAGCCCTTCACTCTACAAAGAAATTGAAGCAGAGTTGAAACAATTTTTATAATAAACTACATTCAATATAAAATGAAGAGATATGCCAGTTTGCATGTCTCTTTTTTTGTTTCAAAATAGCTTTAAAAAATCTTACTTTGCGAAACAAAGTAATATTCATTGATGAACGAATTTGAAAAGATACCTTCTCCTTGTTTTGTGCTTGAAGAAAATTTATTGCGCAAAAACCTGAGCATTATTAAAACTGTATCTATAAAATCAGGTGCAGAAATAATATTAGCGTTTAAGGGGTTTGCCATGTGGGGTGCATTTCCAATTGTCAGGGAATATGTCAAAGGGGCAACAGCCAGTTCGTTAAATGAAGCAAAACTTTGTGTGGAAGAAATGAAAAGCCTTGCACACACCTATGCGCCGGTTTATGATCCGCAAGAGTTTGATGAAATTATGGACAGTTCAAGCCACATTACCTTTAACTCATTAAGTCAATACAAGCAGTTCCATCAACAGACAAAAACCCACAAGAATGTGATTTCATGCGGCCTTCGCATAAATCCCGAATTTTCAGAAGTGGAAACTGAAATGTACAATCCGTGCGCCCCTGGAACACGATTGGGAATTGTAGCAGAACAGCTTGGTGACAAACTACCGGATGGAATTGAAGGATTGCATTTTCATACGTTGTGCGAATCGGATGCTGCCGATCTGGAGAAAACATTGAATGCAGTAGTCGAAAACTTCGGAAAATTCTTTGATCAAATAAAATGGATCAACATGGGTGGAGGCCATTTAATGACCCGAAAAAACTATGAAGTTGACAGGCTTATCGATATTATTAAAAACTTCAAAAAGAACTTTCCCCATATCCATGTTATTCTTGAACCAGGAAGTGCATTTGCCTGGGAAACCGGATTTCTTAAAGCCACGGTGCTGGATATTGTAGAAAGCAAAGGCATAAAAACAGCGATGCTGAATGTTTCATTTGCAGCACACATGCCCGACTGCCTTGAAATGCCCTACCAACCAAAAATTAGAGGTGGCAGCTCCGAACCTGAAGCCAGTAAACCAACATTTAGAATGGGAGGAAACTCTTGCCTTGCAGGTGATTTTTACGGAAACTGGTCTTTTGACAACGAACTGAAAGTTGGAGACATCATTATTTTGGAAGATATGATTCATTATACCATGGTGAAAACAAACTTCTTCAACGGTGTTAAACATCCTTCAATTGGAATGATTGATAACAGAGGAAAGTTTAGATTATTGAGAGAATTTCGATATGAAGATTACAAGTCAAAACTAAGCTAAAAAAAAGAGAGACTAAAAAGCCTCTCCTTTTCTATACATGTTTATATCATCTAAATCTCAATTAATTCATTTTTTAAGGCGTAAATAATTACCTCTACAATATTCTTCGAACCTGTTTTTTCCATCAGGCTGGCCCGGTGCTTTTCTACTGTTCGGTCAGAAATACACAATTCATCAGCAATTATTTTAATTGGCAATCCCTTGCAAGAAAGCTTTAATACCTCCTGCTCGCGTTTTGAAAATATATCAACGGAAACATTTCTGTCAACCTTTCGGGGCTTGCCTTCAGAAACTTTAAATACTTTCTGAAGCTTTTGAGCCAGGTTACCTGAGATCTCAATCTGTTCTTCTGCCAAAATGTTCAGCAATTTTTCATACTCAGCCCGATCGGTATTCATGTAAATTTCTTCGGGAGCAAGTAGGCCAATCAATAAGGTAAAGCCTTTATTAACCTGACTGGTGGTAACATACAGTTTATGATTGGTAAACTCACCATTTCCTGTTTTAATATTTATTTGCTCCCCAAAGCTTTTTAACAGGCCATTTGCACATTTCTGAATTTTCCCCTGAACCTTAGAATATGTTTCTTCATCAACCAGGTTTTTAAAATTCACCTTGGTAATTTGCTCAGGCTCAATCCCTGTCATAATGGTGAAAGCCCTGTTCGCTTCATATATCGTTTCGCCATCAAAAAGAAAAATCCCATTTGGAGACAGTTCTACCAATGCTTTGTAATCATTCTTTCCAATGCTTACCAATTTTTCATACTTATCTAACCTAACCTGGATCGACTTTAGCAAATCCTCATTATTGAAAGGCTTAACAATGTAATCGTCAACCCCAAGCTCCAGCCCAAATCGAATATCCTGAAGATCTGATTTTCCGGTGATAAAAATAAAAGGGATACGGTTCGTAATTGAACTGTCCCTCAAAATATTATACACCTGATATCCATCAATGGGGCTCATTTTAATATCACACAAAATCAAATCGGGGCAGTATTCATAGGCTTTTTGAATCCCCTCAGCGCCGGAATTGGCTACATCGGCCTCATAACCATTGGTAATTAGTACATTCCTGAGCGTTCTACTCAATCGGGAATCATCCTCTATGACCAATATTCGTTTACTTTCCATTGTTAGGAATAATTAATTTCACTTTTGTTCCTTCACCTATAATACTCTCAAAATCAATTTTACCCCCCAAACAATCCAAAGATTTTTTTGTAATCGACAATCCCAGGCCAGTTCCAGCAATCATTTTCACATTATTTCCCCTAAAAAAAGGTTCAATTACTAATTCAAGTTCTTCCGGAGGAATACCAATTCCTTTATCTTCAACTTTTATGAAAAGATTCTCACCGTTATAATCAACATCAACAAGAACATCTTCAGGAGAAAACTTTATCGCATTTGAAATAACATTGTAAAATACCCTACGAAGAAGTTCCTTGTCTGTGGTAATTTTTGGTTCAGAGAAGTTGCAAGTTAGTTTTATTCGCTCCTCATCAAATTCAGAGAATGAGAGCTCTTTAACTATGTTCTTACAATATTTCTCAAGATTAAACTTCTTCAAGTCTTTTTTAAGCTCCCCTTTGTTTGAAACATTTAAGAAATAAATGTCGTCCAAAAATCGGGACATTGATTTTATTGCTTCGCCGCACAACTCAAACGTTTCTTGACGCATTTCGTCATCCAACTCTTTGCAATCTTCCAACATTTGCAAATTAGAGCTGATAATAGATAATGGGGTTCTCAACTCATGCGAGATGGAGCTGATGATTTGCCTGCTGTTTTCTTCAGCAAAACCTTTAGGTACATTACATCCTTCTTTATCACAAACACCCGAAATATTTTCGACCATATGTATCAATTATCGCAATTTTGAGACTTCCAAGTTACAACCTATTATTCTTACAACATTAAAAAAACAGATACTTTTGTTCGAAATATCTATATTTTCTGATGAATTATAGGTTTTTCTGAATGAATCCATCTAAATTGATGAAATTTCAGAGTTTAAATATCCAGATTATTTATAGAAATATCAAACTTAACCTTGGTGTTTTAAGAATTATTTTTAAACAACAAATTGTTGATTCAAACACATCTAAATAGTACAAAAGAGTGCATAAAAAAACCCGCCAAATGACGGGTTCTTTCGTGAAAAAAATTATTTCTATGAACGAACTATTTCATTAAGGTTTTCATCCAACGGTGTCATTTTCGGCATTATAAGATGAACAATACCCAAAACAATTAAATAACAAGAACCCGCAATTAAGAATGCCCAAAAATAACCAGAACTACCAGCAGAATCTAAAATCCTTCCTAAAGCCTTATCGCTAACAATACCAGCAACAGCACCAATCATACCGCCAATTCCTGTTACAGATGCAACAGCTTTTCTAGGAAATACGTCGGAAACCAATGTGAAAATATTTGCTGACCATGCCTGGTGTCCAGCAGCCGCTATACCAATAAGAACAATAGCAATCCACTGATTTTGAGTAAATGCCACGTAGCAAACTGGCAGAACGAGTATTGCACACATAAACAGTGTCATTTTACGCGCTTTGTTAAGTGTCCAACCCTTGCTCATAAAATGCCCCGAAATCCATCCACCGGCAATACTTCCACCATCGGCAAGTAAATACATAATTAAAAATGGAATTCCAATGTCTTTCAGGCTAATCCCAAATGTTGCATTTAAGTATTTCGCTCCCCAGAAAAGATAAAACCACCAAACTGCATCTGTTACTTTCGCTATGGAAAACGCCCAGGTTTGTCTTTTAGGAAGAACTTTTGCCCAAGCCACTTTTTCTTTTGATTCTGGTTCGGAATCACTATGAATGTAATCGAACTCAGCTTTTGATAGTTTCTTTGAATCTTCTGGTTTTCTATAGACTTTAATCCACAAAATAACCCAAATCGCACTTAAAACCCCTGTTATTAAAAAAGGATATTGCCATCCTGTTCCTTTAACAAAGCCAGGCTGAGTAACCTCTGTAACAATCCATCCTACGACAAAAGGAGCAGCTATGGCACCGATACTGGTGGCAGCATTAAACAAACCTGTAGCAAAAGCCCTTTCTTTCTTTGGGAACCATTCGGCCACTGTTTTCTGTGCTGCAGGAAAGTGGCCTGACTCACCAAAACCCAGTCCAAAACGAGCAATGGAAAATAACCCAACACTGGTAACTGTAATATTAAAAACACTAACTTCTTGTACCACCAAAGCATGTAGCATTCCAAAACCACTCCAGATACCAATGGCAAGCATGTATCCTTTCTTCGTCCCAAGGTTATCAATTATACCACCCATGGTAAGCATACCAAGAGCGTATGCGATTTTAAATGCAATCATAATATTTGCATAGTCATTATTTGACCATTCAAATAGATTTTCCAATGTAGGCGCCATAACACCTATAATACTTCGGTCGAAATAGTTTATAGTTGTGGCATATACCAACATGGCCAGAATTTTGTACCTGTGGTTACCTACAGAACTTTTGGATTTTGTCATAATATTCAGGATTAGTTATAATTATTTATTCTTCAATTTATCTACAATTGAAAGTGCTTCTGCGCATATATCAGTTATGTATTGAAAATCCTTGTTTGCAAGAACTTCTTTTGGGAAAAGTTGTGATCCCATTCCAACACAATGCACACCTGCATTGAACCATTTTGAAAGGTTTTCTTTGTCAGGCGACACACCACCAGTAGGCATAATACTTGCGTATGGCATTGGCCCTTTCACACCTTTCACAAAATCGGGGCCTCCAACCGATGAACCTGGGAATATTTTTACCACTTCGCAGCCTAGCTCATGAGCTTTGCCGATTTCAGTTACTGAACCACACCCAGGGCTCCAGGCTACTTTCCGCTTGTTGCAAACCCTGGCCATGCCCTCATCGATTAATGGGGAAACAATAAAGTTTGCACCCAAAGCAATGTACATTGCCGTTGTGCCTTCATCAATTATGGAGCCCACCCCCATAATCATCTCCGGGCATTCCTTAATTGTCCATTGGTTCAACTGGGCAAACACATCCGTTGCAAAATCACCGCGGTTCGTAAATTCAAATACACGGATACCGCCATCATAACAAGCTTTTACAACACTTTTACACAGCTCTAAATCCGAATGATAAAAAACCGGAACAATGCCTGTTTCTTTCATTTTTTGAGCAACTTCTATTCTTGAAAATCGTGCCATTTTATATTCTGTTATTGGTTTTTTCTAAATTTTAGATAATTGGTTAATCAGTTTTTGAGCAGGATTCTTTTACCTGGCTACACGTCCTGAAGCATCGCCGCCCATTAGTTTTCCTACCTCATCAACAGTTACCTGATTGAAATCACCATAAATGGTGTGTTTCAAACACGAAGCAGCCACTGCAAAATTTAATGCTTTTTGGTCATCTTCAGGATAGGTCAACAGGCCATAAACCAAACCACCCATAAAAGAATCACCTCCGCCTACACGGTCAACAATATGGGTAATTTGATATTGTGGCGATTCGAACAAGGTCTCTCCGTTCCAAAGCACACCTGCCCAGCTATTGTGGTTCGCATTAATTGAACCCCGCAGCGTAGTGATCACCTTTTTTACCCTTGGGAATTTCTCCATAATTTGTTTTGAAACAGATTCGTAAGCAGCACCCTCAACATGCCCTGCTGTCACATCAACACCTTCCGGGTGAATACCCAATGCCATTGCCGCATCTTCTTCGTTGCCCAATACCACATCAGTACCTGCAACCAGTGCTGGCATAACTTCACCGCATGACTTGCCATATTTCCACAGATTTTTGCGGTAGTTCAAATCACAACTTACCGTCACCCCTTTTTCATTGGCCTTTTGAATTGCCTCTAAGCAAGCATCGGCAGCTCCCTGAGAGATAGCAGGGGTAATACCTGTCCAGTGAAACCATTCGGCATTTTCAAAAACCTTGTCCCAATCAACCATACCAGGTTGTATCTCAGAAATGGCAGAGTGAGCGCGGTCATAAACCACTTTGCTACCACGGCTAACAGCACCAGTTTCAAGAAAATAAATTCCCACACGGTCACCACCGTAAACAATATTTTCTGTATTGACACCATATTTTTTCAAATCCATTACACACGAACGGGCAATGTCATTTTTCGGTAACCGGGTCACAAAATCAACAGGAATACCATAATTGGCCAGCGATACGGCCACATTAGCTTCCCCTCCGCCAAATGTGGCGTTGAAACTATTGGTTTGGTTGAACCTTAAATACCCAGGCGTTGCCAGGCGTAGCATGATCTCACCAAATGTTACTACTTTCTTTGTCATATCGTTATTTTTTCGGTTTTTAAATTGTTTTACGACCCAAATTGAAAATACTCTTTCGCATTGTTGAAGCAAATATTTTCAACCATCTGCCCTAAAAGTTCCATATCAGCAGGTATTTCACCATTTTCGACATCGTTCCCTAATAAGTTGCACAATGTTCTCCTGAAATATTCATGTCTTGAATAGGAAAGAAAACTTCTGGAATCAGTTAACATACCAATAAACCTACTTAGCAAGCCCAAATTGGATAAGGCATTCATTTGTTTTTCCATTCCATCTTTCTGATCGAGGAACCACCAGCCTGATCCATATTGCATTTTCGCAGGAACTGATCCATCCTGGAAGTTTCCAATCATAGTTGCGTAAATCTCATTGTCAGCTGGATTAATATTGTAAAGAATCGTTTTAGCCAGTTGGTTATTCGCATCTAACTGGTCTAAAAGTTTAGCTAATGGCTGTGCAATTGGAAAATCACCGATAGAGTCAAAACCAGTATCAGGACCGAGCTTCCCAAACAAACGGGAACTATTATTTCGTATTACCCCAAAATGAAACTGCTGTGTCCATCCTTTTGCATGATCCATAATCCCAAACTCATACAACATGCAAGAGCGGAATTTTAAAATTTCCAATTCTGTCAGTTCACTGCCCCCACGAACTTTGTCAAAAATCTGACTAATTTCTTCATCTGTATAATCTTCAGCATAAGCAGTCTCCAAACCATGATCGGACAAACGGCAGCCATTTTCGTGGAAAAACTGATGACGTTTTTCGATGGCAACCATAAATGCATCAAAACTATCAATCTCAACATTTGCTGCATCTGCTAGCTGATCGACATACCCATTCCAAAATTCAGGGCGATCGACCATTGTAGCTTTATCAGGACGCCAAGCTGGTAAAACAGCAACTTCAAAACCATCCTCTTTTATAGCCTGATGATATTTCAATGTATCAATAGGGTCATCTGTTGTGCAAATGGTATGCACCTTTGCCATACGGATAATATTTCTGCAAGAATATTCAGGAGTATTCAGTTTAGCATTGCATTCATCCCAAATTTCTTTAGCAGTTTCCGGACTTAATAACTTTTCAATCCCGAAAAACTTTTTGAGTTCTAAGTGCGTCCACTGGTAAAGAGGATTTCTTAGTGTTTGCGGAACAGTTTCAGCCCACTTTTCAAACTTTTCCCAATCACTGGCATCGCCGGTACAGTAGCGCTCATCTATCCCATTGGTACGCATTGCACGCCATTTATAATGATCACCTGCCAACCAAATTTGTGTCAGGTTCTCAAACTGTTTGTCTTCGGCAATCTCCTGAGGGGGAATATGGCAGTGGTAATCGAAAATAGGCATTTTCACCGCATGCTCATGATACAGCCTTTGTGCTGTTTCCGTTTTCAGCAGAAAATCTTTATCCATGAATTTTTTCATCGCTTATATTTATTTTAGGTTCAGACACTAACTTATTGTTACTTCTTGGAAGACGTCTTCTTACTTCATACAATAACGACCTCCCTGCTACCCGTAAATTCTTTTGATTCTGTGACCGTTGCGCCTTCCGTGTTCGCACACGAAATTAGATGTTATTATTTACCTGCGCAATAAAACCAGAACTAATTTTCTCAAAAAATGTTATAAAATATATTTTTGCCGTGTTCGCACACGAAATTGTTCATTTTTTTGTAGTTTTGTTTTACTCAATATTCTATTAACCACTAATACAAGGCATTATCAAACCGTTAAAAAGAATACGAATAAAGGACATCGCCAAGAAAGCAAATGTTTCCATAGGAACAGTTGACAGGGTAATCCATAATCGCGGAGAAGTAGCACCTGCCACCAAAGAACTTATTTTAAAGATTATTGAAGAAATGGATTATCAGCCAAATATACTGGCAAGTACCTTAGCTTCAAAAAAAATATATCGATTTGCTACATTTTTACCTGAACCAATAAGCGAAGAATCATACTGGAACAAACCTTTTAATGGTATAAAAAGAGCATTTCAGGAAATACAGGAATATGGCATACGCATTGACAATTATCAATTTAAGCAATCAGATCCATCATCTTTCAAACTTGTTTCTTCTAAAATAATGGAGAAAAAGCCAGATGGAGTTGTGCTTGCACCCTTCTTCTCCCGCGAGTCCAAAAAATTCATCAAAGAGCTCAATGAACAAGAAATACCATTTGTGTTTATTGATTCAAACCTTAAAGATTGTAAGAAAATAAGCTACATCGGTCAAAACTCTTTTCAGAGTGGCGCACTCGCTGCAAAGCTCCTCGATTTTTCAACACTGGGTGAAGCAACTATTCTTGTGATTCATTTTGCTAAGGAAATGGACAATCAGAACCATCTTGTACAGCGTGAGGTTGGTTTTTATGACTATTTCAAAGCAAACGATCAAAACAAACAAAAAAAACTTATTACTATTGAAATAACTAATCCTACAGATACAGAAAGCTGGCACAAAAAAATGGACAGCATACTTGAGAAAAGCCCAAATTTGAAAGGCATATTCGTGACCAACTCACAAGTATATCGTATAGCTGAATATATTGAAAAGAAAAAACTGGAGGGAATCCGCCTAATCGGTCATGACCTGATAAACACAAACATAAAGCATGTGAAAAATGGAACAGTTGATTTTGTCATTTGCCAGAAGCCTGAAGAGCAAGGCTATAATGCAATCAAGACATTATTCGAGCACATTATTTTAAAGAAGGAAATTCCATCTGAAAAATTCACTTCAATAGATATTGTAACCAAAGAGAACATTGATTTTTACAAAGAATTTAATTAAGAAAATATGAAACCTATTAGTTTTGAAGACCTTAAAGATAAAGTTTGTGTGATTACCGGGGGTGCCGGAGTTATCGGTATCGAAATGGTAAAAGCACTAGCATCTGTTGGAACCAAGATTGCGATAGCTGACATTAACAAAGAAACCGCTGAAAGTGTAGCCAAACAAATTTCCGATGAAACAGGGGCATTTGTAATCGGTGTTGAAGCGAATGTGCTCGACAAAGCGTCATTGGAAGCTGCAAAAGAACAAATAAACAGCAAGCTGGGTGAAATTGACATGCTTATAAACGGTGCAGGCGGAAACCACCCAACTGCAACTACTAAAGTTGAGCAAATGGATGAAAGTAGCCTTGATTCGTTGGAGGATACTTTCTATGGGCTTGAAATGGATGGCTTTGACAAGGTGTTTGCACTGAATTTTAAAGGCACATTATTGCCAACCATGGTTTTCACAAAAGACATGTTGAAAAAGAAATCCGGAGTGGTGCTGAACGTTTCGAGTATGAACTCATACAAACCACTTACCAAAATCCCTGCCTATTCTGCAGCAAAGGCATCGATCAACAATTTTACAGAGTGGCTTTCTGTTCACCTGGCAAAAGTTGGCATTCGGGTAAACGCCATTGCTCCTGGTTTTTTTATCACAAACCAAAACCGTTTTTTGGTGATGGACGAAAAAACAGGGAACTTCTCCCCTCGTGGGCAGAAAATTGTTGACAATACGCCAATGGGGAAATTTGGTGAACCGCAGGACCTTCAGGGAGCTACTATGTTTTTGCTTTCTGACATTTCGAGTTTTATTACAGGAATTGTGATTCCCGTAGATGGTGGCTACAATGCATTTGGAGGAGTATAAAAAATAACCATAAAAAAAATCAAATTATGTTGATGGAACAAACATGGCGTTGGTACGGACCAAATGATCCGGTAACCCTTGCCGATATTCGACAAGCTGGCGCAACTGGAATTGTAACTGCCTTGCACGAAGTACCTATTGGTGAAGTGTGGTCAGAAAAAGCAATTCGGGAAAGAAAAAAAATCATTGAGTGGGATGAAAGTGGAAAAGCTCCAATATCACGTGGGCTTACCTGGTCTGTAATTGAAAGTATTCCTGTTCACGAAGACATTAAACAAGGCAAAGCTAACAGGGACGAATGGATTGAGAAATACAAGGAATCAATTCGAAATGTTGGCAAAGTTGGCATTCCTGTGGTGACTTACAACTGGATGCCGGTTGTTGACTGGACAAGAACAAATCTTGCCATGGAATTGGAAGATGGTGCTAAAGCCTTATCGTTCGATTTCGCTGACTTTGCAGCCTTTGACATGTTCATTTTAAATCGAAAAGATGCTGAAAAGGACTACAGCCCTGAAAGTATTGAAGCTGCCAAAGCAAGTTTTGGCTCAATGAATTCTGAAAAAAGGAATATCCTTCAAAACAATATCATTGCAGGACTTCCAGGAGGACAGGAAGGCTATTCAATTGAAGAATTCAAAAAGCGCCTTGAGGAATACGATGAAATTGATTCAAAAAAATACCGGGAAAATCTCAAATATTTTCTTGAGCAAATCGTACCCGTGGCAATCGAATCAGGCGTACGCCTTGCAATACACCCAGATGATCCACCCATGCCATTATTTGGGCTTCCTCGTGTTGTAAGTACCGAAAGTGACCTTCAATATATTCTGAACATTCATGATTCAATCAACAATGGCTTGTGTTTATGTACCGGTTCACTTGGTGTAAGGGCTGACAATGATCTCCCTGGCATGATTGATAGAATGGGCGACAAGGTTAATTTTCTGCACCTGAGAAGCACACAACGCAAAAATGATGGCAGCTTTCATGAAGCCAGCCACCTACGCGGCGATGTTGATATGTTCCGTGTCATCCTTTCAGTATTAAAAGAACAAAAAAGAAGGCATTCTGCAAACAGAAGAGATGGTCAGATTCCAATGCGAGCAGACCATGGGCACATGATACTCGATGATCTGAACAAAAAAACCAATCCTGGTTATTCAGCAATTGGTTTATTGAGAGGCATGGCCGAGCTACGTGGCCTGGAACTGGGAATTGAGCGAAGCGGCTTGGTTTACGATTAATCACAAAATTATGGCTATTGAATTAAAGCAAAATTGCAAATATGCGATGCTCGTGCCAACAAGCATGGGCATTCGTATTACACCTGTTAATGGGCAACCGGTTCATAGCAGCGATACGTTTAAAATGCAGGCTACCAGTGCTGAAACAAACGTTGCCAGCATATCCTCATTTCTTGGGCTTCCGGTAAAGGTGTTGACAACATTTGTTAAAGGAAGTCCCATAGCAGCTTTCATTAAAAGCAACCTGAAATCCAGGCACATGGATTTTGAGGGCCCAGAAGTTGAACAAGGAAACCCCTGGGGGTATCGACACCAATTTAATATTGCTGATAGTGGTTTTGGCTCGCGTGGACCACGTGTTCATAACGATCGTGCTGGAGAAGTGGGTCAAACCCTTAATGTAAACGATTTCGATCTTGATCGAATTTTTGGCGAGGAAGGAGTTCAAATTGTTCACCTTTCAGGTCTGATCGGTGCTTTATCGAGAGAAACAAGCACATTCTGTCTTGAACTTGCGAGAGCTGCAAAAAAATACGGAACAAAAATTTCTTTCGACCTGAATTACAGAGCTTCATTCTGGAAAGGAAGAGAAGAAGAACTTCGCCAAAACTTTACTGAGATTGCAGCTGTTTCTGATATATTGATTGGGAATGAAGAAGATTTCCAGTTGTGCCTGGGAGTTCAGGGGCCCGAAGCTGGTGGTAAAGGAATTGAAGCTGAAATTGATGGCTTCAAGCAAATGATTTACCGGGTAAAAGAAGCATTTCCCGATGCTTCAGTTTTTGCTACAACACTACGTGAAGTTGTAAGTGTGAATGAACACCTTTGGGGTGCTATCATGCTTGAAGGTGAAGATAACTGGCAGGCAATTATGCCAAGAAGCATAAATGTACTGGATAGAATTGGAGGCGGAGACGGCTTTGTTGGTGGTTTGCTCTACGGAATTTTAAAAGGATGGGATCCTGCAAAATGGCCGCAGTTCGGCTGGGCAACTGGAGCCATGGCAACAACTTTCCTAACAGACTATGCACAACCAGCTGATGAAGAAATGGTTTGGAGCATTTGGGAAGGAAATGCACGTGTAAAAAGATAACCTGGGTTACGGATTCCAATCCGCATATTTGTTGCGAAATGATATTGACACACCCCATGATAATTTATTTATAAATTATACATCATGCTTTTTTACGAAATAGGTTCACCAGATCATAACTTAAGTTCAGAGGACTTAAAGAATGGGCTTTACGAAGCGCTAGATCAAATTCAGGGGATCAATAAAGTTTTAGCAATCCCTCCGGACTACACCCGGCTACCGAGCCGTGCAGGCGAACTAACGGAGTTTGCCTGGCAGTATTACGGGAAACGCTTAACGGATGTCTTACCCGCACTGGGCACGCACTCCCCAATGACTGACGAGCAAATTAGTCACATGTTTGGCAGTTTGCCAGCTTCTCTGATTAGGGAACACGATTGGAGGAATGATGTGGTAAATGTAGGTGAAGTTCCTGCTGAATTTGTAAAAAAAGTATCGGAAGGAGCTGTTGATTTTTCATGGCCTGCCCAAGTAAACAAGCTTTTAGTCAAAGATAACTTCGATCTAATCATGTCGATTGGACAGGTTGTTCCCCACGAGGTTGTGGGAATGGCCAACTACAATAAAAATGTTTTTGTTGGAACAGGCGGTTCAGAAGGGATAAACAAAAGTCACTTCATCGGTGCAGCTTATGGAATGGAACGCATGATGGGACATGCTGATACACCAGTTCGTAAGATTTTCAATTATGCATCTGATAACTTCACAAACCACCTTCCAATTTTGTATGTTCAAACAGTTGTGGGATTAGATAAAACCGATGGCAAGGTAAAAACCCGTGGCCTGTTTATTGGCGATGATTATGAAGTATTTGATAAAGCCGCGAAGCTTTCACTTCAGGTGAATTTCGAGATGCTTGAAAAACCACTGAAAAAAGTAGTCGTTTGGCTTGACCCCACTGAGTTTAAATCTACCTGGCTTGGAAACAAATCGGTTTATCGAACACGTATGGCCATTGATGATGGCGGAGAGCTAATTGTTCTTGCCCCGGCATTAAAAGAATTTGGAGAAGACAAGGAAATAGATCGACTTATTAGAAAATATGGCTATTTTGGTACGCCAGCAACATTAAAAGCCTGTGACAAAAACGAAGAGCTTCGGAATAATTTAAGTGCAGCTGCCCACCTCATTCACGGTTCTTCAGAAGGACGCTTCAGCATTACCTACTGCCCGGGCAAAGAAAAAGACAACCTCACAAAAAAAGAAATTGAAAGCGTTGGTTTCAAATACGCCGACATAGATGAAGTTTCTGCTAAATTCGATCCACAGAAACTAAAAGATGGCTACAATTTAGTTGATGGGGAAGAAATCTTTTATATTTCGAATCCGGCAATCGGGCTTTGGGCATTCAAAGACCGCTTCAAGTATTAACAGATGAAATTTATAGTTGACGACAAAATACCTTACATTAAAGGGGCACTTGAACCATTTGGCGAAGTTGTATACTTACCTGGAGCAAAAACAACTTCAGAAATAGTGAAAGATGCAGATGCAATTGTAACCAGAACACGTACCATTTGTAATGAAGATTTGTTGAAAGGCTCAAAAGTCAGATTTATTGCAACAGCAACAATTGGGTACGACCATATCGACACCGATTATTGCAAAAAAGCTGGCATCGAATGGACAAATGCTCCCGGCTGCAATAGCAAGTCGGTTGAACAATACATTGCTTCTGCCCTATTTGTTTTGGCTGAAAAGCATCAATTCAAATTGAAAGGGAAAACAATCGGTGTTGTTGGCGTTGGACAGGTTGGATCAAAAGTAGCGAAAGTCTGTGAAATTTTCGGTATGAATGTGTTGCTGAATGACCCACCCCGTGAACGAATTGAAGGTTCGGAACAATTTGTGAGCCTTGAAGAAATAAAGAAGAATGCAGATTTTATTTCATTACATGTTCCACTAAACATGAGTGGAGAAGATGCCACATACCACTTGGCAGATTTCAAATTCTTTTCTGAATTGAAGAAGAAACCTGTTATTATCAATTCCTGTCGGGGTGAAGTTATCGATACTGATGCTGCAAAATCAGCCATCGGGCAAAATCTAATTACCGGCCTTGTGTTGGATTGTTGGGAAAACGAACCTAACATTGACCTTGAACTACTTAAAATGTGCGATTTGGCAACTCCACATATTGCCGGATATTCAAAGGATGGCAAAGCCAATGGAACCAGCATGAGCGTTCAGGCGATCAGTCGGTTCTTTAATCTTGGTATTGACAATTGGAGTGCTAAAGATGTTGAATTACCAGAGAATTCATTTATTGAAATTGATGGAGAAGGTTTATCAGAAACAGAGATTTTGGAAAAAGCAATCCTTGCAACATACAATATTCAAAACGATGATACTTTACTAAGGAAAAAAACTGAAGATTTTGAAAAACAACGGGGCAATTATCCCGTTAGAAGGGAATATCCAACTTACACAATTGCCACAAAAAATATCGATCAAACGACGATTAAAAAGCTATATGATTTGGGTTTCAACATTGATTAAGAATAACATTAAAAATATAACATATGAGCAAATTAGCAGATATAGGATTAATAGGCTTAGCTGTAATGGGCGAAAACCTGGTGCTAAACATGGAAAGCAAAGGATATACTGTTGCAGTATACAACCGTACTGTTGCAAAAGTTGACAACTTTATAAATGGCCGTGGTGCTGGCAAAAACTTTGTTGGTGCACACTCTATCGAAGAATTGTGTGCATCATTGGAAAGGCCCAGAAAAGTAATGATGCTTGTAAAGGCTGGGGAACCAGTTGACCATTTTATCGATTTGGTAATCCCTCATCTTGAAGAAGGAGATATCATTATCGATGGTGGGAACTCCCACTTCCCTGACACCATTCGCCGAACCGAATATGTAGAAAGCAAAGGTCTTTTATACATTGGAACCGGTGTTTCTGGTGGTGAAGAAGGTGCATTAAAAGGACCATCCATTATGCCTGGCGGCTCTCCTGAAGCCTGGCCTGCAGTAAAAGATATTTTCCAGTCCATTTCTGCTAAAGTTGAAGATGGTTCGCCTTGCTGCGATTGGGTTGGAGAAGGCGGTGCCGGACACTTCGTAAAAATGGTACACAACGGTATTGAATATGGCGATATGCAAATTATTTGCGAAGCCTATCAGCTAATGAAAGAGATGCTTGGCATGTCAGCCGATGAAATGCACGAAGTATTCAAGGAATGGAATGAAGGCGACCTGGACTCCTATCTAATTGAAATTACACGCGACATCATGGCTTATAAAGAAAATGGTGAAGCTTTGGTTGAAAAGATCCTGGATACTGCAGGGCAAAAAGGTACTGGCAAATGGACAGGTGTTTCCGCATTGGACATGGGCATTCCATTAACATTGATTGGTGAATCTGTATTTGCCCGTTGCCTGTCAGCACAAAAAGACCTGCGTGTTGAAGCTTCAAAAGTAATATCAGGTCCTGCTCCAAAATTTGATGGTGATAAAGCTCAGATGATCAGTGACTTGAAAGATGCACTTTACGGAGCAAAAATCATTTCATACGCACAAGGCTATAACCTAATGATGGAAGCTGCGAAAGAGAACAAGTGGCACTTAAATTACGGTGGAATTGCGCTAATGTGGCGTGGCGGTTGCATCATCCGCTCAGCATTCCTGGGAGACATCAAAAAAGCTTTCGATAAAAACCCTGAACTTCCAAACTTGCTCCTTGATCCATATTTTAAAGACAAAGTAGAGGCTGCCCAAGCTGGCTGGAGAAGAGTTTGCGCTACAGCACTTTCCAATGGTATTCCTGTACCGGCATTAACATCGGCTCTTTGTTATTTTGATGGGTTCAGAAGCGAACACCTTCCAGCAAACCTGTTGCAAGCTCAACGGGACTACTTTGGAGCTCACACCTACGAACGTATTGACAAACCACGTGGCGAGTTCTTCCATACCAACTGGACTGGTCGAGGTGGGGATACTGCATCAACTACATATGATGTTTAGATGTCTGTTTATTAGCAAGGATGTCATCTTTTGAAAAGATGACATCCTTAATTTTTATGGACATAATGGTTGCGATTCTTCAAACGATACAATTTTCCTCCTCATATCACCTTTTCCAGAGGCTTGAAAATGACGAGAGATTTCTTGTGTTTTTTCAAAGAAATCATTTTCATTACCATTTTTTTTGTGATAATATATTTTAATTGCCTTACAATTCTCATGTTCAAAAATTGTATTTAAAAGAATTCTATCAGATATCCCACATGAATGGCCTAATATCTTTACCACAAACTCGTTAGAATCAACATACCTCAAGAACCTTTGATAATTTGATGTTCTAAAATAGCCAAACGACTTAATATTTTTCAATAATTCATTAGAATTTAAGTTTTCTATGATCTTGTAATGTGGGTCTATTTCATCACCGTATCCAAATATAATTGGATTACTATTATTATTCAGTTCGCCATGTATATGAATGAGATTATTGTCATCAAAAAAAGCAGTTTCTCTATAAATTTCTAAGGTTGATGTATAGTTAAAGTATAAAAACATTTTTTCTCCAGCATATTCTTCTCCTATTCCTGTATACGCATTTATTATCTTTCGAATGTCTATTTTTTGCTCTTTTGAAGAATAATCAACAATACTCAAGTATTCAATTAATTTTCTCTTAATTGCTTCCATGCAGACATTCAATAAAGCAACACTTTGAATATATGGATAAGAAGAAAAATTACCACCTTCTGTATGAAAATCATAAATATTTATCAAATATTGATAATACTGATATTCAATATCTACCCATTTACAAACAGATACATTTTGGACTATAGTTTCAAAAAAACTATGCTTGAAATCAATATTAATTTGCAATTCCTCACATTCTTTAAGCAAAGAAGAAACCTCCTTATGGTCACTTAATGGATCAGAATAATACTTTTTGAACGTTATCAACTCATCCTCATAATGTCGATTTGGCATTATCTTAGATAAAGATGTCTTCAAATACCACAATAAAAAATCATTATAAGAAGTCTTTAATCCATGGGCTAAATCAAAACCATTTCCAATAAGATATAAATCATTCATTAGGGCGAATTTTTCTTATAAAGTTAACTTAATTTCAATAATAACTCACTTGTAGGGATGTCATCTTTTGAAAAGATGACATCCTTTGTGAAACATCAAAAAAGACACTTGACAATAAAAAATCTTTGAACTAATTTTAGTTCATGCCAGCACTCAAAACAATCACCCCTATAATTCCAGGAAAATATTACCATATTTTTAATCGAGGTACTAACAAAAATGCTATCTTTTTTTCCGAAGAAAACTATCTATATTTCATGAAACTTTATGACATCTACTTATCGTCATATATATCGCTCCTGGCATATTCATTAATGAGAAATCACTTTCATTTTCTAATTCAGGCAAAAGAAAAAATTGATATGTCATCTTTCACAACTAATGACATTCATGATACTGAAGAATCCATTTCGAAAACGATAAGTAACCAATTTAGAAAATTCTTCATTAGCTATACGATGGCCATAAATGTTCAGGAAAACCGACAAGGAGGTTTATTTGAACGAACTTTTAAACGCATAGAAATTACAAGCGAAGAATATCTCAAATATTTAGCATTTTACATTCACTACAATCCTCAGAAACATGGTCTTGCAGCCGATTTTAGAGACTATAAATATAGTTCATGGGAAGCGTACAATTCACTAAAGCCTACCAAAATCGACAAAAAACTACTGCTTGAGTTATTTGACGGTAGAAACGAATTACTTGAATATCACAATTATTTCCACGAGGAGAATGGATTAATTGAACTTGAATAAACTACACAGTGAGCCCCTCAATTAATAAAGTTACTGCTTCTTAAAATAATCTTTGCCTGCATTGCAAATCGGGCATTTATATTCTTCGGGCAAATTCTCAAACGGTGTTCCTGGGGGTATTCCGTTAGCCGGATCTCCTTGCTCAGGATCGTATTGAAATCCACAAATTTGGCAAACATGTGGCACTGCTTCATCATGCTCCTCTTCTACTCCACCCTTTTTAGCTAAAAGCTCCTGCTCTTCTTTTTTTAGTTCTTCATCAAGCTTTGTTTTTTCAATGTGTGTTGGTGAGTTTTTGGGCGAAAACATCTTGTATTTTTCCCTGTAATACGCATAGGTCAATGGTTCTTCATCAAGCAGCTGCTCACTCTCAACAATTTCACCTATTACTAACCAGTGAGATCCCAAATCAATCTTTTCACGAACTTCACAATCGAACCAGGCAACTGACTCATTTAAAACAATGGGAGAACCGGTTTTTGATGTGGTTGTTTCAACATCGTTGAATTTATCAAAATCACTCCCTGACATAAACCCAAAGTCACCAATTAATTTTACGTTGATGTCTTTCCTTAAAACCGAAACTGAAAACGAGCCGGACTGCAAAATGGTATCTGTGCTAATATTTTTCTTATGACAGGAAATTGCTAGTTGTGGTGGTTTTGAAGTTACCTGAAAAGCAGTATTGGCTATATAACCTGCTTTTTTACCTTCATATACGGATGCAACCAAATACATCCCGTAAGACATTTTATGAAAAGCGTGAAATTTCATCTGTAATCTTTTTAGTTGTTTTATACTTATAAATTTGAATATTTTTTTCGAAAGAATGTATTCAATACAAACTATTTAAAATGACAATTTGCATCAGGATTGGTTCAAGATGAGCTTTCTCATGGTTATTATTTGCAAATTTCATGTTCTTTAAAAGTTTGTGTAAGAATATTATTTTTGTTTTGCTGAATATTTAAACTTTATAATAATGATGAAACGACTTTTTTCAATTGTTCTTGTAGCAATAATGATTTCAGGACAGGCATTGGCTTGTACTAATTTTCTGGTAACAAAAGGGGCCTCAACCGATGGTTCAACCATGGTAACTTATGCTGCAGATTCACATACGCTGTATGGTGAATTGTATTACCAGCCAGCCATGGACTATCCGGAAGGTGCCATGCGAGATATTTACGAGTGGGATACCGGCAAATATTTGGGTAAAATTCCACAAGTTGCACATACGTACAGTGTTGTTGGTAACATGAACGAATTTCAGTTAGCGATTGGTGAAACAACCTACGGCGGACGTAAAGAACTTGGCAAACAACCAGGAGCCATTATGGATTATGGAAGCTTGATTTATGTTGCCCTTCAGCGTGCGAAAACAGCCCGCGAAGCCATTGAGGTAATGACTAATTTGGTTGAAGAACATGGTTATGCCAGTTCTGGCGAGTCGTTTTCAATTGCCGACCCAAATGAAGTTTGGCTAATGGAAATGATCGGTAAAGGAGAAGGTGAAAAAGGTGCTGTTTGGGTGGCATTGCGCATTCCAGACGGATACATAAGCGGCCATGCCAACCAGGCAAGGATTACAACTTTCCCGTTGAATGACGAAGAAAACTGCATCTATGCGAAAGATGTAATTTCATTTGCACGCGAAAAAGGTTGGTTCGATGGAAAAAATAAAGACTTCAGCTTCTCCGATGTTTACGCACCTGTAGATTTTGGTGGTGCTCGTTTTTGTGAAGCACGTGTTTGGGCCGGATTTAATAAAGTAGTTTCCGGAATGGAAGAACATACTGCTTACGCTACGGGACATATTGAGCATGGTGGCGAAAATAATTTTGCAACCAACCGCATGCCATTGTGGATTAAGCCAGATGAAAAGGTTTCAGTAAAAGACGTTATGGAAATGATGCGTGACCATTTTCAAGGTACCAAATTGGATATGACGAAAGACCTGGGTGCTGGCCCTTACAAAAATCCTTATCGTTGGAGAGGTTTAACCTGGCAGGTTGATTCGGTTACTTATTGCAACGAAAGAGCAATTTCAACCCAACAAACGGGCTTCTCTTTTGTATCGCAAAGCCGCTCTTGGCTACCTGATCCAATTGGTGGAATCCTTTGGTTTGGTGTAGATGACACATACAGTACCTGCTATGCTCCTATGTATTGCGGAATTACTGAAATTCCTGAATGTTTTGCAGTAGGCAACGGCGATATGCTTACCTATTCTGAAGATGCAGCATTCTGGGTATTCAACAAGGTAACAAACCTGGCTTATTTGCGCTACGATTCAATGATCAAGCATGTTCGTGACCTTCAGGCTAAATTAGAAGGGAAGTTTATTGATTACACACCTGCTATTGATGCAGCTGCGAAAATGTTGTACGAAAATGAAGGAGCTGATAAAGCACGTGAATTCCTGACCCAGTATTCAGTCAATGAATCAAACAATATGACGGCAACTTGGGAAAAGCTGTTCCAGTATCTAATGGTGAAGTACATTGATGGAAACATCAAAAAAGAAAAAGATGGTGTTTTTGAGCGCAATGAATATGGATTGCCTGCCGGTCCAGATCAACCTGGATACCCGGAATGGTGGTACAGGGCAATTGTGAAAAGTACTGGTGATCATTTCAAAGTTATTGGCGGCGCAGGACATTAATCTTTAGAAAGTGAGTAAAGAAGAATTTGAGAAGATAAGAATTGCTTAAATTCTTCTTTAAATACAGCCTTTTCTAAAAAGAAAGCGGTAATATCTTTTGTTAAAACGTATTTATTATTACTTTTGCGCAAAATTCAGCAATCTCTTATCTGTCAAGTGACAGGATAATATTGCCACTAAATAAAAAGAAAATGGATTTAATTAAAGTAGCAGAAGACGCATTTGCAGTGGAAAATAAGCTGCCTGCGTTTGGTGCCGGAGACACCATTACTGTTCACTACAAAATTAAAGAAGGAAATAAAGAACGTATTCAGGATTTCCGCGGTGTAGTGATCCAAGTAAAAGGTGAAGGCAATAAGAAAACTTTTACAGTTAGAAAAATGTCAGGAAACGTTGGCGTTGAACGTATCTTCCCAATGGACTCACCTTTCATTGATGGTGTTGACATTAACAAAAAAGGTAGTGTTCGCCGTGCACGTATCTATTACTTCCGCGAGCGCACTGGTAAAAAAGCAAGAATCAAGGAAAAAAGATTCTAAAAAAATCTCACAAAATAGTAAAAGCTCCCAAATCGGGAGCTTTTTTTTTGCCCTTCCTTTTGAAATCACCATTCATGCTGGCATTTCCTTTTCACATTCCTACATTTACTTAAACTTAATTTTAACTACAATTCATATTAAACAAATAACTATGTCCAATATTTTAAAGCTGAAAGGAGAAATAAATGTTCTGGTATGAAAATGAAGTAAAAGCCCTGGAGGTAAAGAAGCCCAATACCAAAAAAGAAAACACTAAAAAAGTCGTTTTTTATGGTAGTTCTTCGTTGCGTTTATGGGAAACATTAAAAGAAGACTTTTTAAATTACACAATTGAAAATCAAAGCTTTGGGGGATCAACACTAGCTGCTTGCTGTTGGTTTTTCAAACGATTAATACCTCAACACAAGCCCGATGTACTGGTAATTTACGCTGGCGACAATGACCTTGGCGATGGGCGCCATCCGGAAGAAGTATTCTTTATGTTCAAATGCATGATGGATTTAATTAAGGATATGAATAATCAAATCCCCGTTGCTTTTATATCCGTTAAGCCTTCGCCAACAAGGGAACACCTAAAAAAATCGATCGAATTTACCAACAAAATTATAAAAGAAGAAATTGACAAAAATTATCCATTCTGCACTTATGTAAATGTGTATGACCCTATGATAAAAAATGATGTTGCTGAATGGGAGTACTTTGAACCAGATGGACTTCATTTATCTAAAAAAGGGTATGAAGTCTGGAAAAAGGTACTGGAGAAAGAATTTTTTGAAAAGCTATAATGTAAGAGTTTCAATAACAAACACAAATTCACTTTAGCCATGAATCGCGAATACCACAAATGGTTTAGTCCAAATCTTCAACGTGATATGGAACTAATGATTTACGGGCATTCAGGAGCTCGGGTATTGCTCTTCCCTACCCGTACTGCGCGTTTTTACGATTACGAAAATTGGCGAATAATTCAATCCATTCAACATTTCATTGAAAATGGTTGGCTTCAAGTCTATGCATTGGACAGCATCGATCAGGAAAGCTTTTATTGCTTCTGGGCACACCCTTATGGGCGGATAAACAGGCATATTCAATATGAAAATTACGTTATCAATGAAGTATTGCCATTAACAAGACAAAAGAATTTAAATATGTGCCTGATGTCTGTTGGGTGCAGCATGGGCGCTTTCCATGCAATGAACATTGCTTTACGCCACCCTCACCTATTTGGAAAAGTTGTGGCTTTGAGTGGCAGATATGATTTAACACAACATTACGGAATGTTTGAAGACTTGTTAAGTGGATATTATGATCAAAATGTTTACTACAATCAGCCCATACACTACATGCCAAATATGCAGGAAAGTGATCAGCTAAACAAAATAAGAAAGCTCGACATCACTTTTACGATTGGAAAAGAAGACGTATTTTTAGAAAATAACAAAGCCTTCAGCAACATTTTATGGAACAAAGGAGTATGGCATGCTTTTCATGAATGGGATGGATTAGCTCACAGTGCAAGGTATTGGCGACAAATGCTACCAATGTATTTATAAACCTTTAAACAAAAAGCACCCAAAACTTCAGTTTTAAGTGCTTTAATTTAATTCCTTGAAGTACCCCGGACGGGATTCGAACCCATGACCCACAGCTTAGAAGGCTGTTGCTCTATCCAGCTGAGCTACCGGGGCATCCTTTAAGCGGTTGCAAAGATAAAAAAATATCAAAAAACCACTTAAACTTTTTTCTATTTTTGCAGCTCATGAAAAAAATACCCGAAAATATTCTCAGCCTTTACCTGATCAAAATTGCCAAATGGTTCAATTTGGTAATGCCTGTGGTGGTTATTTTCTATCAGGATAATGGATTGAGCATGCAGGACATTTTCATGCTAAAGTCGATCTATTCCATTGCAATGGTCGTTATGGAAATCCCTTCCGGTTATTTAGCCGATGTATGGGGGCGAAAGAAAACATTGCTAATGGGTGCTGTACTTGGCTCAGCAGGCTTTTGCATGTATAGTTTCTCTTACGGATTTTGGGCATTTGCACTTGCAGAAATTGTTTTAGGTGTTGGGTACAGTTTTGTTTCAGGTGCAGATTCAGCCATTCTATACGATTCCCTCAAAGTAAAGAAATTGGAAAAAGAATACATCAAGCACGAAGGGTGGATCACCTCTGCTGGGAATTTTTCAGAGGCAATTGCTGGCGTAATTGGCGGATTAATTGCAACCATCAGCTTAAGATTCCCGTTTTTTGTTCAGTTTGGTGTAGCATCAATTGCCATTCCGGCAGCATTGTTTTTAAAAGAACCAAAACTACATGCAGAAAAAGTTGTTCAAAGTTTCCAGTCAATATTGGAGACCGTAAAAAACACATTTACCCATCCACTTCTGCGGGCTGCTGTTTTAACATCTTCTTTTACCGGAACAGCATCGTTAACATTTGCGTGGTTTGTCCAGCCCTATTTTCAGGAAGCGGGTTTGCCATTGGCATTATTTGGATTAATGTGGACACTGCTCAACCTATCAGTTGGGCTATCATCCATGTTTTCATATAAAGTAGAAAGAAAGCTTGGTCAAAAGTATTCGCTGTTGGCAATTGTTGTCCTGCTAAGCCTAGGGTATTTTTTATCGGCAATGAAAGTCAGCTTGATTGGAATTAGCTTCTTGTTTTTCTTTTACTTGGTCAGGGGCGTTGCTCATCCAATACTGAAAGATTACATCAATCAATACACAGATGCACAGGTGCGAGCTACTATTCTTTCTGTTCGCAGCTTCATTATTCGAATAAACTTTGCCATTATTGGTCCTGTCCTTGGTTACATCACAGACCACTTCAGCTTAAAAATTGCCTTACTGCTAACTGGAGTAGGATACCTGTTAAGTGGCATGATCAGTATGATCCCGTTTTTAAAGAAAACCAGCTAAGCCTATTTAGTTGTTGGCAAGCCCATCTTTGTAAACACTTCATCAACAGGCTCCCAAAGTTCTATTTTGTTTCCATCATCATCCATTATATGAACAAATTTCCCGTATTCGTATTCTTCAATCTCATCCACTATTTTAACACCGTTTTTCTTTAATTTTTCTACAAGCCCCACAATGTTCTGGACGCGATAATTAATCATGAACTCTTTTTCAGAAGGATTAAAGTAGTCAGTATTATCACTGAATGGGCTCCAGTTCAAATAATTAATTTCATCCGGACGATGGGCATTTCTAAACTCAAACGGTGAGCCATACTCATTGGTTGCCAATCCAAGATTTTTACTATACCATTCTTTAGTTTTTTGCGGGTCACTTGTTTTAAAGAAAACACCTCCAATACCAGTCACTTTGGGCGTTTGATCATCCATTATCTATTATTTTTTTGATTATAAAAACTTCCCTACAGCTTCAAATACCAACTAATGCTTATCCAGAAATTATTCCGGGCTGCTCCCTGAATGATTGAATCGAGCCTGTAATCAAGGCCAAACTCAAGCTTATTTATGTCGTCAAAAACATATCCAAGCATTGGTGCCAAACGGATTTCCAAATCAAGTTCACCCTCATCAAAACTATTCAGGTATTCATTGTTAATTTTCAGATAAAGTTCCTTTACATCAACCGCTTCACCGTTTAAAGGCAATTCCATAGTCATTCGATAACGAAAACGAAATTTATCCAATTCTTGTTCAACAAAAGCCTGATCGGCAGCCAAACGATAGGCCATGCGGAAATTTTGATATGCACGAACCATTACGTACTGAAAAATGAAATAGTGGACATACTGCTCATCTCTTGATCGCAACTGATACCCACCTGCAATCCGATTATTAAACCCGGTTCTTTTTGAGGCAAGTACAGAAAAGTCAGACAAAAGATAATCAAAACCTACATTCTTTGATGCTCCAAAATTTCCTTGTTGAACCAGCTGACGAGATTGCCACTTGAGGTTTATCGCCCAATCTTTTCCAATGTTTTTATTGAAATTAACAGTAGGCATCGTACCAAACCGATAGTCTTGCGCAGAACTTACTACTACGATAAAACACAAACAAATAATATTGAAGAACCTCTTAAAATTCAAGATTGTCGGAATTTTTTAAAACGATTTCCGAAGACTTTTGGAAATCCCCTTTTTCAGTGAATGTAAACTCGTATAGCTTTGTTGCTCTTTCTTTTTTCCCTCTTACCACAATTTCATAATTCAACGTAAGCGACTGTGCTTCAAATTTGCTCAAAACCAATTGTTGTAAATCTTCTCGTTCACCTAAATACTGAACCTGAATTTTATTAACTCTGTAATGATCAAACGAAGACTCAAAGAATCCTGCAATCTTCTGTTGAATAGGATTGTCCAGTTTCTGGAAATCAGTTGCTATTTCAACATCCTGTATATTTCCAAGGGTGTCAAATTCAACACTGAAGTTCTCCTTGTTAACTATAAACTTCGCTTCATAGGAATTCCCCGTGAAGTTTTCTTCGTAGTACCACTTTATTTTTCCGGGAATTTTCAACGAATCGATAAATGACTTTGCCCCTACAACCACATGTTCTGCCCTAACACGACTTTCTTTCTCGTATTTCAGTTGACAAAATGATTCAGTTGGGATCAACAAAACCAAAACAACAACAGATAATATTTTGGCAATATTTTGAAATTGAAACATATTCATTCCACTTAATAGTTTTACCAAGATATAAAAACCGGGAAGAAAAAGAATTAAACTTATTCGAATTGTTTTCTAAATTTGGGAAACAAATCAGTCATTATGATCAAGGAAGCTTGTGTTGAGAATTATCTGGAAGCAATTGCAGCCCAAAAAAACGGGGCAAACAGAATCGAGTTATGTGAAAACCTTATTGTGGGTGGCACTACCCCATCCTTTGGAACCATTAAACATTGCAAGCTAAACCTGGACATTCCGGTTTTTGTGATAATCAGGCCACGTGGAGGAAACTTTGTTTATTCCAGCGAAGAGCTGGAAATCATGAAAAGCGATATTGAAATTTGCAAAACGCTTAATGTTGATGGAATTGTGCTGGGGATTTTAACTGTTGACAACTGTGTGAACATTGAGCAAACCAAGGAATTAATAAACCTGGCAAAACCTTTGCCTGTAACGTTCCACAAAGCGTTTGACGAGAGCAACGATCCTCTTCAGGCACTTGAAGATATCATTGATTGTGGTGCAGCCCGTATACTAACTTCAGGAACAAAACCTACCGCCAAAGAAGGGGTTGACATACTGAACAAAATCATTAAAAAAGCAGAGGAAAAAATAATAATTGTTGCTGCGGGCAAAGTTACTTCAGAAAACCTGCAACAACTTTTAACAGAAATCCATACGGATGAATTTCACGGCAGAAAAATTGTATAAAAAAAGCCATCCCGAATTTTCGAAATGGCCCTCTATAATTACTGTTTATGTCTTTTAACCATCATTCATAGAAATCAGGAATTCTTCGATTGAACCGCTTCTCATCAACCTTGACTTGATGAAATCCATCGCTTCCAACGAATTCATATCGCCAAGATAGTTGCGTAAAATCCAAACTTTATCCATGATTCCTTTTGGCAATAACAAGTCTTCACGACGTGTACTTGAAGCAACAATATCCACGGCTGGGAATATTCGCTTGTTGGACAATTTACGGTCAAGCTGAAGCTCCATGTTACCAGTTCCCTTAAATTCTTCAAAGATCACCTCGTCCATTTTAGAACCAGTCTCAGTCAATGCAGTTGAAAGGATGGTCAATGAACCACCTTCTTCAATGTTACGGGCTGCACCAAAGAAACGCTTTGGTTTATGAAGAGCGTTTGCATCCACACCACCGGAAAGAACCTTACCAGAAGCTGGTGCAACCGTATTGTAAGCACGTGCCAAACGAGTAATTGAGTCAAGAAGGATCACCACATCGTGACCGCACTCTACCAAACGCTTAGCTTTTTCAAGTACCATACCGGCAACACGAACGTGACGATCTGCAGGTTCATCAAAAGTTGATGAAATAACTTCTGCATTAACGCTTCTCGCCATATCTGTTACTTCTTCAGGACGTTCATCAATCAGAAGCACAATCATGTAAACTTCAGGATGGTTAATGGCAATAGCATTGGCTACTTCTTTCAGCAACATGGTTTTACCCGTTTTAGGCTGGGCAACAATCAAACCACGCTGGCCTTTACCAATTGGTGCAAACAAATCAACTACGCGAGTCGAAATGTTATCGTGTTTTGGGTTTGCTGTTAAGTTAAACTTTTCATTAGGGAAAAGTGGTGTTAGGTGGTCAAATGGCACCCTGTCACGAATGTAATCAGGAGTACGGCCATTAATTTCCAATACTTTAATTAACGGGAAATATTTTTCACCTTCTTTCGGAGGGCGAATAGACCCTTTTACTGTATCTCCGGTTTTTAAGCCAAATAACTTAATCTGCGATTGAGACACATAAATATCGTCTGGAGAGTTTAGGTAATTATAATCTGATGATCTAAGGAAACCGTATCCATCAGGCATAATTTCCAAAACACCAGAATTCACAATTATGCCTTCAAATTCATATGCTTTTTCACCAGGTGTGTTTTGGTGCTGCCTTTGTTTTTGCTGATTATCCCTATTCTCCCATTTGGGGGATTTCCCTTTTCGTTGTTGAAAATCTCTTTTTTGCTCAGGTGCTTTTTCAGCACTATTTTTCTTTTCTTCAACCGGACGATTTACTGTCTCTGTACTCTCTTTTTTCTTTACTTGTAGAGGTTGTTCTTTGGGCTCTTTTTCTGGTGCTTTGCGAACATCAGCACTTGGCGAACCTCCCTGTGGGCTAACTTTCTCAAAACCCCCTGGCCCTTTAACTGTTCGTTTGCGTTTTCTTTCTTTTGGATCAGTTTCGTCAGGTTTTCTATCCAAGGGAGAAACAAATTTCTTTTTTTCTACATGAGCAGCTTTAACAACATCTGGTTTCACTCTCTTCTCCTTCACATTCTCAGTTTTCTTCTCAGATGCAATTATTGCTTGTGTATCCAATATTTTATAAATCAAATCCTGTTTTTTATAAGATTCAATTTTTTTAATATTAAGCTCTTTTGCAATCTCTTTCAACTCAGGAACAAGCTTTCTGCTCAATTCAATAATATCATACATAGTTTTGAATATTAATGGCTTCCAGGAAAATTAGAAGCCGATCACCTTATAACTTTGGATTAAGAAATAAAAATGGAATTACTTTAATCAATGAATTATTTTGCAATAATAAAGCAATATCCCTAAAATCCCAAAAAATAATGAAATATAATCTGGACAGAACAACTATCCTAAAAACAGTACATATACAAAATTAGTTCATTCATTGCTAAAAACACGGATAATAGTTAAAAAAATGAATCGTTTATAAAATTTCCACAAAGAATTTCTATATTCATAACTTTTATATTTATTTTCACGACGACTTAATCAAAACCAACTTGATTAATTCGATGTTTTTTTGATGGATAATTACTGCTAAGACTTTTTTTCTATAATGAGGCAACTTAAAATTACAAAACAAGTTACCAATCGTGAAACTTTGTCATTGGACAAGTATTTACATGAAATTGGTAAAGTTGATTTGTTAAGCGCAGATAAAGAAGTTGAACTCGCTAAGCGAATCAAAAAAGGGGACAGGGAAGCGCTTGAAGAATTAATAAAAGCTAACCTTCGGTTTGTTGTATCGGTGTCGAAACAATATCAAAACCAAGGATTAAGCTTACCCGATTTAATTAACGAAGGTAACCTGGGACTAATTAAGGCTGCACAACGGTTTGATGAAACCCGCGGCTTTAAATTCATTTCCTATGCTGTTTGGTGGATACGTCAATCAATTTTACAGGCTCTTGCCGAACAAGCACGAATTGTGAGATTACCGCTGAATAAAATTGGTTCAATCAACAAAATCAACAGGACTTTTTCCCAGTTAGAACAAGAATATCAGCGTGAGCCTACCCCTGAAGAGGTAGCCAAAATACTGGAAATGACCCCGGAACTGGTTGAAGATTCGTTAAAAGTTTCTAATCATCATGTATCGATGGATGCACCCTTAAAAGACGAAGAGGGCAACAGCCTGTATGATGTAATGCTTAACGATGATTCCCCGAGCCCGGAAGAAGGCTTGATGAACAATTCGCTTCGACGTGAGATTGAAAGGACACTTGCTACACTTGGCGAAAGGGAATCCGAAATATTGAAATACTATTTTGGGTTGAATGGCTACAGGCAGCATACCTTGGAAGAAATTGGTGATGTTTTCGGATTAACCAGGGAGCGTGTTCGGCAGATTAAAGAAAAGTCGATCAAGAAACTGAAAAACAACTATCGCAACAGGCTATTGAAATCATACCTGGGCCAATAAAACTTAAATGCGATTAAATTTCCCTATCAAGACTGAAAACTCTATTTTTGGGGAAAATTAAAAATATGAACAACCACAGGCTGATTGCACCTTCTATTCTTGCTGCAGATTTTAACAATCTGGGATCTGAAATTGAAATGATAAACAACAGTGATGCAGACTACATTCACTGTGATATTATGGATGGTATGTTTGTACCAAATATTTCGTTTGGGATACCTGTGATTTCGCAAGTTTCGAAAATTGCAAAAAAACCTCTTGATGTTCATTTAATGATAGTTGATCCTGATCGTTACATACAAGCATTTGTTGACAGCGGCGCATCAATTATTACGGTTCACGAAGAAGCATGCACCCATTTACACCGCACAATTCAAACTATAAAAAGTAAAGGAATTAAGGCTAGCGTATGCCTCAACCCACACACCCCTGTCAATCTGCTTACAGATATTATCAGTGATTTGGACATGGTTTTATTGATGTCTGTGAACCCTGGCTTTGGCGGACAGTCATTTATTGAAAACACTTACTCAAAAGTTATCGCACTTCGAGAATTGATCGACAAAAAAAATCCCTCATGCCTTATTGAAATAGATGGAGGTGTTAATTATGAGACTGGGAAGAAACTATTTGATGCTGGGGCAAATGTCTTGGTTGCCGGAAGTTTTGTTTTTGGTTCAGGTAACCCTACGGATACGATTTCGAAACTAAAAAAGGTATAAGTCAATACTACACCAGTATTGACATATATTCTTTAAGCTTGATGCGGATTTTTTTTAAGGCCCTGCCAATTTGCATTTCCACAGTATTAACAGATACGTCCAGTTCTTTTGCAATCTCTTTGTGTTTTTTGTTTTGAAACCGGCTCATTTCAAAAATCCTCCTGCACGCATTTGGAAGTGATGCAATAGAATCGTTGATCACCTTTCGTATTTCCTGAACTTCAAGGACGTCGGATTCTTCATAAAGCTTGGAGGTAATGGTTAAATCTTTGGGATCAGCAAGGCTCTCAATATATAACTCAAGTTTATTCCTCTTGCGTTTAAGGTGATCAAGGCATTTGTTGTGTATTGATCGAAGAAAGTAGGATTTATAATTTTTTTCTATGCGGAGAATTTCCCTTTTTTCCCAGATAGCCATAAAAAACTCATCAACGACATCTTCTGCCAACTGACTGTTTTTTAAGATACTTTCAGCATAATGGCACAGATATCCAACATTTTCTTTGTATAGTGTTCGAAATGCATCCTCACTATTCAGGTCGATTATGTAATTATTCTGTATAACCATCTAAACCCCATATTCTAAAAGGTTAGCAAATATACTAGTTTTAAGATGAATACTTACTAATAAGGATTATCCTATACCGACATTCATTGAACTATAATATGTTTTATGTGTGCATTCAATGAATTTTGAACACATGGGCGATAATTTACAAAAAATCACTAAATAGTATTTTGCATTTGTAAGATAAAAAAACCTGCCTTGAATCCAATCAAAGCAGGTTTCCGATACATGTATTTAATTCACCAACCTATCAAAACAAACTAATCAATAGTTATTTGAATGAGCTGAGAATATCATAAGGCTAAAGCTGTAATTATTGTTTCAGAATCTTTCTTACCAATATACCTTTTTCACTTTCAAGCTTAAGGAGATAGATACCTTTTTCTAAAGCTCCAACATGAACGGAAGATAGATTGCCATATTTACTTCTTACAAGCTGACCACTTATATTATAGATGCCTACGCTTTTTACATTTTTTGAAAAGTAAACTTCAGTGTTAACAGGGTTTGGATAAACATACAACCCTTCACTGTCCAAATCAACAAAACTAGTTGAATTGTCTTCTGTTAAAACAACTTCAGCACTACCGTTAATTGTTACATCTACACCATTTGCTGTAATTCCGGTTACTGTGTAAGTCATATCGCCTGTTGGGGTAACAATTATTTCAATTGAGGCATCATCTGAGTTATGGGTAAGATCATTTGTACCATCATTGTACGACACAACGTAAGGTGCTGTACCATCAGTTACCTCAACAAAAATTGTATCATTTTCACCTGTAATATAAGTACCACTTCCACTAACGGTTGCTGTGGGAACAACTGTTTCAGTAAAAACAACTTCAGCACTACCATCAATTGTTACTTCTACCCCATTAGCAGTAACACCTGTAACAGTGTAAGTTGTAGAAGGTCCTGATGGAGTTACATCAATAGATATTGTTGCATCATCAGAATTTGCAGTAAGGTCGTTAGTTCCATCCGAATAATTTACAACGTAAGGAGCTTCCCCATCAGTAACAGTTACGGTAAAGCTTTTTGTATCACCTGAAATAAAGTCACCTCCACCCGCAACGGTAGCTGAAGCAGTTGTTGTGGTTCCAGGATTCGCAAGTGAAGAAATTTCATTATCGGTTAATGCCCGGGAATAAAGTTGAACTTCATCAAGCAAACCATTAAAACTATTTTTGTCTTTATTAGCTAGCGCCCACTGCGACCTTCCAATATTGAAAGAACCATCACACTGTTCTGCCGTGAACTCAAATGTTGTTTCATTTTTCACACCGTCAACATAAAACGACAAGACCCCAGCTTCATACTTCATGGTAATATGCGTCCAGGTATTAAGCGTGATTGCCTGCTCAATCCTTTTTGTTCCGCCAGCAAGGTATGATGTCCATTTACCAGCATGGTCATTGTTTTTAAACGTGTAAAGCCAGTTCCTTCTTCCAGTCTCACCAGTGCCAAGTTCCTGTGCAATAACTGTTGCATTGCCATTATCGCTAATTGTTTCTTGATACACCCATGCTGCAAAAGTAAAATCACCCGTAGATGGATCGAATACATTTGCTGGAGTCCGAATCCAGGCTTCACGGAATGCCATACATTGACCCACCTTACCTTCAACATAAGTTGGTGTTATTTCAGTCAAATCAATAAATCCTTCAACTGCAGGATCACTGATGCCATTTTGGTAGGCAGTAGCATTATGCCCGTTAGCAGAACCATCATTGACATTTCCCTCGAAAGAATATTTAAATACCAACCCTTCCTGAGAAAAAGCAATTGAAGTAGCTGCTGCGAATAAAACTGTAAAAAGTAGAGATTTAATTTTCATAAGCTGTGTGTTTTGAAATTAATTGGTTATTTCAAATTTAGCTATGAAGCTCGACCAGCACTTTTAAATACTATTCAAATCCTTTGAATTATTATTCTTTAAAAAATTATTTACAGTAAGCAATAGGCAGTAGGGTCTTTACATACAAAATGCTATGAAATCAATTCACATAATCGTTTATATACTCTGTTGGCGTTTTTCCGAATTTTTTCCTGAAGCTGGTACTAAAGTAACCCGGATCGTTAAAACCCACTTCATAGGCGACTTCAGACACAGTTAATGCCCCCTGTTGAAGCAGTTGTGATGCACGGTTTAACCGGATTGTTTTTATAAACTCCTGAGGGGTTAAGCCAACCAACGAGGTTAATTTTCTGTACAACATAGAATTACTTGTCCCCATAAGTTCATACAAATCTTTTACTGAAAAATTTTGATTCGATATATTTTCTTCAATTGATTGTTTTACCCTGGAAATAAATTTCTCATCTCCATTTGTGATTTTAACATCTTTGGGTTCCAATACCAGATTTCCTTTGTACCTGTCTTTAAGTTGCTGCCTCAATTTTAATAAAGAATCGATTCTGGCAACTAGTGTATTAACTGTCACCGGCTTAGCAATATAAGAATCTGCCCCGGCATAATACCCCTCCATGCGGCTATTCTCAGCAATATTTGCTGTAAGCATTATTACAGGGATATGACTCAATTCAAATGTATTCTTAACTTTTCGGCACAATTCGTTTCCATCCATGCGCGGCATTTTCACATCTGTTAGAACAATATCCGGCGACTCATTCATAGCCATTTCAAAGCCTTCCTGACCATCTTTTGCCACAATGACCCGATAGTGTTCTTTTAATCGAAATTGAATAGTTTCCCTCAAATCAATGTCATCTTCAACAAACAATAATTTCGTGTCCTTCTTTAAATCAACCATATCAGGCAGATTGCTAATGCCTTCTACACCGATTTCATCCGGATCAACCAATCCCCTGACGTTCTGGTTATGCTCCAAGCTTGCGCTTATTTCTTCATTTTTATACCCATTTTTAGAAATAGGTATACGCACAAAGAAGGATGTCCCTTCACCGACCTTACTCTCAACATTGATTTTGCCATGATGTAAATCCACGAGCTTTTTAGTTAATGCCAAACCAATGCCTGTACCAATCTCTTTAGATGAACTAGAGGTCAATCGATAATATCTGTCAAAAATCTTATCCAACTCATGTTCCGGAATCCCAGGGCCACTATCCTTTATGGTAATCTCCATTGTTTCTGATTCTTTATCTGTCAGTTTTGCAACTGAAAAAAGAACCAACCCAAGGCTACCCGTGTACTTGAAAGCATTTGAAAGTAAATTGTAGAGAATTTTATTTAGTTTATCACTATCTACATACCCGTGAATATTTTGATCAACAAACTGGCTAAATTCAATCTGCTGTTTTCTGGCCAGTGGTTTAAACGATTCAAAAACCTCATTTACAAAAGAGCTAATATTCATTTTAGCCACAGACAATTTTAGGTTTTCAGTTTCTACTTTTCGAAACTCAAGCAATTGTTTGGTGAGATATATTAATTTATTGATGTTACGCTTCATCAAATTTAGTGAAGCATCGCCTTTTTGTTTATTGATCTTTTCTTCAATCAAACACAACAGAATTGACATGGGCGTAAGCAATTCATGTGAAATGTTTGTAAAAAAACGCAACTTAAACTGATTCAACTTCTCAGTTCTCTCAAGCTTTACAGCCTCAATCTCCACCGCTTGCCTCAACTTAACCCGATCCACAATTATTCTATTTATCACCACGATTGCACTTAGAATAAGTATCACGTAAATGGCATAGGCGAGATTTGATTTTAAAGGTGCAGGTTTGACACGAATTTTTAATTCGACTGGTTCTTTGCTCCAAACACCATGGCTGTTTGCAGCTTTCACCCTGAAAGTATAATCACCAGGATCGAGATTAGAATATACTGCTCTTCGAAAACTTGCATCAGTATAAAACCAATCATCCTGAAAACCAATTAATTTGTAGGCAAACCTGTTTTTATTTTGGTGCGAAAAAGAAAGAGCAGAGAATGAAATTGACAAATAGTTTTGCTTGTGGTCCAAAACGAGTTTATCATTCTCAAAATTCTGGCTAACAGGCTCATCCATTACTTGAATTTCAGTCAAAACAACACTTGGACTAACTTTCTGATATTTAATATCATTCGGGTTAAACTTATTAATCCCATAAAACCCTCCAAAATATAAATTCCCAAATCGATCCTTAAATGCATTGCCTTTTACAAAATTATTTCCCTGCAAACCATCATCAACAGTAAACTTACGCACATATGCTCCCGAATCGGAGTTCAACGTTAAACTGAACAACCCATTGTTCGTACTTAACCAGATAGCTCCATCGTCTAAAATTATAATATCAAATATCTCTTCACAGTCCAATCCCTCCTGAGTACCATAATGAACCAATTTGCTGTATGTTTGATTATAGCAGTATAGCTTATTGCCTCCCCCCCCAATCCACAAATTACCATTGGCATCCTGTTTTATGGAATTAATCTTGTCAAACTCCAGCTTCCTGTTTGTATATGCTTCAAAACTTTTAAAGGTAAAAAGCGTGTCATTCTCAGCAATTGAGTTATCTGATCTATAAAGCCCAGCATTTTTAGTTCCAAACCACAAGTGATAATCCTTATCAACAAGTAAACTTTGCATAAATCGCCGGGTAAAATTTTCAGGATTTGCTTTTAACATCGTAACTGAAAATCTACGGGGTTTGTGTCTTGCTATTGCAATCCCCCTGTTTGTAGCTACATACACAGATTTGTCCGGTCCCAGCGAAAAAGCCTGCACTGTTTTTCCACGAAAACCGGAATTAGCATTCTTATAAAACTTTCTTTTTTTTGTTTTAGGATTTGTTACAATTAACTGGTTATTGCCCCCCATCCAAATATTACCAAGAGAATCAGTTATCATTTGATCAATTCCACCCGGATTATTTTTAAAACGCTTAAATTTGGGAAATGAATTTACAGGTTTAAAAATATTATCATTAGCATCATACCTGGTTAGGCCGGTGCTGCTAAAAGAGGCGTATAAATTCCCATCATTGTCGGCAAATACACATTTTAGCTTTTGACTTCGTTCTTGCTTATTTGAATCTGGCACCAGCTCAATTGTAGAGAACAGCAATCCTTCAGGATCAAATTTGTTTACACCACCCCCATTGGTGGAAATCCACATAATATTTGATCTATCCTTAAAAATATGAAACACATAATTGTAAGATATACTTGATTTATCTTCTGCGGAATAATAGATTTTATCAATTGTTGGATTTTTCGAAAATGGAGATTTCAACACATTTAACCCATGGGAAGTCCCAATCCAAAACTCGTCCTTTTTCCCTTCACATACAGAGTATACCCTAGGAGAAGAAAGTGATTGCTCAACTCCTTCTATGGAATGAAAATGTTTTACAAACTTTAATTGCTCATCACTTTCTTGGTACCTGACAACAATAACCCCATCATTCCACATCGAACACCAAATATTGTTATCTGAGTCGCAGTAAATGCTCCATACTTCATATCCTTGATTGCTTTCTACCAGATCACGAAGCCTGAAACTATTAAACTGTTTTTCTTTTTCCTTATAAAAATGCAAACGACCATCCCAACTCGTAATTACAATTTGGCCAGTATTCAATTCAACAACACTTGTTGTCCAGCTAAAACTCCCTCCCCCTCTGCTATTACTTCTATTAAAAACAGTTGTACTATCATTCGATTCAACAAGAACAACTCCTGTGGTTGTTGCAATCCAAACCCGATCCTTAGAATCGACCAATAACGACATGACGTTCATATTTGGAATTTCATCAACCACAAACTTTTGAACATCCCCACTTTTCCTGTCATAAATAAAGACTCCCCCGTTTCTGGAACCCAGCCATATTTTTCCATCAGAACGTTGCCCTCCACCTTTGAAGGTCATGCTACTAAAATCAAGGCTATCATGGGTCTGAATTAATTTCAGATCATATCCGTCGTATTGCACCAACCCATTATGTGTACAAAACCAAAGGTATCCTTCCTTATCCTGAAATGTACTTACAGCCTCATCCGATGGTAATCCGTTATTGGTATTTATTCTTTCAAAAATCTTTTTTTGTGCGAATGATTCAACACCGAACAAACAAAAAAATATAGCAAAAAATATAGCTAATACGCCCCTCATAGTAAACATGTGAATTTGTAATAATCCATCATTTCCTGACGTCGCAACTTTGTGATACCAAGATTAAACAACTTGATGGAGTTTTAAAACTGTTTAAATATAAATCAATGTTTTTCTAAATTACAAATATTATTGAAATACTTGAAACCTTCTCATCCTTCTAATTACAGGTATATTACACAGCATCAGTAAATATTACTATTCATTCTTTTTGAATAATAATTTCACGTAATTGAATAATATCTAAAGACGACTAGCTTCGCATGTCAATATTTTTGTAACAAATATTCTCACTAAATAAAAAACGTATGAGTAAACCTAAGCTATTGATGTTCGTTTTATCCTGGTTGAGCATTTCTATTTGTTCAGCACAAAGCATTCCGATTACGGGTACTGTTTTGGATGAAGAAGGAATTACACTTCCAGGAGTAAACATTGTTGAAAAAGGAACAACCAACGGAACCATTACTGATCTTGATGGTAATTTCTCTTTAAATGTATCTTCAGAGAATTCCGTTCTTCAATTCTCATTCATCGGATTTGAAATGATGGAACAAACGGTTGGAAAAAAACGCGACTTCTCCGTTTCATTGAAATCTTCTGTGCAGGAATTAGATGAACTGGTGGTTGTGGGGTATGGAACCCAAAAAAGAATTAGCGTAACCGGTGCAGTATCGGTATTAAAAGAAGAAGACTTACAGATTGCACCATCAGCTACAGTAGCTACAGCGCTAACCGGAAAATTACCTGGACTAATCGTTGTACAAAACAGTGGTGTTGCCGGAGCAAAAAGTTCAGACATACAAATTAGAGGTATAGGAACGCTAAATACAGCTTATTCCGGACCACTTGTTTTGGTTGATGGTGTTGAAAGGGGCTTTGAAGATATTGATGCTGACGAGATCCAAAGTGTTTCTATTTTAAAAGATGCCTCTGCAACAGCTGTTTATGGTGTAAAAGGTGCAAACGGTGTTATTATTGTAACCACAAAAAGGGGTCGTGTAGGTAAAGCTAAAATTAATCTGAAAACCAATTTTGGCCTCGTATTACCAGGAGATCTGCCTGACATGCTTGACAGTTACGAATATGCCATGCTAAAGAATGAAGGTACCATTAACGATGCTGATGGAGGTACTTATACACTTCCTTACACCGAAGAAGACCTTGCCTTGTTCCAATCAGGTGAAGACCCTATTTTTCACCCAGATAATAACTGGTATGAACAAATGACGAATGATTATGGCTACAAACAACGATACACAATAAGTATAGATGGAGGTAGCGATAAAATGCAATACTTTACGTCATTAGGATATTATTTTGAGCGGGATATTTATACTGATTATGACGTAGGCTATGACGATCGTTCATATTTTAGAAGGTACAATATACGTTCGAACTTAGATTTTAAATTAAGTGAAACTTCTAAATTTAGTTTTGATTTTGGCGGTCAGTTTTCTGATCGAAATAAACCAAACGTTGGATTCAATGATCTTTTATACAATATGTTCAGGACTCCTCCAGCTTCTTTTGCAGGAATAATTGATGGTCGAATTATCCAACTTGACAGGACAATAGACTACCAAACCCCTTTGGAAGCTTTGTATGACAATGGGTACCAAAGAAACTACAGCAATAGTGTTCAAGCTTCTGCTAAATTTCAACAAAATCTGGATTTTATTACAGAAGGACTTTCATTTAAAACAAGGATTTCTTACGACCACGGTTTCTCGAGCAATCAAACATCGAGCAAAAACATACCTGTTTACTTTGTTGTAGAAGATCCACAAACTGGTGAAATTTCGTATATAAGGGATGGTATTGAATCAAGACTTGGGAACAGCAGAAGAACAGGCACTAACGCACGTAAAATTAATTTCAGGGCTACACTTAATTACAGCCGTGAGTTCGCAGGAGGGCACAATCTGTCAGGCTTGGGTGTTTTTACCACAAACAACGCTAGTTATCATTCAAGTGAATTTTCTTACGTGCCAATCAAATATGTCGAAATGGCAACAAGGGTATCCTACAACTATAACCTAAGGTACTTTATTGAATTCAATGGCGGTTACAACGGCTCTGAAAACTTCCACGAAGACTTTCGTTTTGGTTTCTTCCCTTCTGTTTCTGGGGGATGGGTAGTCTCAAATGAAAGCTTTTTCCCAAAGAACAATGTACTAAATTTCTTAAAAGTTCGTGCTTCGTATGGTGTTACGGGTAATGACCGTGGTCCTGCAGGACGCTTTTACTACAACGACACATACACGCTGTCCAATTCGGGAGGTTATCGTTTTGGTTTAACACCTGCCGGACAAGGAAACGCAGTTGAATCTGAGCTTGGGAATGCAGAACTTACCTGGGAGAAAAGTTATCAGCAAAACTATGCTATCGAGACCAAATGGTTTAATGATAAATTAAAACTTGATGGGGACTTTTTCTTTGCAAGAAGGGAAGATATTCTTATTGAAAGAAATTCAGTTCCTTCTGTGGTTGCTGCAAACCTACCACAAGGTAACCTGGGTATAGTAGAGAACAAAGGGTTCGAGATACAGGCAAGGTGGAAAGATAAAATAGGTAAAATTGACTACAGCATTCATGGTAATTACAACTTCCATGAAAATAAAATTGTATTCATGGACGAAGTTCCTGTACCATATCCATGGCTTGAAAAAACGGGAGGGCCCGTAAGGCAACTTCAAGGGTTGGTATGGGAAGGTTATTACACCCAGGAAGAAGTTGATGAAATTAATGCAGGAAACGCAAGTCCTAGCAACCCAGCATCTGGGTATACCGGGAAATTACAAGCGGGTGACATGCGATTTAAAGACCTTAATGAGGATGGCATTATTGATGACAATGATATGAAGTGGCATGAAAATACAAGCTTACCAAAGACTACTTTCGGTTTTGGAGCTGACATTAGCTACAAAAACTTTAGTGCCAGTGTTTTCTTCCAGGGTGTTACAGACTACACCTACAATATAAGTAGCAGGGTAAGAACACCTTACTTTAACAATATAGGAAACGGTCTTTCTTATGTTTTGGGCAGATGGACCCCGGAAACTGCCGATCAAGCTACTTTCCCAAGGATTAGTGCAAACTCTTCAAACGCTGACCACAATTACCAAAACAGTGATTTTTGGTTTCGTGACGCCTCTTATATTCGCTTGAAAAATGCGGAGGTAGCGTATAAAATAAAAAGCAAAGGACTGAGAAAAGCCGGTATAAAGAACATGAGAGTGTTCTTAAATGGCACAAACTTATTTACATGGAGTAAGTTTGACCTGGTTGATCCTGAATCAAAGACCGGTGACAAGGCTCCTATTCCACCTAGTAAAGTAATTAACTTAGGGGTAAGTGCCACATTCTAATAATAGCCTTAAAATTGAAAAACATATGAAAAGAATAATTCAGAACATATTAATTGGAGTTGTGATAAGTGCTCTTATCTGGGCACCATCATGCGACAATTATTTTGAAGAACCAATCACTTCTTCAATTACGTTAGACACTGTTTTTTCAGACGTATTAAAGGCTGAAAAAGGATTGAATGCTGCATATTATCTGGTTCCTTTTATGTTTCCTACAGCATGGAGCCCGGTTGACAATGGATATAGAAATGTAAGTAGGGTACATCAAAATACAACTGCTAGTATTTCAGATGAAGCAGTAAGTAGTTTGAATTGGGGTGGAGCGCACAAACTCTACTACGTTGGATCAATGAATGCGTTAAATGCAGGTGTAAATAATGGTGACAAAAGAATGTTTGAACACATTTTTGAAGAACCTTATTATTATATGCGCAGGGCATATATTTTCCTTGAAAATGTTGAATCAGTTCCCGGGGCAACGCAGGAGTTTATTGATACCAAGTCTGCTGAAGCCAAATTGCTTATCGCAATGGGGTATTTTGAACTTTTAAAAAGATATGGAAGTTGCCCATGGGTAGGTAGTGTTATTGGAGCCAATGACGAAGTTGATGAAACCAGGCCACCTTTGGCTGAGTTTGTTGACAATATTGATCGTCTGATAGAAGAAGCCAAACCAAATCTTCCCAATCGATGGGACAGCTCAAACAGAGGGCGTGTAAACAAAGCATCAGCTTATTTCCTTAGGTCAAGGTTATGGTTGTGGGCTGCCAGTCCGATTTTTAATAACTCTACACCTTTTATTTCTGGCCCTGCCGATGCTGCAATATCATTTGGCAGCTATGATCAGGACCGCTGGAGAAAAGCTGCAGACATGGCAAAAGAAGCTATCGACTATTGTGAATCTGCTGGGTTCTCTTTGGTTAACACAAATGACCCAATACTTGATTACACACTTGCAACCCGAGATCTTAACGGACATGTAGAAAATACTGAAGTAATCCTTTTCTCAAGAGAAGGTGGTTCATATAATGGGAAACATAGTGCAAACCATTTCTTTGGAAGACACAAACCGCCTAGCAGGAATAAATCTTCAAAGGGTTGTGCAGCTAGTTGCCCAACGCACAATTTTGTTCAGTTATATGAAACAGTTGATGGCAGCGATTTCGATCTATCAAGTTCAAATCCCTGGGAAAAGCTTGACCCACGTTTCCATGCATCAATCATTCATGACCGTGCAGAGTACGGTGGTGCTGTAATTGGAATTATGCAAAAAAGGGATGCCCTGGCTGAGACGATAGACACCTACAATGACGAATGGCTAACAGGGTATTGGCTTAGAAAATTCATGCATCCTGAACATCACACAGACCACAATCTGACATTTGATATGCCATATTTTTACATGAGGCTCCCTGAGTTGTATATCAATTACGCAGAGGCTCTAAATGAGTATTCCCCAGGTCACAGTGATATCACAACTTATATCAATAAAACAAGACAACGAGTTGGTATGCCAAACATACCTTCATTAGGACAGGATGAAATGCGTGAAGCTATTTACAGGGAAAAAGCCGTTGAATTTGCTTTTGAAGATCAACGATACTTCGATTTAAAACGCTGGTTACGAGGTGAAGAAATTCACAAGACAAAAATTGGTGTTAAACGTAGTGCAGACGGTGGTTACGAGATTGCTGAAGTTCCTGGTGACAGGCAATACGTACCATGGAATGACAAATTTTATTTGATGCCATTCCCGGACTACGAAATACAAAAAGGACTTGGACTAATTCAAAATCCAGGATTTTAACCAGCTAAACTTTTATCTATGATATCAATGAAAAAAATAACGATACCAATAACTGTATTATGCTTCCTGGTTGTATTTACACAAAACCTGGCTGCTAAACAGAAGAATAAACTCTCTTCTTTGAATGGTGAAACTGTTCAAACTGACAGTATTATCATTGCAAGTACAACTGATGAGCAGGAAATAATTAACGTTGCATACGGAACACAAACCAAACGTTCTGTTACTGGTGCAATTGATGTAATAACATCTGATGTGATTGGCTCCAATAGTGTGACCAATACACACCACGTTACTCAAGGACGTTTTGCTGGCTTGACCACAACAATTAGCAGCGGAGAACCAGGAAGTAACGGCTTAAACTTTTACATCCGAGGTAAAGGAACATTCGGTGACAATGCCCCACTAATACTCATTGACGGGTTCGAAGGAAACTTTGCTCATTTGAGTGTAGGTGAAATAGAAAGTATTTCTATTTTAAAAGATGCAGTTGCCACAGGATTATATGGAATGAGAGCTGCAAACGGTGTAATTCTGGTGACAACTAAAAGAGGTACACCCGGAAAAACAAAATTCTCATTCTCGGCCGAATCCGGGATAATGTCACCAACCGAATTACCTGAATTTGTTGGTTCTGCTGGTTATGCGACAATGGTCAATGAAGCACTTGCCAACGATGGTCTGGCTCCAAGGTATTCTTCGCAGGACATCCAAAATTATTCGAACAACAATGATCCTTACAGTTACCCAAACATTGACTGGGTTGATGAAATGCTAAGATCAAACTCTCAATACCACAACTTTAGCGCAGAAGCTACTGGTGGTAATGAAAATGTTAGGTTTTATGCAAAAGCTGGTTATATGTACACCGACGGGTTAATTGATCATGCTGAAACAAACAATAACTACAGTACAGGTAATTCTTTTAGTAGAATAAACTTTAGATCGAATGTCGATATAACTTTAAACCCAAATACTTCATTGCACCTTAGTATTGGTGGACGAATGGAGGATAGAAATGATCCGCAGTCAGGAGTAGGTAAGATAATTGACAATATCTATGAATCACCAGCCAATCGCTATGTCATGTTTAATGAGGATGGAAGCTTTGGTGGTTCAAACAGATACCGCAACAACCCAATGGGTCAAGTAACTTCCAAAGGATACGATGATCAACATAACCGGACATTTACATCCAGCTTCAAACTAGATCAAAAACTGGACGGCATTTTAAAAGGACTCTCAGCCAGTGCTGAAGTAAACTACATGTCTTATTTCAGTATTCGTGAGAACTTTGAAGCTTCGTTTTCAGTTGCTGAACCTGGAGTGCTAATATCATCAACCGGAGCAGACAGTTTGGGCTACATTGTTTACGGACAAACTCAACCATTAAAGTATAAAGAGCGGAACACAGACCAGGATCATTCCGTCAACTTCAGGGGAATGTTGCAATACAATAAAGATTTGAATAATGGGAGTATAAATGCCACATTGCTTTACCAAAGCGATGACATTGTATATGGAAATTCAGCAGAACCATATCGATATCAATCAGTTGCAGGTAAAGTCAGTTATTCTAACAACGATAAATACTTTGTTGACCTGGTTGCTGCGTACAATGGCAATAACGCTTTTAATCCCGACAAACAGTATGGATTTTTCCCTTCAATTGGATTAGGATGGATTGCTTCAGAGGAAAGTTTTCTTTCAGACAGCGAAAATATTGACTACCTGAAGGTACGTGCATCCTTTGGTGTGGTGGGCAATAACCTGCTCGACGGGTATAGAAGATTTATGTACTTAGGAGACTACTATAGTAAGAATAGTAATAATAAAGACATTAAATATCAATATGGCGATCTAAATGCGATAACTGCTTTATTTGAAAGAGACATCGCAAATCCTGATGCTCAATGGGAAAAAGCTTACCAGGCAAACCTAGGATTTGACATGGTTCTTTATAAAAAGCTAAACCTCACCGTTGATTTGTTTAGCGAAAGAAGAACAGATATCCTTCAATCAATTGATAACATTGAAAGCGATATGATTGGGATTACTGTTCCAAGATTGAATTTTGGGGAAGTAAACAATCGAGGTGTTGATGCTACATTTAAATACAGCAATAAATTCTCGGATTCCTTTAAGCTTAGTGTTGATGCGAATATTGGTTTTGCACAAAGTGAAATCAAAGAGCGATATGAAGCTGCAAATGGAACATATTCCAAAATTGGACATCCTGTTGACCAAACATTTGGTTTGATTGCTGATGGTTTTTATGCTGATCAAAATGATATTCTCAACAGTGCTGAAAATACGTTCTTTCCTGTACAGCCAGGTGATGTAAAATACAAAGACATTAGTGGTCCAAATGGTACTCCCGATGACAAGATTGATAACTTTGATATTACTGCAATTGGATATCATGGAGTTCCTGAAATACATTACGGCATCAACATTAAAGCAGAAGCCAAAGGCATATATGCAAGTGTACTTTTTGATGGAAATGCACGTAGAAGCCTAATGCTTGAAGGTAACGTAGTTTATCGCCCTCTAAAATCAGGCTACGACAATATATCTCAATTTGCTGCTGATAACTATTGGACCCAGGAACGAGGCAACTCAGCAAAACTTCCAAGACTGTCGGCATCTGACAATCACAACAACTACCGGGAAAGTACACTTTATCAGCAAGATGGAAACTTCGTACGTCTGAGAACTGCTGAAGTGGGATTCAATTTCTCGAAAAGGACTTTGGGAGTTCTTGGAATTGAAGCTGCCAATATCTATCTACGTGGTCACAACTTGTTTGTTATAGACAACGTGGAAGGCCTTGACCCAGAGGTTACAAGTGGTTATCCAATGCTTAAATCGTATAACATTGGCTTAAACGTTAAATTCTAAAATTAGGACAATGAATAATATAAAAAACAAAATAATAGTATTTGGGGCAATCATCACACTGGGATTGTTTAGTGCTTGCGATTACCTTGAATTTGATGATGAAAAGGTATATACAGACGACTTGATTTGGAGCGAATTTGATTACATTAAGCGCTACATGGCTTCTGTATACGACCAGGTTCCTCATGACTACAATCACGTTGATGGTGCAATGTTAGCTACTGCTACAGATGATGCTGAACACGCAAACCGATTCAGTGATGTATCCAGGTTCAATACCGGAAGCTGGGGACGATTTAATAATCCTGATGATGCGTGGGAAAGGAACTACAAAGGAATCCACCGCGCAAATATGTTTATTGAATCTGCTGATACTGCGACCTTGCAAAATGACATAAACGATCAGGTTTTATGGCAGGTAAACTTTGACAAATTAACGGCATTCAGAGGTGAAGCAAGATTTTTAAAAGCATTCTTCTATTTTGAACTAATTAAGCGATACGGCGGAGTACCTATCCTTGAAAATACAGTAGGTCTTGGTGAATTAGATGGCGTACAACGTGACACTTACAACGAATGCGTAAGCTACATTGCTACCACATGTGATGATGCCATTAAATATCTTCCTGGGTATATTGACATCTCAGCTGACAATGTGAATGTTGGTGGTAGTTCAGACAGGGGACGTGCATCTGATGCTGCTGCATATGCGCTTAAAGCCAGAACTTATTTGTACGCTGCCAGTGCATTAAATAATCCATCCGGAACATATGATGCCTATTACGATAGTTGTGCTTCAAATGCAGCAAAAATCATCAATATGGGCTACTATACTCTTTCAGGGGTTGATTATGATAAACTTTTCACACCTGGAGACGGTTTGCACCGATCAAATAAAGAAGTGATTTTTGACCAACGCAAAGGAACTTCAAACGAATTTGAAAAAGATAATTTCCCTATTGGATTCTATAATGGAAAAGGTGAAACCAACCCTTCTCAAAATCTTGTAGACTCCTACGAAATGAAAGATGGGTCTTCGTTTAGCTGGAATAATCCTGATCACGCTTCGAATCCTTATGAAAACAGGGATGCCAGGTTCTACGCATCAGTAATATATAATGGGATGAGCATGGCCGAACGTGAAGTAGAAACATACAATGGCGGTTTAGACGGTCCAAATCAGGAAGATTATTTTGGAACATATACCGGATATTATCTAAAGAAAGGTGTAAATATTGAGATTGATCTGCTAAAAGATGAAAAGGAAAAACATTTCTGGTTCTATTTCAGATATGCCGAAGTTCTATTGAACTATGCGGAAGCAATGAATGAATTGCATGGGCCTGATGCTGATCCTAGTGCTTATGGTTTAACTGCACGCGAAGCAATTAACCAGGTTAGAAGCCGTGCTGGACAACCAGATGTTGTGGCTGCTGATCAGTCTGAATTCAGGGAAAAACTTAGAAATGAACGCCGGGTGGAATTGGCATTTGAAGATCACCGCTTCTGGGATGTTAGAAGATGGAATATTGCTGAATCAACATTAGGTGCACCAATTATGGGCGTTGACATAGCCATGAACCAGGATAGTACATTTAATTATTCACTAAAGACTGTTGAAAACAGAGTTTTTGAAAGTAAAATGTATTTGTACCCAATCCCACATTCAGAACTTGCAAATGCTTCTGCATTGGATCAAAATCCGGGTTGGTAATTGAAACGTTGACTATGACATTATTCAATACACGACTCTTAAAATTGATAACAGTTTCTTTTGTGCTTTTTTCATTGGTTCACCCAGTGTTAAAAGCGCAGGAGAAACCCAACATCATATTTATTTTAATTGATGACATGGGGTGGAAAGATGTTGGGTTCAATGGTAATGAATACTACCAAACCCCCAACATTGACAGAATTGCTACTGAAGGGATTCGATTTACAAATGCTTACGCCAATGCTTCTAATTGTGCGCCTTCAAGAGCTTGTATAATTAGTGGCATGTATACTCCACGCCATGGGGTTTACACGGTCAAATCATCCAGCAGAGGTAAATCAAAAGACCGAAGGGTTATTCCAACACCCAATACAACCATACTCAACAAAGATGTATTCACAATGGCTGAAGCATTAAAACGTGCCGGTTATGTAAATGCATCAATGGGTAAATGGCATTTAGGCGAAGGAAACCTAACAGGCCCTCTCGGACAAGGTTTTGATGTGAACATTGCCGGTAACGAAGCTGGCGCTCCCAAAAGTTATTTCAGTCCATATAAGAACTCGGATATTTCTGATGGACCAACCGGGGAGTATTTAACAGACAGGTTAAATGATGAAGCAATAAAGTTTATTGAAGAAAACAAGGATACTACCTTTTTCCTTTATTTGCCCCATTATGCAGTGCACACTCCACTGCAGGCAAAAGCTGATTTAACATCAAAATATGATAATATTCTTCCAAACAATTTAAGCCCTCGTAGTCCAAAGTTTGCGGCAATGATTGAAAGCACTGACGAGGGAATTGGCAAAATCCTGGATAAATTGGATGAACTAAGCTTAAGTGATAACACACTGGTGATATTTACATCAGACAACGGTGGAATAAACTCGACAACTGATATGCTTCCGTTAAGAGGAACGAAAGGAATGATGTACGAAGCTGGTATAAGAGAACCAATGGCTATTCGTTGGCCAGCTAAAATTACAGCGGGTAGGGTATCTGACGAACCTATTATTTGTACAGACTTCTACCCTACTTTTGTTGATCTTTTGGAAATTGAATTGCCTGAAGACAAAGTTTTAGATGGAGTAAGTATTCTTCCTATCCTTGAAGAAACCGGGAACATAGAGCGGGAAAGGCTATTTTGGCATGCGCCTCATTATCTGGAAGGGAAGTCATCAATTTATGAAAAATGGCGCTGTACCCCTTCTTCTTCAATGAGAAAAGGCGATTGGAAAATTATTGAATACTTTGAAACCGGAAACGTTGAACTTTTCAACCTAAAGGATGATGAGGGCGAAGAAAATGACTTTGCGGAGTACTTACCCGACACGACTGCTAGTCTGCTACAAGAATTGCATGACTGGCAAACAGAGGTAAATGCCCCCAGGCCAACAACTCCAAATCCTGGATTTGAAGCACTGTTATCTTATACTGAAAAACCAAAAGCAGATTCAGTATTTACAATTTCGGGAGATAACATTGTTGTGCCTATCAGTGGTAATCGTTTAAAAACTGGAATTGAAAAAGTTGTACTGAAGGTATTCAGAAATGGAGAAAAGTACTTTGAAGAATCAAAACAGACAACAAGTACTGACACCAATTTTGAATTTACGCCTTCGTTGGAAGTTTCAGAGCATAAATACAAATTCAAAGTGTATTTTATTAGGAACGTCATTGAAGAAGTTGACCTGATAATAGACAATATACGGGTAAACAGTATTACAACTTCAATAGAAAAAGTTGAAAGTAACGATTCGTTTCGCATTTACCCAAACCCTGTTAAAGATCAAATCAATTTTGCGTTCGACAGCAGATCGAAAAAAAAAATTAAGATTTTCGACACATTAGGGAAATTGTACTATCAGACAGATACTAACGAAACTTATTTATGGCTTAGTGCGAAAGGATTTCCAAAGGGAACCTATTTAAGTCAGGTTACAGAAGAAGGAACGACAAAGAGTAAAAAATTTATTGTGAATTAGAACTTCACACTGGAAAATATTATGCAAAAGAAAACTTTATTTTTACCTCTATTAATTCTTACGCTGAGCTTATGCAATCAGCTTTATTCGCAAGATAAACCGAACATTGTGTATATCCTGGCAGATGATCTGGGTTATGGCGATTTGTCATGTTACGGTCAGGAAAAATTTCAAACGCCAAACATCGACAAGCTGGCAACCAATGGAATGCGGTTTACTCAGCACTATTCTGGTTCTACGGTTTGTGCCCCTTCCCGTTCTTGTTTAATAACTGGTCAACATACCGGACATACTGATGTACGCGGGAATGCAAAGGCAGCGATGAAAGATGAAACGGTAAGTATTGGAGAAATAATGAAACAGGCTGGATATTCAACTGGTGCTTTTGGCAAATGGGGAGTTGGAGAACTGGGTTCGGAAGGAGAACCCAACCTACAAGGCTTTGATGAATTTGTGGGGTATCTTGATCAAGGAAGGGCTCACAGGTACTATCCGGATTACATTATCAAAAATGGAGAAAAAATCTTCTTGCCAGGAAACGATTGGCTAAATACCGTAACCTACTCAGCCGATTATATTCATGAAGAAGCTTTAAAGTTTATTGATGATCATCACTCTGAACCTTTTTTCCTGTACCTACCCTATTGTATTCCACATGCCGAATTGCTGGTACCTGAGGACTCAATAATTCAGTCATTTAGAGGAAAACTTCTTCCTGAAAAAAGTGTAAATGGGAAAGATTATATCGGCCCTGGCACATCGGTGACCGGCTATGCTTCTCAAACAGAATGCCATGCTACATTTGCTGCAATGGTGGCAAGATTAGATTACCAGGTTCGCGACATTGTTCAAAAGCTGGAAGATTATGGGTTGACTGAAAATACCTTGATCATTTTCACAAGCGACAATGGACCTCATAGCGCTGGCGGGGGCGATCCAACTTACTTCAATGGCAACGGTGATTTCAGGGGAATTAAAAGAGACCTCTACGAAGGCGGGATAAGGGTTCCCCATATTGCTTCGTGGAAAGGTACCATTGAAGAAGGTGTAGTTTCAAACCATATTTCGAGCTTTTGGGATTTCTTGCCTACATGTGCTGAAATTGCCGGAGTTGATGTACCTGAAAGTGTTGACGGAATTTCTTATTTGCCCGAGCTTAAAGGTGAAGCTGTTCAGAAAAAACATGATTATTTATATTGGGAATTCTACGAAAAAAATGGGCGCAGGGCAGTTCGTAGTGGAAAGTGGAAAGCAGTTCAGTACTCCATGAAGAACAATCCGAACACAAGTGTAAAACTTTTTGATCTGGATCAGGATATTTCGGAAACAACGGATATCTCGGCACAATACCCGGATACGGCACTAAAAATGTTGAATCTGATGGAGCTGAGCCATGAGCGTTCTGACAGGTTCAATTTTAAATATGAGGATGGTTGCTCTAAAGTAACGATAGCCATTTCACAAAATGGGGTTCCCGTTGAAAATGCCAAGCTGTCTATTCCAGAACAAGGAGACAGAATATCCTGGACAGATGGGAAGGTAGCTTTTACTGGGTTGCCAAATAATAACACCTATAATTTCAATATTGAGCTTGATGGGGAAATTATCACATCTGGCGATTTTGAGCTAAAAAATAATGATTTTACAATGGAAGTAAATATTGATAATACGACTTCTATTAAAAAAAAAATAAAAAACTGGATTTCTTCCCTAATCCGGTAACCGACATACTTTATATTCCTAATTTGAGTTCCAGGATCAATCAAGTAGAGATCTTTGACATGGATGGGAAATGTATTGTAAATGAGACAAATGTAAGTGCAAATCGTATTAACCTATCAAGGCTAAATCCTGGAACGTATGTAATAAAGGTTTATACTGAAAACGAAACATATAATTCAACGATCGTAAAAATTTGAAAAAAATAGTTGAAGTTTTTCAGAAAAAGAGTATGTCCAAAAAGTAAGCATAATTGTGTATTTCATGAAATTCAGTTTTTCCCTAAGCCTAAAGGGAACCTGAATTTCAACAACTTCCCTTTAGGGAATGTAAGGGTAAAAGTCGTTGAAGGTGCAGATAAGGTACTTTTTGGAGAGCCTCTTATTTTATCGTTTATTTGACTTGAATAATTCCCCCTAATCGTTTAGTTTAGTTATTTGTTAGGAAATATAAACAATCAAATACCAAGCACATGATCATTAAACACCTTAATTCTACGTTGATATTAGCTTTTGTAATCACACTAGCCTTACTGACAAACTCTTGCAGCACTGTACCTCTTACTGGCAGAAGTCAACTTAATCTGTTGCCCGAATCAGATATGGTGAGCATGAGCCTTACCAACTATGACCAATTCTTAAAAGAGAACAAACTTGCAACGAATAAAAGTGATTCTGAAACATTGAAGAGAGTTGGTAACCGAATTGCTGTTTCCGTTGAAAAATACCTGAACGAAAATGGCTATGAAAATTACTTGCAAAATTTTCAATGGGAATTTAACTTAGTTGAAAATGATGTTCCGAACGCATGGTGCATGCCCGGAGGAAAAGTAGTTTTCTACACCGGGATTTTACCATTGACAAAAACTGAGGCAGGCATTGCTGTTGTGATGGGACATGAAATTGCACATGCCGTTGCCCGTCATGGGAATGAACGTATGAGCCATGGTTTGATCGTTCAAATGGGAGGTATTGCATTGGGTGAAGCGATAAAGGAAAAGCCAGAAGAAACACAAGCTCTTTTTGCTGCGGCTTACGGTCTTGGCTCGCAGGTAGGTTTTATGCTTCCTTACTCCAGAAAGCACGAGTACGAAGCAGACAGACTGGGATTAATCTTCATGGCTATGGCTGGTTACAATCCGCGGGAAGCAGTTGCTTTTTGGCAGCGTATGTCTGAACTGGGAGGACAAAAGCCACCTGAGTTTTTAAGCACTCACCCGGTTGACACAAAAAGGATAGCAGCAATGAACGAAATTATGCCTGAAGCGTTAAAATATTACAAGGCTGGCAATTAACCTATGTTTAACATTTCATTATTACTTAACTATCTGAGCTATTGCCCATAAACAGCTATATTAGCACCAAACGAACATAGGTTAACTCTGGAACTGTTTAATACAATTTTACATTATTCAAAATTATTTTATACTTTTGAATAAGAAACTATGGAAATAACTTAAAACGAGCAAGATGGAAGGCTTTGAAAAAAAGGAAGAAAAGAAAGAAGTTGACAGCAAGTTCAGACAAGAGATTTATTCGAAAGCTGTAAGAGCTGGCAAGCGGACTTATTTCTTTGATGTAAAATCAACCCGCAAAGATGAATACTACCTCACCATTACTGAAAGCAAGAAAAGATTTGATCAGGATGGTAACTACCACTTCGAGAAACACAAAATATTCCTTTACCAGGAAGATTTTGAAAAATTCTCCGATGGATTAAGTGAAGTGATTAACTTCATTAGAAGTAACGAACCCGCTGAAAGTGCTGAAATAATCGACGAGGTGGAGGTTTCTGAAGAAACTGAAACTCCAAAAAGTGATTATACCAGTGTTGAATTTGAAGACATTTAACGCGTTTAAAAACTGATAGTAAAAATCCCGCTTTTCAGCGGGATTTTTTTATGCAATCCATTTACAGCACCTGTATTTTCTTGGTAAGGACTTCCCCATCAATGCTTAAACGCACAATGTAAAAACCTGGTTTAAATGTTTCTGTCCTAATTTTATTTACACCGAAGTTTTGTCTATGTTTGTGATAGACTTTTTTCCCATTCAAATCGAAAATCTCCAAGGAAAATTCTTTCGTATTCGTATGAAGTTGAAGATTGAATTCTTCTTTACATGGATTAGGATAAACCTTAAAATCAGTTGATTTTTCAACCATTGTTGCCACGTCTGTAATTCGGGGGAAATCCACACTCCAAATCCCCCTGCTATGGGTAGCAATAACTACCTGTTCGCCTACGATGTGCATATCGTAAACCGAAACAGGTGGTAAATTAGCATCTACAGCATGCCAGGATGCCCCATCATCGGTCGATTCGAACAAACCAATTTCGGTGCCTGCCCAAAGGGTTGATGGTTCGTGTGGCAATACCAATAAACAATGGGTAATTACATCTGGAAAACCATTGATACTTTCCTCCCTTGTACCGAAACCTGAAATATCTTCCCAGTTTGCACCTAAGTCTTTTGTTCGCAATATTTTAGGAGATTTACTTAAAGAGAACAAAACATAAGCCGTTGAATCTTCTTGAGGGTGTGTGGCGATTCCACTTATCGAAACATTCATGCTTCTATCTGCATATTGGCTAACCGCTGTAAAGGTCTCTCCTTCATCTGTTGATACGTGAATTATCTCTAATGAGTTCAACATGGAACCAGCCCATACTATGTTTGGATTGGCTAAAGATACCTCCACATTATGCTTGGCTGGTTACTACTGATGACCATGATGATGATATGGTTTTCATCGACTAATTGGCTCCAAAATCGGTAGATTTATACACACCACGATTACCCACAGCAAAAACGACATCGGGATTTTGAGGTGAGTGGGATAATCGGGTGATAAAAGGTCCATCTTCTTCGGTAATCCCCTGTACTGTAGACCAGAACTGCCCTCCGTCTGTTGATCGTCTAATATCATTGTAATATCCACTTCCTAATATCTTATTGGGTTCTGTAGGATGCCATAAACACTCAAAGCCATCACCTCCAATACGATAATAGTAGTTACTGGCCGATGAAGCATCTTCATTGCTCTTTGACTGCCAGGTGCCATTATCCTGCAAGCCCCCAATATATTCATTGGCAGTGGGGTGTTTGGCTACCCCGTAGAATTGGGTGGTGATATAGTTATTTGGTTTTTGGGTAAAGCTAACCCCCTTATCCTCCGATACCGCAACACCGCCATCATTCCCATCTACTATTCTGAAATTCTCTCCATCATCCGAGGGAATCATAGTAAGATTGTGATGATCCGGATGTAAGCCGGGGATTTTAGTCGTTCCAAATCCAAAACTCTGATTGTAATTGTTGCTGCCTCCATGCTCTCGATAAGCATCTGATACATTTTGTTTTTGTCCAAAATAAACTTTGGATGGATTGGTTTTATTAAAAGTCACTTTCCATAAATCAACCCCACCAACAAATACTACACTGTCGATAAATGAATGGGCTTCGATCGAATTATCGTATTTTCCTTGTCCACCCAAAAAGTTCTGATCATCATCAAATTTTGTCCAGTTGTTGGCATTGTCGTTCGAGAAATAGACTTCCGAGCGTTCTGAAGAATAATTGACACTGGCAAACACACAGTTCCTATCTATCGGTGATACGGCCACCTCATGTCGATCGCCCACATCTAATCCATTTGAAAAAAACTGCCAACTGTCGCATCCATCAATGCTACGAATTATGCCTGTTGAATGCTCTCCGGCATAGATGGTATCCCGGGCTGATGGATAGGCAGCCAGGTCTTCGACCCCATAATAACTGGTATAAACCTTTGTCCAGACAGTTCCCCCGTTTACTGATTTTAAAATGCCTTTTTGTGTAGCAGCAATCACAATATCAGCATCAACTGGATCCACAAATATTCGGTTGATGTAAGTGAAGTTTTCATCGGTAGCTGTGCTTGCCAATTGTGTCCAGTTGTCTCCCCTATTCTCTGATTTCCAAATGCCGTTTCCGTGACTTCGTGAGCCTCCCGGAAAACTTTCGCCTGTACCGGCGTATAGTATATCATGATTGGAATTGGCCATGGACAGAGCATTAATCGATAAAATTGCTAAGCTCTTCATTACTCAAGATGATATTGAGACATATAGATGAAGATCAATTAAATATTCTTTATATCCTTGTATCTCTGTTTTCTTTGTTTTTCTCAGCTATCGATTTTGAATATGCCAAAAACAATCTAAAATCCGCAGGTGTGCATTGGCTATAAGTACTTAGCAAATTCGTTTATGCCGCTAATAATTCTCTTCATCAACAGGTATCACAAAGTTCAAAGTAAATTCATCAGAATTCTTTACAAGCTTTGCATTCTGAACTTCAAATATTGGCATCCATTTATAGTATAACTTCGTGTCATATTCTAACTCAACAAGCATATTGAAATACATATTATTACTCCCTCCGGCATCAAATGGTGTATTCTTATCCACAATCATTGGATTATTCTTTTCTAAATCAAAAGAAAGCTCTCCTTTTGAATTTAAGGATTCCTCAATTATAGGCTCCTCAATAACAGTGTAGGAATACCATTTCACAGGGTAAAATTTTATTTGAGCACCATCTATACTTTTACCGTTTTTGTGAGTTGCTGAAATCCTAATTCGTTTCGGGAATAAATCTTTTAATTGAAGAGAATTAGATGAATCTGCACTTTTATTAATAATTGCACGGCTATGATCGTCCCATTTTGTTGCCCCATAGCAATAATTCATGATACTTTCAGGCCCTTTAAACCCTTCATTATTAACAGGATTTTTATCCTTACTTACTTTACAAGCATAAATATCAATTGCACCTCTTGCATGCCCGAATTCATGAACAATACCATCAACCGCTTTTGTGGCGAACGGCCCTCCATCCTGCTCCATTCCCCAGGCATGGTAAATAGCGCTGTGAGGTGTTCCATAGTATCCACCACCGGTATCGTAGCCATTAACTACTACATGTATTAGATGATTAGGATGAGGCTTAAAGCACCTATTCCGAGCCATTCTATTGTCTGCAGTAAAAACATAAACAGAATCTGCGATAAACTTAAATTTTCCATCAAATACATCAGGTGCATTAAACTTATGGTTTACTGTATCAAATACAGTTTTCATTATCTTTTTTAGAGCATTTACATCACCATATTCTTTGGCAGTGCGCGACTCTACACCAATTAACACTTTAAACTCCCAAATTTCTTTATCTTGAGCTGAAACATGACTCCCTTTAAAGCCAACTATTAGCAATAAAAGAATTGCCAGTATTTTTATGTTATCAAATGATTTCATATTATGAAATTTTAATTTATTTTCTCATCCTTTTAATCATTATGTGTATTCCAAATACAAGAAAAATACCATTCCCTTTAGGGATAATGGAATTGTATTAGAGTTAATTCATTGAATAAGGAGCAAGCCCCCTTACCTGCTTGCTCCTTACCAACTAATCAAATTAAATACTTTCCTAAGACCAAATATAAAGGAAAGTACCATCTAACCTAAATCTTCTAAAATTTAAAAGCAGATACTAAAGAAATAATAGCGCAGCCTCTCCCAAATGTGTTCACTTCAAACTCAACCAACTAAATAATTCTTTTCAACTCTCAGAATGATTGTGAGTGAAATTTTAATTTGAACATTCGTGTTGGTATAGATCTCGTATTTTTAGTATGCCTACAATCCTTCCAAAGAATTAAACAGCTCACGTGTTTTTGGATTTGATGGTCTTGGTGCTTCAGAAGCAACAATATTTCCTTCTTTATCAATTAAAATAAAACGCGGAATACCTTCGACCTTATATGCCATAGCAAATTCCTCATCCCCATTGGCAAATAATTGAATACCCCCCATGCTCTTTTCTTGTACCATGTTTTTCCATTTCTCCTTATCCTTTGGCGCATCGTTTGAAATACTTACAAAGTGAATGTTTTTATGGGCATAATCGTGTTCCAGTTTTGCCAAATGAGGTATTTCTGCTTTACATGGGCCGCACCAGGTAGCCCACATATCGATATACACATACTTTCCTTTTAAGCTCTCAAGTGACACCATTTTGCCATTAATATCCACGTAATTAAATGTTGGCGAAGGAGCCCCTTTCTCTAATGCCGAGTACTGTGCCACAACATTTTCTAACCACGTCTTCGCTCTTGGGTCATCTGTTTGATCCAAAAATATTTTTTGCAACTCTTCTGTCCCCTGAATACCATAACTTGAGATACAATCGTATACATAGGTGGAAATTGGTTCAACTTTTAATGTAGATTCTTTGAATTGAGCCAATTCTTTGGCGGCTTTTGTATAGTATTCAATGGGTTTAAGATCACCTCTGTTGTATTTATACAATACACCATATCTTAAGAAGTCATGATAATTCTTCATACCCATCAGTTCCGGTACTTCCTCAATTAAAGACTCCAATTTTTTATAATAGTCATCATCCAACACAATAGGCTGATTTCTATTTCTTTCAAAAATAAAGCTTAAATAAGAAAATGCCACCTGGTACTTTATAAATCCATTACCCACTGTATTATATTCTTTGGAAATCCCTGATTTATTGAATTCATCTTTATAATACTTTACTATTTCTTCAAACCGATCAGCTTTTTCATTGCCATTCGACCCCATATCATCTTTACCGAAAGGCGCAATAGTCGTTTGAGAAGTCTCTCTCTGGTATTTAATTAAAAAATCAGTTAAACCACCATCCCGGCATTCTACGCTTACCGGATAAGAAAACTTTCTAGGCATTCCAGTCATCGAACCTGTCACATCCAAATCAATGTTAACATCATTACCAGGAGTTAAATATAAAATTATCCAAAGACCATCACCCATGTAGGTAAATTGTGCCCATGTTGGCTTTTCTATATCAATGGTAACACTTCCTTTTTTTTCTTCATTTAGTTTAAATGCATACTGCTGCCCCTCTACAACAACAGCAATAGTTTTTCCTTTATCTCCTTTAGCATGAAGATTTATTTTTACTTCTTCTGCATAAGATTGCACACTTAGCAAAATAATGGCTACTGCTAATAAAATCTGTTTTTTCATCTTTTTATGTTTTTAGTTTCTCATTCTTTTCATCAACATGTTTATTCCAAATGCCAGGAAAATACCCGGTATCAGCAGAAAGTATATCCATTTCAAATAAGCGATACTCTCGTATTCCATCTGAACCTTTACATCGCTTGCTTTAGGAAATGGGATGTTAAATGGATATACATTATTACTAAACAAACGCGAGAATAGTTGGCTCATTCTTCCATTGGCTACTCTAATTCCGGCCGGAGCTGTAGACAAACGTCCATTACTTAAAAAATCGGCATCTGAACTAACAATAATATACTGTTTTTTACCCTTCACTTCTCTTTCTAATCTTACCATTAAGGGCAAGGCTGCTTTTTCATGACCACTCTCCGGCTGATAAATCGCCTCGCCATATTCATTGGGTCCTTCCAAATCAATCCAGGTTTCATTGGCTTTACTTGTTAATAGATTTGCATATTTAAATCCCGGCTTTTCTTCGATAGCTAATGCTGTAGCCCCCGGCATCTGCACATGTGCTAATGATTGGAACTCCTTTCCAAAATATTGATGATTGATCATAGCAAGAGTATAATCTGCAGGATAGGACGGATTGTCGTTGACTAATATTCCCTCCTGAAAAGTAATTCCCAAATCTTCAGTTATTGGATTTAAGATATCCTGCGAGCCTGGTTCGCCGGCCACTAACAAATGCCCTCCCCTTTCGATGTAGGATTTTAGGTTGGTCAATTCAATTTCCGAAAAGGCTTCTTTAGGATCGGCAATTACCAATACATCCATTCCAGATGGTACTGCTTGCTCAAGTTTAATATCTGATACCTTAAAACCATTATTGACAAAGGCTCTCCTGCATGTATAGTAATTGAGGCTGCGATCCCAATTTTCCGGAGCATTGGGTTTTGCATAACCTGTTAGAACAGGTATACTTTCAGTTAGCCCTCTTTCTCCATGTCCTCTCGCATATCCAAGCTGCACAGGTTCTTGTATTAATCCATAAAAAGCAGTAAGGATCTCTGCTTCCATCGGGTCTGCAATTGGATCATCAAAGTTTGTCATTAAAACAGATTGTTTACCATTGGATTCCAAAATCCTAAAGGTCTTTGTACCAAACTCATTCTTTATCTCGTCGCTTAGCGCCAATTCATTCAGCGAAAGTATCTCGGCACTCAAATTATTGGTGTTTTTGTATTTGGCAATAAGAGAATCCATGCTCATTGTCGGATCTTTCCTTTGCATTTGCAAAAACAAATCTTTCATGCTTTCATTGTAGTAATACACATATTCAAATTCGATCTGAGGGTATTCCAACATATATTTTGAAAATCTATTGATCTCATCTGCAAGTATATATTTAGGCAAAAAGGAATAGGCATCTTCAGTGAGTATGTTTGAGTAGGTAATAATTTTAATAGGTTCCTTTTTTAAGGGCTCCATCAGTTCCATACTTAACGGAGATAAACGGTTACTTTGGTTACTGGTGGTATCGGTATACCATAGCATGGCTGGTTGAATTAATATATATATGGCAACAAAAGCAGCCGTTACCATACCCAGCATTTTTAGTCGTGTTAAACGCATCACTTTTAGGTTTTGCTTAATTAGCTGCATACGAGCTATGCTTAGTAAAACAAAAAGCAGTGTTAATACCACAAAATACCCAATTGTTTTTGATGTTAATAAACCATTTAACGCATCTGCCACCTGAGCCGTTGGCGAAACCCAAAACATAATTTCGTTGATCACAGGTATTTCATTTACCAAACCGTATATTAGGTCGAAGCCAAATACTACTGCTATGGTGGCAACGGCATCAACGATAGGATAGGCAGAGAAAGTAGATACAAATACCGTGATGGCAGCTATTGAAACGCCCAGTAAAAACATACTGATGATTGCTGACATAGCAATTCCCATCTCCATTTCCAGTCCTACGGTTAAGTAAACTGCTAATATTCCTAAAGCGGCAATTACAGTTAGCAAACACACAAAAAACAATAACGCCATAAATTTACCCAATACAATACTGCTTAACTTGATGGGTGAGGAATACAATAACTTGATAGTGCCTGAACTTGCCTCACGACTGATTACCCCCATCGCTAGCAGGGGAATCAGCACCATAAGTAATTTGGTCATCATAAAAAAGTACCCATTTTTTGGATTGGTAAGGACTAATTTAGTTATCGAACTGTAAGATATACTGTCGTAGAGGTACTGGCTAAATGCTTTCTGTTCTATTGTCGAAAAAATTGAACTTGCCGTATATATGGAAAATCCAACCAATATTATCCAGGCCAAAGGCGAGAAAAACAGGTTGTTGAGTTCCAGTTTTGCTATTCTTATTGTTGTTTTCATAATTTTCAGCTGTTAGCTGTTGGCTGCTAGCTGTTAGCTTATTTACATTATTGCTAAAAGCCAATAGCGTTTTATTTTACCTTCCCTGATAAGTGTGCAAAAATTAAATCAAGCGATTGCTTTTCGATGGCTACTTCTTTTAGTTTCCAATCGTTTTTAACACTTTGGCTAATAATTTCTTCTGATACATTTTTGTGGAAATCGAACTTCATACGGAATTGGTTTCCGTTTTTAGGCTCTACTTCCTCTACGCCATCAATGGCTTTTAAAACATCAATTGATGGCGGGTTGCCCATTTCTACAAACAAAGTATCCGGCTCTACATAATCGTTAAAGGCATCGATACTATCAGAGAATACCAGTTTTCCGTTTTCGATCATCTTAACGGTTTCACAAATCATTTGCACCTCAGGTAGGATATGTGAACAAAGGATTACGGCACGGTCTTCGCCAATTTCCTTGATCAGTTGCCTGATTTCAGCAATATTGTTTGGGTCAAGCCCTGTGGTAGGTTCATCAAATACCACCAATTTTGGTTCATGGATAATGGCCTGTGCAATACCTACACGTTGCTGATAACCACCGGAAAGGTTACGGATCAAACGCTTGCGCATGTGGGTCAGCCCGCATTTTTTCAAAGCTTTTTCCAAAGCAGCAGGGATTTCTTTTTCCGGCACAAAACGAAGATGTGCGGTATGTTTTAGGTATTCTTCTACTGCCAGATCAGGGTAAACCGGTGGTTTTTGTGGCAGGAACCCAATATTCTTTTTGGCTTCTTCCGGACTTTTACGAAGGTCGATCCCGTTAATGAATACTTCGCCCTCGGTTTGATTTAACACCCCACAAAGAATGTTCATGGTGGTTGATTTACCGGCTCCGTTGGATCCTAATAATCCAAGGATTTCGTTCGAGTGCATTTCTATATTGATGTCGCAAATGGCCCAGTTTTTAGTATAACGGTGCGACAGGTTTTTAATTTCTAATATTTTGTTGGACATCCTATTTAAGTATTAAGCATAAAGGCAAAAGTCAAAAGATGACATACTTGATGGTTAAAATTCAGCATCGTATCTTGGCTTGTGTCTTTATTTATTTATTTATTTATTGAACTGTTTATTTGTTGAACTGAAAGCTAAAAGCTACCCCGATAGCTATCGGGGGCTAACAGCTATCACCTAACAGCTATCACCTAATAGCTAATAGCTAGTTTATTACATTTGTCTCCTTCTCCAAAACACAAATCCTCCAGTAAACAGGATTATAAAAGGAAAAATCCAGATGTAAAGAAGCTTGTATAGAGAGACTTTCTCATTACTTAACGATGCATTTTTATCTTTGGCTACTCTAGGTATCAGTTTCACAGGATAGTCGCCATTGCTCAACCAATAGAAAATGGATTTGCTTAGCATCTCACCCGGCAATACAGCCATTACTCTTTTGTTTTTAAGGGTTTCCTTATCCGATACAAAATCAGCATCTCCGGATACAATTATCTTCTGTTGCTTTCCGTTTATTTCACGCTGTAATGCTAACATTAAGTTTTTACCATCGGCACTCAATACAGCTTTAGATTTAAAACCACGTTCTGTATTCGTTTCTATACTTGCAGAACTATTAAGCTCAATAGAATATGCATTATTAATTCCAAAAGATTTGAATTCAGGAGCAGTTACTTTGCCTTCAATTGTTTGTACCTCTGTACTACTAATTGAAATGCCCAATAGATCCTGAATTGGCTTGGTGATTTGTGACCAACGCGCTTCGCTTGCAAAAAGCACATTCCCTCCTTTATCCACATAAGCCTTTAGTTTTTGCAGTTCTTCATGGCTAAAAGCTAGCTGAGGATCAGCTATTACGAGTATATCGGTAAAAGATGGAATATCCTGACCTGAAAGATTTATCTTACTTACATTAAATCCATTGTTTACAAGGGCATATCTGTACTCGTAAAAGCCTGCCATACGATTCCAATCCGATTCCCAGGCTCGCTCAATACTGCGTTCTTTATGGCCATCTATAAATACAACATGATGTGCTGGAACTGTTAATTTCTTTATGGTTGCTGCATATTCATTTAATGAAGCATCTCTCCGAGGATCATCTCTAACTCCACTAAAATAAGATACATTTCCTTTGTACTCGTAACGTCTTCTTATTCCAAAAGTTAAATCATAGTTTCTCAGTGCATCCTTCTCTTCCTTAGATAATATGTTAAAATCCACTACATCAAGGGTGTCCACATTAAAAAAGCGACACATTAAATCGGACTTTTGTTTTGGACTTAAATCTTTATGTCTGCCCAGTGCTGTCCACTTAAAATAAGCTGAGGGACAGCTGGTTATAATTTAGTTCTTTGACATTTTTGTAATCTATATTTGTAAGCAATTCATTTATAGGCGTTTTGTCCAGTAGGGATATTCCTAAAATCTGTAATATTTCGTAGGTTGAACGTTCAATTTTTAACTCTTTACCTACAATGGCAACTAAACAGTAGGCTATTATTGCGGAATAAATTTGTATTCTGACCGCGTTTTCAGACGTACCCCAGAATGCTTTTATTTTTAGGTGTTGTTTTATCCATTTAAAGAATAATTCAACCTGCCACCTGTTTTTGTACAAAAGCACAATCTCTTCGGCTGTCAAGTCCATGTTATTAGTCAAGTAAACGAAGTAGCGGTTACTTTCAGCGTCATAGAATTTGATTCTCCGAAGTTTTTCAGGATAATCTTGAGAGGCATAAAAACCTGATAGTTTTCCAATCTGGTCACAAACCAGACCTGACTGTCTATCAACTTTATTTGAGTACATCCTGTTGAACTTCAGGTTTGCTTTTGCCCTTACTACAAAAAATGCAGAAAGTGTTGTTATTCGGTAAAGGCGCTCAAAGTCAACATATCCACGGTCAAAAATGTAATAGGAACCAGTTTCGTAAGGAATAACATCCATTGCGTTGACATCGTGAACCGAAGCTGCCGTAATGTGGATAAATGCTGGTATCTGTGTGGTTATATCGTAAAGCGTGTGGAGTTTTATCCCTCCCTTCGTTTTACGAAAACTTGCCCACCAAAAGACACTTAAACATAAATCGATGGTTGAAGAATCAAATGCATAAACTTTCCCTTGGATTTCAAAATCATTGTTGGCAAGCTTTTTTCTGGCTAAATCAATCATATAATACGCAAAATCTTCAAAGATTCTGTAATTGCGCTTTTCGTTAGCTTTGGCCAAGTTGCTTCTTGTTACTGTTTTTCCAAAACCAAGATGGTAAGCTTTGCTTCGATGAGCGTCAATAATGACAATCAAATCGCGCAAACTATCACGATTGGTCAATTGACCAAAAATCATACAAAGCAATTGATTCCAGCAGGTAAAGTGTCGAACATACTTGTTGCCCGAATATTTGGCAACATATTTATCGAATACCCTTTGTGGCAAAAAACTTATGAGTTGAGCGAAAACGTATTTCCCGTTGTTCATGTGATTCTAAAAATCCACGAACTTAATCGATTCAAATCGTCACGCTCAAAAAAGTCGCATAAAGTATAGATTTACAATTGTTTCAAAGAACGTTATTTAATTTTTAGTGGACACTAATGATGTCTGCCCTCAAATAAATCCCTTCTTGTAGGTGCATAAAAAAACTGGTACTCCAGATTAACATCTTTTATATAGCGCTTTAGTCCATTAAAACCCCTTGCGTAAGCTCTTCTATTCTTAGGTAGCAATTGACTAGCTGAAACCATATTTTCATATGTTGTAATATTCAGGGGAGCTTCATTCAGCGATTCATAAATGTCAATAATTCCCTGATTAGAGGTATGTCTTTTATTGGCAGTTACATCCTTATAATAGCTTAGATTTGGCATGGTAATAAAGGCTATTAGAACACCTGTAATCACCAAATAAGATAAGGATAGCAATTGCATTTTAAGTTTGCCCTTTTTACCCAAGTGGTCAGCCTTCATTTTATTAACTGTAAAGGCAAGAAACAATACCGATACAATAACAAAATAGAGTACATCGTAGGATATAAGATTACCAGACAACATATTCTCGGTGTGGCTGGATACCGACATCCAATTGAGGATATCAGCCAGTATAGTTGATTCTTGCCCCAAGTTACTGATGTAGTCCAGTGCAAATAATAAGACTATGGTAGCAATACCCGATATAACCTGGTAACGAGTAAGACTGGACATAAACAAGCCAATGGCCGAATAAGTAGAAACCAATAAAAAGAATGCCAACAAACCCGAAAAAACAAAGCCATAGTCCATGTGTTGAACAAAGAGTCCGGCACCGAGAACCACCATAGCCATAACCAATACTACGGCAACACAATAAAAAAGCATGGCCAGGTATTTACCCATTACAATGGATCGGATTTTAAGAGGAGACGAATATAGCAGCTTTATGGTACCACTGTTCTTTTCGTTACTGATTAAGCCCATACTTAGTATGGGGATAAAGAGGAATAATAAATTCTGAACCTTGGGAAAATAGCCATTGCCATAATCGTAAAATATATGATTGGTGATCGGACCTTGAATCTTTCCCATCATTTTTATCCATTCATTAAGCTCATTCATCTTATCGGTAAAGCTTAAACCGGAATACAACGCAAAAATCGTTAGTACCACCCAGGATATGGGCGAATACATCAAGTTGAGCAACTGTAACTTTGCTATTTTTAGTGTTATCTTCATTCTTTTAGTCAAGTATCAGGCATCATTTCAGGGCACAATACGAGGATGATCTACTCCATGCTTTGTACCTAATGTCTGAGTTTATAAATTTTATTAGGAAGTGTAAGAACATATCCAGCAATTGCTCGATTATAAGGTGTGATTGAGTATAAAAAGAACCTTGCGAAAACCTCATCGGGCTCTTTTTATTTCAGGTCTACCAAATACGTTATAAAATCATCACTAGCCCCAACCTTATGTTCTATTATCTTTCTGTCTTTATCCAGAAGGTAAAAATCAGGAATGCCATTTACCTTGTATCTTTTCATGTTGGGGCTGTTTCTTCCTTTAAAATCAGATACAACCACCCATTTGATATTTTCCTTTTGAGTGCTTTTGATAATCACTTCTTTATCGGCATCGGTATAAAAGGCTACAATGGTTAGTTTGTCTTTTATTTTATCGTATTCGGGTTTCATTTGTTTATTGAATTTCTTGCAAGCCCCACAGTATATCCCGGTAAAATCAAGTAAAACATAGTCTGTTTCTATGTCAGCTATTTTAAAGGCTTTTCCATCCATAGTGTAAGTATCCTCCAATTCAACATATTGGTCACCCTGCATTAGATCAGGAAAATACAAACTATTATACAGTGCTTTTCCTTTTGAAGAATTCTTCATTTCTGTAAAAAGCTTTTGATAGCAAGCTTTTAATTCATCATCACTCATTTCAGGTTGCATTACATCTCTCAAATACTCAAATTTTTTCAACTGTTCATTTATCTGTAAGTAATCAAGCAATATATCCAGTGCCGGATAAGTGTTCAAATTCTCATGAACGTATTTTTTTCGTATTGCTCTGTATTTATCCAGAGTTGTATTATAAAGCTTTTCAGTCTTTTCAGTGTCTTCGCCATCTGATTCTAACTTAATGAGTAATCTGGAAAGAGAAAGCAATTCGTCATTTACTTTACCCACCGTATTCTTATGATTCATAAAATCTTTATTTGCTTTTGAATTTCCTTCCAATTGAGCATTTTCAAAATTATCGAAGGTGGTTATTAAGCGATAATCTGCATTTTCAAGGTAAAATGAAAGAGATTTCAATTTGGTCCTATCGTTTTTATTATTGATCAATAATCGTGCTTTAACAGGATCGTTCTGCTGACCATTTAATGAAAATTCACCATTTTGGATTAAACAACTATCTGTATAAGAATTATTTTCCTTATTATAAAGGTAGAGTTTTTTACCTCCCTCTATTCCGCTTATTTTTCCGCTAATAACATAGTTACTTTGCTTACTTACCTTGTCGCTTGCTTTTGGAGAAGTACAGGCAAATTGCAGAGAATTTGCCAGAATCAGTATTGTTATAATAAATTTCATCATGTGGTTAATTAATATTGTTTACAAGGCGGGATATTCAATCAACATTTAACTATTGACCTCCCCCTTACCTCTCGCTAACTAAAACATTCATGGTTAAAAAAGAGGATTATCAAAGAATAATCCTCTTTCTTTCATCTCTTACTTAACATCATACTTATATTTCAGGTCGATAATTTTATCAGCTGATTCATAAGTTTCTAAAACAGTTTCTCCATTCAACAAATCAATAATTACCACTTTGGAACCTGCACCATTATCAACTACCACTCCTAATCTTTCTCCATAAGTATCTGTACACATATCTGTTATAACTCCTTCCAGATTGTCAATATAGTTGCTATCAAAAGCTTTGGTGTTACGATTAAAACGATGAACAACATTACCCTGGCTGATGTAGTTATAAGGGTAATTGCCATTAACAGCATAAACCGAATTGTCATCCACCATTCCGGCAGGCAACTCTTCCTCAACCAAAGGTAGAAAACCATCAGAGTAAGAATCTGAGAATACTTGCATATAAAATTTGCCTTCATCGTCTTTTAATACCGCTGAGATAGTTATATAATCATAAAGGGATTCCCCGTAAGGGACATTGTTGGCCATCCATACCAAATCTTTGTTTAAATTGGCCGGATCAAAAGCATAGTTTTCAGGATTTGTAATGCTTATTTCTTTTATTGTCCAAACATCTTTATTATAATAATCCTGATCTGTAAATACATACCTCTTATTTTTGGCATCAAAGAAGATTATCCTTTCTTTGTCAGACAATACCATAGGCCCCGAGATTTCATAATCACCTTCTACCGGAAGCTCCCAAAAACCATCCTCAATGTTTCGACTATCTTTAGGATATAACTTTCCATTGGCTATCAAATAGGGATCTGAATAAGTATTTGCATAAAAATCTATATACGCACCTGTGAATGGCAAATCCAGATAATTGGTAGAATTCCAGAGATCCATTAGATCCTGCTGCTTATGTAAGGAATATGCATCGTAATAACTTCCTCCCGTTTCGGTTAAAATAATGGCATAACTAAAATTACCAGACCCACTATAACCATACCAATGATAGAATAACTCAATCCCTTTACCTTGTACTGATTCGCCATCAATTAAGGATATGGCATCTTTATAGTATATAACAGTATCCTGAAGTTCTGCGATAAATGAGTAATCGGTAGCATCACCTTTATCGGTAATAAATCCCCAACCTGTTGAGAAGGCTGTTTCTACATTAACACGTATTATTTTTTCGTAATGAACATTCAGTTTCCTATTATATACCTGGTAGTTTAACCTCATACCCGCTCCTGGTGGTAATGATACGGTTATATTTAAATCTTTTTCTGTACTTAAGGTATCTTTTTTACCAATTTCTCTAGGAGCTGCATCTCCTATTGTATACCATACGAACTCTAAATCATTTAAGTCTGCACTGGTTTGAATGTCACCTTTAATACTTAAATTTTCACCTAACATGGCATCTATGGCATCCGGCATAGCAGAGAAATCTATTTCCCCCGGTTCAATGTAATCGTAGTTTCCATCATCCTCGGTACAGGCACCAAGAACAATAATCATTAAAAATATATACAGTAAATTCTTCATCTTATAAACCATTAAAGTGTTTCTAAAATAACATCACCATTCTCATCCAACAGCGGTGCATCAGGATGGTCGCGTAAATAACGTATAAAACCTTGAAGAATCGCACCTCTTTCACCTTCGTCATAAAAATAATGTAAATGACCTATAGGGTCAGTTCCATCGGTTACATCGTTATACTGCATCCAATGCAAACATTTTTGTTGAGTAAATTCACCCATAAAACCCTCATAATACCACCAATCGGGTTGAGTTAAGAGATCACTAATTGAAAGTTGATAGTAGGTTCGAATAACTTCTTTAAAACTTTCACTTTCTATTAATCGTATCCCAACTGTATACACAGAATCCTTCATATCAGCTGTTCGATTTAGGCTAATTACTGCCTTACCTCCGGTTTCGCCTGCTTTAATTACATGTTTGGCATTGTCGATGCTGAAATGCATTCCTTCAGTAGCTGTAGTCATGCTGTCCACCACTTCAATGGTAAATGAACGATCTGCATCCGACATATAGCCACTTACGCGTACCGGTATCTCAAACTCCTTTGTATTTACATTATTCTCCTCAAAAACAAAGGTGTAATTAGCTTCCAGGGTAATTTGTTCCTCCTCAGGTCTCGTGGGATTAACTTCTTCATCTAGAAAAAAGTAAATATAAGAATCACCCCTATACTCAATTAATTCGTCGGTAGTACATGCCCCCAAAAAGATACAGAGCATTAATACCAGGTATATATATTTAAATTTCATTTTTATAAACTTTTAATGTTTTAATTAATTTATCGATTACCAAATTCTAATTCACTATCAGGAAGTGGAACCACATAACTGGCAGGGTCGACATCTATGGCTAAATTGTTATTTATTGCAGGATCGATTTTAGTTAAGCCCAATCGTTTAAATAGATAAAATGCTTGTCCTTCCAGATAGGTTTCTTTTCGCATTTCTTTTTCTATAATTCTCATTAATTCCTGCTCATTCATTCCCGACAAATCTTCCGGGATAACACCTCGGTTGTCCCAAAGCTCTTCAATGTATGCTCGTGCTTTTGGAATGTCTTTTACGGCTCCGTCCCCTAAACAAGCTTCTGCAGCAATTAAAACCATTTCACTCACGCGCAACAGTGGCACAGCTGTATATCGAAGTTTCCCGGGTATACTTCCATCTCTCACCTGGCTGTATTTTATAGACATGACCAGTTTATCGCCAGTTCCCTCAGTGGTTCTCATCAAATATTGGTATCTATAATCATTACCTCCTTTTCCTGGTGTATTTCCCCAATCCATTCCCCATTTCCAATAAAATCCGGGATTTGTAACTTCAAATATTAACTCAGCATAATTGGCACTGCCATTGAAAGGGGTATATCCAGCACTCAACCCTAAAAAATAGTCAGTATGGTAGTCATCTAGTTTTTGAACATTTAAACAGCTAATTAGCTCACTACTAAACAGCATATCGCGATTTTCATAAGAAGGACTAATCAAATCTGACTGCGACACCCATGACCAAGTGTATTCATCAATAACCCTCTCGGCAAATTGTTTGGCAAGTTCTTTATCTCCCTTGGTAATGCACACCCTGGCTTTTAAGGCCAATACAGCAAAATAATTTAGACTATATTTCCTTTTATTTGTATTAAACAACTGGCCATCATAACCTTCATTTTTAGGATTAATAGGATCAGAAGTCTCAAGTAGTTTTTCCGCCTCATCCAAATCCATCAATAATTGCTCATACACCTTATCCATGCTTAGATGCGGGTAACGTGCCAATTCAAAACTAAGCACATAGGGAATTTGAACATTCGAAGCTGTTGCTTCGCTATAAGCTTCACCAAACAGGCGTAAAGCATCGAAATGTAAAAATGCTCTTAAGGCCAAGGCCTCCCCCTTAATCAGATTATAATCGTCCTCATGGAACAGGTCTTTATTGGCATCAATATTATCCAATATTACATTGTTATTGGCTATGGCATTGTATAAACCTTTCCAAATTGCTTCCATCAGGCTTTTTGCTTTCGGGTCTTCCCAGTTAAAATCATCATAGGGACCTCGCCTATTATCGAAATTATTTTGAGCTGCCGTTTCAATGGCACCATACATCAGTTGGTGGCCGTATAAGTTTACACCTGACATATTTATGTACACTCCGTTTAAGCTTTTAAAGTAACCGTCTGCTGTTTTTATATGTTCTTCTAAATCTACATCACCAGCCGGCTGCACATCCAGCCAATCTTCGCATGCCACAAAAAACTGGCTTAGTGCAAGCAGAATAATTATGAGGGATCTATTTATTTTTTTCATTTTTTTCGTTTTTAATTTTAGACATTAAAAATTAGCTCGCAAACCCAGTGTGAAAGAACGAGCGTATGGATAGCTTGTTCCTCGCTCCCTCTTAACTGTTGACCAGTAAAAAATATCGTTCATATTAAATGACAGGCGCATCGATTCCATCTTAAGTTTTTGGCTAAATGCTTTTGGTAAATTATAATTCACATTAATAGCACTTAATTCCAAGAGGTCATAGTCCTGAACAAAGCGTGAACTTATTCCAGTATATGTTGCCAGGTAACTATAAGGGTATGATGGATCTACATTCATTTTATACTGCACCACATCTCCGGGTTGTCTCCAGGTTTCTTCCAATACCCTGCGGTCTACATTGTAATACTTGTTTGAATTCTCAATTTTATCAACTAATGTACTATTGTACACTTGGCCACCAAACTGGTATCTAAAGGTTAAGTTAACATCCAACTGTTTGTAGCCAAATGAGGTTCCGAAAGTACCTCTTAAGGTTGGCTCTTCATCTCCAACAACTACTTTGTCTGCTGTGTCCCAGTTAAAGGTTTCAATCCCATCTTTAGTAAGAAATAATTCCTGCCCAGTCATTGGATCAATACCTAACGAGCGCACTGCATAAATGGCTGTTCTCGATCCTCCTTCTACAAACTGGGTTCTAAAGGTATGAGAGGCTTGTTTTTGACCTCCCCCAGCCAAATGGTAATCATCCTCCTCTTTTTCTTTATCTGTGAATCCGCTTGATTGTGAATATTTATTATATTCCTCAAGAGAACTACCAATCGACAATAATTCTGAAGTATTATGCACACCGTTGGCATATACGTTCCATCTCCAGTCTTTTTGCTTTAGCAAGTTCACCCTTAGATTGAACTCCAAACCTTTATTCATTATTTCTCCAAGGTTACCGGTATAGGATGTAAATCCAAGCGAAGGGGGAGCGGTAATAGGCGTAACCATATCCACTGTTTTTTTCTCATAATAGTTGACATAACCTGTGAATGTGTTGTTAAAAAAACCAAATTCAATTGCTAATTCACTGTTTTCTGTGGTCTGCCACCTAAGATTTTCATTACCAATTCCTTTTAGATACGTTCCCAATAATCCTGTATTTCTAACAGTTTTGTAATAGTTTACGATATTTTTGGCCTGGTATGGCGCAAAGTTGACCGATCCGGTTTCTCCGTAGGTTCCGCGTAACCTCAATCGACTGATGATGGTGTTATCCTTCATGAAGCTTTCGTTATGCAGGTTCCATCCCAAACCAACACTGTAAAAGTTGGCCGTTTTGCTTTCGTTACCAAATTGAGATGAACCATCCAGGCGATACGAAAAATCGAATAAATAGCGATTGTTGTAAGAGTAATTTACATTGGCTAAAGCCCCCATTAAACGTGTTTTTCCTTCACCAGTAATGGGCACACCGCCAATCTTATAACCTTTGGCATAGGCAGGATCAGCCAATTCGCTATCAGCAAAACCTTGTGCTGTAAAACCCTTTAATCGACTACTTGTTTCCATGGCATTAAATCCGGCTGAAATATTTACAAAGTGGCCTGAGAACTCCTTTGAATAACTTAGAACAGAATTGACATTAAATCTTTCATATTGTTCATCCGTAAAACGGTAAAAGCCTGCATCTTCGTTATAGTACCCAGATAGATTAATAAACTCCTGAGAAGTTGGAGAGGTAAACTGATCGGTTTTTGTATTGATGTATGTATAACTTATACTGTTTTTCCATCGAAAATCGGAGGTTATATTCCAGTCTAATTGAAAGTTATTGGTAATATCCACATATTTACCTTCATCGATATTACCCACCTTAGCCTCATACATTGGGTTATAAATGTGATAACGATTCCTTTGTTTTCTATAATCACTATAATAAGTATATTCAGAAGGAGTATTCCCAGATTCGTCTTGAATTGGAAAATACGGTTGCATTCTGGCATAGGTATCAAATGAGCCATAGGGCGAATCAGTCGATTTGCTTCGGTCTACTGATAATCTGTTTCTGAATACAAATTTATCGTTCAGGTTATAATGAAGGGTTACAGCCAATCCTATATTTTCTCTATCCGAACCTTTCATTACTCCTTTTCTGTCGGCATAGTTTAAATCAACCATATAACGCATGCGCTCGTCTCCACCCATCAAATTTAAGGAATGCTTATGCCCTACTGCATTTCTTACGGGTTGGGCCAACCAATCGGTATTCGTACCCTGGGCTAGCAATTTTTCAATCCCATAGGTTTGAAATCTCTCTGAGTCGTCGTAGTGAAATGCTTTTATTTCCCTTTGCAGATCAAACAACTCCTGTCCATTCAATAGGTCATAGGAATCTAAATCAGGAAAGGAAAAATCGGTATTTACATTGTAACTCACCTGCATCTTACCAGTTTTTGGTTGTATGGTTTTAATTACCACCACACCATTGGCTGCACGCGAACCATAAATGGCTGTTGCCGATGCATCTTTTAGTATGGTAATGGACTCCACCCGGTTCATGTCCATATCCATCACCCTTTCCAGGGTGGTCTCAAAGTTGTCCATAATAAAGATGGGCTGGTTGGGATTTCCCGTTAGGTTAGAGCGACTTACAGCCTCCAGTCCCGGAGCATCTAATATAGCCGATCCCCTCAGGTTGATTTCCGGCATCCGGTTAGGATCCGATCCGAACTCATTGTTTTCCAGAATCAGAAAAGCAGGGTCAATTAAGCTTAAACTTTCCACCACATTGTCAACGCCCATTTTTTGCAGGTCGGCTTGTTTTGCAATTGTAGCAGTACCGGTATAGCTTTCCGCTTTTCGGGAAAAGTATCCGTTGATGACAACATCTCCTAGTTCTTCCAAATTACGTTCCAGTACCAGGTTAAAGAAACGGTTTTCACCGATAACTAATTCCTGGGTGATCATACCAATGAATGACACCATCAATTTTTCCGAACCTTCAAGGATAGGCAATGTAAAATTTCCATTAGCATCGGTAATGGCACCGGAAGAACCATCCTTAACATAGACACTTGCTCCAACAATTGGATCTCCAGCTTCATCTTTTACGGTACCTCTAATGAGAATTTTTTTTTCGGGCTGCTGCGTCTTTTTCTTTTCGGGAGTAAGCTTACTTTTAGAAATAAGGATTACATCATTTTGAATAGAAAAATCAAAACCTTGCTCCAATAACAATTGTTTTAACACATCGGTTACTTCAATATCTTTCACATCAATTGAAATACCTTCAATCTGGCTGAGCTCCCTACCATTATAAAGAAATCCTAAGTTGGTCTGCTCCTCAATGGCCTTTAGGCATTCATTTAAGCTCACATTATCCAACTTTAGATTCACTTTCTGGCCTACAACATTAGCTGAAAGCTGTAGGCTCAGGAATAGAAATAACACCAAATTTTTCATAATCATCAGTGTTCGATTCCGACTTAAAAGAAAGTCGAAAAAACATTCTAACATTTTTTTCATAATTTAGTAACGGTTATTGTTTTATAAAAAGGAACAATCCCTTTTGAAAGCGGGGAAAAGGATCAGTTTTTCCTGCTTTCTTTTTTCAGGATTTTGTTATTTAATAATTATTGTATTCCCATCTGTATCGAATTCAACATTACTTACCTGTTCAATCATATCTAGTAGCACGTTAACATTCTTGAAACGGGGCAACCGACCTGAAAACACCTGGTTTCTTGCCTGATTATTGACAAAAAACACATCAATATGGTACCAACGTTGCAGCTTTTTAAAGATGTCTTCCAGATTGTTATTGTCGAATTGAAAATGTCCACTAGTCCAGGATGTATACACATCTGTATTCACATCGATAATTTCAGACTTGATCGCGGATTTGTTATATACAAACTGTTTACCAGGACTTAAAACTGCCTTGTCCAATCCTCCGGTTATCTTGTTTATTTCTACACTTCCTTCAACCAGTGTAGTTCTTACATCATCATCGTCTTCATAACAACTTACGTTAAAAGTTGTACCTAGAACAACAATATCGTGAACAGGTGTTCTCACCACAAATGGTTTATGTGGATTGTGTTTAACATCAAAATATACCTCACCCGTAATAGAAACAATTCTTTTATCTGCTTCAAAATTAACTGGGAACTTAATGCTAGACATCGAATTCAACATCACCTTTGTGCTGTCTGCCAAGGTAAGTGTAAACTCTTCTCCTCTGTCCACTTTAATCTCATTATACAATAACCTGCTGTCCCCTATTTCATTTCCAAGATACGATACATTAGAAGAGTCAGTATTTATTAGAGTACCATCCAATTCTTTAATCTGACCAGATCCTTCACCTAGTCTAACGATACGACCATTACTCAATACCAATTCAGCTCGCTGTATTCCTGGCTCTAACTCTTTATTATTGTCTGCTAAAGGTGATACATCTTTGTTTAAATCAAGCATAAAATAGACGGAGAAGAATATAACAAGTGCAGCCGCTACTGATCCGGCAATTCTTAAAAAAAACTGTTTATTCGTTTTTTTAATTGCCAACTTATTTTCAGTTTTCGCCCATGCTGTAACAGGATCAAGCTGAGATTGATTAAATACTTTGCCTTCTTTTAAGTAAAAAATTGCCTTATCAAAATATTCTTGGTGTCTTTCATCTGCGTCCAACCAGGCTTGAAGCATTGTTTCTTCTTCCTGGCTTAAGCCTGATTTGAACTTTTTCCGGATTAACTCAAAATCAATATGCGCACTATTTAGTTTCATCAATTTGTTGTGTTTTTACACAGCTATGACAAATTCTATTACAAAGGGGTGACAAAAATCATCAATAAATTCAACAATATTAAAAAACAAGTTTACAATTGGTTATTGGACAGTTAAAAAAATTAGGATGGATGTTATAAGAAAAACACTAATTGAGTCTGTTCTTTTAGTTTTTCCCTAAGCTTAGATTTTGCGCGAAGCAGATGTGTTTTTACAGTATTTACCGATACCCCCATCTCATCGGCAATCTCCTCCCTTTTTTTACCTTCTAGCAATTTCATGGTAAATATCTTTCGCATCTGTTCGGGTAACTCATCGATTGATGCTTTTATTGTCTCAATTAATGCTACATCAAAAAACTCGATATCATCACCGGATTGAATAAAACCATCGACGTACATGCTATGATTCTTATCCTGAAGTTTTAGTTTTTTAATGTGATTGAGGCATTTGTTGCGAATAGCCTGATAGAAATATGCCTTAACCGAAGTATTGATATTAAACTGACGGGCATGCTCCCAGATGTGTATAAACAATTCCTGAACCAAATCTTCACATTGTTGCTGATCAAATAGAAACGATTGGGCAAAATGAACCAACGACTCGTAATATTCATTAAAAAGTGCCTCATAAACTTCTTTATTGCCTTTTTTAATCTCGTTAAATATTATTTTGTCTTCTGCCCTCATCCAGGTTTAATGATAACTTCAAATATAGATAAAGTTTTAAAATTGTCTTAAGAATAAGAAATTTTCAATGCACCGGACTAAAGATTAGACTCCTGTTTTCACAGTTAAATCGTAGGTAAGTAACTTTAGTTTAGTATTTGGGCTCGATATATGACCAACTAAGTCATTGGGAAAAACATATTTGCTATTTACTAAAGTTTAAAATGGAAATATAACTTCAGCTGATTTAATATCTATTGAATACACGTATTTTGCAGAAAGTAAGTTAGCAAAAATCCCGCTTTTCAGCGGGATTTTTTTATGCTATATTTCGTTCTTTACAAATATTCTCGTAGGCTTCATTAACCCGTTGAAATTTCTCTTTAGCCGATTTCTGAATGTCTTCTCCCAGATAACTCACTTTGTCGGGATGGTATTTTTTTGCCATTTCCCGGTAAGCCTTTTTAATCTCATCATCAGTCGCATTGGGTTCAATTTCTAAAATATGGTAGTCCGCCGAAGTATCTTTTACAAACATCGACTTGATTGATTCATAATCTTTAGAACCAATTCCCATATCCCTGGCAATGCGGCTTATTAAGTCTTCTTCGTAGGAATGAACTTCCCCATCTGCTTTTGCAACACCAAAAAGCAGGTGTAACAACTGCAAGCGGGAAGAGTAATCCATGTTTTTTTCAATCTGATGGCAAACATCGGAAACAGGAATATTTTGCTTAAGCAAATCCCTCAACATCCTGATTGCTTCTTGTGCTGAATCAAGCCCGAAAGTGCGTATCAAGAATTGTTTTACGTAATCCAGTTCAGACTTCAATACTTTCCCATCTGCCTTCATCACTGCTGCTATTAGCACCAGTAAGCTCATCACATAAGCACCAGTAGTTGTTTGCTGGGTTTGAGCACCCCTTGGCGCTGTCATGGTTTTCTCGCCTTCAAACATTGAGCCCACCACAAAGCCAACAATACCACCTATTGGGCCAAAAAATGCCCAACCTAATCCTCCTGCTATCCATTTTCCGAATTTAGCCATGTCTTCTTAAATTATTATCGAGTTCTATTAATTGTGGAACTATTAATTCCGTATCATTATTGGTTAACACCAGGTTGCTTCGTTTTATTTTGTCCGCATCGTCCCATTGTTGATTTATCCTAGCCATAACATCTTCCCTGCTTACCCCATCACGGGCCATAACCCTTTGAATTCTTGTTTCAACAGGTGAAGTCACCAAAATCAAAAAGTCCATCATGGTATAAAAACCACTCTCAAAAAGAATTGCTGCTTCATAAACAATGTATTCAGAATCTTGCTTATCCACCCACTCATAAAAGTGCTTTCTGACTTCAGGATGAATTATTTCATTAACCTTTTTTAGCGAAGATGGGGAATTAAAAACGATATCGGCTAACTTTTTTCGGTCAACAGTGCTATTTGGAAGGTAAATATCATCACCAAAGGTTTTCATCAATTGGCTTTTAATTACTGAAGAACTATTCATTAGTTGCTTTGCCTCATAGTCTGCTTCATAAACAGGAATACCAATCATCTTGAAAAAACTACAAACCAACGACTTACCGCTGCCAATACCTCCAGTTACGCCAACTTTTATCATAACACTACTTTTCTATAAGGTATTCAACCTGATTAACAGAAAGTGAAAGTCTCTGAATATTTGCAGGTTGCCGGGTTATGGAAAGAGAAAGTTTTTCCTTTTTATCAAGTATGTCCTGGTATCGAACATTTACCAGGAAATCGTCAGGACTGATGACACCAAAATTGCTTAAACCAGTCATAAAAGATAACCTCACCTTAGCAGGAAACAAATTAACGTTAACGCCTTCAGGAATATCTATGACTTCGATTGGAACATCCAATTGTTTTTGGGTAAATTCCTCAACAGGAATATTTAGTACAACCCGCTTGGGTTGAACACTGTATTTTTCTGTTTCCAATACAGATACATTTCGCTGTACAGACTGGTCTAGATCCTCAAAATCAGTATATTTAGTAAGAACAAAACTTAATGTGTCCAGAATCGACTCAGGCCCGGATACCATTACAGAATCTGGTCGGGTTTTTATCTCACCGTTCAGATAGAATTGTTTTTCATACGAAACCTTTAAATTTGGATTGACCCTGATCTTCTTGTCGATAATCCGGTCAAAATCAAAATACAGGGTATCTGGGGAAATATGTACAACTTTCAGTTCATTACTAATTTGATCTGAAATACGATCCATAAAACGACGGCTTGGTATGGCAAACTTTGACCTATCATTTTTTTCCATGCTGCGCCTGGTGAACTGGTTTACATTAAAAACCAATGGAGAGAACGATAAACTTAGCTTGTGCCTTAAAATGGAAAAGCCATGTGCATTTACTTCCAACTCAAAATGTGAAGGTGGGTCTTGTGTCAGGATTTTGTTTTTGGGCAGGTTGGTGTACCTTACCGGAAATGTAAGCTCAACCCGATAATCTTTGTCCAGTACGTTTAAAAACCAGAAAATAGTAGCTATTCCTACACAAACTAAAAAAATGATCAGCCTGCGGTCATCTTTCCACTTATGATTTACAATGAAATCACGGATTTTATTTAACCATTTGTTTTCCACAAATTCAAAGATAAAAAAAAGGGCAGACTTTAAAGCCGGCCCTAATTTATTTTATACGATTGATCTACTTTTGAGGAGTCACATCAGACATATCTTTTACAACTGCACTTTTGTCCACTCGTAATTTCACATTGTCGTCTACCTGCAACAGCACATAAGTGTCTTTAATTTCAGCCACTTTGCCATAAATTCCACCAGTAGTAACTACCTTATCCCCTTTTCCTAAACTCTCCCTGAATTTTCTCAAATCTTTCTGACGTTTCATTTGTGGACGTATCATAAAGAAATAGAAAACAACAATAATCAAAATTAATGGAAGGAAAGTTGTGATTGGATTGCCCTCAGTTCCTGGCTGAGGAGCCATTAATAAATAATTCATACGTTTTAACTATTTAATTTGTATTCGATAATTTTATTAGTTCATTTTCAACATTTGCTGCAACAATAATAAACTGCTTTTTCTCTTTGGTGTTGGTGTGCAAAGTTATTGTTTTATATAGCTTTCCAACTTCACCAGCCGTGTTTAGCACAACTTCAATGTACGTTTTTTCTCCAGCCTCAATCCCCTTTTCAGGATAATTTACATGAATGCAGCCACAGTCATCTTCAACTTTTTTAATGAATAAAGTGGCCTCTCCTTTATTGACCAGCTCAAAACCAAAAGAAACAACTTCTCCAGCTTTAAGTTTGCCAAAATTATGGAAATCCTGCAGAAACTCAAATTCTGTGAGTTGTTCTTCTCCAGTAACTTTTATCGGCTTCTTATTACCACATGCAACCAACATCAAAAGTAAGAATATGAAAGGAACTGGTTTCATTTTTTAAGCTTGTCCTCTCCGATCAATCCACGCCCTGCTTTTTGAATCTTGTTATCTTTTTTCAATTCTTTGAGCGCCTTATCCAAAATACCATTTATGAAGTTGCTACTCTTGCGGGTACTGTAATATTTGGACAATTCAATGTACTCGTTCAACGATACTTTTGTTGGGATTGACGGGAAATACAGGAATTCAGAAATCGCCAATTCAAGAATCAAGTTATCCATGAAAGCAATTCGGTCAACATCCCAGTTGTAGGTATATTTTTCTACAATATCCTTTAATTCATCGTGATTCAGTATTGTTTTGCGGAACAAATCTTTGGCAAACTGTTCATCCTCCGGGTCTTTAAACATCGGCATCAGCGACTGATCTTCACGCGTATATTCTTTAAAGCGCTTAATGGTTTTTATCATCATGCTGATCACAAAATCAACATCATCATTCCAATAAATGCTTTGTTCTTCCAATAGAATATGCAAATCCTCGGATTGTAGGATAATATCAGTAAGGATCCGTTCAATAAACTTCTTTTCTGATTGGTAATTGCTCTCAGGGTTCGTCATGAAACGATTGTACATCTCTGATGATACCAATGAGTTATAAAGCTTTTTGACCAGTTCCGGCTCATTGACCCATGAAAGTTTAGACCTTTCCAAATACCTGGACAATGATTCATTGTCCCTCAGTTGACGGATGAATTGGTTATTGATAAACCGGGTATTTGGGTTCAAATCTTCTTCAGTAGGAAAATGCTTGTTTTTCCTAACTTCCATTACCGATTCAGCTTGCTTGGCCAATTCATTGATCAAATCAAACAGGTAGTAATATAAATCGTACGTTTTCTGAAAACTAAAGAAGAGTTCTTTCTCCGAGTTGTTGATAGACTTATCAGGTGAAGTATAATAGGCATACAATATTTGTAGTACCTTAATGCGGATAATTCTTCTGCTAATCATTATTTAGAACATGAGTTTCTATATCGGTGGCAAAGTTAACGAATTTCAACCATGCCCTACAACATCATTTGCCTTTTTTTGATCTTCTTCAGCAATATTTAATTCTTCTTGAACTGTTTGTTCATCACCGTCATCGTCATCAGGCTCATCTTCCCATTCATAATGAGTACGTTGGGGACCCTGTTTCCGATAATAAATGCTAAGGATTAATCCGCTGGCAGCACCCCATAAATGGCCTTCCCACGAAATTCCCGGTTTAATGGGGAAAATACCCCAGAACATTCCACCATAAAGAAACACGACAACAATAGAAATCGTGAGCAACCGAACATCACTTCGTAAAACACCGCTAAAAAACAAGAATGAAGCCAGACCGTAAATTACCCCACTTGCCCCAATATGCCAGGCTTCTCTTCCGCCAAACCACACACACAGCCCAGATAATAAATAAACCAAGATAAATATTCGATACGCCAGCTTCCGGTAAAAAAACAGCAGTGCCAGTGACAACACAAAAAATGGAACCGAGTTAGCAGATATATGACTTAACCCGCTGTGAATAAATGGGGAAAAGAGAACGCCTTTCAAGCCTTCGAGATGAAGCGGATAAATGCCATAAGTTGCAAAATCAAGCCCTAACACAGTTTCAATGGCAAATACTACCCAAAAAAGCAAAACAAACAAAGCCGGAAAAACCAGACTGTGCCTGAAAATTTTCTTCTCCAGCTCAGGATCATGTCCCTCATCTTGACTCGGATAGTAATTGAACAATCTCATTAATCCAGTAAGTTTTTTAGAATTTTCACAAAATCAAAAACATCTTCTTCTGTGGTATCAAACGAAGTCATCCACCTGACTTCCGATCTGTTTTGATCCCAAATGTAAAAGAAATATTCTTGCTGGAGTTTATCGATTATTTCTGGGGGAATGATCGCAAATACCCCGTTAGCTTCCGTTTTTTGGGTGAGTTTAACGCCTTTTATTTTTGATACCTCTTGTTCAAGGAGTTTTGCCATATTGTTTGCATGAACAGCACTTTTTTTCCAAAGTTCATCTTTGAAATAAGGAAGGAACTGAGCACTTACAAAGCGCATTTTTGAAAAAAGCTGCATGCTCTGCTTGCGTAGGTATTTCGCATTTTTGGAAAGCTCAGGATTAAAAAATATCACGGCCTCGCCCATCATTAAGCCATTTTTTGTGCCTCCAAATGAAAGCACATCAACCCCTGCATCTTTTGTAAAAGCTTTAAACGGCAAATCCAAAGCCACTGAGGCATTGGCTATGCGTGCCCCATCCATGTGTAAAAACAAGCCATGACTGTGAGCCAAATCAGCGATGGCTTTAATTTCCTCAACAGAATAAACCGTACCTAACTCTGAAACCTGGGAAATGGAAATAACGCCTGGTTGTGCGTGGTGTTCAAAGCCAAAGCCATGCAGGTATTGCTCAATCTGTTCGGGGTGCATTTTGCCATCCTCACTTTTTACAGGAAGCAATTTACAACCTGTAAACCGCTCTGGCGCACCACACTCGTCAACTTGTATATGCGAAGTATCTGCACAAATAACTGAATTGTATGAACGGGTTAGGGTTGATAACCCAAGTACATTTGCACCAGTGCCATTAAATACAAAATAAATGTCAATATCGTCACCAAACTCTTTTTTAAACAAGCTGATTGCTTCCAGGGTCACCGGATCGTCGCCATAACCTACTGTATGCCCTTGGTTTACCAGCTCCATTGCCTTTAACACCTCTGGGTGCACCCCTGCATTATTATCGCTTGCAAAGCCTCTTTTCATCTTAATTGGTTTAAATTCTACATAAAAGAAACGAAAAAATAGCCGCTTTCAAAATCTTCTTTCAGTAACATTTGTTCTAATATATACTTACGTATTCAGTACAAAAATGATGGTTAATTCAACGTAAAAATTTAAAAATTGGCTGCAAAAGAAACGATTAATATATTTTGGTTTAGAAGGGATTTACGAATCGAAGACAACCATGGCCTGTTTGAAGCTTTGACAAGCGGCCATTCGGTCTTGCCAGTTTTCATATTTGATTCGAAGATTTTAAACGACCTGGAAGACAACGATCCCCGTGTTGGCTTTATTCGTGATGAAGTAAACAAGCTAAAAAAGAAATTTGAAAAACATGGTGGCAGTCTTTGGATTTATCACGGGAAACCAGTCAACGCATTCAAACGGTTGATGATTGAATACGATGTTAAATCCGTTTTTGCCAATCGGGATTATGAACCATATGCAACTGAGCGCGATGATACCATCCGACAACTTCTCGAGGAAGAAAACATTCAGTTTTTTGATTTTAAAGACCAGCTAGTTTTTGACCGAAATGATATTGTAAAGAAAGATGGTAAACCCTACACGGTATTTACCCCCTACAGCAAACGCTGGGTAAAACGGTTCAAAGAAGAGGGTTTGATGGAATTTCCTTCTGAAAAACGATTAGAAAATTTACTCAAATGTCAGCCTTTTGAATCTTTTAAATTGCGCGACCTTGGTTTCGGAAGAAATTCAACATCTATCCCATCACAAACATTTGACGAATCAATCATTGCTAATTATGCAAAAGATAGGGACTATCCGGGCATGGATGCAACCACAAGACTGGGAATCCATCTTCGATTTGGGACCATGAGTATCCGGAAATTAACGACATACGCCGCCAATACATCGAGCACCTTTCTAAATGAATTAATATGGCGGAACTTTTACATGGATATTTTGTGGCATTTCCCCCATGCTGAGAAATCCTCGTTCAAAAAGGCGTACGATTCAATTCCCTGGCTCAATTCAGAAAAAGATTTCAAGCACTGGTGTGAAGGAACAACCGGATATCCATTGGTTGATGCAGGAATGAGACAACTGAACCAGACAGGGTTTATGCACAACCGGGCACGTATGGTTACGGCCAGTTTCCTGTGCAAGCACTTGCTTATTGACTGGCGATGGGGCGAAGCTTATTTTGCAAGCAAACTGCTCGATTATGAACTGGCATCAAACAACGGGGGCTGGCAGTGGGCAGCAGGTACAGGCTGCGATGCTGCTCCTTACTTTCGGGTTTTTAATCCTGAATTGCAAGCTGAAAAGTTTGATCCGGAGTCAGTATACATTAAAAAGTGGGTGCCGGAATTCAACACACCTGACTATCCTGCAAAAATGATTGATCATCAATTTGCCAGAAAAAGAGCCATCGAAACCTACCAAAAAGCAATAAAAAAAGGAGGCTAAACCTCCCCTTCTCCATTATGATTTATTCTTGATCCAATTCAGGATTTTTTCATCATTGGGCTTGGTTTTTGGACCGACAAAATCCACCAGTTTGCCTTTCTCGTCAATCAGGTACTTTTGAAAGTTCCATTTAACTTTTGAGTCAAGCACACCATTCTTTTCCTTTTGGGTTAACCACTGGTAAACCGGGTGCATGTCATCTCCTTTTACCGATACTTTTGACATCATTGGAAAAGATACCCCGTAATTTTTTTCACAAAAAGCTTTTATTTCATCATTGCTGCCGGGCTCTTGCTTTAAAAAGTTATTAGCTGGGAAACCAACTATGGTAAAATCCTCGCCCCCATATTGCTCATAAATTGCTTGCAGTAATTTATATTGTGGAGTAAGTCCACATTTAGATGCAGTATTAACAACCAACACTTTTTTTCCTTTCAAACCTGACAACTTAAAATCCTTACCTTCAATGTCTTTTACAACAAAGTCATGGAAGTTCTTTTGAGAAAACCCGGACAAGGCAATCGAAAATAAAAAGGTTAATACAACTAGTTTTTTCATGGCATAATTTTTTTTGATTCTCAATACAAAACATGAAGGGTTGGGTATTGTTCATTCGATAAACTGAAAACACGCAATAAGCCAATCGATATACTAAAAACACAAATACTGACAACAAACAACAAGTAATATGAAAGAAAATGACAAACAAATTCAACTTTCAATCCGTATTTTTGTAAATGATATTGAAATAAAGTTTTATAGTAATGGATAATTGTAAGCCAAAAATAATAGAGTGCGACGGTGTAACTGTTGCTGCGACATACGAAACTGGTGAACCCAGGGAACATCCTATTTATTATCCCGGAAACATGTTGATATTTGTAGAGCAGGGTACTTTAAGGTTACGAGTTGACAATCAGGAATACGTTGTAAAAGAAAACGAGTTTTGCCTGGTGAGGAAATACACCCACGGTGTGTACTATAAAACCTGGGAAGACACTCAAAATGGATTTATTGATCATTTATTTGTACTGGAAGACAAGTTTATCAAAGAGGTCATCAACAACTTTCCATTGCCCGAAGACTTCCTGCCATGCACCGTTCCGCTGATTAAACTCCCCAACACTCCTATTTTAATGGGACTGATGGACTCCATAAAAGCATACGTTACGGGACAGGCACAAATTGACCGGAACCTGATCCGTATAAAAACGATGGAAGCTATTTATGCCATTACTGCCTCAAAACCAGAATTGTTACATATTTTCAATGAGTTTTCCGAGCCTTCACGTGCTGATTTAGTTCAGTTTCTGGAACATAATTATACACTGAACCTGCCTTTAGAACAACTGGCAGAAATGTCAGGGCGTAGCTTATCGACTTTTAACCGGGAATTCCGAAAAGAATTTAAAATCTCCCCTCACAAATGGATTAAACAAAAGAGGCTGGAACTGGCAAAAAAATTGTTGACGCACACTACAAAAAAAGCATCTGACGTATACCTGGAAGTTGGGTTTGAAGATTTGGCACATTTTAGCAGATCATTTAAAAGCCAATTTGGACTAAATCCTTCAGAGATCAAATCAATTGTAGCTTAATTTATTTATAATCAATTAAAAAAGAAATGGGCCAACTTAATTATCCTGATCGATATTTGATAGTTTTTGACAAGCAATAAGAAATTTTAAAGCAAACAAACTGAACAGATTCAGCATAAATTTGCTGAGACAAATAAAACAATATTCAATTAAAATACTATAAAAGATGACTACAATTGACAAAACAAAACCAGTAATGGTAACAGGTGCAACAGGATACGTTGCAGGTTGGCTAGTAAAAAAATTGCTTGAAGAAGGCATTACAGTTCACGCTGCTGTTCGAAACCCAGACAAAAAAGAAAAGCTTAAGTTTTTGGATAAAATAGCCAGCAAATCAAAAGGTGAAATTAAATATTTTAAATCTGACCTTTTAAGTGAAGGTTCGTATGCCGAAGCGATGAAAGGATGTGAATTGGTATTTCATACTGCATCCCCTTTCATTGTTGACGTAAAAGATCCTCAAAAGGAACTGATTGATCCTGCGAAACTTGGAACAAAAAATGTACTGGAAGAAGCAAATCGCACGGAATCAGTAAAACGTGTTGTATTAACCAGTAGCTGCGCTGCTATTTATGGCGACAATGTTGATTTAAAAAACACACCAAATGGGATTTTCACAGAAGAAGTTTGGAATACCAGTTCAAATATTGAACATGGAGCATATTCTTATTCAAAAACTTTAGCCGAACAAGAAGCATGGAAAATAAACAAAAAACAATCGCGATGGGATTTGGTAGTGATCAACCCTAGCCTTGTGATGGGACCAGCAGTAAACCCAACAGCTGTTACCTCTGAGAGTTTTAGCCTTATAAAGCAATTTGGTGATGGAACATTAAAAGCTGGTGTTCCTAAAATGGGTTGGGGTGTTGTAGATGTAAGGGATTTGGCTGTTGCGCATTACAATGCAGGTTTTGTTCCTGAAGCAAAAGGACGTCACATTACATCGGGGCACAATACCTGGTACCTTGAATTAGCAAAGGCACTTCAACCAAAATATGGAAGCAACTACCCAATTCCTAAAAAGGAAATGCCCAAATTCATGATCTGGCTAATGGGGCCAATGATCAATAAAGCAATAACACGAAAATTCGTTTCAAAAAATATGGGATATCCATGGATCGGCGATAACTCCAAAAGCAAAAAAGAACTTGGGGTTAGTTACCGACCACTTGACGAAACAATGAACGATATGTTTCAACAATTAATTGACAACAAAATTCTATAGCAAGTAGAGGGGAATAGGAATCTACTGAAAACTGTTTGTGTTAACCGGCTCACCGGCCGATCATGTAAAAATGATTGGTTCGGTGGGCTTTCGTTTATAAAGAGAAAAAATACATTTGAAAATATATAACTTTTAAAATTGAATATTAATGAAATCATTGGCACCTTATTTATTTTTCATCGCATTTTTAACCATTCTTATTGGGGCAAATATATACCTATCAAAGCGTTTCAATTATTATTTCAATTTTGAGAACACTAAAATAATTTACATCACATTCGCTTCTTTGTCCGTTTTCATGATTGCGTCAATCATTGCATTTACAAATGCTTCAGGATTTTTAAGCAACAAACTATACAGCCTTGGTGCCATTACCATGGGTTTTCTTCTCTATTTACTATCTGTCTGTAATTGTTATTCACCTGCTAAGTATATTTATTAAGCTTCAGCCCGTACAATTCGGCTATCTGGCTACCGGGCTTGCAGTATTGATTACTTCTATAAGTATTTGGAATGCAACATACATCCGGGATACGAAGGTTGACATTCCAATAAGTGGACTCACAAAAGAAATAAAAGCTGTTCATCTCACGGATATTCACATTGGTCATTTCTGGGGAATAAAATTTTTACAGCGTGTAGTCGATAAAACCAATGCACAAAAGCCAGATGTGGTTTTTATTACCGGTGATTTTTTTGATGGCAGGGTCCGCTTATCAGAAAAAAACCTGGAACCACTGAAACAAATTACTGTTCCCATATTTTTTGTTGAAGGAAACCACGACGGATATACAGGTACACGTGAAATTAAAAGCATGCTAAGAAAAATTGGCATACATGTGCTTGAAAATGAATTGGCCCATTACGCAGACATACAAATTATTGGCTTGGACCACATGCGCCCTGACAGGGACACTTACAACATGCATGCTTCACCAGATGTGGCTACTATTAAAGATGTATTGCCTACCATTAACACAGACACGAATAAACCCACGATCTTGCTTCATCACAGCCCTGATGGAATAAAGTATGCCAACCAATATGGGATTGATTTATATCTAGCTGGACATACGCATGCTGGACAAATGTTCCCTGCAAACATTCTGGCAAAATACCTATTCGATTACAACCGTGGTCTGCATGACTATAAAGGGACAAAAATTTTTGTATCTGAAGGTGTGGGTACGTTTGGGCCACCAATGCGCCTTGGAACTAAAAGCGAAATTGTAACCCTAATCTTAAAACCAAAAAATTAGATGAAACGAGTTACTATTACAGCCTCTACCCTAGTATTTTAGTTTTTTTATTTTCTTTTTCCGACATCTATGATACTATTCTTGCGTAAAAGGTAGAAACCATATTTATTGGTTAAATTTACCTGAATATCAAGAATTAATCATGAAGAAATTAGTAAACCTAATTATAAGCTTCTTACTCATATTTCAAGTTTCTATTGCTCAAAACCCCATTGATTTTGTGAACCCCTTTATTGGAACAACCAACTTCGGAACAACCAATCCAGGAGCATTGGTTCCACGGGGCATGGTGTCCGTTGTACCATTCAACGTTAGTGGTTCAGATGATAATACATGGGATAAAGATTCACGATGGTGGTCGACCCCTTATGCCTGGGAGAACGATTATTTTACGGGCTATTCGCATGTAAACTTAAGCGGAGTTGGCTGTCCTGAACTGGGAGTTATCCTGCTGATGCCAACAAGTGGTGAAGTAAATGCAAGCAACAGGGTTTATGGTTCAAAAATGGAGCAACAAAAAAGCTCACCAGGTCTCTACAGTAATTTCTTATCGAAATACCAGATAAAAACAGAAGTAACAGCCAGCAAACATGTTGGGCTTAGCAAGTTTATTTTTCCCGAAGGGGAATCGAACATTTTGGTTGATTTAGGAACAGGGCTTACCAATGAAAGTGGTGCTTCAGTAAAAATTGTAAACGAGAAAGAAATTGAAGGCTGGCGTATGACCGGAACGTTCTGCTATAACGATGGCACTGAACGCCCGGTATATTTTGTAGTCCGATTTAGCAAAGCAGCGGATTTGTTTGGTGTTTGGAAAAAAATGCCTGCCATGAAAGCCGAGGCAGCATGGTCTGACACCAACGACTCGTTTAAATACTACCCTTCTTTTCAGGCAGAAATGGCTGGCGATAGCATTGGGGCATGGATGACATTCGACACAAAAAAAGGGGAAGAGATTTTGGTAAAAGTGGGGGTTTCGTATGTGAGCATTGAAAATGCCCGTTTAAACCTGGACACAGAAATGCCCGGTTTCGATTTTGAGCAAACGGTTGCTGAAGCAAAAAAAGAATGGGAGAATGTTTTGTCAAAAGTTAAATTAAAAGGCGGAACAGGTGACCAGAAAACTATTTTCTACACCGCCTTGTACCACATGCAAGTTCATCCAAACATCATCAATGATGTGAATGGTCAATACCCCTTGATGGAATCCTTTGGCACTGGAGAAGTAAAAGATGGCGATCGATACACGGTATTTTCATTATGGGACACCTACCGAAATTACCATCCCTTTATGAGTTTGGTTTATCCGAAGCAACAGCTGGACATGGTTCGTTCGATGGTGGATATGTACAAAGAAAGTGGCTGGCTACCAAAGTGGGAATTGAACAGTACAGAAACGCATGTAATGGAGGGTGATCCTGCCTTCCCGGTGATTGCCGACACCTACTTGCGTGGGCTCTCCGACTTTGATGTTGAAGCAGCTTACGAAGGCATGGTCAAATCTGCAACAACCCAAGGAAAAGACAACAAATTAAGACCCGATATTGACTTCTATCTGGATAACGGATATGTTCCCTACACCGAAGAATTTGACAATTCAGTTTCGCATGCACTGGAATATTACATAGCCGACTGGAATTTGTCGCAACTGGCAAAAGCCCTGGGCAAAGAAGATGACCATGATCGATTTTTAAAGCAATCGCTTCGATACAAAGAATATTTTGACAAAGATGAGTTTGAAATGATCCGCCCACGATTGGCAGATGGTTCCTTTTATAAAAATTTTGACCCTAAACAAGGTGAAAACTTTGAACCATGTCCCGGCTTTCATGAAGGAACAGCATGGCAATATACCTTCTGTGTTCCACACGATGTATATGGATTAATGAGACTGATGGGAGGCAAAAAGAAGTTCACACAAAAACTTCAAAAGGTGTTTGATGAAGGACTGTTTGATATGGCCAACGAACCGGATATTCATTACCCATGGCTATTTAATTACATGAAGGGGGAAGAATGGCGTGCTCAAAAAGAAGTGTTAAGGTTGATTGACACATATTACAAAAACTCACCCGACGGGCTTCCCGGCAACGATGACTGCGGAACACTTTCGGCATGGGTAGCATTTGCCATGATGGGCATTTACCCGGTTTGCCCAGGCAATACCAACTTTGCAATTTCAACCCCGGTTTTTGATGAAATCAGTATTGAACTGGACACCAACTTTTACCCGGGAGAAAAACTTGTGATCAAAAAAACAAACAACGGAAAATCATCCATTCAACAGATCAATAAAAACGGAAAAAAAATCAACAAGTATTTCATCAAACATCATGAACTTGTTAAAGGTGGCTTACTTGAAATTATAAAGTAGAGGAAAAAACAATGACCGATAAACAAATGAAACAACGACATCCGGCAAGCTGGATACCCACGGCCTATTTTGCCATGGGACTACCATTTATTGCTATTGCACAAGCTTCGGTACTGATGTTCGAGAGCATGGGTATTTCCGACTCCCAAATTGCACTATGGACCTCGCTGATTATGCTCCCGTGGACCTTAAAACCGCTCTGGAGCCCTGTTCTTGAAATGTTTAAAACCAAGAAGCATTTTGTTGTTGGAACTGAAATGATTACCGGGCTGGTATTTGGGATGGTTGCTTTTTCATTGCCCCTCAACGATTTTTTCACGTATTCAATTGCACTACTTGCAGTGGTGGCATTTAGTGGTGCCACCCATGATATTGCTACCGATGGCGTTTACATGAGCGAACTTTCCTCTCATCAGCAAGCCAAATTTATTGGCTGGCAGGGTGCTTCGTACAACATTGCCAAAATTTTAACTGCAGGTGCTTTTATATACCTGGCTGGTCAACTGGAGAACCAGTTTGGGGTTACCACTGCATGGATGATTGTGATGGGGATATTTGGGGCAATCATGTTTATCTTGTCTTTATACCACATTCGTATGTTACCATCTGGCGGGGCAGCCCAGCAGGTTAGTTCGCTAAATGAAGGGTTCAGTACACTTTTAGATGTGTTAAAAACATTCTTTCAGAAGAAATATATTTTTGGCTATATCGGGTTTATACTGATTTACCGGTTTGCAGAGGGTTTCGCCATAAAAATTGCGCCACTCTTTTTTAAATCTGCAGTTGAAGAAGGCGGACTTGGCTTAACAACTTCAGAAATCGGATTGATTTACGGTGGTTTTGGTTCAGGTGCATTCGTGCTCGGATCGTTGCTGGCAGGTTACTTTATTGCTTCCCGTGGATTGAAAAAATCGCTGTTTACCCTGGTATGTATATTTAATATGCAGTTTGCCGTGTATGCTGCCCTGGCATTCTTTCAACCAAGCAATATATATCTGATTGGCGGTGCAGTGGTGTTGGAATATTTTGGCTACGGTTTTGGGTTTGTTGGGCTTATTTTGTTTATGATGCAGCAGGTTGCCCCCGGGAAATACAAAATGGCGCATTATGCTTTTGCATCCGGTATTATGAACCTGGGCGTGATGCTACCAGGGATGATCAGTGGATTTATAAGCGACTGGATTGGGTACAAGCTGTTCTTTATTTGGGTGCTGGTTGCTACCATCCCCGTGTTTATTGCTGTTCGTATTGTGCCTTTTACACATCCGGACAACAAAGAAGCCGAAGAAAAGAAAATTGACGAATAGAACCCTTAATAACGACTATTCCCGTGATCCCGATCGAATCGGGAGGGAAACTAATACTTTACTTCAAATCAATAGATACCTGCCAGCGCAGGAATGAATTGAAACAAAAAACTTACTATTATGAATAATAAACCTATTATACCTTGGGAAGACAGACCAGAAGGATCGAACGACGCAATGTGGCGTTATTCAAAAAACCCTGTCATTGGACGATATCATATACCTAGTTCTAACAGTATTTTCAATAGTGCGGTAGTACCATATGGCGATGGATATGCCGGGGTTTTCCGCTGCGACAACAAGGCCGTACAAATGAATATTTTTGCCGGATTCAGTAAAGATGGAATCAACTGGGATATTATGCACGATCCGATTGTGATGAAAGCCGGGAACACGGAGATGATCGAATCGGATTACAAATACGACCCCCGTGTAACTTTCATTGAAGACCGCTACTGGGTAACCTGGTGCAACGGCTACCACGGGCCAACCATTGGCATTGCGTATACGTTCGATTTTAAAGAATTTTTCCAGTGCGAAAATGCTTTTCTTCCATTCAATAGAAATGGTGTTTTATTTCCTGAAAAAATTGATGGCAAGTATGCCATGCTGAGCCGACCAAGCGATAATGGGCACACGCCATTTGGGGACATTTACATAAGCTACAGCCCAGACATGAAATACTGGGGCGAACACCGTTGCGTGATGAAAGTTTCGCCTTTTGAACTGAGTGCCTGGCAGTGCACCAAAATTGGGGCAGGCTCTGTTCCTATCCGTACCGATGAAGGCTGGTTGATGTTTTACCATGGGGTAATAAATACCTGTAACGGTTTTCGCTATTCGATGGGTGCCGCCCTACTCGATCTGGAAACCCCTGACAAAGTTCTTTACCGCACTCAACCTTACTTGCTTGCCCCTGCTGCGCCTTATGAACTGGCTGGCGATGTGCCAAATGTTGTCTTCCCATGTGCTGCCTTGTGCAACGATGGCAAGGTAGCAGTGTATTACGGAGCTGCCGATACAGTTGTGGGTATGGCCTTTGGTTACCTGAATGAAATTATTGATTTCGTCAAATCGAATTCGTTGTAAACACGGATTATATCATATGACACGTTGTAATCCCTTCAGCTTAAATGGTTGAAGGGATTTTTGTTTGATCAAATGATCACACGATTGCCACGAAATATTGTAACTTTATATTCTCCGAAAAAAACACGATTATGAAAAACCTGAAATTTTCGTTCTTGCTTTTAATATGCTTACAATTCGTTCAGTTTTCCTTTGGACAAGAAAAAAAGGGCACTAAAACAGAACATAAAAACGGTTTAACTACTGTTACATTCAATACACCAAAAGGGAAAGTGACTGTAACCCTTCCGGAGAAAACACATGCAGGTGATGTAATTTCCGGAACTGTGATTGCTAAACCAAAAGGAAAAAATGATAAACAAAAAGCTAAAAACAAAAATATCTTAAACGGTTATGTAGTTGAAATTGAAAAGGAAAATTCTACCCCAAAGACGAAAAAGATAAAATGGAAGATTCCCAGTGAAATAAGCAATAACAAAACAGAGATTGTTTTTAAAGATGAAAAAGGAGGTTTACTGGGCAAAGTTTCGGTTCCTGTTCTTGATTTCCCCAGAGAATCTATAATTCCTGAAAACCTGAACGATCTGGATTTTAAGATACCAAAATATTTACGAGCCGGAGAAACAGAGCAAATAACAGGAGCTTTCGATGGCGATTATAGTAACTCCAAGCTTATTATTGACGAGCAAAGGATTGATATTTTGGCAGAAAGCCCGGGTGCATTATTCATTAAAATTCCAGAACCCTTAAATGGTGAAAATCACATTGAAGTAATTGATCAGGATTTGTCGCTGGATACTTATACAAATATTATTGATTTGAGCCTTCATGCGAGTAAGTTAACCCTGGGCAAAGGAGAATCATCGACCATATTTATTGAAGTTAGCGGCCTTAACAAATTCGAGTCTGTAGTACCTGTTTCCGTTTCAAACTTAAGTCCGGCAAATATTTTCATGGATGGAGGGAATGAGCAACATTTTTTAATTAAACCCGATGATATTGATGCTGAAGGCTTTTTCAGGAAGGATTTAAAAGTAACGGCTTCAAAAGCAGGTGGTTTTTCGGTTCGTGTTGAAGTGTTGCCATACTCACATATAGAATCGCATTGTACAAATGAAAAATAAAACATTGAACGCACAACATTCATTTTATTTCATTCATGTTTCATAAAAAATGAATTTATGTTTACATTTATAGGAATAAAATAAAACGCCCTTGAATAACCGCCCTGAAATAACACTTACATACGGTACGCACAGGCAGGAGCCTGTTGTTTTCATCCGGTTTCAGTTTAACCGCGAAATTACGGATCTTCTAAAAGAAACAGCCCATGCCCTTTGGAGCAAGACGAATAAGTGCTGGTATATTCAAAAGGACAAATTCAATTTAAATTATTTTTTTGAAGCTTTTAATGAATATGCCTGGATAAATTATTCCGGTATAAAATTAAATCCAAACGTCCAACCCGAAGAGATAAAGAATCGCAAAAAATTTTCCCATAGAAAATTTACAGATTTACCGAAAGGATATCTTGAAAAGCTAGAACAAAAAAGATATAGTAAAAGCACCATTCGAACTTACTGTGCGTATTTTAAAGATTATGCTTTTCACTTTCAAGGACAAGATTTAGAGCAGATTTCAGAAGAATTGATTAACAAATACATTCACAACCTGGTAAAAACAGATAACATATCTGACAGTCAGCAAAACCAACGGATAAATGCTATTAAATTCTTTTACGAGAAGGTACGAAATGGCGACCGAATAGCTTTTTCAATTGACCGCCCGCGCAGAGCCAAAAGGCTACCATCGGTGCTTAGCAAACAAGAAGTTCAACAACTAATTATTGAAAGTAACAACCTTAAGCATAAATGTATTTTATCATTGATTTACTCTGCAGGATTACGCAGGAGTGAACTAATTAATTTAAAGATCACGGATATTGTTTCAGAGAGAGGTTTGGTACGAATTGCTGGTGCCAAAGGTAAGAAAGACCGTTACAGCTTACTATCAAATTCATTATTAGAACAGCTAAGAGCATATTATAAACAATACAAGCCTAAAATATGGTTGTTTGAAGGCATTGTTCCTGGTAAACAGTACAGTTCAACCAGTATTACAAAAATCCTGAATGATACGAGTGCAAAGGCTAGAATTGTTAGACACGTAACCCCGCATATGCTCAGGCACTCATTTGCAACACATCTCCTAGAGCAAGGCACGGATTTGCGCTACATTCAGGAGCTTTTAGGGCACAGTTCATCAAAAACAACAGAGATATATACTCATGTTTCCAATCGGCACATTGAAGGAATCAAGAATCCATTAGATGATATTTTTGAAAACTCAACATAATAGGTGTTATTACACTGCCAGATTGGGCATACAACAACACCAAAAAAATTGATAAAAGTGAAATAACAACAATAGTTTTTACATACTAGTTAGCGGCAAATACAGCATGACGACAAACAAAAACTTATAAACTATTAAAATATTCAATAAAATTTAATCTTTAATCATGGAAACTAATCAAGTTGCAATACAGGAATTTTGGAAACCTGTTCAAAACCAAGTAGATTTTGGTATGCCCTATGATAGACTTTATAAAAATTTGAGACTATTGGGTTATTATATTAAAGAAACACCTGATGAGATTATTCATAATCACAAGTTTCAAGAAAGAATTAAAGTGCTTTATGAAATAATTAGAAAATATGGTCGAAAACCAAACCTCTGTTTATACGGTGATTTTGACTCAGGGAAATCTACTTTAGCAAACATTCTAATCGGAGAAAATATACTGCCTACAAAATTATCACCATGGACTAGGCTTCCTACCTTTGTTCATCATTATTCAGACAAACCAAGTTGGATGAATGAAGACAATGTTTGGATTTTTAATTCAGCTTGGAATCCAACTTTCTGGATGAATCAGGATTATTGCAAAGACCACTTATTACAAAGTGGTGATTTTTCCATTCTGGAGAACTTTGTGACACACAAAGAAAAGAGAACATTTAAAAAAAAGAGCCCAGAAGTTAGAGAATCATACGCCCTTATTTTTATTGATACACCAATACTAAATGCTTGTTCATTAGTTGATTTTCCTGGATTTGGAAATTCTGATGAAGATACTCAAAAAGCCATAAATGATTTTCTTACAATTGATGTTGTATTTTATTTATCAACCATTACTGGATTTATGAATAATTCAGACATGAATTATTTTGGACAGATATTAGATAAAATAGGTTTCTATGAAGAGGTTCATAAAGGATTTCCAACTTTAGGACAACTGTTTCTTTTAGCAACTCATTGTCACCCAGAAAAGGAAGACGAATTGGATACAGCATTAGAAGTAGGTGCGGAAAGAGTACATACTTTTTTCGAAGAAACAAAAATCAAACGAATAGAAAAAATTACAAATCAAGAGATTACTGAAGAGAATATTCGTAATCAAATGTTTGCATGTTGGTTTGGAAAAAAGGAAAAATATGAAAACTTTCTTGATAGCTTGAAGAACATACTAAGCAATGAACTGCCAAAGTTCTGGTGTAAAAAAGTTGATGAGGAAATCGAAAGTTTTAAGATTGATTCAGACACATATTTCTCCAATTTAATAAAAGAATATGAACTACATTTAAGTGACTTAGACAAGCTTGAAAGGTCATTTACAACATTAATCGATAATGAAAAATCAAGAGTAGAAGATATAACATCCAAAAGAGAAAAGATTAATGCTAAAATAGACGAATTTAGTAATCTTACAATTAATGAATTTTGCGAATACTATGATGAGCTTATTGAACAAGATGAAATTGTAAAATTAATTGAAAGAAAATATCCTGATAAAAAGGAAGCTAAGGAATACCTTCCAAGTTATATCCTTGAATTATTGCAAGATAAAGTAAAAGAATCTATTGAACCTCGTGCAAAATTCATTTGTGAAAGCACAAAAACATACATAGAACAGTATAAAAAAGCAAAGATTGTCGAAACAGATGACATTTCATTATCATTATCTTTTGATGAAGTTGCAGCATTTTCTTCTGGTTTAATTAAGTTATCTTCATGGGGGGCAATTGCATCTTTAGGATTATATTTTGGAGGTGGTTGGTTAGCTGCGCATGCTACAGGAGTATTAGCTACAATTGGGACAGGTATGGCTGGGATTGGGAGCGCTATCTTTTCTGCACTTGGTGCTTTTCTGGCTACAATTACAGGGCCAATAATCGTAGGAATTATCGCAGTATTTGCAATAATATCATTTTGGAAATCATGGAAAAAAGAACTAGCAAAGAAAGTTGTAAGAACACTTGAAGAAAAGAACGTAAAACAACGCTTTATTGATGCAATATCATCCTATTGGAAAGATAGTAAAAAAGCATTTAATGAAGGTGCTGACGAAATAGAATCAAAATGGAAAGATTTGTTAAAAAGAAAGAAAAAAGAAACATCAGAAAGATTAATTAGTCGAGAAGAAATAAAAATACTACTTGATGAGACAAAACAATTACAGTCTTTTTTTAATGAAATTCCTTGGGAGATGAAAAAGTAAAGCCGCTAACATTTTGTATAAGCAATAGCGGGTAATGTGCAAAAATTTAAGGTTTGTAATCCGCTCAAACCTTATCACGGCTTGACAGGTTCGTACATCGCAATCCGCTACTGCTCATACAATTTACCGTTATGAACAATTAAAGTCTATGTATTTTAAACAAGAACTTAACTTGTTTTCAGATATGAAATAAACAAAATATTCCTCATATATTTTTGATAACAAATTTAACTGATACAGCGATGACAAACATTCAGAAAAACACAATGAGATGGGTTCTATTTTGGACATTTTGGGCGATTTTTACGCTTACTTCTATTGCTGTATTAGCAATGATATTTTTCAATTTTGGTAATGTGCAAGTAGGTGAGCGAAGTACATTGATAAATACATTTATTATTGAAACAGGTGTTGCTATTATTGCTCTTTTTTATTCAATCTTTAAACTCACAAAAGGAACGCCTCATGAAAACGATGAGAATGAGATTAAAGAAATTGCAACAAGAGACAGCTATATACAAGCTCAAATTAGAGTAATTGATCAGGCTAAAAACTCATTATTATTATCTGTTCCAAAATTACATCCTGAAGAACAATCTAATGATGCGAAAAAAATAAATGGAGCGATACGAAGGGCTACTGGACGTGGAGTAATTGTTAAAATTCTAGTTGCTGCAACAGAGGATAGATTAATTGGTGCAATGCAATTACTAAATCAAGAGAACCTTGATTTAAGGTTTGATCCTACACTTGTCTTGTCTGATCTTTCATATTTATGCGCAGATAATGAGTTGATTATCATTGGAGCAAGAAAAGGCACTCTAGACTCTAACTATTCACCTTCTAATGAATGGTATGAACTAAAAAGTGGTGTGATGATAACTTCTCTAGATGCAGTTTTCAAACAAAAATGGACTGCTCCCGCAACACTAACCCTAGAACAAATGTTAAGGCGTTACTTACCTGCGAACATTAAGACTTCAGGAGTAGTTTCGATTGCAGATCAACTCGGACACTCTCAATCATTCGTTGAAAAATACAAAGAGCCAAAGCCATTCTATATTTTGATGTTAGGTCGGCCAGGAAGTGGAAAATCAACTATTTCAAAAGCTATTATTAATTCATTGTCTGCTGTAAATATATCGGCTAAACATATAACAGATTTAAAGTTTTTCTATGACATATTTAGAGATAATAGCTCTACTTCATTTAAGAAAACAGAGGATGGAGGTTATTATGTAACTGAACCCAACTTGTATATAGAAGCTACTAAAGATATTTCTAAGAAGATAAAACAATTAGATGCTTCTATTTCTTTTGTAATTATTGAAATAGCTAGAGCGAATTATCTTGAAAATATTAATGTGTTAATTAACGAAGGGATTACCCCCGATTTAGTTGTATACATTGATGTTCCTTTTGAAATGGCTCATTACCGTAATCTTTGGAGAAAAGATGTTGATGGCGCACACTATGTATCAAAAGAAGAAATGGAGGCTACATTTTCTAATGATGATTCTAGCGAGTTGTCAAAAAACGAAAAATTCAAATTTGTTACAATCTGTAATCCAGACATTAGTGAATCTACAAGTGAAGTTATTGCAGGGGAAATTATTGGAAAATTTAAAGATTCAATATAAACTGTTCATAACATTTTGTATAAGTAATGGCAGGGAAAGTGCTAAAAATCAAGGTTTGTAGCCCGCTTCAACTTTCTTGTAACTTGACAGGAAAGTGCCACGCAATCTGCCACTACTCATACAATTTACCGTTACAGCACATTTAAAAACAACCAAATAATGCAACGAAAATTACTAATTTTTAGCTTTACAATCTTAATATTTTGTAATGCTTGTGGGAAAAAAAACAAGGACGCTTTAATTGGCACATGGGAATTAGCAAAAAAAGAAAATGCAATAAAGTCTGAATTGTCATTAATCCCAATATCAAAAGACAAGAACTCTGAGAAAAAAGAAACAAAGCAAGAGATAATTTTAAAGTTCAATGACAATTCGGTTCTCGACTTTAAACAAGGAAATCAAAGTTTTAAAGCCAAATTTCGGAAGAAAGGTAAAAATCTAACCTTGGGAACAACTGAGTATTTAATATTAAAACTTGACAATGACAGCTTAATAATAGTTGAAGAAAATCAACTTTTGCCCACAACCTATCACTATTTTAAATCAAAAAAGAAATTTACAACTATCAAAGAGTATGAGAATTTTGAAGAAAAATACGCTAACGGACAAATAAAAACAAAGGGCACCTATCACAATGGATTTGAAGATGGACTATGGGAGGAATGGTACGAGAACGGGCAAAAGAAGAGTGAAAGAAAATTTGAAAATGGAATACCTGTTGGTACTTGGAAAGAATGGAGTGACAAAGGTGAGCTGATTAACGAAAGAAAAAATGATTAAAAACGTGCTGTAACAAATTGTAAATTGCATTGCGGGTGCAGTGCAGCGTCGTTTGCCGGATTATCGCTTGACCGTCCCGTCCTACCGGACGCTGACGCTCACCGAAATCCGCAACGACAACTTACAAGTGACCGTTATGCCCAACCCAATAACCGAACAGCATAGATGAAACATGAAACTGAAATATTAAAACTAATAGAATCCAAAAGAGAAGGTGATTATTGGGACTTCAAGCGAGAGCCTCATGATAATAAAGCTTCATTATTGCACGACATTATATGCTTATCGAATAGTTTGCATAGAGGGAGTAGATTCCTAATTCTTGGAGTTTCTGACCCAAAAGAAGGAACAGAACTGATTGGGTTAACAGAAGGACAAGCGAATAGAAAATCACAAGTTGAGTATATTGACTTTTTAAGAACCAAACCTTTTTCTGGTCATTGTAGACCTGAAATAGAACTTCATACATTTAAAATAAGTAATGCAGAGATAGATGTATTAGAAATATTTGACAATCCAGAAAAACCATACTACTTAACAGAAAATTATCGAGATAAAGATAAAAATGTCAGAGCAAACTTTATTTATTCAAGAACCAACGACACAAACACTCCGATAGATAAGTCGGTAGATGTAGGAATTATTGAAAAAATGTGGCGACAGAGATTCGGATTGGATTTATCGCCATTGGAACGTATGAAAATCTTGTTAATTCAACCGCAAGATTGGTTTAAGGATATTGGTAATAAACCTTATGCATATCACTTGGATTTCCCAGAATTTAGAATTGAATTTTCTGAAGTAAATGAATTTTGGGAAGTTTTTAGTTTCTTTTTCACAAATCACAAATCTTATTTAGGGACTGCGACATTTAAATATCATTCTACAACATTGTTTGAATTAGAATACATGTATTGCGACGAGATGAGAATTGAGTTAGCCGTACCAAAGACAGAAATTGTAAGATTAAAAGAATATGAGAATTGGTTTTACTATTATGATTTGCAGGAGCTCGATGGGATATTTCTTCAATTCATGACCAATAAGTTGACTCATTTCCATTCAAGGAGTTCTGCTTTTCCCTTTGTTATTTTTGACAATGAGACTGAAAGGCAAGAGTTTGTTAATTATGTCGTAAATAATGAAGATGATTTTCATAAAATCAAACCTGATTATTGGGCAGAAAATGCAAAGGACGAAATGAAAAAGCAAGAAAAAAGTTCGGTGATAGACCCGATTTTTATTGATAGAATTACACAGTTACATCAACAATGGGCAGGGCATAACAATAAATATAGGTCATTGGGCAGGTTATACTAATATTAAAATGGTTACATTTAATAAAATATATTACGGTTTGATTGGTAGGTGTTTCAAAATGCCCAACGCCCCATATTCGAGCCGTTAGTGCCCATTTGGTACGTTATACAATCATCGTTTACAGAGTTATAGAAACATCGTTTACACTTTTTATGTAGAAATCTGAAACAAAATTCAGATGGACATGCCTTGGAAAGAAACAACGATTATGGAACAAAAAATTGAATTTATTTGTGAATGGCGGACGGGAAAATACACCATTACGGAACTTTGCAGGGGCTTTGGGATATCACGGCCAACTGCCTATAAAATCATTGACCGTTTTGAGAAAAAAGGCTATGAAGGTTTAATAGGATTGTCGAAAAAACCTAAAGGCATTCACCCAAACGCAACCAATGAAAAAGTGGTAAACAGCATCCTTGAACTGAAAGAAAAACATAAGTTGTGGGGGGCTAAGAAAATATGGAAATTGTTGTATAACGATTATCCGGATGAAATTATCCCAACTGTTTTGACGGTACACAATATCCTCAAAAAACATGGTTTGGTTTGCCCCCAGAAACGGCTTCGGAGGGTAAAGCCAATCCACCCCATTTTTGACCCAAAACAATGCAACGAGGTATGGAGCGCAGACTACAAAGGGAAGTTCTTAATGAGGAATAAAATATATTGCCACCCTTTAACAATTGCCGATTCAAAAAGCAGGTTTGTATTTACGGCAAAGGGCCATTACAAAGAGAACTTAAAATCAGCAAAAGCAGAATTTACAAGGGTTTTCAGAAAATTTGGCATCCCCAAACAAATCCACACGGATAATGGCAGCCCCTTTGGTTCAGTATCTGCAATCCAACGCTTCACCAGGTTATCGTATTGGTTTATCGAACTTGGGATCATGCCCGTGTTTTCCGATCCGGCACACCCAGAACAAAATGGGAGGCATGAACGGATGCACCGAGACTTAAAGGCTGCCTGTGCCAAGCCAGCTGCCTTTGATTTAAGGGCCCAGCAAAGGCGCTTAAACCAATTTGTAAAAGAATATAACCATGTACGCCCACATGAAGCATTAAATATGGAAACACCTGCTTCTGTCCATGATTTTACAGCACGCCCGTTCCCCGAAAAAATAGCCAACTTTGAGTATGAACCGGATATGAAAGTTTATAAGGTAACTAAAAATGGATCGATCAGATGGGGTGCTTATAACTGGGTATATTTATCAGCTTCTTTAATGGGGAAATATGTAGGGGCATTAGAAATGGGAAATGGGATTTGGAGGGTATTTTATAGAAATGTATTTTTAGGATACTTCAATGAAAATGAATTAAGAACTAAAGAAAAATCAGTAAGGCTTGAAACTAATTTAGTGTAAACCCCAATATATAACTTGTGTAAACAATGTACCTTAACGAACATTTAAGAAGACATCCTGCAAACTAATAAACATGACAAAAGAGGAGATTTTAGAGAAAGTAAAAAAAGTAAAAGGACTTGGAGGAATGACTACTAATGAAAGGTTATATCTGACTGGACTAATGGGTGTTTTTGATAAAGCAAAACGGAAAGACAAAGAGTTAGCGCAATTTATCTTAGAAGCTATTGGAGTAGACAAACCATCGATTGATAAAATCTTATAAGGAAAATGAATAGTTTAATAATATTAGTTATCGTTGCTGGATTATTTGGAATCTTAGTTTTAATTCCGTCTTCTATCACATTGATTAGAGCAAGTAGATTAGGAGCAAAAATTAGTTTTTCTCAAGCATTTGGATTTACAATGCGAAAAACAAACAGAAGTGATTTTTTCAAAGGATTAGCTGGATTTCAAAAAAACAAGATTGATTTAGCTTTACCGAATCTGGAAGCTCATTTTTTAGCTGGAGGGAATTTATTAAACTGTCTTGATGGATATTTATATGCAAAAGAAAAAGGATTAGACGTTGATTTTCGAATGTTATCTGCGATTGATTTGTCGGGTAAAAGTGTTTTGGATTCACTACAAGATTCAGATAAAGAGTACTATTTACGAGTTGATAATGTGAAAAATGATAAGCTGAGCATTGATTTCATTGGACATTATAAATATTCATTTCCAAATGTTTTTCTGGACAAAGACGAAGAAAAAGTAAAAAATAAGGTCACTGAAAAACTCCAACGATTTATTGACTCTTGGAATCAAACAGACCCAATTGAAACACAACGGATGATTCTTGAAAATATTCTTAATACGGACTTTTGGGAGGGGAACTTGAAAATTGTGATTTTAAAACAAGATATAACTATAAGACCGAGATAAAAACTGGCTACAACAAGTGGTCATAAAACATTGCGCGGATAGTGCTAAATTTGAATAACATAACAATTAATAAACGATGTAGCGGTTTGATAAGGATGTGCTTCGTAAAGCGCAACGTTTCATACCACAGGCCGTTATGGTTTATTTCTAAAAAACTGATTATTTAGAACGATTCTCGAAATTGGACACTTCCGATTCTTCTTTGAAATAATTATTTTTAAAACCAAGTATTCAATTGACACCCCAACCCACCAGAGTTTGTTTGAGAGGGATTCGCAGAGGAAAGGTTACCTGACAAGTTGGTACGTGTCCGTGTTTTCTGACCGGAAAATCACAAGCTGCAAAATTCAGCAGTTTGACAAGTCCGCTTATTTTCCTGGTCTGACAAGAAAGCAAAAACTTGACACTGCATTATAAACATCCTTCGCACCCCATTCTTTTTGACGGGAGTGAAGGAACGAAGTTTGAAACAAAGTATAGTTTAAGCAGCTTCTTGAAAAGTATCTAAAAACCAGAAAACTGCTCACCGTTTGAAAGGTACGGTTCCATTTCATCGGTACTTGAAAAAGATGATAACGAAAAAACAAACCATAACAAATTGTAATATGGCAGGCGGGGCATTTAGCGGTTTGACAAGTCAAACCTTCCGGCTACTCTCCTACCGGTCTGACTGGATTTCTGCACGAAATCCCGCCCGACCACATACAACTGAACGTTATAGGCAATAAAACCTACTCGAATTTACGTTTGTATCTATCTTTCAGCTTTGAATGAATATCAACTATTTCATTATAATCGTCTTCATTATTCCATTCTAAATCTTCAACTAAATGCTCTATAAATTCAATAGTTGCCTTGCAATATTTTTCGTTGTGATAAACCCCGTTCTTGACATAATCAAATAGCTTTCTTTCTAACTTTCGATTTTCCAATTCCGCTTGACTTATTGATTCCATATGTTTAAATTTTGTGGTGCTATTGCCGTAGATTTTAAAGCCTATAACAGCACCTAATAAATAATTTTCGTTCCTCAAACTATTCATAGCTGCATCCCGTTAGGTTGCATATGGGCAGACTGCACAGCATGACAGAAAAATGAGCAATATGAGAAATTTGATTTTATTGATTTTTCTCTTTTACCAATTGAGTTGTATCGGACAGACAATTCAAAAATTTCTTGTCAATGATTATCGGTTAAATGATACGACTATTACAGAGGTTATTGAAACTAAAACATACTTCGAGAAATCAGGAACAAGAACATACAAGCGTACTTATAACTATAATCCAAAGGGATTTATAACAAAAATGGTTGGATTAGATACTGAAGGTAAATTGAGTACAAGAATGAGTTACGAGTATGACAATTTTGATAATCTAATAGAGATAAAAGATGAAAAATGGAATCATTCTTTAGGTCATTCTTTGATTAGAATTAAATTTCATTTTGACTCATTGGATTTGAAAGAGATTGAAACAATTGGGAATAATGGCAGAATTGAGAGTAAGTCAATTGTTGAGACAGAGAATGGATATCCTTTTAAGATTACTTCTTACAATAGTGATAGTTCATTAATTGGATATGAAATCGCGGAATATAATTATGACATTAATGAAGTTGTAATCAAAGTTTTTAATAGTCAAGGAATCATGATTGGAAAGACAATTGACTTAAAACTTAATTTACAAAATGACAGTAATTTTAAAGTGGATGGAGTTATAAAAAATGATTTTGGAGATATAACTCAAGAATTAAAGCCCAAGTGCTTATCATGTGATGATTTGGTGACATTTAAATATGAATACAAATATGACGATAATAAGAACTGGATTAGTAAAGTATCATACAGAATTATTAACGGTAAAACAGAAAAGATTTTAAAAATTAAGAGGAAAATAAAATACGCAACCTAACAAATTGTAAATTGCATTGCGGGGTTCGTGGTGTGTCGTTCGCTGGATTCTCGCAACACCGTTCCGTCCTGCCGGACAGGAACGAGCTCCGAAATCCGCAACGACAACTTACAAGTGACCGTTATGGTTTATTTCTAAAAAACTGATTATTTAGAACGATTCTCTAAATTGGACACTTCCGATTCTTCTTTGAAATAATTATTTTTAAAACCAAGTGTTCAAATTGACACCCCAACCCACCAGAGTTTGATTGAGAGGGATTCGCAGAGGAAAGGTTATCTGACAAGTTGGTACGTGTCCGTGTTTTCTGACTGGAAAGTTTCAAGTTGAAAAAGTCTTGCTGTTTGAAAAGTCCGCTTGTTTTCCTGGTCTGACAAGGACGCAAAAACTTGACACTGCATTATAAACACCCTTCGCACCCCATTCTTTTTTGACGGGAGTGAAGGAACGAAGTTTGAAACAAAGTGTAGTTTAAGCAGTTTTTTGAAAAATATTTAAAAACCAGAAAGCTGCTCACCGTTTGAAAGGTACAGTTCCATTTCATCGGTACTTGAAAAAGATGATAACAAAAAAACAAACCATAACAAATTGTAATATGGCAGGCGGGGCAATTATCGGTTTGACAAGTCAAACCTTCCGGCTACTCTCCTACCGGTCTGACAGGATTTCTGCACGAAATCCCGCCCGACCACATACAAGTGACCGTTATATGCAAGGCTGACATTTGTCATTTATATTCAAGTTCTTTTTATAAATTTACTTATTTTAGGAATAGAAAAGTGGATGTATTAAAGATTTGATAATTAGCAATATAAATAAATAACTACCCAAAGTAATGTTAAAAAATATTGAATTTTGGAAATACAGAGCATTTGATTATGGTTGCTTTGATATTATGCCCTTAACAATCTTGATAGGTGAAAATAATTGCGGAAAAACTTCTTTAACACAACTTATTAGGATGATAATTCAAAATGCGAATTTTGATCTAAATAGACAAAACAGTGCATTAAATTTATCAGGACCTTATGTAGAGGTTCTTGATCCGACCGATTTGGTCCATAATAAAGAGGGTAATAGTTTTAAGGTCAAATTTGAAACGGATTTATCGGTTAGTAGGGATAGAATAACAGAAAGACCTAAGTCGATGATTTCTAAAGTATTGAATGATTTGTCTATGATTATGTTTTCAAGATCCAATGATAGTAAGTCATTTAGAGAGTTTCGAAATAATATTAGAATGTCTGACGATTTAGTAATAGATGAGAAAGAATTTAATGATATTATTAATTCCCTAAGAAAAATTAAGGAAAATAATCCGCAAAGATATGCATTTGAAGTAATTCAAAATTACTTTAGATATGACAATAAGGGCAGGCTTTTAGATAAAAGTCCTCATCAGATGAAAGATTTAGATTCGAGATATAATCTACTCCTTGATGAAATGGTTCAAAATTTTAATCTTATCTTAAAATATGAAAGATGGCTGAGAAAATCTGCTAGTACTTTTTTCAGTGTAGAATTTTCTACTGAAGAAGTAGGTGAGAATAGGATCAAGTTAAATATTGATGAATTAATTATAAACAACAGTTGGGAAACTTTATTTGAATATAAAAACAACTCTACAGAAACTTTTATTAAAGTATATTTTCCAGATGAAGAAGTTGTAAAAATTGAACGTGTTCATCCTTTTATAAAAGAAAACTCAAATGTGTTTGATATTTTAAAATCTCAATTAAGGATACCCTGGGCTATATTAATTTATGAGCTTTATAATAGTATTGTAAATAATATTGCTCCAAATGATTGTTTACACATCGGTCCTTATAGACCCAAAGTCCCACATTTATTTACACCCAACGATACAGACAATAATGGCGATTACCTAATAAAATTCATTCAGAATTCTTTAAATGATAATAATCATGAAGAACAGTTTAATATTATAGCAGATAATTTTGACTTCAATCTCTCCATTAAAGCATTGTTGTCCTCTGTTTTTAGTCTAAATATTTCTTCAAAAGGGAGTAAAGAAAAATTCGAATTATCAAGTGTTGGTTTTGGTGTATCTCAATTGATACCGATAATTGGTTCTTTAATTAAGCTAAAGGAGAAACAAATTGTAATTATTGAACAACCTGAGGCACATTTGCATCCTAGATTTCATGCAATAGTTGCAGATTTATTTGTTGTTCTTTCCAAAGAGTTTCCTACAATCAGATTTATCATTGAGACGCATAGTGATCATTTTTTAAGCAGGATTTCAAAAAGAATACGTGATAATACTATTAGTAATAAAGAGGTAAAATTATACGCCATAGAACCAGAATTTGACAAAAAGAATAAATTTATCCAATCAAATTTAAATGACTTAAAAATATCAAGCGAAGGAGTTTTTAAATATCCCGAAGGTTTTATTGAAACAAAGTTAGAGGATGAAATAGGCAACCCAAAATTACCAACTGTAAGATAATATTAAAATGAAAAAGAGTTTCGTAGTTTCAAAAAGTGCTATTAGATCATACAATGATAATGGTGATTACAACTTGTTTATGCAAGAACTTACAAGTTCTGTGGCTAATAATAGTAGTAACTACCAACTTTATGTTGATAAAAAACTTAACATTATTAGTGAATTAATTAATGAAGCCAATGCATTAAAGGATGATTTGAAAAGGCTTGAATTTGTAAGAAAACTGATTCAATTCAAACAATTTTTAAATACAGATTTGAGTCCAAATTATATAAAGGTGAATATTAACAATTATGTTTCAAATACAGTTTTTTGGGATGAACTAATAAATTCAAATCAAGTTCAGATTATTTTAGCTTGTAATTCACTTTGTCGTCCAGACGATAAGAGATTGAACTGCGTTCAATTGTTTTCTAATAATTAAAAATAAATCCTATGTCAGAAAAAAAAATTAATTTCCAACAAAACGTTTATGGTGGTGTGGCCTATGGCTATATTGAGCAATTAACCGTGAATGGAGAAGAAAAAAAGCATCCTATTGAAATATTAAGAGAGCATGCTGCATCTGAATCCGAAGAAGTGCAAAATGATGTAATAACACTTGAAGATGAACTAAAAAAGCCAGAGCCAGATAAGTCGAAACTAGAAAAAATCACTTCTAAGCTAAATAATGTATTTAAAACAGTGAAAATTTGTGTTGAAGCAATTGGTGCTATTGTAAAAGTAATAAGTGCATTATAATAACTAGATATAAATAACAGTTATAACACGCCCAGCATATAACACGCGGTATAGTTAATAAGGGTTTTAGTGGTTTTCGGAGTATAGTAACCCGCTCCAAAATTTGATGTAACTTGATAGGTTTGAAACCCGCAATCCCTTACTAACCATACCGCCACCGTTACAGGGCATTTGGTACGTTATACAATCATCGTTTACAGAGTTATAGAAACATCGTTTACACTTTTTAAGTAGAAATCTGAAACAAAATTCAGATGGACATGCCTTGGAAAGAAACAACGATTATGGAACAAAAAATTGAATTTATTTGTGAATGGCGGACGGGAAAATACACCATTACGGAACTTTGCAGGGGCTTTGGGATATCACGGCCTACTGCCTATAAAATCATTGACCGTTTTGAGAAAAAAGGCTATGACGGATTAATCGAATTATCGAAAAAACCTAAAGGCACTCACCCAAACGCAACCAATGAAAAAGTGGTAAACAGCATCCTCGAACTGAAAGAAAAACATAAGTTGTGGGGGGCCAAGAAAATATGGAAATTGTTGTATAACGATTATCCGGATGAAACTATCCCAACTGTTTTGACGGTACACAATATCCTCAAAAAACATGGTTTGGTTTGCCCCCAGAAACGGCTTCGGAGGGTAAAGCCAATCCACCCCATTTTTGACCCAAAACAATGCAACGAGGTATGGAGCGCAGACTACAAAGGGAAGTTCTTAATGAGGAATAAAATATATTGCCACCCTCTAACAATTGCCGATTCAAAAAGCAGGTTTGTATTTACGGCAAAGGGCCATTACAAAGAGAACTTAAAATCAGCAAAAGCAGAATTTACAAGGGTTTTCAGAAAATTTGGCATCCCCAAACAAATCCACACGGACAACGGCAGCCCCTTTGGTTCAGTATCTGCAATCCAACGCTTCACAAGGTTATCGTATTGGTTTATCGAGCTTGGGATCATGCCCGTGTTTTCCGATCCGGCACACCCAGAACAAAATGGGAGGCATGAGCGTATGCACCGCGATTTAAAGGCTGCTTGCGCCAAACCTGCAGCATATGACTTAAGGGCCCAGCAAAGGCGCTTAAACCAATTTGTAAAAGAATATAACCATGTACGCCCACATGAAGCACTAGATATGGAAACACCTGCTTCTGTCCATGATTTTACAGCACGCCCGTTCCCTGAAAAAATAGCCAATTTTGACTATGAACCGGAAATGAAAGTATACAAAGTAACCCAAAATGGGTCGATCAGATGGGGTGCTTATAACTGGGTATATTTATCAGCTTCTTTAACCGGAAAATATGTAGGGGCATTAGAAATGGGAAATGGGATTTGGAGGGTATTTTATAGAAATGTATTTTTAGGATACTTCAATGAAAATGAATTAAGAACTAAAGAAAAATCAGTAAGGCTTGAAACTAATTTAGTGTAAACCCTAATATATAACTTTTGTAAAGGATGTATATTAACGAACATTTCTAAAAAACTGATTATTTAGAACGATTCTCTAAATTGGACACTTCCGATTCTTCTTTGAAATAATTATTTTTAAAACCAAGTGTTCAAATTGACACCCCAACCCACCAGAGTTTGTTTGAGAGGGATTCGCAGTGGAAAGGTTACCTGACAAGTTGGTACGTGTCCGTGTTTTTCTGACTGGAATGTTACAAGTTGATAAAGCATTGCTTTTTGACAAGTCCGCTTGCTTTCCTGGTCTGACAAGAACGCAAAAACTTGACACTGCATTATAAACACCCTTCGCACCCCAATCTTTTTGACGGGAGTGAAGGAACGAAGTTTGAAACAAAGTGTAGTTTAAGCAGCTTTTTGAAAAGTATTTAAAAACCAGAAAACTGCCCACCGTTTGAAAGGAACGTTTCCATTTCATCGGTACTTGAAAAAGATGATAACAAAAAAACAAACCATAACAAATTGTAATATGGCAGGCGGGGTACTTATTGGTTTGACAAGTCAAACCTTCCGGCTACTCTCCTACCGGTCTGACAGGATTTCTGCACGAAATCCCGCCCGACCACATACAACTGACCGTTAGTGGCAATTAAAAAAACAAATGCTCAACATGAACTTAATGACCATTCAAGAAATAGGAATTACGATCGTGGCATCACTTGGAAGCCTTATGCTTGTTACTTATTTATTCAATAAAACTGGGGGGAAATTAGCCTCTAGATGGGTAAAAAAAGAATTTGAAGTATTAGAAGATTTCAACATTATACTTTTTTTTGAAACAATTGGTAATAGTGATGATTCTAAAGATATATATGAACGGATAAAACGTCAGTATCTTCAGGCAAAGGTAAAAGCAATTCAGCATTTTAATATAATTAAGCACTTTCAAGTTAGATATTATACTGTAATTAATTTAACTGCAATTTGTGGTATTCTCTCTGCAATTTTTGCATTTATTATTATGAACACGGGATGGGACGGTTCTCATGTTGTAATGAGAACATTATTTTTTGTTTTTTCATCCACAACTACATATTGCGCTGCTTTTCCCAGATTTTTCTCTTATAAAATGATTATTTCCAATAATAAAGCTAAGTCTTTAAAATATAGACATCTCATGAATCGAATAGAAACATTTCTCCACACTGGATATGATTCAACATTTGAAAAAACTGAGATTGAGAGTTTTATCGTCATGATTGATAGAGACTTCGAAAAACTATTTGATTACCCAATTAATTTTGAAATGGATGTAAAATTTAATCCAGATAATGTATTTAATAGATTGAAATAACAGCTTATGAAGAATATTTTAAAATCTCAATTGATGACAGACAACAGAGCTGGATTGCAAATTAAAAAAATGTACTATGAAGGCAATTTAAGAAATTTCAGTTTTGTATGGTGGACATGTGTCGCATATTTGGTCTCTGGATGCTTGGTTGGCTATGCTTTTAAAGCTTGGAATCAAAACGGGAGTTTTATATCTTTTCTTCCATCAATAATTGTTGGGGGATTAATAGGTGTTGTAATTTATTCAGGAGTCGCTTTTGTAATAAGAAACATATCCTTCCGAAAACTAAATAAAGTAGAAAATTTATTGGCTCAATTGGGAATAACTGATCCAAGAGAAGACCTTTCAAACGAATCTGAATTTTATACGAAATTAATTCAAATAAATTTTAAATATACCGATCAATATTATTTGCAAACTCAAGAACAGGCAGATAAAAGTTTCAAACTCTCGGCATTTGCCTCCGTCGCTGGTCTATTAATTATAATTTTTGGTATTTACATGATGTATAATGAAACCGGTGACAGTAATTTACCAAGTTATTTGACAACGGCTTCAGGAATATTGACGGAATTTATTTCGGCAATTTTCTTTTTCCTATATTCAAAAACAGTTCAAAAAATGTCTCAATATCATAAGAATTTGCTGGTAACTCAAAATATTAATTTGGCACTAAAGGTCGTAGATAAATTAGAACCCGATTTTAAAGAGGAGTCACTAAAAAAAATAATAGACCGTCTCACTGGAGAATTAAATAAGTATCTATATGAGAAATAATAACTGCCACTAACAAATTGTAAATTGCATTGCGGGTGCAGTGCAGCGTCGTTCGCTGGATTCTCACCTGACCGTCCCGTCCTACCGGACGCTGACGCTCACCGAAATCCGCAACGACAACTTACAAGTGACCGTTAGCAACTATAATAAAGAAGACCTTGCAATTAAATAAAACCAATTAAAAAATGAGAGAAATTAATAAATTACTTTTACTTGTAATTTTAATTATCGGCTGTGTTTCTTGTAATCAGCAAAACACGAATAAAAAAGAATCAAAAAAAAGAATTGTTATAAAATCCACACCGATAGGAGTTGATAATTCAGACTTTGAAGATGTAAAGTCAAAAAATTTTATAAAGGGGAGAGTTCATAATTGGCTTACAGATACTGTTTATTTAACTACATTACCCTATTATTCACCTTATTCCAATAAAACTTATTATCAAATCTTAACAAAAGACAGCACTTTCCAATTTGATTTTCATGATATTGACAAACCAATAATTATCCAACTGACTTCGACAAAATCTGCAATTGACGGTAATATAAATTCCTTGCTATTTGACAACTTGACTGACAAACATTATTATGGTCAATGTGCAAAGTTCAATACATATCAGCATACCACCTATTTAATGGAACCTAATGACTCAATACTGGTTGAATTAAACTTCAATAGTTGGATAGAAAAATTATCAGAGAAGAAAGCAAAATATCTAAAATCATTGGGAGTAAAGGTTAAAGACGATAATACAGTCAGGGATTATGGTAAAACAGGAATAAAATTCTTAAACCCCAATAAAAATAGTTTGGAATATTACCAAAAATGGTTTGCAGTTGATGATGAGTTTGACAGTGAGATTGAACGTTCAAAAAATGTAAATGAAGCCTATAACAAGGTGTATAAATTGAAAGAAAAACTTTTATCAGACTTGCATCTAGAAGAATCTAACATCACACCATTTCTATTCAATCATTTAAAAGCTTATATTGAATTTGGTGCAAGAAAAGAGTTTCTAAAAAGTTTAATATTAAAAGAGGAAAATTATTTAAAAGGAAATATAAAACCAGAAATAATTGAATTCTTAGAATTTGATAAAAATGCAATTGACTTTGCCGTACTTTCATCTGACCAATACAACGATTATCTTGAATTTTATCTGACTTATAAATTTAATAAGAGAAATGGAAATAGTTCAAAATATTACCCATTCAGTAAAGAAAAATTTGAATTAGTGATGGAGGTGCTACCCGAAGAATCACAATACTATTACCTTGCAAATCAATTATTGCATCAGGAGAATACAATAGAAAACAAAGACCTCTCAATTCAATTAGTTCAAAAATATTCAAATGGTGACTTAAATGAGAAATTGGAAGAAAAATACCAATAAATTACAGTTGCTAACAAATTGTAAATTGCATTGCGGGTGCAGTATTGCGTTGTTCGCCGGATTCTCGCCTGACCGTCCCGTCCTACCGGACGCTGACGCTCACCGAAATCCGCAACGACAACTTACAAGTGACCGTTAGGCACTATTAGTACAGAGGACGACCAGATTAAACATGTAATTGATAAATGGATAAAGAAAAATTAGATAAAATACTTAATGATTATAAAGTCCAGCCTGTTGGAGACGGTTATATTGACTTAATTGTTTCCAGAGAATTATACAAGCAATTTGTTCGTGAGATAATTGATAATGGATTTGTAATAAAAAGTGTTTCATGGTGGGAATGGTGTTCAAATAGTGATGATTGTAAATATGGACTAGGCGGACCCGAAAGCAACTTTTATAAAGGATGGTTTGCTGAGTTGCCAATAGATGTTGATGATATTAAAGTGTCCAATTTTACTCCTGAAAAAGCGATTGAAAATATAATAAACATGATTGATTCAAAAAGTATTAAATATCCAGACGAGAAGATAAATTTTCGTGAATCAAATTGGTTGACACCTGCTGTTTGGCTGGACGTACCTGATAATTGGATAAATGAATTTGCAATTAAAAATCAATAGATGGAATTAAAAAAGGACAGAATTGAAATCGCAAGTGATGTAAATGACAGAGATGGTATCGGAGTTGAGATTTACAGAGACAACAAACTAAAAGTTGAAATTTTTCGTGATGACACCAAGCAAAATCGAACTATTAGTGTTTTTGAAAACGGAAAGTCAATTGATATCTCTTTGGACTTAATGGAGGAAGCGATTAGAGTATTTAAGAAAGAGATACCTTGGGATTTTATTAATTACGATAAAAACAATGATTCTGAATAATAAAATAACAGTGCCTAACAATGTGTCATACGTAATGGCGGGGAAAGTAGTAAATATCGAGGTTTGCGGCTCGTATCAACTCCATCACGGTTTGATAGCGAGGAGCTCCGAAATCCGCCACTACGCATACACGCGACCGTTGTGCGTAAATTTAAAAGAACCATTCTACATATGAATAAACTGATTAAAAAACTCTCACCGACAACTGAATTGATTACAATATTGATAATCGGATTCGGATTGTTTATTTATTCTTCGGCACGCTCATTTTTTATAGTAAACTCTGATTATACGCACTCATGGATTTATAAGGTAACAAGCCAAGGACATTACTCGATACTGATTTATGAGATTATTGCATTATTAATGATAATCTATATTTTAAAAATTCGAGATTGGAAAATTTCAGATTTCAACTTGACCTTTACATTCCGACTGATTTGGATTGCGTTATTGATAATGTTTATCCGAAATATTATCGGTAATGTTGGATTCAAGATATTTGAGGCATTTAATATCGTGGACGAAACGACTACTAAACATGTGCAGTATGGATTAGAGGCAAATTGGATTAGTATTTCATTGATTATCATAATCAATTCGATTTTCGAAGAATTTATCTTGATTGGATATTTATTTAAGCGATTGGAGAAATACCATCCAGTTATTATAATAGGTTTAAGCATGCTGATTCGTCAGCTTTATCATACTTATCAAGGCTGGATTAGTTTGTTTATGATACTTCCAACAGGATTAGTATTTGGATACTATTATTTTAAACATAAAAAACTTTGGCCTGTGATTTTTGCACATGGATTTAGCAACCTGATTGCGTTTTTAGGGATGCATTTTCATTGGCACGAGAAACTTCAAAATTTTAGAGATAGCTTACAATAAAATCTACGCACAACAATGTATAAAAAACATAAGTGGCTCAGTGGTTTACGAAAGGTTTGTTCATTTAATCAGCTCCGCCAAATCTGCGATTTGACGGCTTGTTTAAAAACTTTAAATTTGAGTCAAAACGCAAATTTGGCTCAGTGCAACTTGACAGGTAAGAGCTTCGAAATCACTTACGTTTCTTATACTGACCGTTGCCTGCAAGTTGGTACGTTATACAATCATCGTTTACAGAGTTATAGAAACATCGTTTACACTTTTTAAGTAGAAATCTGAAACAAAATTCAGATGGACATGCCTTGGAAAGAAACAACGATTATGGAACAAAAAATTGAATTTATTTGTGAATGGCGGACGGGAAAATACACCATTACGGAACTTTGCAGGGGCTTTGGGATATCACGGCCTACTGCCTATAAAATCATTGACCGTTTTGAGAAAAAAGGCTATGACGGATTAATCGAATTATCGAAAAAACCTAAAGGCACTCACCCAAACGCAACCAATGAAAAAGTGGTAAACAGCATCCTCGAACTGAAAGAAAAACATAAGTTGTGGGGGGCCAAGAAAATATGGAAATTGTTGTATAACGATTATCCGGATGAAACTATCCCAACTGTTTTGACGGTACACAATATCCTCAAAAAACATGGTTTGGTTTGCCCCCAGAAACGGCTTCGGAGGGTAAAGCCAATCCACCCCATTTTTGACCCAAAACAATGCAACGAGGTATGGAGCGCAGACTACAAAGGGAAGTTCTTAATGAGGAATAAAATATATTGCCACCCTCTAACAATTGCCGATTCAAAAAGCAGGTTTGTATTTACGGCAAAGGGCCATTACAAAGAGAACTTAAAATCAGCAAAAGCAGAATTTACAAGGGTTTTCAGAAAATTTGGCATCCCCAAACAAATCCACACGGATAATGGCAGCCCCTTTGGTTCAGTATCTGCAATCCAACGCTTCACCAGGTTATCGTATTGGTTTATCGAACTTGGGATCATGCCCGTGTTTTCCGATCCGGCACACCCAGAACAAAATGGGAGGCATGAACGGATGCACCGAGACTTAAAGGCTGCCTGTGCCAAGCCAGCTGCCTTTGATTTAAGGGCCCAGCAAAGGCGCTTAAACCAATTTGTAAAAGAATATAACCATGTACGCCCACATGAAGCATTAAATATGGAAACACCTGCTTCTGTCCATGATTTTACAGCACGCCCGTTCCCCGAAAAAATAGCCAACTTTGAGTATGAACCGGATATGAAAGTTTATAAGGTAACTAAAAATGGATCGATCAGATGGGGTGCTTATAACTGGGTATATTTATCAGCTTCTTTAATGGGGAAATATGTAGGGGCATTAGAAATGGGAAATGGGATTTGGAGGGTATTTTATAGAAATGTATTTTTAGGATACTTCAATGAAAATGAATTAAGAACTAAAGAAAAATCAGTAAGGCTTGAAACTAATTTAGTGTAAACCCCAATATATAACTTGTGTAAACAATGTACCTTAACGAACATTCAGCTAAAGCTGACTTTTGTCTGGGGAACTTGCGTTCCCTATCATCCAAAAGAAATGTGCTTCAATGCTGAGCTAAACCAAATTGAATGATACGATACATTAAAAATACAGCTTTAACTGGGCGTCGAGCCTAAACGTGCCACAACAAAACGCTAAAAGCAATTTGGAACCTGTCCTCTAACTCCCATAATATAAAAAGGGAGTACGCTAAATGGGTAAACCCATTGCTAATGTTTCATATATCCCGGTTAGGGGTGGATGGTCCCGGGATATATGAAATCCCTTTTTATATTACTTCGTTATCAAACAGGAACTGCGTTTAGCTCAGCATTAGGCAACACAAAAATGAACGATACTGCAACTATATCATGGATTTTTTTAGCGATTGGAATTGCATCTGAAAATATGCCTGCTGATTACAAAAGTATTATGCAGATTGCTGACGGTATTAATCATGCTGTCCCTACAGATAAGGAAATGCAAACATCGATAAAATGGCTTTTTCAAAATGATTTGATTTTAAAGAATGGTAAAAAATACTCATTGACTGATTCTGGAGCAAAGTTGATTAATGATTCTAAAGCAAACACAAAGACCTTGATGAAAATTTTGAATAATATAAAAAGTAAAATACAATCTGATTATGACTAAAAAAGACCTATTTCGATTAATTATAAAAATATTCGGACTTTATTCGATTATAACAACGATTTTTTCAGCATTGCCAAGCAATATTTCATGGGTTATTACGCAGATTGATATAACTGGAATTATTTGGCTTATTGGAACCGTAATTGTGATTGTTCTACTGTTTATGTTCCTTGTATACAAACCTGACAAGATTATCGGTTGGCTAAAACTGGATAGAGGATTTGATAACGATACAATTGAGTTTCAAAATTTCAATTCTGAAAATATCTTAAAACTTGCAGTAATCGTGATTGGTGGAATTTTATTATTAAAAAATATCCCTGCATTTTTGAGTCATACTCTTTTTGCATTTAAATCATCGGTTCAGACAGATTTTGAATCAAACAGGATTATTAAATACGGAGAACTAAAAGATTATATTTACTGGCTAACCAGTTTTCTAAATATCGTGATTGGATATTTAATGTTGACAAATTACAATTACATCAGTCGGATATTGAAAAAGAAAAATGAAACAAATGAATAGTTACGTTGCCTAACAATGTGTCATACGTAATGGCGGGGAAAGCAGTAGATGTCAAGGGTTGTGGCTCACATCAACACTATCTCGGTTTGATAGCAAAGTGCTCTGAAATCCGCCACTACGCATACACTCAACGTTGAAGCACATTCAGCTAAAGCTGACTTTTGTCTGGGGAACTTGCGTTCCCTATCATCCAAAAGAAATGTGCTTCAATGCTGAGGGAATAAGCAACCAAAAAAGCAATGAAGCATCTATCAAAAAAATAAAAACTATGAACGAAAAATTGATTTGCTTAATCCTAATTGGAGTTTTGATATTTGGTTGTCAGAAAGATGAATTTGATAGAAACTCACTTTTAAGCTCTGAAGGACTAAATTTGTGGTGGAATCATAAAATCTTTGGAGAAGAAGGAAGAGGATTTGTATTTGAGTTTTACGAAGCCCAACGTTTTGAGAATTTCTATGAATTAATCTTTGAATACAAAATTGACAATAAACAGAGAAGTATCGATATTTATTTAATTGACAAAATTGACGAAGGAAAATGTCCTGTATTTCCAAGTCCAAATAAAACAGATAATCTATGCATTTCAGATGGAGATTTTTTTATACCTGAGAATTCTCTTAAATCGGGAGATTATACTTTTACGGTTAGAACTTTTGATTTTTCGATTCAATCAAATTTCTTGATTAGTGAAAATAAAGTTTCATTGGAGATTCCAGAAAACCAATATTTTTCATGTTCAATTAAAGACGTTTTTCCTACACCAACAGATTTATTATACGGTAGTGTAATTTTTAATGGAGAAGAAAAAACGGAGTTTGCTAATGAGTTTTTCGAAAAATTAAAAGCAATTGGACTAAAGGATACTATCGTCTCAAATCCCCCATTCAATTTAAATGTGGATGAAACAGGGAAAACAATTGACAGGCACTGGGAGCCAGACAAGCATAGTTTATCTTTTCTCTATTCCATGGACATCAGCTTTCGTACAATTTTTGAATTATCAAAAGAACATTTCAATAAATATGATTTGAATATTTATTTGTTTAGCAGTAATGGAGACCAAGCAAGCTTGAGTAAAAGGCATGGGATAAATGTAGTATACGTTAACTAAAAATGAAAAAACGCACTGTAACAAATTGCAATATGGCAGGCGGGGCATTTATCGGTTTGACAAGTCAAACCTTCCGGCTACTCCCCTGCGGGACTGACTGGATTTCTATTGAAAATCCGCCCCGACAACATGTACAAACCCTTCAAGTGTAAAAACGACACTGCCAAATAATAAACAGAATGAGAAAATTATTATTTAAACCCAATAAAATGAATTTAAAAACATTGACCTTATTAGCAATTTGTATTACAATCTTAAATAGTTGCTCAACGGAAAAAACAATTAAACTTCCATTAACTCATCAGCAAGGATATGGTTATTTTAACTCTGCACTTGGTGGAATTTCTCCATACTCCGAAGACGAAAATAATCCATGGAAAAAAACATATTTGTCAGTAACAGGAGCTCCAGAAAATTGGACTGACATTAAATTTGGAGACATTGAGACAAATATTTACCAATCAGTTTATCAAAACTATTTAGTTGGAAACATAACACAAGAGAGATATGAAGAATTACAAAAATCTTGGGATTGGAAACCTGATACCCTTGAACTATCAAAAGAACCGTTGAAAACTAAGATAGCATTTGCTTTTGGTAAAGACTCAGCAGGAATAACAAACATGATAGTTGATGCAAATAACAATCTTGATTTTAGTGACGATAAAAGTTTCATTCCATTTAATTATTCCCCAAGAGAAAAAATCAATAAAGATTCAATTGCATCAATTAATTCAATCAAAGTTTCATTTGAGAGATTGATTGACAACAAAAAACAGTTACTCACAGTCCCTCTCTTTATCGTGCATATGAGTCAATACAATATGTTTATGTGTAATTTTCCACAACATTCAGTAGCTGATTATGAAGGAAAAAAAATTGCAGTTTGTTCTAATGGTTTTACCAATTTATCATTTAAAAACCCAAATATTGTATTGTTGACAGATAGCCTAAACAAAGGTGATAAAATCAGTCATGAACAGTTAATAGCAAAAAATGAATTCATTGAAATCAATGGAAAGCTATATAAGAATATCGGTGTAAATTTAAATAGCAATACTTTGGAATTAGAAGAAATGACAATACCAAAGAGTAAATTGTATTCAACACAGATTGGATTTAAATCATTTTCTTTTAACGGTAGCGATTTTATTACAGAATCTCAAATATCATCTGAACAATTGAAAGGTAAATATATCTTGCTCGATTTTTGGGCGGTTTGGTGTGGACCATGTCGACAAGAAATCCCAAACTTGAAAGAACTCTATGAAAAAACTGATAGAGACAAATTTGAAATTGTGGGAATAGTTGGAGATAGCCCATCAAAAGCTCTTAAAGAGATGATAGAAAAAGACTCTATTAACTGGACTCAAATACTTTCGACCGATTCCAATAAAATCAAGGAAACATTTGGGGTTCATGGATACCCAACTACTTTTCTTGTAAATCCTGATGGTATAATCGTAGCAAAAAATCTACGCGGAAAAGAATTGGAAAATAAAGTGCTTGGATTGCTTAATGAATAAACACCAGAAGGTAACAAAGCGTAATTTTTAGAGCAGGGTTCGTGGTATGTCGTTCGTTGGATTCTCGCATCGCAGTTCATGTGCTCGCGGACAGGAACTCGCTCCCAAATCCGACACAGTAACATGCACTATACCGTTCAGCAATTAGGTAAGAAAGATTTTTGGGAACTATGATATAATATAGGAAAGATACTATTAATAAACTAAAAAGTTAAACTATGGCAAATCTCAAAGAAATCACATTCGCAAATTGTAACCTTTACAACTTACAGCTTCCAAATAAACCGATGTATCGAGGGAGCAAATGGACTCAAGAACAATACGATAAAAAAATTGAATGGACGAGCACCATTATTCAATCAATAGGTGCTGATATTATTGGCTTTCAAGAACTGTGGCATGCAGATGCACTAGTGGAAGTGTTTGAAAAATCAAGGCTTTTGGATGATTATACCTTAATGGCAAGTCCTGCTAATGGATCAAAGATCATTTGTGCAGCAGCGGTGCGAAAGAGCTTATCTCCAAGTGCTCCAGAATGGATTACAGACTTTCCCGATAAATTTAAACTAGAAAGTAAGGGAGATGATCCTCAGACACCAGACATACAAGTGAACATTGATAGTTATTCTCGCCCTGTATTGCGTTTCGCAATTGAACCTCGAAATAATCATAAAATATATTTTTGCGTCTGTCATTTTAAGTCAAAAGCACCCACACAAATATGGAAGAATCAATGGTACAAAGACGATAAAGATTTTTATTCTCCTCACTCAGAAGGTATTGGTTCTGCCCTATCAACAATACGACGCACGGCTGAAGCAGCTGCACTACGTATGACACTTGTGGATGAATTGAAAGATACGGATAAACCAATGGTGGTATTAGGTGACTTAAACGATTCGCAGTTAAGTAATACCTTAAATGTAATAACTGGACAACCCACTTATCTTTCCGTGTTATCCAAAGGAGGTAGTGATTCTGACTTATATTCTGTTGCGACTCTGCAAGAATATAGAAGTTTACGTGATGTTTATTACACACACATACACAAGAATATCAAAGAATCATTGGATCACATTTTAGTGTCCCAAGAGTTTTATGATAATAGCAAAAAACGCATTCGGGCTTTTTCAGGTATGGAATTGATAAACGATCATTTAAATACGGAAGAGCACAAAGAGGTTGGTTCTTCTGATCACGGAATTGTAAAGGCAACATTTAGGTATAAGCCTGAAAACTGAAAAACGAATTAACGATGAAAAAATAATGGTTTACAATTATATAAATTGTAAAAGAAAACCTATTGCTTAAATTTTGTATAAATAATGGCAGGCGTAGTGGTAAATATTAAAGTTTGAAAATTAGATAATATGAAAATTAAAAAAATGGTGATTGGATTGTTATTGTTTTTTTCACTACAATCATTCTCACAAGAAAATCCCTTCCTTAAATCTTTCTCATGGGATCATCCTTCAGAGAAAATTGAATTTGTTTACAAGACAGTTGAAGGGCATGAGATAAAGGCAAATATCTTTTTGCCAAAATCAAAAGGACTACATCCTGTTCTGATTTATTTTCATGGGGGCGGATTTATTTTTGGAAACAGGGACAGTGGATTAAATGAAAGGCTAAAAAATAAACTGCTTGATTCGGGTTATGCGGTAATTTCTGCTGATTACCGCTTAGTTCCTGAGACAAAACTTGACCAGATAATGACCGATGCGTTAGATATTGTAAATTGGGTAAGGGAAAACGGATTAGAAGAGTTCAATATTAATACCAATCAGATTGCCGTTGCAGGTGGTTCAGCAGGAGGATATTTGGCACTTATAACTGGATTTAACAAGAAATCAGCCCCTAATGCAATAATTGATATATCTGCACCTACAGGGTTTTCTTCAAAAGTCATCGAAGTTGGAGATTTGTCAATATTGAAACAGCCAGGACCATATGAAATTGTCAAAGACTCAATAGTTTCATACGGCGACTATGATACAAGAATGAAATTGTGGAGATTCCTTACTAGAAACAATTTAGGAATATATCAGACTTTTGGTTTTGACCCGGGCAAAGAGCCTGAAAAACTGAAAAAATATACGTTAGTTGACAATATAAAACCTGATTATCCCCCAACATTGATTGTTCATGCAAAAAATGACCCTGCTGTTAGTTTAAAACAAGTAGAGGATTTTTATAACTTATTGAAAGGAATGAATATCAAGACGGAACTGTACATTGTTGAAAATGGTCACAGCAATGAGTTACTAAGGCAAAATAATAAGGCAATTGATAAAATCATTGAATTCTTAAACAACGAAATACGATGATAGAAGAAAAAAAAAGTATAATTTCTTATTGCGGTTTTTACTGTGCAGGCATCTTCCGAAGTAAAGCGTTAAAATGTAAATCGGGAAAATCTCATTGATAGGTTTACCCGATTTTGATTGGTGATAATATCCGTTTCTCTGTTTCGATTGATTTTAGGGCTAAAAAACGCCTATTTTGGACATAGTTTTCCCTTTTGCATTGAGGTTATTGTATAAATTGATTTGATTTTAGGCCACTTGCCTTTCTTGTTTTTCGAGTGCCATCTTTTGAGCTATCCTCACGGCATTGGCAGTATGCACCCCAAAGAAAATCCAGAGTTCTTCATTGTTCTGGGTCATGGCCCTTATTTTCTTTAAGCCGTAGTGTTCTTTTTCTGTTCCGAAACTTCCTTCCATTCGTGTGGCTCTTTCTTTGCGAAGCACAGAATGAAGTATTTTTCGGTGCTGTTCATGTTTTCCTGCCCTGCCTTTTCGTTTAAATCCATGAATGATATTTTCTTTTTTGCAATAGGTGCGGTTGGCATTGGTTGCATAAATATCATCGCCGGAAAGGTGTGTTAGTTTACCAACCAGTTCGCGACCGTAGCGGACAGATTGTTTAAGTCTTATTCCCTCATGAAAAGCACTAAAACTTATGTGCTCGATAAAATTAACCCCTCCGAATTGTATCATATTTACTTTGGCCCCAAATTCAACAGGTTTAACTTCTTTTCCTCTTACAATGGGGCGGATATAGGATTTTGAAAGGCTGACTATACGGTCGGGCACACTTTTCCCTGTCTCAAAAATCTCTTGTTGTTGGGAGAGTACCGTGGTTATTATTTCGATTTGGCGATAATACCTGGTTGGCATGGTAAACCCATCAGGATGGCCCTGCTGTGTTTCTTCCAGCAAGTGTAACAATTTATTGAGCAAGTGTAGTAAACCCCGGGTAAGTACCCTGCGCTCTTTTTTCGACTTCCTGCGCTTTCGGCTATAATAGCTATATCTTTCTTTTTGTTTGAGATATTTGGTTCGGGGTGTTCGTATCTTTAAATACTTACAGCTTAATTTCAATTGACCGTAGCACCAGTCTGCACTTTCCCACAATAGTTTTACATTAGTGGGATAACGCATTGCAGTTTCGTAACATGTTGCGTCGGTAAGCATGATGTTGGGATGCTCGATAAATGCCTTCCAGTGTTTTGCTAATACCTTTTGAGCTTCACTAATGGACAAGCTTGATGACAGGAAGGTACGTATCTGACTGACAATTTTATAATTGGTAAGCCTTTCGCCTTGAAGCCAGATGTCGCAAAAGAGTTGAAAATGAATGTTCCCGTTTAAATGTTCAATCAATTTCCGGTCGGAACAGCCCACATAAGACTTAAGAAACATCAATGCAATCATCCCCTTGGGACTAAAAATACGGGAAGGCCCTTTCTTGTGTTCCTTGATTTTGAAGTGGTGGACTAAGTCATCCCAGGGAATGGCAACATAAAGTTTACCAATTTCTGAGGCTAAAAATGAATTCCAATAAAGTGAAAATTCCTGACGTGGAGAATTGAAGTTAATTTCAAGGGGCGTTTCATAAATTCTTTGTACTTTCATACAACACAATTTTGAAAATTACCCCGATTTTAGGTGGTTCATGCCTTTTTCGGGGTTTTTCTTAAAGATAACAAAACCTATCGACTTAATTGTCAATAGGTTTTGTTACTTATGAACATCCCTGTGCAGCATGCCCAAAATATAAGAATATAGGGAAATAGAAAAGTAAAACGGCACAACAAACCAACTTGTATGATACAATATGTCACAAATACAGCTTAAACTTGGCATTAATTAATTAACTTTTCTCGAATATCATCTCCAAAGCCTTCTCCCGCTGCGCCTCTAATCCAGTAATTTCTTTAGGGATTTTATACAACTGCCAGGTCATTGAATGTTTGATCGATTCACCGATATTTAATTTAATTTCAGGGCTGAGGCATTCGAGCTCTGTCATGCTAGCAGAGCTATAGATTGTCGTACTGGTTCCACCATCGGGGTATTTCTGGCCTTGCTCCATAATAAATTCTTCAACCAATAAGGTATTACCGACAATTCCGGCAACCCAGCCCGGAGAATCGGCACCAATTTTTTGCGACTGCACAGAATCAGGCGGGAGCAGCACACCAACCTTATCTTCCCTGAAATAATTGTGCTGCGCATAGTTTATGGCATCTGGCCATTCGGGAATAAAAATCCCATTTTCAAACAAGCTGTTGTCATTTAACTGAATCAAACCCTGGCTGGTAGCTTTTAGCTGCGTCAGGTTCCATATGGTTAGCGGCACAGGCTCAAGAGCTGTATTTTCAGCAAGCTGCACCTTCTCCATCTTTTGGTTGATCGTTATTTTTGCTTCCTGTTCATCCAGAATAATTTCACGGGTCACTTTTACCCCTAGTTTTTCACTTACAGGACTTTCAATTTTCACGCCGTTTTTAAGTAATTCATACGACCACTCTCCCCCATCAATCCAGCGATCAGCGACAAAACGGCTTCCGTAAATTTCTGCAAAAAGGTCTTGCGAGCAAGCCCAAATCCGGTCGCCACCAAATCCTTTGGGAACAATTTCTTCTCCTTCAGCATAAAAATCGGCCAGCTTTTTTCCAATAAGCTTTTCATCTTCAAACAAAATATTTTCATCATCAATAAAAGACAGGTTCATAATGCGCCCTATTTGCGGAACTACGACCACCTTCACCTTAGCATTTTTTAACGCCACAGACTGTTCCCATCCTTTATAATTAATTACTTTTACCAGTGGTCCTTGTTTATGCGAACAGGAAACGATGAATACAATAAGCAAATAAAACAATGTTCTCTTCATGATATCTGAATATTGAAGTTTGAAAATAGCAGGTATAAATATACAAGTTGCCACCAAATATTTTTAAGAATATTTTGATAACTTGTGGCTTAGTTTTTGTTCAAGCTCACTGTATTTTAAAAAGATGATCACAAACCGACAACCATTAAAAACAACAGATACTGAAAACATGAAACAAATCATCCACCTTAAAAACATCGTAAAAAATTATAAAGTCGGAACTCAAATCGTTCGTGCATTACGTTCGGTAACACTTGAAATTAAAGAGGGCGAATATGTGGCCATTATGGGTGCCTCCGGTTCGGGTAAATCAACCTTAATGAACATTATTGGTTGTTTGGACACACCCACAAGTGGAGAGTATATTTTGAATGATAAAAAAGTGAGCGACCTTTCCGATGATGAATTGGCTGAAATCAGGAACTCTGAAATTGGGTTTGTTTTTCAGACCTTTAATTTGCTGCCCAGGAATACTGCCCTTGACAATGTGATGTTGCCACTAATTTATGCAGGAATTAAAAAACAAAAGCGGATTGAACAGGCCAATAAAATACTCACAGATGTTGGCCTTGCCGACCGGGTTGAACACAAACCCAATGAATTGTCGGGTGGTCAACGCCAGCGTGTTGCAGTTGCCAGGGCACTGGTGAATAATCCATCCATCCTACTGGCTGATGAGCCAACTGGAAACCTGGACTCAAAAATTTCAGAAGAAATTATGCAGTTGTTTGCAGATATTCATCAACAAGGCAATACCTTGATTGTTGTAACCCATGAAGAAGATATAGCCCGTCATGCACACCGTATCATCCGGTTGAAAGACGGCGAAGTTGAATCGGATGAAATCAATCCAAATCCATTAGTTTAATGACAAAAATAACACGCGTTTACACGAAGACAGGAGATGACGGAACCACTGGCTTGCTAGGTGGTAGCAGGGTGAAAAAATACGACGACCGGCTGGAAGCCTATGGAACTGTCGACGAGCTTAACAGCCACATTGGGCTGGTGATAACGAACAAACTTGACGAACATTCGGAGAAAACATTGTTAGCCATTCAGAAAAAACTGTTTGCTATTGGATCCATTTTAGCAGCCGACGAATCTGCCCAGGAGTATATAAAAAGATATCCCTGCAAAGATGAAGATATTCAGATGCTGGAAAACGAAATGGACAAGATGTTTGAAACATTGCCAAAACTGGATTACTTTATTTTGCCGGGAGGTGTTCAGGCTTCAGCTCAAATACAGATTGCACGAACCGTTTGCAGAAGAGCTGAAAGGCGCATTGTTGAGTTAAGTGAAAACATTGTTGTTGATGAAAAGTTAATAAAATATATTAATCGGCTTTCTGACTATTTATTTGTGTTAGGCCGCAAAATTGCAGCCGATCAGGATGCCCCTGAAAACCCTTGGATTCCGGAGGAAAATAAGCCTTAGTTTTTTTTGTTTGATTTGAAGTATTTTTTTATATATTCGCAAAATCAAAAATTAGGTATAACATAAATTCCTTCGAATATGTACTGGACATTAGAACTAGCTTCAAAACTTGAGGATGCACCCTGGCCGGCAAGTAAGGATGAGCTTATTGATTACGCAATTCGCTCTGGGGCGCCACTCGAGGTTATTGAAAACCTACAGGAAATTGAAGATGTGGGGGAAATTTACGAGAGTATTGAAGACATCTGGCCAGATTACCCCAGCAAAGATGATTTTTTCTTCAACGAGGATGAATATTAAATTGTAGGCAAAACAAATATGGTAGCAGGATTTTTTCCTGCTATTTTTTTGTCCAATAGTTTCTACTTCCCCAAAATAAATATTGTCGGCCGTTTCTGAATATCGGGCAGTTTTTTCTTCCAGGTTGCAATGGTTTTTGTTTGAATAAATTCAGTTTCCAAGGTAATATCACAGGCAATACACAACAAAGTTTGGCTGTTGCAAGTCGACAAAAAATCTTCCAGCAAAGCTATGTTTCGGTATGGGGCCTCAATAAAAACCTGGCTTTGGTTTTCGGAATACACCCTACTTTCGAGCCTTTTAATTTCTTTTTGCTTCTCTCCTTTTTTAATAGGCAAATAACCATTAAAAGCAAAGTTTTGGCCGTTCATGCCAGAAGCCATCATGGCCAGTAAGATGGATGATGGGCCAACCAATGGAACCACCTCAATGTTTTGTTGATGGGCAATGCGCACAACATCAGCCCCCGGATCAGCCACACCTGGGCAACCTGCTTCCGACATCAGTCCAACATGTTCACCTGCTTTAATCGGGTTTAGGTAGCCTGAAATCTGATTTTTGTCGGTGTGCTTGTTCAGCTCGTAAAATTGCAACGAATCAATATCGATATTCCTATCAACTTTTTTTAGGAAACGTCTTGCTGTACGAACATTTTCGACAATAAAATGCTTGATGCCAGTTATTGTTCCCTGATGATCGGATGGAATAACTGAGCTAATTGCGCTATCGCCCAAAGTAACCGGAATAAGAAAAAGCTTGCCCATTATTGAATTTTTCTTCAAAAATAAAAAAATTACTTTCCTTGGCATGATTTCATTTTTTTGTAGTTTTAGCTTATTCATGAACACAAGCATAAATATTGAATTTTTGGGTACAGGTACATCACAAGGTGTACCCGTAGTTGCATGCGACTGTGAGGTGTGTGCTTCCGAGAACCCAAAGGACAAACGCTTGCGTTCATCATTGTTGATTGAAGTAAATGGATTGAAGCTGGTTATTGATGCCGGCCCTGATTTCAGGCAACAAATGCTTCGTACAAAATTAAGGCAGCTCAATGCTATTTTGCTTACCCATGAACATGTTGACCACCTGTTTGGGCTAGATGACATCCGCTCGTTTAACTGGGTACAAAAACACCCAACCGATATTTATGCAGAAGCCAGGGTACAGGAAGCCATAAAGCGGGTTTTTAATTATGTATTTGCGCGTTATAAATACCCGGGTATTCCACAAATGAACTTGCACCAGGTTGAAAACAAACCGTTTTGCATACATGATTTAGAAGTTATACCAATTCGTGGGTTGCATTATAAACTGCCTGTTTTTGGATACCGGATTGGCAACATGGCATACATTACCGATGTAAATTTCATTGACGAGCCAGAAAAAGAAAAACTACAGGGACTGGATGTTCTGATTGTCAATGCCCTACGCAAAGAGAAGCACATTTCGCATTACAACCTGGAAGAAGCATTACAATTAATTGAAGAAGTAAAACCACAAACTGCATACCTCACGCATATTTCCCATTTAATGGGTTTTCATGATGAAGTTTCAAAAGAACTTCCTGAAAATGTATTTATGGCATACGATGGATTAAAATTTTCAATAAAAAGTAATTGACCACACATTATTTATTCTGTTTTTATTATCTTTCGCCTACAAGCACAAGAGTCACCCAAAATATAGAAACCTTTTACATACTCGATGAATACCCCAATCAGAAAAGCATTCAGAAACTTTAAAAAAATATCACTATTCCTTATTCTGGTTTTTGGCTTTTACTGCATCCAAGCTAATGAATCAGCAAATAAAATTTTAAACTTCACAACAAACGTTAGAGTAGAAAAAGATAAACTGATTGAAGAAAACACTTACGAAATATTAGTATCCTGCAAGCAGGAAAACTGGATCTCTGAAATTGAAATCCTATTCCAAAATAATCAGAAAATTGAAATCATCGAGGCTTCGATTAGGAGCCTTGACAATAAAGTCTTGAGAAAACTAAAGAAAAAAGAAATTGTTACACGTAACTATCGTTCACAAGATACATTTCATGATGACTTTTACGTCAAAGAGTTTCAGCTTAATTGGCATCAATATCCGTATATTATCAAGTACCAGTACAAAAAAACTTTCGATGAGTTTCTATCAATTGCAAACTGGTTTCCACTCGTTTATAAAAATGTTCCTACGCTAAATGCAAGTCTAACAATCGACCTACCTATCGATAAAGCATTTAAAACAAGTATTTCAGGCGAATATAAAGAAAGAGTAAATAAGGTTGATGAGCGAATGATGTATAATTGGAAGATCGAAAATGTCCCTGCCATAAATAATGAATATTTTTCCCCACCATCAAAAGAACTTACACCAAATATCAAGGTGATCCCAATGCATTTCACCTATGGCCATGATGGATGTTTTGACAGCTGGCAAAGTTACGGTGAATGGCTTAGCTTGATCAATCATGGCTTGGACATATTAACGGATAATGAAAAAGCAAAAGTTGACCGATTAGTTCATGGTCTTGAAAATGAAATAGAAATCATTAACACCCTTTATAAATATTTGCAAGACAATACCCGATACGTTAACATCTCGTTGGATATTGGAGGGTTAAAACCTTACCCTGCAAGCTATGTATGCGAAAAAAAATATGGTGATTGCAAAGCCCTTACCATTTACATGAAAGCATTGCTCAAATATGCTGGTATTAATTCGTATTACACAATAGTTAATGCAGGCATAAACCCTGAAAAAATAAAAACAGATTTTCCCAGTCATCAATTTAACCACGTCATTTTATGTGTTCCCTTAAATAATGATACCTTATGGCTGGAGAATACGTCAAAACTTAAACCGTATAACTATTTAGGCACATTCAGCCAGGGAAGGAAAGGGTTGCTGGTAAATGAACGTGAAAGCAAATTGGTTAATATCCCTAAACTTTCCCTGCAAGATGTACTCAATAAAAATATTTATGAGCTTAAATTAAACGAAGATGGCAACTGCAATGTTAAGACATCTCATGAATTTAAGGGTTGGAGATTTGAGAAACATTTACGGAATCACTCACTATCAAAAAAAGAAGACCAAAAAGACTTGATAAGAAAAAATCTTAGCTTGAAAAACTTCGAGATACAATCATGGAATTATTATAAAGCCAACAGCGACACCCCCACTATTTCCCTTACGTGCGAAGTTTTAGCAAAAGACCAAATAAAACGAATTGGCAATGCAATTCTGATCAAACAATCATCAAATCTAATCAAACTTACACCACCTGAGAAAAGGGAATATCCGATAAAAGTTTCAATTCCAATAAATAATCAAGATTCATTTATATATCATTTTCCTTTTAACAAATACACGGCGAGGCTTCCTGAAAATAAAACCATTACAACCAAATATGGAGAATTTATTGAGTACTATAAGCTACATAAAGATAAACTTAGGGTGTCAAAGCAATTTAAACTTTTTACAGGTCAATACCCAAAGAGTGAATATGAGGATTTCTATTCATTTTTTGAACAGATAAAAGAAGTTAACAATAAAAACACGATAATATTAAAACCCCACTAAATGAAAACGATTTTTGTTTACACTCTTCTATTTTTCTTCACCTCCAGCGTTGCTTTTTGTCAGAAATATTCAACACGATTTATGGTTGTTGGAAAGAGTGAGTTTGATTTAAAAGAAGTAGATAATGACCCTGAAGCTGAAGCCGTAATCCTATTTGATAAAGGTGAGTCTTATTTTGCAAATGACGATAACGGATTTATTATCAGGTTTACTCGTTCAAAACGTATTAAAATACTAGATAAGGAAGGCATAGACTATGCAGAAATATCCATTCCTTTTTATGTTGACGGATTTGGCAGAACAGAAGTCATAAGAGAAATTGAGGCCTTTACATATAATTATGAAAATGGTCAAATTATAAAAAAAGCACTTGACAAGAAGTCTGTTTATGAAGAAAAAATCAATAAGAGATGGATGTCCAAAAAATTTGTATTCCCCGATGTAAAAGAAGGATCTATAATTGAATACAAGTACGTCCTGGAATCCCCATTCCATTTCAACCTTCCAGACTGGAAATTTCAAGATCGGATACCTACTTTTTATAGCGAATATACATTAAGCCAGATACCATTTTATGAATACCAATACATTGCTCAGGGCATATCTAAATTTACTTTTTTCGATTCGCAGGTAAAAAAAGGAATCTCACGCAAATTCGGTGGCACTGAGTTCTATGATGTTGAATATATATTCCGAATGGAAGATATACCTGCATTTAAAGACGAAGCATTTATCTCAACAATTGAAGATTATATCATGAAAATTGATTTTCAGTTATCCTGTATCCACTACCTTAATGGATCGACACAGGATATTGTAACAACATGGGAAAAAATGTCAGAGTCATTATTGAAACACGATAAATTTGGAAAATATATTAATCGTGCCAGCAAGCTAAGTAAATCTATTTTTGAATCGGAGTTATCAATAAACTCCCTCAACGAAGAGGAAAAGGCCGAAGCAATCATTAACTATATGAAATCCAATTTTTCCTGGAATGGGTACATGTCAAAATACGCATCAAAGAACGCAAAAGAGTTTTATGAGCAAAAAAATGGGACTTCTGCCGATATAAACCTCTTTTTAATAGGCTTGATGGAGGCCGCAGGAATTGAGGCTACGCCAATAATCCTGAGTACGAGAGATCATGGTAAAGTACTGACCGATTATCCCTTTGATCACTTTTTTAATTATACGCTTCCTTTTATTAAAACAGAGAAGCAGAGTTATTTAACTGATGGTACAGAAAGTTTCCTTTCGCATAAAAATATTCCTCCAAGATGTATCAATGGCAAAGGATTACTTATTCAAAAAGATAATGTAAACTGGGTAAAATTAGGAGCTAATAGCAATTCAACTAAAAAATTATTTTTGAATTTTGAAATTGACACCACTGAATATATCATCAACACAAAAGGCTCTATTAAAACAAGCGGATATGAAGCACTTGAACAGAGAAAAGAATTTAATGGGGATACAACCAAGGTTAAAGACGAACTAGAAAAAAGAGGAATCCGGGATGCAGTAAAAATTGAATTTACAAATCAGAATGACACAGAAAAACACTATGATATAAAATTTGCTGGGAAATCTTCACTTGACCAGTTTGAAAACAAAATTATCATTCGACCTTTTCTACACTTTCCTCTTCAGGAAAACTTACTTAAACAAAAAACAAGAAGTTATCCGGTTGATCTGATATATCCATATATTGAAACAATCCAATCGTCAATTAAAATCCCTAATGGATTTAAGTTATTTGAAAAGCCTGAAAACTACAAAATGGATAACTCGCTGGCAAACATTGAAGTAACTTATAATGCTTTTAACAATATCATATCAGCGTCTTCACGCATTGTATTCAAGAAATCCACCTACCCTCCTGAAACATACACAAAAATAAAATCTTACTTTGATAAAATTGTCAAAAAGTTAAATGAAGACATAATACTTATCAAACAGTAACTTATAAACATCTAACCTTTTCTGTAAACATTTGTTGAATATAAACTGAGCTAAAACCAGGAACCTTTTGGCGATTTGGCGGATTAGTATGTAGAGAATTGGTTTAATTATACAGAAAAGTGGAATTACTTCGATATTTCTGTTTGAAATAGGTAAATATCAATTATTTTTGGTGCTGGATGACGGACTTAAAAGATAAAAATTGGTTCGAAGGTATTTTTGACCAACATTTTGATGCGGTTAGAAACTATCTTTTTTATCTGTCGGGGGACATGAAACTATCAGAAGACCTTGGGCAGGATGTTTTTTTATCATTGTGGGAAAACAAGGATAAACTGCGTGAGAACACATTAAGGGCATACCTCCTCACAATTGCCCGCAATCGTTATTTCAAACACCACCGTAGAAAGTCAGTCGATTTAAAATTCAATAACTCTTTAATTGGAAGTGACAACAGCGATTATAAATCTCCCGACTATCTGATTGAAGTTAAAGAATACGATAAGAAAGTTCAGACTGCCATTTCCAGCCTTCCAGAACGCACTCGCGTTATTTTTCTGATGAACCGCCTGGATGACAAGAGCTATAGACAAATAGCTGATGAACTCGATGTTTCGGTAAAAGCTATTGAAAAGCAAATGACCAAAGCGATTCGAATGCTTCAGGAATCGCTTGACAGGCGACTTTAAAATTTTCACAATATTTTCTTATGTTCTGGTAGGGTATTTCTATTGGTATGGATATATCATGTAGAAAATGGATATTGAAGAGAAGTTCAACAAGAATTATGAATAAATTGAAGAAACCGGCAGAATCCGTTGTCCAAGAATTTGATAGAAAGATTAGGGAAACGATGAGAGGTTATGAAGTTCCTGCCGGTTCTGACAAAAAAGAAATTCTTGAAAAGATCTTAACTAAAATTGAAGAAGGAAATACCAAAGGGCAAGAGCAGAGCAAAATATTTTTTTTAAGTCCTGTTTATCGAATCGCAATATCAACCGCAGCTTCTCTCTTGCTTCTTTTCCTTCTTCATTTTTTTATGTCTACTATAAAAATTTCCAGCAAAGATCTTATCTCCAGCTCATACACACTACCAGACAATAGCCGAATAGTACTTGATTTTGAAAGTAGTTTCTCATACCCGCGTTATTGGTGGAAGCATGAAGTTTCATTAAATGGGAATGCATATTTTGAAGTTGAAAAAGGTGAAAACTTTACAGTAAAAACAAAATACGGGAAAGTTAAAGTTTTAGGTACACGCTTTAACATTGAAGAAACCAGCGATGGGTTGTTGATTGAATGTTTTGAAGGTAAAATCAAGTTTAAAACCAAAAGGAATGAACAGCACATTGATGCCGGAAGTGCAATAGTACTAAAAGGGGAGAAAATTGAAGTAAAGAAACAAACAACTGAAGATTACCCGGACATAGCCATGTTTAACCAACATTTTTCACAGGTAAATATTAAAGTTGTAGCAGAAGAAATTGAGTATTTTTTTAACATTAAAATAGAACTGAAAGACACAACCTTGCAAAAGCATTTTTCTGGTCATATCTATGCATCAGATTGCAAAGAAGCGCTTAAAATGCTTTGCGAACCGCTTGCTTTGAAATATAGTTTTGATGAAACAAGCGAACAATTTATTATTGAGGAAAACCAAAACCCATAGATATTTGACAGAGAAGAGTTCGATTAGTTTTGTATTACCAAAATCCAGTTAAATCTGGAAAGTCAATCCATCACGAGTGCGTATAAAAAAAGCTTCCCTAACTGGGAAGCTTTTTTGCAATATATTGTTCGAAACTATACTAATCCGGAGAATCCCATAAAGGCCATTGCCAAGATACCGGCAACAATCAATGCAATTGGTGTTCCTTTTAATCCTTTAGGTACCTCAACCAGGTCTAAGTGTTCGCGCAAACCAGCAAACAGCACTAAAGCCAGGCCAAAACCAATCGCATTAGCAATTGCATAAACCACACCCTCTAACAAGCTGTACTCCTTTTGAATGGTTAAGATGGCTACACCCAATATAGCACAGTTAGTTGTAATCAATGGAAGAAATACTCCCAACGCCTGATAAAGTGCAGGACTGACTTTTTTCAATATAATTTCAACCAACTGAACCAGCGAAGCAATTACCAGAATAAAAAAGATGGTTTGCAAAAATCCTAACCCATAAGGGTTCAGAATAAACATCTGAATAAGGTAAGTCACGATGGTTGCAATGACCATCACAAAAGTAACGGCTCCTGTCATCCCAACTGCGGTAGATATTTTTTTGGAAACACCAAGAAATGGACAAATACCCAAAAATTGGTTCAGTACAATGTTGTTAACAAATATGGCGGCTATTATAATTACAAAATATTCCATAGTAATTCGTTTAAGCTTTGTTCATTCGGTTAATTAACACAATTAGGTAGCCTAGCACTATAAAGGCACCTGGGGGCAATACAAACAACAACATGCCATAATCTTCCGGGAATATCACCATATCGAATATTTTACCAGCGCCTAGAAACTCCCTTGCAGCTCCCAGCAATGTAAGAGCAAAAGAGAAACCCAGTCCCATACCAGCACCATCTATTAACGATGAAATTAGATTATTTTTTGATGCAAAAGCTTCAGCACGTCCAAGCACAAGACAGTTTACCACAATCAATGGAATAAACAAGCCCAGGCTTTTAAACAGGGATGGCAGATAAGCCTGCATGGTTAATTCAACAACGGTAACAAATGCAGCAATAATTACAATAAAACTCGGAATACGCACCTTACTTGGAATCTGGCTTTTTATTAATGAAACTACCAGGTTCGACATCACCAACACAAAGGTTGTAGCTAAGCCCATCCCTAGACCATTAATAGCTGATGTAGTAACCCCCAACGTGGGGCACAAACCTAACAACAGCACAAATACAGGGTTTTCCTTTACAAATCCTTTTGAAAAATTAGCCCATTGTTTCATGATTCGCCTCCTTCCATTTTTTCGCTTTTCATTGCAGAAGCACCATCCATATGCTGCTTCGCTTCTTTGTAAGTGTTATAAGCTCGGTTGATCGCCTCAAGAAAAGCCCTTGAAGTAATTGTTGAAGCAGTGATAGCATCAACTTCTCCGCCATCTTTAGTAACCTGAAGATTTGAATTCTCAGGGCTTTTGCCAATAATATTTTGAGTAGGTTTTTCTTTATTGTTGAACCAGGTATCCATTTTTGAGCCAAGTCCCGGAGTTTCTTTATGTTCCAGTACCTCGTAGCCGGAAATCGTTCCATCGGCAGCAATACCAGCCATTACAGTAATTAAACCGCTAAAGCCATTCTTTGTATAAGTTTTTATTGCAATTCCAACCAACTTTTGATCAGCATCATAAGCCGGGAAAAACTCCAGGCTGTCTGCACCATCTACAGGAAGTGATTTCCATGATTCGCCCAGTGTTTCAAAGGGTGGCAATACGCTCTCAATAGCACTTTTCTGTGCCATATCCTTCGCCAGTTGGATATCTGCTTTAGTTACGTCGTGTACAAAACCCAAAACCGTTGCTGCAACTAGCGTAACCACAGTCAGGGTTAAAACCATATTCAGAAATGAAGATTCTTTTTGAGCCATTAGTTATTCCCTCCAAATCGTTTAGGTTTTATATATGCATTAAATAATGGAGTAAAACCATTCATAATCAGTATTGCAAAAGAGATTCCCTCTGGGTATGCTCCAAAGTTCCGAATTAATACTGTGATGACCCCAATTCCTGCTGCATAGTAAAATTGACCTTTATGGGTCATTGGTGAAGTTACCATATCAGTAGCCATAAAAATAGCACCCAGCATTGCCCCACCAGTTAGCAGGTGAAAAACAGGTTCAATGTATTTTTCTGGATTGACTAACCAAAGTCCACCCTGGAAAAGGAATATGGTTCCAAGAACAAACACCGGGATGTGCCAGGTAATCACCTTTTTCCATAGCATGTACCCAAATCCCAGTAGAAGAAATACAGCTGATATTTCGCCCAATGAACCAGACATGTTTCCAAAAAACAAATCCATATTTGTTGGTAGCTCAGGCATTAAATCTACGATTGGGTTTCCATTCTTCACCCCTTCTTTTAACAATGCTAAGGGTGTTGCAGAAGTTGTTGCATCAACCACGTGGCGTGTTGCAGGCCATAAAGTCATGTCAACCGGAAAAGAAATCAACAGGAATACACGTCCCACCAAAGCAGGGTTGAACGGATTGTTCCCGAGCCCACCGAATGACAATTTCCCACCCCCAATGGCAACCAGTGCTCCTGCAACAATCATCCATGTTGGCAAAGATGCAGGTACATTAAATGCAAGCAAAATACCTGTCAGTGCAGCTGAACCATCGGTAATCTTTGGAATTTCTTTTAAAATGAATTTTTGGATGAGGTATTCAAAAGCCATGCACGCCGCAACTGCAATGAGCGTAACACGAACAGCCTCCAGCCCAAACATAAAAACCGACCACACCAAGGCCGGAACAAGGGCAAATATAACCCTGTACATTATTTTATTCACCGAATCGCTGGTATGCACATGCGGTGAAGGGGAAATGGTTAGAAGTTTACTCATTTTATAAAATATCTTTTAATATTTTGGTTGGAAGCTGGAAATTGGAAGCTGGAAAATATTTTGATTCGTCAAGCTTCTGACTCCCCTCTTCCAGCTTTTTATTTCTTTCTGGAACGCATTATTTGCCCAACTTTGCCTTTCCCAAGTCGTATATAGTCAAGCAATGGCCTGTCAGCAGGACAAGTATAACTGCATGAACCACACTCGATGCAATCCATTATATGGTTGTGTTCAGCTTTTTCCCAAATCTGTTTATCAGATACTGTCATCAGGAAATAAGGTTCCAATCCCATTGGGCAAACACTCACACAACGTGAGCATCGAATACAGTTCTGTAACTTCTCACGTGAGGCTTCTTTTTCAGGCATAATTAAAACACCCGATGTACCCTTAGTTACAGGCACTTCCATGGTAGCAACGGCTTTTCCCATCATCGGGCCACCGCTAATTATCTTCCCGGTATCTTCCGGTAAACCTCCTGCAGCTTCAACAAGATTTTTTACGGGTGTTCCAACACGAACCATAAAGTTTGATGGTTTCTCAACCGATTTTCCGGTAAGTGTTACCACCCGTTCAACCAAGGGTTTATTCTTTTGAACCGCTTCATAAACAGCCAATGCTGTTCCAACATTGCTTACCACTGCCCCAACAGATATTGGTAATGCGCCGGATGCAACTTCTCGGCCTGTTACTGCCTTAATAAGTTGTTTCTCCCCTCCTTGAGGATACTTAACTTTCAATGGGACTACAGATATCTTTTCATCCCCTGTTACTAACTGGGACAAATGCTGTATTGCGTCTTTTTTATTGTTTTCAATTCCAACATAAGCTTGATCAACCTTCAGGGCAGTCATCAACAATTTCACGCCGACCAATATTTCATCGGCTTTTTCAAGCATTACCCTATGATCTGAAGTTAAATATGGTTCACACTCAACGCCATTAATGATAAGCATTTCAGCCGTTAACCCCTGTGGTGGAATTAATTTTACATGTGTTGGGAAAGTTGCGCCCCCAAGCCCCACGATACCGGCATCGTTAATTTTGTCAATAATTTTTTTGCTATCCGCTTCAAATTCTGTTTTTAACTCAGGACTTAAATCAATTCCTTCTTCCCACTCATCACCCTCAACAGCAATAAAAATCCCTTGCTTTGGATAACCAGAGCTGTCTGGCGACAAATCTACTTTGGTTACTTTCCCGGATACAGATGAATGAATGTTGGCTGAAACAAAACCTCCAGACTTTGCAATCAGTTGTCCTGCTTTTACAGAATCGCCTTTTTTAACCAGGGCTTGTGCTGGTGCTCCAATATGTTGGGCTACTGGGATAAAAACACGTTCAGGTAATTCCAGCGTTTCAATTGCCTTATCAGCTGAAAGCTTATTTTCTGGTGGATGAACCCCTCCAAGTTTAAACGTTTTTAACACGACTGGCCTCCTTTATTTATTAACTGAATTATCAGATTCTTTCGCTTGAGTTGCTTTAATTGTAGAAGCATCTGGCTTTACGCTTTTTGCTTTTGCTGCTTCATCAACTTTTACCTTTCGTGGTGGAAAGTTCAGTTCAACAATAGCATTCGTCGGGCATTCAACAACACATTTCCGGCACAACTTACACTTATCTGAATCAATAAATGCCAGATTGTTGTTCATGGAAATTGCATCGAATGGACAAACCTTGAAACATTTACTGCAACCGATACAGGCAACGGAGCAAGCTTTTTTCGCTATTCCACCTTTATCTTCATTTCGGCACGAAACATAAATTTTTCGGTCTTTTTTTGCTTTCTTCCGAAGCTCAATTAATCCTTTTGGACAAGCATCCACACATGCTCCACAAGCCACACACTTGTCGTCAACCACTTCCGGAAGACCAGTTTCTGGATTCATGTGAATGGCATCGAAATCGCATGCTGCAACACAGTCTCCATGACTTAAACAGCCGTATTGGCAACCGGTATCGCCACTGTACAACGAAGAAGCTACGGCACAGGATGATGCACCATCAAACTGATTGGTTTTAGGACGGTGATCGCACGAACCGTTGCACCGCACAATAGCAACACGTGGATCCTGGGCTACTGCTTCCAGTCCCAAGACACCTGCGACATCTGTCATACAATCATTACCTCCCACCGGGCAGAACAATGCAGTCAAGTCATTTTCTTTAACGCAAGCTTCAGCAAATGCCCGGCATCCGGCATAGCCACAGCCACCACAATTTGCTCCCGGAAGGGCACTTTCTACTTCATCGATCCTTGGATCTTCATATACTTTAAACTTCTGAGCAACAAAATAAAGGATCACTGCAGCCAGTGCCCCTATTGCGCTCAAAGCAATCATCGTGTAAACAATGGTCATACTCATGATTGAATCGCCTTAATTTCAAATTCAAAATGCTTTTTGAGTCTATCTCGGAATAAATAAATGGTGAAGTAATAAGGTATGGTTATACCCAAAGCCAACAAACCGCTCAACCCTTCATTTTCTGTAACAGATAATGAAACGATCAAAACAGCCATAAGCAATAAGAAAGGTAGTAGGTAGCCGTAAAATAAGGCCTTAAAACCTTGTGATGTTTTCCCGACTACAAGGACTTGCTGCCCTATGCGGAAATCACCCTCGAAATGTCTAATTTCTACTTCTTTATCCTTCATATCTGCTACCGTACAAACCCCTTTGGCATGACAAGAGGCACATGCAGATTCATTAATAATGCCTACTATTATCTTATTGTCTGAAAGCTCCTTAATAACTCCTTTGTGTGAAATATCTTCAGGCATTTTATTCCTAAAAAGCTTTGTTTTGCTGCAAAACTAAATATGTTTTGAAAAATCAATTGCCTAAGCACATCATTTATAGAACATCTTATCTTATTTATACTGATTACAAATAGCATTGCTTTTTTTATCAACTTCTTTCCATTGATTTCCTGAATGTTACAACCCTTTGTGACATTTATCATTGTTTCTACCCAATCATGAAGCCGCATTAAAACCAGAAATAATCGAACAAATTGATCATATTTTTTATAAAATTGTTATTGGATGTACGGAACAGTTAATTTATGTGAAAAATCAGTTTGTTGAATAATCAAATAAGGTACTGTAACGTTACTTGCATTGTCAAATTTTGCTAATTTAGTGTCATTATAAAACCAGATACATGTCTATAATAGATCAAGCGAAAGCAGAGGTTGAAGGAATCTTAACGAAAATCGATCCGGAAGTATATAAATACCACAACCTTAACCACACTTCAGAAGTTGTTGAAATAAGCAGGGAAATTGCCTCAAACTTGCAATTATCGGAAGAAGAGATAGAAATTGTATTGATTGCAGCCTGGTTTCATGATGCTGGTTACTCGTTAAATTACACCGATCATGAAGCTCACAGCCAAAAATTAGCCCGTGAATTTCTGGAAAAGCATTCCTATCCGGAAGAAAAAATAAAAAAGGTTGAAAACTGTATTGAAGCCACCCGGTTCCCACAAAAACCAACCGATGAACTTTCGAAAGTTTTGTGTGATGCTGACATGGCGCATATGCGCAATAATGATTTTTTAGAAAAAAGCGAAAACCTTCGCCAGGAGATATCAGCAATTAATAAGGTCGATGTCAAGAAGAAATTCTTTTGTAAAAAAACCCTATCGTTTATGGAAGATCAAGATTATTTTACTGATTATGCAAAAAATGAATTCACCCCTGGCAAAACCCAAAACTACGAGGCAATAAAAAGCATGGCCAATACGAAAGACAACAGCAAAAAGATTATTGAAACGCAACAAAAAAAGATTGCGAAACTGGAGCAAAAGCTTGCTAAGCAGCACTCGCCCGAGCGAGGCATTGAATCCATGTTCAGGAATACCGCTAGAAGCCAGATCAACCTGAGTTCAATTGCAGATAACAAAGCAAACATCCTCATTACTGTTAATTCAATTATTATTTCAGTTCTTGCTTCATTTGTGCAGCGTATTATTGCCCAAAATCCGAGCATGCTTGTGCCCATGTTTATCATTTTATCAACTTCACTTGTAACCATTATTTTTGCCATACTGGCAACCCGTCCAAAACTATCAAAAGGAAAATTCACGAAAGAAGACATCATGAATAAAAAAGTGAACCTGATGTTTTTTGGCAATTTTTATGGAATGAAATACGAAGAATATGAATGGGCACTAAAGGAAGTAATGAAAGATTACGACGGGCTATACAACACCATGATCAGGGATCAATATAGCCTGGGTGTAGTGCTGGCAACAAAATACAACCGTATTCGTACTGCCTACAATACGTTCATGTTTGGATTGATCACTTTTGTCATTAGCATTATTGTTGTTCAACTTACCAATTTATTATGAAGCAAATCTACCTTTTACTGATTTTACAATTTTTATACCTCCCCTCTATTATCGCTCAAAATAGTTCAGTTTTTTATGTGGTTGGAAACGTAGAAAAAACACAATTTACCGACCAGATTTTTCAAGAACTTCAAAAAAAGGTTGAATCTGAAAATGCTTCCTTGATTTTTCTTGGAAATTATTCAGGTAAAATTGATTACAATCTCGAAACAGATGAGTTAAACTACCAAACCCATATTCCTGAGTTTTTTCTCGATTTCATTGCAGAGAAGGAAGTTCAAACCTATTTTTTGCCAGGAAACCATGAATGGGACAATGGAAGGCAAACTGGGCAGGATGTGGTAAACGAGATTGAGAAGGTATTCAAGAAACGATTTAAAAAACACGTGAAATATATACCCGATGATGCACAGCCTGGGCCCATCGTGGAAGAGTTGAATGACAATACCGTTTTGATTTTCGTTAATACACAGTTTTGGTTACAACAGAATATTGATGTTACAAGGATTAATCACGACTTTGATGATGCTGTTAGCATAAGAGACCTGCAACGAAATGCATATGTCTATTTCTCCGATCTTTTAAAAAAATACCAGGACAAAAATGTACTCCTTTTTGGGCATCACCCCGCGGTAAATGTAGGTTTTCATGGAGGAAATTTTAACTTTAAGAATAATTTCTTTCCACTTGCTGGCAACTCTGGTTTTTACCTGCCACTTCCCGGGTTTCTTTACTACACACCAAGAAAAATGTTAGGTGGCGTGCAGGATATCAACCATCCACAGTACAAAGAGATGTCTTATGGACTAAAAAACATGCTTTCGGCATATAAAAATGTACTGTACGTATCCGGGCATGAAAAAAACTTTCAGTTGAACCAGATGGGTATATCCAACCAGGTTATTGCTGGTGCTGTAGCCAAACCTTATAAAAACAGCAAGGTCGATGTTGCTCTTCCCGGATTTACCCGGTTAAAATTAAATGAAGGCAATATTGTTGAGGTAGATTATTTCTCGCTTGAAAACAACCATTTAAGTTCGGCATACAATAAAACAATAAACCTGAAGCCTTCCCACTTTCTGGCAGAAAAAGATAACGAAGAAAATTACAGCGACAGCATTGTTCATACTGATATAAGTGAGCAATACCTAAAAGGTAAGTTTACCCGCTACCTCATGGGCGATAATTATCGCCAAGTATGGGCAACCGAAAGCTCCTTCCCTGTTTTTGATATTGAAAAAGAAAAAGGTGGGCTTAAAATCTTAAAGCGCGGAGGTGGGCAACAAACCCAATCGTACCGACTTCAAAATGATAACAAAAAGCAATACGTTCTTCGTTCGGTAGATAAAAATGCGGAAGGTGCCTTACCTGCAGCATTGCGTGGAACATTTGCTGTTGATATTATCCAGGACGGGATTTCTGCTTCCCACCCTTACGGGGCAATTGTTGTTCCAGAACTGGCTGAGGCTGCCGGAATTTACCATACCAACCCAAAAATATTTTACGTACCCGATGATCCTGCGTTGGGAATTTACAGGCAGGAAATGAAAGATAAACTGTTTTTGTTTGAAGAACGCCCTGCAAAAAACAGGGACGATGTAGCCAGCTTTGGTTTTTCGAAAAAGGTTGTATCTACACCCGATGTTTTAGAAGCTATTGTGGAGGATGATGAAGCAGTGATCGATCAAAAATTTGTACTTCGGAACAGGCTTTTTGACATGTGGATTGCCGATTGGGACAGGCACGACGACCAGTGGCGATGGGCAAGCTTTAAAAAAGACGGCAAAACCATTTATCGGCCAATACCGAGAGACCGCGACAATGCTTTCTTCAACTCGGATGGTGCTATTTATAAAATTGTTGAACTGAGCTGGGTCCAGCCTAAGTTTCAAGGCTTTGAACCTGCCACAAAAAACATAGAAGGCTTTAATTTTAATGGCCGTTATTTTGACAGGACATTTCTGAATGAACTGACTAAAGAAGACTGGATATCGGTTGCTGAAGACCTTCAAGAACGATTAACGGATGATGTAATTGATAATACAGTAAACACATCTCTTCCGAAGGAAATTAATAAATTGTCTGGTGGCAGAATAAAGGATGTATTGAAAATCCGCCGTGCACACCTGGTTGATTTTGCAAATGATTACCACTTATTCCTGAATAATGGAGTTGATATTGTCGGTACAGAAGATGAAGACCTATTTCAAATTCAGCGATTCAACGACTCAACCAGAATCGATGTATTCAGCTGGTCGCCAAAAAATGAAAAGGTAAAAAATCATTTGTACGGAAGAACGTTTTTGAATAACGAGACAGGCGAAATAAGGCTTTATGGCCTTGGCGACGGGGATCAATTCAAGCTTGAAGGAAACGCAAATAAAGGACTCAAATTACGCTTGGTTGGTGGTAAAGGGAAAGACAAATATGTGGATAATTCCAACGTAAAAAGCGGTGGCAAGAAAACACTGATTTATGATCGCTTTGGAAAAAGTGAAATCACCAGGGGGAAAGAAACTGCGCTTCGTTTAAGGGAAAGTAAAGATGTTTACGCATACAACCGCAAGCTTTTTAAATACAACACCACGATGCCTCTTGTAGCTTTTGGCTACAATGTAGATGATGGTGTATTGCTGGGTGGTGGTTTTTTGAACAGCAGGTATCATTTCCGTGATTCAACCATGCACCAGTTTACCGGAAAAACATCGTTTTTAACTGGTGCTTTCCAGGCAAACTATAAAATGTTCACCACTTCGTTTTGGCGAAATTTTGATCTGTTCATGGATGTAAATATCAGCATGCCATTTACCACCGACAACTTTTTTGGGTATGGGAACAACACAGAGAACCTGTTGGAGGATAAAAAAGACTACAGGATTCGCTACAAGGTCCTTGATATTAATCCATCCATTGCATGGATTCACAACAAAGAAGCATTGCTAAAAACAGGTGTCCGTTTTTTACATACAGACCTGGAAGAAACCAAGGATCATAAATTGTTTGAGACGATCCAAAACAATCCTACTCCAGCTGTACCCGGCGACTTGTTTGACCGACGCCAATATGTTTCAGCAAACGCATCGCTGGAATACAAAAAACTGGACAATAAACTCTATCCTACCCGGGGCTACACCATAAGTGCAGAAGCAGGTCATTTTTTTGGTGTAAATGATTTTGAAGATTTCACACAAATAAAAGGACATATTGCTACCTACCTCAGTTTCAGAAAAGATCCGAGGATGGTGCTGGCATTGCAAGCTGGCGGTCAGAAAAATTTTGGTGATTTTCCATTATTTGAAGCTGCCCGACTGGGACAAAAAACAAACTTACGCGGATACCGAGCATCCCGGTTTGCAGGAGAATCGTCAGTATATCAAAATACCGACTTAAGGCTTCGGATAACCAGTGTTCGCTCCTATATTTTCAATGGTAGCTTAGGGCTTTTGGCATTTCACGATGTTGGCCGTGTTTGGTTCGATGGCGACAATTCTGACAGCTGGCACCAGGGTTATGGTGGCGGTATTTGGTTTGCACCATTTTACTTCACGAACCTTTCGCTGCAATATGAGCATTCAAAAGAAGAAGATTTAATCACGCTTAATTTTAATTTCTTATTTTGAAACAGCTGCTTATCGCCATACTCTTTTGTCCGGTTATTTGTTTAGCTCAACCCGCTGAGCTGAAGGACTTTCTGATTAAGGTTTATCAGCAAGAAAGCAATATCAAAACGGGAAATCATTTTCAACTTCATTTTTTAAATGATTCTGCACCTTATTTAAGCAACACTGGCCAGATAAAACAAATCATGCTGGTCAGGCATCAAAAGGTTGATATTGAAAAGAAATTCTTTTACAACTACAAGAAGCTTGAAAAGTACAAATCGGATTACGACACGAACAATGTTTACCCGGTTACACAAAAGTTTGTATTGAATGCAGAAGGAATTGACACGGTTTTCACGAGTAACCTCCATCGTGCAAAAACAACTGCCCGCAACTTGCTTGGAGACGGTTTTGTTTACCAGGCAAACCCGATCTTTAATGAAACAAAACCAGGAACTGTAAACATTCCCTTACTTTATCTTCCAAAGCCAATTTGGAGTGGTTTAAACCGGGTTTTCTGGATGATGGGATCGAAACCCAAATCAACCACAGAGAACCGTGCCATGGCCCATCGACGTGCAATATCTGCAGCTCAATTTCTTGAGAAAAAAGCCTCAGAAAATGGGAAGGTTTTGTTGGTTGCACATGGCTATTTAAACCATATGCTCCGCAGGCAGCTGAAGAAGCAGGCTTGGATAATTATTGAGCACACCGGCAATGAAAACCTGGGCGGGACACTTTTGGTGAAAGTTGAATAATATTGATGCAAAAACTGAGAGTACCACTTCGAGTGAGACCCTCAGTTTCTTACTCTTTCTTATTGACGAGCTTTGCCATTTCTTCAGCAAACTGAAATCCCAAATCAATATACCCTTCGGAATCGTAGTGCCATTTGTCCGAATAGCCATAATTATCGGTTGAAGTAACAATAGCAGCAGCTGGGTCATTTTCAACAAAACTATGCTGAGCTGCACGAACAACATTCCCATATTCCCAAATCAAGCTATCTGCATGGTAACCCTGGCTATCCGAAATCCGACCGATTACCAGTGGTAAATCATCTTTTCGCAGGCTGGCACGTATTAAATCCATTAATCGCTTCAGATTATACCCGTATTTCATTGAAGTTTCATATTTGGTTGCATCACTCTCACCCTGCATCCACAATATACCGGTTGGAATTAGCTCATCTTCTTCCCCATCACCATCAATATCCCCTACATTGAATGCTGCATTAATCGTAGCCAGAAAATGATCATACTGATTTACACCGTTCTTTTTGGAATAATCCGGATCCCATGTTCCGTAATTATATGCATTCAGATCAATTGAGCTACCACCTCTTGAATATTTTACCAGAGCAATTGCTTCGCCGGGAAATAGCTTTTGCATACGATCGGCAAAACTCAATTCAAGCCCAAATCGCATACCGTAAATATTTTTCGAGCCATCACACTTAAAGTCAACACCATGACCTGGTTTTAATTTTGTCCAGATTCCTTTGTCATTAACCTCTTCTCCATCATTGGTTATCTGAACATGGAAAATCATGATATTTTCAAATCCTGCTTTCAACGAGTCAGGCAGTTCATTTACATAGCCATAGCCGTCCATATTCGACTGACCTCCCAAATAAAACAGTCTGTACTTCTTAGCAAAAACAGATGTGCTAAGCACAATAGAAAATAATAAGAGAAAAGTTAATTTTTTCATGTTAAGTTGGTTTTAGGTTATTGGTAACAAAGTTAGCTAATTACGCTCCAATTAAACTCCGTATTTTTCATTTTTGAAAGATGATAGATCAATAGTTTATTCTCTTCTTTTTCAAGTCGCGGATCATCATTGAGAATATCGTTGGCAATATCACGTGCTATTCGAAGTATTTCGCCGTCTTTTCCAAGGTTCGCAATTTTTAGTTCAACGCCCAAGCCACTTTGCTGTGTACCTTCAATATCACCCGGGCCACGCAGTTGCAAGTCTACTTCCGCTATTTCAAAGCCATCGTTGGTGCGTACCATGGTCTCCAAACGCTTTCTGCTTTCGTTGCTAATTTTATACGAAGACATCAGCAGGCAGTAGGACTGCTCTGCCCCCCGACCAACCCGTCCACGAAGCTGGTGTAGTTGCGATAAACCAAAACGTTCGGCACTCTCAATCACCATCACCGAAGCATTGGGTACGTCAACACCTACCTCTATCACAGTTGTGGCAACCATAATTTGAGTTTTCCCTTCCTTAAAAAGCTGCATCTCTGCTTCTTTCTCTGCAGGTTTCATCCGGCCATGAACCATGCTAATTTTATATCGTGGAAAAACTTCTTTCATCAATTCATAGCCATCCTCAAGGTTTTTCAAGTCAAGCTTTTCCGATTCGCTAATCAATGGATAAACCATGTAAACCTGCCTGCCACTATCTACCTGTTTCCGGATAAACTCATAAACCTGCTTGCGACGGTTCTCGTAGAAGTGTTTCGTTTCAATGGGTTTTCTTCCTGGCGGCAATTCATCAATCACGGAAACATCCAGGTCGCCATAAAGCGTCATTGCCAGTGTGCGGGGAATTGGTGTGGCCGTCATGACCAACACATGCGGTGGTACACCTACATTTTTCTTCCAAAGCTTTGCACGCTGTGCCACCCCAAAACGGTGCTGCTCATCAATAACCACCAGCCCCAACTTTTTGAAACCAACCGTATCTTCTATTAGTGCATGAGTGCCCACCAGTAGCTGCAAATCGCCGTTCTGCAATTGCTCGTGGATAACTTTCCGCTCACTGGCTTTAGTAGAGCCTGTCAATAAGGCCATCTTTAATCCCAGCCCCTGAGCCATTTTCCGGATGGTATTAAAATGTTGAATGGCCAAAATCTCAGTAGGTGCCATCAGGCTTACCTGATAACCATTGTCAAAAGCAATTAATGCAACCATCAGTGCCACCATTGTTTTGCCACTGCCCACATCGCCTTGCAACAACCGGTTCATTTGTTTGGCAGAACCTAAATCCTTTCGTATTTCCCTAATCACTTTTTTCTGTGCATTGGTAAGCTCAAAGGGTAAGTTGTCCGTGTAAAACTTATTAAAGTTGTAGCCCACTTCTGAAAACACAAATCCCTTAAAAGCACCATATCGTTTATGCTTTAAGCTAAGTATTTTCAGTTGTATGTAGAATAGTTCATCAAATTTTAGACGGAAGTTTGCCTTTTGCAGCAATCGTGTGTTTTCAGGGAAATGGATTTGTTGCAAAGCCTGGGGCAGATCCATCAGTTTCAGTGGCTCCCTCACATGCTTTGGAAGTGTTTCATAAATTTTCCCCTGAATTGAATTGGCCAATGCAAACTGTAGCTTGTTGATTGCCCTGGAATTCAGGAACCGTTTTTTCAGCAGCTCTGTTGTGTTGTAAAAAGCCTGCAACACACCCGTTTTAAACTGCTCGCTGTGTTCGTTCTCCATTTCGGGATGAATAATATTCACCCGCCCGTTAAAAACTGAAGGCTTGCCAAAAGCAACAAAGGTTTTCTCCAGCGAAAGGCTTTCCCGAATGTATTTTACGCCCTTAAACCAAACCAAATCCATTGAACCTGTTTCATCAAAAAACACGGCAGACAAGCGTTGTTTGTTGCGCTCACCATGCACTTCAAATGTGCGTATTTTTCCTTTTACCTGAATATAGGCCTGATTGGCATTCACTTCAGAAATTTTATGAAATTTTGTGCGGTCGATGTATTTGTATGGAAAATAATAAAGTAGATCCCTGAATGTAAAAATGCGCAACTCCTTTTTCAATAGTTCTGCGCGTTTGGGGCCAACCCCCGCCAAATAGGTTATTTCCTGATCAAGGTATTCGGGCATAAAACAAAGATATAAAAAGTGATGAAAAAGAAGTGATACGAGTTGCGGGGTTCGGGTTATAGACAAACTTTTCGCTTAGCACTTAAGTGGTATATTATTAACTTGTCTAAACTAAAAAAGAATGCAAAAAAATTATTTCTATTATTCCAATGTTTATAACAAAAAAGAGCAACCGTTTCCGATTACTCTTTTTGTTTTGTGACTCAGCTGATCCCGATAACTATCGGGAGAACTCAGCCCCCAATAATTGTATTTTCAATATTTCAATTCAAAACAAAAAAAGAGCAGCTCTTGCGAACTGCTCTTTCAACCTGGTGACTCAGCTGAGGTTCGAACTCAGGACCCCATCCTTAAAAGGGATGTGCTCTACCAGCTGAGCTACTGAGTCATCCTTATGTAGCCTTTTTGGTTAAAGGCGGTGCAAAAATAGTTTATTCAAATTAAAAGACAAAACAAAAATTAACAAATTCCTTTTTTTTATTCCAGGAACAAATCCATTCGTCATATTATTATGACAACCCAACATTCAGGAAATTACTTTCAATCTCGTTATGAGTACCTTACACATGCTATAGTCATGAATTTAATAATTTTACATATCGATCCATTAACATTTAATTAATATAGCTTATTTTTGTTTTTCAAATTCCATTTAAATGACTTTTGAAGGCTACTTTGTTCTTGGTGTAATTCTCATAATGATAGTTGCCCTGGTTAACGACTGGATGCGTCCAGGGATGCTACTGTTTTCAGCCCTTGTTGTATTAATGGCTACGGGAGTAATCAATACCAATGAGAGTCTTGCAGGTTTTTCAAACAAAGGGATGCTTACTGTAGCTGTCCTTTTTTTAGTTAGTGAAGGTGTTAGACAGACCGGGGCCTTGAACATACTCGCCAGGGCATTTCTACCAAGACGCAGGGGAAGAATGCCAATAACACTGGCAAAAATATTGATACCGGTTTCAGCCTTGTCAGCTTTTCTAAACAACACACCCGTAGTAATTATATTCGCGCCAATGGTGCGGAAATGGGCCGAAAAAATGAACCTGTCCCCTCAAAAGTTTTTAATCCCTCTTTCTTATGCTACAATTCTAGGAGGTATCTGCACACTAATCGGCACTTCTACAAACCTGGTAGTACACGGCTTGATGCTGGAAAATGACCTTTCCGGCCTTCATATGTTTGAACTTGGTAAAGTGGGTATCTGGATTGCCCTTGCCGGATTTTTATACCTTTCTTTTATCGGTCATAAAATTCTTCCAGGGAAAAAACATAAAAACAAGCGCAACCGACTCGATTATAAAGAATATTACCTGGATGCCAATATCCCAAACAACAGTTCGCTGGTTGGTGAAGAGATTAACAACGGGCGCACTCATCAGTTAAAGGGTGTAATCATCCGAACAATAGAAAGAGAAGGAGAAACTATTGATACCAGTAAAGGTAGGTTCACCCTGGAACAAGACGACACCTTGGTTATTTCTGTTAAAAATGAAATACTTGAAACCCTAATCAACCAACGTAAGCTTGAATTCAAAGCTTTAAAAGGCTTTGGTCGGTTTTACAAAAGCACCGACATCAAACAAATTGAAGCAGTTCTTGCACCACGTTTCCCCGGTATTAACCAGACCATTGACGAGTTTGATTTTCTTAACCACTACCAGGCTGAGGTGCTTGCAGTGCATCGGAATGGTGAAACAATCTCAACCAATGTTGGATCGGTTAGGATGAAAGATGGCGATAGTCTTGTACTGCTCACCAATGAAAATTTCATTAAAAACTGGGGCGAATCAAAAGTTTTTTACCTTACTTCTTTTATTGGTGAAATTCCGCCACCACGGTACAAAGGCCAACGCCTCTTCGCCCTGTTGTTGGTATTATTGATGATCATTGGAGCCACATTTGGAAGATACTTCCCCGAAGTTGGAGGAAACCAATTGGACATGTTTTATTTTGCTGCTATTGTAGCCGTTTTAATGGCCTGGATCAATGTTCTTCCAAACAGGAAATACACCAAAGCGATTTCCTGGGATGTGCTCATCACCATTGCCTGCGCCTTTGGTCTGAGCAAAGCCTTACAAAATTCAGGTGCAGCCGACAGCATTGCAATGACTGCCATCAACTTTTCAAAATCGTTTGGACCACTGGGAGTGCTGATAACAATCTATTTAATTACTACGATTTTTACTGAGTTAATTACCAACAATGCGGCAGCAGCACTCGTGTTTCCCATTGCATATTCAGCAGCAACACAATTAGGAGTTGATCCAAAGCCATTTTTTATTACCATATGCATTGCTGCTTCTGCAAGCTTTGCAACGCCCATTGGTTATCAAACCAACCTACTGGTACAAGGTCTTGGCAATTACAAATTCAGCGATTATACAAAAACCGGATTACCTTTAAACATTCTCGCATTCATTATCTCCATCATATTAATACCAATCATCTGGCCTTTTTAAATAAGATTCAGACTAAATAATACAGGAAATTGCCAGAATAAACTATTTTTGCATGCGAATATTTGTTGCACTCATAAATGCAACTCGTTAGTTTGAATTTTTTATTTTGACATGAACCAATACAACTTGACGCACTTGCGGGAATTAGAAGCAGAAGCTATCCAGATTATTAGAGAAGTTGCCGCTGAATTTGAGAACCCCGTAATGCTTTATTCAATTGGAAAGGACTCATCAGTAATGGTGAGATTAGCTGAAAAAGCATTTTATCCAGGAAAAGTTCCTTTCCCTCTTATGCATATCGACTCGAAGTGGAAATTTAAAGAAATGGTCGAATTCCGCGACAATTATGCGAAAGAAAAGGGCTGGGACCTAATCGTACACTATAATAAAGAAGGATTTGAATCCGGAGTAGGCCCTTTTACCCACGGTAGCAAGGTGCATACTGATGTAATGAAAACCCAGGCTCTTCTTGAAGGGCTAAACAAATACAAGTTCGATGCTGCCTTTGGTGGCGCTCGCCGTGATGAAGAAAAATCAAGGGCAAAAGAAAGAATCTTTTCTTTCAGGGATAAATTCCACCAATGGGATCCAAAAAACCAACGCCCTGAACTTTGGGATATCTTCAATGCAAAAGTCCACAAAGGGGAATCAATCAGGGTTTTCCCTATTTCAAACTGGACTGAGCTTGACATTTGGCAATACATCCGTTTGGAAAATATTCCAATCGTTCCGTTATATTACGCAAAAGAACGCCCAATCGTTGATCTGGATGGTAACCTTATTTTAGTTGATGACGAAAGAATGCCAAAAGAACTGGCTGCCAAAGCAGAAATGAGAAAAGTTCGTTTTAGAACTTTAGGTTGCTACCCACTAACTGGTGCAATTGATTCAGAAGCAGATACCATTGAAAAAATCGTTGAAGAAATGATGACAGTGACTGTTTCGGAAAGAACAACCCGGGTTATTGATTTTGACCAGGAAGCCAGTATGGAACAGAAAAAACGTGAAGGGTATTTTTAAGAGTTATCAGATTTTCTTTGTTATCAGGTTATCAATCACAATAGATTAAAATTATCTTGCCGGCATTATGAAGAGCTATAAGGATTTAGAAATATACCAACTTTCTTTTCAGCTAGCGACTGAAATTTACAAGTTAAGCATGGTTCTTTCAAATCCCGATAAATTTGAAACAGGAAGTCAGATAAGAAGATCCAGCCAATCAATAAAAGATAATATTGTTGAAGGATACGGGAGAAGAAAGTACAAAGCAGATTTTTTAAAGTTTCTAGTTTTCAGTCATGCATCATGCCTAGAGGCAACCTCCCAAGCAGAGTTTATAATGACTATCCACCCAAACTCTGGATGGGAAAAGATTGCTGAAGAACTGAACTTATTAGGAATAAAAATATACAACTTCATTCAATATGTTGAGAACAATTGGAAAACACGAAAACCTGAGAACCTGAAAACGAAGTAGCTCATAAAAGCATTGACTATTCGAACAAACGTAAGTAAATTGAAAAGAAAATGACAGCAACACAAAAAATGGATATAAAAGCATTTCTTGACCAGGACGAAAAGAAAGATTTGCTTCGCTTATTAACTGCTGGTTCGGTAGATGATGGAAAGTCTACATTGATTGGCCGATTGCTTTTTGACAGTAAACGACTATATGAAGATCAACTAGCAGCGCTTGAAAGAGATAGTAAAAGAGTTGGTCATGCCGGAGACGATATAGACTATGCCCTATTGCTTGACGGTTTAAAAGCCGAAAGGGAGCAAGGAATTACGATTGATGTGGCATACCGCTATTTTTCCACCAACAAACGCAAATTTATTATTGCCGATACTCCCGGGCATGAACAGTATACCCGGAACATGGTAACAGGGGCTTCAACTGCAAACCTGGCCATTATTCTAATCGATGCCACAAAAGGTGTGATCACGCAAACCCGGCGTCATACATTCCTTGTTTCGATGCTAGGAATAAAACACGTTGTTTTAGCAGTGAATAAAATGGACTTGGTTGATTTTGACCAAAGTGTATTTGATCAAATCTGTGAAGATTATAAAAACTTTGTTGCACAACTGGATATCCCAGATATCAACTTCATACCACTTTCAGCATTGAAAGGTGATAATGTTGTTGACTCATCAGACAGGATGCCTTGGTATAAAGGCCCATCGATGTTGGAATTTCTCGAAAATGTACACATTAGTTCAGACCGGAATTTTGATGACATGCGTTTCCCTGTTCAATATGTGCTAAGGCCAGACAGGGACTTTCGTGGGTTCTCTACAAAAGTAGCCTCCGGAATCGTTAAGAAAGGTGAAGAAGTTTTGGTTCTGCCTTCAAAGAAAACTTCAAAAATTAAAAGCATTACAACATATGATGGTGATCTGGAAGAGGCATTTCCACCGCAATCAGTTACCATCACATTGGAAGACGAGATTGACATTTCACGTGGCGATATGATTGTCTACCCTGACAACAAGCCAAAAGTTGATCGCCACTTTGAATCGATGTTGGTTTGGATGGATGAGAAACCAATGGATCCAAACACACATTTCTTCATCAAGCATGCTAACAATACCACTAAAGCACGGATCGATCAGATACGTTACAAAGTGGATGTGAATACACTTCAGAAATCAGAGATAGACCATTTCGAACTGAACGAGATTGGACGTACGGTTTTAACAACCAACAAACCGCTCTTTTTCGATCCTTACAAAAAGAATAAAAATACCGGTTCTTTTGTATTAATCGACCCGGTTTCCCACAATACTGTTGCAGTTGGGATGATTATCGACAAGCTAAGTTCTGATGATCTTCCTTCAAAAATTACGGAAACAGACCGCAAGCAAATCAGGGCTGGAAAAGGACTGGTTAAAACGGAGGAATACCAAAAGAAATACAACCAATCTGGAGCTACACTTTGGATAACAGGCTTGCATGGTTCTGGCAAAAATGAATTGGCATTCAGCCTTGAAAAGCAGCTGTTCGACATGGGAGCAACCGTTGTACTTTTAGATGGGAGTTCAGTACGCTCAGGGCTTTCGAAAGAACTGGATTACTCTCCTACCGACCGCGCAGAACACTTGCGCCGGGTTGCAGAGGTGTGCAGGCTTTTAAATGACCAAGGAATTATTACCATCTGCTCATTTATTTCACCAGACAAGGACATCCGTGATCAGGTTGCCGATATAATTGGCAAAGAACGTTTCCATATGTTTTATATGGATGCAGATTTGGAGTACTGTAAGACAAACAAGCCAGATCTTTATGAAGATAATTCTGTAAAGTATTTACCGGGCGCTGATGTGAGTTTTGATATTCCGGAAGATGTAGCTCTTTCATTCGACCCGAAAGAAAATGGCAACAATCCTGAAAAGATTATCGAATATTGTCGGGAAAACAAAATATTTCCACTACACTAGATACAACAAAGGCTTGCAAATGCAAGCCTTTTGTTCACTTTATTTATTGTTCGTTATTACCCGTTTTAAAACTCCATGTAGGGCTGTTAGCTACTATGTCTCCTTCATACTTGGCTACAACATACCAAAAATAAGTTGTTTCATCTTTTAGCCCATCAACAACTACTTTCTTTTCTGTTATCCCTTCCCCTACAACCTTTTGAGTAGTAGAATTTGACTCAAACAAGAATACATCGTATGTATATGAAAAACCAGAACGGCTTTGATCAACTTTCCATTCCATATCAAAAGAACTCAATTGATCCACAGCTCCATTGCCTGGTACAGGGTCATATATGATCACTGAGCCATAATCTTCATCATCCTTCAAAAGTGTAAGGCTCATTTCTGTTTGTTCATCTTCATATACTGAAACCAACACATTATTGCTGGCATAATCACTTTTCCGTGCAGTAACTGTCACTTGACCTTCTAATATTTTTGAAAAAAGAAACCGACCATCGCTAGTAGTAATAACCGAAGAACTGGCTGGGCTTGTAGCGACTAAAACCCCTGCTAAAGGTTCATAGCTTTCACCATCTAAAATGACCCCTGACAATGATCCATATCGTTCAAAATCCACTTTTTCTTCCTCACAAGAGAACGTAAAAAAAATGATTAATGCCAAAACTGTTAATATTTTTATCTTTTTCATGAGAATATTGTTTACTGTTTAGAAATAAATCTTTAAACCAAGCTTGAACCCATACATGGAATCATTGTATGATCCTGCAATGGAATTATCAAATTTATCATTGAATAAATAGTTGTAGTAAGCTTCAGAATTAATTGCAAAATGATTTGAAACCATGTACTCCAATCCTCCTCCAAAGCTAGCTAACGGTATATAATCTTTATCGGAAAGTCCAACATTTGACTTCCAATCATGAATAATCCCAATGCCCCCAAATGCATAAGGTGAAAACTTTTGAAAAGGAACAAATGTATAATTTAGGTTCAATTGAGATATGGTTACCTGTGAATTGAACTGATTAGGTGAATTCAACAAACCAATTGAGTTTTCAATCTCAAAATCAATATATTTATTGATTGATTTCCCTATGCTAAAAGTTCCAACAGGACGTATACCACCTGTTTCCAAATCACCATGATAAAATTGAACCCCTCCTTCAAATCCCATTGAAAAAGCACCTCTTTTAGATTCTTTTTCAAACCTTCTACCAATATGATCTGTACTTAAACTAGCAAACTTATCTTCTTCATATTGAATAAAAGAATTACTTAATGTATCTCTGGGGTTCTCCAATGTCCAAAGTTGATCCTGAACACCCTCGATAATTAATGCTTCAACAGCTTTTTCAATAGCCTCAGAAACGGCCAACTCAGTTGGTTCATTGTAAGTAAATCCAGTTTCTGCCTCCAGTAAACGTTTAAATTTAACATATCGAAAAACACCAATATCAACCTCCTGAGACAGAATGGACTTGGTTGTATAAACGGTTTTTAAGATTTTACCATTACTAGTTGAAACCGCCCTCAAATAAATAGTTACCCGATCCTCCCGGTATTGTGTTGAGCCTCCAGAACCGAAGTATCTAAGTCCAGCACCTCCTGTCATTACATTGGTTTCGTAAGATATAATCCCCCCTTCTAATATTACACCAGCAAAAAGTAATGGTGGCAATAAAACATTGTTGTTTCCTTCGTACTGCTGACGACTTGAACGAATTATTTTTCGCTCATTCAATAAGTTGCTCATATTTTCGCGTTCAATAGGAATAAACCAACCTGATTCCTCAAGCGCACGGATAAGAATTGTTGTTGCACCCTGGGTAACAGCAGTTGACCAACTAGCTCCGGTTGATGAAGGCTTGTATTGTCCGGTCTGATCCCTAAATTTATATACAGCAGCAACAATTTTCTCCTGTGGTTTTGGCAACAATAACAAATCTTTTTTTGCCGGGGTTTCATGTCCCAATGTTGCTGGTTTTGGAGCTACAGGTTGATGAAAATATGCCCCACAAGCCGTCATAAACAGAACAGTAATAAAAAATACTGTTGCTCTAAAAATAGCATTCATCATAAAGGTTTAGTTTTAAAAGTTTGGAACAGATACTGTTGTGGTTGCTCCTGTTTTAGTATCCAATATTGATATGTTTATCCCTGAAGCATCATCACCAATGTCAATCTGATAATCTCCAAGCACATACGTTCCATTTTCAAGAGCATCTTCCCCAAATTGGTTAGATACAATTTGCCTTGACAACTGGCTTAGTATCTGACGGTTTAGGCTTTCCTGAAAATCTTCTACCGGATTGGATCCATAATAGCCAAAAGGGTCATCATCATCTCTTGGAGCTTCATAAGTATCCTGTGCCTGTGCCGAACTCATTAACCAGCTGTAATTATAAGGATTACCCCCAAAAGCCGGATTTTTCGGAGTATAAACCAAGTCCTGTGCTTTTAGACTACCCACGGCAGCTAAAATCATAAAACCTACAATAAACATTACTCTATTCATATCGTGTTTTTTTCAATAAATTCCTGTTCCAGTTTGATCTTCACTCTCCAATTGTCTGGCTATTTCTTCATAATTAGCCAGATATATTTTTGTTCGTTTGACTGCATACTCTGCAACTTCCTCGATAAACGAAATACGGGGCTGCAGAAACGACTGAAATACGAGGGTTTCATTTAGCTTTATTTCAATCATTGTTGTAGATAAACGATATGGCTTCTCTGATATATAAATTGAAAAATTCTTTGCATTAGCTGGAGCTTCCCAATTGCTATAAAAATGGTTGTAAAAATCCCTCCCGCTTTTTGTTTTTGTATTATCAATAACCAGTCCATCAATCTCTAAATATTCTTCATTATTTTTATTGTTTTCTGTTACACTTTCTATAATTTTTTTTAAGCTTTCCGGTGCATCTTTAATATCCAATGAATCTGTTTGTGAACGACAAACCATAGAAAATGTTAGTAAACCAGAAAATAACAGACACTTTAACATGCTAATATTTTTTCATAGGAAAACTGAAAGCTGAATGTGTAATAGCTATTGAATGCCCTCCTATTTGTGTAACCTTTATTCCAGGGAGTATTGAATGTTCAAGGATTAATTCGATTTGATTACTTTCACCATATTGCCTGACATCCATTGCCTTTGGCAACCGTTGATACCATCTATCCCCATTCCCAAGCAATGCAATTTGCATGTCGTTCCCTGATCCTTGCTGAATCAGAATATTTGCTTTGGGTAGGATTCCATGATTATCGATATATGAATGAATATTGTTATCGGTTCCGGACTGATAAATTCCTGTCAAAGTTTTGTCACCAACAGACCAGGCATTAGCTTCATTACCTGTTCCCTGCTGAACCAATACGGTCAGATGCCCGGATCCAATCTGTTCAATGTACGCTGAATTATCAAAATCAAACTGAGCTGACAGAACTGAATTTGACAAAGTCCCCTGATGTTCCTGCATAACGGTCAGATTATGCTCAGTCCCAACCTGATTAATTGCACTTTTATTATTGTCAGATAGAATTGGTAGCTTGATCACATTAAACTGAGAAAGTTCCCAATATCTAGTTTCAAGATCATCTTTTCCTTGTGCATATATATGAGAAATACATGTAACCAGAATTAATAATAGATAAGCCCTTAATAGCATAATAGATGGTTAAAATATTGGAGCGTTAAAAGGATAAAAACTTATATGTATAAAATATTTAAGTTATACTAAACAATAAACATTATTCCATAATACAATTCTTAAAAATTCATTCCCCCGGCAGTTTTCCCGGGGGAATGAATAATTATTGAAAAGATTAATTGCTTTGTGTTACAATTGCTTCGTTCATTCCTCCTGCCTGCATTATTGAACCAATATGTCCATTTCCAGTAGAGGTTATTGTTCCAAAGTTATTATCACCAGTTTGAAAAATAGAAGCATCATTTAAATCACCTGTTTGCTTTGCAGATGCATAATTGTTACTTCCGTCAACCTGATAAATTCCATTAGTGTTCCAGTTACCTTCACCAACTTTGTTTCCTTTTCCATCCTGGTTAACAACAGCTTCGTTATTATTTCCACGAGCAGCTACAACTGTTGCCCAGTTTCCTTCGCCATCTTGTTTTACATTGATGTCATTCAGGCTACCACCAGTTGTTTGAGCAAAGGCTGAGTTTTCTTTGCCCCATTGTTTTGTGATAATGAAGTTCTCGCTGCCCGCCTGAGCTATACGAGAGTAGTTATCTTTACCATCCTGGTATTGATCACTAACTCCTTTTCCATTAAATACATTAGCAATAGCTTCATTGCCACCAGCCCCTTTTTGCATTTGATAACTTTCAGCTCCATCAGGTGCAGCCCATCCGTTAGTTTGTTTAATTGTTGCTTTGTTACCGACACCTCCAATTTGAGTCTGTTTGGCATATTGTCCATTTTTTATTTGCTCTATCAAAGCTGAATTATCAGAACCTCCTTCTTGCTTGGTGTATGCTTCATTATTATCAGAAGTTTCAACTGGTCTTCCAACCCATTCCCCGACACGTTGAATAGCCACATTATCCATACCATCAACTTGTTCAATCTTTTGATAGTTATCATTACCCTTACCATGAACTGAATTAAGCAGGTATTGGTTTGCTTCATTTCTTTTACCCCTAAGCTGCTTAATATACATTTCATTTCCACCTCCAATTACATCATATTCACCCATCATCTGATTAGCTACTTGATCCATACCATCTTCTTGGATTGCAGTTGTTTTACTACCAAATGAATTTACAAGAACATTTACTTCTCCACCTTTATTACCTCCTTTTTGCATAACTTTAACAGTATTCCCGTTTCGTTTTACATCCACATTCGCCACATTGGTTTTCCCATCTTGCTTCACATAGATATCATGTCCCCAATAGGATTGAGATTCTACATTGGCTTCATTACCTTCGCCATCTTGGTCAACAACAACTTTATTGATTGGTGACCCACCAAAGGTTTCAAAATTTTGATCAACATCCACCGAGTTGCTTTTACCCTTTTGGTCAACAATCGTCTTGTTTTCTATATCTGCACTACGAAAAGTTGCATCCTGGTCAATATCAGAAGTGTTCATTTTTCCATCCTGATTAACTTTCGCATAATTTGTAGTAGCACCAACTGTCTCCTGGTCAATGACACTAACGTTGCTTTGCGCCATTACAAAAGAAACAGCAAGCAACAAAACAAACAATAAACTTATTTTTCTCATAATCAATAATTTTATCAAAACACTTACTATTGAATCTGAACAATAGATGCAGAATTATTATTTCCAAATTGCATCATGGTAGCAACATTCTGATTTGATCCTTGTTGCCACAACAGTGCTTCATTTCCAATTCCATCTTGCTGTATTATTGCAAAGTCGTCTTTACCTTGCCTAAGTCCAATAACATTTAAATCCCCAGCTTGGTAGCTTTCATAAGATAATGTAGCCCCATTAAATTGCTCAGCATCATGATTTTCCCAAAATGAAAGTTTATCACTAGGATTTTTGTGCACACCTGCTACAATATTTTTGTCACCATCTTGAGTAAAATAAGCGTTTCTGGAAGGCTGCAAACTACCAGCGAAGTAGCCAAGAGAATTATCATTGCCTGTTTGTGTTAACTTAAATAAGTTATTGTCTCCTAATTGCATCATTTTTGCTTTATTAGAATTACCTATTTGATCAATTAGTACATTATTGTTTTTTGTATTTAATACAGGAGCAGTAAAGTCATAATTAAGATCTGTATAAATCCAGCCTTGAGTTATTGATACTAAATTATCGTTTCCATTTTGAAGGATATTGATTTTATTATTATTACCTCCATATTGCCATACTCTTGCACTATTACCATTTTTGTGTTGTTCTATATCGACTTTACTATTTGTAGCATATAGCTTAGGTCCATTCCACCATGATCCTTCCCATCCTTGATAAATATATACATCGTTACTATTTCCATCCTGAACTGAAGTCGCTTCATTATTATTCCCCCATTGACCAACATTGCTGAAGTTTGAGTTGCCTGTTTGTACAACACTTGCATCGTTGTTATTAGCATACATATTATATGTCGGAGGATTAGCAGAACCTGTGTAATCATCATAATAGTCTTTTGTCAAACCCTGTTGGACATAACCTTTATTTGACCCTCCTACTTGATCAACAGTAGCTATGTTGTTGTTACCTCTCAACTGATCCGCAACACCAACATTGTTATTACCATCTTGCTTAACAGTACCCAAGTTCTTAGTTCCATACTGATGGATTGTTCCATCATTTTTAGCTCCAATTTGCTTAACTAAAGCATCATTTTTATCACCGTCTTGCTCAGTTAAAGCTACATTGTTCTGTGTCTGTGCCATCACAAATGCTACAGCCAACATCATTAAAAATAATAAACTTAGTTTTTTCATAATTTTGATTTTAATGTTGCTCCATTTTTGCACCAAACAGACCATAAAACTTTTGCGAACAGGTTTTGATTTTCAATAAAACATCGGATTGATCAAGTCCTCCGTCCTACAGAACCAGTGTTTGAGATTATTTGTTATATTTGGACTGCTATGTCTCCATTCTCCTGCATTGTTCACGTTGGTTTTTATCTTCTGTTCGGTGCAGGGGGTGGAGATTTTCCCCCTTAGTTAGTTTGGTTTTCTTTTTTTGCAACTATTCTCAAAAATAAATCAAACGGTATGGCCGTTATCCTTGCTGCAAAAAGAATCCCTGTTTCTAATAATTCTCCAACTATACTCTTGTTTTTATAATTTTTTTTTAAAAAATCTACACATAGTAAGCATAGAAATTTACATGATTTCAATATGGTATTCATAACATTGCCAATAATTACTTATCTGTTCATATAAGCACTCTTACATGTCATCATCCATCAAAATATGCAAACCAGTTATCAGGGTGATTTTGAAAAAGGAAAACTGCATCTCCACAATCAAGAATAATCGTTCAACTGCAAAATCCTTCTATCTGTATATCTTTATAAATCCAAAAGCCGGGGTTAAAGCTTTTCCAAAATCGCAGTATAAAGATTGACATTTGTTCAGTTCAATCCTATAAGTAAAAACCACATTCTTTTTAAAAAAATAATTAGTGAAAATACCTATTGAATAGTTTCTTTCCCCACTCTCCGTTGTTTACAAAGAAGGAAAAACGATTGAGTGTTTTAGGCGTAAGCTTAAAAAGATGAAGTTATTTATATGCCATAGTTGATTTATTTTCAGTTTTTGATCCACTAGTGTTCGGTTAAGAATAGATTAATGGCTTAAGCTCCTTTTATTCCCGGATTTCATGGGATCAGTTTCAAAAGTTGTGGATTATGTTTTTGAAATATCTGGCTCAAGAATTTCGTCCCACCCCGATGGACGGATGACGGACCAACCAATAAGGTTTGTTTTAGGTATTTAGCACCAGCCTACTAAGGTTGGAACAAGAAATAAGGTTTTAAGGCCTTCTTAAACCTTATCCACGGCCAAACACCTTAATAGAAAATTCAAAACAACCCACCCCTAACCTTATTCTCCTACCGTCATATTGTGTGTTTAAAAAAAGTACATTTATTGGGGATGGTGTGGTTTGCAACCGTTTCCTTATTTATTGGATCTTGGAATTTTGCCAGAGCAATATAGGGGTTCCATCTCTTTTATAGAGATGACATCCCTTATATCGAACGAACGAAGGGAAGTTAGGTCTGGCGAATTCCGATTCTTCAAATAAAATGTGGTTTAGAGCATCACCCGGGGATTTTCAACAACAAAGGCTTGCAAATGCAAGCCTTTTCTTTTTAACTCCTGTTTGTATGGCAATATATTTTCAGCAATAAAATAATCAATTTCGCACATCAGATTCCCATCTTCTAATTTTTTGGGCTACTTTACCGGGTTCTGTCTTACTATCGTTCTTAGTCAATGATTTCGATTTTTTCTTCTTACGACTATCTGCATCTGTCGTATTTTGTTCCTGAAGCGTTGAATCAACTTTAAGGCTCATCTCATTGATAATGGTATCTTTTTGCAATACAACTGATTCTTCAGTTGCTGCCTGTACTGCAGACACCACTGATGTATAGCTTTTCTGGAGCAAAAACACCAAAACAACAAATAGAGAAATAAATATTAATTGCAGTCTTCTCATTGTATAAGTATTTTATAACTACATTTAAATACTACATCAAAATTACTCAGACAGAGCAAGTCCTACAATGAGTGTTTATACTAGATTATCATGTACTTTATATAGGTGAAATCCCCTAGTTTATAAGTTGTTAATAACTGAAACAAAAAAGCAATGGTTATTCAATGAATTTTTAATATATTATGTAAGGTGCGGGTGTTATTGAACTAAGAATGACTTTGATTTTTGCCCTTGGTGTAAATCTTTTAATGAACAGTCAGAAGCACAATTCCCACATTTCCCATTACTGGCAGTTTTAGGTTTTAAAGGAAGTGCCAGATATATCTTATATATGGCTGTAACTACCGCAGCTGAAACGATTAGATATGTGATTATTTCCTGCATCAATCAAATTATAAACTCCATTAAAAGAACAAACTAAAGAGATGAAAGGTTGCATATGAAAGCAACCATGCCAGCCCAGTTGTATAAAACATGGCAAAAAGTGCCCATTTTAGCTTTCCTGATTCATTTCGAATGGTTGCAATAACACCTATACATGGGAAATAAATCAATACAAAAACAAGAAATGCCATAGCTACAGGTATAGAAATAACCTGTTTACCTTTTTTCTCGCCAGAAGTATATTTTTCATTTTTAAGCTTTTGGGATAAACCAACCGCATCTTCTTCGTCATCCACCTGGTACAAAACGCCCATGGTACTCACAATAATCTCTTTAGCTGGCAATCCTGCAAGCAAGCTCACACTCATTTTCCAGTCAAAACCCAACGGGCGCATAACAGGCTCCATAAACTCTCCTACCCTTCCCAAATAAGAGTTTCTGAGCCGTATTGATTCTTGAGCTAATTCCAATTCTTGTATCGTTGAGTTACTTTCTTCTGATGAATCATTTTGAAGCAGTTCAATTTGTGATTGTAACTGAATTGTATCTTCACTTTCCCTGGGGAAATATCCTAAAGCCCATATAATTATTACCCCTATCAAAATAACTCCTGCAATTTTCTTCAAATACTGGTATGATTTGTCCCACATGTGAACCAAAATATTCTTCATGGTTGGAACACGGTATGGCGGGAGCTCCATTACGAAAGGCGTTTCCTTGTTTCTAAACAAGGTTTTGTTAAAAATCTGGGCAGTTAAAAATGCCAATAAAATTCCGGTGAAATAAATACCGGCAAGCACTAAGCCAGGCCGATTGGGGAAAAATGCCGAAATGAACAAAACGTACACAGGCAACCTTGCACTGCACGACATAAAAGGAACAATCAGCATGGTTAACAGCCTGTCCCCTGGGCTGCGAAGAGTGCGCGTGGCCATAATTGCAGGCACATTGCAACCAAAGCCCATCACCATTGGAATAAAGGATCGACCGTGCAATCCAAACGAGTGCATGATCTTATCCATTATAAACGCTGCCCTCGCCATGTAGCCCGTATCTTCCATCAGCGAAATAAAAAAGAACAGGATTAAAATATTGGGGAGAAACACCAGCACACTACCAGTACCATCAATTATACCATTGGTAATTAAATCCCGAAGCATTCCTGCTGGCATAATTTGGGTAACCAAATCACTTAAAAACCCAACAAAGTTCTCGATCCATGTCATTGGATAACTTCCAAGCTTAAAAGTTCCATAAAAGGCTGTCAATATCAAAATTGCAAATACTGGTAATCCAAGGATTGGATGGGTTAGCAATTGGTCAATGCGCTCTGATCGGGATATTGATGTCTTTACTTTGTGCTTGTAAGTATCTTTCAAGGCACCGGCAATAAAGCCATATTTTGCATCGGTAATTACTGTTTCGCTGTCTTCGTTGTATATTTTTTCAATCCGGCTACACTCCTGTACCGTAGCCTGTTTTATTTCATCAAAATTGGGATACCTTGACAATCTAAAAAGTGTTTCATTGTCCTTTTCCAGCAACTTTATTGCCAAAAAACGGGAAGAGATTTTATCCGTAATTGGCCTGTTCTCTCTAATAATTGGCCGAATCTTATTGATGGACTTTTCAATCTCCTGCCCATAATTTATGTGAATATGCCTAACAATTGGATCCTGATCTTCATAAACCTCAATGGACTTTTCAAGCAATTCATCAATCCCTTTACCTTTTGAGCTTACCGTTGGGATGATTGGGATTCCAATCATTTTGCCCAATTTATCGAAATCAAATTTGTCGTTATTCTTCAACAGCTCATCATACATGTTCAAAGCACAAATCACCTTAATATCCATGTCAATCAGCTGGGTTGTTAGAAATAAATTCCGCTCAAGGTTTGACGAATCGATAACATTTATTACAATATCGGGAGTTTGTTTCCAGATATATTTCCGAACATATATTTCTTCCGGCGAATAGGCTGTCAGTGAATAAGTTCCTGGAAGATCAATTAAATTGAAGCGATATCCTTTTTTCTTAAAATGAGCTTTTTTGGCATCAATTGTAACACCGCTGTAGTTTCCAACATGTTCCTTCGAACCAGAGAGATAATTAAACAAGGTAGTTTTACCACAATTGGGATTACCTACAAGAGCGATATTAATTTCACGCCCCTTTTCGTTGGCAGATTTTTTTAGTTCTTCCAAATCAATCACTCCTTCATAACTGGATTGCGAATCGAGCTGGGTCTCATTTACCGAAACAACCTCAATCAAATGCGCTTCCGATCTTCGAAGGGTAATATTGTATTCCAGGATTTTGAATTCAATGGGGCCTTTAAATGGGGTATTTTTGATAACCTTCACTTCTTTTCCCTTCACGAATCCCATCTCAGTTATTCTCTTTCTAAACGATCCGTGTCCAAGTACCTTTGTAATAATTACGGTTTCATTATTTGCAACCTCTGATAACCTCACTCCCCAATTCTGTATTTATGCTAATTTGAATTAAATAAAAATAACCATGCAAAGATATTTAAGTTTTTAAAAAAACTTTCAAAAATTCAGCAAAAGCGGTGCATACTTTCGTCATTCGTTTAACTTTGCATAAATAATGATATGAGATGGACGAAAACGATTTAAAAAAGATTCAAGAAGCGATAGATTCATTGCCCGAAAATTTTAGCATTCTGGAAGAGCAAATTGATGTTGACCTGCAAATGGAGTATTTTGAGCTAGCCCGCTCCACAAGGGAAGAAGATGAGATTGAGGGATTGATAAAAACTGCACCAGACTTATTATACAGCGAAGAATGTACTTTTGAGCTAAAAAAGAAGACACTGGTTGGTCTTGCCGGAATCGATGATGTTGAAGCATTTCGTATAATTGAAAAGTTCCATAAAGAATCGAGCGAAGAATTAAAATCATGGGCAGTTTTGGCCCTACAAGAAAGCAGGATGGTACTGCAAAGCTCATTATTGGAAGAACAACAAGTTTTTATCTCTACCGGACTGGGTGGCAGGGAACAGAAGATCAGGTATTTCGTCTCTGTAATGAAACACGACATTGACGAAGATTTTAACGAAACCCAAAAGAAGCTTGTAAAAAGTGAACTAGCTTATTTTTTGAAAGAAAGTGAAGGAGAACTTGAGGAAGTTGACTTTGATACTGGATTTGCGCTCGCCCTTTTCTTATTTCCCCTTAAACAAAACTTACATCAGGTTTTAAGTTCTTTCATTAAAGAATGTAACCAGTTTGGAAATTTCCTGAAAGACGATATCATTATCACAAACGTTAAGGCACTGTCTGCCGATGAAATAAGAAACTTCCTTAAAAACAATAAGAAACAAACGAATGAAGAATAAGATAAACCTCGCCCTTCAGGTTTTACCACAAGCAAAAAACAAAAACAGTTATGAGTTGGTTGATTCTGCCATAGAAGAAATTCAAAAATCAGGATTGCCTTTTAAAGTGTGCCCATTTGAAACAGTTATTGAAGGGGAATATGATGAAATAATGGCTTTGGTAAAACGGATCCATGAAATACTGGAAAAAAATGGAACAGAAAAAATGATGACTTACATAAAGATACAAACTGTCTTTCAGCAAGATGTGACAATTGCCGATAAAATGGAAAAATACGAAGACTAAAAAAACTTTATTTTATTGACCATTCTTTAAGAAAAGTATTATATTTGCAGCGCTTTAACGCAATCATGGACCTGTAGCTTAATTGGATACCTGCCTGCCGGCAGGCAGGGAGTACCTGACAAATGAAGTTTTTTGTTTATGCAATAAAGAGTCAATTAGATGGTCGAATTTATGTCGGATTTACATCAGATATTGACAGAAGACTACAGGAACATAACTCTGGAAAAACAAAATCGACGAAAGGATTTAAACCCTGGAAATTGATCTATTTTGAAGAGTGTATTGGTAGAGTTGAAGCAAGAAAAAGAGAGAAATATCTCAAATCCGGTATCGGAAAAGAGTTCTTAAAAAATATAAAAGAAGGACCTGTAGCTTAATTGGATAGAGCACCTGACTACGGATCAGGAGGTTAGGGGTTCGAGTCCCTTCAGGTTCACCTTCAGATAACCAAGCAGTTACACCACAAACTGACTTGGTTTTTTCTTTTAAAATCCTTCCGGTTTACACGGTTTTTTGGCTTCTATGTAAACCAAGATGTAAACCAAATTACATCATGAATACCTCAATTTCTGTTGTATGTTACAAATCCAAAACTTTAGCTAATGGTGAAAATCCTTTAATGCTTCAAATCTGTAAAGATCGTAAGCGGAAGTACAAGAGTTTAGGGCTTTCTGTTAACAAAAAGTTCTGGGACTTTAAAAAGAACCGTCCCAAGCCTAATTGTCCTAATGGTGAATACATCCAACAAATCATTTTAAACAAGACTGCTGAACTGCAAAGACAAATTCTCAATTACGGAGTGGAAGAAAAAGAATTCACCGTTGGAAACCTTATCAATGGTAAAAAAACAAAAAGTAGTAGAATCGAAAGTTGGTGACTTCTTTCAAGAACTCATTCACGGACTGGACAAAGAAGAAAAACTAGGTAGCAAGAAAGTTCACAATGAAACTTTAAATTCCATTCGTACATTCTCAAAAGGGAAATCTAAACTTTACTTTCTCTGATATTGATGTTGACTGGTTAAACCGATATGAAAAATGGTTACGTACAAATAATAACAAAGAGACCACTATTGGCATTAGGTTTAGAACCTTACGGAGTGCCTATAACAAAGCTATTAAAGCAAAAGAAGCACATAAGGACAACTACCCTTTTGATGAGTTTAAAGTCAGCAAATTCAATGTTAAAACTAAGAAACGAGCAATTTCAAAATCTGAGATTCTAAAAATCATGAAAGTTGATCTAAGTAAAGAGAAACCAACTGTTCAACTTGCAAAAGACCTGTTCCTATTTAGCTACTTATGTAGTGGAATGAATTTCACTGATATAGCAAACCTCAAACCTGATTACATTTCAGGCAACCAATTACAATATATTAGGCAAAAGACAAGTCAAAAAATTAATGTTTTGCTTGTACCTGATGCAATCAATTTACTATTGAAGTACAAAGCTAATTCTGAAAGTTCAGGGTACTCCTTCCCTATTCTTAATAGTCAGATTCACAAAACAGCCAAACAAAAACAATATAGAATACATAAAGTTTTGGGGCAGACTGATAAAGGATTAAAGCGAATTGCTGAACTGTGCAAAATAAAGATCAACCTTACAAGCTATGTAGCCAGACATTCATTTGCAACCATACTTAAAAACTCTGGTGTTAATATTGCTCTTATTAGTGAAGCTCTTGGACACTCAGAATTATCAACAACACAGATTTATCTGGACAGCTTTGAAAATTCACAAGTTAAAGAAGCAATGAAACATTTGCTCTAAAAAAAATATCCGTCTTGAATATAATATTTGAGGCGGATATTTATTCATTTTATGAAAAATAAGATAACTTTGATAGATGTCCTAACCTTAGAAAAATTTCTATTGATGATTAATAAGAAAGAATATTCTTTGCTTTTAATACAAACTGTTGGAAGACTATTTACTAAAACAAGAAAATTTGTTGACGAAAATGAAGATATACTTGAGTTGACAAAGGATAATCCACCTCAATTGTTAATTGAGGATAAGTCAAAAAGTTCACCCTTTAAATTTTCTATTTTCAATCCTTATCAAGATTCTAATAATAAGATATTATTCAATATAGAATTTAATCCTAAAAGTAATATTTCAATTACAGCTAGAAAGGTTGCAGCTGATGAAAAAGTAGTTTTCACATATTTGGAACAATGGACTAAGTTGATACGACAATACAATGAAATAAGTTTAACTCCAGAAGAAAACATCCTAAAAGAATATGAAAAAGAATTCTATGATAGCTTTGAAATTATAGATGATGATGCAGACACTCACCCTTACGAGATAGAAAAACAGGTAATGATACATAATTACTTTGTTAAAGTAATTGAGGTCTTGGAGATAGATAATAAAGGAAATACTGAACTAATAGAAGAAGCAAGGCAGATAAAAGAGGATATTCCCAACATGACAAAAAGAACTACGATAAAAAGGATTAGTTCTTTTTTTGCTAAAGTTCGAAAGAAGGGATTACCATTATTAAAAGAAGTTCTTGAATTGGGGAAAAAGGAGTTTTTTAAAAGAGCAATTACCAATGGGTTAGATATGATTAGTGAGATAACCGCTTTGTTATGATAGAACCATGATAAGAATAATTTAATTATAAGTTTCAATGACAGGCATAAAGAAAGAAGAATTTGAAGTTTTAAGATATCACGTTTTTTTAGACAAGTGTCTTAAGAAGAATAAACTGAATATATTAGGAAATCCAACTGGATTTGTAAGAGGCATTCCAAAGCAATTAGCAGATGATATGTTCATACTTGCTCTAGATAGAATAGGACAAGAATTATCAAAAGAGACCCTTGAAAGGTTGAAATACATTTGCGAATATTTTTTAAGCCAAAAATCAAAAAGAAGAATTACAATTGATAATGATGAAAATCGTTTCATTTATGACAAGTTTAGTGTCTATGAGAATCAATTAGAACAAATTAAAAGTTTGTTAAAACAGTTATAAATAATTTTAAGCTATCGATAATTAATATGGACATTTACGAGTTTGCAAGTAAATTATCTGAATTACAAAAGTTCACTGTACCATCACACATTTCAGGGATACAAAAAGTTTCTGAGCATCTAAGTTCTCAGCAAAATAAAATGAAGAAAATAGGTGAGGCAATTCAACAATACTATCAACCACTTAATCTTGTTTTACCACCAAATTATCAAGATGTAATTCTTCATAGTTTACGGGATTTTGATCGAATAGCCAAAATGCTAAACTCCACAATGTCAGACTTATCTGCATTTGAGTTCAATCTTGAAGATTTTGAAGAAGAACAACAAGAAGAGAGGAAAATAATCAAGTTAGTTGATAATACAAAAACGATTATTAAAAGCATTTATGAACAACATGATTTAATTCAAATTGTAAAACCAAGAGATTTTGAAAAAATTGTTGCTGAATTATTATATGATAAAGGCTATAAGGTTCAATTAACAAAGCAGACCTGTGATGGAGGATATGACATTCTTGCACTAAAAAAAATTGATGGATTTCCTTTTAAATTGCTTGTAGAATGCAAACGTTATAAAAATACTGTTGGGATAGAAATAATTAGAAGTTTTTGTGATGTAATAAATCGTGAAAATGCTAACAAAGGAGTGATTTTTACAACATCCTATTTTTCTAAACCATCAATTGATCGTCAATCAGAAATGGGAACAATTTTAGATTTAAGAAATAGAGATGATTTAATAGAATGGATTATTAATTATTATGAGAAGTAAATGCTCCACAAAATGCCCAAACCAAACGTAAAAATCTTTTATAAAAGTTATAGTCCTTTTATTTTCGTACTCGCTTATATCTTGTTAATTCCAATATTTGCAACCATATATTTCTTTCTACCAGAACGTAGTTTTTATCATTCTACAGCAAAATATGAATATTCTAGTTTGCAAAAGGAAGCCGATGTTCTTATTGATTTATTTGAGAATGAATTCATTTCCAATAATTTGGAATATTCTACAGATTCAATAATTAACATCAATGGATGGACGCTTAAAATTAACAATATTAGGGTTAACTCACTTGATGTTGATGAATATCCAAAGAAATTTAACTTCAGGATTACTACTCCAGTTGTTCACTCAAACAATATCGAACTTTATCTTAAACCAATAGTTTCTATTTTTATACCTGAAAAAGTTGTACGTAACTGTGAAGTTGTATGTCAAGTTGCATATTCAGATTCTAATACTTCCGTTCTTGATTCAATATTGCCAGGTATCAAAGGATTTTTTGACCTTTCAGATAGCTCTGATACACTTGGACTAGTTCCTTTTCTTAATATTTCACCTGAACTTTGGAATAGAATCATCAATTTTGGAGAGGGATATGAAGGTTTCCCAAATAGGGAAATAAAAGATCATTGGTTTAGGATGTTTTATTTGAGCGCAGGAATCGCAACATCAACTTTGATTGGTGACATTATACCTTTAACAAAAGCAGCTAGATTATGGATTACAATTCAAGGATTTGTTTTTATAATAATAATTGGCTTATTCTTTAATGCATTGGCAAATAAGATTTCGAAGAAAACGAGAAAAAAGAAAAAGCGTTAGTACAATTTGAAATAAATAATATAAATGGCAGATTTTTTAACTACGAATGGAACTTCTTATAGAATTGAAACAATTATTATTGAAGCAAAACAGGAACTCACACTAGTTTCACCTTATTTGCAACTATCAAAAACTTTTTATGAAAGATTAAAAGATGCTTCAAACAGAAAAGTTAGAATCAAGATTATTTATGGGAAGGATGAACTGAAACCTAATGAGAGAAACTCACTTGCAGAACTTGAAAATGTAGAACTATACTATTTTGAGAATCTACATGCTAAGTGTTATTTCAACGAAACAGATATGGTAATTACCTCCATGAACATGTACGAATTTTCAGAAAAGAATAATAGGGAGATGGGGGTTCATATAACAAAGGAAGCAGATTCTGAACTTTATAATAAAGCCTTTGATGAAGCAAGTTCAATAATACAATCCTCAGAGATAATACAACTAACTAAGACAAACAGGCAATTTAAAAATGAACTTGACAATCAATCCCAAAACTCCAATGTGCATGAGAATAAGAATCTCCAAAGAGGATATTGCATAAGGTGTGAAACTAGAATCCCTTATGATATTGAGAAACCTTATTGTTGGGACTGCTTTACTACTTGGTCTCAGTTTGAGAACTATGATTATGAAGAAAATGTTTGCCATAGTTGTGGTGAATTTAGTGGGTCAACGATGGCTAAACCAGTTTGCTACAACTGCTATAAAAAATATGAAAAGTTAAGTCTGTAAAAATCAAAAAATAGTTTTCACACTTCTTTAAATAATTTCTGAATTAATGAGTGAACTACAGCCAATTTTTGGAACAGATCAAGAGGGTTTAAATAAATACTATAGTCCTGAATATGATGAACCATTATTAGAATATGTCAGAATTCTAGCAGAAAAACTTAGACCCATGACAGAAGAAAGCTACTATCATGGGTTTGGTTATTTCTATCTAATTGGGGTTTTTGCTGATAGATATTTTCTAAATAAAATCGATAAGGACAAAAGAGAAAATTACGATGATTCATTTGATATTCAGGAAACTATTAAAGCGTTAGGCTATGATGTAGATAAATTCTGGTACTTATTACTCTTTGTTAATGATTACAGCTTTGGATATTGTTGGAAAGGATTCAAATTAAATAAATCTCCAAAAGCTAAGATTGAGGAATTTGTCCAAAGAATTCTTAATAATGTTGAAACCTTAGATTTTGAGAGCAGTGAAATGGGAACTTTCAAAAAGCCTATGAAGATTTCACTAGAAATAAAAGGTAAACACAAATTTGTAATAGATGAATCAGATTCAATATTCTCATTGTTATATATGTTGGCAAGTGAGCTAGAAAAAATTGAAGATGGAAGTCAAATAGCTACCAGCCATACCTCTGGATTCATTAAGGATGGCAAGTTTCAATATGATTTTTTATCTAATTCAATTCAAATATGGTACTTTGCCCAAATGTTTCTTTCATTTTTTGAACTTAGACCACCTCAAAAAACTAAGTCAAAAAAGGGTTCATTAGTTTCATTGAATAAGTTGTTACTTATTTCCAGATTAATATTCATTATTGGCTTAACGAGGAAGGAAAGTTTTTTAGAGTCTGAAGATTCTTTGAAAGGATACCTGAAACAATATAAAAACTACAACATGAAAAATATGGCTAATGGTCTATATTCGTGATAGTTATCTTTTGGTTTCTGCTTTTCATTCAAAAAGGGAGTAGAAACTTGCCGTTTTTTTTCTCCATATAGACACTTCTGATACCCTTCATATTTGCATTGTCATTAAGACGGTTGATAACATGTTGTTACGACTTTTCCCTTATGACAAAAAAATATGAGTAAAAAGATTTTTATAGAGCCTGAAATTAGAGTCTCAGGTTTAGAAGGTACAAGAAAGCCAGCTTTAGCTGCTTTCAATCGTGTCATTAGTAAAAAAAATGTAGAACAGCTTTTTGATAAAATGAAAGTTAAAGGTTTCAGAAAGGCTGAGCTAATACAAGTAGGTGTAGCAGAAAAAGCCTTAGATGAAGGTCTCAAATTGTTTGATATAAATAATAATGAGATTCCTCCTGAGAAATATGGTGAATATTATCTTTTGATTGATGGGCAGCACAGAACCTTTGCAGCCTCACACTACAATGATTATTTAGTAGAGTGCGGGGAAGAGCCAATTGAAATTCCTGCCATTGAGATAGAGTTGAAAAAGGGAGAAACCTATACTCAATACATCAATGAAGTTAATTACACTAAGAAACCATGGGTTAAAGAGGACTTTCTAAATAGTTCTGCTAATCTTAACCCAGGCGAAGATTTGTTACAGAAATTTAATGAGCTAATAAGGACTGAAGATAATCCGTCTGGCTTTCCTTTGTCAACATTAAATAAAATTTTTGCAACAGGGTCAGGGTTAACACGCACTGATTTAATAAAACTTTGTGAGGGTTTAAAAGAGAAAGGAACAAAAAACAAAAAACCAATTATCCCAGATCATAATATTCCAAGAGGAGAAAAGTTTATTGAGGTTTGTAGGAAGGTTGGATTTAGAGAGCCTGAAATTGCAAAACGATATCTGATAACACAGTTTAATAATCTTATAATGGCGAGAGGGGAAGAATTTGCTTTCAAGGCTCTTAGTTCAATTACAAGAGAAGATATTACACAAATGGGAAATTCTAATGGACATTTATCAGAGCCAAATGTAATAGCTCATTTTCAAGTGCTGCGAAAAAGGATTGAAGAGCAAGTGGAAGAATAGTTGTAATTTTTGCTAAGAACTAAAATCCTGTCAAAAATTTGTGAGATGGGATTTTAGTTTACATCTAAATGAATATTCTTCAATTCAGGAATTTTCAAACAATATTTTTTTACAGAAGTTACTTTTCCCGTAGAATTTAAGGGTGGTGGAAAATTGCGTGTTCATGATGTGGAAAAGTTGCGTTATTGATGTTGATTAGTTGCGCACCTATACACTACCTATTATACATTACCTATTAATATACACTACCAAATATAGGTGCTTTGCACATCTATTGGCATCACCTCGTTTTAAAAATTTAAATTTCAAAAAATGAAATCATATACCGTTTTATCAAAAGACATTAATAAATACAGAAAAGGCAATAACAAAAATACTGATATATGTCTCTACGCATATTTAAAATTGTGTAGTGATTATAGAACAGGAATATGTAGAGCAACTCAGAAAAAAATACATGAATTAAGTAAGATAAAATTTAGAACTCTTCAAAGTTCGCTTTCAAGAATAAGAGAAACAGAATTGGTCAATGTGAAACACAAAAACAAAGGGATTAAAACAATGAATGTTTATCATTTTGATTTAAATCCTCCAAATTTCTTTTTTGTCAATAATTCCTTTTATTATACAGATATTGAAGTGAAAGAGAAAGGTCTGCTTTTATTGATAAAAAGCTTATGCATCAACAATACGAATGTAACTCTTTATAGCCGTAACAAAATTGCACAATTACTAGAGCAAGATAGAGGGACTATTTCCAAAATGATCAATAACCTGATACTAAAAAACATGATTTTAGAAGTTAAAAATGGATTTGTTCTTCCTGCTAATTACTTCCCATTTTATTCTAAAGACAAAAAAAGTCCACATGAATATGAAAATTTTAATTCTTCAGATGAATTTGTTTTAAATTCAATTTTAGATTTTTGCAATGAAAAAGGGACTATACTATTTGTTTCAGATATTAAGCCTTTAAAGGTTCTTTTTGCAAATTACCCTTATACAGAAAAAGATTTTGAGAATTTGGATAAAGAAGCTATTAGCAATTATTACCTTCCTGAAATATTGAGAAAAAGATGTCACAGCCTTCCTTCTAAGATCGAATCACTTAATTACTTTTTGAAAATATTGAACATTGAATATGTAGAAGAAAAAGAAGAGGTTCATTTTACTCTCTAAAATTTGAATTAAAATCCAATGATGTGAAAAGGATTCACATAATAACTATATTTGTAATAGGTTGAAAAGTCAGCCTATTTTTTTTTGAAAATAACGTAAGCGTAAGGCATTGTTCTTGTACACGAAATCGCCAATTTCAAAACATCTCAGGAATAATAGCAATAGCGTTCACGCCTATCTTATATGGGCGTGGGACTATTGTCTGTTTGAGATGTAGGTGTTTGGCGATACCTGTGTACAGATAGGCTTTCAGTTCCCACGCTTCTTTTTTATATAGAATCCTGATCTTGGGGAACGGTGAAGGGAAAAAACAAAATCATGAAGAATTTTAAAATCACTTTCCTTTGCTTAACACTTATTCTTGGTGTTTTATTTAGTTGTAGTAAAGATGATGAACCTATTGATGAAAACATTGATACTGTAACCGATATTGATGGTAATGTCTATAATACAGTTACAATTGGTTCACAAACTTGGATGGTTGAAAACCTCCATGTAACCCATTACAATGATGGAACACCCATCCAGTTAATAACCGATGCTGATGAATGGGTAGAACTACCAAGACCAGCCTATTGTTGGTACGATAATGATTCGTCAAAATATTCAGTTCCTTATGGTGCTTTATATAACTGGTACGCTGTAAATACTGGCAAACTATGTCCTTCAGGGTGGCACGTACCATCAAAGGAAGAATGGCAAACTCTTGTAGATTTTATTGGAGGCACTTCGGAAGCAGGGGGAAAGTTAAAAGAAATTGGTTTTGACCATTGGGAGACCCCAAACGAAGGGGCGACAAATGCTTATGGGTTTTATGCATTGCCTGGTGGAAACCGTTCTTATTCTAATGGTCAATATAATCAACTTGGAGAGACAGGTGACTGGTGGACAAGCACCACAAGGTCAGGGATGACTGATATATATGGAGATAATGTTTCAGAATTATTCACAGTCTATTATGAATTACCATTTGTAGATTTCCAACAGGAAAGTAAAAGGTGGGGGTTCTCTGTTCGCTGCATAAAGGATTAATTCTTTTTGGATATGAAAAAACTAAAATTACCATCCTTAATATTGATATCCGTTTTACTAACTGGTTGTAGTGATATTGCAGACGCAATAGGCGCATTACTTACTCTATTTTATGTTGGGCTTAAATGGATTTTAATAATTGCAGTAGTTATGCTAATCATAGGATTGATTGGTGCAATGGTAAATAAAAAATGACATTGCGATAATTATTTGAAACACATCAAAAAAGGGAGAACGCTATAATTAGCTTCTCCCCTTTTGTTAAACCAGAAATTCTCTCATTCATATTATCTCGTGTGGCAATCTGGGCAACAATGAGCGCATCCATCAACATTGCTATAATACTTCTTTGCCTCAGCTATAGCACCCTTGCAGTCTGAGTGCCACCCTAAGCTTAATCTGTTATAGGTCTCAGGTAAATAATTGCATGTGTCTACGTTATGGACTTCATGCTCTCCGGTTGGTTGGGCATTTTTGTTTACGCAATAATTTGGCATAACTAATAATTTAAAGATTAATGATTGAGGTGTTTTTTAATATCAATCAACAAGTTACGAACATATATTCGCTAATCATACAAATTTTTCAAATATTTCACTCAATATTCATTTTGAAGGTAATGTTTAGAAATTTATTGTCTAAATATTATGTAATTGTATCTGTGATTGTTCAAAACATTGATTAATTTAGTGATGAGTAAATTTTTAACCACTCACACTCTTAATTTTTAACAATATATTCTAGAAGAATGAGAAGAAAATATCCACGAGAACAAGAAAATTTAATAAAGGTAACTGAAACAAAAGAAATTTATAAATATTGCGATGAAGATGGGTTTCCCGTTCTGTCAACAAAAGAAGTTTTTAAAAAGAGAAATAGATTTATCTTATATCCTTATTCAGTAAATTCAACAACTGGATTGGTTTCTACAAAGAGATTAAAGTCTATAGAATTTAGAGGTTGGGAAAAACTCGAAGATATTCCAAAGGATTTTAGAACAACTGGAAGATACGGAATATCATCTCAGAGGATGAGACTTTTATATTCATTTTTGTACCCAAGATTAAAAGAGTTTGAGAAACTAGTTATTGGAATAAATATTAAAACTCGTTTTACTCCAAAGACTTTATTTTTTAATTGGGCTGATCTAGAGCCAATATTGCGAAAGATTGGTAACGAAAAAAGGTGGTATGATAGAACCAGAAAACTAATGATCAATAATGAATTAACTAGTTTTACGACAAAGTTTAGGAAAGAGAAGATTCTACTAAACGCTGGACAATTAGATGGTTTCTTGAAAAAGTTTGATTCATTTGAAAAAGTAACAAGAGCAGATGTTGATTCACTCAATACAGTTATGGAAACAGCCCCTCCAAGTAAGATTTCCGTAACTTCAAATTTTATAAGGACAAGAGATAAAATCAATAAGGTTTTTATTGAAGATATTATTAAGAATTTTGAACATCTCATGACCTCTAAGGTAGATAATGAAAAACAATGGCAAAGGTTCTTTGGAGATAATTCTTGGATTTTTAATCACTTGTTTCCTTTTGAGGTAATCCTCAATGATAAAGAAGCTTATGTTGGAGGAAAAACAATGAAGAATGAAGATGGAAGAGTGGTTGATTTCTTATTTGAAAATAGTTTTCAAGACAACTTTGCACTTTTAGAGATTAAAACTCATAAAAAGGAACTTCTAAAAAAAAGCCCATACAGAAAGCCTGCTGTTTTTTCATATTCAGATGACCTGTCAGGTGGAATTAGTCAGTGTCTTGATCAAAAAGATGTTTTTATAAAGGAATTTGGGAATAAAGAAAAAATATTAGACCCCAAAGCCATTTTGGTTATTGGAAGAAAAAATGAGTTATCTGAACATCAAGCAAATTGTTTTGAACTATTACGGTCAAATCAAAAGAATGTAGATATCCTAACATTTGATGAGCTGTTAGATAAGCTAAAAGGTCTGCTTAAGGTTGTGGTAAGTGACTAGTCATTCAAACCAAATACTATTTAATATCCATCATCAACAATACCTCAATGAAGAAGTTTTTAAAAAGTAAGTTTTTCATTTTTTTCATATTAATCCTAATCACATTACTAATATCAAAATGGTTAACAGGAAGTTTAATTCCCTCCACAGATGAAAAAAATCTATGGTTTTATTCTGGGATTCTTATGATACTAATATCTTCTTTTTTCATTGAGGAATATTATACTTCACCTAGAAATATTTTAGCAAACCTTCTTCCGTTAATTGTTATTTTCATATCAGTTAAACACATATTCTCCAATAATGAGCACATGTGGTTATGGATTGTGGGATTATGCTATATATTTTTGTTGGTTCTGGTTTCAGTTATGTCAATAATGATTGATGATAAGGATAGAAGTTCTAATGACATTAAGAATACTATCGCTGAGCATTCAAAAAATCTGGCTATTACTTTTGGTAAAGGGAAAATTGTTTTTTCTGCTATGTTTTTATATTTCTTACTTGCCTTCTATAAAATAAATGATATTAAAGTTCTATCTCTTATGGTTTTTTGGTGGTTCATTGTTGTGACTGAACCACATAAACTTGCCCAAAGGATACATATTAAGAAGAAATATTCAGACGATGCAATTGGAAGAATAATTAGTGTACAATCAAAGAAAATATTTCTAGTAAAACTTTTTAATGATAGTTTAAATACAAAGACCTATGATTTAGTACGTTTTAAATATTCTGTGCAAGATAATGACACTACGGTTTGTTACGGTTTTATATTAGATACTTTTTTGCTAGAAGATCAAAAATGGGTAAAGGTACTCTTAGTCAAGCAAGAAGTTGATGAAACTCTTAAAAAAGGAATTGAAAGAAATATAATATATAAAATCAACAAAGAAGAAGAGGTTAAATCTATTATAAATCGATTTGTTGGAGTTGTGATAAAGGGATCTGAGATAGGAAAGATATTTTTTGAGTGTTATAATTCAAGTGAAATTTCCGAAGGAGATTTAATCGAAGTCCAGATTAACTCTAAGATTGTTTACTATCAGATAATTGAAGGATTAACAGTCGAGGAAAAGATCGAGAATAAAAATGAGACAGGATTCATTACAGGAGAAGCTGTACAGTTAGGCACGTGG